>CAVZRE010000045.1:0-243734 GCA_963777595.1 Terriglobia bacterium
GTGCCCGTTCCGCCCGCTTACGTTCCGTGATGTCCTGGCCGATGCCCAGCCAGCGGCCGTCTTCCAGGTGGACGTTCGTCCACGTCGTTTCAATCGTCCGGCCGTGCCGTGTGCGTATGCTGAAATCGGTCCATTCCGCCTTGCCTTCACGGATGGATGAATGCGCTCTTTCACGTTCCCGGGGATCGGGGTACAGTGCTTCGATCAAGGATTCGGTCTGCTCGGCAGCCAAATCTTCTGCCGTCCAGCCGAGTGTGCGTTCCCACTCGCGATTGACGATCTCGATCTTGCCCTCCGAGCCCACGTTGACCATGAGGGGCAGGTGATCGAAGATCGTCTGTAAGAGGTTCTTCTGCTGTTGCAGTCGTTCGTCCGCGTCCCGGAGAGCTGCAAGTTTACGGCGCAATTCCTCGTTCTCTGCCTCCAGAGCGCGGATACGTTCGGCCGAAATATTTCGCACGTTCGACATCGGGTATCTTCTTCCGATGCACGTTGAATAACGGCACCTGCTGTGTTCTCTCCATACAGAATGGCAGATAATTTCGCGCCTTCCGTAGGAAAAGGAGTTCGCCAGATACAACTCCTTTGAGCGTGCGGGTTGGACGGGATGATCGCGCGCGCCGATCATCCCGGGAATTGACTCGAGGTAGAACGCACTCTTTCCCGCAGGCCAGGAGAACGCGGAACAGCCAAACTCGAGCCGGACAGATCTGCGCAGGGTACGGCCCGGGCAGTCTCAAGTCCGGGCCGATTGAGACATTGCGGCGGACGCTAGTCCTTGGAGGGCGGCGGGAATTTCTTGAACATTTCAGCTACGATTTTGTCGAGTTTCTTTTCATCCTTTTCCGGCTTGCTGGTCAGAGTTTCGCTAGCGCGTCCCCGCCAGATTAAACCTTGCGTCGAGCCGTCGAAGATGTCGATCGCCAGGGTACCAACCGGCGTCTCGTCCACGGTTGTGGTGGCAAGTCCAGCGCCGCCCCAGCCGCGCCAATGCCAACCCCCGCCGAAGCCTGAGTACCAGGTCTCCAGGGACTTCTTTTCATGGACTGAACCATAAGCTGCGATGGCGGCATCCCCATTCATCGGCACTTTGCCCCAGCCCTTGGCTACCAATTGCGTATCGACGGCGCGCGTAATGCGGTCTTCCCAGAGGGGATCGTCCACCTTTACTTTGATCCAACTGTAAGTTTTGTACTTATGGAAATCGACGGCGTGATTATAATCTGTTACTACCGTCGCAAAGACAATGCAGGCACACGCCAGCATCGAGAGGATTAGCTTTCCAACGTGCTTCTTCATGATCGTTGCCTCGCTAGTCAGTCAATTCGTTGATCTCGCGTCCCGCGGGCAGAATCCGTTGAGGCGCGTTGCCGTGGGTGCAATTGCCCCGCCATGCGGAAGATTCCGCTCAGTTGTGTGGTTTGAATAAGATAGCGGAGTCAGGCCGTTTTTCCATGGCGCCGGATGTCGAGGTGCGGAGAAAAGGCGTCTACTGTTCGAACGCGAAACGCGTTGCCCAGGTACCATGACACACATCGCAGCTCTCGCCAAACTGTGAACTGGTATTCGACACCGCGTGCGGAAACGCAGACTGGTTTAGATGGCAGGTCGTCGCCGGCGCAGGGTTGAGAACGGTATCGGCGTTTGGAGGGATGACTCAGCGACAGGCATCTGGGTTGACGCCCGCAAGCAGCTCGGTGAGCATACTCTCATGCGTCACTTCGAGAGGCAAACTCGAGGGGGCGGCCGTGAGGAGTTTCGCCGCAGCGGGCAGCAAAAAAAGTCAATCGATCCCGCGATAACCGGCGCAGGACAATCTCGCGCGGTCTCACTCACTGATGAGGAAGATGACCGGCCGCACATCCGCTTCCGGGGTCCAGTTCCAGTAGCGGACCAGGATGGTGTAAACCATCAGCCCCGTCTCTCCTTCGCCGAAAAAAAGGTAGCGCAGCGACTGGGTCATCAGGCTCTGCCTGGATAATCCCAGGAAAATGCCGATCGGATCGAGCAGTTCGCTGACGTAGGCTATCGCATTGGCGATAGCGATGGCTCTCGAAACCTCAATCAGGAAATGGCCGTCTTGTTCGGTGACCCGCACCTGCAGGTTCGCTAGAAAATCACTCCGATTATCCAGCAATTCCACGTGCACGAAAGCCAGCGGACCCTGAACTGTGTAGTACCGGTGGATCTCGCCCGCCTTCCGCTGCCGTTCTTCAGGATCCATTTTGCCGACGGGAACAAGGTTTACTTTCTTGTCTACCATCGACTGCCACAGTTTGATGGACTCGTCGTCGACAACCTTGAGATCGGCCACCCGCAGTTCCGTCGCCCGCTGATACCGGCTGGCTGCGCTGAAAGCGATCACGGTGGTGATAAAGATGCTCGCGATGATGATCCCATCCGGCCGTTCGATTACGTTGGCAGCGAGGGTATACATGAAAACCACGCTCACCAACCAGCAATAAACGCTCGCAAGCCAGCGGCGTTCGCGAAACAGCGCCAAAGCGGCTGCCACCGCTGCCGAAAGCATCAGAACGAGAACGCCCGTGGCGTAAGCTCCACTCTGCGCCACGACATCCGCATGAAACGCCAGCGTCACCAGCAGATCGATGGTGAACAGAACCAGCACCAGTGGACGCGAGTACGCCACCCAGATGGGCGCCATACCGAAACGAGGGAGATATCGCGGAATGAGGTGCAGCAGGCCGGCCATCGCGGAAGCTCCCGCAAACCACAAAATCAGAATGCTCGACAGGTCATAGACGGTCCCAAAAACGTCTCCCAATAGCAGGTGCGCAAGATAGGCGATCGCCCGTCCGCTGGCGGGACCGCCGATGCGGTACGCCTCGCGAGGAATGAGAAGCGTTGTAACGAAGCTGGAAAATACCAGCATTCCACTCATGATCAGGGCAGCGGCGGACAACAGCTTCCGGGTGTTCCGGATGCGTTCATAGGGCACCTCGTCAGGCTGAGCGTTCGGGTCTCCGGCGACGAGGGGCATAACTGAAACGCCGGTTTCAAAACCGCTCAGCCCCAATGCCAGTTTAGGGAAAACCAAAACGGCCACAAGAGCCAGGGCAGTCCAGTCGCCTTGCAAACTCAAACTCGCCTGCCAGTGGCTGAACAGTTCGGGCTTATGCAGAATCTCCAAAAGGGCTCGAACGAGCACCACGAGATTGAGCAACAGATACGGTATTGCCACGGTGGAGGCAAGACGAATCGCTTCCCGGAACCCCGCGAGAAAAACCAACGCCAGCAGGGCCAGCAAGGCGACAGTGATTTCGAGTCGCGAGTGTCCCAAGAGTGGATGCAGATAAGGGTTTTCGATCGCGTGCTGCGCGGCGTCCGCGGCGGACAAGGTCATGGTGATCACAAAATCCGTACCCGCGAAACCCAGCAGCACGAGTACGAAGACCTTGCCCTTCCATCCCGGCAGCAGGTTTTCCAGCAGGGCCAAAGACCCTTGGCCAACATAGGAGCGTCGGGCGACCTGGGAATAGATGGGCAGGGCGCAGGCCAGGGTTACCAGAACGAGGATCGCAGTCGCAATCGGTGAGACGGCCCCGGCAGCTAACAATGCGATACCGGGTTGGTAACCGAGCGTCGAGAAGTAATCGACTCCGGTGAGCCAAAGAACCAGATACCAGGGGTGCGTCGTGTGCTCTGGCGGTTGCGCAGGCGCATCCATTCGGCTGCCGGCATAGAGCCAGCGCCCAAGGAAGCCCGTTGGAGGCGCCGCGGTTTCCCGGGTCGGTATTTGCCCGTAAGCGGCCATGGGTCAACTTGCTTCCAGTTTGGCTAGAATAGCAAATGCGCGCAGAGGTGATTCCCAAATAAGAAAAACTGCGATGTGTTTCTGATAACGACTTTATCGCCTCGCTTCTATCATCGAGCGATGTTCGCAACGAAGCAGATAAGACAGATGTTCAAGCAAGCCGGCAGCGTACCTGGCATAGTTACGCTCACGAATCATCTGCAGATCGGCCCCCTGAGGCGATGAAGTTAACCGCCCGAATACCCCTGATCCTTGCAGGCACCGCTGCCTATCTCTGCCTGCCCATTCTCGGCTGGGGCGGATTTGTGAACTTCTTCTCCCATCCGGCATTGACCGCGCTCGCCGTCGTGCTTGCCGGCTTGTGCGGCGTGTCGTTCTTCGCCGGCGGAAATCTGAGCCCCGGCGTGCGCGAAGATCGCGACAACCGCTGGGTCATAGTGGCCTTTGCCCTGATCGGACTGCTCGATGGCTACCTGCCGGCTTACACGGATCGAAGAGGATTCTGGGCTATCGACGGCGATACCATTCGCTGGCTTGGCGTGGTTCTCCTCGCTATCGGTGGCGCCTTGCGGATCTGGCCAGTCTTCGTGCTTGGCAATCGCTTCAGTGGGTTGGTCGCCATCCAGCCTGGACACCGTCTGGTCACTAGCGGTATTTATGGTGTGATCCGGAATCCCAGCTATCTCGGATTACTCGTCTTCTTGCTGGGTTGGGACCTGGCGTTTCGTTCAGCAGTCGGTGTGCTGCTCACGGCGCTTATTCTTGTACCGCTCGTAGTACGCATCCGAGCGGAAGAGCGGCTCTTGCTTGCGCAGTTTGGCGACGAGTACCGCGCTTACTGCGCCAGGACATCGCGGCTGATTCCCGGACTCTATTAGCGGTTGGCGGGGGAAAGCAAGCGAAACGATCTTCACCGCGATCCGTCCATTTTAATAGGCGACAGATCCTCCACGACAGGTGAATGTTGGAAACAGGAAGGAGCTGCTTTGTCGGCCGCCCATGGTTGCCGCGAGAGGATCTGTCGACGGATTCCGCCGCATTGGCCGACTGGCACACATCATGAAGGAAATTGCAGTACCCATTCACCATCGCGCTAAGACTAAGCGGCTGGAGTCGCGGGAGCATTGCGTTTGCGGCCATGTAGAATCTGAGCATGGCGGATCGGGCACGAAACCCTGCCTCGCGAAGGTCGGTGAACCGCTCGATTGGTGTTTCTGCCTGTGCGACGAATTTCAGCCCTGCGTCACGCCGATACTTGCCGGAGAAGTTTGCAATCGGCATATCGGCCAGGAAAAGGGCTTACTCGTGTCACATACACGTGACTTGAAATTACCCGACGAACATCGCCTTCAGTGAGCGTTGGTGGAATTCGCGGATCGCGTGGCAACGTTCCCGGACCGAAGGAGGACTTCGCCAGGGATCACAACGGTGTCGGACTTGAAGCCATGACAGCCGGTTCCGGCAGGATTCGGGTAGCGCTACCAGAACCAGGGCCGCGAGTGCGCTTACTGGGAGAGGAGCGAAAGGGCGAGTGTCGAAAGCAACAAGGCGGGCGGCATCACGACCACGCCTGTCTTGAGAAACTCCCAATTACTGACCCTCTCGCCTTCACGCCGCAGCGCGATGAGCCAGAGAACCGTCGCCAGCGAGCCGGTGACCGAGAGGTTGGGTCCGAGGTCGACGCCGATCAAGACGGCATCCCGGATATCATGAGGCAACTGCGCAACCTGAAGCGCGCCGCCGGCGAGCAGTCCGGACGGCAGATTGTTCATCACGTTCGACAAACCCGCCACTCCAAAGGATGCCGCCACCGCCCGCGCAAAGCGGGGTAGCGCCGCGCACCATTGCAGTGCATGACTTACGTCATTGAGTGCACCCGCATGGTTCAACGCTTCCACCAACACGAATAATCCCGCGACGAGCGGCAGCACGGTCCAGGAGACGCCCCTCACGATAGCGCCCAACGTGCTGCCTTTCGCACGGGTCGCTACGAGTACAGCGACTCCCGCGGCAAGACAAGTGGGTAGGCCAAGATCGAGGCCGAGTCCAGACGCGGTAATCAGTATGGCTCCCGTTCCGGCTATTCCCCAAGCCGCCAGACGGCCTTCTCTCGACAGCTTTTCCGGTTCGCTGCCGTCTTCGACGTTGCCCTCGAGTTCCTGGCGTAAGCTCCATCGCAACGCCGCATAGGTGACGCAGATGGAGATGGCCGAAGGCAGGAGAAAGGTCCGCAGCCACGGGAGGAGGGGAGGAAGATTCTTTCCATAGACCACCAGGTTCGCCGGATTGGAAATCGGAAGCACGAAGCTCGCCGCATTGGCGATGAACGCGCAGATGAAAAGGTAAGGCAGCGCCCTGGTGCGAGCTTTCTGTACAGCCGCGTAGACCGCGGGAGTCAGCACTACCGCAGTGGCGTCGTTGGAAAGGAATACCGTAACCACGATCCCGACCAGATATACCAGGGTGAATAAGCGTGCGCGAGAGCCTTTCGCAGCCGCCACCGAGAGCGATGCCAGCCAGTCGAATACCCCTTCCTGACGAGCCAGTTCAGAGAGCAGCATCATCCCAGTCAGGAATAGATAAACGTCGGTTCCTTTGGCGATGGCCGCACCGGCCTGCGACAGGGGTAGCAGTCCGGAGATCACCAGGATCAATGCGCCGATACAGGCCCACACGGCTTCGGGCCAATCGCGCGGCCGGAACAGAACTCCAGCGATGGTTCCCGCGGCGATGGACCAGATCAAAACGGTCGTCACCAAATCACGTGCTCCCGTTCGACGCCGCCGGGGATTAGCAACGGATAACCGGCTTTCATGCATCCTCCTTAAATGGACTCTGGAGCAGCCTTCGCACCGTCCGGCCTAGTCTCAAGAACAAACTTCGTAAAGACAGCCGCGCCCATGATTCCAGGCACCGCGAATGCGTAAAAAGCAGGATGACGCCGATCCTCGCGGCTTGGAAAAAATTCGCCGCGTGGAGCCCCGGCCAGACTGGGAGTTGACCACTGCGGCGGATCTGGTTGCATCGCGTTTGCCACGGTTTTAGGAACGGCTTGCAGGGCCTGGCATCGGAGTTCCAGCAATCGCTTGTCCGTTCGCGGTATTCGAATGGCAACCGAAAGACGGCGCTGGGCGGCCGGGGGAACGTCTAGAGCGAAGCTTCTGCGAAGCACTCCCGGGCGATGCGGCAGAGGACTAACGACTGTTCCCACCGATTGCCCTCTTCCCGCAACCCTCCCGTAGCGTCCGGAACCAGACGCGCATAATAAATATCGGGAGCCAATAACTCTGGCGCGAAAATCAAGTGATCGCCTGGGCCGGCGCTCGAGAGAAAGCCGCGCATAGACGCTGTCCAAAGTTCACGGAAGTGCCCGACGAAGGGCCGGCGCTCGATGCCGCCGTCTCCGATATCCACTTGGATGCAGCCCGGATTTCCGATTCTCCCGTGCAGAAACCGGACCTGCTGGAACACCGGCTCCAGAAATCGGAACTTATTTTCGAAGCCTCCATAGACTAACTCCTGCCCGGTGTACCAATGCGAAAAGTCGCCATTGAATCGCAGATCCGGGTACCATCGCGAAAACTGCACCGTCCGCCAGATGTCCTGGAAGAGAGTGGCGCGATGCGTCTCGACATAAAGGGGCAGGCGATACTTTTCAGATGCCGCCAACACAGCCTCGATCAATTCGCGCGCGGCGGCGTCGTCTTCCATCCCCCAGCCCGCATGCAGAGTCCCGCAGACAAATCCTGCCCCGGCCATCCGCGCTGCGATAGCGTCCACTTCATCCGGACGATTCGCGCGTCCGCTGCCGGCGACGCTCAAGCCCAGGCGGCTACACGTCTCGCTCATCGCGTTGTCGATCGAATCTCCGACCTGGATGCCGTCGTAACCACCCGCACGAATAGCTTCGAGCGCGGAGGGTCCCGGTACCGGCATGTCGTGGAGCGCCAGTTCGCACAAGTAACAGGAGAGACGGGGCGCGAGGGCAGATCCGTCGTTGGTGTTAGCGATCACCTGAGCCAGTTTGACTTAACGATCCCTAGGCCCCAGCGCGGGCGACGCCATTATGCGTCGCCGCCTGCTGGAGCTCACGTTCATCCAGCAGCAGTCGGCGAAGTGTCCGTAAGTCGTTCAGAATTCTGCGGCTGGAGCTCATGTGGGATTCCAGCTTGGTCAGGTTATAAAGCACTAACTGGAGAGCTTCGCGGCGCCTGTTGGCCCGGTCCGCCATCGCCAGAGCAATCTCGCTCTCGACGTCCAGCTTCGCCTCCTCAATCGCCTGCGCCAGAAGCGCGACGTATTGATGAGAACTTTCGATGCTGTCGAAAGGAGTTTCGGCTTGATTCTGGCTCACGATATCCCTTCCGCCCCCTACCTTTAAGATGGTAGCGCCGATCGGGCCAATCCCGAAGGCGTTTTTTAAGGGTACTAGTAATATTGCATTCGAAGAAGGGCCAAATCGGGCCGAGCGTGCGAAACTTCACGCCGCAGGAAATAGGGTACTTCTTATCGCCCTTCGGGTCCGCTATAGCAGCGTTCCACCTTCGCGACGCGCAATTCATAGTGCTCATACCATTGCCCTTTACCGCGATTCTGGGCGTCCCGATGCTCGGAGTGACGTTTCCAGTTCGCAATGGCTTCTTCGCTGGCCCAATAGGAGACCGTAATCCCCAGGCCGTCCGCGCCACGGGCACTTTCAATTCCCAAATAGCCGGGCATGCCCTCCGCAAGTTCTGCCATCCGCTCGGCAGTCTCGCCGTATCCGCCATCCTGCGGCGTGCGCCGTGACGTGAAAATCACCGCGTAGTAGGGAGGCTGAGGAGTCGTTGCAAACATGGCTTTGTCACGGCTTAGCGGACTTGCCGTCGCTCGATAAAGGAGCTTGCGGTACCGGTTTGGCGTCGCTATATTCAGCGCTCAGATAGTCGAGCAGTAACTGGCGATCCTTGATCTGCGCGCCCCACCCCGCCATTTTGTCCAGCTCTTTGCCCCACGCAGCTCCCGATAGACGCTGGGAATGGATCAGGCGCATCGAATGACATTGCGTGCACTCGCGTTGTTCGGCCTTCCTGGCCGCGCTGAGATCCAGTTCGGCAGCCGAAACCGAGACCGAAAGCCATACCAGCAGAAAAGTTTTCATGCCGATTTCTCCACCGTGATGCCGACTCGATCGATCGCATTATACAAATAACCCGAAGGATTCCATTCCGCGACAAACGGCTGAACATTGCCCGCGGAATCGGTCGCCCGGGACAGAATCGTATAATAACCGGGCTTGGCCGGAGTCCAATTGTACTTGAACAGGCGCCAGGCGAAATTCAGATTTTGCGGCGTCAATTCGGCATCCTTCCAGCGGCTGCCCCCATCCGTGGAGATCTCGACGCGCACCACTTTCTCTTCTCCGGCCCAGGCGTAGCCTCCAATGGTGGCCGGGCCGAGCGCAATTTTCTCCTCCTCGGTAGGCCGCGTGATCGCGGATTTCACTCGCATCCCTTCGATAACCTCGAGTTCGGCGGGAATGGGAGGGCTGCCAGGCGGCCGGGAATATTTGGGATACCGGTATGCGGGATTCATGAAGAAGCCCTTGTTCTGTTCATCAGCCACCGTGACGCGCTCCACCCATTTCACCCAACTCGTGCCATCCCAGCCAGGCACGATGAGACGCGTCGGCGCGCCGTTGATTTGCGGAATCGGTGCGCCGTTCATGTCGAGGGCGAGCAGCGTAGCGGGATGCAGCGCTTTCTTCATCGGCAGGGACCGGATGAAGTCGGGCGTTTTGATGGCTCCGGTATCGGCGCCGTCGGTCTCGATATAGGGAGCATCCGTCTTGGCCCCCGCAAGCTTGAGGATCTCGGAGATTCGCGGACCGCTCCATTCAGCGTTGCCGATTCCGCCGCGCCCCCATTGAATCCCCGGCACTCGCGGACGATAAAAGCCCCGGCCGTTACCGGTGCATTCGAGGGTTGCCACCACCTTGTGCTGCGGCAATTTGCGAAGATCTTCCAGTTTGATCTCCAGGGTCTTGGACACCATGCCGTTCACTGTCAGCTTGAACGCCGCGAGATCGACGGTGGGCCGGGGAAGGTGCTGGCGGACAAAAAATTTGTGGTTCGGCGTCAGCCACTGGTCGAAATATGCGTTCGGCATTTCGAGATCTTCCGGGAAATCGTTATGCAGAATCATCGGACTCTTGCCCGGAATCGCCGGCTGCGAACCGCCGGATTGAGCCTTCCCAGGCGGTACGGCGGCCGCACCCAAAGCGGCCAGAGCTGAGGTGAGTAGGTGGCGTCGGTTCAATCGGGAAATAAACATGCAGCTTCGTTACATGGTAATCCAACTGGCGCGCCTGGCGGCGAGCGCGGCTGATCTCATCACACCATCGTCCGCCGTCCGTCAGCGGGAGTGTTGACGGAATGCGATGATACGGGATTGCCCACTCCGCGCCTGGCCCGTCAGCTTGGACTGTTCGACGCCACCATGATCGTCATGGGGGGCATTGTCGGTTCGGGGATTTTCATCAATCCTTACGTGGTCGCGCTGCGGGTCCACACGCCGTTTCTGATTCTCGGAGTCTGGCTGGCCGGCGGCGTCCTGGCCATGCTCGGCGCCTTCATCTGGGCGGAACTGGCGACGCGGCTTCCCGGTGCGGGAGGACAGTACCTCTATCTGCGCGAGGCGTACCATCCGTCGGTGGCATTCGTCTATGGATGGGTCTTGTTGCTGGTGACGCAGACGGGAGGCATGGCTGCGGTCGCAGTGACGTTCGCGCGATACTACCGCGAGATCAGCGGCTCCGCTGCCGGCGACGCGATGCTCGCCGCGATCGCACTGCTGGGATTGACCGCGATCAACTGCTTCGGAGTCCGCGCCGGCAGCAATGTACAAAGTCTGTTGATGCTGCTCAAGATCAGCGCGATTATAGCTTTGGTTGCGGTGGGAATCGCGTGGGGCGGAGGGTCGATCCACCCACTGCCACTGCTCGACCAGCCCGTCTCCCCTGACCTCTTTCGCGCTATCGGAGCCGCCATGACCCCGGTAGCCTTCGCGTATGGGGGCTGGCAGACCGCCAGCTTTGTGGCCGGCGAAATGCGCGATCCGCGCCGCGATCTTTCCCGCGGTCTGTTCTTCGGAGTTCTCGGCGTTGTGCTGCTCTATCTCGCCGTCAATTTCGTTTGTCTGAAAGTGCTCGGGCCCGCCAACCTTGCCGCAACCAAGATTCCCGCCACGGCAGTCATGCAGAAGGCGCTCGGCAACCGCGGCGCGCAATGGATCGCCTTCGGCATCGCGGTATCGACACTCGGTTTTCTGAGCCAGGGGATCCTCACCGCCCCGCGCGTCTACTACGCGATGGCTCGTGACGGACTCTTCTTCCGTAGCGTGGGCTGGCTTTCGCCGCGCACCGGCGCGCCCGTCGTCGCCATCATCCTGCAGGGACTCGCGGCTACCGTGATCGCCTTGACCGGCCGCTATGAACAAATCCTCAACTATGTCGTGTCGGTGGATTTCATCTCGTTCGGATTCACGGCCGCATCGTTGTTTGTTTTCCGGCGCGTGCCATCGCCCCCGGAAGTCTACCTGACCCCCGGCCATCCTTATACGACGGGATTATTCGTGCTGGCCTGCGCCGCAATTGTCGTGAGCACGATCGCCGCGTTTCCTGAAAACAGTCTGATCGGACTCGGCATCCTGTTCACCGGATTGCCGGTATATTGGCTGTGGAGGCGGCGCGTTCCCGCGTGATCAAGAAGTCTTCCGAATACATGCACTGGGCGAAGACGCAAAGCAAGGCGCGGTTCAATCTCGCGACCAGCGGCGTCGGAGGATTCCCGCTCAGCGAACTCGAGTTCAATCCAGGCGACCTCGAAATTCATGGCGATAATTCCTATGGCTTCCGGCCCTTGCTTCAGGCCATAGCGGCCAAATACGGAGTCGATCCGGATTGTGTCGTGACCGCGGCGGGAACGTCGATGGCTAACCATCTCGCCATGGCAACGCTCGTCGAACCCGGCGACGAAGTACTGATTGAACACCCGGCCTACGAACTGATCGTCTCGACGGCGGAATATCTGGGCGCTAGAGTGAAGCGCTTTCCGCGCCGGGAAGAGAACGGCTATGCGATCGATCCCGCGGAACTGCGTCGCGCCGTCACACCCAAAACCAGGCTCATCGTTCTCACCAACCTCCATAATCCCAGCAGCGTACTGACATCCGAAGATGTTTTGCGCGAAGTTGGCTCGCTCGGCCCGCGGGTGTTAGTGGATGAAGTCTATCTGGACGCCGTCTTCGCAAACACGCCGCACAGCTCCTTCCATTTAGGGGATAACTTCGTGGTGACGAATAGTCTGACGAAGGTCTATGGGCTTTCCGGCTTGCGCTGCGGCTGGATCCTGGCGCGGCCCGATCTCGCCCGCGCGATGTGGCGCTTGAACGATCTCTTCGCCGCCACCCCGGTACATCCGGGAGAGTTACTGAGCGTCGCGGCGTTTTCGCAACTCGACCGCATCCGCCATAAAGCGCGTCTCCTGGTGGAGGCTGATCGAAGGTTGCTAGCAGAGTTCCTGCGAAATACGGAATGCGTTACCGCTCCGGAGACGCATTTTGGAACCACCGCTTTTCCGCGCCTGCTGGGCCGCAACGTTGACGACTTCCTATCGCGTTTGCGCGCGGAGTATGATACGTCCGCGGTTCCGGGGCGGTTCTTCGGCATGCCGGACCATTTCCGCATCGGTATGGGGACCAATCATGCCATGTTTGCGGAAGGCCTGGCGAATGTCGAAAGGCTTTGTCAGTCGACCTAAATCACACCACGAACAATGCGATCGCCGCAAAAGTCATGACGGACGCCGCGAACCACCCCAATACTTGCATCCACCCCGGATTGACCCACTCTCCCATCACCGTGCGGTCGCTGGTCAACAGCACCACCAGCACAATGAGCGGGGCCGCTAGGATTCCGTTCAAGACCGCCGAATAAAACAGCATCTGCACCGCACTGAGACCCACGTACTGTAAAGTGATCCCCACGACGACCGCAGCCGCGATCACCCAATAGAACTTGCGCACCATCTTCGGCGGAGTTCCGAGCGATGCGCCCCATGCCGCCGCCTCCGCCACCGCGTACGCGCTCGAGCCGGCCAGGACCGGCACCGCCAGAACTCCCGTGCCGATAATCCCGAGCGTGAACAGCAGGTACGCCTGCTCGCCTGCCAGCGGACGAAGCGCTTCGGCAGCCTGTTTCGCCGTGTCGATTCGCGTGATGCCGTGGGCGTGTAAGGTGGTCCCGGTGGTCAGGATGATGAAGTACATCACGAAATTTGAGAAGAACATGCCGGTACACACGTCGATGGTGGCCGACGTCATTTCCTGCGGCGTGGCGCCGCGCCGGGCTGCAACGGAATGGCGTCCCATCGCGCGCTCCTCTTCCACCTCTTGCGAAGCTTGCCAAAAAAAGAGATAAGGCGAAATAGTGGTTCCGAGAATGCCTACCAGCACCGCCAGATACTCTTTGCTCCACTGTATCCGCGGAATCAGGGTCGCGCGAAGCACCGCTCCCCAGTCGGGTTTCACCAGGAAAGCGGTGATCACGTAAGCAAAAAGCGCCAGGGTGAGCCATTTGAAAATCTTCGCGATACGGCGGTAGGAGAGCAACACCAGGGCGCCGACAATTGCGACTGCCAGCAACGGGCTCCAGAGGAAGGCATTCACCCCGGTGACCATCTCGAGCGCGTCACCCATCCCGCCTAAATCCGCCCCGATGTTGAACACATTCGCCACCAGCAGAATCGCGCACGAAGACCACAGGACCCAGCGCGAATAGCGTCTTCGAATCACGCCGGCGAGCCCGCGTCCTGAAACAATTCCCAAACGGGCGCACATCAGCTGTACCGCGGCCATCAGCGGGAACGAGAAAACGGCAGTCCAAAGCGCCGCCAGCCCGAACTGTGCGCCGGTCACGGAATAGGTGGAGATTCCGGAAGGATCGTCATCGGCTGCGCCCGTGATCAGACCCGGTCCTAAATTGCCGAAGAACTCCCGGACGAGAAACCCACCGGGGCGATGGGGCTTTGGCGGAGACTCTTCTTGGTTCATTGGGGGGCTTTCAGGCTACCACAGGCATTCGTCGAGAGGTTCTCAATTGAGCGAAGACTTGTTGCAAGTTGCGCCACTCCTGAGCGTAGACACCCAGTTTTCCGGCTTGAGTTCCTGAATTCCTAATAATTTCCATTAATTCGCAAATGGGTACTAACCTGCTCTCTCGGTCTGACTATATGAGTACCGTTCTTGTAGCCGACAGTGTTGAGAGCGGGCGGGAGTTGCTTCGCGTCCTTCTGGAACATGAGGGCTTCAAGGTAGTGGAAGCTTCGAACCATCTCGAAGCGATTGCCGTCGCTCGAGCCATTCTGCCAGACCTCATTTTGCTGGATGTGGACCTGCCGGCCATTGGCGGCTATTCGGCCGTACACGAGATGCGGCTGGACGCGCGGCTGAAGAACCGGCATATTATGGCGGTGTTCGACAGCCGGTTTGATACCAGCCGGGAGCGATTGTTGGAGGCGGGTTTCAGTGGCTATATTGCCAAACCGGTGGTCCTGCGAACGCTCAGGCAACAATTGATAGGCTTTGCGGCTTGCCGCTCACATGAGCTGCGGGAAGCGTGAAGATAAACCGGCTGCCCCTGCCGGGTTCGCTTTCCAGCCAGATGTGGCCGCCGTGGTGCTCCACTAGCGCCCGAGTGATCGGTAGTCCCAAGCCAGTGCCCGGGTGCGGACTTTTGGTTGCCGCGAGCACCTGGTGATAGCGATCGAACACTACAGCCTGTTGTTCCTTCGGTATCCCGATGCCGGTGTCGGTAACCGCGATTTCGACGAAGTTTTCACGCCGTCCGGCGTCGACGCGGATTGTGCCGTCATTGGGAGTGAATTTGATTGCGTTACTCAGTAAATTGTAAAGAATCTGTTTGAAACGCCCGTAGTCGGCGTGAAGGGCGTAAGAGCCTCTCGTGTTGATCTCGAGGCGCAGGGATTTAGCTTCTGCCTGAGGACGCAAGGAAGTAATTACCTCCCCGATGGCCCCAGCGGTGTCAAAAATTTCCCAGCGAAGCTCCAAGCTGCCGGACTGTATCTTGCTGAGATCGAGAATGTCGTTAATCAGGGACAGAAGATGTTGCGAGTCCCTCAAAATCTGCTGGACAAAATTCTCTTGATCGCTATTTAACGGCCCCTTCACTTGCTCCGCCAGCAGATCCGCAAAGCCTATGATGGTATGCAGCGGCGCCCGCAATTCATGGCTGACGTTGGCGAGAAATTGATCTTTGGCCCGGTCGGCGCTTTCCAGTTCGGCATTCTTCGCGTTGAGCGCCTGCTCTATCCGTTTGTGCTCGGAGATATCGCGGATGGAACTGCTGATGAGCTCTCCATCAGCGGTCTCGATTGGATTCAACGATATGTCGATGGGGAACTCCTCTCCGTTCTTGCGTATTCCGAGGAGTTCGAGACCGCGTCCCATGGGCCGTAAACGCGGCTGAGCGAGGTACGCCGCGCGCTGTGAGGGATGCCGGCTGCGGAATCGCTCCGGCAGCAACATGTCCACGGACTGTCCCAGCAGTTCTTCCCGCGCGTAGCCGAATTGCTTTTCGGTCTGCGCGTTAACCAGGACAATTTGCCCGCTGCCGTCGATGATCACCATGGCGTCCGGCGCCGATTCCAGCAAAGCCCGAAACCTCTGTTCTGCTCGCCGAAGTTCGTCGACCCGTAACCCGAGTTCCCGGTTGATTCCAAGAAAGCCTTCCTCTATCTTCTTTTGGATGGTAATGTCGCGATTGATCTCCAGGATTTCGAGTTCCTCATCCCGCGAAACCCGGGCGTCACCGAGCCGGATCGCCCAACGGCTGGAAACGACCACCGTGCGTAGATCGCGCGTCGTGTGCCGCAGAACCCCTTCCCAACGACGCGTCGAGCGCAACTCCTTTTCAATGGCCTCGAATGGCTCAGGGAATTCGGTTCTCAGCAACTTGTGGGAGAGTTTTCCCAGCGCGTCCTGTTTCGACCAGCCATAAAGAGCCTCCGCCCCATGGTTCCAATAGCGAATCTGCCCGTCCAGCCCGCGAACAATCACCGCGTCGTGGGCTAATTCCAGTAATCCAGCCTGGCGCTCGAGGGTTTCGTAGATCACCTTGGCGTGGGAGGCATTCGTGTCCTTGCCCGGTTTCAGGTCGGACAACTCAAGCATCTTTGCGATGAGGTCTTGCGCAGTGTACGGTTTCCGGAGGAAACGCACGGAGCCGGCTGGAAACCGGTGGTAAAGCGCGGAGTCGTGACCACTCAGTTCCTCGAAGGAATAGCCGGAGACAAAGAGAATTCTTAAAGCCGGGGACAGCGCTAGCAACTGAGCGGCGATTACGACGCCGCTACTATCGGCCAAACTGACATCGGTAAGAAGAACTTCGATGTCCCCATCAGCTTCGCGAAACATCTCCAACGCCGAGGCTCCCGAGGTGCAGGTGAGTATAGAGATGCCCCTGCTTTTCAGATAGAGAGCGGTGAGTTCCAAGACTCCCGTGTCGTTATCCAGAATCAAAACGCTGCCATTCATGGCACGTCCTTTCAGGACAAGAATCGAAGGTAGCCGGATTGTTAAAACCCCACGGCGCGGAAAAACGTTTGAGGATAGCGAGCAGGTACCGCCGAGGTCGTGCAGGCTTTGGTCTACCGGGACAAAACCTAGGGCAATCACTAGATAGTACCCTGCAGCGCAGTAATAATCAACACAAAATACAGGGCGGCTTGCGAGTAGTTGTAACGAGAGACTAATGATTTCGTAAGTTCGCACCAATTAGCGTTTGCTTTCAACGGCGCGTACGATACTACGATACGGATTGGCTCTGATAAAAACTTCACATAGCCGCGGAGAGGGATCGGGCTACGGGAAGCGTGAAGGCAAACCGGCTACCTTTTCCCGGCTCACTTTCGAGCCAGATCCGGCCGCCGTGGTGCTCCACTAACGCTCGGGCGATCGGCAGGCCCAGGCCAGTTCCGGATGGCACACCACTGGTCAGACCGGTTACCTGATAATAGCGGTCGAACACCGCCGCCTGTTTCTCCAACGGGATGCCCATTCCGGAATCACTGACGGAGATTTCGACGAAATCGCCGTGCGGGACGGCGTCAACCCGGATAATTCCACCGGTCGGAGTGAATTTCATCGCATTGCCCAGCAGATTAAATAAGACCTGCCGCAAGCGGACGTAGTCGGCGCGGAGCGGAGGGGAGCCTTTTACGTTCGTTATCAGCTGAATATATTTCGCCGAGGCTTGCGAACGCATTGCCGACACGACCTCCTCAATCGCCCTGGTGGTTTCGATTATCTCCAGGCGAAGTTGCAGGCCGCCGGCCTCAATCTTGCTCAGGTCCAGAATATCGTTGATCAACGACTGCAGATAATGGGAGTCGGTGAGAATGTGTTGGACAAAATGGTTCTGCCTCTCGTTTAGCGGCCCCGTTACTTGCTCGGCGAGCAGGTCGGCGAATCCGATAATTGTGTGTAGCGGCGTCCGCAGTTCATGGCTGACGCTCGCCAGGAATAAATCCTTGGCACGGTCGGCGTTTTCCAACTGAATATTTTTCTCACTGAGCGCGGCCTGAAAACGCTTGCGATCGGAAACGTCGCGAATCGCGCTGCTGATAAGAATCCCTTCCGCGGTGTCAATGGGGCTCAACGATATCTCGACTGGAAACTCCTCGCCGTTTTTGCGCAAGCCAAAGAGCTCGAGTCCTTGTCCCATCGGCCGTACATGGGGATTTGCAGTGTATGCGGCTCGATGGTCCGGATGGCGGCCGCGAAATCGCTCCGGCAAAAGCAGGTCCACGCTTCGACCCAGCAGTTCCTCTCGCAAGTAACCAAATTGTTTCTCGGTTTGCGCATTGACCAATACGATGCGGCCATCGCTGTCCACGATTACTACTGCGTCCGGCGCCGCGTCCACCATGGCGCGGAACCTCTTTTCGGCTCGGTCAATCTCCTCAACCCGGCGGGTTAAATCCCGGTTCGCTCTAAGGAGTTCTCCCTCCATCTCTTTTTCGATCGTGATGTCGTGATTAATTTCGAGAATCTCGATATCGTCGTCTCCGTCGCCGGCGAAACGGACGGATGCGGGCCGTACGACCCAACGGCTCGAGACCATCACGGTCCCTTCGCTCCAGGTTGAGTGGCGTAACACGCCCTCCCAGCGGCCGTCCTTGCGCAGCGTTTTTTCGATATTGGCAAAGGGCTCAGGAAATACGGTTCGGAGCATCTCGTGAGTCGACCTTCCGATCGCCTGTTCCTTTGTCCAGCCGTACAAGGTCTCGGCGCCGCGGTTCCAGTATCGGATTTGTCCCTTGAGGTTGCGGACAATGGTGGCGTCGTGCACCATATCGAGCAGCTCGGTCTGCCGTTCGAGTGCGTCCTGCACGGTTTCAGGCTGCGGAACGTCAGGCCGGGTGGCTTTAGGCGCGGGGCCGGCGGATGGCGGAGGGGTTGCCAGTTCGAGTATTCTGGCGATCAGGTCCTGTGCGGAGTATGGCTTACGAAGAAATCGCACCGCTGCGGCCGGCAGCTGCTGATAGAGCGCCGAATCGGAGCCGCTCAATTCGTCGAACGAGTAGCCCGAGACGAAGAGAATTTTCAGCCCCGGCGACATCGCCCTCAGTTGAAGAGCAATCTCGACACCGCTGCTGTCGGGCAGCATCACATCGGCAATGAGAATTTCCACCGCACCACCGGCTTCTCTCAATTTCTCCATGGCGGACGCCGCCGAGTTGCTGGTGAGCGTGGGAAATGCGCGCGTTTTCAAGTAAAGCGAAGTGAGCTCGAGAACACCTTCTTCATCGTCCAGGATTAGTACGGTGCCATTCATTCGGTTTACGTACGAGAAACGATCCTTCTAGGAAAATTGCGCCCAGCCGAGCCAGATTTCGCGAACCTGAATTATGTATATCAAACGATAGTAACTAAACGATACGATTATTACAAGAGACTTCCGGTATTATCCTAAATTATTAAGCTAAAGCTGCACAGCTGCTATCCAGCAATGTCCGACCTGGTTTGTAGAGCAGGCGTTTTCGCCTGCTCCTGGCCGTCGGAGAGACTTCTGCCACGGGCTGCTAGCGAATGCCGCCGACGCTGCCGCCGCCGAGGGTCTTCAGATCGTGCAGTACGCTGAGCATGCCGGGGACGAGAGTGATGACGAATAGCACCGGCAGAATGAAGATGACGATCGGGAACAGCATCTTGATGCCTGCCTTACCGACTGCGGCTTCCGCGCGCAGCTTGCGCCTGGTGCGGAGCGCGTCGGCGTAGACCTTCAGCGCCTGCGACAAGCTGGTTCCGAAACGCTCGCTCTGGATAATCATCGCGGAAAGCGATTTGATGTCTTCGAGTCCCGTGCGTCGAACCAGTTGCTGAAAAGCCGCGGCGCGCTCCTGGCCGGCCCGCACCTGCATCACCACCGTATAGAATTCGCTGGCTAGCGCCGGATAAATGTATTGCATTTCGTCGCTCACCCTCACCATCGCCTGATCGAGCGCCAGACCCGGTACCCAGCACGATGCCCAACATGTCGACCGTATCGGGAAGCGCTTCCTGAAGCTTTTTGCGATATCGTTTTTCCATCCGGCCCAGCACCATGGAAGGCCCCATGAAACCAATGATGAATGCCGCGGCAATGCCGCCGATCATGGAACCGGGAGAGTTTCCGCGCTGCAGCCAAGCCATCCCCAGCATCAGCAGCACCATGAAAACGAAACAGCAGATCACGAAAATATTCACTGCCGACTTGCTGCGCACGCCAGCCCGGCCGAGTTTCTTCTCGTTATCGCGAATCCAGCCGTCCGCGCCGGGGATTAACGCGATGACGTAAACAAAACGATTGAGAAAGCCCCCGCCGGCCTTGCGCCGCTGCGTACCTCCACGCTGCGTCGAAACCATGGAATTCGTTCTGCAATTCCGCAAGGCGATCGCCGACGGGATCCTCCTGTTCCTGAAAGACCTGTGTGCCCGTCCAGATCAAGCCGACGATTGTGGCGAACGCGAGTATAAATACCAGGATCAGCATAGATGGACCTCAAGCCTTAATATTGGCTAACTTACGAATGACAATAATGCCGATAATCTCCGAAATAATGGCGTAAGTCAGAAATTTACTACCGATTGGATCGGTCCAGAGCAGCTTGATGTATTCGGGTTTGAGTACCCAGAATCCCAGGCCGACGACCAGCGGCATGGTACAAAGCAGTCCGGCCGAGAAGCGCTGCTGGGCCGTGTGCGCTTTCATCTTGGCCGCCATGTTGAGACGTTCGCGGATCAGCATCGAGAGGCTTTCGAGCACCGCAACCATGTTGGCGCCGGTCTGACGTTGCAGGATCAAACCGGTGATGAAAAATTTGAGATCGATAATCGGCACCCGCTCGCCAAGACCATGCAGCGCCGCCTCGATCTGCGACCCCAGGGCCAGTTCTTCCATGACCTTCTTGAATTCTTTCTTGATAGGGTCGCTGGTCTCCGTGGAAATGGTCTCGAGACCGCTGTGAATATTGTGGCCCGCGCGCATGGTACGGGTGAACAGATCGATCGCGTCCGGTAGATTTTCTTCAAACTTATTCATCCGGTGCGCGCGGACTTTGGAAATGTAGAAGATCGGCGCCGCTCCTACCAGCAGACAGAGCATGACGCGCAACAGGTAAAGGTCCATGATAAAACCCAGCAGAAGATAAACCACCACCATGCTGATAACGCTCAACGCGATAACGTCGGTGGCTTTATACTTCAGATCCGCCTGACGGATCATGATCTGCAATCGCCGCTGGATACCGGCCCATTCGAAAAACGCATTCAGAAAACTGAACGTACCCTTGCTCTCGCGTTGGATGAGGTCGGAGCCGGTCCTGACCTTCGAACGCGTGGCCATGCGCAGGTCGCGCAGCCGGCCGGATAACTCTTTGGCCTGCTCCTGCTGCGGAATCACCCACGCATAGTGAGCCACGCCATAAAGAATGAGAGAAAAAATGACGCCGAACGTGATGAAGGTGCCGAACATACTTAAAAGTTCTCTCCGCTCACAGGGAGAAGGCACGGACCAAAGTCTGTACTACTTCTCCTTGACCTCTTGAACTTCGTGAAAGATAGCCTTCGAAAGCCGAATACCGAAACCACGCAGGCGGTCGAGGCATAACGGCATATTCCCGCAGGCCCTGAATGTGCCAACCACTTTGCCTCGCTCGGTAACGCCCGAGCGTTCAAACTGAAACAGATCCTGCATCTCCACCTGATCGCCCTTGACTCCCATCACTTCGGCGATGCCGGTAACTTTGCGGGTACCGTCGCTCAGACGGGAAACCTGGCAAACCAGGTGGATGGCGGACGCGAGTTGCTGCCGGATGACACGATCGGGAACGTTGGCGCTCGCCATCATCACCATGGTTTCCAAACGCGAGAAGGCGTCGCGCGGGGTGTTGGCGTGAACCGTGGTCATCGAGCCGTCGTGACCGGTATTCATGGCCTGCAGCATGTCGAGCGCTTCCGCGCCGCGCGATTCACCCACGATGATCCGGTCGGGACGCATACGAAGAGTGTTGATCAGCAGGTCGCGCTGGGTGATGGCGCCCGCGCCTTCAATGTTCATCGGACGGGTTTCGAGGCGCACCACGTGATTCTGCTGAAGCTGCAACTCCGCCGTATCCTCGATGGTGATGATCCGCTCCTCCTCGGGAATGAAGCGTGAGAGCGTGTTGAGCAGCGTCGTCTTACCGGAACCCGAACCGCCCGAGATCACGATGTTGAGCCGCGCTTCCACCGCGCCGCTCATGAAGTCGAGCATGCCGGTCGTAAAGGTTTCGTTCTTAATCAGGTCTTCGGTGGTCAGCAGTTTCTTCCCGTACCGCCGGATGGAAACGACCGGGCCGATGAGCGACAGCGGCGGAATCACCGCGCAAACACGAGAACCGTCGGCCAGGCGCGCATCCACAATAGGAGACGATTCGTCGATTCGCCGGCCAACCGCGCTGACGATGCGGTCGATGATCATGCGCAGGTGCTGGGAATCTTTGAACCGGATGTTGGTTTCGACCAGGCGCCCCGCCCGCTCCACGTAGACGTTGTCGTAGCCGTTGACCATGATGTCGCTGATGGTCGGGATCTTTGAGTAGCTGTTCGAGCGGTCCCAGGCCGAAGACTTCGTCGAGAATCTCTTCGGTCAGCTTCTCCCGCTCGACCATCGTCATCGGAATACCTTCGTCGACGATAAGCCGCTCGATGATAGTGCCGATCTGATTCTTGACGCCGTCCTTATTGATCTCTTTCAGTTGATCCGGAGAAAGGGTGGCGACAAGCTTTTGATGAACCGAACTCTTGAACTGGAACCAGCGATCTGCGCCCGAAGTAGGGCGAACCGTTGCACGACTACCCATGTTGACTCATTTTCCCGTGGTGAAGGTTGACACTATAGTTTCGCATGTTCTGGTGCAACGCGGGCTTAGCTCGTCCATCGAAACACAGACTTCACTTTGTGCCGTCTCTCCCTACGCTGTCTTCCCGACCGCTGCAGGCATCGCTTTCGGCGTCTTTGCGCCCGTGGCTTTATCCACGAACGCCCGGAACAGCCGGTCCATCTCAGGAGCAGCCTGGCGATCCGCCACCAGCGGACGTGCGCGGTTAATCGCGGCCAGTACGGCGGTCGAGTGCGGTATCCCGTAGAATACCGGCTGATTCAAAGTCTGCTGGATCTGTTCGAGGCTCGCCAGGTTGGGGCCGATCTTCTTGGTGTACTCGTTCACCACGATGCGGATCTGGTCCTGGCTGAAACCCATGCGGGCCAGGGCCCCGATATATCGCTGGGCATTACGGATGCAGGGAACGTCCTGGTGAACCACGATAAACACAGTGGTCGACACCTGACAGGCTCCCATTACGGCCTCGTCGTTGAGGTTCTTGCCTGCGTCAATAATGATATCGTCATACTTCTCGATCAGAAACGTGGTGAACTCGCGCAGGTGGGCTTCGGTGAAGTAGCCGCGATGTTCCAGCGTATCCGGCGGTCCCACGATGTACATTCCCAAGGGGTCGCGCGTGACAAACCCCTCGAACAGCGCCTGGTCCATGCGGGAAAGATTCTCGGCGACTTCGGCGAGGGTATATTGCGGCGCAGCGCCGAGTTGCATGGCGACGTCATTACCCGCCCAGTCGAGATCCAGCAGGACGGTGTTACGCTTGCGTTGGGCCTGCACCGTCGCAAAATTGACCGCGAGGGTAGTGGTGCCGACACCGCCTTTCGCGCCCAGAAAAGTATAGATGCGTCCGAGCTTGCTTTCGACAGACCCGGTCCGCTTGGGCGCTCGTTCGAAGCGAGCCATGGCATCCTTGAATTCGGTGCGTTTCAGGGGTTGGACGAGAAACTCGTTGGCCCCCGCGCGCATGGCCGCGATCACGGTGTCGCCGTCCGCGTGATAGTGCGAAACGATCACGTAAAGATCGGGCGTAGATTGTTTGACGCGCTCCAGCGCCTTGAGCGCCTCATCGGGGTCGCCCGCAAGATCGATGATCAAGGCGGCATCCCGGTTACGCTCCAGGTCCTGCATGACGCGGATGTAAAGGTTGGCGGCGACTTCCTGGTATTCCGCGGCAACTTTGGAATTGGGAATGTTCAGCAGATGATCGCGCACCATCTCCCTGAACTGCTCATCACTCGAAGCGGTGAAGACGACTACAGGCATTATTTAAATGAGACCTTTCGCAAATTTATCCGTAACGCAGGCTTCCGTCTGCGCCTGCTCCTGACTTCTCGCCGTCACGGCAGGCACCCTCCCGATGACGCTACAGGACTCCCGTCATTCTCCGACGCGCCGTCGCAGCCCGCACTTTCCATCGGCAGTGACACCATCCATGACGGCATTGCGATCCCCGGCAGAAGCAGAAAATTGGTAAAGAAATTGGTGTACGTGTAGTTCTGGATGCTGACCTGCACCACGTCGGGAACGCAACCCACCGTGCAATCGCCGTCGCAGCTGAAATCGGTGAGCGAGCCGGAGTCCGGATCCACCGTGTAATAGTTGATCGTGATCGCCGCGGTCTGGTTGGGCTGGTTGAACTGGGCCTGCTCGATGTTTACCGGCACATTCGCGTACATGTACGCAAGCACGTTGCTGCTATCCGATTCCCAGCAATGCGTAGTTGCATAGCGCGTGCCGTCGCGCGTGAACTCCACCATGCTGTGCCACACCCACAACACGTCCGCGACAAAGATAATGCCGAAGGTGAACGGCACAATCACCCCCGCGAACAACATCGCGTATTCCAGCGTAGTCTGTCCGGACCGGCCGCGGCGGTTACGTTCCTTCATACGGCACCTTGACGAACGGAACGAGCGGGATGGTCTGCAGCGTCGTGAACGGAATAATGGGCTGGACCGGATAGCCTGACGGAATCGAGACGGTAATAAAGGCCGGCGATCCGCCGCCGGCAGCCTCACTACAGCCGGTGATGTCGCAAGTGCAAAGCTCGGGCGCTCCGGTTGAATCGACGCGCTCGGCCTGGACCACGATCATATCCGCCGTCAACAAAGCGATTAAGGGAGTGCCTGAACCATCCGTCGTGCCGGTCAAACCAAGATTAATTGCGGCCGCAACCGAGGGGTCGCTCGATCCGGCGCAAAAGTCGACGCCCTGCTGTGTCGCGACGTAACGGGCAATGGTGTACTCAATTTTTTTGATCGTGTAGTAGGTGTACGTGACTTTGGCGATCTGTTCCGTGCCCACCAGCAGCACCAGGAGAAACGGCATGAAAATCGCCGTCTCGATCATGGCATTGCCGCTCCGCGGGTCGGATGCCCCCGTCCGCAAGCGAACCCCAGGTCGTCGTCCGCCGATAGTGAATCTCATTGGTTCAAGACCACCTTCCCCGGACCGCTGGTAATCGCGCAAGCGGGAGTCGCCGCCGTCGGTAGCGAGTTATAGAATCCCTGTTTCACCGGGGCCACGTTTCCGATGTAGATGGCATTGAACCGGCCATGCGCATCCGAGGGATCGTTGCCCAAACCCGTGTTCGGATTCGGCGTCGGCGTCACCAGAAACTGCCGGAAACCCAAAACATCCATTGTGGTAGTCGCGCTGGTCGAGATCGGACTGACAATCGGTACCGTAATGACACGCCGGCCGGTACCGCCATATAACGTGTAATCGTCGTAATCGGAGACATCGGTATCGGGCTGGTACGCGGTCGCAATGTCGGTGATATCCGTGACGCCGTTGCAAGCGGTCAGAACCGTAGGATCGTCGAACCGTCCGTACATTCCACACAGCATCTCCTCCACCTGAGCGTTCGCGGTGCCGGAACCGGCGCCGGAGCAACTTCCAGGTGCGGTGGACGTACCGCCATTGCCGGCATTCCCCCACAGATACTCGGGAGCGGTTCCCCCTGTCACCGTAAAACACGCGAGTTGGCGGTTGGCAGTGCTCATCGGAAGCGGAATCAACCCGCCATCCCCGATCCGGAACAGCTGCTGCGTCTCATCGAGCGACAAGTTCGGATTATACCGGTCGACCAGCACATAGGGGACAGCCACGGTTGCGTCGGAGATCAGAGTTGCAGCCGTGCCCGTAGTGCCGGTGCAGTCGAAATAGAACGTGTACTTGGTATTGAAAACGAAGCCGAAATCCACCGTATCTGCGCCGCCCGACTGATCCGCGACGGCGAAATCCTCCATGGAGCAAGCCGTGCACAACGGAGCACTGATGCCCGCGACAGCGAAGGCGGCAACCGTGGTTTTCTGAGACTGCCCGAGCGACAGCAGGCTCCAGAACAGCAGCGGGGCATCGGCCGTTATGCTGATTTGCGTGTAACGCGCAGTGGTGCCGTCCGCATAGCTGGTCGATGTCACGTCGTTGGCATCGGTAAAGTCGGAGAAGAACAGTGGGGCCGCGATGGTGCTGGTGAGATTGCCCGTCGTAGAACCGATGATCGTCGAGCCGAAATTGTATAAGTTGCCGTCGCCGAGAGTCTGGTCGACGGTCAGGTTGGCCGCCAGAGCTGCGTTTTCCAAAGCCGCATCCGTGCCATTCAGATTCTGGGCCGCGGCGATCGCCATGGCATTGGCCGCTTGATTCAACTCACCGCGGATGAGATAAAGACGTCCCAGATCCACCGCGAAACCCAACAGGCCGAACAACACCGGAACCAGGATGACGAGCAACTGCATCGCTACGGCGCCGTTCCGCAGCCTGACAGACCTCACCCACCGATGGTCTAGCGTAGGGTTCGCGCAGAGGCTACTGCTGCGGTGGCGTGGTTTGCTCTTTTTGTACTGATTGGGGTTCCTGATGTCCACGAGGTCCTACAAATACCGGATCTTTATCGTCCTTCTTTTTGTTCTTCTCAGCCTTAGTCTTGGCGATCGCGTCCTTTATCGCCTTCTCCTCGGCGCTGCTCTTCATGAAGGGCTCAACCCACACGGGAGTGTCCACCTTCTCGCCCACCGGAATCGGAACGGCCAGATGCGGAGTAATCACCACCAGCAGTTCGGTCGACGTCTTGTTGGTCAACCTGCTCTTGAACAACGCCCCCAGAATCGGGATGTCGCCCAACCAGGGCACCTTCGAAATGGTCTGCGTAACCTGATCGTCGAGCAAGCCGGCAATCACGAACGATTGTCCGTCCTTCAGCACGACTTCCGTGTCCGCGCGCTTTTGCGTCAGCGCCGGAATCTGGAAGCCATCGAGCGTCACCGCGTTCGTGAAGTCAAGCGAACTGACCTCCGGCGCAACCTTCAGGTCAATCGACCCGTTCTGCGTGATCGTCGGCGTAAACGTCAATTGCACGCCATACGGCTTGAATTGCACCGTGATGACAGGCGCGGTCCCACCGCCTGTCGGAGTCGTCGTCAACACCGGGAAGGGAAACGATCCGCCGGCCAGGAAACTGGCTTCCTTGCCGTCGAGCGCGATCAGGTTCGGCTCGGCTAGAATCTGCAGCAGGTCGTTCTGTTGCAGCGCTTCGATCGTCGCGCCCATATTAATATCGGGCCGGTAAACAAAAAGGTTCAACAGGTTGGAGAAATTGACGCTGCTGCTGTCATTGAAGTTTCCATTGGTGAACTGCAGGGGGCTGAAAGCGGGAGGAGAGAATTGCTGGGTGGAAGCCGCGCCATTCAAGATGCTGTTATGGCTGATCAGGTTGAAGCCCCACTGCTTCAGGACCGTGCGGTCGATACTCGCGAACACCACCTTCAGAATCACCTGCTTGGGATCTTTCGGGCTGACTACTTTCAGAAGGTTGACTACGGTCTTGGCGCGCGTTTGCGCCAGCGCGGACGCCCTTTTGGATAGCTCTTCCGTGGCGGCAGTGCCCGTCAGGACAACGGTGTCGCCTTTACCGGTAAGCTCGATATCGCAGCCCGGCAGTTGCTTGGCAAATTGTTCTTTGAAAGTATCCTGCTCGGTCGGGTCCGCGATCACGTCGACGTTATAGCGCATCGGACCGTTCAAGGTATCCCAGATGACCACCGTCGTCTTGCCGGCTTCCTTGGCGTTGATCATCACTTCGCGTGGATCGATAACGATTACGTCCGCAATCTTGGGTTCGGCGGCAGCAACCTGCTTGACGTCATCCGGAAATTGCAATAGCTCGCCGCGGCCGGTAGTGAGTTGAATGGTTTTGACCGGCTGGGTAATGGCGTGCGCCGGATTCGTTCCGGCTCCGGTCGCCGCCACCGTATCCTGGGCCACGACGGGCATGGAGAGGCAGCCGGACGACAATAAGAGTCGCAAAAACCGCCCGGCGTAACCACTCCCGAACGGTCGTGGCTCATGAAGAGCATTAGTCATGGAATATTTCCTGGACGTGTTTGTCGCCGCGGAACACTTCGACAACCGCCCGGGGCGGTGGAGATGGCGGTACTTCCTTCTTGGGTGGAGCTTTAGGAGCTGTCAATTCTTTCCAAACCGACGGGTCTTCCATGTTAGGCCGGTTAGACGCCATCTTGCGGTTCTTGCCACGCGTGCTGGCGAGGGGATCGAGTACGTCAGTGCTGATCGGTGAAGAATCGCCATCCGCCTGCGGATCTAGAGGATTGCGCAGCGACAGGCTGATCTTGCCTTCATTCTTGGCCAATTGCAGAATCTTCGCCTGATCCGGCGTGACCACCAGCGTGACCACCGAAACTTTAGCCGCTTTCGGATCCGAAGCCTGTCCGGCTTGTACCATCCTTCCCATTGCCAGCACTCTGACGTTTTGAAGGATGGTGGACGAAATAGCCTCCGACATGGTTCCAGGTCTGGTGAAAAGAACATCGACCCGTGTCCCGGGCAGGATCAAACCCGATTCGGTGACATCGCTGATCTGCACCGACACTGCCCGATGGCCTTCCGGAATGGTCGCCGGAATTCCTTCGGGGGAACCGACGCGGGAAAGTCCGCTCTCAACCAACGGCTGATTGGCGCTGAACGGATAGAGCACCACCCGATCGAGCACCTGCCGCTCTTCGGTAAGAGCCCCTTTAGGCAAATCCTTAGTCGCCACCGTGACCGCTTTCAAGTCGGTCTTGTGAATAATGGCGCCGACCGGCAGGTCTCGCGAAGGAGCGTAAACAATGGTGCGCGCTTCGCTCTTGGGCGCTTTCGTGGTGGCGTAAACGAACCACGTCAGCCCGGCTGCCGAGAGCCACGCGACTCCGAAAAGTATTAAGAGTTTCTGCCGATCCATGTTTTCAATTCTTTCCCAATCCTTCCGCGGCGCTTACCGGGGGTGACGTTAGCAGCGTTACAACCGAATCGTGATACATCTGTTTCCAGCCTTGTTGCTCGAGTGCACCAATCAGAGAGTAGTCTTTCGGCAGCAAGGCGTAATCACAGCGAAACGGGGCGAATAAATTAAGCCAGCCGGGGCGAACCTGCACGATACGTCCGTAGTCTTTTAGAAACCCGGCTCCGTAGAAATCGCTCCGCCCATCAAAAAAAACTTTACGCGCACCGTTAAATTTGTAAATTAGGTATCCCCCAAATTTATCAGGTGCGAAGATCCGGGCTTGTGAAGGCAGTGCTGCGACCGTGGATGCCGCGGCCACTGGAAACTGATCGGCCGGGAATCCGGTGCGCGCCGAAATCCCCGGCGCCTTCAGGAGGAGGGCGAATGAGAGGCAGCAGGCCCCGAGCGTGCCCAGTCCGCTGTTACGCGAATCCAGGGTTCGGAGGCGCTGTCCATAGGCGAGGAAATTGTCAACCAGCCGGCGGATCGGAGCCTTCAGGCCTTTAGCAGCGGCCAGCGCTTCTGTGATAGCGCCATTCGCCAGAGGGAGAGCCAGGAGCGCCACCAGCGGCAGGCCGCGCGCGGAACGTAAAGCCCCCACAATCAATAGGCGTGGAAAGGAGGAAGTGCTCAATGCGCCGTCGCGATAAAGAGAAAACCGCTCCCGCCATGGCAATCGCGAGTCCCAGAGTAATAGGAATCGCGCCCGGGGCGTGGAAGTTGAAGCTTTCGAATTCGCCGATGCGGTCGAGCAGCTCGTGATCCGAGAGATAGCGCGCCACGTGCAAGTGAAGCTGCCAGCCGTAGGGATTCAGCAGGGTGCCTATCGCCGCGGCGGCCGCAACCGCGATAAGGCTGCGAGCCCGGCCTGATTCACTCTGTCCTTCCCAGATCAAACCCCGGAGCCATATCCCCATGGCCCAAATCAAGGGAATCACGGGCGCGAAGAAGAAGCTCCCGTGGATATTGGTCCATAGCGCCGCAAAGAGAACGACGCCAACCGCCCGGGCGAGGGTGAGCGGCCCCCGGAACTTTTCAGAGAACCGTACCGCAGCCAGAAAGAAGATCCAACTGAATTACGTGAGGGCGCGCAAGCCAGTGCAGGTTGCACGTCGACAGCATCGGGCTCGCTAAGGCGCACGCCAGCAGAAAATTACCCCCGACATCCCAGTTCAGACGAAACCAAAGCCAGACTCCGGCTGCGATCGCCAACCCATAAAACATGGCAACACCGGTGAGCCCACGAGTCTGATGGATGAAGCCCATCAGAACATCGGACAGCCACTCCCAGGCAAGCCACGGTTGGCCTGCGCGGGTAAAAGAGTAAGGATCGGAGTGAGGCAGGCGGCGCGTTCTGAGGATCATCTCACCGGTTCGAATATGCCAACCCGTATCGGAATCGCGAAAGAAAGCAGTATACCCCTGAAACAGGAAAAGAGCATAGAACAATGAGACAACAGCGCCCATCGCGGCCATATCGGGGCGAAAGACGCTGCTGAAACGAAAGCTATTGTGATGCCTGGGAGTCCGCGCGCCAGCCCGGTCAGGCACGGCAAGACGCAAACCCCTGGCCGGAGCAGTTTGAGGGGAACGCAAATCCAGGTCCGAATCGGAGGGCCGTTCCTCTAGCCACCAGAGGTGGTTCCGATGCTCGCCAGATCGCCCGTGATGCTGGAATACAGACTCACGATGCCCTGAGAGAGCTGGTTAACGGTTGTGATCAGCGCCAAACCAACCGCTGCCACGATAAGCGCGTACTCGACCAGATCCTGGCCCTGTTCGTCTCGAACGAAATTCGTCATCAATTTCATAGGTATCTCCACGAAAAACTTTTTCTGAATGCTCGCTTCCACTCTAATTGCCGATTCCAGAACTATTAGGGATTCCCGCCCGCGACGCGGTTTGACCCACCGGAAGTGACGCGTTCTCCGCTGACGTCGCGGAGGGGTAATGCCGCCATGGGTGCAACAACCTTGCCATAAAACCTGGCCGGCCCGTCTCGGCGGCAGCTTCCTCTTCAGCCTTCGGGGACGGAATTACCGCCGGCTTGCCATCGCGTTCCGCCACCAACGCCAGGTTGAAAATGGCCGGTCCGTTCTGTCGATCATAGCTCAAAGCGGTCTCGAGTTCCTTACGAGCACCCTTCAGGTCTCCTCGCTCGATGAACAGCGCGGCCATGTTGTTGTGCGCGACCGCCGGACCACTGATCGACTGCCAGTACAAAATCGCTTCCTTGGGATTTTCCGCGAGAGCAATCCCCAGGTTGTTGCGCGCAATCGCTGAATCGCGCTGCAGCCTGAGCGCCGCGCGAAACTCGCCGGCAGCGGCATTGTTCAAGTGCTGCATGAGCAGGGCGTTCCCTAGATTGTTATGCAGTTCCGCGCTGCCTGGCGAATAAAGTAGCGCTGCCTCGTATGCCGCCTGCGACTCTTTCCAATTGCCTAAATCGTCGTGCAGAATTCCCAACCATTCGTACGGCGCGGCGGTAGCCTGCGGTTGGCGATGAATAAACGCCGTCAGTCCAGCGAGAGCTTCCTCCTTCTGGTCCGCGTGCCGCAGAACTCGTGCGAGTTCAACCGCCACCGGCAGCGAATTTGGGAAACGCTCGGAAGCTAACCGCAAGTGCTCCAGGGCCACGTCTGCGAACCCGCGCGCGAGGTAAGCCTGCGACAGACGAAGCCTCGCATCCACGTCGTCCGGCCGGTTGGTGACCACCTTGCGCAGATTGGCAATCTCCAGATCGCCATCTCCCGCATCCACTGCATTGGTAGCCTGCCGCGTCGGTGTGGCATTGAAAAAAGGAGCCGGATGCACGACTGCGATTTTAGTGGCACAGCCCGCCAACCCCAGCGCCGCCAGACTCAGGGCGACCCCGGAAAGACGCGCAGACCCGTATTTCCCCACTTCTTCGAAACGCTTGCCCGTGCGTCCAATCATTGTTAGAGTTTTTCCAGAGACAACTGGTCGCCCTTTTGGGTGCCGGTCTGTTCGATCATCCCCGCAGGTAATTCAAGAACCGAATGAGCGGGGAGACAAGCTGACAGCCTCCAGGGCTTCATCCGCTGACGCACACCCCTGACTTTCCTGGCGCGATCGAGGTACAGCACGTCGATAGTGAATTTCATAAAGAAACTATGCACCGATTCACAGGGAACGATCCACAAACCCTCGCCAGGCTTCAGGTCCGAGTGCTTCAACAGTCCCGTGCGTCGCTTCTCGCTGGTGTCCGCCAAATCGGCTGAGTCCGCGAGCACGATACCACGGGTGATATTCCGTACCAAGAATTTCAACCTCCCTTTTATAACACGAAGTAGATACTTTGGTTGCAGGGAGGTCGGTAAAGCTTGAGTTAAGAGACGCTACACGGTCCCAGGAGGTCCAGCCCGAAGAGTATTGTATAACGTTTACGGCGAGCCGTGTTGAGCCTACCTCTTAAGAGATACAGACATTAGAAATCAGACTCGTTACACTTGGGTTTTCCGCAACACGTTTGTGAAGGCGCAATCTGCAGAGGGCGACCGGATAAGCTCCTTGCAGAACCTCGCTGTCAAGAGCGAGGTTCGCAAATTCATGGAGCGGAGAGGGGGTGATTCTAAATTATCATCCTGGGCTGACTGTGATCCTGGTACTACTCAGGAAGCGGCGGACGAAGCTGAAGTTCGAAATTGAACTCTAGCTCAATCCGAGACTGAGGGCGGTTATGCGCTCCGCCCTCAGTCCAGCACCAATATAACACTCTTTCGGATCACAGCTCAATCCAGCTTTTCCGGGGTCAGTTCAATTTTTTCTTCGCCGGCGGCCTTCTTTTCCCAGTACTTCTTAACCCATGCCGCCCAACTCTTACCAGCAGCTGTATCTCTGCCGGTGAACGCCAGCCCTGAAATATCGGAATAAGCAATGGCAATCTTCTCCGGACGATCCTTCGGCATCAGCCGCACGAACGACTGCTCCAAAGTGCTCCCCGGGCGCCGGTCAAAGATGTAGCCTTCCACGCAGGAACCATCCTTACGCTGGATCGTGACGTCGCCGCGATAGTCGAAAGCCTTCTCGAGCGCCGCGCGGAGGTCATCCTCGCCCGCAGCTTCGAGTACCTGCCCTTCCAGATTCTCGTGCGCAAATCCGGGTACGACTTCCGATTCGTCCGGATGGATCGGCTGGCTCAAACGTTGGCCTCTTGGCGAGAGCTTTCTTTGGCCGCATGGATCTGCACCAGACCGGCCGGCGGATTTACCGGAGCGGAAGGCAGAGTGAGATCGTCCAACGCATCCAAATCCTTATAACGCGAGAAGAATGTCGCCTTCACCGTTCCCAGGAAGCCGCGCAGACTGTTGAACGTGTCGTGCACTGCGGAGGCTTCATAGCCGCTATGCACCATGCAGTTGGCGCATTTCGGATTGCCGGACTCGGTACCGTACTGGCTCCAGGCAGTAGTCTTCATCAACTCCGCAAAACTGTCCGCATAGCCGTCCTGCAGCAGATAGCACGGCTTCTGCCAGCCGAAAAGGTTGTACGTCGGCATGCCCCAGGGAGTGCAGGGATAGTTCCGCTTCCCCATCAGGAATTCGAGAAACAGAGGCGACAGATTGAACTTCCATTCCGGCTTGCGATTCGACAGAATCGCGCGGAACAGACGACGAGTCCGGGCCTTTCCCAGGAAGTGCGACTGATCTGGCGCTTTGTCGTACGAGTAACCCGGAGAAAGCATCATGCCTTCCACACCGAGCGACATCATTTCATCGAAAAACGCGCGCACACTCTTCGGATCTGCGCCATCGAACAAGGTGCTGTTGGTGGTGACCCGGAACCCTCGCTTCACCGCTTCCTTCAGACCCGCGACAGCCTGCTCGTAACCGCCTTCTTTGCACACCGTGAAATCGTGATGCTCCTTCTCGCCGTCCAGGTGGACCGAGAAGGTGAGATACTTACTCGGCGTGAAGAGGTCGATCTTCTCCTTCAACAGCAGCGCATTGGTGCACAGGTAGATGTACTTCTTGCGTGCGACCAGGCCTTCCACGATCTCCTGAATCTGTGGATGCATCAAAGGTTCGCCGCCAGGGATCGAAACCATCGGAGCGCCGCATTCTTCCACCGCCTGAAAGCACTGCTCCGGCGTCAGGTTCATCTTCAGAACATGCGCGGGATATTGGATCTTGCCGCACCCCGCACACGCCAGGTTGCAGCGGAAGAGAGGTTCCAGCATCAGCACGAGGGGATATTGCCGCCGTCCGGCGAGCTTCTGCCGCAGAACATACGTCGCCACGGTCCACATCTGAGATACAGGTACAGGCATGCTAGTTCATTTCAGTATCTCATGGGACGCGGACCGTGCTTTTCTTGAGCAGCCTGCCTATTCCACGGAACGAGGCGCTGTGTACCCTGCCTTGGCCACAACCTGGTACTTGATCGGTTTACCCTTTTCGTCCGTCACTTTCAGCGGTTCATTGGTCGCAGGATTGATCAGGTCGATCTTGATCTTGCGGAACTTGCCGTCGCGAGCCTGGTTCGTCGGCTGATACCCCAGTGAATACTGGTTGCGCATCGACTGCACGATATCGTTGAAAATCTGCGGATACTCTCCGTAGAATCGCGGGAAGAAAGCCATCCCACCTGTCTCTTTGGCGAAAGTGCGCATCTCGTTATCCGCCTGCAGGAAGTCGAGATTCTGCACCGGCCCCATGCGGCCCCGCGCGTCCGCCATCTCGCGCTGCACCTGCAGCAATCCGAAAAAGTAGATCGGGACACCGTCTTCCTGAAGCTTCTTGCGGCATTGATCGAACGTCTGCTTGCTGAAAGTGTCGATACCGGAGGCAATCAATAGGATGGCTTTGCGCCCTTCGATCCCCGTCATCCGATCGGCCGTCTCGGTCACGGCATCGAAGAGATTCGCCTCGTGGAAGGCCGGGATCCGCAGCCGGGACAACGCCTCGCCGGTCTTACTGCGATCCGTCGAAAAATCCGAGAGAATCTCCGTCTTCAAATCGTATGCCACCACCGCGACATAGTCCGTCGGCTTCAGCATCTGTACGAAGCCATACGACGCTTGCAGCGTCTGCGCCCAGCCGGCACTGTAGTATTGCTGAAATTTGGCGCTGAACTCAATCACCATGGAGATCGTGATAGGCGCTTCGCCGATAGAAAAGTTCGTCAGCTTCTGTGGTACGCCGTCTTCCATGATGCGGAAGTTGCCTTTGGGAATTTTGGGGATGAACCGGCCCTTATTGTCGAGCACCGAGACGTCGACAGTGACTACGTTGGACTCGACGTGAAACGCGGGACCCTCCAGTGTTGTCTCAGCATTCTTCTTGTTAAACACCGATGGAATTGGCGCCTGGTTGGAGTCGGTGGGGGGAGTGGAAGAATCGTCCGTCGGGGGTTTCCGCGGCTTGGCTACCGTCGGGCCGGATGGGTTGAGGGGCCCGTCCTGACCCGCGAGAAGTACCGCGACGATAAGTACGGGAATGCAAAAGAGAAGCAGTTTCAGCCAAGTTCTCATTCGGATACAGCCTCTGGATAGATGATACCTGAACGACGTTCCACACGCGACCGAGGTTTCTTCGCCCGCGTTACCATTGATGTTTATGAAGAAGCTGTTACTGGATTCCGTCATTTTCCTCGCTGCAGCCATCGTGCTGAGTGCGCAAACTTCCGGTTCCGGAGTTGACCTGACCGCTCTCGACAAGTCCGTTAGCCCGTGCACGAATTTCTATCAATATGCATGCGGGACCTGGATCAAAGATCATCCGATACCCTCGGATCAATCGCGCTGGACCCGCTTCCAGGAACTGGCCGAACATAACGACGCGATCGAGCGCAAGATCCTGGAAAAGGAAGCCCCGGCGCCCGGCAAGACGCGAACGCCTGTGGAACAAAAGATCGGCGATTACTATGCGGCATGCATGGATGAAGCTGCGATCGAGAGCAAAGGCGTAGCGCCGATCAAGCCGCTAATGGACGGAATCGCCGCCGTAAATAGCCGCGAGCAATTGACCGCGGAAATTATCCGCCTGCACAAGCGGGGCATTCGCGCTTTTTTCAGCTTGCGAGCCGAGCCGGATGAGAAGAATGCGGCCATGAACATTGCTGTCGTGAATCAGGGAGGGCTTTCCCTGCCCGACCGCGACTACTATTTAAAGGATGATGCGAAGACGGCCGAACTGCGCAAGCAATTCCGGGAACATGTGACAAAAATGTTCGCTCTGCTCGGCGTAGACGATGCCGGCAAACAGGCCGATGCGGTGCTCACTGTCGAAACCGCCCTCGCGCGAAACTCGCTCGATCGGGTCGCCATGCGCAATCCCGACAACACCTATCACATCATGACCCTGGCGGAACTCGAGAAACTGGCTCCGGACTTCGCCTGGCGCAAGTATCTCGCGGGTATCGGCGTCCCGCCCGTCAAATCGCTCAATGTCGCGGAACCTGATTTCGTCCGCGGCCTGAATACCCTCTTGGCGGCCACCAGCCTGAACGATCTGAAAACCTATCTCGCATGGCATGCTTTGAACGATACGGTCAACATCTCTGGCCGCCGGGCATCGGGCGCGGCAAATGTCCTGCCCAAAAGGTTTGAAGACGAAAACTGGGAGTTCAACTCGCATATCCTGAACGGAGTGCAGGAGCAGCAGCCACGTTGGAAACGGTGCGTTCAATCCACCGATCAACTGCTCGGTGAGGCGCTCGGCAAGGAGTTTGTCGAGGTCGCTTTCAGTGCTTCGAGCAAAGAGAAGACGCTCCAGATGGTAGCCGAGATCGAAGCTGAAATGGCCAAACAGATCCGATCGGCCGACTGGATGTCGCCGGCCACCAAGGATCAGGCGATTACCAAACTCCATGAGGTCGCCAACAAAATCGGCTATCCCGAGAAGTGGCGCGATTACAGTAAGGTCAAGATTGTGCCGGACGATATTATGGGCGATACCCAGCGTGCCACCACTTTCGCGGTTGAGCGGCAACTGGCAAAGGTCGGACAGCCGGTCGATAAAGCCGAGTGGAGCATGACACCGCCAACCGTCAACGCTTATTACAGCCCGGAGCAGAATAACATCAACTTCCCGGCCGGCATCCTGCAGCCGCCTTTCTACAATCCAAAAGCCGGAGATCCCGTCAACTACGGCGGTATCGGAGCCGTGATCGGGCACGAATTGACGCACGGCTTCGACGATGAAGGCCGCCGCTACGATGGCCGCGGCAACTTGCGCGAATGGTGGACCGAGGCCGACGGTAAGGCCTTCGATCAAAGGGCCGACTGCATTGCCAAAGAGTACGGCGGTTTCAGCCCGGTTCCCGGCGTCACGCTTAAATGGCAAGCTGACGTTAGGCGAGAACGCAGCCGATAATGGCGGCATCCGCCTCGCGTTCATGGCTCTAATGGACCGCCTGGCCGGACATCCCTTGAGCAAAGTCGACGGCTATACGCCACAGCAGCTATTTTTCCTGGGCTTCGCACAAGTGTGGTGCGGCGCGAGCACTCCTCAATCGGCGGCGGTGCGAGCGAAGACCGATCCTCATTCTCCCGGCGAATTCCGGGTCAATGGCGTGATGCAGAATATGCCGGAATTCTCCTCCGCGTGGAGCTGCAAGGTGGGAGACGCAATGGTGTCGGACAAAGCTTGCCGCATCTGGTGAGCCGAAGCATTTAGTGGGGCGGACGCCTGGCGGACGCCCTAGTCCGCGTGCGACCCCCCTGTCGCCAAGGCTTTCATTCACAGTTTCACCAGGCCCCGGCGGATGGCTTGCGACACTGCCTCTGTCCGGCTGGCCGCGCCGAGTTTCGCCAGTATGGACGCCACATGCGTCTTGACGGTATGTTCGGAAATGCTTAACTGGTAAGCCACCAGTTTGTTGCTCAACCCCTCGGCGAGCAGATCCAGCACTTCGATCTCCCGGTCGCTCAACGGCTCAGCCAGAACTTCTGAAATTCGATGCGGCGACGGCAGCAACGACGGCAATTCCGCTCCGCCGACGACCACCAGCCCGACGCTGACCGCGTGGACCGCAGCCTCGATCTCCTCGGCGGTCGAATCCCGCGACACCACACCGCGGATTCCGGCCGCTAGCGCTGCGCCCGCCAGCGCGGGATCGGGCATGTCGATCAGCAGTACGCACGGCCACGCCAGGCCCGCAAGTACTTGCATACGGTCCGGCTGAATATCGCCGGCTTCGAGCAGCAGGACATCGGCCTGGAGTTCCGTGGACTCAGCGCTGTTGAGGAGCAAAGCGAAGTCCAGCGAGCGGACCAGTTCGAGCGCCGGACTCGAGTGAACTACACTTTCGAGTCCGGCGCGAGAGATGCTGGACCTTGCCGATACAATGACGCGGATCACGCCGCCCTCGCCGACACTCGCGTCAGTTTCGCTACCGCCGTCCGGACCGTGGGGTTCGCGCCTCTGAGGAACTGAATCGCCAGCGTACCGGTGACCGCCGCAAGGATGGCGCGCTCCAGGTCGTCCGAGGAGCGGAATCGGGACTCCTCCGCTCCGATCAGAATGTCGCCCTGCTGCAACGAGGCGCGTTCGGCGCTCGATCCGGGAACTACCTCCAGCACCACAAAGCCGGTCTCGCCGGCTTTGAGCGTGGCAGGGTGCACGACGACGCCAAGCCGAGGCGCCTGTTGAAACGCGCCGGCAACGAAGCGGGCTGCCGACTCCGAGGGAATCGCCAAACCGAGTCCGCCCGCGACCATGGAGTTGATGCCCACCACTTCACCCTTGGCGTTGGCCAGCGGACCACCGGAATTGCCCGGCGCGAGCCGTACGTCGCTGACCACCCATTGCCTCTCGATCCGGTGAATCACCCCGGTGCTGACCGCGCCGACAAAGCCCAGGGGATTGCCGACCGCGATGACGAGTTCCCCCGGACGCAACGCCGTCGAATCTCCGTACGTCGCGGAGGGAAGGTTTTCCGGCTGTGATACCTCGATTCGCAGAGCAGCCAGGTCGCGGGCACGGTCGTGCTTCAGAATGCTCGCCGCGAGGCGGCGTCCATCCCAGAGTTCGACCGTAGTTGAGTTCCCGCGAAGAACGTGCGCGTTCGTCACAATAACACCCTGGGCCGTCCAGATTACGCCCGAACCCATTCCTCGGCTACCGGATCGGATCTGAACCGTGGAGCGGCGAAGCCGCTCCGTTACTTCTCCGAAAACTTCGCCTGCCATATGCCTCGCTCCTTATTTTCGATTGCGCACGGGACGTTCGCCAACCCGGACACCCACCTCTTGTACCTCACCCGCTCGCAACAGGCGGAACGCTACCGTCTCGCCGCTGCCCGCGCGATGGAGCACCGTCGAAAGAACTTCGGGATCGGAGAGAACCTCGCCGCCCCCGGCAATCAGCACGTCGCCGAGTATCAAACCAGCCGCTGCCGCGGGACCCTCCGGTTCGATTCCCAGGATCATGATGCCGGTCTCCTGCGTGAGTTGAAATTTGTCCTTCAGATCGCGGGGCAGCGCGACCGGCTGTAGTGAGATTCCCAGATAGGGACGCCCCACGTGCCCTTTCTCCTGCAGTTTGCCTGCGACGCGGTCAATGGTCTTGCTGGTGACCGCGAGCACCGAACTGCGCGATAACCCGGTCGACACCACGCCCACCAAATCACCGCTTGCATCCACCACGCCGCCGCCGGTGGACGTAGGATAGACTCCAATATCCAGGCGGACGAACGGATCGAGCCGGCCGCCGCGCCAGGACTGCCACTCTCCGGCCACACCACTGATAATTCCGAAGGAGGCGATCGGACCCGTATTCGCCGTGCGTCCCACGGCAAGCACCAGTTGGCCCACTTTCAGCGATTCGTCGGAGGCGAAAGTAGCGGGCGCCAGTTCCCCAGTGTCGGCTTCGAGCAGCGCCAGGTCGGTGCCGGGATCGCGGCCCTGCAGCCGTGCCTCGGCCGCTCGCCCATCGGGAAAGAGAACACGGATGCCCTCTTCCGCGCGAATACTCTCGCTCGAAGTGAGAATGAAGTTCTTTCGCCAGATAATGCCGCTAGACCCGATGCGCGGCCGGCCATGGACGGCCACGATGCCGGCCGAAGCCTTCTCGACCGCGCCTGCCAGTTGGTTCGATAAGTTTACAAAATCGGTTGCCATGATTACTCCTGACTTCAGGATGACTTGGCGGTGGAAGGGGAACATCGGAAGAAAGAGCGATAGCCCGCTCATCCAAACGAGCGACTCGCGACGGCAGATCAGCGACTCTGTTTCGAAAGCAGGCGCCGGGTATTGCCGATGCGCTCGGCAACCTGGACTTCGTCAGGAAGCGCCAGTCGGTACTCGCGCGCGAGAACTTTGTTCGACAGATTGCCCAGCGCGTAGTGGGCGACCGCCGTATCTTTCTCCGAACATAAAATCAGGCCGACCGGAGGATTCTCGTGTGGGTGTGTCCAGTGCTCTCGGGCGTAGTTGAGATAGAGATTCATCTGGCCTGCGTCAGAATGAGTAAATTTTCCCAACTTAAGATCCACAACGACAAGACATCGCAGCTGTCGATGGAAAAAGAGCAGGTCGACTCGATACCACTCCGTCCCTACCCTAAGTACGTTTCTGCCTGGCGACAAATGCGAAGTCGCCTCCCAATTCCAGCAGGAAGCGCTCAAGGCTCCCGACGAGCGCGTTTTCCAGATCCGTCTCGGAGTACTCGTCTTTGAGGTTGAGAAACTCCAGAATGAAAGGATCTCGAATCTCAGCGTCTGCCGTTTGAACCTCTTTTCCCGGACGGAGGGATTTCTTGCCGCCGGTTCTTTCGTAGGCTAAGGTCGCGATCTGGCGATCCAGTTGGCGCACCGACCACCCGCCGCGAAGGGCCTCCTGCTCGTAGTACCGCCGTGCATCCGGATCGGCGACCGTCACTAGCCTGACATAGTGAGACCACGGCAATGGAAACTCGGGTAAGGATTTCGCAGACAGCGTCTGCGAAATGTCAGAGTCGGCCCTTTTCGCAGACGCCGTCTGCGAATTCCGCCAGCCCAAATAGAACAGGCGCATCTGCTCGAGATTGCGCTCCGAAAATCCTCGGCCCAGGCGTCCAGTCAAGTCGAAAGCTAGCCTCTTGAGCAGTTCCTGTCCATATCCCGCGCGGATATCGCCAGACTGCTCGTGTTCCACTATTCTTTGCCCCACAAGCCAGTAGGTGGATGTCAGAACCGTGTTCACCACCCGAACTGTAGCGACGCGAGAGGACTCCACGAGCCTGACAAGGCCGTCCTAAAGAACGTCGTAACGCCCTTCGCGTCGACGTTTGCGGGGCGCAAGCTCCTTGCCGGATCTGTTCAGATTTCTCACGACTGTGTGCTGCCCAAGCTAAAAATCGTCAATCGTCACGACGGCTCCCAGAAAGTGATTGGAGTTCTGATCGACGCCATCACGCCCGTAGAACGCCATGATGTCCTCCCACAGTGTGCGCCACTGGCGTTCTCCCCACGTGTACGGGCGCTGAAATAAAGGGACGAGATTTTGTTTAAACCCACTGAAATAATCAATGATCTGGGTGGGCGTCGCTTCCATTTGGATCCATAGTAGTGCACTGGGATACCTGAGCGGCCTGGACATGTTCGCAGAAGGTCCAAAACCCTACTCACGCTACCCTATTAAGAGTGCCCGGCTTCTGGTCTCTCTTACAATCCAATCCCAATTACCGGTATACCTGGATGGGCCAGGTCGTCAGCGAAGTCGGCGACCACTTCAATAGCATCGCGGTCCTCAGCCTTACCCTTCACCTCACCGGTTCCGGACTCGCGGTCGGCGGAGTGATGATCGCGCGCACGCTGCCGGCCATCCTTGCCGGACCCGTCGCGGGAGTCGCCTTGGACCGCTTCGACAGGCGCAAGATCATGCTCGCCAGCGACATCATCCGTAGCGTCGTCGCGCTCGCATTCATCCTGATTCTGCGCTTTGAACAGCGGTGGCTCCTTTATTTTCTCAGCGGCCTCCTGGTCTTCGCCTCTCCTTTCTTTACCAGCGGACGGTCGGCGATCCTCCCGCGCATCACCAGTCCCGAGGAACTCCACACCGCCAACGCGCTCACCCAAACAACCGCCTGGCTGACCCTTTCCATCGGCACTTTGCTCGGCGGAGTGAGCACCATGAAGTTCGGCTACGAATGGGCGTTCGTCGCCAATGCCATCTCCTTCGTCTTCAGCGCATGGGCGATCTGGCATCTGCGCTAACCCCGAGGGCCACTTCCGTCCCGAGCGAAAGATGGCCGCGCACCACAGCTTCGGCGAGTTTCGCAAGGACTTAAAAGAAACTTTCGCTTATATGCGCGCGACTCCGCTCATCTTTGCCATCGGCATGGCTTACGTCGGCTGGGCGAGTGGCGGAGGCGCGGCGCAGATCCTCTTCACCCTTTTCGGCGAGATCGTCTTCAAACGCGGCTCAGCCGGCATCGGCATCATCTGGAGTTGCGCGGGCGTCGGCCTCGTCATCGGCGGCGTCATGGCGCACCGTATGGGCAAACGCCTGTCATTCCGCGGGTACAAAAACGCCATCAGCATCGGATACTTTATCCATGGCCTCGCCTACATCTTCTATGCGCTGATGCCGACCATCTGGCTTTCTTCCCTATGCATCGGAATCTCGCGCATCGCCATGGGTTCCAACAACGTCCTCAACCGGACCATGCTTCTCACTCACGTCCCCGACCGTCTGCGCGGCCGTATCTTCTCCACCACCGAAATGATGCTCAACGCCATGATGATGGTCTCGATGGGAGCGGCCAGCATCGCCACCGATCATCTGCCCATCCGCACGATCGGCGTCATCGCCGGTTGTTTCAGCGCGTCCACCTCGATCTTCTGGCTGTGGGCGGATCTGGCGGATAAACTTCCCGAACCACCTCGCGAGGAGAACCCCGAGCAAGAGGATTACGAGACCGCCGTCACGCCGGGTTAACTCATATTTATGCGATATGTCTATCTGCACGGCTTTGCCTCCGGACCGTTGTCCCGCAAGGCCCAGTTCTTTCGCGAAAAACTTTCGTCGCTCGACATCGAGTTAGAGATCCCGGCGCTTGACCAGAGTGACTTCGAGCACCTCACCATCACCCGCCAACTCGATTTCCTCACGCGTTTGCTCGACGGAGAACCAGCCATCCTGATGGGTTCCAGCATGGGCGGCTATCTCGCCGCGCTCTACGCATCGCAACATCCGGAGATCGATCGCATGGTGTTGCTCGCGCCCGCCTTCGGCTTCGGCAATCGCTGGGCTGAGACGTTCGGCGCGGAGAAGGTCGCGGCATGGCGCCAGCGGGGATTCGCCGAGGTCTACCACTACGCCACTCGCGATATGCGCCGTCTCGCCATCGATCTGCTCAACGACTCCGCCTTACATCCAGGGTATCCGCCCTGCCCCCAGCCGTCAGCCGTCTTCCATGGCATTCAGGACAACATTGTCCCGATTGCCGCGTCTGAACGCTGGATTTCCGAAAATCCGCAGGCGCGTCTGGTCCCCTTGAACTCCGGCCACGAACTTCTCGATGTTCTGGAGCAGATCTGGGAAGAATCCGCACGTTTTCTGCGGCCGGGTTCGCCCTCAACTGTTACTTTGTAAGGGTGAGGTTCTACTTGTCTGCGCTGCTGCTCGGCGCGCTTACGTTTGCGCAACAATCATTGGCGCAACAGGCGAGCGTGATGACCGATTACGATGCGGCCCAACTCTTCAACACCGTCGCCGACCAGACTCAGAAACTTGCCCCGATGATTGAGCAGATCAACACGCCCGACTGGGTCGCGAAGGGCGCCGCCCCTACCTATAACCAACTGCGGGATGGCGCGCTGGCGCAAAATAAGGCTATCGTGCAGGCGATGCACGAACTGGTGCAGCACCCCTCGAAACTTTCCGATTGCTTGTCGGCGTTGTTCCGCATCCAATCCATGGAGATGGAACTGATCTCCCTCGATCCGGGCCTGCGCAAATATCAGAACCCCGCACTGGCTGATTTGATCAGCAGCCTGCTCGCGGAAGGCAATCGCAATCGTGACCGTTTCCGCGAATACGTGGTCGATCTGGCCAGCCACAAAGAACAGCAGTTCGACGTGGCCGATAAGGAAGCCCAGCGCTGCCGGGAGTCCATCATGAAAGGAAGACGTAACTGACTATGGCGTTTAACTGCAGTATCTGCGGCGAGGAGTCGACTCGCATCTGCGCCACCTGTACTAAAGACACCTGCTCCAACCACCTGTGCGAACGTTGTGGAAGCTGCAGCGATTGCTGCAACTGCGAGGTCAAACTGGAAGTACGACCGACAGTACAGGAAGCGGGCTATTCACGGCATTCGTACGCGACCCATCCCAACGACGAACCGCATCCGGGGCCCGATCCGTTACAACATCCCGAAGAAATATGAGAGCTCGGTTGAGTACGGCGTTTCTGGCTGTCGCGTTAACTGCGCCCGCCCAAACCCACGATCATCAGGCGATGGTCAATCGGCATGGCGATGAAGTGATGGGCTTCTCGCACGAGAAGACAACTCATCACTTCCGGCTTTATCCCGATGGCGGAGCGATCGAGGTGCAGGCGAATAACCCTGCCGACTCAACCACACGGGATCAGATCCGGATGCATCTCGAACATATCGCGGGAATGTTTGCGGAGGGAAATTTCGAGGCGCCCATGCTGGTGCACGGTAAAGTGCCTCCAGGAACTCCGGTGATGAAGCAACTTCGGCAGCAGATCAATTACCAGTTCGAAAAGATGGATAGCGGCGGGCTCGTGCGCATTACTACCCGCAATGCGCAGGCGCGTGCCGCAGTCTACGAATTTCTGCGATTTCAGATCGCGGACCACCAAACCGGGGACTCCGCGCGGGTGATCAACACACGTCCGCAGCAGTAATGGCCAAGGGTATGAAGCCGGGCAGGCCAGCCGATACGCTCGCCTGCCCGGCCACTGACGCGACTATTTCTTGCTCAAGTCCTCAATCGAAGCCTTCAGCAACCCGACCGCATACGCCGTGTTGTGAATGCCCTTGCTCCCGTCGTTGGTGACAAAGAGCCAGTTATACGCCGCTTCCAACTGAGGCCGAGTCCACGTAGCATCGATAGTCAGAGCCGACTTGGGCTGACCCAGCGGAGGCAGCATCGTGCTCAGTTGATCGAGCAGTTCCTGCACTTCCGTCTGCACGCCATCGATTTTTCCATCGCCATTGTAGTCCATCAGCGGGAAATTGAACGTGGTGACTTCCGGTCCATGGCAAGTTTGGCACGCGCCCACCAGATCCACCGGCGTAGTGCTTCCGGCCGGTACGTAACTGGGCTTGAAGGTGTGGCCGCCGGCCTTGAGGAACGCCGCATCCGTGGCTGCGACGGCTTGCATGTGACAGTCAACGCACGTGTCCTGGGTGACGAAACCATGCGCCGAACTCGGAATGCTCTGTCCGTAAGTGAAGCCATTGGCGCCCTCGAGCATGTCGGCCTGAGGGCCTTCATGCGGGCCGAAATAGGCGCTTCCCGCTGTACTGGCCGCGTAGACTGCCGCGTTTTGCCGGCTCTGGTGGCAGTTCATGCAGAGTGCGCCCTCGCCGGCGTTCGAAATCTTCGTCCCATCGGCTAAAGTTACCGGGACATCGGTGCGGATCAGGTGCGCCGCCGTCGACGGAGCAGTCTGTCCGTGGGGTTCGTGACAGGCCTGGCAGCCGATCGCGCCGTATGCCGTGCTCACGTTCGTCGCGCCCGTCATCCGGCCAATGAAGCCGGCGGAAGTGTGACAGCCGACGCAAGTGGCGTTGCCGGCGGGGTCGGTGGTAGTCACGGCGTGCATGGAATTGTTCCATTCAGTGGCCTTAAAGTGATGGGTCGGATCGTCGTGGCACGAAGCGCATGTGCCTGTAGCCGTAGGCACCGAAACCGCCCAGGGTGTTCCGCCGGAATTCGCATGTTCGCTCCCCGGTCCGTGGCAATTCTCGCACTGAATGTTGGCGACATTTTGCAGTGCCGGCGGCATATTGGTCCAATTGGCCGGCGTGATCGTAGTGGGAGGCGTCCAGCCAAGCTGCGCCATGACTTTATCGAACCCCCCGTTCGGAATGGTGGAATTGGTATCGTAGCCTACCGTATGGCATCCCCAGCACGAACTGGAATACGACGTGTCTCCCGCGGTTCCGGTGATCTCACTCGTGAAGATTTGAGCATGCAGGGTCTTGGACCACGACTGCACCATCTGCGGCGCCGGGCCTGAGTCGTGGCACTTCGCACACGCCGAAATGCCGACGTAAGTCGCTCCGACGATCGTGATCGCGACGGTCGCAGTGGGACCGCTATGTGTCGTGATCGTAGCGGAAATCTGATAAACGCCAGTCATGTCCGGGCGGAGCAACGCTCGTCCGGCTACCTGGGTGGTCAGCCGGTCCGAAGGTTCATACACCGGAATATTGGAACCTAAGGGGCTCGTTCCGATCGATGCCTTTGAGCCGTCCGGTTTGATGGTCATCGTCCAGGTGACCCCGTTAATGTCCGACGGAGCGACAGTATTGCTTACCTGCGCTTCCAGATAAGCTGGTTGGCCAAGCCCAACCGTGGTCAAACCAATCGAACTCTCGGTGGTTGCCGGAAGACCGTAGCTCGCAATCTCTCCCGCTGTCAGCGCCCGCACGGCAAGATTCGCCTGCAGGTTTGTCTGAGCGTACGCTGCAGTCGAAGCGACCAGAGTGAGTAGCACCACTGCCAGACGGCCAGGTGGCGTTCTCCAAGTCCATAGTTTCAAGCGTGACATCGCAAAATGCTCCACATTATGTTCTAAGATAAACCGATCTTATTATATGTGAGCGATTGCAACAATTAAATAGAGATTCTCGACAGCCATCTCTGAAACACCCGACACCACGCGCGCTTTGTAGCTACGTTATTTCATCTAAATAACTTATCGGCAAAAGAAACAAGTCGGCGTTACCGGCGACATCATCGCCAACCGACCCAGTTGATGAAAACTCACCACTTGTGATGGAGCGGGTGCGGGAAATCCCCCAACACAAAATGCTGCCCTCATCTTCCATAAATCGGCGGCCCGAACCGCTGGCTTACACCTCGAGCCGCGACCGTGAAGGCGATTCGTCTACGACTGGTGAGCGGGCCGGTGGATTCCAGCTTTCTCGAACGCCGGAGCCAGTCGCTGATAGCACAGCTTTGCGGTCGGGATCGGCTCGTAACCTGGCTTCGAATGGATCTGCGAGGTAATCTCGATCCCCACGAACCCCTGATAACCGAGTTCGTTTAGCAGGCGGAAGTACGCGACATAATCAATGTTCCCGTCACCCGGCAAAAGGTATTGGTGATGGGCGCGATCCCCTGTCGAGTCCTTAACCGCGATGTAGGACGTGTAAGGTAGCAGTTCGCGCAAAGTCTCTTCGAGCGACAGTCCTTGCACCTGATAGTGGCTGTAATCGTAAACGATCCGGAGGCGGGGACTATTCACCTGCTTCAACAGCCATAACGCGCGCTCCGGCATATCCACTGTCTGGTCGGCATGCGGCTTGAAGCAGAGCGTGACGCCGCCGTCCTCGCCGAGTTTGGCCCATTCATGCAAATCGGCGGCGATCCGCTCTTTCGTCTGGTCCCAATCTTCCGACTTTCCGCCCAGCACGGTCTCAAACACCGGCAGTCTCTGAGGCGACAGTTCGTGTGCCAGCGCGATGGCAAGCTTCAGCCGTTCAATATTGCGTGCCCGGTTACCCATGATGGATAACGAGTCCATCAGCGAGGGCAGGGCGAGCCCGGTGCCGTCGAGTGTGCTGCGGATCTCCCGCCGGTCGGCGGCAGAGAGGACCGCCGGATCGGTGTACCAACCGGGCATCAGGCAAAGCTCCACGCCGTCATAGCCGATTTCGGCAATCGTGCGCAGCGCGTCCACCGTCTTCAACGACTTCATTCCATATGTGCCGGTATTGAGGCCGATCGTTTTCACCTGGGACTCCGTCTCCCAAATTGCATGGGTACCTGACGAGATGAATCGCGAGCTGCCGGATTCCAGATCGAGGACCACAATCTCATTGCGCCCCTGGTTCAACCAAACCCCGGGACAAAACGCGCTGCGCTGTGGGCCGATTCTCCAATGCCTTCCCAAGTTATGGCCATTTACCCAGATGTTGCCCTTGCCCCATCCCCGCATATCGAAAAACGTGTCGCCCGTCGATTGAAGTTCGAAATTGGCGCGATAGAACGCGGGAGCGGTAGCTGGTTTGCTAGTGAACTTCAAGCCCTTCAGGTCGGTCAACGGCAGGCGAAACATGCTCCACGGCGAAAGCGGCTTACCATTCAGCGTGACGTTCTGCGTGATGCCCTTCGCATCATCCAGCAGTTTTGGCCCGAAGTTCGTCCGCCCCATATTCTCTACAAGAATGTCCAGATTCTCTCCGCCCTCTAGCGTGACGTCGAGCGAATTCTGATGCAGCCGGCGATCCAGTTCGCCCAAGCGTCTGCCGCCTTCGAAAACGATGCCGTAGTCGCGCAATTCATTGATCTCGAGCCTGGCGTTCAGAAGCTTGCTGCTTTGCGTCCGGTAGAGCACAAAACCGTAACCCTGGCCCAGGGCTTCGAAAGTTTTCGGCGCAGGGGCGCGGACGGGATCGCGCGCGAGGTCAAACATGGAAGCCGACTCGGTCAATTCGAAACGCGCGATAGAGATCATGGGCAGCGGATCGGGAAGCTCTGGCAGCACTTCCCCGGGCCCGAGATGCTTGCTGATTACGTCGCGATACAGCTTGAATTTAGGCGCGGTGCGTCCGGCTTCGTCGATCGGCGAATCGTAGTCGTAGCTCGAGATATCCGGCTGATATCCGCCGTTTTCTCCCACTTCGAAATTTGCGCCGTTCATGAACCCCCACGACGTGCCGCCGTGAACCATATAGAGGTTGAAGCCGATCTTGCGTTCGAGCATCCAGTCGATGCCCGCAAGATGGACGCTGTTATCGCCGGTGTGATGCTTCTCGCCCCAATGATCAAACCATCCCACCCAATACTCTCCGCACATCCGTGGGCCGCCTGGCCGGAACTTTGCCAGGTTTTCGAACTCGCGCTGCGGCGCTCCGCCGAAATTGACCACCGCGGGAAGATCGGGCAGCGTTCCGCCGGAAAGCATCTTCGGCGACGATCCGTCGGCGGTGTACAGAGTCACGTCGATTCCGGAATCGACAATCATTTTGCGTATCGCGTTCATGTACTCGTGATCGCTGCCAAACGAGCCGTACTCGTTTTCGACCTGCACCATGATGATCGGACCGCCGCGCGTGATCTGCAGGGGAGCAACATGCGTGAGCAGGCGCCTCATATACTTGCTCGCCGCGGCAATGAAACGCGGATCGCGAGTGCGCACCTTGATCCCGGGCGTCTGCAGCAGCCACCAGGGATATCCGCCAAACTCCCACTCGGCGCAACTGTAGGGTCCCGGACGCACAATCACCCACAGCCCTTCTTCCTGAGCCATCTTTATATAAGCGGCGATGTCCAGATTGCCGGTGAAGTCATATTCGCCGCGCCGTGGTTCGTGCAGATTCCAGAAGGAGTACATGCACAGCGTGTTCAGTCCCATGGCGCGCATTTTCTTCATCCGATCGCGCCAGTACTCCCGCGGCACGCGAGCATAGTGCATCTCGCCGGATCGCACGACGAAGGGTTTTCCATCCAGCGCAAAGTGGTCTCCGTCGACCGCATACGAATGCGCCGCGGCGTGGACGGTTGACTTCGGGATAGCACCCGCTGCCAACACTTTCAGGAGGGAACGGCGGCTCGACTGCATATGCACTGTTGTATCACCCGAGGACCTCCTCGAATGACAGCAAACAAAATGGACGGAGTTGGCCTGCGAATCACAACGCCTTTTCTCAGTAGAAACAACAGCTTAACCGCTCCACCCCCACTCGTGCCAGTTACTATCAGGCGTACCGTACGGTAAACCATCGTCTTTTGAGGTCTGCCGGCGTGCAGCAAGGACCAAACCCATGGCGACACCCAATCAAATAGCAGCCAACAAATTAAACGCGCAAAAATCCTCAGGCCCCAAGACAGACGAGGGGAAAAAGAAATCCTGCATGAACCGTCTCTCGCACGGCTTCGCCTCGAGTGCCACCGTAATGCCGGGCGAAGACCCCAACGAATTTAAAGCCCTTGTCGACAGCCTCATCGCTGAATTCCAGCCCGCTACCGAAACCGAACAGATCCTGGTAGAAAAGATGGCAACCAACTCCTGGCTCAGCCAGCGCGCCTTCCGGCTGCAAGGCTATGCCTTCGCCGAACAGAGGCTTCGGGACGACAAATTCGGCATTCCCAAAGAGCTCGGACTCCTTATCCGCTACCACAGCACCGCCGAGCGCGCCTTCCACCGCGCCCACAACGAGCTCGTAAAGGCCCAAAAAGAAAGGAGAAAATCCGAAATTGGGTTCGATCCGCAAAAAGCTGGTGAATCACCAGCCCCGTCACCCGAAACTTCAACGAAACCGGTCTCTCCCACCGCAGGCCGGCCAAATTTCCCTTCCCCACCCGCGCACTTCGAGCCCGAGAACCTTCCCGAGACCCAAATTCCCCTCCACAAGGCCGCCTGAGCGCCGCCTTTTGACTCGAACCTGAACCCTCAACCGTCCCCCGATCTCGTAGTGTCTTATTTCGCCGATGCGCGAAATGCTGGCACTCTACCTCCGAGTGTGCTAACAATAGATGAGGATCAAACGATCCAAATCTGCACTCGAAGAATTCAGAATCCAAAATGAAAATTCGTCCTTTGTACGACCGCGTGGTGGTGAAGCGCGTTGAAAAGCTGGAGGCCATGCAGGGCGGCCTCTACATTCCTGACTCCGCCAAGGAAAAGCCCCAGGAGGGCGAAGTCGTCGCCGTCGGCCGCGGCAAGCGTCTCGAAAATGGAGAACTTGTTCCGCTCGATGTGCAGGCCGGCGATCGCATCCTGTTCGGCAAATACTCCGGCAACGAGATCAAGCTGGATGGTGAAGAGATCATGATTATGCGCGAGGACGAGATCCTCGGCATCCTCGATAGTCAACCCGTGGCCGCCAAAAAGGCCAGTTAATTAAGGAAAAGAATCGAAAAATGGCAAAACAAATTATCTACGCTGATGAAGCGCGACAGGCCATCCTGCGCGGCGTGAACCAGATGGCGAATGCCGTGAAGGTGACGCTCGGACCTAAGGGACGCAACGTCGTGATCGAGAAGAAGTTCGGCGGACCCACCATCACCAAAGATGGCGTGACGGTCGCCAAAGAGATCGAGCTGAAGAACGGCCTCGAGAATATGGGCGCGCAGATGGTCCGCGAGGTCGCATCCAAAACCTCCGACGTAGCCGGCGACGGCACCACCACCGCGACCATCCTCGCCCAGGCGATCTTCCGCGAAGGCGTCAAGGCTGTGACCTCCGGTGCGAACCCGATGGCGCTCAAGCGCGGCATCGATAAAGCCGTCGCCCTTGCCGTCGAATCCGTCCACACCCTGTCCAAGCCCGTTTCCGGCGACATGATCGCCCAGGTGGGAACTATCTCCGCCAACACCGATCACACCATTGGCAACATCATCGCTGAAGCCATGAAGAAGGTTGGCAAAGACGGCGTCATCACGGTGGAAGAATCGAAGACCATGTCCACCGAACTGGCAACCGTGGAAGGCATGCAGTTCGATCGCGGCTACCTCTCGCCCTACTTCGTGACCGACGCTGAGCGCATGGAAGTTGTGCTCGAAGATCCCTACATCCTGATTCACGAAAAGAAGATCAGCAACATGAAGGATCTGCTGCCGGTTCTCGAGCAGGTTGCCCGTTCCGGCCGTCCGATCATGATCATCGCGGAAGACGTCGAAGGCGAAGCGCTGGCGGCCCTGGTCGTCAACAAACTGCGCGGCACCCTCAACGCTTGCGCGGTGAAAGCCCCGGGCTTTGGCGATCGACGGAAAGCCATGTTGGAAGATATCGGCATCCTCACCGGCGGCCAGGTATTCATGGAAGAGACCGGCCTCAAGCTGGAGAACGTGAAGCTCGAGGATCTCGGCAAGGCCAAGCGCGTCACGATCGACAAGGACAACACCACCATCGTAGACGGCGGTGGAGATGCCAAGGCGATCTCCGGACGCATCAAGCAGCTTCGCTCGCAGATCGAGGAAACCACCTCCGACTACGATCGGGAAAAGCTGCAGGAACGGCTTGCGAAACTGGCCGGCGGCGTAGCCATCATCCGGGTCGGTGCAGCTACCGAAACTGAGATGAAGGAAAAGAAGGCTCGTGTCGAAGACGCGCTGCATGCCACTCGTGCGGCTGTCGAAGAAGGCATCGTTCCCGGCGGCGGCGTAGCCCTGCTGCGGGCAGCGCAGGCTCTCGCATCGCACAAGTTCGAGGGTGACGAGCAGTTCGGTCTCAATATCGTTCGCCGGGCGTGCGAAGAACCGCTTCGCCAGATCGTCCTGAACTCCGGCGTCGAAGGCGCCATCATCGTGGAAAAGGTGAAGGAAAATTCCAACCTGAACTACGGTTACAACGCTTCCACCTCCGAATACGAAGACCTGATCGTGGCCGGTGTCATCGATCCGACCAAGGTCACCCGTACGGCTCTGCAAAACGCAGCTTCCATCGCTTCGCTGATGCTCACCACCGAAGCCATGGTGTGTGACATTCCCGAAGAGAAACCCGAGCCGTCCGGTCCCGGCGGCGGCATGGACCACTAACAGTACTTGTGTGACAGGCTTTAGCCTGTCGAGTAAACGGCCCAGCCGCAAGGCTGGGCCGTTGCTATTTCAGCGCCGCTCTCCTTCGCCTGCCACTCAATAGATAGACATCCGCCCGAGTATCGAGCAATGGATCCCCGGATGGTTCAATTCCGTCGACCCGTGGAATCGGGTCGAAGATAATCCTGCGAGCCTCATTGTCTTCCTCCGGAATCGCCTCCGTCAAAGTGACCGTCCCAAGCTGGGTTTCGGCGCGTTCAGCAGGCCAATAAGCCGTAGCGTCGTCGACCGTATCCCCACTCTCCGCCACCTGAACCGCTATGTTGAACTTCACGGGACCCTTCGCCAGTCTCTCTTTGATCTCGTCAAACAGAAAATTAGGACTCTTCGCCGCCGCCGCGGCAGCATCCAGATGTTCCGTGCCGGCCTCGGGATGGATCCGGTAGCGGCCGTATTTCTCGGCGCCGTCCTTACCAATAAATTTGAACGCGTTTACCCCGAAGAAAGCCTCCCGCGCGAAGCTGGAAGGAATCGGCTTGGGCGCTTGCACAAAACTGAGAGCCGTCGGATGCGAGCCCAGAAATACTTCTACCGGCGAGGGCTTGGCCGCGCCCGGCCCACTGGCATGCGCCGCTTGCAGGAATTCAAGAAAGGCCTCCGGTGTTCGCACCGGAAATCCATTGTGCGAGTGGGCAATGATATCGGTGTGAACGTGGTCCGCAAGATAGAACCGGATGGCACATCCCCGGGGACTCGCCACGGCCGGGTCGTTATCGGGTATCGTCGGAATTCCGGTCGAATCCGAGAAGCGCACGATGACCGGCGTGCTTTCTCTCGCCACGTGCGGCGCGCGTGTAAGAGAAGTGGCTCCCGGCGCGGGCGTGAATTCGCCGCGGATCATTACTCCTTTCGCATGCGCTGGACGGAAGCCGGGATGAATGCCGCCGTTCAGATCGTCCAGCGCCTGTAGCAGGTCATGGCTAAGCGCCTTGGCGTGATCGTCGATTTTAGGTGTCATAACTGAATTTCCAGATGTGAGGGGTGTCCGCAAAGATGCAGCCGCGTGTTGACTTTCGTGGATACATTCGTTCTGCAGTCCGGGTTACAATGTTACTCCATGAAGCTACTCAAGCACATACTAAGTTCTGCGGCATTAGCTGCTGCTCTCACCCTGCCGTTAGCATTCGCACAAACGCCGGCGCCTAAATCCAGCACGACGCCGAAGACTGGGACTAAAAAGGCTCCTCCGTCGGCAGCCGACATCGCCGATGCGAAGTCTAAAGGGTTGGTCTGGGTTAACACCAACTCCAGCACGAAGGCTTATCACAAGAGTGACGACAAGTATTACGGAAACACCAAGTCCGGAAAGTTCATGGCCGAAGCCGACGCACAGAAGGCCGGTTATCATCTGGCCAAAGAAAGCCCAATCGGCAAAAAGAAGACCACCACGCCTCCCGCCAAGTAGAATAGGCTTCAGCCTGTGCCTTTCCCGTGGAACCACTTCCTACTCCGGCAAGGCGAAGGCTACGTAGGACCCGCCGGAGGCGCCCCCCGCTTTACCCCCACCCGCGGCAATCACTACGAACTGCCGCCCCTTTGCTTCATAGGTGCAAGGCGTGGCGTTCCCACCGGCGGGCAAGAGAGTCTCCCATAAAAGCTTGCCCGTCTCCTTATCGAACACGTGAAACTTCCGGTCCCGCGTCGTCGCGCCGATGAACACCAGCCCTCCGGCCGTCACCACCGGACCGCCATAGTTCTCGCTCCCGGTGACTCCCATCTTCCCGGCCAGTTCCGGATACTCTCCGAACGGGATCTTCCACGCAATAGTTCCTTTGTTCAAGTCAATCGCATTCAACGTACCCCACGGTGGTCGAACCGCCGGGTAGCCGTCGGGATCGAGGAACTTGTTGTAGCCGCCAAAACGGTACTTCTGATCGGCCGGCGTTGGCGCAGTGTTGTTCAGCATGAGTTCCTTGTCTTCGCCCTTGGTCAGGTAACGGGTGAGCGCGGTGACCTCGTCTGCCTTCAGATCGGCAAAGGAGGGCATGCGTCCGTTGCCTTTGCGAATCACAGTCTCCACTTCCTTGTCCGAGTGGCGCTCGCCAATTCCAACCAGCGACGGAAACTCCGGCGGCGTTCCCGTGCGATCGGCACGATGGCAGCCGGCACACTTCTGCACGTACAGGCGCTGAGCGCTGGACGAACCGGTTGTCCTTCGCTCCCGCTCGACCAACTTCATGATCCAGGCCATTTCGTTGGCGTTGACATAGAGCAGGCCGGTGCTGGCATCGAACGCCGCGCCGCCCCATTCGCCTCCTCCATCGAACCCCGGCAGAATAACCGTCCCTTGCAGACTCGGCGGGACAAACTGTCCGTCGCTGCGGACCTGGCGTAAGCGCTCCAGCACGGCTGCGTGCGCCTCGGGTGTCCGCTCGGTGACCATGTCTTCAGTAAATGCCTGCCTGGCGAAAGGCGGCGGCTTCAGCGGAAACGGCTGAGTCTCTGCCGTCACCTCACCATCCACATCGGACTTGGGAACCTTGCGGTACTCCATGGGAAACAGGGGTTTTCCGGTCTCGCGCTCGAAAACCCACACATAGCCGGACTTCGTAATCTGCGCTACCGCGTCCACGGAACGGCCATCCCGCTGCACCGTCACGAGAGTTGGGGCCGACGGAAAATCGCGGTCCCAGAGATCGTGTTTCACGGCCTGGAAATGCCAGACCCGTTCGCCGGTCTTGGCGTTGAGTGCGAGCAGCGTATTCGCAAACAGATCGTCACCCACGCGATTGGAGCCATAGAAATCGAAGGCAGCCGAACCTGTCGGTACGAAGACCAGGCCCCGCTTTTCATCGAGACACATGCCGGCCCAGTTGTTCACGCCACCGATGTAAGTCCATGCATCCTTCGGCCAGGTGTCGTAACCAAATTCGCCAGGATGAGGAAGGGTGTGGAACGTCCACCGTACCTCGCCGGTGCGAACGTCGAACGCGCGGATGTCTCCGGGAGCCGCGGGCAAGGTCTCGGGTAGTATGCTGCCGAGAATCAGCAGGTCCTGATAGATGATGCCGGGAGTGGTTGCTGAGATGGACATCCCCTGCGGGGCGCGCCCCAAGCCTTGCCGCAGATCCACCCGGCCGTTCTCCCCGAAAGTTTGGACAGGCTTTCCGGCGACCGCATCGAGCGCGTAGAGATAGTTGCGCGCGACCACGAAAATGCGTTTGTCATCCCCGCCCGACCAATAAGTGACGCCGCGGTTGCGCGATTTTCCGATCACCTTTTCGGTCGCGAACGGATCGAAACTCCAGCGCAGTTTGCCGGTCGCAGCGTCGAGCGCAATTACCTTCAACTTCGGTGTCGTGGCATAAAGAACTCCATCCACCATAATCGGATTGCACTGCATCTCCGAACTGGGAGTGGCGTCGCCGGTCTCGTAGGTCCAGGCGACCTTGAGGTTTGAGGCATTCGTGCGATTGATCTGCTTCAGCTCCGAGTAGCGGGTGCCGGCCGAGTTGCCGGCATAGACTTTCCAGTCGCTCTGAGCGAACGCGGCGGCGGAGAAAAGAGTGAATAGACAGAGGATCTGCCTCGGTGACATAGGTACAGTCTATAAGCTTTCCGCGCCTGGCGACTTCACCGCTTGGGTAGAACGGCCCTGCTCCTGTATTTTCTGCATGGTGTACCAGTACTCGCGCAGTTGCCGCTTTCCCCGGCTGGATAATTCCGCGGTGGTCAGAGTCTTTTTACGGCGAACCACTTTCTCGACATACACCAGGCCCGCTTCTTCGAGACGGCTCAGTTGAACGGACAAGTTGCCTTTGCTGAGTCCCGAGGCTTTCTGCAAGAAGTTGAAATCGGCGCTGGCGCAGGCCGAAAGCACCGTCAGGATCGCCAACCTCGCAGGCTCGTGAATCAAGCGGTCGACTTCTGGAAACCCTGACGCCTCTTCAGGCATCGATGTCCTGCTTCGGAAGCGCGAATAGACGCAGGAGCAGCATATGGTCGGCGATGGCCACGGCGATCATGCCCGCGCAAGTAATTGCGACAACGCCGCGGCTGTCCCAGTGCTCCAGCCGGCTGAGCGTTCCCACCAGCGTGATGATTACGGCTCCGACACCGTAGTACATGCGTCGAAAGGCGGGGTTCTCGGTCTCGACGGCCTGTTCGGCCATAAGGGAGATCAGCCAGAAGACTACCCACAACCTCGAATTCGCAAACCAGCAGTAAAGAAGTACCGCAGCACTTGCCGCCCACCATAACCAAAAGGGCCACCCGCGCGGAGTCGTCCGCAGGAAGCGCAGCGGATCAGGCTTCAGCCAGCCGAAATGCGTCCGGTAGTAGCGTCTGGCGAGCCAGAACCAAACAATCTCGATCGCAGCGAGTCCCGCTATCAGGCCGAAAACCCCCTTAGGTCCATCCGGGAGGGGGAGGAAAGTTGCGAAGATGCCGGCCACCCAAACAGGCACCAGCCGAACGCCCTGCAGATCGTAATAGTGCCGGGCGAGAAAAGTCAGCCGGTAACGCTGTTCCATGATCGGTTTATAGCATAAACCGGTTTATACTTTCTGTCACACCAGTTGCGGGCCCGGTGAACTTCGAGCGCAACCCATTGATATAAACTCTAAATCAGTATGCTTCGTCGAATTCTCACTTCTATTGCCTTGTTCGGACTTCCACTCGCCGCGGACGTCAAGCTTCCCGCGATTCTCTCGGACCACATGCTCATCCAGCAACAGATGCCGGTGCGCATCTGGGGGAAGGCGGGGGCGAGTGAAAAGATTGCCGTGGAGATGAACGGGCAGCATGCGTCCGCAATCGCCGATGGTTCCGGTGCGTGGGAAGCGTTTCTACCTCCGATGAACGCCGGCGGTCCCTACGAGATGAAGATCCAGGGAGCGAATCAGATCGTGGTGCACGATGTCCTGATCGGCGAGGTTTGGGTGGGTTCGGGACAATCGAACATGGAGTTGCCGATGACTCGCGTCAACGACGCGGAGGCCGAGATCGGCGCAGCCAACTATCCGCAAATTCGCCTCTTCACGGTGAAGAAAAAGGTCTCGGACACTCCTCTGGAAGATGTCGAAGGCGCATGGAGCCTGTGCACCCCTGAGTCCACCAGGAACTTCTCGGCCGTCGGGTATTTCTTTTCGCGGTATATCCATCAGAACCGGCACGTACCGGTGGGCTTCATCCACTCCTCATGGGGCGGAACACCGGCGCAGTCATGGACGACACGGCCGGTGATGGACGCCAACCCGCTGCTCAAATCGATTCTCGAAGAATGGGATCAGACGCTGTCCGCCTATCCCGCGGCCAATGAGAAATATGAGAAGCAATTGGCGGAGTATAAAAGTAAGGCAGCGGCGGCAAAGGCCGAAGGCAAGCCTGCGCCAACTGCGCCGCGGCCTCCGGCTGGTCCGGGACATCAGAATACGCCTGGCGGACTGTGGAACGGCATGATAGCCCCGATTACGCCCTATGCCATTCGCGGCGTGCTGTGGTACCAGGGCGAATCGAATGCGGATCCGAAGCACGCCTTTCCTTACCGCTATCTCTTCCGTTCCATGATCGAGGATTGGCGGCATGAGTGGGCCCAAGGCGATTTCCCTTTTCTCTTCGTGCAACTCGCGAGCTTTCACTCCAACGGCACGTGGCCCGTACTCCGGGAATCTCAGACCGACGCGCTGGAATTGCGTAACACCGGTATGGCCGTCATCGATGATATCGGTGAATCGGGGAACATCCATCCGAAAGACAAACAGGATGTCGGTAAACGTCTGGCACTTGCCGCGCAGGCGATCGCATATGGAGAGAATATTGAATACTCCGGTCCAATGTTTCGCGAGTTGACGCGTGAAGCGAATCGACTGCGGGTTTATTTCGATCACACCGGTAAAGGACTCGATTCCCGCGGCGGTGAGAAGCTACTGGGCTTCGAGATCGCCGGCAAGAGCGGAGACTATGTTCCGGCCGAAGCTCGTATCGATGGGTCGACAGTAGTGGTGTCATGTGATCAGGTCGCTGAGCCGGCTCGGGTACGGTATGCGTGGTCAGACGACCCCAAGGCGACCCTGGAAAATCGCGAAGGGCTGCAAGCCAGTCCGTTCCGCGCCGATTTGAAATAAACCCGCTTCCATCTCTCCATAAGGGGAGTTCCGCACAATCAGGCCTTCTCCTCGGAACTCAGCGTGCATGGTAGTCATGCGTGAATCGTGCATTTAGCGATCTGGCTTATGCCAATGCGCCCAACTCACGAAAGAGTTCGTAGGAGTAAACCATCTATATGAAACTGAAATCTTTATTGACGACTGCCGGCATGCTGGTCGCTGGAATCGCGGCGACTGCCGGCGCGATGCGCGCTCAGGGGCCGCTGTATGACAAGGTCATTGTGGATCTTCCGTACCGCGTTACGATCAACAACACCGTGCTTGAACCGGGTCACTATGTGATTCGCCAGCTGGATGATCCGGGCGGGGGAAGTCGAGTGGTCCAGATCTTCTCGAACGAGGGGATGAAGTTAGAGACCACCGTGATGACGATTCCGACTCTCGATAACGACACGCCGGAACATACAAGAGTAATCCTCCATCATTATGGCGACAATTACTATTTCGACAAGATTTGGGTGCAGGGTAAGAACTACGGGTACGAATTCCCGGTACCACCCTCCATCAAGAATCGTACAAATGAGCAGACCAACTATACGGTAGCAGCCACTTATCAGCCGTCTACGCCTCCAGCGCCGGTGGCTCAGAATACGCCTCCGCCCCCTGCGCCCGCACCGGCTCCGGAACCTGCACCCGCACCGGCTCCAGCACCTGAGGTGGCGCAGAATACCCCTCCGCCAGCTCCGGCCCCTGCTCCTGAACCTCCGCAGCAGATGCCTCACACATCCATCGGCTGGGTAACCATGCTGATATCAGGCGGCTTGCTCGCTGGTGCAGGCCTTTTGCTCCGCCGCGTAGTGGCGTAGCTCGTGTTCGGTTAGGGATTGAAGTATGCGGCCTATTTCCTGGTTATTAATCGTGGCGGGTCTATCGTTGACGGGGTATGGTGCTTACGATTATTACCTTGCCCATCATGGACAGGAACAGGCGCAGCAGGAATGGGCTAGCCAAGAAGAGCCCGTCCCGGCGGTGCCGCACGTTCAACCGCTGCACTACTTCAATCCCTATAAACTCGGTGATGCCGTCGCTAAATTGAGAGTCCCTCGCCTATCGGCTACCCTTTACGTGGTCGAAGGCACCGATTTAGCGGATCTCAGAAAGGGTCCGGGGCACATGCCAGGGACTGCTTTACCGGGAGTGGCGGGTAACTGTGTGATCGCCGGTCACCGCGATACGCACTTTCGTCTCCTTCAACTGGTTCACGAGGGGGACGAAGTTGAGCTCGATACGCACTACGGCAATTTTCGGTACCGGGTGCGTTCCATGAATGTAGTTCTGCCCGACAACGTCGCCTCACTACAGCCGACAAACAACGCTGTTCTGCATTTGATCACCTGCTATCCCTTCAACTATGTTGGCCATGCACCGAAAAGAATGGTGATCGAAGCGGAACTCGAAAAGCCGAATGCCGGCGAGTCAGCATCCCTCCGTTTTGGAATGGCAGCCGCCAGGTAGACGGATAGGTTTCGCTTAGACTAATGGAATTGCGCCCGGCGCGATTTCATGTCCTCGATCCAAACCACTCGCGCCCTCCGTCTTGGTCTCATTATTGCTGTCCTCGCCATCTATGCTCGTGTTGGCACTTTTGATTTCGTCAACTACGACGATGACGTTTACGTCTATAACAATCTCCACGTCCAGCGAGGCCTGACCCTTGACAGTTTCAAATGGGCACTGACTGCGGTCGTGTCCGGAAACTGGATGCCCGTCACAATCTTCTGCCACCTATTGGACGTCCAACTCTTTGGCTTGCGCAGCGGCATGCATCATTTGACAAACGTTGTCATCCATACGCTCTCGGCTTTGCTGTTGTTTACTTTGCTGCAGCGGGCCACTCGAGCGATGTGGCAGAGCGCGTTCGTGGCTTTCGTTTTCGCCGTCCACCCGCTCCACGCGGAATCGGTTGCCTGGGTTGCGGAGCGGAAAGACGTTCTGAGCGGATTCTTCTTTTTCCTGACGCTTTATTGCTACATCCTTTATGTTGAACGACCGCATGTTGGCCGTTACCTGCTTGTCCTTGGAGTGTTTTGTGTCGGCTTGATGTCCAAGCCGATGCTGGTCACGCTGCCGTTCGTTCTTCTCATCTTCGACTACTGGCCTTTGGTACGGCTGCGGGAGCCTAGGATCGTCTGGGAGAAAGTTCCGCTATTCGCACTTTCCGCCGCCGCCTCAGCCGTAACGTATTTCGTTCAAAGGGCTTCCGGCGCCGTACACGCTGTGGCACCCTCGGGCCGGGTCGAAAACGCCTTGATTTCCTATGTGACCTATATCGAGCAGTCATTTTGGCCGACACGGTTAGCCGTTTTTTACCCGTACCCGCACTCCATCGCGACGTGGCGCGCCGTGGCTGCCGGTGGAGTCCTGCTGGCCGTCAGCGGATGCGCGATCGGGATGCGGCGGACGCGACCCTATTTGTTGGCCGGATGGCTCTGGTATCTGGGAATGCTGGTTCCGGTGATCGGACTGGTGCAGGTGGGCCTGCAATCCCACGCCGACCGCTACACCTACCTTCCGTTAGTCGGCCTTTCCATCATGGTGGCGTGGGGCGCGGCGGAGGTGGTTGAGCGATGGGCTAAAGAATTTCCGGGTCTGAGATCTGCCGCCGCCGCCGTCGCTGTTCTCTTTTGCGCGGTATGCGCCGCGATGGCCTGGAACCAGGTCGGACACTGGCGGAACGCCGAGACGCTTTTCCAACACGCCATTGACGTGACAAGCGACAATTGGGTGGCGGAGGGGGCCTTGGGCGACCACCTGATGAAGGTTCCGGGACGCCGCTCCGACGCAGTGGAACATCTGGAGGCGGCGCTACGCCTCAAACCGGATTACCCCCTCGCGAGCACCAATCTGGGCGTATGTCTTGCCGAAGCGGGACTGTGCGAGGCCGCAATTCCTCGCTTTGAGGCTGCCTTGCGGGTCGACCCCAATCTGGCTGAAGCCAGCAATGATCTCGGCTCATGTCTGATGGGCAGCGGGCAATATACCACCGCGATCTCTTATTTCAAGGCGGCGTTGCGCAGCGATCCGGATTATGTGAACGCACACCTGAATCTGGGGCGGACACTCGCTGCGCTTCCCGGGCACAGCCAGGAAGCGATCGCGCAGTTTGAGGCCGTGGTGCGTTTGCGGCCAGACAATGAAGTGGCACATCACAATCTGGGAGTGCTGCTGGCGGGTTTGGGACGCACTGAGCAGGCTCTCGCGCACTTCGAAGCCGCTCAACAGATCCGCTTCGATCCTGAAAGGGCGGCGACGATCGAGCGCTTACGAGCAGGCCAGAAGTGATGACGGGCACCACGTAGGGCGATACAATACGGGTACCTTGATGTTCCGCACTCTTAGTACCCTTGGCGCAGCGCTCGCGCTGCTCGCTCCGCTGCCGGCGCAGATGCCGCTGCCCTCTTCGATGCAGTCTGGCTCAGGAGCGCTGCCCGTTACGCAGAAATTCACCGTGGCCTTGGAAGGCTATCGCGAAAAGCGACTGGACGACGCCGTCAGCCGCATGGTGCGGCGTCTGGAGCGTAAGACGGGTTTGACGATCGGCTCCGGCCGGGCGGCTACTCCGTCGGATGCTACGCTGGTCATCCATTGCGCGCACGCTTCCAAGCCGGTGCAAAGCGTCACTGAAGATGAATCTTACGGGCTCACCGTTACCTCTGACCGGGCCAGTCTTACAGCTCCCAATCCCCTGGGAGTTCTGCACGGGTTGGAGACTCTCCTGCAACTGGTCGACGACACGCCGGCGGGTTTTGCAATACCGGCCACAACCATAGACGATCATCCCCGCTTTGCGTGGCGCGGCATGCTCATCGACGTCTCGCGGCACTTCATGACGCTCGAAACGATCCGCCGGCAACTCGACGGAATGGCCGTGGTGAAGATGAATGTCCTGCACTGGCATCTGTCCGACGATCAGGGATTCCGCGTGGAGAGCCACGTTTTTCCGAAACTGCAGCAAGACGGGTCCGACGGAAAGTTTTATACGCAGGACGAGGTTCGCGGAATCCTGGCCTATGCGCGCGATCGCGGAATTCGGGTAATACCGGAATTCGACGTCCCGGGCCACACTTCAAGCTGGCTGGTGGCGTATCCGAAACTGGCGACCGATCCGAACGGACTGGTGATCGGACGGCGTTTCGGCATCTACGACCCTTGCATGGATCCGAGCAACGAGGCAGTTTATCCGTTCCTCGATCAATTTGTCGGGGAGATGGCGAAACTGTTTCCGGACGAATACTTTCACATCGGCGGCGACGAGGTCAACGGGAAGCAGTGGCTCGCCAGCGCGAAGATCCAGGCCTTCGAGAAAGCCCATAGCATGCCTGGCGGGAAAGAAGGCAATATAGCGATTCACCGCTATTTCAACGAACGGCTGGCCGCCATCTTACGCAAACATGGAAAGCGAATGGAGGGCTGGGATGAGATCCTCAATGCGGATCTGCCCAAGACTATCGTGATTCAGTCCTGGCGCGGGCAGAAATCGCTGGCCGAGGCGGCCCAGCATGAGTTCACCGGGATTCTGTCGAGCGGGTATTACCTCGATCACATGTCGACGGCTGCGACGCATTATGCCGTCGACCCGCTCTCCAAAGAGTGCGCCGGTCTGACCGACGATCAGAAGAAGCTGGTGCTTGGAGGCGAATCCTGCATGTGGGGCGAGTACGTTTCGCCGGAGAATATCGACGGGAGGATCTGGCCGCGCAACGCGGTGATCGCCGAACGTTTTTGGTCGCCTGCCTCAGTGACCGACCCGGCAAGCATGTATCAGCGCATGGAACGCGTTAGCCGGGATCTGGAATATGCGGGGCTTTTGCACCAGAGGAACTATCAGCTGATGTGCGAGCGCCTGGCGGGCAACGGTCCAGTGGAGCCGGTAAAGATTTTGGCGGATGTCGCGGAGGCCGGATCGCTCGGTGTTCGCGCGCATGCGCATAAGTATTCGACCGACGAACCGTTGAACCGGCTGCCCGACACAGTGCTACCGGAGAGCGATCGGGCGCGCCGTTTTGCGGAATTGGTGGAGCGGGTGAAAGATCCGCGCGCCGCGGCGGAGGTCCGTTCCTGGCTGATTCTCTGGCGTGACAATGATGCGAAGCTGAAGGCGGTGATTGCCCAATCGGCACTGCTGACGGGTGCGGAGCCGGCGTCCCAGACACTGTCGGATGTGGCGAAGATTGGTCTGGAAGCTTTGGATGCGATCGGCGCAGGTAGACAGCTTGACAGCAAGTCGGCGGCCGCGATCAAAGCGCGTCTGACGTCGGCGGCGCGGCCGGTAGCTGAAGTGAGGATCGCGGTGGTCGCGCCGATTCAAACGCTGGTCAATATGGCTATGAAATAGCTTGCGGCTGACAGAATGAATTCTGTCATACAAGGAACTATGCAATGGAGGGCTGAGCGCTCACTCGAACCTGAATACATGGACTCCGATGATGTTCCAGAATCGGAGCGCGCGGCTTTCCATCGGGATCTGCAATTAATCCACCGGCTGCTAGGTACGCTAAGGACGATCACGGAGCGGATCCGGCGCGGGCCCGGACCGGTGCGCTCGGTGATGGATATCGGATGCGGGGACGGCGCCGTGCTGGCGCGCATTCGGGAGGCTGTCGGGGCGGAGGTGATTGGAATCGATCTGCGGCCGCCGGAGAGCGACGTCTATGGAGTGACGATTCTACAACGCGACGCCACGCGTGACGAGCTTCCGTCAGCCGACGTGGCAATCTCCATGCTGACTCTTCATCACCTGACCGATGAGCAGGTGGTGGGGGTGATCCGCAACGCTGCTCGCTCTTGCAAGAGGCTGATCTGTCTTGACTTGGTCCGGCATCCGTTGCCGTTTGCGCTGTTCAGCCTTTTCATCGGTCCGCTGATCCATAAGAAGGCTGCGGACGATGGCCGCCAGTCGATCCGTCGGGCTTTTAAACCGGCTGAGTTGCAGAGGCTGGTGATCAGCGCACTGGACGGCACCGGGGCTACCTTCCAACACGATGTTTCAAGATACTACGCGAACCAAATCATCGACATCCAGTTTGGGGGCTGGTAGGCGAACGGTAACCTGTCCGACGTTTGTAACGCCTTTTTCGTTGGTGTGTCACGCAGCGAAATCTTTATATCTTGTAAACGCTTGTAAAAGCTCCCTTTGATTGATTGACACACGTCCAAGCTTCAGTTGGACTAACAGATAAAGGTCCCCGTGCAACGTATCGTCAGTCTTCTTCTTTTTTTGCTCATGGGTCCGCTCCAGCTGGCCGCCGCGGTGCATAGCGGTTCCGTTCGAGCCGCCGATCACTTCATTCCCGGGGCGACAGTCACCGCCCGGCAAGGGACGGTTAAACTTATCGCTTATACCGACGAAGCCGGCCAGTACTCGTTGGTGCTGACGCCGGGTACGTGGGAGATTTCCGTAGAGATGCTGGGATTCAACCCTCAGACATTCAGAGTGTCAGGGGACAACGATTCTACTCACGAGTGGGCGCTCGAGATGCCGCGCATTGGCGATCCGGTACCCACCGCGACCACAAGTGCGCCCCCGCCAGCCCCTCCGAGCGGCACTACGGCTGCTCCGCCAGCATCCGCTTCTACGACGGCGACCGCGGGCACAGCGCTGGCAGCGGCCGGAACAACTGCCGCAACTCCAGCCAAACCGGCTGAAGAAGCGAAAGCTACGACCCAGCAGGCGTCCAACCAGCGCCGCCGGCCCCGACCACAACAACCGGGGGGCTTTCAGAGCGCCTCCGTCCGGGCTACGGCGGAAGGCCAGCAGGCGTTATCGGAAGCGGCGGCTGCTCCGGGTGCGGCTCCCAGCCCTGGAGAGTCGGACGAAACGCTGCTCGTCACCGGCAGCACCAGCGGCGGTTTGGCGGCGGCCAGTGATGACGAAAGCCGCCGGCAACGACAGTCCCGCGGGGGTGACAATCCTTCGCTATTCGCAGGCGGCTTCGGCGATCCTAACGGCATGGGAATGTCGCCTGGACTCGGCAACGGTTCGGGCGACAGCCTGGGACTGAGCGGATTCGGAGCCGGGGCGATCCAGGGCGGTTTTGGCGCGGATGCCGGCCCAATGCCGGGAATGGACGGCGGCCGCGGACGCGGAGGTCCTCCGGGCGGCGGAGGTGGCGGCGATGGCGGACGCGGAGGGGGTGGGGGACGTCGTGGACGACCGACGACGGGTCACGGACCCTACAACGGACAGTACAACAGTTTCGGCAATCGCCATCGCAGTGATGCGGACTTGAGCGGGTCAGTGTACATCAATCTGGCCAATTCCTATTTGAATGCGGCTCCCTTTTCCCTGAATGGCGAAAAGGCCGCTAAGCCTTCGTACGATCAGGCGCGCTTCGGCTTCAACCTGGGCGGCCCGGTGGTGATTCCGAAAATTGTCAACCTGCCGCGATGGAGCTTCAACATCGCTTACTCGCAGACGGTCAGCCGGAATCCTGTGAACCTGGTTTCGTCGATGCCGACACCGGCTGAACGGACCGGCGACTTTTCAGCGCTGCTCGGCACGACTACGATCTATAACAACGGCGTGCCGTTTCAAAACAACGTGATCCCGGCTTCGATGATCAGTCCCCAGGCAAAAGCTCTGTTGAACTACTTTCCGCTGCCAACCTACGTCGGAGTCGTGCAAAACTACAGGCTGCAAAACTCGTTTCCGAACAATAACGATAATCTCGGGCTGCGCCTGAATGCTCCGCTCTCGAAGAAGGACCGGATCACGGTCAACTATCAGATGCAGATGCGCGATTCGCAGAGCGAGCAGCTCTTCGGCTACCGGGATCCGTCAAGCGGCAACGGTTTAAGCGCTTCCCTGGGCTGGAGCCACAGCTTCGCTCCGCGCTTCAACAACAGCGCTACCGTCACGCTCAGCCGAAATTACAGCAAGATCCAGCCGTACTTTGCTACTACGACAGCGACATCCACTCCACAGAATATTGCCGGCGCATTGCTGGGAATTCAGGGACAGGTACCCATTAACTATGGACCGCCGAGCCTGTCGTTCACCAATTTCGGGGGCCTCTCGGACGGTACAGCATCGGTCAGCCGGCCTCAGACGATCAATTTCACCGATGGCATCACGTACGTTGTGAAGCGCCGTCACAATCTTACCTTCGGCTATCTTTACCGGCGTCTGCAGCAGAATACGCTGTCATATCCCAATGCGCGCGGCTCGTTCAGCTTCAGCGGTCTGGAGACGAGTCTGATCGATGCCAGCGGGCAGCCGCTCGCCAATACCGGCTTCGATTTTGCCGATTTTCTGCTGGGTCTTCCGCAATCGAGCTCCCTGCGCCAGGGCGACAATAATAACTATTTCCGGGGCTGGTCCACCAGCGCGTACGCGCAAGACGACTGGCGTATCAACCATAAGCTCTCGATCAATGTCGGGATTCGCTACGAGTATTTCTCGCCTTACACCGAGCTTTATGGGCACCTGGTGAATTTGGCCGTGAACCCGAGCGTCACGCAGGTTTCGGTGATGGTTCCGGGAAACACGCTGCCGGCCGCGAGCGCATTCCCGTTCGGCTTGCCGGCTTCCTATACGTTGGTTCCAGGGAGCCAGGCAGGTCTGCCCAGCAGCCTGGTCAAGCCCGACGACAATAACTTCTCGCCGCGTTTCGGTTTCGCCTACCGGCCGTTCAAGAAACGCCCGACCGTGGTCCGCGGCGGCTACAGCATCTTCTATAGCGGCTCCGCTTATGGACAGATCGCCGCTCAGTTGGCTTCGCAGCCGCCCTTTGCGCAGAGCGTCTCGGTGACCACCACTTCTTCGAATCCTTTGCGGCTTGCGCCTCCCACCGGCCTCACTACCCAAAACATCACGAATAGTTTCGCGATCGATCCGAATTACCGGCTGGCCTATGCGCAAAACTGGGTTTTCGCCGTCCAGCACACGCTGCCTCACAACCTGCTGATGGAGCTCGAATACATCGGCACCAAGGGTACCGACTTGGGCGTTGTGGATCAGCCGAATCGGGCGCCGGCGGGGGCGTCGCTCCTGAATGCGCAGAACGAGTTGCCGATCGCCAATGCGGCGTCGTTCAACTACCAGACTTCAGGCGCCAATTCCAGCTTACAACGCCGGGCAGGTGCGGATGACGCAGCGGTTCAACCGCGGCATGTCTTTCGTGGCGCTTTATACTTACTCGAAGTCCCTCGACGACGCGTCCAGTTTCAGCGGACCCGGCGGCACGACCGTACAGTTCATCAACGATCTGCGGCTCGAGCGCGGCCTCTCCACTTTCGACCAGCGTCATCGCCTGACGTTGACGTTTCTAGCCTCTTCGCCGGTGGGCGTGCACGGCTTCATGCGCAATGGCGGCTGGAAGACTAAACTCATGACCGGCTGGTTTCTGTCCGGGAACTTTACCGCCGCTAGCGGCACGCCGCTGACGGCCAAAGTGGCCGGCAATTTATCGAACATCGGCGGCACCGCAGCCTTCGGTACGGGCCGCGCGCAAGCCACGGGCGAGAGCATCAATGCCGGCAACGATCCTTACTTCAATCTCGCGGCCTTCACCACTCCGCTGCCGGGGACGTACGGAAACGCCGGGCGCGACACCATCGAGGGTCCGCTGGTGACTTCGCTGAACGCGGCGCTGAATCGCGGCGTTCCGATTCGGCGAGACGCGGCGTCAATTGCAACTGCGGCTGAGCGCCAACAACGCTCTGAATCACGTGCAGATCACGGGCTTCGGCACCACGATCAACGCTTCGACGTATGGCCTGCCGACAGCCGCATCGGCCACGCGCACGGTCAGCTTACTCTTGAGGTTCAGTTTCTAAAATGAAGTACGCACCACAGGCTTCAGTCTGTTCAGTTCTCCTGGCGATCACGGCTCTTGCCCAAGCCCCGCAGCCGATTGCTCTGCAGTCGGACGGCACCATCCCTAAGTTCTCGAGTACCAGCAACCTGGTGATCGTCGACGTGACGGTGAAGGGCAAGTCCGGCAACCCGATCGAGAATCTCAAAGCGAGCGATTTCATCGTCACGGAAGACGGCAAGCCGCAGAAGATCGCGGTCTTCGAGTTCCAGAAGCTGACGGATATGCCGGAGCCGCCGCCGCTCCTTGCGCTGAGCGATCAGATGAAGCTGCCGGAAGCGCCCAAGACCACCATCACGGCCGAGACGCCGGGACAGGTGCAGTATCACAACAAACGGCTGATGGTGTTCTATTTCGATTTCTCGTCCATGGGCATTCCGGAGCAACTGCGCGCGCAGGAAGCCGCGATGGAGTATCTCGACGACCAAGATCACCAAGGACGACATCGTCGCGATCCTGCTCTATTCGAGCCGTGTCAACGTCCTCACCGATTTCACCGCCGACCGCGACCAGCTTACCGGCATCATCAAAACGCTGCCCATCGGCGAGATGACGGAACTGGCGGGTCTCGCGGATGACGGCAGCGACGATAACGAGGATACCGGCGCGGCATTCGTGGCCGATGAGACCGAGTTCAACATCTTCAACACGGACCGGAAACTGCAGGGACTGGAACAGGCTTCGCGGATGCTGGCCGCTCTGCCGGAGAAGAAGTCGCTGATTTACTTCGCGGCCGGCGTCAGCAAGACGGGAGTCGACAACCAGGCGCAGTTGGAGGCCACGGTCACGGCGGCTTCAAAAGCCAATGTGGCAATTTATCCGATCGATACTCGCGGCCTGATGGCCGACCCTCCCGGCGGCGGCGCAAGCAAAGGCGCGTCGCGAGGTTCGGGCGCTTTCACGGGCTCGGTCTATAACACGCAGCGCAACAACATCAACAACTCGCAGGAGACCCTGGTCACGCTGGCGGCGGACACCGGCGGCAAGGCGTTTCTCGACAGCAACGACATCACCGGCGGAATCATGCAGGCCCAGCAGGAACTGCGGAGCTATTATGTCATCGGCTACTACAGCGGTAACGGCGCGAGGACGGCAAATTCCGCAAGATTTCGGTCAAGCTGGCGGGGAAGCTCGACGCCAAACTGGAGCATCGCCAGGGATATTATGCAGGCAAGATCTGGGGCAAGATGAATGGCACGGACAGAGAGCAGCAGTTGACGGAAGCTATATCCGCCGGCGAGCCGGTCACCGACATTCCGCTCGAGATGCAGATCGATTATTTCCGCATCGGACCGACGAGTTACTTCGTGCCGGTCTCGATTAAGATGCCGGGCTCAGCGGTGGCGTTGGCGGCAAAGGGGAACACCGGATCACGCAGTTCGATTTTCTAGGCCAGATCCAGGACGAGCAGAAGGCGGTTGCCGGGAACGTCCGCGACTTCGTCAAGATCAAGCTCAATTCGGACAAGGCTGGAAAGGTGTCCCGCAAGAGCTTCCAATACGACGCAGGCTTTACCCTGGCGCCTGGGCGTTACCGGATGAAATTCCTGGTGCGCGAGAACGTCAGCGGCAAGATGGGGACTTTCGAAACTCGCTTCACGATTCCCGACCTTAGCGCGGATACTTCCGGTTTGAAACTGAGCTCTATTATCTGGAGCAATGTGCGGGAGCCGTTTAAGGCCGCGGCCGGGACTGCCGAGAGAATGTCGAAGAAGGACGTTTCGGCGAATCCGCTGGTAGTGGGCGATGAGAAGGTGGTTCCGAATATCACTCACGTCTTCCGGCGGAGCCAGAATCTATACGTGAACTTCGACGTGTACGATGCGCGCCCGGATCCTGATCATAGCAATGCGCGGCGAGTGAAGGTGAGTATGAGCCTGTTCGATCCCAAGGGGTCGAAGGAGTTTGAGATCGGACCGCTGGAAGCTACGCAACTGGCGTCTACGCGTCCCGAGGCTGTGCCCGTGCAATTCCAGGTGCCGCTGAAGGACCTTGCTCCAGGACGCTATCTGGTCCAGATCAATGCTGTCGATGAAGTGGGGCGCAAATTTGCTTTCCCGCGAACTCCATTGATTATTCGCTAGGCGGACCGAAACAGCCGCAAGCGCGCGGGTCTGGTTTACGGCGAATCCTTGTGCCGGATTGACGGCCGGCTGCTGCGCTCTTTGCTGCGGCTGAGTAAATTGGCGATACAAGGGTGTTGACATACGAACGACTTCGTAGTAAATTCTTCGTAGATGAGCGAAGGTCTACCCCGTCCGACGGATGCCGAACTGGAAATTCTAACTGTGCTCTGGAGCCGCGGTTCGAGCACTGTCCGCGAGATCCACGAAACCATCTCCTTGCGTAAGCCGACGCAGTACACGACCGTGCTTAAAATGCTGCAGATCATGGCCGAAAAGGGTCTGGTGCGGCGCGACGAAAAGCAGCGGGCACACGTATATCAGGCCGCGCGACCGCGAGAATGGACGCAAAAACAACTGGCCGGCGACCTATTGCAACGTGGCTTCGATGGCTCCGCGGCTCGACTGCTGCAAGGCGCTCTCTCGGCCCGCAAGACTACCAAAGCGGAACTGGCCGAACTGCGCCAACTCCTGGACGACTTTGAAAAGGGGAGGCGATGACGAACTTCGTACACTCCGCTCTGGGCGCGGCCATTGGCTGGACGCTTTTTCATTCTTTGTGGGAGGGTGCGGCGGTCGCTCTGCTCCTTGCTGTTGCACTTCGCGTGCTCCGTTCGAGCCGCGCGCGTTACAGGATAGCTTGCCTGGCGATGCTGGCTATACTGGCCGTTTTCAGCTACACGTTCGTCAGAGTGATCCCCGGAGCGCATGCTTCGGTCCAGACGCTCACCGGTCCGGGTTCATACGGGGGGCTGGATGGAGCGCAACACAGCATTCGTCCGCCGGGGGGATTCCAGGCTGCGGATTTCCTTCCGTGGTTGACACCTTTCTGGGTTGCGGGTGTGATGCTCTTTGATCTGCGTACGCTGGTCAGTTGGATGGCGGCACGTCGATTGCGGCAACGTGGCGTCTGTTATGCGCCGGACCCATGGCAGCAGCGCGTGAGACAACTCAGTGAACTCCTGCGCCTCTCCGCGCCGGTCGAGTTGCTGGAATCTTCGCTCGCGACGGTGCCTGTGGTGGTGGGCTATCTCCGCCCTGTGATTTTGATTCCGCTGGGACTGCTTGGGGGCATGCCTGTGCAACAGATCGAGGCGATACTGCTGCATGAACTGGCGCACGTCCGCCGCCGCGACTATCTTGTGAACCTCATGCAGACTGTGGTTGAAGGCTTCCTCTTCTATCATCCGGCAGTCTGGTGGATCTCCGGCATTATCCGTGACGAACGAGAAAACTGTTGTGACGATCTGGTGGTGGCTATGAGTGGCGACGCTTATGAATATGCCTGTGCCCTGTCTAGTTTGGAACAATCCCGCTGGACTGCGCACGGGGCGGTCGTGGCATCAACTGGAGGTAATTTAGTGAAGCGAATTCGACGTCTGCTCTATCCCCTGGAGGCACCGCGCGCCTACCTTTCGCCGGCGGTGGCCGTTGTCATTTTCACGCTAACCGCTGCGCTGGCACTGACTGCGTGGCAAGCACAACCGCAGGATAAACCCGCGGCCAATCCTTACCGGAAATGGATTGACGAGGACGCTGCTTACATAGCCACTCCGGAGGAGCGTGCTGCGTTTCTCCGATTGAACAGTGACGAGGAGCGCGAGTATTTTATCGGGCAATTTTGGGAGCGCCGCGACCCGACTCCCGGAACTCCCGAAAACGAATTCAAGGAAGAACACTACAGGCGAATTGCCTGGGTCAACGAACATTTCGGCGGAGCGGGGCTGGTTGGATGGAAATCCGATCGCGGGCGAATCTACATTCAGTACGGACCGCCGGATGAGATCGAATCGCACCCTAAGGGTGGAGCGTACAAGCGGCCCGCGGCTGAAGGCGGCGGCGAAGTGCAAACCTACCCATTCGAGCAATGGCTCTATCGCCACATCGACGGAGTAGGCGACAACGTGATGATGGAGTTCGTCGACAAGAACTGGTCGGGCCAGTATTACATGACTACAGACCCGAACCCTAGCGGAAAATATATTCCTCGTTAGTTGTAAACTGATGTCCGGATGATCCATCGCCGTGAGTTTCTAATTTCCGCCGCTGGTGCGGCCGCACCTTCCGGACAAACGGCCAAGCCCGCCAATCTGCTGGTCCTGATCGCCGACCAGTTTCGCTTCGATGCACTGAGCTGCGCCGGCAACAAGGTTGTCGACACGCCGAACCTCGATCGTCTCGGACGGGAGGGTGCTCGATTTGAGAACGCCATGTGCGCGTGTCCTGTGTGCGTGCCATCGCGGACAGGCATGCTCACCGGCAAGAGTATGGCGAATTCGACGGTGCGGGACAATCCGCAGGCTACGGACGCGACTCTCGACGTCGGTCCGACTTACGACAATCTGCTGCACGACCGCGGCTACCAATCGCAGTATTACGGCAAATGGCACATCCCGTACAAAGCCGCGAGCACTTACGATAACAAGGTCGCGGACGTACCGGGCGAGCACCGCGATTTTCTGGCTTATCTCGATAAAAACGTTCCCAAGAGACAACCGGCGAAGGGCGAGTTGAATTCGCCGATGTACAACCGGCCGTACACGGCATCGCCTGTGGATGCGAAATATGGCGAGGCGCAGGCCGGCGTCAATCCCGGCAACTATTCGCAACAAGATCAGTTCGGATGGATTCATGTGCCGAAGGAGCACAGCCTGGCTGCGTACCCGGCGGATCAGGCCCTCCGAGCATTGGGGGACATGAAGAACGGGCCGTTCAGCCTGACCTGCTCCATCGGGCCGCCTCATCCTCCCTTTCTCAACGTGGAGCCGTACTGGGGCATGTATCCATGGGCTGACCTGCCTCTTTGCCCGAATTTTTCGCACGATCAGCGATGGTCTCCGTACCGTAAACGAGCGGCGACCATGAGTTTCTATCACGATGCAGAGCGCGTGAAGCGTTTCCAAGCGATCTACTACGGCATGGTGAAGGAGGTCGACGATCAGATCGGCCGAGTTCTGCGGCGTCTGGATGAACTGGGCCTGGCGGGTAGCACGCTGGTGGTATTCACCGCCGACCATGGCGAAATGATGGGATCGCACGGCCTGGTGTCGAAGATGGTCTTCCACGAAGAGGCGGTTCATGTGCCGCTGCTGATGCGTCTGCCGGGAGCGATAAAAGCCGGGACCGTGGTGCGCGACCCGGTGTCTGGCTTGGACCTTTTCGCGACGATACTCGATTATCTAAATGTCCCCGCGCCGGCGCGCGATGGCGACTCGCTGCGTCCCCTGATTGCAGGCAGGCCGGGCATGGATTATCGCGTCGCGGAATGGGGAGTGCGCAATCAGCCGAGCTTCATGGTGAGAACGCGCGATTGGAAATTAATGATGGCCGACACGCCGCAATCGACGGCCTTCGACGCGCTCTACGATCTGAAGAATGATCCTTACGAATTACGCAATCTGCTGGGAGACGCGACGGACCGTGCGCAATCCGCGGGTCGGGCTGAAGAGATGAAGGAACGACTGCTCGGCTGGCTGGGCCGCGTACATTCACCGGTCGTGGACAGCGTGAAGCTGAGGAAGTTGTCGGCCGGACCCCAAACGGGATGAGATGCTAGGCGTCCATGCGGTCGCCATGGCTGGGGGGTTGGCTGGTGACGATGATGCGCAGCGGGCTCTGACCCTGATTCAGCGCCTGATGCCGCTGTCCGGGAGAAACTTCAATTCCTTCACCCGCGCGAACGAGGAAGTGATGATATTCGACTTCTAGGGTTAGCTCGCCAGCCAGAACGAAAAAGAACTGGCGAGCGTGGGCGTGCGAATGCCGCACTTCGCTGGTCCCCGGGGGCATAAGCTCTTCGATCACGCTGAGGTCCGCGGTTTTGACGAGGTGCCAGCCATCGCAAGCGGTTCCCTGCGGCCCTCCCCATTGGTAGTGTTCGGCAGATTTTACGCTGATGACTTGGGTTGGCATTTCCGGCCTTTCGATTATTGTACGTGCTCTCCGGGCTTGCGCCACAATTAATGGATGGCCTTATGGCTTGCCGTCGCTCACGATCAGCTGACTGTTCCCCTCGCACTGCTGCTCGTGTATGGCGGCGCGAAACTGATGGCCGATCTATTCGAACGGCTGCGGCTGCCCGGCATCGTCGGTGAAATTCTGGCAGGCGTGATCCTGGGACCGCAGGTGCTTGGATGGCTGAAGCCCAGCGAAATCCTCAGCGTCCTCGGCCAGCTCGGGATCATCTTTCTGCTGTTTCGCACCGGACTCGAGGTCAAATCGTCGGAATTGCGCAGCTCGGGGCCGATGGGTCTCGGGGTCGCATTCGGAGGCGTCGTCGTTCCATTCTTCGCCGGCTGGAGCGTGGCGCGTGCCTTCGGCGAGCCGCACATGGAGTCGATCTTCATCGGCGCGGCGATGGTGGCGACGAGCGTCGGCATTACAGCGCAAGTTCTCACCTCAAAAGGCCTGTTGCAGCATCCCGCGAGCCGCGTAATTCTCGCTGCCGCCGTGATCGACGACGTGCTGGGGCTACTGGTGCTCGCCATTGTCAGCAGCATGGCGGAGGGCCGCATGAATCTGGTCAGCCTGGCGTTAACGGCTCTGGTGGCCACCAGCTTCACGCTACTGATCTTCCTGTGGGGATCGCGCGCCGCGGGCAGATTGTTTCCTCGCGTCCAACCGCGGTTGAAAGTTGCCGATGCGGAATTCACCATTTCTCTGGGAGTCTTATTTGCGCTGGCGGTGATTGCGGTTTATGCGGGCGTTGCAGCGATTATCGGGGCATTTCTTGCCGGAATGGCGCTTTCGGAAACCGTGGAGGAACGGGTACACACGATGACGCAAGGCGTAGCTGAACTGCTTACGCCGTTCTTTCTGGTGGGTATCGGGTTGAACTTTACCTTCGATACGCTCCTCGATCCTGCCACTATGTGGCTGTGCCTGGCCATCACGGCTGCCGCAATCGCGTCGAAATTCATCGGGGCAGGAGCAGTGGCGCTTCGCATGGGGGTAGGGAATGCCGTACGGGTGGGCACCGGCATGATTCCGCGGGGAGAGGTCGGTGTGGTGGTGGCGCAGATTGGGCTGGCGATGGGCGTGATGGAGCACCGGGTCTACGGCATCGTGGTGTTCATGTCGGTAGCCACTACGCTGGCCGCGCCGTCGCTCTTGAGTCTGGCGTTTCGGAAACGCTAGTAGTCTTGGCTTCTGGCGGGGAACGGAAGGCTGAAAAAATAAGGCGCAGGCCTTTGGCCTGCTCCATTCTTTCTCAGGTTCAGAAACGTGTCTCTGGATCGAGCGGCCTCAAATCGAAATATCGGCGCTGAACCTGGGGCGCTCCTTGCGGATGTAATCGGTATCCTGCTTCGGGATGCCATCGCATTCGATCGCGATGGTCGTCACGGGACTATCCGGCGCGGTTTGCGGTAAGCCGACAAACTGTACTCGGAAATCATCCTGTTTGAACTTGACCGGAGCGCCGGTTGCGAACAGTTTCGCGGACTGCACCTTATTCCGCAAGCCGCCGAGGTTCACGGGTGAACCTGGCCAGAAGTGCACATGCATATAGAGCGTGTTGCCGCGGCGAGTGAACTCCGCATAGTTCGATCGGCGTACCTGGCATGGCTCGCTTTTGTAGATGGTCTCACCGTTGCGTGCCATCCACTTGCCGACTGCGGTCATGATCCGCACGGACTCTTCCGGAATCGAACCATCCGCTTTGGGTCCAATGTTGATCAGGTAGTTGCCGGTGTCATGCGCGCAGGTGATCAGGTTGCGGACCACCTGCTTGGGCGACTTCCAGGCATCGTCGGCAGCCTGATAGCCCCAGCTATCGTTCATGGTCATGCAGGATTCCCAGGCCTGGCCGTCCTTGGTCGCCTCGATTTTCTGTTCGGGAGTGGAGAAATCACCTTTGAGAGCATTGCGATTGTTGACGATGATTTCGGGCTGCAGCTCGAACACCATCTGGTTCATCTTTTCCGACTCCCAACCCGCGGCTTTCAACGGCCACGAGACGTCGTACCACAGCACGTCAATCTTGCCGTAGTTGGTCAACAATTCGCGAATCTGTCCGTGGATATAGGCGACGAAGCGTTGGCGGGCGGCTTCATCGGTGGCGCAGCGAGCGCCGTCGGGATGATGCCAATCCATCAACGAATAGTAGAAGCCGACGCGCATACCTTCCGCGCGGGCGGCGTCGACGTATTCTTTGACGAGGTCGCGTCCCGGACCTTGCTTAGCGGACGTATAGTTCGTCAGCTTGCTATCGAAATGGCAGAAGCCCTCGTGGTGCTTGGTGGTCATGACCATGTACTTCTGTCCGGCGGCTTTGGCGAGCTTCGCCCAATCCCGCGCGGGAAATGGCTTCGGTTTGAACTTCTTGGCGAACTGTTCGTATTCCTTGACCGGCCAGCCCTCTTGTTCCATGGCCCATTCATGGCGGCCGTTGACGCTATAGAGGCCCCAATGGATAAACATGCCGAAACGCGCTTCATGCCACCATTCCATGCGTTGGGCCCGCGTGGTGTCGGGATCGATAGACGCGCCTTGGATGCGGGAGGTGGAGGTCAGGACTTGGGCGCCGACGGCGGCGAGGCCGAGAGCTTCGCGGCGAGTGAGAGGACTGTTCATGACACTCAGATCATATCGCAGTCTTCGTTAGCGGTAAAGGGTGGCCGCTTCGGTTTGAGAAGTGAGGCTGAGGCGCTCACCAGGCCAAGTTGGTATCAGAAGCCGTGGTATGGCCTCCGCCCGAAGCACTCGGCCATCTTCTTGCGCCAGAACGAACTTGCGGGCGAATCCGCTCACAAATATTGCACGGTCGCCCATGCTACGATTTCCATTCATGAGAGCCGCGCTTCGGATCGCCCTTTTCCTCTGCTACGTATTGGCTGCGTTCCCGCAAGGACGCAATTACGGCCGGTCGATGGTGATCTCGCAACAGGGCATTGCCGCCACCAGCCAGCCTCTGGCATCCCAGGCTGCCGCGGAGATCCTGGCTCGTGGAGGATCGGCCGTGGATGCAGCTATAGCCGCCAACGCCGTTCTCGGGCTGGTGGAGCCGATGATGGACAGTATCGGAGGAGATCTCTTCGTTCTCTACTGGGACGCGAAGACCGGCGAGACTTACCGGATTGAACGCTTCCGGGCCGGCACCACGCGGTCTCACACCGGAACTCCTCGCGGCACACGGCGCTAAAACGATGCCGCTCGAAGGAATCTACACGGTTACTGTGCCGGGGGCGGTGGAAGGGTGGGCGCAGATGCACAAACGCTATGGCAAGCTGCCGTGGAAGGATCTGTTTCAGGCCGCCATCGCGTATGCCGAAGGAGGGTTCCCGGTTAGCGAGGCTATCCAGGAAGTTTGGGCGCCCACAAAGTTGCGGACGCACCCGGAGTCAGCACGCGTTTTCCTGCCGCACGGGAATCCGCCGGCGGTCGGCGACATCTTTCGCAATCCGGACCTGGCGCATGCGTATCGCCTATTGGCCGAAGAGGGTCCCGATGCATTTTACAAGGGCGAAATTGCGGCGGCCATCCTAAAGACTTCACAGCATCTAGGAGGCGTCATGACCGCGGAGGATCTGGCGTCATTCTCTTCGGAATGGGTGAAACCGATTTCCACTGATTACCGGGGATGGCATGTCTACGAGCTCCCGCCCAACGGCCAAGGTATGGCTGCGCTGGAAATGCTGAACATCATGGAAGTTTCTCCGGCTGCCCTGTCGCCCGTCAGTCCGCTGGAATGGCATAAGCGCATTGAGGCGATGAAACTGGCGTACTCAGATTTACACCGTTACGATGCCGACCCGCGCTTCGCGCCGGTACCGTCTCCGGAATTCTCTCCAAGGAATATGCACGCAAGCGAGCTGCCCTGATCGATCCTAAAAAGGCGAATTGTGGAGTCGAGCCCGGCAAGCCCATCGCGAGCGATACCACCTATCTCACGGTAGTCGACCGGGAAGGCAATATCGCCAGCTGGATCCAAAGCGTGTCCGCTGCCTTCGGTTCCGGCATCACCTGCGAGGGCATGGGCTTTATTCTGCAAAACCGTGGCTCCGGCTTCACGTTGGAGGCCGGACACCCGGACGTACTTGCGCCTGGAAAACGGCCGTTCCACACGATTATCCCTGCGTTCATGGAAAAGGGGGATTTGCATATCGGGTTCGGAATTATGGGCGGACCGAACCAGCCTCTGGCGCATGCGCAGTTCGTTTCCAACATTGTCGATTTCGGGATGAACGTTCAGCAAGCGCTCGAAGCGCCGCGCTTCACCAAGCCGTCAGCTGACGGCTGCAAAGTCTTGATCGAGGCACGCGTGCCGGAGTTGACGATCAAGCTGTTGAAAGAGCGTGGACACGACGTACAAGTACGCCGGGAATACACTCAGGAAATGGGCCGCGGGCAGGCCATTCTCCACAACTCGAAAACGGGGACAAACTTCGCTGCATCAGACCCTCGCGCGGACGGCGAGGCTATCCCTGAAGCAATTTGGCACTAAGGCATTTTTCAGTTCTTTTTGTGCGGCTCTCTAAAGCCATTTCCACGCGCCGATAAGTAATATAGCTAATGGTTTCTTTCCAAGTTGACTCTCCCTATGGTTTCGTGGGACAGTCGCCGCAGATCCGTAGGGTCAGGGAGTTTGTTGAAAAGGTTGGCCGTTCCCGCTCACCGGTTCTGATTCTTGGGGAGAGCGGCACGGGGAAGGAGGTTGTTGCCCGCGCGTTGCATAATGCGGGAAATTCCGGAGAACTGGTCCCAATCGACTGCGGCTCGCTGGTCGGACCGCTGATGGAGAGCGAACTTTTCGGGCACACCCGCGGCGCCTTCACGGGAGCATCGGACAGCAAGCGGGGATTGATAGAGCTGGCTGACGGCGGGAGCGCCTTTTTTGATGAAATCGGCGATCTGCCGTTGGATCTGCAGGTCAAGCTGCTCCGGCTATTGCAGGAGCACGAGTACCGAGCCATCGGATCCCTGCAGCGGCGGAAGATCGATCTGCGCGTGATCGCGGCGACCCACTGTAACTTGAGCGCAGCGGTAGAAAAAGGCACTTTCAGACAGGATTTATATTACCGGCTGAACGTCATTACGATTCGCCTGCCGCCTCTGCGGGAGCGCAAAGAAGACATACCTCTGCTAGTGGACCGTTTTCTGGAACGAGGGAAACGCCGCTACACGGTGACTCGTGAAGTAATGGACTCGCTGATGGCCTATGATTGGCCGGGCAATGTCCGCGAGCTACAGAATTGCATCGATCGCATGACTGCGGTCAATTCCGGACCGCTGCTCCATACAATGGATCTCCCGAGCGCTGTTCAGTTCTCGATGGATGCGAGCCGGTTCGGACAACCGGTCATGACGGCAGTAGTCGGAGACTCGGTAATGCCCCTCGAACAGATCGAACGATCGGCAATCCTCAGTGCGCTGAGCAAAACCAAAGGAGATCGCGCGGCGGCCGCCCATTTTCTGGGGATCGGCCGCACGACGCTCTATCGCAAATTGCGGGGCTACGGAATAGGAGTCAGTGCTCCGTCAGTTGCTCCTTGCCGGTAGCTACCGTGTTAAGACTTGCGCGCCAGGACTTTCTTCACGGCTTCGACGATGTTCTTCGCGCGCATCCCGTACTTATCGAGCAATTCGTCCGGGGTGCCGGACTCCGCATACGTAGTTAAGCCCACGAATTCCATCAGGCACGGATTCGACATTGCGACGGCCTGTGCCACGCGGACGCCCAGGCCACCATCCACCAGATGCTCTTCCGCAACCACAATCGCGCCGGTATCCTTGGCCGCCTTGGCGATGGCATCATGATCCAGCGGCTTGATGGTATGGAAATCCAGGACTCGAGCCGAAATTCCCTGGTTTTCCAATTCCTCCGCCTTCAGGGCCTCAGAAACCAATAAGCCTGTCGCGATAATGGTGACATCCTTACCGTCGGTCAACTGCACGGATTTGCCGATTTCGAACTTATGATCCGGCTGATAGACGACCGGCGCCTTCATTCTGCCGGCGCGGATAAACACGGGTCCGACGTGCTCCGTCGCGAGGTGCACGATGGCTTTCATCGAAACCTCATCCGCACGGTGAGAACACCAGGAAGCCCGGCAGGGAACACGCCAGCCCGATCTCTTCCACACTCATCTGGGAAGGTCCATCTTCGCCGATCGAGATACCGCTGTGCGTCCCGACAACCTTCACGTTGGTGTGCGGGTACGCCACAACGACGCGAAGCTGTTCGAACCCTTTATTCATCACAAATGCCGAAAAACTGGAGATGAACGGAATCTTTCCGGCGTAAGCCAAACCCCCGGCGATTGCCGCCATATTGGACTCGGCGATGCCGCATTCGAAGAACCGGTCGGGGAACTCCTTAGCGAAATACGTTGTCATGGTGGACTTGGAAAGGTCCGGATCGAGAACGACTACGTCCTTATTTGCATGGCCGACTTCGACCAGCGCACGTCCAAAGGCCTCGCGGGTTGCTGGGCCGAGCTTTAGTTCGAACTTCGGTTGGGTCTGCGTCGCCATTATTGCAACTCCTTCAACGCTAGTACAGCTTCATCTTTAGTGGGCGCCGTACCGTGGAACTTGGGGTTATTCTCCATAAACGAGACACCTTTGCCTTTCACGGTCCTGGCGATCAGTGCGGTCGGTTTACCTTTCGTCGCGGCGGCATCCGCAAAGGCGGCTTGCAGCGCGGGGATATCGTGGCCGTCAACATCGATCACATGCCAGCCGAACGCCAGCCATTTATCGACCAGCGGCTCGACCTCCATAATGTCCTTCACGAAGCCATCGAGTTGGATGCGGTTGTGATCCACGATCACGCAGATGTTGTCGTTCTTATGCATAGCGGCAAACATCGCACTTTCCCAGATCTGACCTTCCTGGACCTCGCCGTCACCGAGAATACAATAAGCTCGCGACGGGCTGCCGTTCAATTTCGCCGCCAGTCCCATGCCCAGAACGATCGAAACACCTTCGCCGAGGGATCCGGTCGAGGCATCGAGCTGTGGGATAAACCGCACGTCCGGATGGCCTTGGAAGATCGAGCCCATTTTGCGCAGGGTGTTGAGCTTGTCCTTCGGAAGATAACCAGCTTCCGCCATGGCGGAGTACAGAACGGGTGCGGCGTGCCCTTTCGAGAGTACAATTCTGTCGCGGTCGGCCCACTTCGGATTCGCGGGGTCATGTTTCATCGCGCCGCCGAAATATAGCGTGACCAGAATTTCAACTGCGGAGAGCGATCCGCCCGGGTGCCCGTTTCCCGCCGCGGTGATCATTTCAATAATGTCACGCCGGATCTGCTTGGCGATTGCCTGGAGTTCCTCCAGGGACTTAGTTTGTGGCATAAAAATTCAGGCTACCACGTCGGATGGAGGCAGGGGCGTAGCTGGAGTGTCCCCAAACTTTATAAAAGAAGGCGATTCGGCGTCAGCTGAGCGGGAATTTTTTTCTTGGGTTGAGTGAGGCTACACTATTAAAAGTATGGAGAAAGCGACGTTTGGAGCGGGCTGTTTCTGGGGCGTGGAAGAGATTTTCCGAGCCATTCCGGGTGTGACCAAGACATCGGTGGGCTATATGGGCGGAAGCATGAAGAATCCGACCTACAAGGATGTTTGCACCGATCGCACCGGACACGCTGAAGTTGTGCAGGTGGAATACGATCCGGCGCAAGTGACCTTCGACAAGCTGTTGAATGTCTTTTGGGAAAACCACGATCCCACTACCCGGAATCGTCAAGGCCCCGACTGGGGCTCGCAGTATCGTTCCGCGATCTTCTACCATTCACCGGAGCAGGAAACGGAGGCGCGGGCGTCGAAAGAGCAGACCGACAAGTCCGGCCGTTTCAAACGTCCAATCGTCACGATGATCGAGCCGGCAGCGGCTTACTGGATCGCGGAAGACTATCATCAGCAGTACCTGGCGAAGCGCGGCTTGAGCCACTGCCATATTTAAATGAGTTGTCAAAAAAACCAGCGCTTTTTTTTGACGATCACCGGATCCTCAACTTCGAGATAGGTCCCGGTAAGGGTCGCCCTCGGGTGATCAGAGAACAGCGCTTGCGCTCGCTCCGCTCCGTACTGCCCCGCCACATAGGTAAAAGCCTCACCTAGAAGGGGAGTGCGGTCGGCGGAGTCATGTGCGTCGCTAGCGATGAAATGGGCCATGCGCCGCTCCATGAGTTCGTCCGCGGCATTCCGGGCTCGCTTGCCGAAACGATCCAGAAACGACAACGCGGTCACTTGTATCAGACATCCCTGCCGCACCCAGCGGGCGAGATCGTCCATGCGCCGCTGCAACAAAGGATTTCGCTCCGGATGGGTGATGATGGGCGTGATATCGAGGTTTATCATACGCCCAAAAACCTCGTCGGTCGTTTTCGGAATCAGCATATCCGCGAATTCCACCAGCAGGTAGCGCTTGTGATTGATCGTGTATTTGGTCGGGTTGAAGAGGCAATCCTGAATGTTATCGAAATGGAGATGGAAATCGCAGCCGTGATGGATTTCAATTTTTCCATCGAACGCAGCGCGTAGTTCCTGCACGCGTTCAGCGATGACGTCCGGATAAAATGGGTAAGTCAAATCTGAATGAGGTGTGGCTACCAAGTCGGTCGTGCCTCCAGCCACCGCCATCTCCAACATGGCGATCGAATCATCCAGCGTTTTGGCTCCATCGTCCAAGCCATACAGAACGTGGCTGTGGATATCGACGAACCTACAGTTCGGGATAGAATTCAAAGAATGCATCCAAGGAAGCGAGTAACTGCTTCCGGATTTCAGTTTCGCTGGCGCCTTCGATCAGGTGCATGGTGACCCCTGCCGAGTTGCCGTTCTTCAGCTTGATCTTGCCCGATTCGAAAGATTCCAATTCGTCGGAGGGTAACATCCGCAGTCCGTACACTAAAGCGAGGTTAGCCATCGAAGTTAGATGAACATCTCCTCATCCTGAGTGGCATGATCAACGGACTGCCGGCGGCCGTGCGAATAAACGGTTATGGCTGTCTTGATTCCCGCCAAGACTCCATTCACTTCGCGCACAGGCTTCAAGACCGCATCTTTCACAGATTCTCCAGCCTGCTGCACGCTGCCAACGGTGGACTCTACCGCGCCATCGATTTTAGCCACCTGCGCCTTTGCCTGCTGCGCGAAATCCGTCAGCAACTCCCCCATGCGACTCACCTGATCACGGGCAGTCTTGGAGAGTTCACTGACGTCGTTCGAGACAGTTACCAACTTCGGAAACAACTCAATCATGTTGGAGTGGACGAGTTCCAATATGGGCTCAGTCTTCTCAATTAAAGGCACAATTTTATCGTGGATTTTGCTTAGTGTGCGAAGCAAAACAAACGCCGTGATGGCCTGCGCGACGAAACAAAGTGCGGCCAGTGAAACTCCACCTGTGATTACCCATTTGAAGGTATCGTCCGACATAAATTCCCCTACTGATGATTGCGCAACGGGCACGGCTTCCACTTGCAACTAAACAATCGGCCAGAAGAAGCCTTGCCCGTCGAAGTCTCGAACATGCCGTTAGCTGGGCAGGTTCTCGGCGATACGGGGCTCCACCTTCTCCCGATATGCCTGTTTGCCAGCCTGCACCGCGTCATTGATTGTATCGCGCTGACGGCCTATCACGTCGCGACTCTTTTCTACGAGAGTGTTCGCCGTGTCCTGCAGGGTCGCCGTCTGCTTCTTGATAAATTCCTTACCCTGGTCTGCCTTGTTCAAAATCAACTCACGTGTTTCATTTCCAGACTTAGGAGCGAAAAGCATCCCTAAGCCGACGCCTATGCCCAAGCCCAAAAAGAAATTAGCCAATCCATCCCGATCCATTACATTTCTCCTTTTTCTGCGTGCCGCAGTCCTTTGTCTTGCACGAAGGCGGCCATTCACAGTATAACCTTCCAATGTGCGCTATACATCCGATTCGAGCGAATAGAGTAAACTCCTGTACAGATGAAGCGTCCCAGACAACTCTCATCGGATGAACTTTTTGCCTATGCGGTAAAAAAGCTGGAGCGCAGAGCGGCCTCCGAGGGGGAAATACGAACTTCGCTCGTTTCGCGAGCGCTTGAACAAGGCGATATCGACGGTGTCATCGCCAGATTGAAGGATTACGGTTATCTGAACGACCAGCGATTTGCAGAGGCCTTCGCCGCAGCGCGGCTCGAGAACGAGGGCTTCGGGCAGTCCCGCGTACTCCGCGATTTGCGACAACATAGGGTCGCGTCCGACCTGGCAGAGCGAACGGTGACGAAGACGTATTCGAACAAAGACGAACTGGCGCTCATTGAACAGTTCATCCGGCGCAAATACCGCACGGCGGCCCGGGAAGGCCTCTTCGCGAGCGACAAGGAACTTGCCGCAGCCTTCCGTCGATTGGTACGGGCGGGATTCACTACCGGAAATTCTATCCGTGTGCTAAAGAGTTTCGCCGCTAACCCTGATCTCCTGGACGCGTTCGAAAGTCTGCCGGAGGAGGCCGAGGGCCTGGACTAGGAAAAAGTCCGCCCGGCTAAAAGGCCGCATTCAATAGGTCCGCCAGACGATACCCGGCTTTCGCCAGCTGACGCTCGATTACCGGCATCGCCGTGCTCGCGTACTTCTCGTCGATTTGGATGTTGAGTGCGGCAGTCGCCTGCTTCTCGGCATCGCAACTCGGGCCCTCCTCGGCGTTTCCTATTGGCACCTTCCGGGCAAGCTTGCCATAGGTAATTTTCGTTGCAAGTTCATGAGCCTGCCAAAGCCATGCTGGGAAATCGATCCGGTCGTGCAGCCATTTGCGCCCCTTCACCTGATAGCGCTCATCAATTTGCATGGCCATTTGATCCGCCGTCTGGTGACTCTCTTTGAGGCTGTGCCGGATGATGCCGGAGTCCCAGGCGCTGTGCAAATTGCTTCGCCTGGGCGCGTCGAAGAGAGTCACTGTGGTGCAATTGCCGCCCACGTCGTTGGTCGAATGCAGCGGCTGGTGGAGATCTCCTACGAAGTGTATTAAATAGCGCAGGGCAGAAGCTCGATCGGCGGGCGACCGGTTACGGTCCTTCAGAATAGCGAATTCGTACTGTAGAGCCGTTACGGATACAGCCAGGGCGATCTTTTGAGTTCCCCGCAGGAGCGCAGTATTTCATGAAGTCACCATGTTCCACGCTTCGGGGGATATCGATATAGTGCCAGACCTCGTTTTTTTCAGCGCTCCTCACGTCGTCGGCCCAGGTTGCGGCGTTCTCCATGGGCTCGGTTGCCACGGGTTTACAGAAGCGCGATAAGGCCGGATCGACTGGATTGTCTTTCAGCAGCTGGTAAACCGCTGCGTGGGCCTCCGGGGTCAAGTGTTGGCTGGCGATGAGTGCTACGATCTGATGCCCCTCGCAGCCCCATCCGAAAGCAGTTCCGCAGGTCATCAGGGTGGTCAGAACAGCCGCAAAAAGTTTCATGAATTCCTATTTGATACGGCGCAGCGTATACGCCTCGTGTTTCATGTTTTCGTGTTCGAGCTTTTTCCAGTCATCGGTGACGTGGATCAGCTTGCCGGTGATGTGGTTCGATTTTTCCGAAGCCAGGAATAAGGCAAGCTGGATCTGCTTCTCTGCCGGAACGCCGCCGGTAATACGGATTTTTTGGGCGTCTTCGAGTTCCTTGGACCCGGCACGGTCTCCGGCATGCAGGATCTCGTCGGTCATACTGGTGTTGGCGCCGCCCGGCAGCAGGCAGTTGATCTGCACATTGTGATCACGAACTTCTTCGGCGATGCTCTCAACCACTCGAGCCAGAGCCGTTTTCGAGGCAGCATATGCGGAAAAGTTGGGCCGTCCGTAAGATGCTCCCCCGCCTGCAAGGACGATAATCTTACCCGATCGCCGGTCAATCATCCGCGGCAAGACTACGCGAATGGAATTCATTACGCCAAAGAGGTTCGTCTCCACCGTTTCCATCCAACTTTTCATTTTGCAATCGTGGAAGGGACCGATCGGACCCTGAATGGCCGCCGCGGCAATCAGGATGTGAGTGCCTCCGAAGACCACTTGCATGCGGTCGACAGCGGCCGCCATCTGTTCCAGATCCCGCACATCCGCCCGGATGCGCAAAGCCACTCCGCCCGCGTGTTCGATTTCCAGTTTGGCCAAATCAAGCTCCGCGGGACTGCGTGCGAGAAGGCCGACACGGGCTCCCGCAGTTGCAAAACCGATCGCCAGACGCTTGCCGATACCACGACCCGCGCCGGTGATCAGGACGCCTTTCTCTCTAAATGTGAGCAATAGATTATTTTAACGGGAAATGCAGAAGGCGCGTGGGAATCCGCGTTGATAACTTAGAGCGGCGATAGCGGGCGGGTGTCGGTTCCGACGGCCATAGCCGGCGCGACGTTGCCGCCGGGGGCTTCACCAACCACGTAAGGCTTCATCAGGATGATGATGTGATCGAGGTCTTTTTCGGTGTTCTGAGTTTTAAAAAGCCAGCCGAGCAGTGGAATCCGAGCGAGTCCGGCGACACCGCTGATAGACTTGTCCCTGGTTTCGTCTGTTAAGCCTCCGATGACGGCCCATTCGTCCTTGTGGAGGGAGATTCGCGATGTATATTTCCGGTCGGTAAGGATCGGGATCCCGTCGATGGACGACGCGCCCAGCAGTTCGTACTCGCTATCGACATCCAAAGTCACAAGTTCAAGGCCGACGATGGGAGTGATCTTCAACGAAACTCCCAGATTCTGGTAAGTGAACGAGGGTGGAGGAGTATATGCGCCGGCCGTAGACGACGTGGTGCCCCCGATGTACGCCGAGGTAAGCACGGGATACCTTTCGCCTGAGTGAAAGGTAGAAGGCAGGCCGCTTACGCCGCGTATGTGGGTATCAAGAATGGTACGAGACGATGAATTCGTCAAACTGGCGACAACGCTGGCGTTCAGCGCGCTTAATGCGAACATCTTGCCATTCGTCAACAAGCTCCAGACCTGGGCTAGTGTTGGATTGGAAACTCCGGAATAAAGAATATTGAACGTGTTGGTCAGATTCACGCCGTAAGACAGGATGTCGGAAGTGGATAGCTGCAGGAAACGCAGTTCGATCAGCACGCTCCCGCGATAGGCAACCAGCTGCTCGATGAGAGCGCGCGCGGGGATGACCCGGGAAACGCGGTCGTGGATCACGATTTCATTGGTCGCCGCGCTCCAGGCCAGCTTTTGGATGCCGGTGACCTGCTTGACGGCCTGCGAGATTTCCGTGAGGTCCTGAACGGTAAGTGCAGTAGGGACCGGAACCACTACGCTCATCGTCTGCTCGTTGGAGGTCCGCTTCGCGGGAGTGTCCTTGGTGACCAAAATGAGCTTGCTCGAAAGGGCCGCGACGAAAGAACTGGTAGCGGCTTCGGCAGCGTGCAAGGCATTGTGGCAATCGGCGTCGTCGAGATCGAAGCGGACTTTTAGCGGCGTCTGCTGGTATTCGCCATCAAAGACCGTCTGCAGTCCGCATCGCGTCGCGACCTGGATGAAAAGGTCTTTTGCGTCACCGCTGAAGTGGAAGTCGAAGCGTCCACTGGTCAGTTTGAGTTGGGCAGGCGGCTGGGCCTGCCTGGCGTTAGCCACTTCGCGGGCGGTGATGCTGTCGTATTCGGGCTCGAGTTCTACCGCTGGTGTATCGCTGGGGGCCGTAGTTTCGGGCTTCGCAACCTGGACAGAGGCCGCAGCCTTAGCTTGCAGTTGATCCGCTCTGGACTTCAGCAAAGCGGTTTTGGCCCGGTAGAGAGGATTACCCGGAGCCAGCGCCGCGGCCTCGGAGTAGAGCAGGTAAGCGCGGACGATATGGTCCGCCTTTTCTTGCTTTTCGGCTTGATGAAAGACGTCGGACGCCTTATCGGCGGTGGCCGGGGTCGCCAGGGCGCAGGCTGCGACGATGCACGCAAATATCCTCAAACAAGATAGACGCCGGTAGAGGAACTTGCGTGCAGAAACGTTTCCGCAGTGTGAACGGTCATCCTGGCGCTCTGCCCGGTGCGGGACGAGGCCGACTAATTCTCGGTCGGCAACTTTTCCACATGATCGATCACCAGCATATCGAGAGGCAGCTTACGAGGCTCCAGTTTCAGCCCCAATTGCTCGATAGCAGTGAAGATAGACGAGCCGCCCGGTGTCGAGGCCGATTCCGCCGGACCGCGTGCACCATCTCCTTCGCCGGCGCCCCTCCGAGGCATCATGCCACCTCCGCCACCACCCATGCCAAAGCCCAAGCCTGCCGCCCTCGCCACGTTTCGCATATCATCGAGCGACAAGTTCAGCTCGACGTGATAGACCCCAGTCAACTCGGTCAGATCGATGACGGGTTTGTCGGTAAAGCGCGAAAGTGTTTCAGCGAGCGCCTGCGTCGACATCCTGGCGAACTCCATCCGCATCATGCCACCCTCTCCGACGGATACCTTCATTGTTCCGAACTGAGGGCTGGCCACCGTGGCGCCCTTGCCATCGGGATTCGGCTGGACACGCACCTGAGTATCGCCGTTCCCCATGACCATGGCTCCTTTCGAGGGAGGCGCCGACCCATCGGCAGGCGGCGCGGGCGCGGCTTCGGGCGCGGCCTCTTTCAGTTTCGGCCCGTTCTTTCCCACGATCAACGCGTAGGCCTGATGTTCTTTCGTCTCGCGGTGCGCAGTAAGCTTGAACCGGTCCGCCAACAGCGCCTGAAGCATTTCGGGGACTTTGTCTTTTGAAACGCCTTCCGGTATCTTCGCGACGATGTTGAAGCGCTGGCCAGGCAGCCAGTCGGGACCTGTAACCTGATAAGACTTCATGCGATAGGCGACGCGAATCAACTCAGCCAGCGACAAGCTGCCGATATCCACTCTGGCGGCATCGATCGACATGCCGACGTGCATCTGGCCGGACATGATCTTTTGCGGCTCAATCGGAGGGGCCAACTTTACGGACGCGACTTCAAATTCGGGAGCGACTGCTGTAGGGGGTGGAGCCTGTGCCCCAAGCGCCGTCGCCTCGAGAGCCACAAGCAAGCTTGCGGCCAGACTGAAATTCTTGGCCATAACGTATGTCTTCAGGATAGACCTATTCAGCAGTTTGTCCGGCCAGGTATTCGAGCAGCGCGACGGAGCGATCGCCGCATTCCGTCATCCGGTCCACCAGGCCGCGGAACTCGCGGAACTGCTCAGCATCCAGGAAATCGAACAGAACGTCGTTGACTTGCGCCTGGGTGGTTGCGAGGCGCTGTAAGCGTTCCGCGCCCTTTGGGGTGACGCTCAGGCACACGCGGCGCCGGTCTTTGGTATCGGGCCGTTTGGTCAAGAAGCCAAGCTTCAGCAGTTTCCCGGTCTCGATGGTGACGAAAGCCCCGCTGATGTGGAGGTGCGCGGCGATCATGCTGACACTCACATCGCCGGCATGTTCGAGATGGCTGACGGATATCAGGATGGTGTATTGGATGCCCGTCAGGCCGATGATCCCCGCAAACCCGCTACGCACGGCTTCGAGACGCGCGGAAAAAGCCAGCATTCCGTGTACCAGGGCGCGGAAATCGCCATCCGAGCCGTTGGTGAGCAACTCCGGCCGGGACACGGTGAGCGGAGGCGGCCGCCTCGCCGGGTGAGGTTTCGACTGATTGGTCGGGGTGGACATCGACTGGTACCTAAATTATAAAGGGATCGGCGCCAGAACGATCCCTGGCTCTCATACATAGCACAATAGATGTTTATGCTTCGGATGCTGATTTTGGTGTTGTTGATAATTGCTTCGGTGGGTGGATTCTGGATACGCTTCCGCCGCGTGGTGCGGATCATCGCCGCAGCCAAACCGGATCCAGGATTTCAACTGAAAGACATTCCCCGTCGCAGCGGCCAGTTCATCTCAGAAGTGCTGTTACAGAGCAAAGTCATCAAAGAGCGTCCGCTGCCCGGGATCGCGCACGCCTTTGTCTTTTGGGGGTTCTGCGCGTTCGCCCTAATTACGATCAACCACCTCGCGGAAGGCTTCGGACTCACACTGCTCTCGCGTGACAGCGCCTTTGGCCATCTCTACTACGGCTTTGTGGCGGTCTTCGCTATTGCGGTGGCTATCTCGATCTCGGGACTATTCGTTCGCCGTTTTCTGGTGCGTCCCAAATGGCTGGGAAAGACTTCCCCCGAATCAGGAGTTATCGCGCTGTTGATTCTCGTGTTGATGGTGACCTATCTTGTCGCTCTGACCCTGGACGAGGGCGCGAATTCGTGGTGGGCCGTCTGGTGGTGCCACACCCTGGCACTGCTTATTTTCCTGCCGCTGATCCCGCACACGAAACACCTGCACCTGGTGCTCAGCCCGGCGACTATCTTCGCCAAGCGCGCGGGCTTCAGCGATATCCCCCCGCTCGCCGGCGACGAGGATTTCGGCCTTACGACCGGCAAGGACGTGACGCAACTGGATGCGCTGCAGGCGTTCTCCTGTGTCGAGTGCGGACGCTGTTCCGAACACTGCCCGGCGTTCAATACAGGCAAGGTGCTCAATCCCAAGGAAGTGATCCTGGGCGTGCGCGAGTATCTGAAGGAAGAGGGTCCGGCGAGCGAATCGCCTTTGCTCGGCAAGTTCATTTCGCAGGAAGCGATTTTCCAGTGCACCACTTGCGGCGGATGTGAGTATCAATGTCCGGTGGGAATCCAGCATCTGCCGATCATGATCGGCCTGCGGCGAGGCGCGGTGAACACCGGAACCTGGGACGATGACTATGGCGGCAAATTCTTCAACACGCTGGAGCGTAGCGGCAACTCGCTCGGCTTCGCTGCAAGCGAGCGCATGAAATTCATCGAGAAGAACGAACTGCCGATCTATGACGGCACGCAGGAGTACTGCTTGTGGTTGGGCTGCATGGGCGCATACGATCCGTCCGGCCGCGAAATTATCCTGTCTCTGGCGAAGGTGCTGCGGCATCTCAACATTACTTTCGGCGTCCTGCGCAAGGAGCGCTGCAACGGCGATCCGGCGCGCCGGCTCGGCAACGATCTGCTGTTCTCTCAACTCGCTGAAGCAGGCATCGAAAACGTGAAGGAGAACGTCAAAACGAAGCTCCTCTCCATCTGCCCGCACTGCGTCCGAACCATCGGGACGGATTGGAAGGAATACGGCCAGACCTTCGAAATCGAACATCACACGGAATTGCTCGCACGGTATCAGGACCAGCTTCCGTCAAAGAGCGACGACAAGGAGAAGGTGGTTTATCACGATCCCTGCTATCTGGGGCGATACCGCGGAACCTACGATGCGCCGCGTGAGGTCCTGTCGCGTAATGCGGAGGTTGTCGAAGCGCCAAAGAATCGGGAGCGAAGCTTCTGTTGCGGGGCCGGCGGCGGCATGATGTTCCTTGGAGAAGAGAAGGGCGAGCGCGTCAATACGACTCGCGCGAAAGAGCTGGTAGCAACGGGCGCAACTACGGTCGGCACCGCATGTCCCTTCTGCCAATCGATGTTCAAAGACGCGTTAAAGTCGGTGAGCCAGGAGCCGCCCAAGCTGCTGGATATAGTACAGATCTTGTGTGACAGACTTTAATTAGTCCCGCGTGGTGAAATTGGAGGGTTCACATGTTAAGACGTGATTTCCTTAAGGGCGGGTTGGCGGCATCCGCGCTCGGAATGGCCGGCAAACCGCTGGTAGCCGATTCTTACCTCACCCAGTCGCCCGATATGCTGGTCTCTTATTTCGATGCCAGGTTAACTGCTCTGGCGGCCAAATGGGATAAGGTAAGGGACAGCCTCAAGACGCCGGACCAGGTAAACGAGCGCAACCGTTTCATCCACGAGAAGGCCCGCGAGATGTCGTGCGGCAATCCTGAACGTACGCCGCTCGCGCCCGTGGTGGTGCGCACGCAACAGCGCCAAGGCTATCGTGTCGAGAACGTAATGTACCAGAGCCGGCCTGATTTCTGGGTCACAGGCAATCTCTACATCCCGGAGGGCGCCGGACCGTTTCCCGCGGTGCTTTCGCCCTGTGGACATTACCCCCTGGCCCGCATGTATCCCGAATACCAGTTCGTCTACATGAACCTGGCGCGCGCAGGATTCGTAGTCCTGGCCTACGACCCTGTCGGTCAGGGCGAACGCCGCCATTTCTGGAATCCCGAGACAGGAACCCTCTCGGGGATTGACGATCCGGTTTATGAACACTCCCTGCCTGGCACGGTGCTGCTGCTTTTCGGCGAGAACCTGACAGGATACCGGGTTTGGGATGGCATCCGCGGCATCGATTACTTGCAGACGCGGCCCGAAGTCATCCCGGACAAGATCGGCTGCGCGGGACATTCGGGCGGTGGAACGCTGAGCCTGTTTATCAGCGCGATCGACGAGCGAGTGAAGTGCTCGATAGTTAACGAGGGGGGCACCACGCATCGCTGGCCTATGAAGGTCCCGATGTGGAGCCATCTCCCTTCGGCGGACATCGAGCAGAATATGTTTCCCTCGGCGAACTATGGCATCGATATGTGCGACCTTCATCAGTCGATCGCTCCGCGCCCGCTGCTTGCCATGATTGAAAACTACTCGCCCGGGTTCAACCTGGCAGCCGCGCATATCCGACACAGGTATCAGCAGCTGAGCGTGCCGAACCATTTCTCGACCGTGGAGGCCACTGATCCGCATGCCTGGACTGTCAAGCTTCGCCTCGCCGCTACCGACTGGTTCAGCCGCTGGTTCTATTCTCGCCCTGGTCCCACGCGTGAGCCGGATTTCGAAGCGGAAAAGCCGGAGAGTCTGTATTGCACGGCGAACGGCTCGCTACGCTTCTCGAACAAAGGCGATTCGATCCAAACCCTGATGCTTCACAAGCAGAGCGAGCTACCCCCTCCGATCAACCGGCGAGAGGTTCCCGCCTCGATTCAGCAGCTTCTGCGGGTCAAGACGACGCGCGAGGCACTGGCGGTCAAGCAAGTGGCGATCACCCCTCGTAAGGGCTATCGAATTGAGAAGGTCGAGTTCGTTTCCGAGCCTGGCATCTACATCCCCGTCTGGACTTTCGTCCCGGAACGTCCTGTGGGAGGGAAGAACGCTCTGTTATTCGTCAGCGAATCCGGAAAAGATGCCGACGGCATGGAGTTGGGAAGATACGAACGTCTCGCTCTTACGGGACACGTGGTCATTGCGGCGGATGTGCGAGGCATTGGAGAAACCAAGCCGCCGCACATGGGGGTGACGTTCGGTCCGCAGCAATTTCACCAGCTCTTCGATGCGGAGAACGCGATGAGCCTGATGTCCTGGTTCATGGACGATTCGCTGTTCGGCATGCGGGTTCACGATGTGATCCGGTGCGTCGACTACGCGCTCAGCCGCACTGATGTGGATGCCAGGAAGCTGGAACTGCTGGGACAGGGAGCGGGCGGATTATGGGCGATGTACGCCGCGGCGCTCGATCCGCGCATCCAGTCGGTAGTAGCGGAGCGGGGTTTGATCTCCTATCGCAGCCTGGCGCAAGCGGACCTGTGCAGTCACAGCACGGGCATTTTCATTCGTGGCGTATTGCAGCATTTCGATCTGCCGCAAGTGGCCGCGTCGATCGCCCCGCGCCGGTTGACGCTCCAGTCTCCGGTCGATCCGATGAAGCGAGTGGTTCCCAATGCGGCGGCGGCCGAAGCGTACCGCGTTACTGTTGACGCCTATCGGGAAGCCGGCGCCGCTGACTCCTTCCGCATCTCATACGACGTCGAATTGTAAAAAGTCGAATTGTAAAAAGGAGATAGCCAGCGGCGGTTCCTGGGGGGATCTTTGCGCCACCTTAAGGAGCGATGGTCTCCACGGCGGATGTTTTGACGTCAGGGCCTAAACAATTCCCCGCACTCAACCGATAGAATGGCGTGAATAGATATCGGATGACCGCCCTGTTCCTGCTCGGAACGGCAGTCCAGTTCTTCGGTGGCCGGGGATACGCGCAGGGTACCCAGACCACACCGGCCACTGCAGGTCCGGAAAGTAATGATAAGGCACCCGTGGGTGCTAAGAGTTATTGGTCGCGGACCTTGAAGGCGACGGCATCCGTGAGAGTGCGGGTCGAGGCGCCTCAAGGTTCGAATTTCACCGTCACTCCCGCCGACGCTTACTCGTTAACGCGAATCCGCTTCGGGCTCGCGTTTGAGCCTGTATCGTGGCTTCGATTCTTCGGCGAAGCCCAGGATTCCCGAGCCGAATTTTACAGTGTCACGCCGGCTTCCACGGTGATCGATCCGTTCGAATTCAGGCAGGGTTATGTGGAAGCAGGCGCTATCGAAGGCAATGGCGTCAAAGTACGGGTGGGGCGTCAGGATCTATTCATAGGATCGACCCGTCTGATCTCGACGGCCGATTGGAGCAACATTACCAAGAACTTTGACGTTGTCCGTGGAACCCTGACCGAGGGTAGGGTCAACCTGGATCTGATTGCTGGATCTATCGTACTGGACGACCCGTCGCGCATGGATCGTTCGAAGCCTGGAGAACACTTTTACGTGGTCTATTCCAAGTGGGCTAAGGTGATCCCTGGCGCAAGTATTGAACCATATGTCATGGCGAAGACGCAATCCGGCACTGACGAAGTGAAAGGGAAAGACGGTCGTCTGGGCGACGCGGATATACTCTATGGCGGACTACGCGTCGTCGGTACCCTGCGGGGTGGATTCGACTATAACGCTGAAGCGATTCGTGAAGGCGGGGACTACGCCGACGATGTGGTTCAGGCCTTCGGATACATCGTGGGCGGGGGCTGGAAGATGGCTGATAACGATTGGAAACCGCACTTCAGCAGCGATTTTGTTTACGCATCCGGTGATAGTGGACGAAAAGACGGGCATCACGAGAGTTTCGACTACCTGTATGGCCCCCAACAGCCCACCAACAGCCTCACGGGGCAGATCGCGTGGCGCAACATGCAGGATTTCCGGGCAGGCGTGGACTGCTCTCCCTTTAAGAAGCTGAAAGTACAATTGGATTTCCGCGACTACTGGCTGGTATCCGTTCAGGATGGCCTCTACAACGCCTTCGGCACCCGCACAGTCTTAAATGCCAAAGCGACGAGCGCGCATGTCGGAGCGGGCGTCGATCTCATGACGAACTTCACCATCACGCCCAAGACTTTTCTGGGGATCGGCGTTGGGACTCTGTCTCCTGGCGCCTATTTGAAGCAATCGGGCAAGACGACTGGATTCGTCCTTCCGTATCTGTCATTCACGAGGACGCTTTAACCGCCGGCTTGACGGTGATGTTGTGCGGAGAAGGGGCTGACTCGTCACCCACAACCTCCCTGAAGCCGGCCTTTTTCTTAGAACGTGATGCGGAAGGCGGCTTGCGCGCTACGTCCATTCGTCTGGTATGGGTAGCTACCGGCCGCGTTCGCCGTCCCTGCGCCGGCCACGGGGTGCAGGACGCCTCCCGTCGCGGTGTAGTCCAGCGTATTGACTCCTGTGGTCCACTGCGAGTTCAAGAGATTGAAGACTTCGAACATGAGAGTACCCTTGATGCGTTCGGTAAACGGCAAGGATCGCGAAAACCGCACGTTCCAGTTGTACTGATTGCCGGTGCGGAAAGTGGCCACCGGCAAGAAAGGAACCCGGTCCCAGGCACCGGAGCCGTCCAGAGTGTTGCTGAAGAGCGGTGTGATCCCCGATAACTGCAGTCCCGTGGTGACCACTTCGGCTGTCGCGGGAAGCCCGGTCGCCATGGTGCCGATGGTCGACAACTGCCACCCATTGAGGAGAAAGCGCGCGGCGAAGGAGTCGCTAGAGGTGACGGTCGGGGACCATGTCGCGTTCAGCGTCAGCCGCTGACGTTGGTCGGTGGTTGAACTGTCGCGATTCGACGAATTGTAGGTATTGGGCACGATGAGCGGAACACCCCCTTGGACGAGCGGCCCGTTGATGATATCGATGGCATGTGACCAGGTATACGCGGCCTGAACGGTGAGGCCATGAGACATCCGTTTCTTCAGTTCTACCGCGAGCGCGTCGTACCAGGACGAACCGGCATTTTGTAGATCATACGCATGTGAGATGGTGTTGTCGTTCTTGGCTGTGTAGACCGGCAGCAGGAAGGTCTTGACCTTATTTCCATTGGCGTCATCGATGGTGTAGGTGCCGGTCTTCGTCGGAGCGGCAAGATTGTCGTCATTCACGGTCCAAAGCCTGTCGCCGCGGACGTCGATCGCATTCACGGACAGGGTCGTACTGAACGGCAGTTCCCGTTCGACGCCCACGTTGATCTGTTCGGTATGCGGGTTGCGCAGTTTGGAAGTCGAGTACATCACCTCGGCGGTATTACCGGGAACGGTCGCTCCGATGATCTTAGGAAATGCAGGGGAGTTGGTTTGTCCCGGGGTGATTTCGATGGAGGTCTGATAGATGGCGTTCCCCAGGTACAGAGCATCGAGAAGCTGCCCATAGAAGGGCGTGAAGAAGTAGCCGAAGCCCGCGCGAATGGTGGTCTTATTGTTCAATTGGTAGGCCACGCCAACTCGAGGCATGAGATCCAGGTTGGGCGAAGCGATCGATCCGGTCTGGTAGTAGTTGAGATTGGTATCGATAAGCTTAGGCTGCGGGTTCGTCGGCTTTTCCCAGCGCAGGCCGAAGTTCACCGTTAATTTCGGATTGATTCTCAATGTATCCTGCCCGTAGACACCGAGTTGCTTGTACGGCAGATCACGCGCCGGATTACCGAAACTTTGCGTGTAGTCGGTATAGGTTTTGCCCGTAGTGGTGCCGTAATCGGTCGCGAAATTGGTTAGCGACTCGTAGAAATATTCTCCATTGCTGGCCAGTTGATTGATGTAGTAATGCGTCCGCGTCCAATCCACGCCGAATTCAAACGTATTGGGTCCACCGGAGAAGGTGAAGTTGTCAAAGAGTTGGTAACGCTGTTCGGTATAAAGGCTCGAGCCGGTACTCGAGTTGCCGATGTTCGAGCCATAGAGTGAGATCGCAACATTACCCGTGGAAAGCCCGGAAGTGGTTGCTGGTGTAAAAATGTGATCCTGCGCAAGTCCTGCCCGCAATTCGTTGACGGTGCTGGAGGAAGGCGTGGAGATCCAGGTAAGCTGGCCGAAGCGTGAATCGTCACGTGTGCTCTTGATCCCGAGCAAGCCTCCGTTGGCGATGGCATTCTCCACCTGCTGTCCGTTCGGCTGGTGGGCGTTCGCGAGATCGGCTGAGAAGCTGATGCGATTGTTCCCGTTGAATTGGTAATCGAGTTTTGCCAGGCCGTTGAGGGAACGCTGCGAAAGGGGCAACAGGACGTTCATCTGCGATTGGAGGAATTTAATCGCGCTGGCGCACGCTGTAGCGCTGGCCTTGCAATTCGCAGGCGCAACCACGGCGCCGGTGGGATCGGCGATTAAAGGATTGGTGATACGGTTCCAGGCGTCGAAGTGGTCGTTCAGGATTTCAAGATTGGTGAAAAAGAATAGCCGGTCCGCGAGGATCGGCCCGCTCACGCTGGCGCCGGTCTGATTCTCGGCGTGCAGTAAAGTGTGTCCCAGGGCGAACCGGCCGGTCGCCGTCAAGCCAGGGAGGCGGAGGTATTCATAAGCCGTTCCGTGGAAGCCGTCGGTTCCGCTCCGCGTCGCGGTATTGATGATCCCGGTCATACCATCCTTGAATTCGCCGGGCGCATCCACGGTCATCACTTGCAACCCCGCCAGTGCGTCGACCGAGACCGCGTCGTTGGTCGGCGTTTGCTGCGTGAAATAGGTGTTGCTGGTCTGAATACCGTCGGTGTAGGTTTCGTTCGTCAGCCGCTGCCCGATAATGGACACGTTGCCTGACGCGGAATTGCTGCTGATATTCGTCGACTGCAGAACGAACGGCTCCTGTTTGCGCTCCTTCACTGGAAGCGTCTCAATCTGCCTCTCGCTGATCGGCGTGTCGATGCTCAACTGGTGGTCGTCCATTTCGCCGCCGGTTCTTGCGGAGCCAGACTTTCCCGCGGTGCGCCGGGCCTTAGCGTTCTCCCGAAGGCCGATGCGAAAGTTGACCGTCTGGCCAACCGGGACGGTAAAAACATCGCTCTCGAAGTCAACGAAGCCATTGTGGGATGCTTTCAGCCGATAGCCCGTGGCGGGCGGAAGACCGGCGGCGCGGAAAATACCGTCGTCGGTGGAGATCACCGACTGGTGGATCCCTAACGTCTCGTTGGTAATCGCGATGGTGGTGTCCGGCATCCCGTCACCATAAGTGTCATGGACCAATCCGGCGACCGCACCGGAACCCAGCGTGGCCTGTGCAAACACAGCGCCCGAACACAGAAGTGCAAACAGACATAGTTTGGGTATTTTATTCATTACTGACCTTTGAATCGTTAATCTAACATAGAGCGGCAGAAGCCCTTACGGGTTTCATTAAGAAACGTAAATGTTCACCGCATCGCCGTGGGCAAAACGACCGGCGGGTTGTCTGCCTGACGGTGGGTCTTAGCGGTCGGGAAAGTCTACGTCTACACGCTTTTCTTTGACTCGGCGGGCACGCATGTCCCCCAGTTGAGGATCCCATGAGCGTTGACTGAGGTCTACAGTCGAGATCGCCGCATCTCCGTTCTTCGGCGCCGACGCGATGCGCTTTCCGTCGGGATCCATGATGTAAGTGGGATGGTCGTAGCCTGACGCCACCAGGAAGACTTTGTTCTCGATGGCGCGGGCTTTGGCAAGCGTCTCGTCTCCGCCCCAAATGGGCAGCAGGACGATTTCGGCGCCTTGTCTCGCGAGGGCATACGCCGGATCGGGGAACATGACGTCGTAGCAGATCATGAGACCCACGGTGCCGAAGTCGGTTTGAAAGACGGGGTAGTCGTTACCCGGAGTCAGTCCGCCCTCGATTTCTCCGCTTGGCAGATAGACCTTTCTATACTTGCCGACGACGTTGCCATGGCGATCGATCAGCACCGCGGTGTTATAAACAATTGCGCCCTCGCGCTCATAAATTCCGGCCACGACGTAGCTGGAACGGCGCTTGGCAAGTTCACCCAGCGTGGCCGTCGTGGGTCCCGGTATGGTCTCGGAAACCTCAACATAGCTCTTACCCGTGCCGATCACGGTAATACCTTCCGGCAGCAGGATGACATCGACTTTACCTGGGATCGCGCGTTCCACAGCCGCGACAAACTGACGCACACTTTCGGCGGACGCCTTGGTGTTGCTGGGACGGAGATTGAGCGACGCGATAGTCACTGGGCGCGGCGCCGGAGCAGCAACCTGCTCTAACGACACATCGTCCCACCACACGGTCCCCTGCGGCGCATTGAAAAGAAAAAGCTGTAGTGTTGCGGTCGAGGCATTTGTGGGGGCCAGAAGATCCGCGGTCACTTTGTTCCAGTCGCCTTCGCGGGTGGTTTTGTAGGGATAATCGGCCCGCCCGGCGCGCTTATTCGTGCTGGTCTTCCAATCGACCCGAGGCAGAATCTGAAGGGACTCGTGAGGAACTCCGATGGTACGGTAATAAGCGGTAAAACGATACCACCCGTGGGGCTCGATGCCGGCCACATCGTATTCCCAGCCGCCGTGTTCGCCTGCGTTACCGTTGCCGGTGATCGCCAACGAGCCGGGACCGGTACGGTAATGAATGCGGTCGATAAACGTCCGGGGAGCGATCTCTGCCCTAGGCGCCCATGTACGCCAGCCCTCGGGTACACCTCCGGGGCCAGGGGTGAAGCCGTTTTGCACGACGTGCACCGGAGCGGCAGCCAGCCAGGACGCGGCGGCCAGGGACAGCAGAAGTTTCATTGGAATGATTTTACCGCTTCAGGAGGGGATTTTATCAGCTGTCAGCTATCAGTACGCTCAGCCGGAAGGCTCCCAGCTGATGACTGATAACTGACAACTAAAAAACTGCTAACTGACTTAAGCCTTCGACGGACCTTCTTTGATCACCATATCGAGAGCGGCATTAAATTTGCCCATCTCTTCGTAGGTGCCGACGGTCACGCGAATGTGATTGGGCCATTCGGGCCACCGGTTACCGGCCAGCAGGATCTTTTTAGCGGCCATGGCCTGGCCGACCTGTTCTCCCGTCATCCCCTTTACGGACATCATAAAGAAGTTGGAATTGGACGGAGTGTAGGTAGCGCCGATCTTTTCGAGATGTTCGAAAGCGAGTTCGCGATTTCGTTTGTTGATCGCCAGCCTTTCCTTCATCAGGCTGGGACCGACCTTCATGCTCGCGGCGGCGCAGGCGGCTGCGGTCACGGGGATGTGGCCGTGTCCACCGAACTCGGCGACCTTCGCCAGAAGATCGGGGCGTCCATAGAGCGCACCGGCGCGGAGGCCTGCCATGCCGTAGATCTTCGAGAAGGTCCGCAGAACCACTACATCCTTCTCCTGCCGCACGAATTCGGTCGACATGTTCTCGGGGCCGGCAAAGTGGACGTAGGCCTCATCGATCACCAGGACGGCATCCTTCTTCTTGTTCGCGAGAATATACTCGAAATCCTTCTTCGAGGTCATGGTGCCGGTAGGATTGTTAGGATTGCAGATGTAATAAGCGCCCGCGTTGGGGTCGGCCTTGATCATCGCTTCCACGTCGTGGGAATAATCCTTGCGAAGGGGAACTCTTACCACTTTATTGCCGATAAACCGGCCAGCGCCGCTGCCATAGCCGGGCATGCCCATGACCCAGCTTCTGGTCGGGGAAGTAAATGCGGGGACGCAATTCGCCAGCGGAATACTGGAACCTGCATAAGCGTCCACATAGCCCGGTTTCACATTCTCAGAGCTTATGAGCAAAGACTCGAAATCGAGATTCTCGCCCTGCGGATTGTAGCGCCAGCCCAACGGGCCTACTTTGGCCATTGCCGCGATGCCTGCTTCGCACGGGCCCATGGGGTTCTCATTGGAAGTGATGCGGATCACGTCGGGATCGTAGGCCGGTCGCATGCCGCTGACGCGGGCGGCGGAGCGAGCCATCCTGCGTTCAGCTTGCTGCGCCTGGGCAAATTCGGTGAAAAACGGAACGGCCGCGGCAGCTCCCAAGGCAATTCGCCCGATGCTACGGCGCGAGTAACCCCGTTCCAGTAATGATTCTTCTGTTTTGCGTGATAAAACCATGAAATTAAATTCTCCTGGAGCAATGCCACTCCGTTTCGAAATCAGGATTATTGGAGGAGCGCTGGTGAACGTGCCCGCGCCGAAGAGGAAGGCTGCCGACCAGGAGCCTTGCGGAGAACAGGCCTGCAGCGTGGCGGCCCGTTGAATGTTGTCTAGGTGGAATGATATCGATACTGTGATCGCATGTCAATCGGGTGTCGCTCGCGCCCGTAGGCCATCGCTCCAGGAAACGCAGCGGTTTTTTAAAAAGTAATCGGTTAATTCAGTGGGATCCGGCAGGGTAAGTGAGCCTGCTGTTCGTCTTTGAGTCCGCCGGAGATACTGCCGGGACGCCCAGGCGAACTGTATGTCGCGTTCGGCTCTCCGAACAGCTTCTATCTTACGAGCGAAACGCCTCTGTCAGGGGTTTCCTAATTTGCCGACGGCTTGGCTGCGGCATCCGGAGGCTTGGGTGCACCCGCTGGAGGAGCAGCTCGGACCACGACAAGGTCAGTCCTGGGGAAGGCGAAACGTCCCGCTTTCTCGTCAATGATGTTCACCTGACAGGTGTATTTGCCGGGAGCGAGTGCGGCGAGCGGGATCTGGAAGCGCACCGGCATGACACCGGCCCGATCGGTCATCGTATGCGTCAGGCGGACTGGCGCGGAAGTATACGCCTTCACGCGTCCTCTATAGAAGGTCAAGGCAGCGGCCACGCTGGGCGTCGGCGCGGGATCGTAGACCTCCATATAGACATACAGGTTCTGGTCAGTGCGGAAAACCTTCAGAATGTTGGGAATGAGCTTCTGGCCATCCTGAATCAGGGGATCGGAATCCGTCCCTTTGCGGTCATAGGAAACACCGCCGACTGCCGTTTTGATCGGCGTGCGCTGATTGCTCCACACCACGGAACTGACACGCAGACTTCCCGTACTCGCGGCATTCAGATTGGGGATGACAAACTTACCTTCATACGTGCCCATTTTGCCGCTGGAGTTCTCGCGAGCCAGCACCTTGATGGTATAAGCGCCCGGGGGCAACGTGAATCCGGCGTCATATTGGACCGGATGTTTGGCGATCTGCGCGGCCGTCGCGTCATCCACCTTAATCGGGATATAGTCGCGCAATTTCTCCACAATGGCGTTCTTGCTGTTGTAAATCTGTCCGATGAAATCGATCTGGGTCTCGAGCTTCTTACCTTTCTGATTGAGCGGAATGACTGAGCCGGGGAGTCGCACGGAAATCGGAACGTAATAAGTCTGGAGTCCAAGACGGAAATAGTCGGCTTCGAACGTGATCGGCAGATCGGTCAGAGGATCGCCGAGAAGTAGAGCTTCCTGAAGCTGGGTCTCTTTGTCGGAATCGTTGAATTTCTTGAATGTCTTATTGGCGTAGTAGCCGTCGCGATAATCCAACTTGGCCTGCAGGCCCGGCTTGTTGATTTTGACCTGGATACGCCGGAATTTGCCGTCTTCTTTGTCGTTGCTGCTGTAGAAGCCGAGGATGTAATAGGAGTGGACGTCGTCGCGCGCATCTTTGATTTCGCCGGCGAGATCATTGCTGTCGAGAAAGGCTTTCCCGCCCGTATCTTCGGCAAGCGTGACCAGCGTCTCCTGCTTATCGTCGGCGCTCTGTTTCTGGCTGGCCTGCGCCGCGCCCGTGAACATGCTGTTGCCGCGTTGATTGGCATGCGTGGCGTCGCCGCCCGGAGGGAGAGCAATCAAGCCCGAAATGTCGATGGGGTAGAACGAAACGTTGGACCGGACTGCGGCGGCCACCGTGGAGCGCAACTGCGCCTGGTTGTCCATACCGCTCTTGCTGACTCCAGTGGAAAAATAAACCAGGGCCTTCTTCTCCGGCAGAGACGCGAGCATCTTAGCTGCGGTCTCGAGCGCCACCAGTTTCTGGTCGGTACTGAAAATGTTGCTTTCTGTTTCGTCGGACTCAAAAGCGGCGCCGGTATCCTCCCCGCTAGTCATGTCGCCGTTGGTGCCGAAACTCGCGAGGTCGCTGTTCTGACCCACGCTGAAGCTTTTGATCACCGCAAGAAGCTGATCCTTATCGTTGGTGAAATCCTGCGCCACCTGCAGGCTCGTCGAATTCACCATAATCGCAACCACGTCGTTGGGCTGGAGGCTGGTTTTGATGAATTTCTCCGCCGCTTCGTTGGCGTGGACTTGATCGTCGGGCTGCATGGAAGAGAAATCGAAGAGCATGACGACCAAACGTCGATCCTGGAAGCGGACCGCTCCCGGCGCGGACGGCGTGAAGCCCTGCTTCTTGATAACTACCTTCGGAGTTGCCGACGCGCCTGCCTTTAACTCCGGGGGAGCGGCAGGCATTGCGGGAGCGGCCGGATCATTGTCTAATTTCTGGAACTCGAAGACGGAAACCTTTTGTGCTTTGCCGTCTTCCAGTACGGAGAAGTCGTTCTTATCAAGGCCGCCAACCACTTTACCCGACTTGTCGAGGACCGTCACGTCAATCACTACCAGGTTCGTGTTGACCTTGATGGTTGTATCGCCAGTAGTCGCGCGTTCGACCTTTTGAGTCTGGGCGAACAACGCCAGCGAAAGCGCGAAGATTGTCGGGACTACCCAGTAACGCTTTTTCATGACTTTCTGCCTCAGACTATTTAGAATCTTATCCGGATCACTGCGTCCATGGTGCGCATGGACGAGACTGCTGTAATCAAACCGAAGTTAGCGCCGTTCACCACTGTATTGATTCCTGTGACGTTCGGATGGTTCAGGGTGTTCGAGCTTTCCACGCGAAACTCGACCCGCCGCCGTTCAGTAATGCTGAAGGAGCGGCCGAACGACAGATTCAGACCCCAGCGGGGAATGCCGGGAATGGTATCGACGCCGGCATCTCCTAACGTTCCTGCGAGTGGTGTAGTGAAGGCAGTTCAGTTAAAGAATTTCCCGCCAGTGACTGGAAGTCCCGTGGCTTCGGCGCGGGTGGTAGCCGAGATACTGCCTGCGCCTGAGGTATCGGCCGAGTTGCCTGATACGGTCGCGGTGTATGGCGTGCCGGAACTCGCCGTCAGCGTGCCGTTCAGCGTCCAGTCCTTGAGCATGGCGTTCCATTTGCCCGCATTGCGCATGAAGCCACGATCGCTGACGGGCGAAGTAAGGATAAAGGTGGTCGAAAGCTGGTGCCGTTGATCGAAAGCGGAAAGGCCGCGCTCGTTGGAAATATTGAACGGATATTCGGCAGCCGACGAACCTACGCTACCCACGGCCGAAGCGTCGTCAATGGCCTTCGAAAAGGTATAGGTCGCGTACCAGGAGACACCGTGGGAGAAGCGCCGGTTGAGACGGGCTGACAGGCCTTGATAAGTCGAATTCCCCCAAGAAGTGTCGTAGAGGAACGGATCGGCATTGGGAATGGGGAGGACGCGTGTCGCATTCACCGCCGAGCCGGGTGCAGCCTGATTGGGAATGATGTCGGTGTCCAGGTGTGTACCCTTCACGCCCAGGTAAGTCACGTCCAGGATCAGCGTCTTCATAATGTTGCCCTGAACTTCGAAGTTATAGGTTTGGGAGTAGGCTGGATTGTAATTCGGATCGACGGCATAGGTGTTGGCGATGGTTCCCGTCGACCCCTGCGTGAAGTTGGCCTGCGACAAAGCATTCTGAAGGGTCAATTCCGTCGCTAAAGATCCGGCCGTAGTGACTACGTTGGCAGTTTTGGCGAACGGCGGCTGCGCCGAGAGCTTGCTGACGAATGTACTGTACACGGAGCCGCTGAAGAACAATCCATAGCCGGTCCGGATCACCCAGGTCTTCTTCGGCCATGGTTTCCACGCGACCCCGATACGCGGCGAAAACATGTTGGGCTTGGCATAAATCAGCGAGTTCGGCAGCTTCGTGTTGCTATACGGATTGACAGAGCCAGGCGTCACGACGGTAGCCGCGTTGTACGCCGGCGAGATCGCGAGATTGGCGATACTATTGTACTTTTCAGTGTAGGGCGAGAAGTATTCGTAGCGACCGCCCAGATTAAAAGTGATATTGGGACGGAACTGCCAGTTATCCATGAAGAAGCCATCATAGTCGTTGGCGCGGAAATAATCACTCTGCGCGCTGTAGCGAGCCGTGGCGGAATCCGGCAAGCCCAACAAAAAGTCGGCGAAGTCATAGCCGGTATTGGGAACCGCGAGTCCGGCGGAGGTGAAGGCGCTGGTCCCGATGCCCGTAAACGCAAAAGTGCCGCGGCCGTTGGCATCGGTTGTGGGATCGTTGTTGAGGCGACGGTAGTCGCCGCCGACGCGCATGGTGTGGTGTCCGCGAAGAAGAATGACGGTGTCGTTGAGGATCATCGTCTGGACGCGCGTCAGGTTATAGTTCGAATCACTCAAGGCGCCGAAGTTGGTGAAGCTCAGGTTAGGCGGTCCGTAGTTAACGGGCGACTGCGATACGCCATTGATGCCCAGCAAGGCCGCGACGTCCGTCGTATTGGCGAAGAACGGATTTCCAGTCGAATAGTTACGGCTAAAGTTGATGCTCGCGGTGTTGATGGTATGCACCGTGAAGTTGTGCGTCTCCGTCACAGTGCTCGTCAAACCGTAGCCGCTCGTGGTGTCGACGAAGCCGAAACCGCTGACGCTCTTCGCATTCCGGTCCTGATACGAGAACCGCACACTCAGGTTATCGTTCTGCGCGAGTTTGCGGCTCACCGTCGCGCTCACGTTTTGGGTATTGCTGGGAACGGCAGTCGAGTAATAGTAGTTTTGAACGGTGCCGGGTTGGTTCGGCAGCGGGATGTAATTCAACAGACCGAGCGACGCTGAATTAAGTCGGGACGCCGGGATCGCATTCCCCGGGAAGGGCAACCCCGTGCCAGGGACCGCCGGAGCTCCATTAAGGCTGGGCGTGCCATTGTCATAAATCGTGACCGGCGCGCCACGTACCAGGACGCTGGAAAAGTCACCCATCCGTTCAGCAGCGGTTGGGACCGTAGACAGCGAAGTGACGCCGTTGCGTGCGAGCGTTCCGTTATAGCTGAACATGACGTACGTTCCCGGACTATTGATGATATGCGGGATGACTAACGCGCCGCCGGCAGTTGCGCTGATGCGATTGGACGCGAATGCCGGTTTTGCCTGCTCCTGTCCGTTCAGAGAATAGTTCTTGGCGTCGAGGGCGGAATTGGCGAAGGTGTAGCTCAACATGCCGCGCCACTGGCCGCGCCCTCGATTAACGCGATTCCCAAAAGCCGAGATATCACCGGGGGTGCGACGCGAGCGTCCACGATCACCGCGATCTCCGCCGCGTCCGCTAAAACCGCCCGGGCCGCCGAAGCCGCCGCCACCGCGCATTCCGCCGCCACCAAAGCCACCGCCGCCTCCCGGGCCACCACCGGGACCGCCGAAGCCACCGCCGCCAGCCATCATGCTTGCGTCCTGACCGCCCGGTCCACCCGGTCCGCCAGGGCCTCCCGGTCCACCCGGAAAACCGCCGGGACCCATGCCACCGAAGCCCATGCGCATGAGATAAGAGTCGTCGGACCGGGCTTCAGCCATGCCGTTGCTGAGGCTGCCGTTCAACACCATGGCCGTATCGCCGGCTCCCGCGTCGCCTCCGGCACTTGCCGAGGGATCCGAACCCAGGCCCCCCATCATGGAGGCGTCCGCGCTTTCGGTTAACGATAGATTCTGATAGCTCCCGCTGGCACCAGCGGGTCCGCGGCGGGCACCTAAAGGTCCACTGCCGCTGCCGCGACGGCTCGAGGCTTGTTGATTCTTCTGGCCTGCTGCGGCGGGAGTTGTAGAGGAAGCAGCAGGGGTCGCAGTTGATGCCGACGCTGCCGGTTTGGAACTATCCCCCGCCGGCGTAGGGGTCACCGGGCCGGCGGGAGCTTTGTTTTGTGTAACTACCGTGGGTTCGGCAGGCGCATCGAAGGGACGCATTTCGAGCGGCACATCGAGGGTTGCGGGACCGTCCCCCACCTTAACCTCGGATTGCGCCGCCGCGAATCCGAACATCTCCACCTTATACTGCCACGCACCGGACTCGATGCCGTTCAGTTGGTAACGGCCATCGTCGCCGGTCAGGGCCTGGTATCTGTTGTCCCCCTGCGTGATGGTGATCGTGGCGCCGGGAATCGGTTGGCCGTGCGACGAGACGAGCCCGGAAAGCGAACCCGCTCCAAACACGGTAGATGGGATCGCGAGGGCCAAAGTAAGGATGGAGATGCGCATGGTCTAGCTCTGCCGGAGTTTAAACAGACTGAATGTCGGGAGTGGTGATCAGTGCTTTTGTTATTGCTTCTTAGCGGTGACTTCGGCCGTCCGCTCTTGTCCATCAGGGGTGGTCATGGTACGAGTCAATTTCAGGCTGTCGCCCTCGACTTTGCCTTTCCACTTCACTACCATTTCGTTGCCGTTGAAATTCATTTTCTGTGTAAAAGAAATATTGTCGCCGTCCACTTTACCGTCCGAGATGGGCATCTCGCCACGGGCATTTGCGATGTTTCCGCTAAGGTTAGCTCCATCGGCTTTCAGGGTGATGGTGATTGACTGGGGACCCTTTTTCCCGCCGGTCATTTCCGCTTTGTATGTCCCTGACGGGTCAGCCGCAGCGGCTACGAAAGAGAAGAGGCCCAACAGGGCGAGCAAACTCAGGATCTTGATTTTCATTGTTAAAAGTGATTCCTTCCAGGTGGAGAGATGATTCCCTCCAGAGAGAATGTTACTCCAAACCGCTGGCCGCTTCTCGTGAATTTACAACTGTTTACGTTCTAAACCGAGGGGAGAGCAACAACTTTGGTGTTGCGGCTTAACATTGCTTAACTGCACTTTACAACCTTCTCTACTGTTTCGCTTCTTTGAAATAGAGGCGCAGCTTCCCGTTAGGAGTTGGATAGAACAAAACAAGGTCTTTCAGCTTTTTCTTCTCCATGGGAAAATACAGCAAACCCGAAACCGGTTGCGTGGTTTCCTTTTCCGGCAACCCTTTTTCGGTGAGAACGCCTTTTAGCGTGTCATCCTTCTTGCCCTGTTTCACAGTGGTGGAATCCGCGGTGTCATCCTGTTTCTTCTTTGAACTGCGGCCTCCGAATCCTACACCGCTCCAGGTAGTACCGGTTTCTTCACCGAGACTGCCGATACCGCTTTGGCCGCGCTTCAGGACCAGCGTGTCGGCGGCTGCGATCTCCGCTGGAGACTGCGGCTGGGTGCGGTCGCCGTCACCCTCGCAAAAGAGCTGAAAATCGTTCAGGTTAATACTGATCGGCTTGTCGCCCTTCGGCGTCACCGTCATTTGGACGACGATGTAGTGACCTCCCAAGTCGTACCCCAGTAATTGTTTTACGGCTGCCGGGTCGAGGTACGCCTTACCGGTGAGCGTCACGGTTTCCGCGGAAACCTCGTTGTAGGCCTTCTTATCCTTGTCCTTGCCCGGCAGCGTAGTCAGAGAAAAAAGGACGATCAGCGCGACGCGGACAGGGATCACAGAATTCATGCCTCTGCTGACATGGTAGCGCCATCAGATCTACTTGTCAGCCGTTTGGGGCGGCATAAGGTTTGCGGCAGTGAGCCATGACCAAGTACACTGGATAATTCCATGGAAACCGGCAAGTTAGGGCAAGCACTGACGACGAACGAGGTCTTTGAACTCGTGCGCGCCGACTTGCAACTGGTCGAAACGGAGATTGGCCTGGAATCCGTGGCGTCCGTTGAGGCCGTGACAACCATCGGCCAGTATCTGTATGCGGCCGGGGGTAAACGTCTCCGTCCCGCTCTTCTACTGCTCTGCTCACGGGTGCTGGGCGGGCACGGAGCCAGTGCGATCCGAATGGGCGCCGTGGTGGAGATTCTGCACGCAGCGACGCTGGTGCATGACGATGTAATCGATCAAGCCGAAACCCGCCGCGGCCGGCCTTCAACCAATGTTCAATGGGGCAACCACACCTGTGTGCTGGCCGGCGACTGGCTTTACATGCAGGCTTTCCAGATTGCCCTGCGTGAGCGCAATTTTCACACCCTGGATTTGTTGATCGGATTGACTCAACTCATGGTGGAAGGCGAATTGATCCAGTTGGAACGGATTGGCAAGATCGAAGTTACTGAAGCCGACTGCATGGAGCTGGTGGACCGCAAGACGGCGGGTCTGTTTTCGGTCTGCGCAAAACTGGGCGCAATCGTGGCTAATGCGGATACGGCGACAGAAGAGCGGCTGGGTGACTTTGCGTGGAATCTGGGGATGGCGTTCCAATTGGTGGACGATCTGCTCGACTTTACGGCTCGGGAGCAGATTCTGGGCAAACCCGTCGGGGGCGATTTGAAAGAAGGCAAGGTTACCCTGCCGCTGGTTTATGCGCTGGAGCGCTGTTCAGCCGAGGATCGCTTAAAAATTGAGACGGTCCTCCGCGAACGGAATTATCAGACCGTAAGCTTCGACGAGGTGTACGGCATCGTCGAGCGAGGCGGGGGGTTGGAGCGAGTCAGGGAACGCGCCAATCACTTCACGGACCGGGCTCGCCAGATCATTAGCGAGTTTCCCGAATCACCCTACCAGCGGGCTCTCTACTCGGTCACCGAGTTGGTCATCGACCGCGACCACTAGAAGTACAAGCCGCGGACAGACTGAGGTCTGTCACACACAGATGACTGCAATCGGAATCGATTTTGGGACCACCAACAGCTCGATCGCGCGGGTTACCGCTGCGGGCGATGTGGAACTCTGCCGTTTTCCAACTTTGACCGGCTCTACCGAAGCGTACCGATCGCTGCTTTATCTCGAGCAGGTCAGGCAACGCGGCGTAACGAGCATTAAATCCTGGACGGGTGAGGAAGGCATCGAACAGTATCTTGCGGCGGAAACTAAAGGACGATTGGTGCAATCGTTAAAATCCTTTCTCACCAGCCGCACCTTGCAGAGCACTGAGGTTTTCGGAAGGCGCTTCAAACTGGAAGAACTGATTGTACGAATGCTGCGCGATCTGCGGGACAAGGCAGAGGCTCAGTTCGGTATTCAGATTCGTTCGGCCCGCGCGGGACGGCCAGTGAGATTTGTCGGTGCCGAAAAAGACGAGGACAACGATTATGCCGAGGGCCGTCTGGGCGAAGCTTACCGTCTGGCGGGATTCGAATCCGTCCAGTTCGAGTTAGAGCCGGTGGCGGCCGCCCATTACTACGAATCCACACTCGATCATGACGAATTGATTCTGATCGGCGATTTCGGCGGAGGCACCAGCGACTTTTCGCTCATGCATGTCGGACCGTCTGAAACGCGCAAGTTGCTTGGAAACAGCGGCCTGGGTCTGGCAGGCGATGCGTTTGACGCCAAGATCGTACGGAACCTGGTTTCGCCGGCCTTGGGCAAAGGCTCGAACGCGCGATCGATGAATAAATTGCTGCCCGCCGTTCCGAACTGGGTTTACGCCAAGCTGGAGCGCTGGCACCATCTCTCCTTCCTGCGAACCAGCGCGGTGATGAACATGTTGAATACCGCGAGAGTGCAGGCGCTCGAACCGGACATGATCGAAGCCCTGATCCATCTGATCAAAGAGGACCTCGGATATCATTTGCATCGCTCGGTGCAGAGGCTGAAATGCGATCTGTCGGAAAACTCCGTTGCTGCCTTCGAGTTCAACGATGGGTTCATCGAGTTGGAAGCGAAGGTCGCACGGGCGGATTTCGAAGAGTGGATTTCAGAAGACCTGGAGCAGATCGAAACTTGCGTGGACGGACTGTTGAAGAATTGCGGAGTCGACGCTAAGGCAGTGGATCGCGTCTTCCTCACCGGGGGATCGTCTTTCGTGCCGGCGGTGCGACGAATCTTCGAAATCCGATTTGGGGAGAAACGCATGCGCGCGGGAAACGAGTTCACGTCGGTGGCCCGCGGCTTAGCGCTGAAGGCTCTTAAAACCGCAGCTTAGCCATTGAAGTTTACGGTTCTGGTGCCTCCGGCCGTGGTGATCACCCCGAAGGTCGCCGGAGTGGACATGTTTGTGGACGGATCTCCGAAGACCGGCGAGTTCGTGAAATTGTTAAGCAGCCCCCGCAATTCCAGCCGCACGTTCTCTCGAAGAGTGAAGGTCTTGAAGATGGAGATGTTCTTATAGACCTGCGCCGGACCTCGCAGCCAATCAAGCAGCGGCGGCTCTTTGGTTATGGTGTAGTTATTGGGCAGCGGCAGCCAAACCGAGGTGTTAAAGAACGGATTGGTGGGCACGCCGGTGGCGGGATTCACGTGATTTCCCAGCCTGCTCTCAATTAGGGTGTCATAAACGGGATCCACTTCCGCGCTCGGCCGGCCCAGAGCCTGCGTCACGGATCCTGCCACCGCCACCCTCCGATTGCGCCATTCACCCAGCGAATGGTGTTCGTAGCGAACTGCCGTCCGTGGCCCACCGGAAGATAGTAGACCACGAACACGTTGCCTTGGTTGGGGAAGTCGGTCGAGGAGACGGTCCGGTACTTGCGCACGTTGACCAGGCTGGTCATGTCACAAAACATGTATGCAAGTCGAGTAGGTATAGTTGGCCACCACTTATTCTCTCGGGAGATCATCCGCCGGTTTAACGAGACGGAGCTAGAGGTGATCCATGCCGAAGATCCGGGCCGGTTGGTTTTCAGCAACAGGTTCATGATGGGAGAGATCCGGGACGTCTTCGACAATCTGGATCTCTATAGCGGTTACGACGGGATCGCTATTAACTTATTGAAGCAGTTCATCAGCGCACCGGCAAACCGATCATCATTACGGAGTGGTCGGTCCCGGCGCTCGATTCCGGGTTATACGACAATCCCGCGCATCTGGACTGGTCCTACCCGCAGGCCATGGAAAACCAGGGGCTACGGGCACGACAGGCGGCGCAAATCGAGGGATCTTCCAGGCCGATGGCCGGCCTTGGATTGAACTGCAGGATGCCTTCCGCCGATTGAACGCTCGAATCACCCACTGAGCTTTTATGTGACGGAGGGAAATGGCGTCAGGCGATTCAGCGTCCATGTGCCATTGGAGGCGGCGGTTGCCCCTCATATTCCAGCATCGTCATAAATCCAAAATCCATGTGCAATTGCATGTGGCAATGAAACAACGACGGGCCCGGATTGTTGGCCACGAGATCAACTTCCACCTTCGTCCGAGCCATTACGTCCACCACGTCCTTCATGACACCACGGGTCGCTTTTCCGGCCACTTTCACTAATTCGAAAGAATGGCGGTGCAGATGGACAGGGTGCATATCGTCGCTCTGATTATCGAAGATGAGCCGGTAGCGGCCGTTGGCGCGTACCTGGATGGGCGCGGTTTTGGGATATTCCTTGCCGTTGATGGTCCAGTGATCCACCGCGCGATTGCCGGCCCATTTTTGTTTGAAGACCAGGGGAATCCGGCCGTCAGGTTCGGGTGCGGATTCGTTCCGGCCGAACATTGTGTAATCCCAGGGCTCGGTGGATGGAGCCATCCATTGCGGTTCGCCAGTACGTCCCGCATACTCGACCACTACGCCCAGACCGAGTTTGCGAACTTTATCGTCTGCGTCGCCCAGTATGCTGATTCCAGGCTGATTCATCTCGACGACTGCGTCAATCCGTTCTCCCGGACCGAGCTCCAGTACATCGACTGAAGCTTGACTGGGCACCGCATTTCCGTCGAGGGCCACGACGACGAACTTGTGTCCTGGAAGGGCTAGCCGGTGCACCAGCGTCGCATTGGCGTTGACGATGCGAAAGAGCACTCGCTCGCCCTGGTGGACACGGACCGGTTCGCCGCCACCCAGGGCGTGACTGTTGACGGTGAACGCGCCATACTGCACCTCGAGCGAGCCTTCATCGCCGCCGCCCGCTTTGGACGATAGAAAAGGCAGCCAGCCGTGAAGAGCGAGCGGGATCTCCTGATCGTAACGGGCCGGATTTTCCCGCGGTTCGATGATGAGCACCCCATATTGACCGGAGTAAGTGGAGCGGTGAAGATTGTGTCCGGCATAGACGTGCGAATGATACCAGCGCGTCCCCGACGGGCGCGGAACAAAAGAATAGCGCTGCCTTCCGTGGGCGGGCACCATGGGAGTCCCTTCTTCCGCGGAGCCATCGACTTCCGGAGGAATGAAGAGACCATGCCAATGGACCAGTTCGGGAGACGCAGTATCGTTGACAACGTCCACGGTAACGGTGCGGCCTTCCTGGAGGCGGAGAACGGGGCCGGGAAACGCGCCGTTATAACCAACTGTGCGGATGGTCCGCTTGGGAGCGATCGCGACTTCGACATTCCCGATCGTGAGCGTAAGATCGGCAGGAGTTTGCGCCTGGAGCAGGAACGAGGATGTGCTGGTTAGAAACTGCCTGCGGTTCATGGGCGTGCTCGAAGCTATCATCGCAGACCGCGCGCTAACAATGGTTACCCGCTTCCACCGCGTGTATCCGGTCTGACGAGCGATGCCAAAATCCCAAGCCGGGACGCGCCGCTTGAAAAGGGGTTGTGGCTTGAAGTCCGTCTTACGGCTGGCCGTGCTGGCCCATAGTACGATTGTGGTTCCTGTGGTAAGCAAGACACTTCCAGAGAACGCATATACACAGCTTCCGTCCGGAACTGCGTACCAACCGGTGGTACCGGAACAGGTTGCCCTCCCTGAAATGACGGGGCGATCCGTGGGATGGGGACTCTTCCTGTGTGTAATCTTCACCATCGCGTCAGCCTATTCCGGACTCAAAGTCGGGCAAGTGATGGAGGCCGCAATTCCGATTTCAATCCTCTCCATCGGTCTTGCGCGACTCTATCCACGCCGCTCCAGCTTGCTCGAAAACGTCATCATCACGAGTATCGGAGGTCTAGCCGGGTCCGTAGTAGCAGGCGCTATCTTCACGCTGCCCGCCCTCTACATTCTGAAGCTCGATCCTCATCCGGCCCAGACGATTTTCATTTGTCTGGCCGGCGGCTCGTTGGGCGTACTGTTTCTGATACCGTTGCGCCGCTATTTCGTGCGGGAAATGCACGGCCTGCTTCCCTACCCCGAAGCCACGGCCATTACTGAAGTATTAATCACGGGCGAAAAGGGCGGCTCGCAGGCCAAACTGTTGATCGAAGCGACGGTCATCGCGGGCATTTACGACCTTCTGGTGACGACCTTTCATGTTTGGAAAGAGTACCTGGACTTCCAGTTCGTCCCCGCGGTCCGGACTCTGACCGATCGCGCGCGCGTGGCGGTCAGTTTCGACGCGATCAGCTTCATCCTCGGATTAGGCTATGTAATGGGTCTCCGCAGTTCACTCATTCTGTGTGCGGGCGGAGTGTTTTCGAACATTGTCCTGGTACCGTTGATCTGGATGATCGGCAGCCACATCACGGATGTCGCCGTCTATCCTGCGACTCTCCCTATCGCACAAATGACGGCCAGCCAGATCTTTCGCGGCTATGTGCGGTTCGTTGGGGTCGGGGCCATTGCCACTGCCGGCATTTTTGGAATTCTGAAATCCATGAAGATCGTGGCGGGATCCTTCGGTGTGGCGCTGCATGCCTTCCGTAGCGGCGAAGGGGCATCGAGCGAACGGACTGACCGCGATATCTCCGTGATGTCGATCCTGATCGGCGTGGTGTTGAGCGCCGTGGGCATTGGAATTCTGCTGGCGAGCCTTGACGGGTCTCCGGTAGTAATCGTCGTGGGGCTCGTATTGACGCTGGTCTTCTCGTTTTTCTTTGCGTCGGTCGCGGCCAACGCCATTGCGACAACGGCGCGCAATCCGGTCTCCGGGATGACCATGCTGACGATCATCATCTCGTCGGTCGTCCTGCTGCGATTCGGGGTTTCGGGGACTACGGGCATGTTTTTCGTGATGGCCCTCGCGGGGATGGTATGTACGGCGCTCTCGGTCTCGGGTCAGACGATCACGGATCTGAAAGCCGGCTACTGGCTGGGTGCCACTCCGGCCGCGCAGGAGAAAGTGAAATTTCTCGGGGTGGTTGCCGCGTCTATCGCCGCCGGTCTGACGATTATCCTGCTCGCGCAAACATTTCAGTTTGGAGACGCGGCTCCCGGCGACACGCGAGTGGTGTTGCCGTCGCCGCAAGCTTCCATCATGAAGGCGCTGGTGGAGGGTTTCATGAGCCGGCAGCCGATCGCTTATATTCTGTTCGGCGCGGGGGCGGCGGTCGCGGTGGTGATGGAGATGCTGCAGGTCCCGGCGCTGATCTTTGCGCTCGGCATGTACCTCCCCCTGGAATTGAATACGCCTGCGCTGGTGGGCGGCTTCCTCTCGCACTTTCTCAGCAAACGGGAGAGTTCGGTGCGGGAACGAGCGGTCGTGATCGCGTCGGGGCTGATGGCGGGCGGCGCGTTGGGTGGCGTTTTGGGTGCGGCCTTCCGCCTGATTCCGGGATTCTCTGAAGATTGGATCCGGACGCCATTTTACGGCGACGAGGTGATCTCGCAGATGGTGTCTGCGGTCTTGTTCACCGGCCTTTGCGTCTATTTGTGGAAGAGATCGATAGCGGGGAGAAGCCATGAGCTTTGAAGAACTAATTGCGACGGTCGTCCTGGGAGTCGATACGTTATGGGGCGGCGACGTCATGTGCGCATCAGGCACTGGACGATTCATCGCCGATTCCTGGTTTTCTGACGAGCCGCTTCCCCTTGCCTACACCCATCCCACCGCGGCGGTTGTCCGAGAATCCGGAGGAGTCGGAGCCAAGACGCCGAACCGTGAAGCGGTGCGCGCTTACCTTGCGGCTGTCGACATTCCCGGAGCGATCGCGGCACTCAAGAGCGAGACCGCGACCATCCCCGGCCTACGCGGCGAATATGTAGCGGGTCTGGTGCTGTGTTTTGAAACCATGCTGGCGTTGGCTATGGAGATGGTGGGCGAAGGTCCGGCGGTCCCGTACGTAACCTGCGTGAAGGCGTCGACAGGAAAAGTGCCGGAACCGTCCGATCCCACGGCCAAACGAGCGCGAGCGACCGAACTCTTGAGTCATGCAGGATTCCCCTCGCATGGTAACGATGAATTACTCGCCGCCGTGGATTCATGGAGGAAAGCGCAAGCGGTGCCGATGGCGTCAATTAAGATGCTGGGCGCAGCCGTGATCGGGCATTTCGAGGGGCTATCCGCCAGGAATGTCGCGCCGCATCTTCCGGTAGAAATGCGCTCCGTGCCAAGCGCCAACATTCAATTCCTGCCGATCCGGGACGCGTGGTTCTCCGGATCCATGAATTACCTGGGGCGAGCACGGCGTGCGGATGGCTCTCCGGAGTATGAGGCGACCTATGAGATCAACGCCTCGCTGCAGATCTCGGTGCCGGAATTTTTACAGCTGGTCAGCCACGAGGTGGTGCCCGGACACGTGACCACCTTCGCGTATCTGCAGAATCTTTACTGGCGCGGTCTGGCCGGCTTCGAAGCTTCCGTGCTGACGATGAACACACGAGCCGCAACTCTATTTGAGGGCATCGCCAACAACGCCATTCTGATGGCGTACGGAGTGAAGGAAGTCGACGAACTGCCGGACGAAGACCTGCAGATTGGAATTCTGCTCGCGCTGTTGCAGGATGACGCCAAGAACCAAGCGTCGTACTTGACGTGGGGCGAGGGAGCTCCTCGGGAGACTGTGGCGAGTACACTGCGCAGGGAGTTTCTGGTATCGGCTGAACGGGCCGACAAATTGTCGGGCGCATGGGGGCGTCATCCTCTGTTGGGCCGAATGTATCTTCCGGCGTACCGTGCGGGGACGGAGAGAGTGGCGCAGTTGCGGCGCAAGTACGAACCGGCAGAACTTTTGCCGGCGCTTTACGGATGCCACGGGCTGGTTGACATCGTGACTGTGGAGCACGCGCTGGTCAAGTAACTGCGGCCTTGTAACACGAGCGGTGCTGCACTCATGGCTTGCCTACGGGAGAGATGGTGAGGTTAGCGCAATGACATCGAATATGAAGCTCCTATACCTGTTCCTGGTCACCGCACCCACGTTCGGCGCCACCTTGCAAGTGTCCAAAACCGGGGCATTCCGGACGATTCAATCCGCAGTCGACGGCGCGAAGCCGGGAGACACGATCCTGATCCACGCGGGCACCTATCGGGAAAGCGTTCGCGTGATTGGCGATGACGTGGTGGTTGCCGCCGCTCCCGGCGAAGAAGTCATCGTCACGGGCGCGGATCCGATCCCGTCGACCGAGTGGGTGCAGGAGTCCGGCAAACCGGTTTGGCGCCATACGCCGTGGACCTATCGCGGTCGCACGCATCCGGATGACGAATTCCATAAGCTGATCGGCCGCAGCGAGCAGGTGATCGCGGATGGCAAACTGTTGAGGCAGGTGCTGCAACCGGACCAGATGGGTCCCGGCACGTTCTGTGCAGACATCGAAACGAAGGCGCTCCTCGTCTGGCTTCCGGATGGCGACGGGCCATCCCACCACCTGATGGAAGCGAGCGTTCGGCCGGTAGTCATGCAGGCAACCGGCCACCACGATACCGTTCGCGGACTGCATTTCCGCTTCGCAACCAACCTCGCTCAACAAGGCGCATTTTCCATCGAAGGTTCGGATAGCCTGGCTGAAGATTGCATTGTGGAACGGACGAACGGTGTAGGCGCGAGGCTCGACGGTGAGCGCAATGTCATGCGGGGAGTTGTCAGCCGTTGGAACGGCCAAATGGGAATGTCGGCACATGGCGTCGGGAATCGAATGGAGAATTGCACTCTGGAAGGGAACAACGTGAAGGGTTTTTCCAAGGCCTGGGAGGCCGGAGGGATCAAAATCACGGTATCCCGGGGATTTCAGATTGTTCGCTGCAAAGCCGTAGGCAACGATGGGCCGGGCTTCTGGTTCGACATCGACAATCGCGGCGAGTTGATTGAAGACTCCTTCGCGGCGGAAAACAACGGCCCGGGCATATTCGTCGAGATCAGCGAAACGGCCACTGTTCGCAACAACCTGTGCGTTCGCAATGGACTCAAGGAAGAGCGGGGCGCCTGGGGGAATGCGGGCATTCTTTTGGGGGAAGCAATGCGTGGGACGGTAGAACACAATATCTGCGCCGGCAACCGCGTCGGGATCGAGGTACGCCAACAGCGAATTCGGTCGCTTGCGGCCGACCCGGCCCGAGATCGGCCGGAGGAGAAGCGCTATTATTCAGATCAGCACATTTTCCGCTACAACATCTCAGCGTACAATCGCGAATGGCAATTCGCCCTGGTGGGCGACAATACCTTCTTTGGCGCTAAGCGCGAAGTCAGCGAACTGGACCTGCGGTTACTCGATCCCGACCTCCGGGGCTGGCGCGCAGGCAACAACATTTACTTCGCGGGGCCGGGCGAAGGGATGATTCTGTGGGGCGCCAAATGGCTGCCCAAACACGAGGAATTCCGTGATCTCGCAGCGTTCGAGAATGAGCATCATCTGGAGCAGGGCTCAATGATCTCGGAGCCTCTATTCGTCAATTGGGAAAAGGGCGATTTCACGTTACGTTCTGAGAGCCCGGCCAGGCATCTTGGAGCAGGCTTCACTGCTGATGGCGCGCGGTGAGCCTGCCGTCCCTGAAAACACTCTCATCCCCATTCAAATCCAGCGATCGCATAGATCCTCGATTGATCTTCCGGCGGATTGGGGCCCAGCACCATGCGCTTCAGCTTTCTTAACGGAGCAAAGTTCAAGCTTCTTGCGAGATCAACAGCATGTGCGTTGGCCGGAAGAAGATCCCAGAAATAGTGGTCTGCTCCGATCTCTTCCATCGCGCGTCGAAACAGGCGTTCGGCGGTGATCGGGTTGTCTGCCACGCAGGGACCGAGATAGTGCGCTAACATACCTGGACGATGCAGTAAATACCCTCCGGACTCGACGATCGGCGGCGCGTCCAGCTCATATTCGTCCATCGAGTCGATGTCGCAACCCCATCGCTCCAGGGGCTGATCCTCGCGAAATCCGAGGCTCTCATAAAGAGGGCTCCCTTGCTGAGTCGCATCCAGTTTTATGGTGCGGATCTCGCGCTCGCCTGCCATTTCTATGGCTCGCGACACCAGCGTCCGCGCGAACCCCCGCCTCCGGTAATCGGGATGCGTCAACACCATGCCGATCCACGCCAAGCGCTTTTCGTAGCAGACCAGCGTCGTGGTTGCCACGATTCGTCCATCGCACTCGATTCCGAGGCAGCCGTCGGGAGAATCAGTCATCAGCGCCAGCCAGTCGGACGCTGTCTGATTCCATCCCGCTCCGGCCGAGAGTTCGAGCGCCTCGGAGATCCTGCCGGGCGACAGGTTTACCAGTTCCACTCTATACCCGTAACACAGAAGCAACAGGGTTGTCGTGCGATCATAGCGATACGAAACGAGTGTCTATAGTGAAGGGGATCACTCGCAGAACCGTTCTTCAAGCGCTGGCGCCCAGTCTCTTTGCGCAAGGCATGGCCACGCGCAACATCCGCCCGCAACCGCAGGCAAGCGTTCCGGACTGCCTTTTGATGCGAAGTTCACCGACGTTGCGCACCACGCCGGCCTGGCTGCGCCCAGCATCTACGGAAACGTCGATTCCAAACGCCACATCCTCGAGGCCAACGGCTGCGGCATCGCTTTCTTCGATTACGATCATGATGGCTGGCTCGACATTCTGGTGCTCGGCGGCACGCGCTTCGGCGCAACACCCGCCGGCGCAGGCAATCGACTCTACATGAATCAATCGCGACGGCACCTTCACTGACGTCACCGCGAAATCCGGATCTGGCGCGCCCCGGCTGGGTGTCGGGCGTGTGCCATCGGCGATTACAACAACGACGGCCTCGACGACCTCTTCCTCACCTATTGGGATCAGAACGTCCTCTTCCGCAACAACGGCGACGGCACCTTTACCGACGTCACGCGCGAAGCCGGCCTGATCCTCCCGACGCCGCAATGGAGCACCGGCTGCACGTTCGTCGATTACGATCGCGACGGGCATCTCGATCTTTTCTTCAGCACCTACGTCGACCTCGACCCCAGCTTGAAAGTGCCCACCGGCTGCGAGTGGAAAGGAATTCCCGTGGTTTGCGGGCCGCGCGGCCTTCCCATGGGCCGCTGCTACTTGTTTCACAACGATGGTCGCGGCCGTTTCACGGATGTCAGCAAAGAGGCCGGCGTCGACACAGGGCCGCGCGTACGGGCTCACCGCCGTCGCCGCCGATTTCGATAACGATGGCTGGCCGGATATCTACGTGGCCTGCGATTCCACGCCCAGCTTCTATTACCGCAACCGACACGACGGCACCTTTGCCGAAGAAGGTCTGGAGCGCGGCGTGGCACTGAGCGAAGATGGCGCGGAGCAGGCCGGCATGGGCATCGGCGTGGGCGATTACAAGCTGAATGGAACGCTCGGCATTCTGAAAACGCATTTCGCCGACGACACCAACGTGCTCTACGAGAACGACGGCAAAGGGGAATTCACCGACGTCACTCTGAAGTCCGGCCTGGGCGTCGAAACGCGTTACGTTTGCTGGGGCGCGGGGATCGTGGATCTCGACAACGACGGCCTGCCGGACCTGTTCATCGCTGCCGGCCAGGTTTTTCCGGAGCTCGAAAAGAAGCTGCCCCTGTTATCCTTACAAAAATCCGCGCATCCTGGTTTTCGCAATCTCGGCGGCGGACGTTTTGAAGAATTGTTCGAAGAAGCCGGTCCAGCCATCGCCGAGCCGCACTCCAGCCGCGGCTGCGCGTTCGGCGATTTCGACAACGATGGCGACATCGACATCCTGATCATGAATATGAATGAGCCGCCGTCTTTATTGCGAAACGACACATCCGGGCGGAACCATTGGTTCAAGGTTCAACTGGCGGCGACGGTTTCGAATCGTAGCGCGATCGGCACGCGCGTTACGGCCCGTTACGGCGGGCGCGTGCAGGTGCAGGAACTGATGAGCCAGTCGAGTTTTCTTTCCGTCAACGATCAGCGTCTGCACTTCGGGTTAGGCGCGGAGACGATGGCTGATATCGATGTCCGGTGGCCTAATGGCGGGAAGGAAAGTTTCCCGAACGTATTGGCGAACCATCTGGTGGTGATAAAGGAAGGCGCCGGGATCACAGCCACGCGCACGGCTCCTTTCATGCAATAACGTCAGTCTGTGCAGTTTACCCGACGCGGACCAGCGATCGATCGGGCTCGATTGGCACGAAGCCGAGGCCATTTACCCATTCCTCCCCTTCCGTCGCTTCCCAAATCAACAACAGGTCTTCGATAGCAGCGCCTATGTCGAGTTCCTGCGATACGATAATGAGCCCTGAACTCGACCGCGTTTCCCGAAAATCGCGCGAAGTGACCAGGCATCGTCTTTCGATCGTGCGAGATGAGGATTCGGCCGTAACCGGCAGCTATGCCGAGCACGTCCGGGTCAGGAATCCCGACAACACCACCATCGTGAGCACCCTGGAAATCAAGGGCCGGTTCGCGGCGGCGAAGACCAACTACGATCTTGTGATTGAAGTATCTGCATCCGCTTGGAATCGCGGTCTCATTCGCCAGGCGTGTGGGCCAATTTGCGAGCTTCTGCAAGCTTCGCGTAAAGCGCCGGATTATCGCGCCGTGCCCGCTGACGCAAGGCCTCGAACTCTACTCGGCCTTCGCTCAAGTAACGATCCACGATTTCCCGGTTCGCCATATAGAAGGCCAGGGCGCCGAAGATCTGCTCGAGTCCCAGGGCAGGAAAAGATTCGGCGATTCCTTCAGGGGACTCTCCTCTCAGAAATGCGTATACCACCGAGTCCAGGGAAACCCGGGAATCCCGGATAAAGTACCCGCCCGCGCGCTGTTCAACGTATTCCTTGACCATGACCAACCGCTTTCAGTATACGGAAACCGACGCGTCATCCTGAGACCGCGGCGTTGCTTGCGATACACCAGCGCCAGTTGATACGGCACGGCGCTATCCGCGGGATCCGACTGCGCCGCTATCTTCAACCACTTTTCTGCGGACGCAAAATCGCCCTGCTTCAGATGGGCGAAACCCAAGTGATAGGCCGTGTCCGCGAAAGGCGGTTGAGCCATCGCCTCGGTCAGATTGCGGATCGCATCCGGGAATTTCTGGTCCATCAGATTCAGCCGACCGAGATAGTACAGCAGGTTGGGATGATCTCCCAATTCGCGGCGCACCGCGGAACTCCGTCACAGCTTCTTCGTATCGGTCGCGCCTGAGGGCATCGTATCCCCGCCCCAAGTAAGATCCGGGGTATCCTGCCAAGCGGACAGACTCGCGCCCGCGGCAACCACTAGCACCGGAGTGAGAAGTTTTGACGGATCTTATGGGTCTGCGCCAAGCCACTTCTCTCTAAGATAACTCCCGCGGGCTGTGCTAAATTTCAGTTTGCGACGTCGTCACTTGCTGCTCGGTTTCGCGTCTCCTTTCCTCGGTTCGCTGAGCGCCCAATCCGCGCCGCCCGTGGACGCGCACCTTCACGTGCAGCCTCACTATCGTTCTCCGTCCCCGCTCGACGCCATGTTGCAAAAAACCCAGGTGGGTTTCGATGAATTCGTGACGGAAAAGGATCATGACCGAATTGCCGCGATCCTCGCCGGATGGAGCAAGGGCTTGCTCGAATCTCCGCGCAACCTCGCGGCCATCGAGAAGAGCCTGGCTGCGGATTTTTCCGGCTCGGCGCTCGATTCGATTGCATCTCGCATCATTCGACCCGGACCCGCTCTCGAAGTCCGGAACGTTACGTACCCGGCGCGTGTCCTTGATTCCAGAGCCTTTCTTCAAGCTTTGCGGTACACGCTCAGCACCTTTTCGAAACTGGTTACCGCAGAATTTCAGATCACTGCAATCGACGACCGAACGCGGACGCGAGTGCGCTACGAACTGATAGGCTATGGCCCAGGCTTTCATCGCGAGCAACGTGTCGGTTCATGGGATCTGGAGTGGAATGGGAATCGCCTGCGCCGTTGGCTGGCGACGTCTGAATCGCGAAGCCGTGCCGCACATCCCTGGTTTGCCGATGTGGCTCAGCAGACACTCGGGCGCAATCCGTCGTGGTCCGCGCAGATGCTTCATGGCGTGGATTACTGGCGAACGGTGCTCGACGGCGCCTCGGGGATCGATATCTACGGTCATAACGGAGTATCGGTCGGCGACATCGATGGCAACGGCTTCGATGATATTTACGTTTGCCAACCGGCGGGGCTCCCTAACCGTTTGTACCGGAATCGCGGCGACGGAACTTTTGACGACATCACCGACGATTCCGGATTGGGATTACTCGACAACACGGCGTGCGCTCTGTTCGCCGATTTCGACAATGATGGACGGCAGGATCTCCTCGTCATCCGGGCCAACGGTCCGCGCCTGTTTCTCAATCAGGGTGGCGGAAAGTTTCGCGAGAAACCGGACGCTTTTCATTTCGCTAAACCGCCGAGAGGAACCTTCACCGGGGCGGCCGCGGCCGATTACGATCGCGATGGCTGGCTGGACGTCTACTTCTGTCTCTATACCTACTATCAGGGCGCGGGGCAATATAATTATCCTGTCCCGTATTACGCCGCGGAAAACGGACCCGCCAATTTCCTGATGCGGAATCAGCGCGATGGAACCTTTCGCGATGCGACTGCTGAGTCAGGTCTCGATAAGAACAACACGCGCTTCAGTTTTTGTTGCGGCTGGAGCGACTATAACCGCGACGGCTGGCCCGACCTTTATGTGGTGAATGATTTCGGAAGAAAGAATCTCTATCGCAATAACGGTGACGGCACCTTCACCGATGTGGCTGCGGAGGCCGGCGTTGAGGATGCCGGCGCCGGTATGGGGCTCGCGTGGCTCGATTACGACAACGACGGCATCGAGGATCTCTACGTCGCCGATATGTGGACTGCAGCCGGAGAGCGGATTTCGGCACAGGCGAATTTCCAACCCGAAGCCACCGGGTCTGTGCGCGCAATCTATCGCAAGCATGCTATGGGGAATTCGCTATTTCGCAACCACGGAGATGGCACTTTCCAGGACCTCACCGCCTCCGCCGGAGTCGGCATGGGCCGATGGGCCTGGTCGAGCGACGCGTGGGACTTCGATCACGATGGTTTCGCCGACTTGTATATCGCGAACGGCATGCTTTCCGGTCCGGTGCGCGAAGACCTGAACAGTTTTTTCTGGCGTCAGGTGGTAGCTAATTCACCGAACGAGGCGCGGCCATCGCTCGAATACGAACAGGCATGGAACGCGATCAATGAGTTGATCCGGTCCGATCTCACCTGGAGCGGCTACGAGCGGAATGTGTTTTACGTCAATCATGGCGATGGCACTTTTTCCGACGTTTCCGGCACAGTCGGTCTGGATTTTATTGAGGATAGCCGGGCCTTCGCTCTGGCGGACTTCGATCATGACGGACGGGTGGAGGTGCTGCTGAAGAGCCGCAATGCTCCTCAATTACGGCTGCTAAAGAACGTCGCAGGGGAGTTGCCTCCATCGATCTCTTTCCGTTTGCGAGGTCGGGGGAAGAGCAATCCAGACGCTATCGGCGCAACTGTAACCGTGGAGCATCAAACCCGCCGGTTGGTGGCCGGGTCCGGATTTCTTTCGCAACATAGTAAGGAACTGATGTTCGGCTTGGGCGCGATAAGGGGTCCGGTTTCCGCGTCGATTCTCTGGCCGAGCGGCTTCGAGCAACAACTCAATGACCTTCCGGTCGATCATCGGATTTGGGTGGAAGAGGGAGCCGCAACGCCTCGCATCGAACCCTTCCGCAGAACAACGGTACCTCCGCCAGATTCGCCCCCGCCAGATAAAACTCAGAAGACGGGAGACCAGTTGCCGGAAGTCGCGGAGACGTGGCTGCTCGCGCCCGTACCTGCGCCCGATTTCGCTCGTCCCAATCGGTCCGGTCGAACGGCCTCTTTATCGGACCTGCGAGGCAAACCTGCGCTACTGGTTTTCTGTCAATCCCCTCTTACCGAACTTGCGGCCTTTCGCGGAGCTCCGTGGGTAGTCGCATTCGAAGCCGCGCCTAAATCCGTAGAAGACGTTGCCGCAGTCTACAACCTCCTGCTTCGTCACCTGTTTGACCGGCGCCGGGACCTTACGCTACCGACGTCTTTTCTGCTAAACGACGCCGGTGAGATTGTGAAAGTCTACCAGGGTCCCGTGGCACGCACCCAAGTAGAAAACGACATCGCGCGAATTCCCAGGACCGACGAGAAACGGCTGGCGTGCGCGCTGCCTTTTCGCGGCAATTCCAGTGGCTACGCGTTTGGGCGAAATGATCTTTCGCTGGGCTCGATCTTCTTTGAACGTGGTTACCTCGAGCAATCGGAAGCCTTCTTCGAGCGGGCTCTCCGCAACAATCCGTCCAGCGCGGAAGCTCATTACGGATTGGGAAGTGTTTACCTCCGACAGAGCAAGAACCGAGAGGCTCGCGAGAGTTTCGAACAGGCCGTTAGGCTCGATGCAGACTACCCGGATACCGCCCCGAACGCGTGGAACAATTTGGGGCTGATGGCTGCGCGCGACGGCCGCACCGCGGAGGCGATTGACGATTTCCAGAAGGCTCTTCGTTTAAGCCCCGACTATTGGACAGCGCTGGAAAATTTGGGCAACGCATACCGTCAGCAGGGACGTTGGAATGAAGCGCGCGCCGCCCTGGAACGCGCGGTTCAGGTTCGTCCGCGCGACCCCGAGGCAAACTACAGCCTGGCGATGGTCTTTGCGCAAATCAACGATACCAGCAGCGCGGAGGACCATTTGAAACGGGCTCTGGCCTTGCGTCCTGATTACCCCGAGGCGTTGAACAACCTGGGAATTCTCTATCTCCGGACGCGCAGGCGAGATGACGCGGTGGCAAAGTTTGAAGAATGTATTCGCCTCTCCGCGGGCTTCGACCAGCCCTACCTCAATCTGGCGAGGGTCTATTCGCTGGAAGGCTCGAGGGATCGGGCGCGCGCCATTTTGAGTGAACTTCTAAAACAACACCCGGGCCACGCGCAAGCCCTGCAGATGTTAGACCAATTGCGCTAGCGGCGGCTTAGTGAGCCTCCACTCCAAACTGTATATCGTAAAGCTCGGAATAGAGCCCTCGGGCCGAGATGAGCTCTTGATGATTTCCCTGTTCCACAATCGCGCCATCTTTCACCACAAAAATGATGTCGGCAGACCGAACCGTTGAAAGCCGGTGTGCAATCACGATGGACGTCTTGCCTTTCATCAATCGATCGAGTGCCTCAAAGACCAGCTTTTCCGACTCGGCATCGAGTCCCGAACTCGGCTCATCCAGGATGAGAATCGGCGTATTTCGAATCACGGCGCGCGCAATCGCAATGCGCTGCCGCTGTCCTCCTGAGAGCGTGACGCCGCGCTCGCCGACCAATGTGTCGTACCCATGCGGCATCTTGTCGATAAATTCGCTGGCGTTCGCGACTTCCGCTGCATGTATGATCTCGGCGCGGCTGGCGTTTGGTTTTCCGTATGCGATGTTGTGCCAGATCGTCCCCTGAAACAGCACGGTCTCCTGTAACACGAAACTGATTTGGCGTCGCAGGGACCTCTGCTTAACTGAACGGACATTCATTCCATCGATCCGCACAGTGCCGGAATTGGGGTCATAAAATCTTGGGATCAGGCTGATGATGGTTGATTTTCCGGCCCCCGTGGGGCCCACGAATGCCGCAACCTGGCCAGGTTTGATCGAGAAGGTGACGTCATCGAGAGTCGGACTATCCGCATCGTATCCAAAAGTGACATGGTCGAAGTCGATGGCCCCGTTCAAACGACTCACCTCTTGCGCGCCCGGCAGGTCCTTCACTTCGCCGTCGGTATCGAGAATCTCCCGAATCCGTTCATACCCGACGGAGGCCTTCGAGAATGCATCTGTCATTTTGGACAGGTCCTGCATCGGCTTGTACATCTTGCCGAGATACCAGATAAATAAGATCAGGGAGCCTGCGTCCAGGCTTCCGACCAGCACCAGGCGCGATCCGAACCACAAGACCAGGCCGGTACCGATCGCCACGATGACCGCAACGATCGGGGTTAGGCGTGCCTTCAGGCTGCGTGCTCGCAACGCGATTTCGACATTTTCGAGGCTTTCCTCTTCGAGCCGCTTCTGTTCATAGTCTTCGCGGGCAAAGGCCTTCACTACGCGAATCGAAGTAAGCACCTCCTGGATGACCGAAACGATCTCTCCCTCTTTTTTACGTACTTCACGCGAAGCCTTCTTGATATTCCGCGTATATTTGTACACCACCAGGCCCAGCGGAGGCACGATCGACAAGGCGATCAACGTGAATCGCCAGTTGATGTAAAACATGACGGTTACCATGCCCGTGAGCGTCAGGACGTCGATGACCACGTCCAGCAAATTCGAACTGATGAAGCTTTGAATTGCGGAGATGTCGCTGGTGACCCGGCTGATGAGGTCGCCCGTGTTTTTGCGATCGTGATAGGCGAGCGAGAGACGCTGGATATGAACATACATCGCCTGACGCAGATCATGCATCACCCACTGGCTGACGCTGGTGGTCAGCAGTTTCTCCGCATAGCTGCACAACGCCCCCACGATCGCGATTACGACGACCGCGATTGCGGCGAATTCCAGGACTGCGAGCTTATCGCCATGAGTCAGGGAAAAGATTGCCTGATTCAGCCATCCATGAGTCGCCGGCTTTTGTCGCAGGACATTGTCCAATACGATTTTCAGCGGCCATGGGTCGAGCAGGTTGGCGATGGTCTCCCCAATCGCCGCTAAGATACCCAAAATTAGTGACTTGGTGTGGGGGCGCAAGAGCTCCCGCAACGTAATTTGTCGCCCGTCGAGGGCAGCGTTCGTCAGGTGTTGCTGTGATAACGTCGCAGAAGCGGCCACTCAACGGGGAGGAGCAATTGTGTGACCAATCGTGCAGTTACCGGCCGACCACTCCGGTTAGCGGACTGCTGGCAGTGGCGTAGAGCTTTTTTTCCATTCGTCCGGCCAGATACGCAAGGCGGCCGGCCTCAATCGCGAGGCGCATCGCGGTAGCCATTTTCACCGAATCCTCCGCCGCAGCGATCGCGGTGTTCATGAGAACCGCGTCGGCTCCGAGTTCCATCGCCAGCGCCGCATCGGAGGCAGTGCCGACCCCGGCATCCACGATCAACGGAACCTCAGTGATCATCTCCCGCATAATTCGCAGATTCGTGACGTTCTGAATTCCTAGCCCGGAACCGATTGGCGCAGCCAGCGGCATTACCGCGGAGGCGCCTGCGTCGATCAACTTGCGAGCGTTCACGATATCGTCGTTGGTGTACGGCAGCACTACGAAGCCTTCCTTCACCAGCACCCGCGTGGCCTCCAGCAGGCCTTCATTGTCGGGAAACAGAGTCTTCTGATCGCCGATCACTTCCAGTTTCACCCAATTGGAGAGGCCGGCTTCACGTCCTAACCGCGCAGTGCGAATGGCGTCGTCCGCGGTGTAACAAGCCGCTGTATTCGGCAGGATGAAGATTTTTTCGCGATCGATGTAGTCGAGCAGCGACTCGCCGGAGCGGTCGGCGAGATTGACACGGCGCACAGCCACGGTCACGACTTCGGCGCCGGAAGCATGATGGCAGCGCGCCATTTCCTGATTGCTGCGGTATTTGCCGGTTCCGACAAACAGCCGGGAATGGAACGTCCGGCCCGCAATAGTTAAAACGTCACTCATATCTAGATTGTAAGGTGATTGGTCGCGCCCGCTGCACGAATTCAAATCCGCTTGAATTCAACTATCATTGGGAGACACATGCGGCCACTGATTGTAATGTGCGCTTCGGCCCTCGCCATTGTTTGTCCATCGGTTGTCGCCCAGGTTCGAATTGCCGGGCGTGTGACAAACGAAACCAAGTCGCCTGTCGCAGGCGCAAGAATTACCATCGAAGATGTTCCTGTTACCCGGAGCTATCGCGCCATCTCCGATCCGAACGGCTCCTTTTTTCTGCAGTTGCCGTCTGCGGGAACGTACTCAGTTAAGGTGGATCGCGAGGGCTTCTATGTCGTATCTGAACCGACGGTCACAGTCCCCGCCACTCCCCTCAATGGACCGGCTTTCGAACTGAATATCGCATTGAAATCCACCGACGAAATTCGTTCCTCGATCCAGGTAAAGGGCGATCCGGGAACAGTCGATATGGATCGGGTCACCCCACAAGAGACGCTTAGCAGCCGCACACTGTACGATATTCCGTTCCCCAATCAGAACGCCTTACGCAGCGGCCTGCGGCTGATTCCCGGCGTCATACAGGACTCGGTTGGCGCTGTACACTTGTTTGGCGGCTCTGAGGATCAAGCTCAGTATAGTTTTGAGGGCTTCCAATTGAACGATCCTCTCACCGGGCGCTTCGACGCGCGCATGAGTCTGGAGTCCGTTCAATCGGTAGATGTCCAAGCCTCACCGTCCGGCGCCGATATGGGGCGGGGAGAGGCTGGAACCATGACGCTGCACGCGCGCACCGGCGGCGATGACTTCCAATTTTCAGGCACCAGCCTCTTTCCCGGCATCGGGATCGGAAGTGGCACACGGGTCTCCAGTTGGACTCCGCGCGCGAATTTTTCAGGACCCTGGCAAAAGGGACGCGCCTGGTTTTTCAATACTGCCGAGCTTCAGTTTGTCCGCGTCACCATCCCGCAACTTCCTAACAGGTGAAAATACCGCGAAGAGCTGGCGATTCAATGATCTATTGCATAACCAGATCAATTTGAGCCAGAAGAACATCGTCTACATCGGACTGCTTTTCGATATCTCCTACGCGCCGCAGAGCGGGCTTACCATGCTCGACCCGCGTCAAACCACGGTCCGGCGGCATTCGAATCAGTGGTTCGGGTATGTCAAAGACCAGCATTCGTTCTCCGGCAGTTCCATGATCGAGGTTGGATTCGCCGCCAGCCTCACCCATAGCAGCGCGGCGCCTCAGGGTACTGCGCCTTACCAGATCACGCCGGACGGACGGATGGGCAACTTTTTCGCGAGTTCGCGCCAGAACGCACAGCGTCAGCAAGGGCTGGTCAACTACTATCTGCCCTCGTTCCACTGGCTGGGCGAGCACCAGTTCAAGACCGGCGGCGATATCGTTCATCTTGACTACCAGCAAAATATCGATCGCTCCGACATCGACTATGTGAACGAATCCGGAGCGACCGTGCGCACCGTTGGCTTTTCCGGGTCGGGTCTTCTCAGCCGTGCGAATTACGAGAGCGCGTTTTACCTGCAAGATTTCTGGAGAGTGCGTCCCTGGCTGCTGATAGAAGGAGGATGGCGCGCCGACGCGGACCATCTCCTCGACACTTTCAATTCCTCACCGCGGGCCGGATTTGCGATATCGCCGCCGGGAACGGAGAGCACTCGCTTTTCGGGTAGTTTCGCGCGGATCATCGATCCCACCGATCTCCGGCTGTTCACCCGACCGCTCGATCAGTCAGCCATTTCCAGCTATTTCGACTCCTCCGGCAACCTGATTTATGGACCTGTCACATCGGTTTTCACGCTCGGGCCGAAGTTGCAGAATCCAAGTGCAGACGTGTGGAACCTGGGCGCCCAGCGGGTTCTGCCCAAACTGGTGGAAGCGAAGGTGCAGTTGCTGAGGCGGCGCTCATCGCGCGGCTTCGACTACGTAAACAGCCTCCCAGCCTCGGAGCAGTTGCCAGCCATCCTCGCCGGCAATCCTAATCCCGGCCCCATCATTGCCGACTACATGTTAACCAATCAGCGCCAGGACCACTATGAGTCGGTCGAGATCGCAGTGCGGCAGCCGCTTAAGGGACGTTTCGAATGGATGGTGAGCTACACGCGGAGCCGCACGGACTCCAACGCGGTGATCGAACGAACCATCGATCAGCCTTTGAGCGTTTCCTCGAACAACGGCCCCTTGCCGTGGGATGCGCCGAACCGTCTGCTCAGTTGGGGCTACCTTCCCGCCTGGGGGCGAAGCTGGGCTGTCGCGTATATGCTGGACTGGCATTCGGGCCTGCCTTTCTCGATCCAGGATCCCTACGGTCAGTTAGTGGGAACTGCCGACGACCATCGCTTCCATCAGTTCTTTGAGCTGAATCTATTTATAGAACGTCAGCTTTCCATCGACGGGTATCGCGTGGCCGTGCGCGCGGGCTTCAATAACATTACCGGCCACTCCAATCCGAACGTCGTGGATAACGTTTTGGGCGGCGCGATGTTTCTGCGCGAGTATGGCGGTCAGGCACGCGCCGTTAATTTCCGGCTGAGATATCTCGGGCACCGCTAACCGGTGTGGTTAATGCGGTGCCGCGGGGGTCATTTTAATTGCGGGCATTTTGACCGTCTCACCAGGATGCACGGTGACGAGTGGAACCTTGTAGTCCTGAAACCCGTTCTTGCTCATCAGGATTTCGTAGCGCCCGGTCGGAACGTCAATGAACTGGTAGGCGCCGTGTTTATCGGCTTCTATTGTACGGCGATGTGATTCAGGTTCGACGCTATCGACGTTGGTTGCCGTCAAAGACACGTAGGGCACGGGTGCTCCCTGTTGATCTTGGATCGTCCCCTGTATGGATCCGACCAATGGCTGCTGGCTGTTCACGGAAAATGGACAAGCCAGTAGTGAAAAGACAATCACTACGACGTATTTTCGCATCGGAAACTCTCCGCTCCGGGGACAACTCCCCGCACTTACCGTTCCCAAGTGGGCCTATTCGGAAGAAGGGAGTCACGCAATCTACGGAAAAAGCTAAACCAAGCAGATATAGAGACTTCCTTCAAACTCGCGTCATTGGTACGATCCATTTTCCGAGGGCTCGAAGATATTCTCAGGGCAGCGGGAATTCTCCTGCCTGAAGGGGGTAACTGAATGTCTCTGGCCAGCAAAGCGGCCTTGATCCTGTGTGCGGCCTTTCCGCTGTTGGCCGCGCCCACGCTCACTATCATCCAGGACACTATCTACAAGGCCGACGGTACCAAGTTCACTGGAACCGCGGTCATTTCATGGAATACGTTCGATGCTGACGACACTTCCTACGTTGGGATGCAGAGCCTCACCGTCCAGATCATCAATGGCGCACTCCGTGTCCAACTGGTACCTAATAGTAACGCCACACCGCCTGGCACTTATACAGTGCAGTACAGCAGTGACGGCAAGCAACAGTATGTAGAAACATGGTCGGTGCCGCCGAGCACAACGCCTCTCCGCATCAGTGCCGTCACCGTGTCGGCTGGCACAAGCAGCACAGGCAGCGGATCGACTGGAGGAGGCGTCGTAACGCCGCCGTCGACGACACCTGTCACCGAGGCCAACGTGATCGGCCTGTTGACCGATCTCTCGCTACGTCCATTGAAAGGGACTTCTTATGTGGATGGCGGAACGGCCATGATCGACAGTACTGGAGCAATTGATACCGTACAGGGCAACCAGTCGGACTGCGTTCACGTTGACGGCAGTTCCGGTCCTTGCGTCGACCCCAGCCTGGTTCCCTCGATCGTCGCCAACGAAACTCCTGGCGGCGTGGTCGACGGCTCCAACGCCACCTTCACGTTGGCCAATCCACTTTCTCCCGCTAACAGCCTCTTGCTCTATCGCAATGGTCTGCTGCTCCAGGCCGCTGTGGACTACAACATACAAACCGACGGGTCCATTTTGTTTGTTGCCGGGGCGGTGCCACAGCCCGGCGATATTCTGCTGGCAAATTACCAGGATAATGCGGCCTCGTCCAACGTGGCGTCTGCGCAGGTCGCATCTTCGGTCGTATCGGCGCAGGTCGCATCGGCGCAGACCGTCCAGTTCACCACGCCGCAGGTTCTTTGCAGCGCCGCGGGTACCGGCACGACCAGTTCTGTCGCCGTCTCGCTGGGAAGTTGCGCCATCCCGGCAAACACTCTGTCCGCTGGAGATCGTTTGGAGGTCCGCTTCAATCTTTCGCATCAAGGCACGGAAAATGGGTTCGTTTTTTCGGTTCTCTGGGGGTCCGCGACCCTGGTGCAGCGCACGGCATCTTCGGCGGATATTCTAGTCGCCGGGCGTGGAGACGCTTCGATTGCGACCGGGGGGGCAATCCTGGATGTTCAGACGTGGGGAAGCGTGCTGCCGCTTTCGTCAGGTGTGACATCGGCACCCGGCGCGCCGGCATCTGCGCTCACAATAAATTTCCAAGCCGCCATAAGTGCTGCGGGAACCGATTCCATCACGCTGCAAAACTATACGGTGCTGCGATACCCCGCCCATTAATTTCCTCGCAACAACAGAGCGGGCAATGGAAGGGGCGCCGGAGCGCCTCTACCAGCCCATCTTCTTCATGCGGTCCATGATCTCCGCGCCGTATTCGGTCTCTCTGGCCGGCGATCGCTTCAACGGGTTGGGAATGATTGCGGCGAGTCGTGCGGCTTGATCCCGGGTGATCTGAGACGCGGGCTTCTTGTACCAGAACTCGGTTGCGGCCTCGGCGCCAAAAATTCCCGGTCCCCACTCAATTTCATTGAGATAGAGCTCGAGGATCCGGTCCTTAGTGAGGAACCATTCGAAAAACGGCACCAGCGTAAACTCGATCCCCTTCCTGAAGATGGAGCGCTCGGTGCCGAGAAAGAGGTTTTTGGCGAGCTGTTGGGTGATGGTGGAAGCGCCTCGTCCCAAGCTACGCTTGGCGACATCCTTCTGCATGACCTTCTGAAGTTCGACCCAGTCGAATCCGTGGTGGACGTAGAAGCGGCCGTCCTCCGCTGCGACCACGGCGTACTGCAGGTCCGGAGCGATCCGCGATAGTGGGACGAACTTGTAATATTTCGGGTAGTTCTTTTTCGCCATCACAGCTTCCACTTCGCGCTCCAGCTGCACGGCGGTCGTGGGCGGATTCATCGAGCGCAGCGCCCAGATCATGCCCACGCAAACCATGTAGAGGAACAGGATCATCCCAACGATGCTCGCAAAGACCTTCGTTACCCAACCGCTTTTGCGCTTGGGCGGCTGCTTCGAAGAACCCCCTCTCGACATGTATTGGGAAGACGGCAAGCTCTCATTATTTCACCTAACTCCGGTTCCAGAGGGCCAAGCGGTCGCTATGATACGCTGTGTGGCGAGAAGGAGCACCACTCTCATGAATAGACGAACTGCACTGGGAGTCCTTGCGGGAGGGCTTTCCGGAATGGGGCCCGCCATCTGGACCCGGCGAGCTTCCGCCTTCGATTCCGCTGCACTCGAGATCCGAAAGGGAAAGTTTCAGGGTACGCGCGAATCGCTGAAGCAGTACGAGGTCCCGGAATGGTATCGCGACGCGAAGTTCGGTATCTGGGCGCATTGGGGTCCGCAATCGGCTCCGGAGCAGGGCGACTGGTATGCGCGCAACATGTATATTCAAGGTTCCGCTCAGAACAAATTTCATGTCGAGACTTACGGGCATCCGAGTAAGTTCGGCTTCAAAGACATCATACCCACGTGGAAAGGCGACCAGTTCGACGCCGAACATCTGATGGGGATGTACAAAAAGGCGGGAGCGAAATATTTTGTAAGCATGGGTTGCCACCACGACAATTTCGATATGTGGAACTCCCGGCATAACCACTGGAATGCGGCTCAGATGGGACCCAAGAAGGATATTCTGGGCCTTTTCCACAAAGCCGCGCTGAAGAATAATCTGAAGTTCGGGGTCAGCGAGCATCTCTGGATCAGTTACAAATGGTTCGCGGTCAGCCATGGAGCGGACAAGACCGGTCCGATGGCGGGCGTTCCCTACGACGGCAAAGATCCCAAGCTGGCGGATTTCTATCACGACGCCGGCTGCGAGAAGTGGGCGAACGATCGCAGCGTAGCCTTTACCGACGACGGAATTCCGGACTCGTGGAGGAAGCATTGGTTCGACCGCATGAAGGACCTGGTCGATCAGTATCAGCCGGATCTGCTGTATACCGACGGCCATCTGCCCTTTGAAGAATACGGCTGCGCGACGGTGGCGAATCTTTACAACACCAGCGCCATGAAGCATGGGGGGAAGGTCGAAGCGGTCTACAACAGCAAACTGCGCGACGATTGCACTGTCGGGACCTGCGTACTTGATTTTGAACGCGGCGTAGCCAACAGCATCGAGCCTAACGTATGGCAGACCGACACCTGCATCGGCAACTGGCACTACAAACGCGGGATCAAATATAAGACTCCGAAAACCGTCGTCGACATGCTGGTTGACATCGTCAGCCGTAACGGCAATCTGCTGCTCAACTTTCCGTTGCCGAACAGCGGCGCACTCGATCCGGATGAATTGAAAGTGCTGGAAGGCGTGACGGGATGGATGGCCGTCAACAGCGAGGGGATCTACGCGACTCGTCCGTGGAAGATTGCGGCGGATGGTCCGGCGACGGATGTTTCCAGAGCGGCGGACGCAAAGTTCAACGAGAACAAACGCAAGGATCTCTCGTCTCAGGACATCCGGTTCACCACCAGAGGGGACAAGACGCTTTACGCGTTCTTGATGGGTTGGCCGGAAGCTGAGGCGATGGTGAAGCCGCTGGGCACCGGCAGTCCGCAGAACCCAGCCAAGATCACCAACGTCCAACTTCTGGGCCACAAAGGGAAAGTGGAGTGGCGTCAGGAGGCAGACGGTTTGAAGGTCAAGATGCCTCAAGAGAAACCCTCGGAGTACGCGGTCACGTTAAAGGTGACGATGGCGTAAAGACCCTTGGGCTCCCGCTGTTTGTGTGGTCTGCCCGCTTGTGCAGCAGGCGTGGGTCCGTCCCGCCGCGCCACTAATTTACCGGGGGGTAAACTCTTCGCCTTGGCTGACGAATTCGGGATACGCGCCCGCGCCCAACTCGTGCAGGTCGAGCCCTTGCCATTCGCCCTCAGAATCCGTCCGGAAAAATGACACGCGATTCAGCAGCCAGTTGCTGCCATATGCCAGGGGTAAGACAAACCCGAGCAGCGTCGCGATTCCCACTATCTGGGCGAGCAACTGGCCGTGATCCTGTCCGGGCGTTTCGAACCGCCCGAACAGCCCCATTGCGAGCAGACCCCACAATCCGCCGACTCCGTGCACCGACACCGCTCCTCCGGGATCGTCCACGCCCAGCCGGAGTTCGAACAGTTCAATCGCATAAACCACCAGCGCGCCGGCCACTAATCCGATAATCACCGCCTCCGCGGGCTTAACGAATAAACACGAGGCGCTGCTGGCCGCCAAGCCGGCGATGCAGCCATTCGCACTCAATGACGCGTCGGGTTTGCCGAACCTTAACCGGGTTACTCCAGCCGCCGCGAGCAGCGCCGATCCGGCCGCCAGCAAAGTGTTGATCGCGATGAGCGGTATGGATGCCAAGATCGCCCCGCCATACAGCAACCCGCCAGCTTCGTTCAGACACAACCATCCCACGATGGCGAGCATGCACCCGAACAGCACTACCAGGACGTTGTGCCCGGGGATGGCGGCCGGCATCCCGTCCGGAGCAAACTTGCCGCGCCGCGGACCAAGAATCCAAGTGACCGCGAGGGCCGTCAAGCCTCCGGTGCACTGGATTACTCCGCTGCCGCCGGCGTCCACGAAACCGCGTCCCAATCCATAATTTGCGCCCAGTTGCGCCAGCCATCCCCCACCCCACACCCAGTGGGCAAAAACTGGGTAGATAACTGCCGAAAATAGCGCCGTCGAGGTGCAGATCGAACTTAACCGCCAGCGCCCTAAACCGCTTCCCAGAGGGATGAGAGACGCCAACGCTAACGTTGTCAGCTGCAGCCACGCCGCCAGCGGCACCGCGGAATTATCAAACTGAAGTCCGCGAAAGAAGAATGGACCGCTGCCGATCCAGCTCCACGGTTTACCTCCGATTATGATCGCGGGCGACGGCAAACTCGTATAACTCTGGATTCCAAAACCGAGCACGAAGCAGGTCAGAGCCGCGACTCCAAACGCGCATAGCGCCGCAGTCATCGCTTGCGCGGCATTACGGGACCGCCCGAGTCCCGCGTTGATCAGCGCTATCCCCGCGGCAGCGAGTGGAACCAGAACAATAAATAATCCGCACGCTAGGGCTGTCAACTCGTTCAAGAGCGGTCCCTCCGTGGGGGCACATGAGAACGCACCAACAGAACGAGTCCTAATATTTCGACTCCGAGTCCTGCGAGCACAAACGCAGTTCTCGAACCGGGAACTGCCAACAGGATGAGGGCCGCAAGGACCAGCGCCCAACCCGCCGGAAGCAAAAGAAATCCAGCCAGCCGCATGTGTATATTAGAACTGCCGGAGGGGTCACAAGTCTATTCGGCGGGGGCAAAAAAATCTGCATCCATAATTTCTATCTACTAAATAACATCTTGCAAGGCAAACAATTACTTATTTCAGCGATAGAAAAATTCCGTTGTACTTATGACTTCCTCATGTAGCATGATTGTTTAAACCCGGACCACGACCTTGTCTGGGATCCGGCCCTTGTCCCGGCCTCCAAAATCTTAAGGAGATTGATTAATGGCGGAAAACACTGCACCGGATATGAAACCTACGCTGGGCCTGACTGGTTTAACGATGAACGCAATGGCCCTGATTGCGCCCGGCGCCTTCCTTTGGCTGACTTTTGCGATCCAAGGAGCCGAGGGCGCGACGTCGCCGTCCATGTGGATGGGCATCGTCTTTGCGCTGTTACTGTGTCTCGCAACGGCGGTTTGTTATGCAGAAATGGCAAAATTGTATCCAGGCACTGGTAGTTCGTATTACTTTGCAGAACAATCGTTCCTCAACCACGAAGAGCACTGGAAGCTGGCGCGCCTTGCCAAGTTTGTAGTCGGCTGGGGTTCGCACCTTTATTACTGGATCTATCCTGGCGTGATGGTGGGGGTCATGGGCATTCTTTGCGGCTACCTGGCAGGAACTTTATGGCCGAATTTCATGAACTCGACCAATCCCGGGCCGGTATTCATGATGCTGGTTGCTGTGGTGTTCTCCTTCGCAGTCGCCTACATCGCCCATCGCGGCGTCAACGGAGCAACATCGGTCAACATCGCAATCAACGTGATTCAGATCACCGCCCTGGTCGTTTTCGCGGTTCTGGCTCTCGGCTACCGTATGAACCATCCTCCGGGAAGCGAAGCATGGCAGTTCGATTCGCAGTCGGGCGACGCTTACACTTACGAGTTCGCCACCACCAAGACGGTGGTCGACGGCAAACCCACCGACACTATCGTTCGCGATAAGGATGGCGTGCCGCAACCGCAAAAGGATGCATCCGGTAACATCGTAAAGTTCAAGATCGCTTATCCAGCGGCTGATGAGAAGGGCGATTTTCTCTCCCACCCGGACGCTGCTTCGGTCGTCGGCTTTCACAACTTCAGTTGGGTTTTCATCCAGGCGACCGTTGCCATTCTGATCCTGGTAGGATTCGAATCGGTCACTGCCATGGGGGGCGAGGCGAAGAATCCCAAACGAGACGTGCCCATCGCGGTGATCACGTCGCTCCTGGTTCAAGGCCTGGTGTGTTATCTGTTCGAATATTTCGCGGCAAACTACTTCCTTAACAGCGGCTACCCGATGACCACCGCGAGCGGCTCCGCGGCTCCGATTGGTGACATGATGATCGTTATCGGAAACGCCATTCTGGGACCCGGAAACGGTCGGACCTTCATGTTGATCGAAGCGTTCACTGTGTTCCTGGCCCTCATCGGAACCACTCTCTCCTGCATGAACACTGGGGCGCGGGTTACGTACGCAATGGGCAAAGATCAGGAGGTTCCCGAACATTTCGGTATCCTGCACTCCGAAAACCTGACTCCTCACAGCGCGATCTGGGCGCTGGCGATTATCTCCGCAATCATCGGGTGTGTCGCTGTCATCATGCCATTTGGCGATGCGGTCGCGCCAACGGATGCCGCAATCAAGGCTTTGCCTCAGGGCTTCTTCTCCAGTTTTGGCTACACCACGCATGATGGTATGGCGAATATGCCGAACTCTCTGCTGACAATCACTCTAGCCTCCAACTTCGGAACTTTCCTTCTTTACATGTTGAGCTGTGTAACCTGCATGGTGGCCTTCACGCCCAAGATGCCGCAGTTCAACATGCTAAAACATCGCATCATCCCGATCTTCGGACTTCTTGCCAACCTGGCTTGCATGATCTTCTATCTGGTCGGCCCGTTCATGGGTTACGGCACCAAGATGGAACCGCTACTCGCTTTGGGGATCGCGGCGGTTTGGGGCATCTATGGCGGCATTTATTTCGTTAGCTCCAGTAAGGCGGCCGGCCGTACAACACTCATGAAGACCAAGGTGAATATGGCATAGACCTTTCGAGGGAATTTAACTAGAGCCGGGGCCGTCCCTTAGGTGGGCCGGCCTCGTTTTTCCGTTATAGAGGCCACCCATGCAGCACCCACGTAGAGCAGAATCTGTCGGAGGCGGCGCGGGAGCGGCCCGCGCACTCCAAACATCTATGTTGGATATAGATTTCGCCCAGGTTTCCGATTCCGGCCGGATCCGCGAGCACAATGAAGACTACGTCGGCTGGGTCGCTCCCGACACTGATGCCCGCGTGCGCAGCCACGGCTGGCTATTTTCTCTCGCCGACGGGGTCGGCGGGCACGATTGTGGAGAGGTGGCATCCCGCGAGGCCGTCGAAACCATGCTCACTGGGTTTCGCAAAGCGCCTGGCGGCGAGCCCTTGAGCGGTCTTTTGACTCGCCTCGTTCAGGCGGCCAATATCCGTGTGTATGAAGCCGGCCGCAAGGCCAGCAGGGAGGCATCGAACATGGCGACCACCATCGTCTCCTGTGCCATCCGCTTCGATCGGGCAGTGATTGCTCACGTCGGCGATTCGCGCTGCTATCTGATCCGGCACGGACGCGCCAAGCAACTCACCCGCGACCATACCGTCGTGAACGATCAACTACGTCTCGGCATCCTCAGCGCCCGCGAGGCGGCGGACCACCACAACAAGCACCTGCTGAGCCGGTCGGTGGGCAACGACCTATTCGTGAGCGTCGACACGACTGATACTCAGGTTCTCCCGGGAGATGCGCTGCTGCTTTGTTCAGATGGCTTTCACGGCGCGGTTCCGGAAGCTCAGATCGGCAACATCGTCAATCACGCGGACGATGCGAAGATGGCGGCCAATAAACTGGTTCAGCTTGCCAACGAACTGGATGGCAGCGATAATATCAGCGTCCAGTTGGCGCGAATTCGTAGCGTTGAAAGAATGGGCATGTACCGCGGACGGCCGTACAAACTTCTTTAGAGCACCGATAAAGATCTGATAGCGCGTGCGTGCGCGACATTTCATGAGCCAACCCCAAATCGGCGAGACGCTGGATCATTACAAGATTGAAAAACTGGTTGCCCGGAGCGGCATGGCCTCCATCTTCCGGGCCAAGGACCTCAACACCGGCCAGACGGTAGCGATCAAATTCCCCCATCCGGAAATGGAAGCCGACCCAGTCACCTTCGACCGCTTTCTGCGGGAACAGGAAATCGGCGAAGCCTTGGACCATCCTGGGGTGATGAAGGTCTTTCCCGATTCCAAGCGCACCGGGCGCTACATGGTGATGGAGTGGGTCGATGGCAAACTTCTCCGCGAGGTCATTAACGAACAGAAGAAGTTTCCGCCTGAACGCGCCGTTAAAATTCTGGTGCGGGTTCTTGAAGCTCTCGAATATATTCACACCCATGGCGTGGTTCACCGCGATTTAAAGCCAGAAAACATCATGCTCAACGAAGACGATGCCATCAAGCTGATCGACTTTGGCATCGCCGGCAAGGAAGGCTCGCGACGGCTGACGTTCGCCAAGTTGTCGCAGGTGATGGGAACGCCTGATTACATTTCCCCTGAACAGGTGAAAGGGAAACGCGGTGACGGCCGCGCCGACATCTACGCCATGGGCGTGATGCTCTACGAGATGCTGACCGGGACCACGCCATTCAAAGGCTCGAACGCATTCGCCATCATGAATGACCGGATGCTCAATAATCCCACGCCTCCTCGCGAAATCGACCCGAGTATCAGTCCGGAACTGCAGGAGATCATCTATCGCGCAATTGAGCGCGAGCCGAAGAATCGCTATGCCCATGCACGCGAATTCGCCTGGGACCTGGAGCATCAGGATCAGGTCGGCGTGGCTGACCGCGCAGAGCTGAAAGACTGGCACAATCGCAAGTCGCCCATGCTTCGGAATGTTCTTTTCTACGTGATGATTGCCTGTATTCCGATCGTCGTGTTCGGCCTGTTGCTCTGGGTCGCGCGCCATTGACGCCTCCCGGTAGTTCGCGCGGGTTAAATTCGCTCTGACAAATGTTAGACTAAAAGGTGTTCTCCAGCATGAAACGGGTGCTTCTTTGGGATTTTCCGCGGGCATCCTGGCAATACGATGTCATCGTTGGCCGTCCTGCTGCTATTTATCTTCCTCACGCCGCGCGAGTGGTTTCGCGATCAGCCGCGCACGCCGCAGAGTAGCGCAATCTCCTTGCTTCCTGGATCATACTGGCTGGAACCCGAGCTGTTGAGCGGCACTCCTGAAGACCAGCGGGTCGCACACGCCGCTTCAATTCTTGCAGTCGAGATACAAGAAACAACAAAAGGTCACTCAGTTGCAACCCATTTATAACTCCGAGCAGGAGTTGCAAGGTTTTATCGTTTTTACCCGCCCTTAGCCGCCGCGCCCGGGTTCTGAAAACGGAGGATTACTATGCGTATCGGATTGATCTTTTCTTTATCACTGCCGCTACTAGCGAGCGCTATGCCGCTCTGCGCCGATACGCTCGATGGAGCCTTGAATCGTTTGGATCAGGCGGGTAGTCAATTCAAGGGAATGACGGCGGATTTCACTTATGTCAAGCACACGGCTCTGGTGAATGAAGATTCAAAGTCGACTGGGACGATTAAGATGAAGCGTCCCAAGCCCGGTCAACTCCTGGGATTGCTCTGAATTTATGACACCCGACGTCAAGACCGTCGCGCTTGACGGACAGACTGTTCAGATTTACCTGCCCAATTTGAAGACGGTTCAGATTGTCGATCTGGGGAATCATAAGGTTTTGTTGGAGCAATTCTTTTTATTTGGATTTGGAACCTCGAGGCGTGACCTCGAAGCCGCGTACAGCGTCTCCTATGGAGGGCCTGAAACCATCAATGGTGACGCTACGACTCGCATAAGCCTAATTTCCAAAAGCCCTGACGTCACCAAGCAACTCTCTAAATTTGAATTGTGGATCTCCGACAAAACCGGAGAGCCGCTGCAGCAAAAATTTTATGAGCCGAGCGGTGACTACAACGTGTTTACTTATTCGCACATGAAGATTAATCCCAACCTGCAGGATTCGGCTCTCAAGCTCAAACTTCCCAGTGGCGTTAAGAAAGAGACGCTGAAGAAGTGAGCAATGGCCGGTTACGTGCTTCCGAAGTGGCGATGACGCCGAGCCGCAGACTACTGTATCTCGATTGGATACGTGGTATAGCAGCCCTGATCATGCTTCAGGGACACGTTTTTAATTCGTTTACTCGAACCGATCTGCGAGAAGGTGGCGTGTATGTGTTCTCTCAATTTGTCGGCGGCTTACCTCCAGCGGTCTTCCTGTTTCTAACGGGAGTAACATTTGGATTCCTGATGTACAGCCAGGAACGAAAAGGGGTCGGGCCAACTGGACGCTGGATAGCATCACTGCAACGCGCGAGTTACATCGTCTTGGTGGCATTTGCGTTCCGGTTGCAACTCTGGATATTTTCCTGGGGTCAAAGTCCCCCAACCGATATTCTGCGGGTGGACGTACTGAACTGCATGGGTTTCGCCTTGGCGGCCATGTCGGTGATGTCGTTGTTCCCGGCGACTGACAGAATACGTCTGTGTGCCATCCTTGGTTTAGCTATTGCTTGCGCGTCGCCTTTGGTGGCGCAGATTCACTGGGGGAATACCCCATGGTTGGTGAAAAGCTATTTGGCGCCTGATCCTCTCTTCTTTGGATTTTTCCCGTGGGCGGCATACGTCGCATTCGGCCTGAGTTTCGGCACGCTTTTGCGGAGCCTCGATGAAGAGCAAGTTCCGCAGGCGATGCTGTGGATAGGTCTTAGCGGTTTGATCATGGCCTTCGGAGCTCACACCTTCTCCAACCTTGGAGTTTCGCTGTATACCAAGTCCGATTTCTGGATTGATAGTCCCCTCCTGGTCTTCATCAAATTGGGAGTGATCCTGATTGTTGTTCCATTCGCCTACATCTGGCATCGGCAGCCATCGGCGCAAAATTGGAGTTGGGTCCGGCAGTTTGGAGTGACCTCACTGCTCGTTTATTGGGTGCACATTGAATTAGTCTACGGACGTTGGCTGGGAGGATGGAAGGAGCATCTTACGATAGAGCAGACTACACTGGCTGCCGTCGGTATTATCGTTTTGATGTTATTGCTCTCCGTCGTGCGCACGAATTTTCCCAGGATTCGGCGGGACATCGGCAACCTATTGCAGCCATCGCCGCAACCGGAACGCGTGTCGGGAGATTAGTCAGACTGCGAGTCGAACGAGTTACCGCACGATGATATGGATCGCGCGATTTCCATCCGGCGTCTTAATGAACTTGATTGTCACTCTTGCTTTGGGCTTCAGCGTCCCTTCGACTGAGGTGTCCGCATCGAGTGTAAAAGTCTTTGTTATCCAGCTCAGAGTCATGGTGCGGCGGGTGACGGTGAGCTTCTCGGAATCAAACGACACCACATTACCAGAGAAAAATGTCTCTTGTGTGTGCGGCGGTTTTGATCCCTCCTGCGCCATGGCAATTGGCGCGCAAAGAAGAATCGCCGCAACGCAAATCTGCGTAGCGAACCATGCTCGCACGGAACTCAGCACTAACTCCAGAGTAGCCTAAACGTGCGATTTCAACCGTGGGTTGCGATTAAGTTTTGTTCATTGCCGGGCGATGACGCCGGAGTCAAAGGCAGCCTGACAACGAACCTGGTACCCTTACCAGGCTCACTCTCCACGTCCACCGATCCGTTGTGGGCTTTGGCGATCCACGCTACGAAACTCAGGCCCAACCCTAATCCCTTTTCCGGAGACGCCGATGCGCTTGGGCTACTAACGCGATAAAACCGATCGAAAATATGGGGTAGGTGGTCCGCGGGAATGCCGACTCCAGTATCTTCCACTACCAACTCCGCCTGGTCGTCGAGTTTCGATAACTTCACCCGCACTTCACCGCCTTCGGGGGTGAACTTCACTGCGTTCGACAGCAGGTTGGAGAGCATGCGCTCGATCTGCACACGGTCCGCCTCCATCATCAACGGTTCGTCGGCGCCGCTCTCCGAAAGATGAACCTGTGCGCCTTCTGCCGGGATTTCGAACTGCTCGGTAATGTCGTGCACCACGGCCGCGAGATCAAGTTGCGATTTTTGCAATACCACCTGTCCGGTCTCGGCCTGCGAAAGCAGCAACAGAGCGCCGCACGATCTGCGAAAGGCGCTCGATGTCCTGGAGTGAACTGACAATCGCGTCGCGATACTGCTCCGAAGTTTGCGCTGTAAAGAGCGCCACTTCCAGTTGCCCGCGGATGATGGTGATGGGCGTGCGCAGTTCATGAGAAACGTCGATTGAAAACTGGCGGATCTGGTTGAAGGAATTTTCCAGGCGGCCGATCATCTGGTTGAACGTGCTGATCAGGAAGTCGAGTTCGTCATGCGCGCCCCGCGCCGGGATTCGCAAACTCAGATTCGAGCCTGAGATTCGCTGGGCCGACCGGGCGACTTGAAGCACGGGATTCAAGGCGCGCCCTGCGTTGATCCAGCCCAACCAGCAGCCGGCAATGATCGCCAAGGGAACCACTCCCCAGCACAACCAGGTGAAGTTCTTCAGGAGGGCCCGGGAATTCGCGACCGTTCGGGCGATGGCCACATAGTAGTGGCGATTCTTGTCAAACTCGTCTCCCCAGACGCCCCCACGCACCTGGTAGGGATGGTTATCTTCATCGCGCGCTTCCCAGGTCACGATTGCGCTTTGCACGTCGTGCCGGATACGGTCCGTGGCCGACATTTTCGACGCCGGCAAGAGAGTAAGAGAAGTGAATGAGGGCGATTCCTCGATTATTTTCCCGCTTTGATCCAGAATCACGTAAACACTTTTGAGCCGGCTGGCCGTTGCGGCTTCATCCGGATCGTCGTGATCGTAGTGGAATTGGGGCGACCCGTGTTCCACTCGCAAGTAGCCTTTCAGAGCCCCCCAGTCCTCTTTTAAATTGGCATCATTCTCGACCGTGATGTTGGATGCCAGCGCCGTCCGGAAGATGAAGGCGAGCGCCAGCAGCAACAGGGTAAAGAACCCCCCGTAGCTCGCGGTGAGCTGGAATCGGAGCCCGCGAGTGACACGTCGTACCGGCACGTCACACCTGCTGTTGTATCGGCGATTCGTCGGGCCGTACGGCGGACGGAGCCTTGGGTTCTTCGATCATGTACCCGATCCCTCGCACGGTCTGGATCAGCTTCTGCGGATAGCGGTCGTCAATCTTACTGCGGAGGTGGCGGATATAAACATCGACGATGTTCGTCAGGCCGTCGTAGTCCATGTCCCAGACATGTTCCACGATCATGGTCCGGCTGAGCGGCCGTCCCTTGTTCCGCATCATGTATTCGAGAATGCCGAATTCCTTGGGCGCGAGGTCAATGGTCTCGGAGTTGCGCGTCACTTTGCGGCGGGTACAGTCTACGAGCAGGTCGGCCACCTGGAGCCGCTCGGCGGCCGGTTGCCCCCGTCGAAGGAGGGCCCGGACGCGCGCGAGGAGTTCGACAAACGCGAAGGGTTTCGTAAGATAATCGTCGGCGCCCTGCTCCAGACCTTTCACTCGATCGTCGACGCCGCCCCGGGCGCTCAGGATCAGTACGGGAGGCCCTGCTTTCTTATTCCGGACACGTTCCAAGACTTTCAGACCATCCATATCCGGCAGCATCAAATCGAGAATCACCAGATCGTAATCGGTAGAGTGAACGAAGCTGATGGCCGTCGTCCCGTCCGGCGCTACGTCGACAGCGTAACCCGCGCCTTGGAGACCCCGGGCCAAAAAATCGGCAATTCGCCGCTCATCTTCCACGACCAGAATCCGCATCTGAAGTCCTCAACTACAGCTTACACGTGTTGCGAGTAGGCGGGGAATCTTTTAAGTCGCCGGCTTTGCGATGCGCCGGGTCGTCAATAATAGCCGGGTCGTCAATAATAGAAGATGAGCGCGTTGAATCCTGTATGAGTGAGCATTCCAAGATCGAGTGGACAGATACGACGTGGAATCCCGTGCGGGGCTGCTTGAAGATCAGCCCTGGTTGTAAGCACTGTTACGCCGAAACCTTCGCCGAGCGATTCCGCGGCGTGCCGGGCCATCCCTACGAGCAAGGCTTCGACCCCCGGGTGGTACCGGGTAAGTTGCTGGAGCCGCTGCACTGGCCTTCCCCGAGAGCCGTTTTCGTCAACAGCATGAGCGACTTATTCCAGGACGCCATACCAGACGAGTACATTCTCGCGGTCGCGGAAGTCATGCTGCAGACGCCCTGGCACACCTATCAGGTGCTCACGAAGCGCTCCGAGCGACTGAAACAGCTCCTGGCGAGTAAACTCCGGAAAGCAGCCGGGGCGCCGCACATCTGGTGGGGCGTGAGTGTGGAAGATCGGAAATACGGCTTGCCGCGGATCCGATGACTTACGCGATTCCCCGGCGGTCATTCGTTTTCTGAGTGTCGAACCGCTGCTCGAAGATCTTGGAGCCATCGATCTAAGTGGCATCCACTGGGTCATCGTAGGCGGAGAAAGCGGTCCAGGCGCCCGGCCGATGAGACCGGAATGGGTGGCGTCCATCCGGGAACAATGCAGCGCATCCGGCGTACTCTTCTTTTTCAAGCAATGGGGCGGCGTGCAAAAGGGGAAACGCGGACGCGTTCTCAACGGCCAGACTCACGATGCCATGCCGACACGAACCCTTAGTCCGATCCCGTCGCGCGCCGTTCGCCTGGAAATGGCGCGCTCGCTAGCTCCCCTAACCGAGGGCTGGAATTCCGCACCGTTAGCCCAAATCGAACAACATCGAATTGTAGCCTGATGAACGGAAGACGGATAACGGACAGGGTTTCCTACCGGTACGCCGCAATCCCCGTCACCTTCTCCCCAATCACCAGCGCATGAATGTGGTCGGTGCCTTCGTAGGTCTTCACGGTCTCCAGGTTGCACATGTGACGCATGATGGGATACTCGTCGGTGATTCCGTTGGCGCCCAGCAGATCCCGGCTGGCCCGGGCGCAGTCGAGAGCCATTGCTACATTATTTCGTTTGAGCATGGAGATGTGTGCCGGCTCCAGATTCCCTGCGTCCTTCAACCGCGCGCAATGCATTGCCAGAAGCTGGGCCTTGGAGATCTCCGTAATCATGTCCGCGAGCTTTTCCTGAACCAACTGATGTGACGCAATCGGCCGGTTGTCGAACTGCTTGCGTGTGACCGTATATTCCCGGGCAGTCTCGAAGCAATCGAGCGCCGCGCCGATGACGCCCCACCCAATCCCGTACCGGGCCTGCGTCAGACACGCGAGCGGCGCCTTCAACCCCTTAGCCCCTGGCAGCATCGCGTCGTCTCCCACGCGGCAATCGGACATCGCCAGGCTCGACGTCACCGAAGCACGCATCGACCACTTGCCGTGAATGGTCGAGGTGCTGAACCCCGGAGTTCCGCGCTCCACGAGAAACCCGCGGATACCCTCTTCGGCCCGCGCCCAAACGATGGCGACATCCGCGACGCTGCCGTTGGTGATCCATGTCTTCTCGCCGTTGAGAACCCAGCCGCTGCCCTGGCGCCGGGCTGTGGTCCGCATTCCCGCGGGATTGGATCCAAAGTCCGGCTCCGTCAAGCCGAAGCACCCGATCGCTTCACCCGATTGCATTCGCGGCAGCCACTTCTCTCTCTGCTGCTCGGAGCCGAACGTCAGAATCGGGTACATCACCAGCGAACCTTGCACCGAGACGAAGCTCCGCAGGCCTGAATCCCCTCGTTCCAGTTCCTGCATCATGAGGCCGTATTCCAGGCTGTTCATTCCGGCGCAACCGTAGCCTTCCATGTTAGCGCCCAGGAATCCCAGCCTGCCGATCTCCGGAATCAGATCGACCGGAAACTCGCCCGAGCGATAACACTCGCGGATACGCGGCAGCACGCGTTGATCAACGAATTGCCGCGCCGCCTGCCGCACCAGCAGCGCCTGTTCGTCATAAAGGGAATCGATTCGAAGATAGTCCATTTGTCTATTTCCCGTACATCGCGCTGTAACTTAGCTGTTGCCTGACGTAGTCGCGCGGGTAGCTGATGGTGACTCGCGACGCGTTGCCCTTGGGATCTAGCTCCGCGGTCAGGTCGGCATTAATTCCCGCGAAGTAAGTCGGCAGGTCCAGTTTTTTATACCGGGCAACGACCTCATCGCGCAACGCTGGATCAAAATGCGTCCCATACGAGTCAACCAGCTTCTTGATGGCGCTATAATCGCCCTCAGCTTTGATCCTCATCAATTCTGCGAGCAGCAGCCCAACGCCTTTGTGAAAGGCCGTATAGTCCTTGACCCATGCGTAGGTTTTGCCGTTGCGCTTCTCCATGACGATCGCACCGGTTTTGGCCATGATGTAGTTGCCGATCAGCTCGCGGTCGCGGAGGTGATCTTCTTCGATGGTGTCGCCGTGGGGAATGCGCCGGAGCTGCATCACCAGATTCATGGCCACGCGATCATACATCGCCTTTGTCACTTCTTCCTGGTTCGTGACCAGGCCGAGTTCTTTGATCTTGGGATCGGTGATGTTCCAGTAGGCCATCAAGTCGGCGCGCCCTTCTTCAAGTGTGGAGAAGTATTCTTTCAAATAGAACGACGGTTCGTGGGTCAGCTTAGGGCTTAACTTCCCGGAACCATGCCCGATGATCTCGTGCAGGGCCACCAGCAGTCCGCTGGCTTCCTCTCCATATTGGTTCAATCGCGCCGCGATGACCGGAGTCGCCGCAAATTCCCGGTCAGCGCTCCTACCTGTAGCGGCCTCGATGGCGCGCGAGCTTCCCATAAACAGGAAGCTCTTGCTGCCGTACTTTTCGTGGATTTCGTTTTCGTTTGGCAGATTGTCGCCAATGGTATTCACGTGGAAATCACCGGTTTCGACAATCGCCTCGACCGCCTTGGCTAGAGGCGGTTTGACGCCTTGCTTCTTATATTGGTCCAACCAAGGCGCGCGATTCTCGAAATACTGCGCGTTGTCCGCGATCTTGGTCATCAGCGAATTGATCTTCATGTCGGTGACGGTCACAAACGCCTGGGACGTGCCCTTCGCCCCGCGAGCATCCATGTAGACTTCGATAAAGCCATTCATGAAATCGACGGTCGCGTTGTTTTGCACCCATGCGATGTCGAATGCCAGCCAGTCTTTGAAATCACCCGTCTGGTAGTAGCGGATCAGCGCATCGATCGCTTTCGCCTGACCCGGATCCGCTACCTCGCGCGCCCTGGCCAGATACTCGTTGGCTTTCTTCAGATACTGGGCGTACAGCCCTGGAGGAACTTTTCCATCCGGAGTTCCCGCGCGATAGACTTCTTCAATCAGCTTACCGTTCTCTTTCACCAGCCGCGAGTTCAGGGGATATTTTTCCGTGAACCCTTGCAAGTCGCCCAGGCTCACACCGGAATAGAAATTGTTGGCGCTTGCCTGAAGAATGTCTTTGCCGCCTTGAGGACTTTTCGCCGTAACATTCGGCTCAAAATGGGGGTCGAAGAAAGACGCGCGCAGTTCCCCGATCTCGGTCAAGAGGTCGCCGCGGCCGGCAGCTTTGGTGGCCGCAACGAGGTCTTCGTAGGTGAACGACGGCAAGAATTTTTGCCCGGTCGTGTCATTATGATTTCCTCGGTTCGCCCAAAATAGCTTGGTGAAGGCGACGATCTTGCCATAGGCGTCCGGCTTGATCCCCTGCGGGTGCGACACCAGAGCCTCGAGCAAGCGCCTCTGCCGTAATCCGAATCTTGACTCCTGGTCATAGATGATGGGATCAATGGCGATGGCTGCGTTCGTCAGCCAGTACGCGAGAGCCTGCTGCTTCGCCGGTAGCGCTTTGAAACTTTCCGCCTGTAACTGGATGAATGCGGTGCTGTCGACGCGGTCAACCAGCGGCTCTGCGGCCCATCCGGTTGACGCGAGAAATAAAACAAAACAAATTTTCCCCACGATTGAAACGTAACACAGGCTTCAGTGTGCCCAGTCTCCGTCTGCCCGGCGAAAGACTAAAACCGCAGATAGGCGCCGAGTTGAATCACGCGTGGACCGTAGTTCATGCTCGTCAGCTTTCCGAACGTCGCGTTATTGATGTTGACGTTGGTGGTGGAACCGTAGTCTCCCGCTGTACTGGGAGCAATATAGAATGTCGGATGATTGAGGTAATTGAAGAAGTCGAACCTGAGTTCCAGCGAACTTCTTTCGTATAACTTGAAAGCCTTCTTCATCGATGAATCCCATGACTGCTGCCAAGGCCCGGTGAACATCCGGCGCTGCGTATCGCCGACCGTTCCTGGTCCGGGATTCGAGAAGACCTCGCCGGCGAACGTCCCGCCGATCTCCGCGCCCCGTCCATCCGTGTTGACTATGGAGGGCGACAGGAAGTATGGGCCGGTAGTTGTCATGTAGACACCGTTCGTAAGCGCATTTAGCGCGGACAGAGTCGTCACGCCGATGTCTGCCGTATTGGTTGTCGTCGAGCGGGCGGCCCTGTTCAGCGTCCCCAAGCCGGAAATAATCGAGTACGGCTCGCCGGAGCTGTAGCTCCAAATGCCGCTAATCGCCCAACCGCCTGCAACTGCGTTCATAAGCTTGTTGCCGTGCCATCTCTTGCCCGGTCCGTAAGGTAATTCGTAATAGTAATTCGCCTTAAAGACGTGAGTCACGTCGTAGGGCGAGCGGGCCTTTTCGAGGCTGGGGTTGTTGTTGTCGAGGAGTGGCTCGAAGTCAGTCTGGCCATCACCCGTCACGTTGCTGAGTACCTTACTGAAGGAGTAACTGAACTGGTACTGCAGGCCAGAGTGCGTGCGCCGGCGCAGTTCCGTCTGCAATCCATTGTAGATCGAGCTGCCGCCGTTTGCTACCGAGTTTGCGCCAAGCACAAGAGGATTGTTGTAGAAGCTGATCGAGCCTGGTACCGATCCCAGGCCATAGTTGGTCTGTTCGTAATTAGCCAATTCTCCGACACTCCCACTCTCCAGATAGTTGATCAAGGTCGCGTTGGTCATCGAAGCGGGAAGGGTAGGAAGAAGGGTGAGAGGCTGGCTGCCGGCAATCGTGGGGTTATACGCCGCGCTCTGATTTTTGGATAAAGCCAGATTACTTTGCGCCCTTTTAAAGTCGGCCAGAAAGCCGCTTTGGTTGTATAGCACCTGGTTGTAATCGAATGCCCGGATGAGTTTGGTGGCATGATTTCCCACGTACCGCGCCTCAATAACTGTGCCCTTAAAATCGTGCTGGATGCCCAACGTCCATTGTTGGACATAGGGTGTTACGAGATTCGGATCCGGACGACCTTCCGCGGCGCTGGTGCTCAACTGGTAATTCTGCAGCAGGGTGCGAGGGATGGCGTACGCCGGTGTCGCGATCGTAAACGGACTCGCCAGGGATGCCAGATTATTTCCAGGCGTGACGACGGCCGCGGAGGAAAGTCCGGCGGCGGTGGTCGCGTTGTTGTTCACCGCCGTCACCACGTTGTCGTTGGCGAACGAAACCATGTAGCCCGCGCGAATGACCGTCTTCCCGCGGCCGAAGGGATCCCACGCTACTCCGACGTTGGGAGCGAAGTTGTTCTTATCGGTTTTGTAGAGGGGAGTGGAGGGCCCCCCGGAGAAGTTCAAAATCGCATTGGGGTCGAGCAAGGTCTTAACGATGTTGCCGTTCTCGAGATTCGGTGTAAGGTATAGCGAATCCCGCTCGCTGACTGGAGTCCAGACCTCGTAGCGCAAGCCAAGAGTCACGGTCAGATGAGATAACATCTTCCAGTTGTCCTGCGCATAGCCGGCGTAGGTCTGATAGGACAGATGCCGCAGGTTGGTGGCGCCCGGGACGTAGCCCGACGTCGGGCTGGTGACGTTGAACGTTTGCGTAGCCGAACTGACATAGCCGGCGAGGTCGGCGAAGAGCGAGTTAGCGGTGCTCAGGTTGGCGGAGCTCGCGCCGGGGAGGTCGGCGTTGGAGAGCGAGGTGTTACGAGAACCGAGTCCTAGCGTATAAGTGGGAAGAATCCCGGCGTCATTGAATGGAATGATGCGGACGAATGTGCTTTGGTAGCCGAACTGAAACAGGTGTTTGCCGCGGACCCAGTTGGCGTTGTCCTGAATGTTGTAAGTGTGGGTTCGCCGTCCTTGATTCATGAACGTATTCACGGGATCCGAGAACAGGAGGCCCGACAATTGATAGGACGGATATTTGTTGGTATCGATGAAATCGCCGTGGTACAACATGAAACCGCCGCGCAGTTCGTTAGTCAGCGTCGGACTTAAAGTCCACCGGTATGCCAGGCTCAGCAAGTGATTGGTGATGGCGTTGGTAACGGGCGGCGTGGTGGTGAAAAAGGTTCCCTCGTCAGGCCGCAGGGTAGGATTCTGAATGAAGTTATAGGTTCCGGAAAAATTTTGTTTGGGCGAGAGGTAATAGTCAGTCTTCTCCACCACCTGGTTCCGGTTCTGGTTGGAGGATGCGTTGAATTGGTAGCCGGCGGTATTCAGTCCATCGCCGCGATTACTGGAATTCGGTTCGGGCAGGGTCGCGATCATCGCTTTGATTGTGGGATCGATCGTGAACCCTCTCAGGCTCAAAAGATTCGCCTGCTGCACTACACCGCTGGCATTCTTGTATTCGAAGATGCCCTGCTTCGCCGTGTCGGTTAGCGTTGTGACGAGTTCGGTCGACTGTTGTTTACTGCGGTATCCTTCGAAGTTGCCGTAGAAAAAGAGCTTGTCGCGAATGATTCTCCCGCCAAGAGCCGCGCCCCCCTGGTTCAGGTCGAGTTCCGGCCGTGCCACGCCCGACTGATTGTTGAACCAGTTGTTGGCGCCCAGAGCGCTGTTGCGGTTGTACCAGTAGAGGGCTCCGTGATAGTTATTGGAACCCGATTTCGTCACCATGACGACTTGGGAAGCTCCTCCACCGATCGTCGCGCTTGAGTTAGACGTCGAAATGGTGATCTCGGCGATTTGATCGATGGTCGTGCGCATGGGAGGATAATCGAGCGCGTTGGTGCGGATAAAGTTGTCCTGTACGTTGATGCCGTCGATGGTCACGTTGGAAAGAGAACTGCCCAGTCCGTTGATGGAAGTGACGTCGTTCGTCGAATTCACGCCGGCCTGGGTCGAGTACAGGCTGGATACCTGGCGTCCCAGCACCGGTAAGTTTTCTACCTGCGTGCTGGTGATGGTCGTGGAATTCTCGGCATTGGCCGTTTGTACGCTCTGCACCTCGGTGGTGACTTCTACGACTTGGGAGGAGGACTGCACTTCCAGCTTGATGGTCCCAAGACTGGTCTCCTGTACCGCATCAACTTTGACCTGGTCGATCCGCCGTTTCGCGAAACCCGAGGCTTCAACGACGACTTCATAGGTTTCCGGCTGAATGGCGGAAAAGCTGAAAAGTCCGGCCTCATTTGTCTTGCCAGAGAGGAGCGGCGCCTTGCCGCCCGGCATATAAACTCCCACCTTAGCGGCAGGAACCGCGGCTCCGGAGGGATCGGTGACACGACCGGTAAGCGTGCCGGCCACCTGCGCGAAAGCGGGCGTCGTCGCGAGGAACGCCAAAGACAAGTAGAACGGTGTGAAACTACGACATCTGACCATTGACAATTCTCCTGCGGGAAAAAATTTCAACCCTACGTATGTGTGAACCACCCGAAGCCCGCTGAAAAGCCTCGGCGACCAGGCAGAGCTTTGGCGAGAGTAATGTTGAAATTATTACAGAGAATTGGTCTCTAAAGCTAATACTTTTTTTGTAGCCCGCTCGCAGTGGGCAAGACGGATAGCGTAGCGCTACTTCAACGTCTCCAGCACACTGCTGATCAGCTCCTTCGCATCGCTGATCGACTTAGTGATCATTTGGATATCCATGGCAGGTTTGCCGGGCTGCCGGGCGCTTTGGCAATAGACGCCGTGTTGTCCCACCAACACTAGCGCGTCGGTCAGGATGTCGAGAGTAACGGCCAGCCTGCCCCGGGGCACTCCCATCATGAATTCGTGCTTCTCCAGCTCGTCCTGGCGATCCTCGTAGACGCTCATGAAATTATCGGCTCTCCGGAAGAAGCAAAACCGCTCGGGCGCCACCAGCGTGGTCGCCCAGAGCGGTTGGTTCAGTTGCGATGATTACTTGACCCAGACGGTGACCTGGATCCCGTATAAAGCCGCGCTGCTGGCCGCAGTACCTTCCTGTTCGACAATCAATTCCGAAGTATGGCCGGGTGCGCTGGAGGTTGGCACCACGTTCTGCGAGACCTGCACATTGATCTGCCACACGCCGACGAGTCCCGGAGCGAGGCCGGAATAGGAGACGGGGCACTGGATACCGTTGATGTACGCCGTAGCCACGAGGGACGACGGGGTTGCGGCACTTACTGCACTGCCGTCGTTTGGAGCGCCCGAAATGTTACCGACACCCGTCCCGTAGACCTGTAGAGTGTTGCCGCGTGCGATCGGATTACTGGAACTGTTCGCCGAGTTGTCCTGGTTGAGTGCCGCAACCTGGCCAGTTCCTGACCCGTTGGCGGTAAACACTCCGGGAGCATCCGTGGTAAGGCTGATCGTCGTATCGCCGAGTACCTGGCCGTTATCCGTACGAACAACCTGCAGGTCAGCTGTTCCGCTGGTGGGAGCATTGTTCGGAATCAGCAGATTGATCTGACTCGGTGAGACATAGTAGAGGGGTAGCGGTGTCCCATTCAGCAAAGCCTGAATGGCCAGCAGGGTCGTGGGTAAGGGAAGACTCGTGAAAGACTGCGTTCCGGAACCGAATTGACCCCCTTGTGAAAAGAGTGAAACGATCGTATTGGGAGCGAGAGCCGACCGGCTAGGTATCGTTATATAGCTGGCTCCGTTCAGGGCTACGAGTCCTATGTAATGGATCACCACTCGATTGGCGGCATCGCAAACATAAAGTGCACCAAACTCATCGGTGGTCAGGCCCAGGGCACCGTCTTCGGGAATAACCTCGTCCGGGGTGAAGCCCGATGTGCCGGCGGTGAAAAGTGAATTGAAGCCGCCGGAGAAACGTAACGCGCGGCCGTTATCCCCAATCCAGATCTGATCGGCGGTGATCTGCGGCAAACCGGTCGGAGTGATGAAAATCGAACGAGGCGTGCTGAGGGCGCCACCACTACTGGTACCTCCCAAACCGGCTATTGATACCAGCGAGTGAGGATCGGTGCCCGCCTTTTGGACGTTGTCAAAAATGAGCACTCGATTGTTCCCCGTGTCGACCACGTACAATCTTTGAGCTGAATCGACCGCGATGCCGTGGGGACCGTTAACCCGGTTGTCCACAGCGGTGGTTCCCGAGGTGGATGTCGTGAAGCCCGACTGGCCCCAAACTTTGGTCGCCGCCATCCCATTGGTAAAGGCGCTGCCAGTTGCGCCAGGGAACAGCAGGACGCGGTTATCGCCTTCATCTGAAACCAGTAGGCCCGTGCCGGGGACAAATGCGAGGCCATACGGTGCGTCCATACGGGAAGCCGAAACGTCAGTGATCTTGGTGACGAAATTGGCTTGGCCCAGGACAAGATCCGGAGTCTGATTGACGTTCGATGGTTGCAGGAAGGGGGCAGGGAAACGTAAAACGCGACCGTTACCACTATCGGCTACGTAAAGGTTGCCATTGGCCGGATCGACGGCGAGACCGGTTGGATGGTAGAGTCCTCCCTGATTCAGAGTATTGGGAGTTCCTGAAGGATAGTTAATGTCCGCGTGGAATAAATCCGGCTGACCAATCACGAAAGTTGCCGTTGAGCCCGTCGTAACGTTCCGATAGTCGACGAAACAGAGGATGCGATTGTTGTTGCTGTCGGCCACATATAAATGAGGAGGATTCGAGCTGTTGTCGACAACGATGCCGGCATCGGCTGGAACATTATTGCCGGAGAAGTAGAATTCGCGCCCTTCGATGTAGTTCGGCGCCTGCTCGGAAAACTGTTGCTGGCCGAGAAGACGAACGGCGCTATTAAAGCTCAGGGTACTTGAGTTGGGGGTTACCGGGATTACGATGATCCGGTTGTTGCCGGCATCGGCGATGTATACTTCACCTGCCGCGTCGGACGAAGTTGACTGTGCGGCGGGGGCAAAGGCTCCGTCTACGGGACCTTGCACGGTATTGCTGTTTGGATCCGCATTGCCGCGGTTCGCTTTGCCGCTGTTGAAGTCCGCCTGTCCGATTACCGCCTGCGCGTTCTGGGTTAAGGTGTCGGAGGTGAACTGTTGAAACGAAGGAAAAACCAGGATCCGGTTGTTGTTGGTGTCGGCGACGGCAATGTTGTCGTTGATGTTGAACGTCCCCGCCGCGCCGTTCGCAAACTGCTCCGCGCTGATCGTTGACGGTTGGACCGGATTCGTCGAGGTAACCGTGCCGATCACCCGTTGTGCCGGTTTGTTGCTGGCATACGGGGGTTGGAACACCAGGATCCGGCTGCGAAGGGAACTGCTGGGCTGCGACTCTGTAACATAGAGCCGTCCGCCGCTTTGATCAAACGCGATTCCGGTGGGGTAATTGAGAACGCTCGTCGAGGTCGGATCATACGGAGTGGTGATCGAGTTGGTACTGAAGTCAGGCTGTCCTAATACCAGGACGGCATTTGGACCATTCGCTCCTCTGGCAAGATCGGAAGCCTGATACTCCAGAACGCGTTGGTTCACGACATCCGCTACCCACAGGTTTCCCGAAGAATCGAATTTCATATAGGCTTCGAACACGCTGGAACTATTGGCAAACGCCAGTGTGCTCGCGCCGACTCCACCGGCATTCGCTGCATTACTCAAAAAGTTCTGCTGGCCGATCACCATGTTGGGAAGCTGGCCGCCGGTTTGCGAGAAGGGCGTGGGGAAGCGTAGAATCCGGTTATTACCGGCATCGATCACATAGAGATTTCCGCTCGCATCGACGGCCATTCCCATGGGAGCCGTCAAACCACTGCTTTTGAGGGTGCTCGCGCTGTTGCCGGGGCCTTGTGGAATAGTAGTTAGAAGGTCGTTTTGTCCGATCACGATATCGGCAAATGCGCCGTTGGCAAAAGTTGTCGCGCTTTTCCATCCCAAAACGCGGTTGTTTAACGTGTCGGCAACATAAAGATGAGGCGGATTTACGCTGAGGTCGAGAGCGATGCCTTGGGGTCCGTTCAGCTCATGGCCTTCAACCAAATTGGGCTGAATATTGGTGATGGAGCCAAGCTGTTCCAACCTGGCCGCGCCGATCGCGCGAGTAGCCGAAGGATTTAGAGTGACTTGCGCGTATGTGGCGGAAATACAAGAACATGCAGCGGCGGTTATTAGAAGATGGCGGTAATATTTCATGAAAACTCCGATTGGCGCACGCGGAGAGCGCTTTCTCGAAAATAACACGATTCATCACCGAATAGCTCATCTAAGGCGTTTCTTTTCATTTTCGCACCGCATGGTAGACCATTGGTTTATGGGGTCCGCCCGAGTGCGCTGCAGCCGTTTCAAGACGCTCCCTCGAGCCGCTCAGTATCCAGTGCGCAATTTCTTCTACAACCGGAGCGTCCACGTGTCCTGAGGCGTTTTCGGCGGGCGTACTTTTCCCATCGACAAGTTTCGGATCGCGCTTGCCGATACGTGGCACTGTGCAGCCGCCCTGGCTGTGGCCGAGGACGAAGCCAGCGCGGGATCGACGGAAACGTGAATTCTACCTTGGGCACGTTTGGCCCGGAGCCGCGGAGAAATAAAGTGTTCTCGATATACTCCCGAGAATCGGTGTGCAATTTTTTGGTTAGCGCTTGGGCTCGACAGTAATAATATACGAGGGCGTTGGGGGATCGCCGACTGAAATATCCCAACCCTCCTTTGTCTTAATGGTCCGCATTCGGCAAATCGGCCGGCGTCCCCGCGGAAATACCGCGCAGCAACCGCCTTCAAGGGAAAGCTTCGCGGAAGACTCCGGGGACGTGGACCGCTACCACGGAGACTTACGATAAAGAGCTGACGGCGAAATATCATCAATGGCTGCAGGCGCAGTCCTTGCCCATCGTCCCGGCGGTTGAAGAAATCAAGCTTATCGAGTTGCTTTGGATCGAGGACGCGAGTATCGTCTCTCGTCCCGTCCACCAGTCCGCCTGACGACCGGCTGTCGAGGAAATGCATCCGAATGCAGTTCAAGCCATAGCGGGCGAGATAGGACGCAACAAGCGGGGCGTCTTCATGAGAAGGAAAATTCGCGTTGGCGGTAATGTTGATGCCCCAGATGCGGAGGCGACGACCGTCCGGGTAAGCGAGATGGCCATTTCCAATCCATGACGAAAGGCTGCATGTCCGCCGTTCCGGCGAAGGCGCAGGCCAGCAGGATAACGCCGCCGGCAGCCGGGGGACCGACCGACGTCACAAGGGTGAAACCTCCTTCATGTGTGTAAGGAGGTAGTCTACACCCGTGCGGCGGAGCTATATGTCGAGGTTCTTCACGTCGAGCGCATTCTCTTCGATAAACCTGCGGCGGCTCTCGACATCTTCACCCATCAGTGTGGTGAAGATTTCATCGCTGCCCGCCAGGTCCATCAGGTCGACGCGCAAGAGTGTGCGCTTGTCGGGATTCATCGTGGTGTCGGCAAGTTGCTCGGCGTTCATCTCGCCAAGGCCTTTATAGCGCTGGACAGAGGCATCGCGCTTGCCCTCAATTTTGACTTGCGCCAGCAGACCTTGCCAGCTTGGCTGCGTATCGCGATTGTCGTTTTTCAGAATGGTGAACGGCGGATGATTGAATTTGCTCGCCGTCCGCGACAGGCTGCGCAGCTTGCGATATTCGGGGGTCAGCGACAACTCGACATTAATGCGTCTTTCGGCATTGGTCGAGTCGTGATAGTAAACCATCCAGGCTTCGTGTTCTTCGTCGGCGCGGATTTGGGCATCGACTTTCGCAGCCTTGAGCCGTTCGGCCAGCTTTTCCATCTGGGCTTTATCGGTGAAGTCGGCCTTGGTGTCGACCTGAAGCGACGCGTCCGTGAGCACTTCGACCACGCGGGCGTCGCGCAGACGGCGTTCCATCCGCAGTGTCATATGCTCCAGCTCATCGAGCGTCATCAGGAAACTGCGTAGTTCGCCGCCTTCCACCTTGGCGCCGGGTTGGCCGTTGGGCGCGGTCTCGATACTCAAGCTCTCGGTGGCGCGACGCATGATCTCGCGCGTGAACTCCTTCTCGTCCTTGATGTATTTTTCACTCTTGCCCTTCTTGATTCGGTAGAGCGGCGGCTGGGCGATGAAGATTTTGCCGCGCTCGATCAATTCGGTCATGTGGCGGAAGAAGAACGTCAGCAGCAAAGTACGGATATGGGATCCATCGACGTCGGCGTCCGTCATGATGATGATCTTGCCGTAGCGCAGCTTGGCCGAATCGAAGTCATCCTTGCCTATGCCGGTGCCCATGGCAGTGATCAGGGCGCGAATTTCTTCGTGGCCCAGCATTTTGTCGTAGCGAGCCTTTTCGACGTTGAGAATCTTCCCCTTCAGCGGCAGGATGGCCTGGAAGCGGCGATCACGGCCCTGCTTGGCAGTGCCGCCGGCCGATTCGCCCTCGACCAGGAACAGCTCACAACGGTCTGGATCCTTTTCCTGGCAATCGGCCAGCTTTCCGGGTAAGCCGCCCGAATCGAGAGCTCCTTTGCGGCGGGTCAGATCGCGCGCCTTGCGGGCCGCTTCTCTCGCGCGGGCCGCGTCCACAGCCTTGCCGACGATTCGTTTCATGACCGTCGGGTTTTTGTCGAAATACTCAGTGAGTTTATCGTTGACAAACTTGGTGACATCGCCTTGAATATCGCTATTCAGTTTGCCTTTGGTCTGTCCTTCGAATTGAGGTTGCGGAATTTTGATGCTGATGACCGCGGTGAGACCTTCGCGGACGTCGTCGCCGGTCAAATTCTCCTGCTTGTCCTTGAACATCCCCGCCGATTGCCCGAAGGCGTTAATTGTGCGCGTCAGGGCGCTGCGGAAGCCACTGAGATGGGTGCCCCCGTCGACAGTATTGATGTTGTTGGCGAAGCTGAACACCAATTCGGAGTAGGCGTCGTTGTACTGGAGAGCGACTTCCATGGTCAACGTTCCGCCGTTGGGAAGGTCTTTCTGCTCCTCAAAGTGAATCGGCTTTTCGTGCAGGACCGATTTGCCTTTGTTCAGGTCTTTAATGAACTCCGCGACACCGCCCTGGTAGAAGAACTCGTGGGCCTTGGGAGGATCTTCGCGCTCGTCGAGCAGGGTGATCTTGAGACCCTTGTTCAGGAACGCGAGTTGCCGGAACCGTTGGGCCAAGGTGTCGAAATTGAACTTGGTCGACGTCATGATCGTCGGATCGGGATGGAAAGTGATGCGTGTACCGGTTTTTTTACCGGCTTTGCCTTCCCGCTTCAGCGGGGCTTTCGGAATCGCGCATGAATACTCCTGAACCCAGGTATAGCCTTCCCGCCAGATTTCGAGTTCCAACCGGTCGGACAACGCATTCACGCAAGTGACGCCTACACCGTGCAAGCCGCCGGAAACCTTATAACTCTTGGAATTGAATTTGCCGCCGCCATGGAGTTTCGTCATGACGACCTGCGCGGCCGACACGCCCTCGGTTTCATGCATATCTACCGGGATGCCGCGGCCGTTGTCGGTCACGGTGACCGAGTCGTCGATGTGAATCACGACGTTTACCTCGTCCGCAAATCCTGCCATAGCCTCGTCGACTGAATTGTCGACGACTTCGTACACCAGATGATGCAAGCCGCTCTCGCCGGTCGAGCCGATGTACATCGCGGGCCGCAGTCGTACGGCGTCGATGCCTTCGAGGACCGTGATACTAGTCGAATCGTAAACTTCGGGAGACTGGGAGACTTCGTTAGCCAAAACTGTATTCTTCTTTCTGAACTACGTATATTGCACGAGTTCGAACCCGGAAGGTAACTTCCGGAAAACTAACTTGTGTGACAGACTTCAAGCCTGTCCTTCAGATGCGCATCGGCATCACAACATAGCGATACTTGTCCTTCAGCACTTCAGCCGAAGGCTGCAACTCGCCGGCGCTCTTCTGGTCTTTCAAAGCAAAGGCCACGCGATCCTGCGGAATGGCCCGGAGAAAATCGAGCAGATAGGTGGCGTTGAAACCGATTTCGAGTTCGGGACCGTGATACTCGGTAGGTACGCTCTCTTCGCTCTCGCCGGTTTCGACCGATGACGAGAAAACCCGCACTTCACCTTCTGCAAACTGAACCCGAATCGCTTTTGATCGCTCATCGGCAAATTGCGCGACGCGTTCGATGGCGGCTTTCACCTCGGCCTTATCCAGCGTCGCGATATGGCTGTTGTCGGCGGGCAACACGCGTTCGTAATCCGGAAAATTTCCACTGAGTTTCCGTGTGATCAACAACCGATTCCCAAACTGAAAGAACAAATGGTTATCATCGCCGGAAAACGAAATTTTAGCTTCCGGGGGTGCCTCATCCGCAAGTTTGACAATTTCCCCCATGGCTTTGCGCGGGATTAAAGCCCTGAACGACCTGGCATTCTCGCCGGAAGCTTCCACAAACGCCAACCGATGGCCGTCCGTCGCTACCATCACCATGCCGTCTTCCTTGAGCAACAGCAGCGCACCGTTCAAGGTAAACCGCGATTCTTCCATGGAAATCGCGAACACCGTCCGGGTGATCATCGACGCCAGTTGCTTGGCCGGAATCTCGGTAATCGCTTCCGGCATCACTGGCAATTCCGGGTAGCTCTCACGAGACATGCCGGCGATTTTGGTCTTTGATCGCCCCGCGGTGATGCTGGCCCAGTGGTTGTCCAGGATCTTGATGTTAATGTCTCCATCAGGCAGCAAGCGAACATAATCAAGCAGCTTACGCGCGGGAATCGTGCCTGCGCCTTCTTTCTTGACCCTGGCCGGACATTCAGCGCGAATTCCCAGCTCCAGGTCAGTCGCGGTGAGAGTCAGCCGGTCGCCGCTTGCCTCGAGAAGTATGTTGGAAAGAATCGGGATGGTCGTCCGCTTCTCCACGACGCCCTGCGAGAGCCCTAGTTCACGTACGAGATCGGCCTTGCTAACAGTCAGTTCCATTGGTCGCGAACGTCACTCCTCACCTTGTGTGGGCCTGCTACTACTTCGTTACTCACCAATATAGATTTAAAGAATAACCCGTATTGATGGGTCCTGTCGAAATGTTGAAGAATACCTAAATTATACCAAAACAAGACACTTTCCGCTTCACTTCCTTGTGGAAAACCGGTGCAGGAAAGTAGTAAAACGAAACCTGTCAGCGAACTTGCACAGATCCTCACAGCGCCTGCAGGAGCGGGTTTGTGGAAATCCGTGGTAAGTCATTGCAATGTGTCGATTAGACTGTTGATGGTCTTGTTGAGTTCGGAATCGGTCTGGCGCAACTCCTCAATTTTGCGGATGGAGTGAATCACCGTGGTGTGGTGCTTGTTGCCGAACGCGCGCCCGATTTCAGGCAGGGATGCCTGAGTTAACTCCTTCACCAAGTACATGGCCACCTGGCGCGGCCGTACGATGTCCTTGGCGTTGCTTTTCTCCTTCAACTGCGATTGCTTGATGTTGAACTTGTCGGCGGTGGCTTTTTGGATCGAATCGATGGTGATGCGGCGTTCGTGCTCGTGCAACATGTGCTTGAGCGCCTGCTGAGTCATCGCCATGGTGATGGGTGCGCCGGTCAACGAAGAGTAGGCTATCAGCTTGACCAGTGCGCCTTCGAGTTCGCGGATATTGGAGCGGCTCTTGGTTGCGATATGGATGCGAACGTCTTCGGGAAGCGCCACACCCTGCAGTTCGGCTTTTTTGTCCAGGATCGCCATGCGGGTTTCGAGATCAGGTGGCTGGATATCGGCTGTCAGGCCCCATTCGAAACGCGACCGGAGGCGCTCTACCAGGCCTGGAATCCCCTTTGGAGGCGAATCGCAAGAGATGACAATCTGCTTCTGGGCGTCATGCAATTCGTTGAAAGTGTGGAAAAACTCCTCCTGCGTACGCTCTTTGTTGCCGATGATCTGAATGTCATCGATCAGCAGGACATCCGCTGAGCGGTAGCGGGCTCGCAGTTGATGCATCCGCTCCAGACGGATCCCCGTCACTACTTCATTCGTAAAGCGTTCCGCCGAAGTGTAAAGTACCCGTATTTTCCCTTGGCTAATCAATTCGCGCCCGATGGCATGCATCAGGTGGGTCTTTCCCATCCCGGTAGCGCCATAGATGAATAGCGGATTGTAGGAGCGCGACGGGTTGGCAGCTACGGAACGCGCAGCGGCGTGCGCAAACTGATTCGAGGACCCGACCACAAAGCTCTCGAAGGTAAACCTCGGGTTCAGACTCGATCTCCGGTTCGACGTCGTGACTGAAGCTTAGTTGGGGATCGGACTGCAACTGCAACATGGTAGCGAAGTGGCTCTCTTCTTTCTGAATTTCGTATTGCACTCGCTCGATTCCTATCCCCAAGGATCGAGCCAGCGATTGGACTTGTTCGGCATATTCATTTTCGAGCCATTGCAGGGTTTGGCGATCGGGAACCTCAACGTGCAAAGTTTTACGATCAATATACAAGAAACGCGAGCGGCTAAACCAGTTGTGGAAACTCTCGGAACTCAGCAGCGATTCAAGCTTTTGTTTGATGAGATCCCAAGCATTCGTCATGGCTGAAACATTGATCATTCGTCACAATAAACGCAAATATCCCCTGGCGGTTGACGCGCAGGGGAATGCCGGTACCGCTGTGGCCGCTATTTGGGGAAGGCCAAAACCTTGTCAGGTTTCGGTGAAAACTGCGAGTCGGTCGAGCAGCAGAACGTAGTCTAGCATAAGTGACCCGGTCTGAAACAAGAATATAAGCGTCTTGTAATCATAAATTTACGGTATGCAATGAAGCGCTATTGACAGGAGCCGCGGAAAGCGAGAAACTGAATGGTTTCGAGAGCGCGGGAGTAACTCAGTTGGTAGAGTGCGACCTTGCCAAGGTCGATGTCGCCGGTTCGAATCCGGTCTCCCGCTCCAACCTACCTTGCGTGGTGCATTTCACCGGCAACGGGTCCGCATCACAGATTTGCGAGTCGTAAAAAGCCCCGATGGAATCATGAAACTCATGAAAAGAGCGATTTTCTTCCCTGTTGCCTTCTCTCTGTACGCTACTACTGTTTTGGCCCAACAGTACAAAAGCGAACCGGCCGGAGCGCCTCCATCCGATCTCGCACCCGCCGTGACGTCCCTGCTCGATTCCCAAGGCACGAAGATCAGCAAAGCTGACGGTACCGCAGTCATAGAGATCTGGTTTCGGAAGGCCGCTCCCTCGGGGCCCAAGAATAGCGGCGACTCGATCGCGCTGCCGACAATTCCGGTAGGAGCATTTCTGGGAGTGATCAAACTCGAACGAAAGGCGAAGATCGCCGCGGTCAATCGCTTCAACCGGGGCTTTACACTCTACGTTATGTCCTGATGCCAACGAATGGCGACCACCTCGGCGCGGCTCCGCAACGCGACTTTGCCGCGCTTGTTCCCGCGGCGGATGACAAAGACCCAACCACGATGCCTGACCTCGACGCGACCATCAAGATGAGCACCAAGGCCTCAGGCACGGCTCATCCGGCGGTGCTCAGTCTATCGAATCGGCTCTGGAACTACGTCATTTACCAAAGAAGGCGACCATGATTGGACGCTGAATACCAAAATGGGCGATCTTCCGATCTCCATCATCCTGCTTGGAAGAGTAGAATCCTGAGGTCTTCCCGTCTGATCGATCTTCATTCGCACACGCATTTCTCCGACGGCACCTCAAGTCCCGAGGAGTTGATCTCCGATGCTATGGCAGCCGGGCTCGAAGCGCTATCCGTCACCGACCACGATACGTTCGATGGCTATGAGGCCGCGATCCCGATCGCCCGGGCGGCGGGTCTGAAGCTAATTCGAGGCATCGAGCTTTCTACCCGCTATAAAAATGCTTCTGTTCATCTGCTGGCGTATTTCATTCGGCAGGAACCCAATGCCGAGTTTCTCTCGTGGCTGAAGCAGCTGCAGGAGACGCGTCGAGATCGCAATCGCCGGTTGATCGATAAGCTGGGCCAATATGGCGTGGACCTGACACTCGAAGAGGTTGAGCAGAAGGGCCGGAGTCTCACCGGCCGTCCGCACTTCGCGCGAGTGATGGTGGAAAAGGGTTACGTTCCGGATTTGGAGACCGCCTTCAGCGAGTATCTGGACGAGTCGGCGCGAGCCTATGTCGAGCGGCAGGATCCGCAGTTGAGCCAGTCCATTGCGAGGGTGCGTCAAGCGGGCGGCATTCCTTCGCTGGCGCATCCGGTTCGGATCTTCCGCAACGACTACGACAAGGTGGACGCACTTATCCGCGAAATGATCCCGCACGGGTTGACGGCCGTCGAGGTCTACCACAGCGACCACAAGCCGGGCGACGTCGATCACTATCTGGAGGTTGCGCATCGCTATGGTCTGGCGATTACGGGTGGTTCGGATTTCCACGGCGCCAATAAGCCGCGCATCCGGCTCGGCACGGGCAATGCGGGAAATCTGGCGATTCCCTATCAGCTTCTCGACGATTTAATGGCTTCGCAGTGAGCTGCCCTGCCGTTCACCGTCACCGTAGTACCTGGTTTCGCCGCGTGGACTCGCAGATATCCCATGGCAATAGCAGCGCCGAGTGAGGGCGAGTAGATCGAAGTGGAGATCTCTCCTACCTCGGCGTCTTCGAATGAGATTTTGTCGCCGCGCTGAAGAGGTTGCTCTCCTTCGCAACGGAGGCCGGTGAGGATGCGATTCACATGGCCGCGGGAGCGGACGCGTTCCACGATTTCCTGTCCCAGATAGCAGCCTTTATTGAAATGCAACGCGTCAGTGATACCGGTTTCCTGCGGTAAGTTGGCGCTGCTGATCTCATCCCCATAGCGCGGGAAGAAGTGCTCGAGGCGGGTGGTCTGAGCGTCCTCGGGTGAGACGGGTGGAGTGAAGTTCGGAGCTGCTTCGAGCGGGCCCATCAGACGAAAGCCGGGAGCGCCGGTAGAACTTGCTCGAATCACTGTCAGCGCTCCCGACGGTTGATGAGTCAGGGGAGTTTCAGGCGCAGGTAAGCCCGACGCATTCATGAAAAGGGCGGCGGCGGGCCCTTCGATACCCAGTGAGAAAGTCGAGTTCGTCAAATCCTCCAGAGCCACGTCGTCGGCGATGATGTACTTATCGAGGTGCTCCAGCAGAAAACTGCGGCTTTCGGGCTCAACATCGAGGAGCAGATAATCGTCAAAGCAGAGGATATTAGCGTCGGCCAGGATTCGGCCTTGGGCGTTCAGAAAGAAGGCGTAGCAGCCGGCTCCCGGGACGAGGTCTTTCACATGATTGGTGGTCATCGCGTGAAGCAAGCGCGCGCGATCTTCGCCGGTGACCTTGATTCGTCCACGCGACCCTAAGTCAATCACGCCGCTCGCTTCACGCAGTACCCGGTATCCGTCAGTCATGCCACTAGTTTAGATGCAGGGCAGGCGGGTGCCGTATCCTGTAAGATGTAAGCTCTTTACGAAATGCCAGGTTCAGACAACCCGCTTCTTCACATCAATTTCGAGATCCCGTTCGATCGCGTGCGCGCCGAGCACGTGGAACCGGCGGTCACCGAACTCCTGATCGACGCCCGCGAGAAGATCGAGGCCATTGCGGCCGATTCCGCGCCCCGTACTTACGACAACACGATGCTCGCCCTGGAGCGAGCGACTGAGCGGCTGGATTATGCCATGGGCGTGGTGCGGCATCTGGAAGGGGTTGCCACCTATCCGGAGTTGCGAGCGGCTTTCAACGCCGTGGAACCATTGGTCAGCGAGTTCTATTCCGGCATCCCTCTCCACGCAGGTCTGTGGAAGGCGATTAAGGAGTACAGTCAGGCTCGCCCCGAGCTTACGCCTGCGCGGGAGCGCCTGTTGATCAAGACCGTCGACTCGTTCCGCCGCCACGGCGCGGAATTGAACGAGGCCGGGAAGAAACGATTAGCGGAGATCGATGTGGCGCTGGCCAAGGCGACCACTAAGTTCTCTGAAAACGTCCTCGATTCCACCAATGCCTTCGAGCTCATTATCGAGGATGAAAAGGATCTGGCCGGACTTCCGCCCACTGCCCGTTCAGCGGCGCGGGTTCTTGCCGAGAGCAAAGGCCTCAACGGCTGGCGCTTCACTCTGCAGGCGCCCAGCTATCAGCCGCTGATGACTTATCTGGATAGCCGGGAAATCCGCGAGCAGGTCTACCACGCCTATGCAACGCGGGCCAGCTCCGGAGAATTCGACAATCGGGCCATTACCGCGCAGATCCTCGAGTTACGGCGGGAAAAGGCGCAGTTGCTGGGCTTTCGCGATTTCGCCGACCTGGTGCTCGAAGATCGCATGGCCAAGAATGGCGCGAGTGCTCAAGCCTTCCTGGAACAACTGGAGAAACGCACCGAGAGACGCTTTGCCATCGAGAATCAGGAGCTGAAGGATTTCGCGGGATTCGAACTGCAGCCGTGGGATGTTGGCTATTGGGCGGAGAAACTCCGCCTCAAGCTCTACGATTTTGACGAAGAGGCTCTCCGTCCCTATTTCCCGATGGAGAAGGTGGTATCGGGGATGTTCGATATCGTCGAGCGGCTTTTCGGGATCAAGGTAGTGCATAAGCCGGCAGCGCACGTGTGGCATCCGGAAGTTCGCTATTACGAGATCCGTGACGACAATGGCAGCTTGTTGGGCGCGTTCTATGCGGATTGGTATCCGCGTGAATCGAAGCGCGGCGGGGCGTGGATGGATGCTTTTATCATCGGTATTTACGATCCACCCCACGCCGAGCCGCACGTCGGGACGATCTGCGGCAATCTCACCCCACCGATTGGTGAGACGCCAGCCCTGTTGACTCACCGGGAAGTAGAAACTATATTCCACGAGTTCGGTCACTTGCTGCATCTGGTTCTGAGTCAGATCGAAGTGCGGAGTCTCGGAGGCACTAATGTGGCCTGGGATTTCGTTGAACTGCCATCCCAGATCATGGAGAACTGGTGTTGGGAGCGTGAAGCCTTAAACTTGTTTGCGCGCCACTATCAGACCGGCGAACCCATTCCCGAAGACCTGTTCACCAAGATGGTGCGGGCCCGGACTTTCCGAGGCGCCAATGTACAGATGCGCCAGCTGAGCTTCGGCACGGTGGATCTGAAAATGCACCGCGAATACTCACCCGACCGGGATGGCGACTTGATCAAGTACTCCCACGACATTCTGCAACATTTCTCGGCAGCGAAGCTACCGGAGTACCACGCTATGATTGTGTCATTCACTCACCTCTTTGCCAGCCCCGTGGCGTATGGAGCGGGCTATTACTCCTACAAGTGGGCCGAGGTGCTGGATGCGGACGCATTCTCGCGCTTCCGCGAGCAGGGCATTTTCAGCCGCGAAGTGGGCTTGGAATTCCGCAAGAATATTCTGTCGAAGGGGGATAGCGCGGATCCGGCGGAATTGTATCGGCGCTTCATGGGGCGTGACCCGGATCCCGAAGCGCTGCTGGTGAGGTCGGGGCTGGCGTAAGGGCGCTCCGGCGTGTCTCCCCTTCCTACAGGAGTAAACTAACAGGCGAAAGGGATTCATTCATGGATGCCGGACGCCGTACATTTCTGTTCTCGTCTGTAGCCGCCGTTGCCGCGCGCGCAGCCGCTCGGACCGCCAACGACCGCCTTCGCGTGGCTATCGTCGGCTTGCGCGGACGAGGGCGCGATTTGATCAAAGGTTTCCACGAGGTCCAAAACCAGAACGTCGAGATAGCGGCGTTCTGCGACGTGGATCAGACGGTGATGCGCCAGCGCGCCGCCGATTTCGAGAAAGAGACCAATCTGCGTCCGGTGCAGTTCGACGATATGCGCCGTGCGATGGACGATAAGTCGATCGACGCGATTGCGTTTGCGACGCCCAACCACTGGCACGCGCTCGGCACCATCTGGGCCTGCCAGGCGGGGAAGGATGTCTACTGCGAGAAACCCGGCACGCACGATTTCTGGGAAGGGTTGCAAGTACAAAAGGCGGCGGATAAGTATCAGCGGCTGGTGCAGCATGGCACGCAAAATCGCTCCAGCCCGAATGTGGTGGAAGCGGTGGCGAAACTGAAAGAGGGCGTGATCGGACGCGTCTACATCGCGCGCGGAATTACTTTCAAGGCGCATCCGCCGATGCCTAAGGCTGTCGTCGAAGCGACGCCGGCCGGCCTCGATTGGGACAAATGGCTTGGGCCGGCGCCGATGGTACCTTATTCCAAGCGCATTCAGGGTTCTTCCGGAGCGGGCTGGCACTTGCTTTGGGACTACGGTTGCGGCGACATAGGAAACCAGGGTGTCCACGAATTGGACATTATTCGTTGGGCTCTCGATTTGAAGGAGCATCCGTCCAAAGCCGTTTCGATGGGCGGGGCTTATGTGCACAACGATGACCAGCCGTCGCCGCAAGTGCAAGCCATGATGTACGAGTGGACGGGCCGCAACGTCCTGGTGACTTTCGAAACCCGCGGCGGGTGGACTAACACGGAAGCGGGCATGGGCGATGAATTCCCGTTCCTCGATCATCAGAACGTGGTTGGCGTGATCTTCGTCGGCACCGAGGGTTATATGATCATACCGGACTACTCGAGCTATCACACTTTTCTTGGCAGGAAGCGCACTCCCGGGCCGAGCAAGGTGGGAAGCGGAACGATCGAGACGACTCCGCATGTGGCGAACTTTGTGGCGGCTGTGCGGAGCCGGAAGGCGTCCGATCTGGCTGCACCTCCCGAGGAGTTGCACAAATCATCGGCGCTGGCGCATTTCGCGAATATCAGTAACCGGATCGGGCGGGCAGTCTATTTCGACGCGGCGGCGGACAAGTTCCGCGGTGACGATGAGGCGAATGCACTTTTGAGACGCAGCTATCGTGCGCCGTACGTGGTACCGGAAAAGGTCTGAGCTGATCATTCGCACGCGGAGAAACTGTCAATTTTGCGAAACAGCAACCGGGGTGAAGCGGAAAGCGGCAACACTGTCCAACGCGTGGAAATAGGAACCTGCACCTCGGGGTTACCCGTTTTCAAAGTGAGTCTCTGGACCAGCAGAGGCTCGATCAGGCCGCGCACTTCCATCACTTTTTTACGCCTTACCAAGGCCACGACGGTCGCTTCACCCCAGCGGAACAACAGGTCGACCGCGGGAAGCTGCTGGCGAATGAAGGTGGCAAACCGCTGAAGTATGGCATCCCTGACTTCCGGGCCAAGACTGCGGGTAATATTTTGCAATTGATTGACGACCATGACTACGACGAAAGCGTCGGCTTCATCCTCGCACGCCTTTGCGATGTTCTCTTCTGCTTCCTGCCGCGCGGGAAAACCGGTGGCGGCGTCCAGGGGGGTAGCGGCTGAAGGTCCGTCGAGCTGCACTTTCTGGTTACTGCGATGCATTTCTTGGGCCGCCCTATCGGCCTCGGCCCGCTGCCGCTCCGCCTGAGCGAGAACACTGTCGAGACACTCGGAAAGCGAGGTGCGCAGCGACCGAATATTTTTCACCTCGACTGACCAAAGCATCTGCGATCTGATTTTTTGCAGCCTCTGGATATTTTCGGAGCTAGAGCTGGAGATCGAAGTTATGGCAGCGGTCAGCATTTTGACCTTAGACTTTAATTCCGCTACCGGTTGCCGCAGAGTTTTCGTGGCCTGTTGGTTATTCTGCCTGAGCGCGTCCAGGGCGACCGTCGCAAGGGCGAGCAGTTCACTTGGCGGCGCATGGGAATTTAGCGCCGCTTCGACGTTTTGCGTCGCTTCGCGGAGGCGTGCCAATTCGTCCGGTGCGCCTTCCACAGCATGGCGCGTCAAACCGTCCAGTAGTAGCTGGACTAACAGGAACGGCGCTTGGTCGGTTTGCCTGTCGGTTTGCCTCTCGGCTTGCAAATAGCTCCGGATCGAAATCACAGATGCACTCAAGTGTTAATCGGTTGTTATCGCAGGCTCCGATAGGGCGGGGATAAAGTTTTTCGCGATCGCTACCGATAAGAAAACAGAAGTATGAAACCTTCACCGACCGCTGTGTGTTTGGGTATCGGATGCGGAGGACAAAACGTTCTCCAGCGATCGGAGGCGGCCGACCTGCGCCAGTTAGCCAATCTGGTCGGCAGAGTGTTCCAGGTGCCGATCGCATACGCTGCCATGTTAGGGCGTCCAGACCGCGTCATGACCCGGATCGGAAGCGGTGGCGCTTATTGGAAGTACTTGAGGTCTTATCCACTGCTCCAAATGTTGGCTGTGCCGCAGTTTATGTATGGCGAACAGGGGGAGCTTCCGCCGGGCACTGACCTGGGGCCTTTGAAGTTTGCAGCGTCAGCGCCGATTGTAACTCTGTGCGGCCAAAGGTTGGGCATTCTCGTCATAGCCGACCTATCGCCGCGACCCGGGTTTTCTGATGAAGATCTAGAGACTCTGGTGGAACTCGCCGCTATCATTGCCTGCAGGATGGAGCTGAGGATGGTCGCGCTCCAGGCGACGGAGTCAGAATCCCATTTCGTTGAGGCCGAGGAACGCTTCCGTATGATCGCCAATTCTGTCCAGGCCCTGATCGCGTGCAATGGTCCGGACGGTTTGTGCGATTTTGTCAATGAAGCATGGTCGAGGTTTACGGGCCGGCACAGTCAAGATGAACTCGGTGATGGCTGGCAGCAAGTTCTGCAACCGGATTGCCGAGATGAGATTTTGAACCAATATTGGCGCGCTTTACAGACGCAGAAGTCGTTCACGGCGGCGATTCCCTTACGGCGTTCTGACGGAGTTTATCGCCGGATGCAATGCAATGGCATTCCCCGTTTTTTCAAAGATAGGACTTTTGCCGGCTTCCTTTTCTATCTCACGGACCTGAGTGATTCTATGGATAACGTCTCGCTCGGACTATGATTTCGGTTTTCCCGGCGCGGTTTTTGCACGGCTTTTTGTGTCATTCTGATGGTTTGTTATGGGATCGCATAACAGGCCCATCCTATTTTCGTCAACCAGGGTGGCTATGCGGCAGATGCGGTGGCAGGAAAATGACGGCGATATTGTCCGCAATTACAGGGGCGCGGCGCATTTTACGGGCGGGAAGCCTCGGCTCAATCAACACGGGCGCCTACGAGGGGAGTAGGGAAGGCAAGCGATGCCGGTAGATAAGTTGGAGGCGCTCTGTTCCCTCTGCGGACAAAATTGCGGAACGAACCCAATTTCGCGCAAAGGTGACGTGGAAGGGCTAGCCTTCTGCTGCGCCGGTTGTCTGAACGTCCATGCCATCCTGCGCGAGAGCGGAGTGCTGAAGCCTGGGGTGGATCCGCGTGAGACGGAACTATTCAAGCGCAGTCTGGAACTGGGTCTGATTTCCACGCGAGAACGGCTGGAATCGAAGAGCAGTGCTCAGGAACAATCCGGTACGAGTCCGGTCCGTGAGAAGAGGCTGCGCGTTTCAGGCATGTGGCGCGGCGGTTGCGCCCGGTTAATCGAGCACACGCTGCAGAAAGAGCGTGGGGTGATCTCGGCCCAAGTGTACTTTGCATGGGATCTATTGAAAGTTCAGTACGATTCGCGGTACATGGCGCCAGGAGACCTTGAACGTCGCGTCGCGTCACTCGGGTACACCGTCGCGGAATATGGCGGAAATAGACAACAGTCGCAGGCCGAGCGGAAAGAGCTTCTCATCCGCTTGGGTGTCGCGTTAGTTCTCTGGATCAATGTGATGCTGCTCAAATTCGATGTTGCTGCGGAAAACTTAGGGGGCCTGCCGGTCCAGCTGCGTCCCTATCTTCCTTTTGTCATGACGGCTGTGGCCGCGCTGGTGGTGTTGTATTCTGCGAAACCGATCTTGAGGGTGGCATGGCGGGGCCTGGCGAATGGGGTGGTCGAGTTCGAGGCGCTCCCGGCGCTCGGCATCCTTACAGCGTTCGGTTACGGGAGCTACGAGTCATTTCACGGGTCGAAACAAATTTGCTTCGACCTGGCGTGCGGCATCACGGTGCTGACGCTATTAAGGAAGTGGATCGAGCGAGGGGCGAAAGAGAAGACGGCGTTGGCAATCCAAAGCCTTTATGAAACCATACCGCGGAAGGCTCGCGTGCTGGATCGCGGCTCGAGTGAGCGGTTTGTCGATATTGAAGCTTTGAAGGCCGATGAGATCTTTCTAGTGAAGGCCGGCGAGCTCATTCCCGCGGACGGAGTGGTAATGGAGGGTGAATCTCAGGCGGATGAGTCGCAGTTGACGGGTGAAGCCGGGCCCATAGCGAAGCGGGCGGGAGATCGGGTAAAAGGCGGCAGCATCAATCAGGGAGGGGATCTGCGCGTTTGCGCGACCGGAGTCGGAGAGAGCAGCACGAACGCCAAAATTCTGCGTTCGGTGGAAAGTGCCTTAGGGAAGCGTTCTGCAAAGGAGCGTAATGCCGAAAAAGTTGAGCGAATCGCGATTCCGATGGTGATGGTTGTGGCCGCGGCAGTGGCAATTGTGACGGGCGACGTCCTGCGAGCGGTGTCAGTACTGGTGATTGCCTGTCCGTGCGTGCTGGGAGTTGCGACTCCGCTGGCGCTGACCGCGGCTGTAGGGTACGCATCGCGCCGCGGAATCCTGATCAGCGATGTGGAGGTAGTAGAAACTTTCGGCAAACTCAATGCGGTAGTGTTTGACAAGACCGGAACAATTACGGAAGGCCGATTCAAGTTGCTGGAAGCACGCGAAGAGGACTTGCCGATGGTCGCCGCGGTGGAACAATGTTCCGAACATCCTTTAGGACACGCGGTGATGGACCGGTTTCGCCAGACAGGATTAAAACCGATGGTCGCCGCGGGAGTTGAGGTGCACCGCGGCCTGGGAATCAGCGGCCTGGTGGGAGTGGGTCGTTTATATGTGGGCAGTTGGAGGCTGTTTAACGGTATCGAGATGGATGCGGATCCGGATGCTGGAGATGGCCGCACCGTGGTTTATTACGGCTGGGATCGGGTGGTGACGGGACGACTGGTATTCGGCGACAGGATCGGTCCCGAAGCGCGGGGCCTGGTCGAAAAGCTGCATTCGCTGGATGTTCGCACGATAGTGGTGTCCGGCGATTCCGCAACCGCGACGGGTTGGGCGAGCCGAGCCGTAGGGGCCAGGGAGTTTCGGGCGGAGGTGTCGCCCGCCGGCAAAGCGGAGATCGTGGAAGAACTGCGGCGAAGCGGGTTGACCGTAGCGATGATCGGGGACGGGAGGAACGACGCACCGGCGCTAGGTAAGGCGAATCTGGGCATCGCGATGGGGGGAGATATAGATGTTGCCACCCATGCCGCGATGATTGTGTTGATGAAAGACGATCTACGGGGCGTGCTCGAGATGTTGACTCTTTCGCGGCGGACAGGACGCGTGATGTGGCGGAATCTGTTTTGGGCGTTTAGCTACAACAGTGTAGGCCTGATCGTAGCCGCCTGCGGGCTGTTGAACCCGGTCCTGGCGAGTTCGGCGGCCGTGGTTTCGAGCATTTTCGTGACGGCTAACGTGCTGCGGCTCAACCGGGGCGGCTCGCCACGGTATCCTTGAGATTCACATGTATCTAAAGATTCTTGCTCATCCTGTGTTCGTGAACCTCAATTTTCACATGCCGATGGTTGTCGATCTTTCGCATCCGGTGGTGATGCTGACGGGTGAGAACGGATCAGGAAAATCGACCTTGCTCCACTCAATTTATTACGCGCTGCGCGGTGAACAGGTGGAGAACTACCTCTACCGGCTCGACGAGGGCGGAGTGAAGGCCGGCAAGGTCTTTCTATTCGACGCCGAACAGCACAACCCTCGGATGCAGATGGATTTGTTCAAGGACCAACCGGAGATGCAGGAGTTCCTGCGCATGGCGAGCCACGGGCAAGTGATGTTGTCGATGTTCAATCAAACCTTTCCGTCTTTTCCGGAGGGCACGATTCTGATGCTCGACGAGCCTGAAATGGCGCTATCGGTATCGAACCAACGCCGCATTCTTAAAATGCTGCTCGAGTTAGCGGATCGTAAGAATTTTCGAATCATCTGCGCCACGCACTCTCCGGTACTGATCGAAGCCAAAGAGACGTACGTCATCAATCTGGATAACCACATTAACCGGAACGTGATGGGAACGGAAATGGGAATTCAGGGTCAGAGCACTCTTCAATAGCTCTGTTTCGGAACGAAGCGAAAATGCATCACCATTTCGCTGGAGACCGGGCGGTCCGAAAGGCGAGCGGGCTCGAAGGCCCATTTATAAGCGGCGTTGGACGCGACATCCGCGATTTCGGGGTCGACGTGATCTGAAAGCAACTCGGCTTTGGTGACTTGGCCTTCGTCATTGATCCAGACCTTTACGGCCACGTCGGGATGTTGAGGTCCTTCTTGCTGGACATCTTCCGGGAGCCTGGGTTTCACTTCGCGCACCGGTCGAGCCGGAGCGAAGCCGGTGCCGGACTTGTAGTCATGACGGTCAAAGAGTTTTAGAACCGGGACGTGATGAATACCCCTGCGCAGAACTCCAGGTTGAGATGGCTCCAGCGAAACTTCCGAAACGAAAGTAGGACGGACCGGCCGGAGAACGGTTTGAGCTACGGCGGGCGGGGGGGTGATACTTGCGGTCTGGACGGGTTGCACCGGCACGGGTGGTGTCGCAGGTTGCGCGAGCGAGTGCGGATGCAGTTTTGGGGAGGTGAGCCCGATGTCGCGACCAAGCTTCTCGGAGTCGAAGGGTGAAGGGCGCGCGGGAATTTTCACGTGAAGTTCGAGCTCGTTGCCAGAGTGCTCGCTGGCGGAAGAAATAGGATTTGGGGTATCGGGATCGACGGGAGGGTCAACCGGACTCAGTTGGGGCTGCTGCGTGTTGTTCGCAACGAGTACTGATGGGTGCGGCGCGATAGGAGGGCGATGTTCATGAGTGTAAAAGGCGAGCACCGCGGCTAGTCCGGCCGTCGCGGCGACAAAGCCTACTTTGACGAGCGTCGGCGTCCGTCTCTGGGAAACCTTGGAGCGCGCCACTACGATGTCCGCGGGTTGTGGGACGTCCGCGGGTTGGGCGTCGTTCGCCACGGGCGCGGTAAGAGGCAAAGCTTGCGGATCGAAGGGGAACTGCCTGTAGCTTTTCTGCCTGGAGATGTCGCCTTCTTCCCATACGAAGAATCCAGCCTGCCCGTCGTCCGGACGGACCAACAGCATGACGTCGGTGGAAGCACGGAAATACTCTTGCATCAGGTCGAAGTCGTACTGATCCATATAGAGGCCCTGACGAAGGTGAGTGCGAAACGAACCCACCGGCTGCAGGCCGTGATGGCTCGCCCGGAGGCGCTGCCATAACCTGCGTTTGTCGGAACCTGACAGCGAGAAGGTCATGCCGCGGCGATGTTCGGACGACACGATCTCGTAGGATTCAATAGATATGGTTTCGCCAGAGTCGCACCGCCCCAGGAGAATCCCGCCAAGTTCCTCTTGTTCGCGGGCGGCCGCGATTGCGTCTCGTAAGCGGATGATCACGTCGGCTCCGAGAGAGACGCTAACCGTCGACCCGCCGGCGGTCCAGAGATAATACTGCCTTTGCATAACGACGGCAAAAGAGCAATTTGATCTCCGCACGGTAAGAAGGTGGTAGGCACGAGCAGATTTGAACTGCTGACCTGTCGCTTAGGAGGCGACCGCTCTATCCAACTGAGCTACGTGCCCACAATCCTAGTGGTTAATGCTAGTGGTTATTGTAGCGCTTTAGGCCTTTGCGGCCAATATCATGGCGGTATTGTATGTTTTGATACTTAATATTCGAAACTGCGGCATATGCTTGGGTTATCGCCGAAGGAAGATCTGGCCCAGACGCGGTGACCCCTAATACGCGTCCTCCCGAATTAACCAACTGTCCGTGGTTAAGTCGTGTGCCCGCATGGAACACTGTAGCTCCTGCGGATTCGGCAATTTCGATGCCTGTTATAGGAAAACCGATGTCAAATTTACCGGGATAGCCGGCGGAGGCCAGAACGACGCAAAGGGAAGGGTCGGGCCGTGAATAGAGGCTGATTTGGCCTAGCTCTCCGCGTGCAGCGATAGTGAGTATCTCAGCGAGGTCGCAATTGAGGCGCTGCATCAGAGGCTGAGTTTCAGGATCTCCCATGCGGACATTGTATTCAAGAAGGCGCGGACCCTCTGCGGTCATGATCAGTCCGGCATAGAGAAATCCTGTAAAGCGAGACGCCGCTACAGTTGGCGCGATAATCGTGTCGAGGATCTCCTGCTGCTGATTGGGGGTTAGAATGCGGTCGTCAGAGTAGGCTCCCATGCCGCCCGTGTTGGGGCCCAGATCGTCATCGTAAGCGGCTTTGTGGTCCTGGGCCGGCGCGAAAGGTGTGAAATGGCGTCCGTCGCAGAGCACAATAAAGCTGACTTCCTGGCCCTGAAGAAATTGTTCGATCACCACGGTGGGTCCCAGGGATTGATAAGCGGCCTTTGCCTCCGCACGGTTAGTAGCGATCACAACCCCTTTTCCAGCAGCCAGACCGTCGGTTTTGATTACAACAGGATAACCGAAGCGACGAAAGGCGTCATCGGCTTCCTGGGCGGTTGTGACTGCATCGAAGAGGGCCGTTGGAATGCCGTGGGCGGCGAAGAACTTCTTGGCGTAAACCTTGCTCCCTTCCAGTCGGGCGGCGGCGGCCGTCGGACCGACGATGTGACGGGCGGCGGATCGGAAGCAATCCACGATGCCGTCGACCAGGGGGGCTTCAGGTCCGACGACGACAAGGTCAGCCGAGACACTCTCTGCGGCTGCAAGTAGAGTAGCGGGTGACAGATCACTGACGGGAAGGCAAGTGGCGATTGTAGCGATCCCGGGATTACCGGGGGCTGCAAATATTTGGGGACGAGATGGGCTCTGGGCTAACCGCCAGGCAAGGGCGTGCTCGCGGCCGCCGCCGCCAATGATGAGAATGTTCACAGAAGCTACAATGATAACAATGCAAGAGCAGTTTGACGTTGTTGTCATAGGGGCCGGGCATGCCGGTTGTGAGGCTGCGCGGGCTTGTGCGCGAATTGGGCTGAAGACGGCCATGATCACGATGAATGTCGACCTCATCGCGCAGATGTCTTGCAATCCGGCAATTGGAGGTATTGCAAAGGGTCATTTGGTGCGGGAAATTGATGCGCTGGGCGGGATCATGGGGGAGGTTACGGACGCTGTTGGAATTCAGTTCCGCTTGCTGAACACCAGTCGGGGTCCGGCGGTGTGGTCGCCTCGAGCGCAGTGTGATAAGCGAATGTACCGTGTCCGAATGAAGGAAGTGCTGGAGTCGGAGCCGAATCTGCGGATCAAACAGGCCGAGGTGTCTGCGTTGATTTTAGATGGAGGGCGCGCTGCGGGGGTGGTGTTGCGAGACGGACGGAGCGTGCGATGTGGCGCGGTGATCATTACGACCGGAACGTTTCTCAATGGGTTGGCCCACGTCGGGGAGCAGAAGTATAGGTGCGGGCGCAATGGAGAGGCGCCATCGGAACTTCTTGGGGATCAGTTACGCGGCTCTGGTTTGGCGTGGACGCGGCTGAAGACAGGGACTCCTCCGCGGTTGGACGCAAGATCGATCGACTGGTCAAAGTTTGAAAAGCAGCCCGGAGATGAAGATCCGACGCCGTTCTCGTTCATGACCGAGAAGATTGACCGTCCGCAGATTCACTGCTACCTGGCGCATACAAACGAGCAGACGAGGCGGGTCGTGCTGGACAGCGTATCACGCTCACCTCTTTATAGCGGTCAGATTGAAGGGATTGGTCCGCGGTACTGTCCTTCGATCGAAGATAAGTTCGTCAAGTTCCCAGAAAGGTTGAGCCACCAGATTTTTCTAGAGCCTGAAGGTTTGGATACCAACGAGATTTATGTGAACGGCATGTCTACAAGCATGCCGATCGATGTGCAGGAGGCAATGATTGCTTCCATCCCCGGACTTGAGAACGCCGAGATGATTCGGCCGGGATATGCGATCGAGTATGACGCCATCGATGCACGCGAATTAGATCACCGGCTGGAGGTGAAGAAGATTCCGGGCTTGTTCCTGGCTGGCCAGATTAACGGTACCTCAGGCTACGAGGAGGCGGGATGCCAGGGTCTGATGGCCGGTTTGAATGCTGCCGCCAAGATTGGCAACACGTCCGATATTGTGGTGCCGAGAAATGAAGGCTACATAGGGATATTAATTGACGATCTGATTACGAAGGGGACCGATGAGCCGTATCGGATGTTTACATCGCGGGCAGAGTTCCGTCTGCATTTGAGGATTGATAACGCGGATGAACGCCTTACCCCACTGGGCCGGCGGGCTGGTTTAGTGAGCGATGAGCGTTGGCTGTTGTTCGATCGAAAGAGGAAACAAAGAATTCGTTTGCAATTGGCGCTTCAGAACCATCGTCATGAGGCTTGGTTGCGCCGTCCAGTCTTCTAAGATGGAGGAAATTCGGAGTTGGGTGGTGGAGGTGCTGGAGGAAGAGCCAGTTTGGGGTTTGCTGACGACGATTGAAACCGAGGTCAAATATGCCGGTTATATCGGGCAACAGCGACGGCAGATTGATCGTCTCAACGGATCACAGGGGCGTGTAATTCCTGCTAGATTTCAATTTGGCGATATTCCCGGTTTGTCCCGGGAGATCCAGGAGAAGCTGGATCGGGTTCGGCCGGCGACGCTAGGGCAGGCGGCTCGCATTCCTGGTGTGACTCCGGCCGCGATTGCGGTACTCGATATCTACTTGACCACTAATGCGGCTTAGCGGCCTCCGTCACGTTCCACGTGAAACCATCCATCATGTTCCACGTGAAACTAGGCCCGGCTGTAACGTCGGCGCTCGACGTAGTCGACGAGCATTGCCGTAGAACAATGGGAGATGGCTGCGATGATCTTTTTTGAGCCGCAACAGCTACCGAAGCTGGCCGCGATCAATAAAAACTCAAATCGGTTGAGGGCGTAACTCGAAATGAGAGACGCCAGCAGACGTAGGATGACAGCGAAATTGTACCGCTCCGATACCGGAAGGGGCGCGGCCCATAAACCCGCACTTTCCAGGAAAAAGTACTGCTAAATCTCGCAGCCCACTGCATTTAAATAGGACAATGCAGCGCCGCCCACCGGAGTCTGTTAGGATTACCAACTTGGGCCGCATAATCGCGATAACGAATCAAAAGGGCGGGGTAGGGAAAACTACGACCGCCATCAATCTCGCCGCATCTCTCGCAGCGAATGACGTCCGAGTGCTCCTGGTGGACTCGGACCCACAAGGCAATGCAACTACGGGTCTTGGAATCAAAAAATCTCTTGAAAAAACCTCGATTTACGACGTCCTGGTAGGGGGAGCATCGGCCGAAGACGCCATCGTTCCGACGGAGATGGAAGGTCTAGACCTCCTACCCGCTGACAAGAACCTGGTAGGGGCCAATTTGGAAATCGTTGACGGTTGATCACCGGGAGCGCCTCCTCGAAAATGCATTGGATCGCATACGTGAACGTTATGCCTACATCCTCATCGACTGTCCTCCGGCCCTGGATCTCCTAACCTTGAACGCTCTCATGGCAGCCGATTCCGTTCTGATTCCGATTCAATGCGAGTTTTTCGCCCTCGAGGGCGTCTCTGAACTCCTTGATACCGTTGACCGTGTTCGAGAATCCTTTGGGCACCCGCTGAAAACCGAAGGAGTTCTGCTCACGATGTTCGATGATCGTACCAACCTCACCAAGTTAGTTGCTGCTGATCTGAGGGAGTTTTTCGGCAAAGATGTGTTTACCACGATCATTCCAAGGAATGTCCGGCTCGCCGAAGCCCCGAGCCACGGAAAACCAGTGCTTCTTTACGACCCCGCGTCTCGCGGAGCTGAAGCCTACATTCAATTAGCGAAAGAGATTCTGACCCATGAGCAAGCCGCCGGATCGTCAAGCACTCGGTAAGGGCCTAAACTCCCTCCTTCCGGCCCGCCTGAAACAAACGCAGCCGGAGACCTCACAGCAAGTCCAGCCGACTACGGAACTGCCAGTCTCTCAGATTAGGCCAAACCCTTTTCAGCCGCGCCGGCAATTTCGGGAAGACGCGTTGGAGGAACTTGCCCAATCTATACGGGTCAACGGAATCATTCAGCCGATCTCAGTCAGAAAAGCCGGAGATGAATACGAGATTATCGCCGGCGAACGACGCTGGCGCGCCGCACAACTTGCCGCCCTCACTGTCGTCCCAGTGGTCGTCCAAGATATCCCAGACGCCAAGCTCCTCGAAATCGCGCTGATTGAAAACATTCAGCGCGAAGACCTCAACCCGATGGAATTGGCCGAAGCATTTGAGCGGATGGTAACGGAATTGCGCTTGAGCCATGATGAAATCGGCAGGCGAACGGGGAAAGACCGTGTAACGGTGACCAACACTATTCGCCTGCTGCAGCTACAGCCCGAAGTTCAACAGATTGTAGCGTCGGGCAAAATCTCTGCAGGTCACGCACGTGCCCTGATCGGTATCAAGGATCCGGATCGCCAGAAGAATATTGCCTACAGCGTGATAGCGGAGGGATGGACGGTTCGGCAGATTGAAAAGACTGTAAAAGATATTAACCAGGGTTCGGCTGAGCGCCCCGAGAAACCTCCCGCCCCTCCGATCGACCCTAATGTCAGGGCGGCCATCGACGAAATGCAGCAGAGCCTGGGAACGCGAGTCCGAATCATCGAGAAAGGCAAAGGGAAAGGCCACATCGAGATTGAATATTACTCGCCCGATGACCTGGATCGCATTTACGGAATGATTGTAACCCGTTAGCTTAACTGGCTTGGCGCAGTCTCTGTGGCCAAACTTTGCAATCTATCCTATGAAAGCATTTCGAGGATTGCCGCCAATTCTTTCCGAATCTCCGGCAGCGCATCACTGGTGCCAAACAACGCCCCTTGCATCGGAGCAAGCGGCACCTTAACCGGCGACTTTCCCGCACCCTGCAAAAACTGGCGGGCACCTTCGATCGTGAACTTCTTCTCATATAGCAGATGTTTGATCTGCAGAAGCAGTTCGACGTCCTTGCGCCGGTACATGCGCTGGCCTTTATCTGTCTTCTTCGGGGCTAATTTGGGAAATTCCGTCTCCCAAAACCTCAGGACGTACGGTTCCACGGTCAGGAGACTACTCACCTCGCCTATCTTGAAATAGAGCTTATTCGGTATCTCGGGAGTAGCGCCAGAACCGTCGGGGGTAATGTCACTCATCGACCTTCCGCTATGGTACTACGCCTGAAGATTACTCATAACCCGTAGAACCGGACTACCGCACTACTTCTTAGCCGATTGAAGATTGCCCTTACTTATCTCAGCGCCGGCCGCCTCGATTACCGCTTGATGACGTCCCCGTGGAAGCCAGATGGCAGTGTGTCCCGTCGCGGTCATCGTAAGAACGGTTTTCCCATCCACTAATGCAGCGCCGAATGGTTCCTCAACCAACATTGCAGCCCTGGAATCGCTTTCATATTCGAACTCCAAGCTGGAACCGGTCCATCGGGCCTTGAGAAGCGTTCCGTTAAAGCCCAGAATTCGCAGAGGAACTTCGACGGAGCCGGCTTGGACGAAGTGTTTTCCGACGGGCAACCATACGGTGTCTCGACTGTGAAACGCCCATGGCAAACCATCCACAGAAACCGGACCCTTCCAACGCATACCTAAGCCGGGAGGACAATCCACCGTAACCCCTTCGTTAACCCGCTTGACGCTTCGCGGAGCCACCGCCGCGTAGGGCAGAATTCTCATATCCGACGGTGAAATGGAGTTTTCAAAATAGACAGCGACACGGGAGAACGCTGCTGATGCCATATGAATGAGTTCGAATAACTCCACCCCGATCTGCCGCTTCGTAGGATAGACATCCTGGTACCGGTCAACCACGTTGATGTCCAAGGCCAAGCGATCGGGCCGCGGAGTCAAGGGTTGGTACCGTTTCGCGATCTCAAGATAGCGCTGCGGACCGAGGTTCCAGATTGTCGCCGGATCCTCAATAAGGAACGTGAAATCCTGCCGGTTCATTAGTGGCAGGACCCGCCCAGCGTCCGCCCCGATAGCGTCTCTCATCCGTGTGTCGAATCGATCGTCGACATGGGTGAGCACAATGTCCAGGTCCGGGTTGAACTGGCGATATTTCTCTCCTTCATAGAGCCACTCCTCTTGCATCTTCTGCACCAAGCCCGCCCGAAATGTCAAAAACTTATGCAGGGACTCCGAGTCCCGGCGCTTCGACCACAATTCCATTGGATCGAAGCCCCCTGGAGTTGCCTGAAACATTGCCCGAACATCATCGTTCATGGGAGTAAAGCGGGCTGGAGCGGCATCTCCCTCCAGCGACTCGAAATACAACTCCGCGAAGTTTACGCCGTCCCACTCGAAACGAAATATCAGATCTGATATACCTTTACTCACTACTCGGAAACAATCGCGATTGGTGAGATTCATCAGCTTGCGCCAGTCGAGCTGGGCATCCTGCAAAACCGCAGTCTTCTCGCGCCACTCAGGGTGATCGGTCCAGAATTTCTCACTCACATGCGGCAATTCCAACCATGCGTACACCATTACGCCCTCACGATGACACGCCGAGATCAACCGGCGAAGGTAAGCGTCGCGCTCGGGATCTGAATCGTAGAAGTGCCAGGCAGCAACATGCAGCGCGCTGATGCCCGACTCTCGCCAGCGGCGCGCGAAATAATCCACGTCCACCCGCGTCCGGTATGAGTAATCAAAAAACGCCCACAGGCGGCTTCCCCGAAACGGCGGCTCCACGCCCAGATCGATCAAGGCATGGATCAGGTACGGAAACCTCTCATAACCGAGCCGGCCGGGGTTCAATGCCGACCACAAGACAGCGCCTTTGCCTGAGCGGTATCCGGCTACCAGCGGTGCGCCGGACCAGCGTTCTGCTGTGAAGACTGTTGCTCCGGAGGGGACTTCCCAGCGGGATAACTCGACCGTTTTCTGCAGAATGATGCGCATTTCCGGTTCGTGAACATCGCGCAAACTGGTGATGGAAACCGTTTGCCTGGAAGGCTTAAATCCAAACGACACGGCTAGCGGCGACTCACCTTCCAGGATCAGGACTGCTCCGTTCTCGATTTTCTCCGACCACTCCGCACCAATTGGTTCACGCGCGCCAGTCACGTGAATTCGTGAATCAGACGACAAATTCACCGACTCAAGGACCTGCTGCCAGCCAGTCTCCGGAGTTGCCGCACAGCACGCGCAGACCCCAGCCAGCGCGACGACACTAACGCGTAAATGCATACCAGAATCCCGCTCTCACATCAAAGAAATTCGGACTTCGCGGATTACCCTCGTTATGCGTATAGACTCCCCGCACCAAAGACATAGAAAACACCAGCGATTGCGGTGTTCCATTGAGATGAAGCCTTACTCCCGGACCCAGGTCAACGAAATTCGCCCAATACTGGCGCAGCGTATCCTGCGTAACATCGGCGTTGACAAAAACCTGACTATGCAGGAGTCCGAACCTGGGCAGATTGAATCCGCCTTTGTTCTGCAACACCGCCAGCGAATCATTCCCAAAACGGCTGACAAAAACACCGTCCGCGTTGGATTCGACGAACGCGCCAGCCTCATCGGACAACACGGTCGGGCCCCATAGCCGGCTCCATGCTACGCCACCCCGAAGATCTTTCTGGCCTGGGTCGCCGAGGTAACTTACTGCTCTCCCAGCCTCACCCCAGAATGTAGCCCCATGCCAGGAATTGGTTGCAGCGCCCCCGGCGAAAATGAAGGAGCTCTCCGACAGATTCAGAGGCATCGCACCTAACGCCATTCCCTGCGTATCCCCGATAAACCGCACCGACGCATAAGGATGTACGAAAATTCCTTTTACGCGCAATTCGGTTTTGATCTGGCCGTATGCGAAATTGTCGTTCCACCGGGTGGAGTAAAACGGGCTGAGCCAGACCGTCGTCCTTATTTTCGACAGATTCGGACGTAGATTCGCAAACGCGCGCTTCGCTTGCGCCGCAATCGATAGATCCGGACTCTGACGCGCGAGATTAAACCATACAAGCGCTGACGTATCGTCATGCAACATGTTCTCCGTGTAACCTAGTTTCAACATCACCGCGTAATCAGCGGGATCAATCGCATGTGCCACCGTGAGGTACTTGAGGGCGTCCTTCATGTACCCGGCGGCATAGCTCTTCTCCCCCAATAGGCGAACGTCAATAAAAGTCTCGGCTGCCGGTTCCGTCCGCTTCTCCATCTCCGGATGGAAATGAAGCGCTGTCCGGACACGATTCGCGAGTTCTTTGTCATTGCCCTCCATCACGCTCTTCAACAGAGGCATCGCGTGCTCCATATCCTTGCGGCCGAGGTAAAGAAATCCGAGTTGCGCACGGGAGAGTAAGTCCTGCGGCGCTGACGCCACGATCACGCGGAACTCCTCCTCCGCTTCGGCCAGACGCCGGCTCTGAGCATCTCCCACCGCACCCTCTGCCAATTTGAGCAGCAAGTACCCGAATTCGCGATGCAGTTCCACGTTAGACGGATCCAAGTCGAGGGCCTTCCGGAACTCATAGGCATAGGGATACCGCTGAGGCAGAAGCTCCCGCGCTCGCTCGGCCGCCCGAGTCTCTGTACCGCGGGATGCTGCAAGCCAGGCAGCTCGCGCGTCTTCAATTTTGCCCAATTGCGAGAGCACCCGGCCGAGGTCGATGAGCGTACCTTTCACCGAAGGAGAAATTTTCCACGCCAAAAGGTAATGTTGAGCGGCCATGTCGAGTTGGTCACGCTGCTCCGCCAGTTGAGCGAGTTCGTAATGCGCCGAAAAGCTGCCGGGGCCGAGTTCCAAAGCTCGAGTCCACCGCTCGATGCCTTGCTCGAGAGGACGATCCACGTTCGCGAAAGCCAGCGCTGCCTCCGCGTTACCTTCTTTCCGCAGGCGATCGAAGATTCGACGCGCGGTAGCTTTCCAAACCACGGCATCGTCGCGGCTCTCGTAGCAAAGGAAGGCATATTCGAGAGCGAGGTGCCGGTCCTCTGGATCGAGCCGCATGGCTTCCCCAAATTGCTCCCGTGCGGCCTCTGACTCACCCACTTTCAGGTACGTATAGGCCAAATCTTTTCGAATGTCCGCTCGGGCGGGAGATGCCGCCACAGCCGCTAGGAATGCCGAAACCGCATGATCGTAATCCTTCGCCGTTAGCGCCTCGTATGCTTTTGTCAGCGGATCGTCCGCCGCAGCCAGCCGCCAGGCGGCGAAAATCACCCCCAGAATGAGCGACCTCATATGAATCCGGCTATATAGTGCGGTTCGCGGGGGGAGATTCTCAAAAACCTGGGAAGATTCTAGCGAGCCAAATTGGAGAGCGTGACGTGACTACGAGTACGAGAGGGAGATTACCGGGAGAGAAGCGACCGGAAGGGCTAAGGCAGCGTTAGCGCCGCGTGGAATTAGCCAAACGACCGAAGGTCAACGACCTACATGGCTTTCCATCGCCAAACATTAGCACAAATCCCTATTTCAAAGCCTAGGGAAATGTTCGGTCAGCCGGCGATTCGCTAAAGTAAGCGGAGTCGAAGAAGAGGAAGCCACAAACCGGGCCTCCCACGACAACCTATTATCGCCGGCAATTCCGCCACAAGTTCAAAAGGCTTACAACCTGCCGGTCAGCAAAAGGACTAACAGAATCACCACAATCAGGCCGAGACCGCTGCTCGGATAGTAGCCCCAACCACCGCTGTAGGGCCACGTCGGAAGCGATCCGATCAGCGCCAGCACCAGAATAATCAATAGAATCGTACCAAGCATTTTTTTCTCTTCTCCGATGGAGGATTATGCAATCGTGCAGCCAACCGAATGGAGCAGGAGTATCGGAGGTCACATGGCGTTTCCTCCTATTCAAGACCCTTGTACTATTGATTTATGGTGTCCTCCGTCGTAGAACTCGCCTCACCTGAAGTGCTCGCGAAATACGAATCCGTGATCGGCCTGGAAGTGCATGTTCAACTAGGCACACGAACGAAGATCTTCTGCAGTTGCCCCACCAGCTTCGGCGCCACGCCGAACACCAACGTCTGTCCCGTCTGTCTGGGATTGCCGGGCGCACTTCCTGTCCTTTCCAAGAACGCCGTCGAAATGGCTATCAAAGCCGCCCTCGCACTGAACTGCACTGTACGCACTACGTCACGCTTCGCCCGGAAAAACTATTTTTATCCGGACCTTCCCAAGGGGTACCAGATTTCTCAATATGACGAGCCTTTGGCCGAGCACGGTTATGTCGACATCAATCTTGAGGGAACGCGCAAGAGGCTCGGCATCACCCGGGTCCATATGGAAGACGACGCCGGCAAGAGTATACACGACGGGTTTCGCGATTCCGACCGCTATTCTTACGTCGACCTTAATCGCTGCGGCACGCCATTAATCGAAATCGTCAGCGAGCCGGACATGCGGTCGTCCGATGAAGCGCATGCATACCTGACGGAATTGAAACAGGTGCTCCAGTTTGTCGAAGTTTCCACCTGCGATATGGAAAAAGGCCATCTCCGCTGCGACGCCAACGTGTCGGTCCGGCTGCGCGGCGCGGAAAAGTTCGGCACCAAGGTGGAAGTGAAGAATCTAAATTCATTCCGTTTCGCCAAGATGGCTATGGACTATGAGATTGCCCGGCAGGTCGCGGTTCTTGAATCCGGCGGGAGCATTCATCAGGAAACGCGGCTGTACAACGTCGAAGCGGGGGAGACGGCCAGCATGCGCAGCAAAGAGCAGGCGCACGACTATCGGTACTTTCCCGAGCCTGATCTGGTCCCCCTGAGGGTGAGCGAGGCGTGGCTCAGCGCGGTCAAAGCTGACATGCCGGAACTCCCTGCGCAGAAAAGGGCCCGGTTTGTCGAGAATTACGGTTTGCGCGAATATGACGCACAGGTTCTGACGCTCACTCGACCGATGTCCGACTATTACGAGGAAGCTGCCCGCGTTTCCGGCGATCCCAAGACAACGGCCAACTGGGTGATGGGTGATCTGACCGGGGCGTTGAACGCCGCTGGAAAAGAGATCTGCGCTTCGCCCATCAGCGCGGCCCATCTAGGGGAGTTGGTCGCACTGATCAATAAAGGAGAACTATCCGGAAAACTTGCCAAAGACATTTTTCCGAGGATGTTTTCAACCGGAGACGCGCCGTCGATCATCATGGACCGTGAAGGCCTGCGCCAGATCAGCGACACCGGAGCTCTCGATAAGATTCTCGACGAGGTACTGGCGGCGAATCCCAAGCAGGTTGCGCAATATCGGACTGGTAAGACCGCGGTGGTCGGATTTCTGGTAGGGCAGGTGATGAAAGCGTCCCGAGGCCAGGCGAATCCGGGAGCCGTGAACGAACTTCTGAAGAAAAAGCTGGGGTAAACATTATGGGCGAAGCTCTAAAAGAAGGCGACCAAGCGCCGGGGATCAAGCTCGAGACTGATTCAGGCGAAACGTTTGATCTGGCAGCCCACAAGGGTGAGAGAATTATCCTGTATTTTTACCCTAGGGCCGACACACCCGGCTGCACTGTGGAGGCATGCGAATTTCGCGAGTCCTCAAAGAAGATTACAAAAAAGGGTGCGTTGATCGTCGGCATCTCTCCCGACACCGTGAAGGCGCAAGCCAAGTTCAAGGCCAAGTTTGGTCTACCCTTTATTCTGCTTGCCGACGCCGATCGCAAGGTGTCGGAAGCTTATGGCGTTGTCAAAGAGAAAAACATGTACGGCAAGAAGGTAATGGGAGTCGCTCGGACAACATTTATCATTGGTACAGACGGCAAGATCGAGAAGATCTACGATAAAGTGAAGCCGGAAGGGCATGCTGGACAGATTCTCGACGATCTGGCAGGTTGATCGTGCCGACTGCCAACGTGATTTGAGCGTCTGTCCTTATTCGTGGGAACGCGGGCGCATTGGCGGCCCCGAGTTTTCTTTCGCAAAATCCGCCAGTTCTTTTCTCAGAGCTTCGTTTTCCTGTGACAGACGGAGTCCTAACTCCACCATCGAATGCTCTCCCGCAGCCCGGAGCCGTTCCGACTCAGCGAGTTTCTCACGTAATTCACTGATTTCGGACTCGAGCTCGGCGATTCGGCGGCTTGGCTGATCGTGTCGCATTTGCGTCATGGAAAGAAGCTCAGGCTGAACTTACCCAGGAATCGACCCGAACCCGAGCCGTTTCGACCGTATTTACCGGTTCGCTGGAACCAAGGTACCAGTTATGCAACGAAAGTACTGGAACTGGGAGCCCGTCCTCAAAAATCTTAGCGCCGTAACAACTACATATAAGAGAGAATGGTTCCCACCGCAACGCCCCTAGCGCTACCATGTAGGTTCGGCTTGCTATACGCCATGTTTGCCAAGATCCCTAGCAATCGCGGACAATCGACCAGTAGAGCGCCGCGGAACGTCCCTATGCCACTCATACGCCATTATTCTAAATTCCTTTTTCTGTCGCTATGCCTTCTTCCAACTTGCCTGGGTCAGTCAACAACCTGTTTTCCGATGTATGGCTCCGACGCTTTGCATCCCAACGGCCTATTTATTCAATTAGCCCCGCTAAAAGCAACCAAACAAAACACTTCTTCGACCTACATTCTGGAAACGACCAGCTATAATCTCTCGCTTGCGCTCTGGGACTCAACGCAAGGGCCGACCGGAATCGCCTCTTCGACGGTTCAATCGGCAGTACAGGCCGAGCTAGCCAGTTGCGTACCCGCGCCGTCAACGGGAACCATCTTGCCTCCGCCCACTCGGGCGGTCCCATTCACCAATACGCCGCTAGCGCTTGCATCGCACATACTCTCGATTGCGGACTTTAATAAAGATGGAATTCCTGATATCGCGGTGATGCTTGCGGGAGGTAATCAGGTATCCATCTATATCGGCAAATCAGACGGCACGTTTCAACCTCCAATTGTCACCACTTTCGGCAATTCGAACACGAAATTATCGGCCATGGCGGTAGCTGACTTCAATACCGACTCCAGGATCGATGTTGCAGTTGTCGATACGGCAAACAATGCCGTATATGTTGCCTTCAATAGAGGCGATGGAAACCTCACTCTGTCACCCCAGACGACCCTGCAGGTGGGCCATTCGCCGGTTTCGCTGTCCGTCGCCGACATTAACCTCGACGGAATCCCGGATATCGTGGTAACCAATTCCAGCGACGGCACTGTATCCGTGATGCGCGGCAATGGAAACGGCACGTTTATACCGCCTTCCACGCTGACGGCCGGAAAGAATCCAGTCTCCGTAATCGTGCAGGATGTGAACGGTGACGGGTATCCGGATCTGATCGTGGCGGATAACGGCTCCAATGACATAGCCGAATTTCTCGGCTTCGGAAACGGCGGCTTTCAGGCGGCCCAATTCACCAAGACCTCGTTCCCGCCGACCTATCTGGCGAGTGCCGACTTTAATAACGATGGAATTCCCGACCTTATCGCCCTTGCAGAAGACGCCAACGTCGTGATGATGTTTACCGGCGGCAATCAGGGTAAACTCACCGCTTCGGGTACCTACCTGGTCCCCAATCTTTCGGCGTCCCTTTCCGTCGCCGATTATAACGGTGATGGGGCTCTTGACCTTCTGATCCCAGACACAGACCGGGGCTCTCCAGTCCTGTTGCTTGGACGAGGCGACGGTACGTTGACGGCGCCCCCGGTATATGCCTCCGCCAATGGCGTCACTTCTCTCGCCACCGGCGACTTCAATCACGATGGCAAGGCTGACCTGATCATGACCGGTGTGAATTCGACGGCATCCAGTCTTTCTCTTCTGCTGGGAAATGGCAACGGTCAGTTCCAATCCCCGATCAACATTCCCGCGCCAGGTCCTACTACGATGGTCGCGGTGGGCGACTTGAACAGGGACGGACTGCTCGACATGGCAGTTTTAGGCTCCCAGTTGACTATATTGTTGAACCAAGGGAACGACACCTTCCGGCAAGGCGCGCAATACAGTGCCGTCACTCCTTCGGTTATCGCTGATTTCAATGGGGACGGCATACCGGACATCGCCGGACCGATGAGCGGGAACCTTGGCATGTTATTGGGGAACGGCGACGGGACCTTCCACAGCGCCAATCCGACTCCAGTTGGTTCCAATCCCAAGACTGCGGTTGCGGCCGATTTTAATAAGGATGGCGCGCTCGACCTCGCGGTACTTAATGCCGGGACTATCGGCAGTGCGAACGACCCGGGCAACATTTCCATCCTGCTCGGTAACAAAACGGGAGGATTCCCTAAAATTAACACCCTGACTGCCGGTGTGAATCCTCGTGCGATCGCGGTTGGCGATATGAATGGCGATGGAAAGCCCGACCTGGTTGTAGCCACCGGCGCCACGCTGACTGCCTTCCAGGTTTCGGTATTCCTCGGAAACGGAGATGGCACGTTCCAGGCGCCGTTCAACATTCCGTTGCTTGCCGGAGAAGTTCCTAATACACTTGCGGTGGTCGACCTTGACGGCGACGGCAAACTTGACGTGGTCGCGGCAGACTGTTGTTCCGACGCAAATGTCTATTACCTGCGCGGCAACGGCGACGGCACGCTTCAACCTTACATACCTTTCTACGGCGGAAATAATGCTCGTTCCATCGTGGTGGGTGACTGGAACGGAGATGGAAAACCCGACCTGGCGATCAACTACTCTCCAACGGACAACACTTCCATCGGCGCGGTTGTTCCGTTACTGAACCGGCTGTCCAATGTGGCGACTTTTGTGAACACATCGGGCGCGAGTTTTGTGCCCGGCCCACTCGCTCCGGCTTCCCTCATCGCTGCGTTCGGTACAAACCTGACTACGGGTACCGCATCCAACACCAGTTCGACTTCCTTGCCAACCAGCCTGGCAAATACGTCCGTAACCGTCACCGATAGCAAAGGCGCTACCCGGCTAGCTGAGCTTTATTACGTCTCGCCAACTCAAATCAACTACCTCGTTCCCGCCGCGACCGCAGTGGGGTTGTCTACTGTCGAAGTCGTCGCTCCTAACGGCGTCAGTTCCACCCAAGTAAATACTCTCGCCACGGTTCCAGGCATGTTCACTGTAAATAGTTCCGGATTGGCGGCGGCAACAGGCACCCATGTACAGGGTCCCTATCAGAGCAGTTTCAATTTGTCCTATGTAGACAGCAATGGGAACGTCCAGCCACTTCCCATCAATATGGGAGCAAAAGGTGATGGAATTTTCCTGGCCTTATATGGCACAGGATTTCGTTCCCGTACATCACTCAATGGTGTAGCGGTAACGCTAATTCCGAGCGCGTTGCAACAGAGCATAGGAGCGTACTCGCCCACTTATACACCAGCGCTATACGCTGGACCGCAGAATGAATATCCAGGTCTTGATCAACTCAACATCCAGATCCCGCAGTCACTAGCGGGAGCCGGGCAGTTGACTATCCAGATCGTGGTGGACGGCGTTGCCGCAAACCCAATCTACGTTATCGTCGATTAGCGGCGGCACTGCTTCAGCGGACTTTTCCAGGTACAGGCCCATTATTTAGGGCCGCACGGAAACTGTTGTTCGCTGATTTCAGACATCCATGGATCTCCGCGATATCGGGTAATTTCTGATCGTCGAGTTGATCCAGTGATGCTTGAATAGACTGGATCTTCAACATGCCGTCCGTTATTACTTCACGTTCGAGTCTTGTCAAAGGCATCGATGTTCGAGCAGCCGCACGATTCCACGTGACGCAAATAGGCGTATTTTGCCATCTGCTTTTCCTCATTCGCCATATGGATTAACAGGTCAAAACGATTACATTCGCTGTCCCCTTCGACGATTGCCCTGAACTGCTGCTCAAGAAGTCTCAACAGCTCCTGGACCGTTTGCCCAAAGGCATCAAGAAGACGATTATGCTCTGAGCAGTTAGAAGTTCTGGTGCGGGGCACCTTGGTAATCTCGCCGATCTTTATCGCTGGGCTTTTCTCCTCCCACCTGGAATATGCAATCGCTTGACCAGAGGCTCGCTCGCACACCGGCAAGAGTGCAAATTCAACCCAGAAGGAGGCTAGCGACTGAACAAACGTCCCGGTTTGCGCGGCATTAGCGGGCTTTTGCACATAGCCGTTGGCGTGGGCCTCATAACTCTTCTGTATGTCTCCAGGTTCATCGGAACTTGAAAGCATGATGACCGGAACTACGCGCAAGGCTGGGTCGGATTTGATAGCTGCCAAGGTTTCGAGGCCACCCAGGCGAGGCATGTTGAGATCAAGGAGGATGAGGTTAGGGCATGGAGCTTCCTGATAGGCACCCCGGCGATGTAGAAAATCGAGCGCTTCCACGCCATTCTTCACGAAGAACAGGTCTGGCGGATGGGGAAGATCTCTCATGAACCTCTGCAGCAGATATTGAGCTGCCGAGTCATCGTCGACGACCAGAATCCGAAATGGATTGTTCTTTACATGCCCCGACATTTGTTTGAAATGGCGGCAAGTTAAGCACCAAACCCGGAAACCATCTAAGCGAGAGGTGAACTGCCAAGGCAGCCGGTGAGCTTTCGCAGGACATGAATGCCGCGGACGCATCCCGGTCCTCGAAAATGCGCAATACACGATTCAGGCAGCCGGCGCGTCAATAGAGTGTGGGTAAACTGTTGCCGCTGTGTGTGATAGTGGGCGTTTCGGGGTTCGCCGCGCCGGACACCCGGCTCGATCCTCTGTTGCACGGAGTGGAGAACCACTATAACCACGCCCAGTCGCTAAAACTCGATTTCTCAGAGACTTATACCGTGTCCCGACGACCGACGCAGGTGGAGCGCGGCACTCTTTTCCTGCGTAAACCGGGGAAAATGCGTTGGGACTATGCAGCGCCCTCGGGTAAAGTCTTCCTTTCAGACGGCAAGAATATCCTTTTGTATACACCTGGCAATCAGCGACTGGAGAAGTCTCGGCTCAAGGAGAGTGAGGACCTTCGTGCGCCACTCGCTTTCCTGCTCGGTAAACTGAATTTCTGGAAGGAGTTCCGTTCATTCACTTCCCATCCGGAAGGGGATTCCATGTGGGTCTCCGCGACGCCCAATTCCGATCAACTGGCCTACACTCAAGTGGACTTCCTCATTGCACCGAATGCCGAGATTCACCGGGTCCGAATCACGGGTCAGGACAAATCGGTCCTCGAATTTACCTTCGCCAACGAGCAACTCAATGCGCCGGTCACGCCGTCCATGTTCGCATTCACGCCTCCGCCTGGAACCGAGATTGTGGAAGATAGTGAAAGGGTTGACGCGAAGCATGAGGCTCAGCGCTAATGTCTGAGTACGTCCTGAAGTACGCCGACGCGCGCGGCGAAGTACGCCAACAGGTCGCCAAAGCCACTTCCGAGCAGGAGTTGCGCGACCGTTACACCAAGCAAGGCTTTATGATTTATTCGATAAAGCCCAAATCGGGTATCGGGACGCTTTCCAATGCCAGCGTGTTTGCCCGCCGCAAGAAGCTCAATCTCGAGAAGTTCCTCATCTTCAATTCTCAATTTGTCACGCTGATCCGCGCGGGTCTTCCAATCCTGAAGGGGCTGGATTTGCTGGCCGAGCGGCTGACCGATCCGAAGCTTGGTCCCTATATCAAGGCGGTACAGGGATGAGGTCCGGCAAGGCAATTTATTGTCGGAGGCCTTTCGGGCTGCAAGGTATTTTCCCCAAAACCTACGTCACCAGCGTGATGGCTGGAGAGAAAAGCGGGAGCCTGGGCGAGACGCTGGAGCGCTTCATCGCTTATCAGAAGCTTTCGCTGGCGGTTCGCAAGAAGGTGTTGGTTTCGCTGATGTACCCATGCGTTCTGATCGTGCTGGTAATTCTGTTGATGGTGTTCCTGGTGACGTACGTGGTGCCGAGTTTCGCCGAACTCTACACCAGCATGAACGCCAAACTGCCCGGCGTGACGCTTTTCCTGATCACTATCGGGACTACGGCTCGTGCGTATGTTCTGCTGGGCGCGGGTGTTTTAGCTGCTTTCGGAGTGTTTCTCTTCTACTGGTCGAAAACTGAGACCGGGCAGGAGAAACTCGATGCTGTAAGGATGCGCACGCCCGTGCTCGGAAACATCTGGATCAAGTATCAGGTGGCGCAGTTTGCCCGTGTGCTGAGTACCCTGTTGACGGGCGGTATCCCACTGGTCCAGGGACTGGAGACGGCGGCGGATTCGCTGGGCACCGCGCTGCTGCGCAAAGTCGCTCGAGAAGGCCGGACGGCTGGTGCGCGAAGGCCAACCGCTTTCCGGTTCGCTCGCCACGACCAGCGTCTTTCCACCGCTCGCGATCGACATGATCGAGGTGGGCGAATCGACCGGCGCGCTACCCGCGATGCTGACAAGCGTGGCCGAGTTCTACGAGGACGACGTCAACACCCGAATGACTGCGGCGCTCTCACTGATTGAACCCGCCATCATGATCTTCATGGGCGCGTTTTGTGGCGTTCGTGCTGATCGCGTTGTATCTGCCCATCTTCTCGCTGGCAGATACGATTCATTGAGGAACTTGCAAAAATCGCCAGAATGAAGCAGGTCGACGGCACGGCGCGTCCACACTGCCCACTGCCCTAACAAGTAGCGCATCAAGGCCAATTGGCCGCGTGCATCCAAATTTCGTTCCGCGGTACGTGCGAGCGGATGCGCGGGAATCACCGCGGCTTTCCGCAGGCTGCCCAAGATCGATGGATCATTCAAAGGCTAAAACCTCCCGTCCGGCACTTCAAAGCGGGTCGGTTTATTCAGGGTCTCGCCTCCGGCTTCAATCCACGCCGCGACCATCTCCATCAGCGTCTCAGTGGAAACGTCCGGCGGTCCCATCAACGAGTGGCTGAGCGAAGCATCGCTTAACAGGGCCACCGGTCCCGGAACTCCGCGAAAACGGCACTCTCGGTTGAATCGGACCGCAAAAAACTCCGCTACGGCACGAACCGTCAACGTCTCGCGCCCAGTGATGTTGAGGATGCGTGGAGGCGATTCGCAATATTCGAGCGATCGCAGAGCATAGGAATTGGCATCGCGTTGCCAGATCACATTGAAGGCCGGCACGGTTAGATCTACAAGTTCGCCGCTGTAGACCTTGCGGGCGATATCCACTAAAACACCGTAACGCAGATCGACTGCATAGTTGAGCCGGAAAAGCGCGCATCGTAACCCGCCCTGGTTCGAGTAATATTCGAAGACGCGCTCGCGCCCCAGGCAGGATTGCGCATATTCGCCCACGGGAGCAGGAGGATCGCTCTCGGTTGAACCGCGACCGGTGACATCCCGTAGCGGATAAACGTTGCCGGTCGAAAACACCACGATGCGGCTTCGGGAGAATCGTTCCGCAACGACGGATGGAACAATGGCGTTCATCGCCCAAGTGAGCTCCGGACTGCCCGAAGAACCGAACTTGCGTCCCACCAGATAGAGCACGTTCGGGCAATCCGGAAGGCGGTCCACTGCGTCACGGTTGAGCAGATCACACGAGATGGCTTCGACGCCTGGTTCCGAAATGACGCGCCGCGAGACCGCGATCACGCGCCGTGGCTGCCCCGCGGCATCGGCAGCCCTGCGGCACAGACGCGCGAGGGAGGGCCCCATTTTTCCTGATGCGCCCAAAATCAGAAAGTCGCCATCCAGGCGCCGCATGCATTCGATATCCGCCGCGCTCGGGCGAGAGAGGATTTCTTCGAGTTCGAAGACGGTCTTGATAGTGTCGATCATATCGCCTTTCCAAATGGGTCGTGATTTTTGCTACATTGGTCCGATATGAAAATGCGTGTCACCCTACTTGCGCTCACGTTTGGCATTCTTTCGTGTGTTCCCCTGGCGTTCAGCCAGGACGCGCCGAAGAAGAAGATGAAGATGGATCCAAATAAACCGGCCGGTGAACAGTTCAAGAATGTCCAACTCCTAAAGGATGTTCCCTCCGGACAATTCATCACCATCATGCGTTCGTTCAATGCGTCGCTGGGCGTGGAATGTAGTTTCTGCCATGTTGCCGACCGGTCGTCTGACGAAAAAGGCGAAAAGTTGATGGCTCGCAAGATGATCACCATGACCCACGAGATCAACGAAAAGAATTTCGCCGGCAAAATGGAAGTGCGCTGCTTCACGTGCCACAGGGGAGCCGAGCATCCGGTCTCGGAGGCTCCCGCCGCGGCAGGCGCTGCGGAAAAGAAATAGACCTACTATTTCGATTGCGCGAGCAGGCGCTCCAGGGTTACGCCAGGACTCCGCCTCGCCTCCTCGCGCAGACAACCAGTTTTTGGATTCTACATTCCGGAAAGCAACCGCGTGGCGTCCTGGACCTGGTTGTCCAGCGCCCGCAGTACCTCAACTACTTGTTGCGCTTGTTGGGCAGCCTCTTCAAGACGCCCTGCTTCCAGAGCTTCTCGAAGCCCGGGCAGCGTTTTGACTGTGTAGCCGGTATAGGTGCCGGGTGCGTAGATGCGATGTTTGTACCAGTCGCGATTGGGCAGACCTTGAGGCAGCGTCATGGACCGCTCGGTCCGATACAAGATGGCGTTGATCTCGCGCAGCTTGTCGGCAGGCACTGACTCAAGCTTGGGCAGCGCCTGGGAATAAGCCGTCTCGTAAGCGGCAGCCGATTTCCGCAACTCCTCCACACCTCGCTTCACCTCGTCCAGATTGGGGCGGTCACCGGAACGCAGCTTTGCAACTTCACCGACATAACGAGAGAGAGTTTCAGCCAACCGGGTGAACTCGAAAGGCAACAAGGGAGCGTCGGCGAGTCGAAGCAGCGCGGTACTGGTGACTTCCGACAACGCCTTTCCATACTCGAAGGTCGGGTCGCCGAAGTGGCTGTACCAATAGAAGTCGTCGTAATCGGAATGGTAAACGCCTCCTCCGCCTTCTCCGCCAAATCCCAGATTGAGGCTGGCAATTCCCATGTGTTGTAGAAAAGGTGTGTAGTCGGAGCCGGACCCGAGTGCGGACAGATGAAACTTGCCGTCTACGGGAGCAACCGGGGCGCTGTCGGCGTGAGCAACAGACTCGCGCGACTCGCTCGCCGGCTGTCCCGAAGTACGAAGCGGCCGTTGGGCGTTTCGCGTACGCATATTGTCTGCCAGCGGAGTACCATCGCGGGGGTCTTTGATATCGTGTGCGAGTTCGGCCATGAAACTCTCGAGAGTATGCGAACCGCCAGCCGAAAGGTGGCCCCGCGAATTGCTATCGGAATTGATATACGCGACCAGGTTGGTATTCAGTTCGGCAGCATGCTTTTCACACCATTCGGTAGATCCAATCAGGCCGAACTCCTCGCCATCCCAAATGGCCAGCATAACGGTACGTTTGGGTTTCCAGCCTTGCTTGACAAGCAGCGACAAGGAACGGGCAGTTTCGAGCAGCGAAGCGGTACCACTCAGGGGATCGTCGGCGCCATGGACCCAGGCGTCGTGATGGTTACCGTAGAGCACCCACTGATCCGGAAATTCCGAGCCAGGGATCCGCGCAATCACGTCATACAGCGGGTGCGTGGAGTTGTCCATCTCGAGCTTCAGGTGAACTATTGTTCCTCCCGGACCGAGGTGATAGGTAACCGGTAAAGCGCCTCGCCATGGTTCGGGGGCGACCGGACCGCCGAGATTCTCAAGCAGCGGTAACGCATCTTCATACGAGATGGGCATCACGGGAATCTTCATGAGTGTGCTGGCTTCGCTGAGTGGAAGCCGTTTGGCGCCTGGCACGGAGGCAAATCCGGGAGATAAAGGATCCCCGGGATATTGAGCGATATCGAGAACGCTGCCACGCTGCACTCCACCGGCAGGACGGTACGCTCCTTTGGGATACGCGTCGCCTTTGTAGTAGCCGTCCTCGTGCGGATCGGAATAAATGATGCACCCGACCGCTCCGTGCTCCCAGGCGACTTTCGGTTTCACGCCGCGCCAGCTTTCCCCGTAACGCGCGATCACGATCTTGTCTTTCACACTGATGCCGAGTTTGGCAAGGTAATCGTAATCGGCCGGCACCCCAAAGTTGACGTAAACCAGGGGTGCGGTGATGTCGCCGCTCCCGGAATAAGCATTGTAGGGCGGGACCTGTCCGGCGTCCTCAGAGTTCTTGTCGACGGCGATGCCGGGCTCCGTCAAGGCGGCATGGAAGGACTTCGGCTGGGTCATCTCAAGCACCCGGCGCCGCGGAGTCGGAAGCAGCGCCTCAAACTCCTCAATATGCGTTTCGAGACCCCATTCGCGAAGCTGCGCGGCGATGTATTCGGCGACCGCCTTGGACGCCGGAGTACCAGCCAGATGGGGTTTGTCGGAAAGCCGTTGGATGGTATTGCGGACGCGTTGGGGGTCAGGCGTGGATTGCGCCTTCGCCTCCCAGCCTTGTTCTGCCGCAACCGCACCAGACGGGAAGCCGCGAATGGTTGAATCAGCGGCTAGGAGATAAAAGGGAAAAATGAGCGCGAGGATCGTTTTCATGCTCTTGCGCTATTGTTGCATGACCGTAATCATTTCGCCTGCCGGACGGTGTCGTCAGCAGAGCCATATCAGACCTATGTCCAGCGCCGGCGACGGAAGGTTTTTTGCCCAACCTTAGTGTTTGGCGTGCGAGAGCTCGCGCCAATCTTTCTCATCAAGATTCACGTCGAACTTGCGCGCTGCGGCCTTGATCCGTTTCCAGGCCTCATCCCGTTCCGCGTCAGTCACACCTTGCACCTGATTAAAGCGCGCAACTGCATTACGGACGTGGGCCGCATCGTGGATGGGCTCCTTCTCTTCTTTGGGAAAGGCAAATTCCTTAGCTGGAATTTTCTCGCGGTGTTTCTCGTCGAGTTTGCTCATGCCATTTCGACAGGCAAGCGGAATTCCAACGGCGCTATTTATTTCGCCGGGTATGTTTTAGAGAAGCCATTCCGCCCGTTGGTCACTGTGAATTCTCCAGTCGGCAAGGCGCTCAACTTGATCCAGTTGCCGGCATCCGATTTGGAATCGAGGTTCGCGATCATCTGGGGATCGGTGTTTTTCGCATTTCTGGCCTCTGCGGTATGAATTTGCCAAAGGCCCTCCAGGCCGGGCGAATCATGTACGATTTGCCACGCGTCGGGATTGCCTCCTTTGGTCGCTCCGTTATTCATGATGGCAACGCGCGGGTGAACCGCATCCACAATCGCCGGCGAACCCGACTGATCGAGGCCATGGTGGGTCGTAAGATATACGTCTACCGTACCAATTCGATTGTCAGGACACACAAGGGCTAACTCCTTGTTCCATGTCAGATCGCCCAGATCGAGAAAGCGAAATTTTCCATAAGCGATCACGCTGCCCGTGGAGCGCGAGTTCTCGGATTTGTCTTCCTCCTTGGGTTTGGTGGAGGAACAAAAAGGATTGGGCTGACCCGCTCCGGGGGCACCCGCCATGGGTTTACTCAGTACGTTGCCATCCGCCGTTACGATTTCGACAGAGAGTCCTTTAATCGGAATGCGAACTCCCGGCTTTGCAAGCAGGTGATTGCCTTTATCCCGGACGGCCGTGTAAGCGTTGAACAGATCGTCAGCCGGCTTGTTCCCCGCCTCAAAATTTGGACCGTGATCGATAAAATTTTTGATTGGCAGTTTGGCTGCGAGTTGCGGGACGCCGCCGACGTGATCGGCGTGATAGTGAGTGATCAGCAGATAATCGATCTGCTTGACGCCGGATTTTGCCGCTGCGGCCGCGATGCGGTCGGCGTCGCGATTATTGAAGCCGGCCCAACCCGTGTCAATGACCATGGACTGTCCCGAGGGGGAGACGATGAGCGTAGCTTGTCCACCCTCGACGTCGATGAAATAAATTTCCATCGGCCGGGTCGCGGAGAACAAGCCCACGGCGAAAGTCAGGGCTAAAAGTAGTGGCTTTACCATCGAGAAAGATCCTACCATGTGATTTGGACCTCTCCTTCCAACTTTCATGGATTTTCATCCAGTAGAACAAAATCTGAGGCAGAGTTTCCGCATTCTTGCGGCTGCTCGTGATCACGCCGACGTGCGCGAATCCGAGGGTCTGAGCATTCATTCGCTCGGCGCCACGTTCCAGATGTTCAACGCCGCGTTTCTGAACTCCTATGTGGCGGACGAAGCGGACCTGGAGAGGCGGATTGCCATGGCCTCCGTGCATTTCGCCGAACGACGCATTCACTGGGCCTTTTGGATGTGCGACTCATTTCTAGATCGGCGGCTGCAACGCAAGGCGGAGCGAATCTTTTCCCGCATGGGTCTTTCGTTGTCATCCGAATTGCCTGCGATGGCCGCTGAATCCCTGGTGACGCCGTGGCGGCGTCTTCCGCGAATCGAAATGAAGCCTGTAGCCGACGCGGCGAGCCGCCGGGCGTTTTGCGAGATCGGAGCAGTGTGCTTCCATGTCCCGCTGTTGTGGTTCGAAGAAGTTTTCGACGAGAGAATGGACGAACGGAAAGAGTTTGTCCCGTGGCTGGCATTTTCGGACGGCGAACCTGTAGCAACCGCGGCCACAGTCGTCGCGGCCAATGCCGTCGGCGTATACAATGTAGGCACGCTGCCGGCGCATCGCGGACAGGGCATCGGAGAAGCCATCGTCCGCTACGCGATTGACCGGGCTAAAGAGCAAAGCGGTATCGAGCGGACAGTCCTCCAATCGACGTCGTTCGGCTACGATCTCTATCGCAAGATGGGCTACAAAACCGTCGGCCAGGTATTAGTGTTCACGTCGTAAGGAGTGCGACGAACTTCGTCTGCCACTAGTTCTGTGAAATAATCTCTGATTCGAATATGCGATTCTTACTGCCATTTCTCTGTATCACGGCGCTCTACGCTCAAGCCCCTCCCGTCAGACCGGTGCCGCCGCCGGGAATCGCCGTCCCGGCAGACGTTCGCGCTGAACTACAAGCGGGTCTGGACCGTCTTGGCAAGAGCATCGAGGCTCTCAAGAGCAATCCGCTCGCGCCGGATGTCCTGGTATTCCACAAGGCAGTTCGGTTTGCGCTCGAAGGCAACGAATTTTTCAACGCCAACGAATTCGAGAAGGCTCGCAATATTCTGAAAGAAGGACAGGGCCGCGCCGACGCGCTGAGCCATGGCGATGCCCCTTGGACCCGGCAGACTGGCCTGGTGGTGCGCGGGTACATCTCGAAAATCGACGGCAGCGTGCAGCCGTACGGGTTAGTGGTACCGCCGACCTGGTTTCCCACGTCGGCCCATCGCTTTCGCCTGGATGCGTGGTTTCACGGCCGTGGAGAAACCTTGAGCGAGGTGAACTTCATCGCCGACCGCATGCGCAACCCGGGTGAGTTTCAGCCTCCGAACACTATCGTTTTGCATCTCTACGGCCGATATTGCAACGCCAATAAGTTTGCCGGCGAAGTGGACCTGTTCGAAGCCATGGAGGATGTGAAGAAGCATTACGCGGTTGACGAGAATCGATTGCTGGTGCGAGGGTTTAGCATGGGTGGCGCGTCAGTGTGGCACTTCGCTGCTCACTATGGAATTTGGGCAGCCGCGGCTCCGGGCGCCGGATTTGCCGAGACCCGCGAATTCACTCATGTCGATAAGGCGGGTCCAAAACCAACCTGGTACGAAGAAAAACTGTGGCACCTTTATGATGCGACCGACTATGCCGCTAATCTCTATCAGGTACCGGTGGTGGCCTACAACGGCGACAAGGATCCTCAGCGTGAAGCCGCCGACATTATGGAACGTTACATGGCGAAGGAGAATCTGCGCCTGGCGCGGGTATGGGGGCCGAATACCGCGCACCGCTATCATCCAGACTCCAAGATAGTGATCAGCCGTTTGATTGATGCCAATGCGGACCGCGGCAGCAACCCGTATCCTCGTCGCGTGAAGTTCACTACCTGGACGCTTGCCTACAATCGCATGAAGTGGGTGACTGTTGATGGAATGACGCGGGAATGGGAGCGAGCGCGCGTGGACGCTGAGGCAACCAGCGATCATACGGTGACCGTTCAGACAACGAATGTAGCGGCGCTGACACTTGAAATGGGACCCGGGGCAAATCTTCTGGATGTTGAATCCGAACCGGTCGTCCTGATTGACGGGCAGAAGGTCACTGCACCCGGGCCCCTGACCGACCGTAGTTGGAGCGTGCATCTGCGCAAATCAGGATCGCAGTGGGCGCTGGGTGAACTGGATGACAAGGAGTTGAGGAAGCGGCACGGGTTACAGGGGCCGATTGACGACGCGTTCATGGACAGCTTTATCATGGTTCGTCCGACCGGGACAGCATTCTCACCTGCACTTGGAGCATGGTGCCTGGCCGAGCAGCAGCATGCCATCCGCGAATGGCGGCGTCAATTTCGCGGCGAGGCTCGCGTGAAGGATGATACGGCGGTGACCGACGCCGACATCGCCGGAAGCAATCTGGTGTTGTGGGGTGATCCGGCGAGCAATCGGATTTTGGAAAAGATAGCCGGCAAGCTACCGATCCAATGGACTAGTTCGGGAATCGTGCTTCATGGCGAGAAATATCCGGCGAGTTCGGCGCTGGTGTTGATCTATCCGAATCCTTTGAACCCGAAGAAATATGTCGTGCTGAACAGCGGGCACACCTTTCGGGAGGTCGATAATCTGAACAACGCGCGGCAGGTTGCCAGGCTGCCGGATTTCGCGGTCATCGACACCGGCGTTCCGCCTGACGGGTATGCGCCCGGAAAGGTGACCGAGGCGGGGTTCTTCGGCGAAAAATGGGAATTAATAGCTGGTAACGGTCGATAGTCTAGTCACGCAAGTATTCAGATTACCAGGTAATTGGAATCAGTAGTTTAGGCAAGTATCAGGAACTCGCTGTAATTTTCGGCCGCTATGTTGAAAGCAGAAGATGATGCAACCCGAAAATTCGCGAGTCATACTCGCTTACAAAAACTTTGCGGCGAACCGAGCGGTGAGCCACATTGGGCTAGGTGTTACGGCCTTGAATTCGGCCAAAAGTTTGCGCGACGCCGGTGCTACGACTGACGTTTGGGCAATTACGAGCGGCCAGAATCTTGGAGAGCGTTTAAAAGCGGCCCAGGCCGAGACGCCAGTCAGCCATGTTGTCGTTTCGGCTCCCTGGATTCCAACCGCCGACTTGCAACAATTGACAGCCGACCATCCGGAGACCAAATTCGCGGTGAATTGTCACTCCAATCTGGGATTTCTGCAAGCGGATCCCGGGGCTATGCGCCTCGTGCGTGAGGGACTCGAGCTGCAGCGGTGTACGTGGAACTTCCAGGTCGCAGCTAACAGCGAGCGGCTGGCTGCCTGGGTGGGAGACACGTACGGTACCTCCTGTACGTACCTGCCAAATCTGTATCACCTGGATCAAACAGCCGGGTCAGAACGAAGGTTATTTTCGGGAGGCACGCTGCGTATCGGCGCTTTTGGCGCGGCGCGTCCGTTGAAGAACTTCATGACCGCGGCAGGAGCGGCACTGGAGATCGCCAGCCGGATGCGAGTCGACCTGGAGTTCTGGATGTCGTCGGGCCGCAACGAAGGAGGGGGACCTTTGCCGCAAGCGATTCAGCAGATGACCACGGGCCTTCGGCATGTTCGCGTGGTTGAGAACGGCTGGCAGACATGGCCGCAGTTCCGCCAAACCGTCCGACACATGCATTTGTTGTTGCAGCCGAGCTATACAGAGACATTTAATGTCGTGACCGCAGATGGCGTGGCCGAGGGTGTCCCGTCGGTGGTTTCCGATGCAATCGAGTGGGCACCGGATTCCTGGAAGGCGAAGGTTGACGACGTCCATCACATTGCGGTCATTGGTCAGAAACTCTTGGGCGATCGGCGGGCTTCACAACGCGGGCTCAAGGCTTTGCGCAGTTACAACCAACGAGCTATGCGGGCTTGGGGGCAGTTTTTGGCGTAACGGTCAAGGTGATTCCTGGGATCGCGGAGACCGGGAGGGAAGCCGGAATAACGAACGATGGAGTGATTTTACTGCAGGTCGACCAGCCGAATATTCGAGATCCAGAATCGATTGGGTCCGCTATCGCCATTCGACGCCGCAGAAATATCCGTGATAGCCAGGGATTTCGCGGTTGCGATATGCAGCGTGCCGCTGGGGTCGGGCGGCCCATTCTGGTCGAGGTTGAAAGCACTCAAGGCCAGATCACGGTGATCCGGTTGGCCTTTACCGTTTACCTCGACCACCGCGGTGTAGCGAGGTCCTTCACCGTGTCCAGAACCTCTTTCCTGAAGGGTAAAGAGGAACTGGGCAGCCTTTTGCGAAGCGATGTCGAAGCTGATGTGCGTGATATCCGCCGGAATAGACGGCGGCAAATTGCGCACGAAATATACCAGGGCATTTTCGGCCTGAGTATAATCGACTTCCATGGCAGCGCCCGGCGAGTGGTCGCGCGAATTGTCGAGCAGGAAAGTGGCTCCGCCCGGACTCATCCACGAAATCTGCGGCGCGTCGAACTGATCAATGACGAGATTGTCGCGCGGTCCTGTAACTGCGCCGAGCACTTCAAATCCGCTAATCAGAAGAGTGTGTTTACCGGCACGATTCGCGATCGCGACCGGCACGGCTCGGTTTCTCGTCGCATTGGCGAAAATTTGGGTAAGATCCGCCACCGCGATTGCCTGCACCTGATCAACGTCGAGCTTGCCATCCGGATCGAGGGGATCGTTAGGTCCGGTGCTAAGAGAAAAATCACGCATCGCGAGTCTGATTTCCTGCCAGTCATTACCGGGCGACCATGCCATGGCAGCGTAGTTACCACCGTCTTTCTCGCGAAGCGTCAGTACGACGGAGGTGGGAAAATCAGTTCTGATCCAAAGGTGAATCTGGCCCATGGCAGCCAACGCGGCCCGTGGGAGCGGCAGTACTGCCGCGGTGAATTTCTTCTGGCCGATTTCGTAATCGAGCGCGAGCGAGGGTTTACCCTCGCGCATTTGCGCGGGCTCCTGAGTAGTGTGCAATGATCCGCTCTGACCCATAGACACCCATCCGCCCGGCCCATTCTCAAAGCTCGTCTGCAAGACCGGTGGACCGGCGATTGCCGTCATAACTGCAGCTTCTAGCAAAATCCAACGCATGATGTCTGTAGTTTACGCGGAACACGAGGTTGCTGAACCGTCAGGTCTCAAACGCGTCATCTTGTGCATGCAACCGCTTGTGCACGCGGCTGCAGGCTCACTCCGACGCAAGACCCGAGCGCTTAAATCAAGCCGGTCAGCTTCTCTTTAATCTGGTCGGCGGTAAAGGGCTTGCGCACATACCCGGCCGCGCCCAGTTGTACCGCTTCGATGACTTTGGCCTGACCTCCTTCAGTGGTCACCATAATAATCGGGACCGATTTCCACTTTTCGCTCGCCTTCAACTGGGTGAGGAACTGGATTCCATCCATGTTGGGCATATTTATATCGGACAGGATCAGGTGGACGTTCCGGTTAGCCAACGTCTTTAGAGCTTCTACGCCGTCTCCCGCCTCCAATACATCGCCGATTGGGATATCGGTCTGGCGCAGCACTCGCTGAAGAATCTTACGGATGGCGGCGGAATCGTCTACGATCAATACATCAACTGGCATTTCGAATATTTTCCTTCCTACTGCTTCTATCGGACGGGAACACTGAATAGTTTAGGGTCTCCGGGTAGTTTGAGCTGATCGAGGACTGAACGAACGTAGTTAATGGTTTCCGGAAATTTCGGAATTCCGCTACTTCGGTCTACGGCAGCCGGTCCGGCGTTATATGCGCCGAGCACCCGATTGAGATCTCCTTGATAACGCCTCATTAACTCGGCCAGAAGGCGCGTGCCCGCAGAGACGTTCTGGATTACGTCAAAGGGCTCTGCCGCGCCCATCTCGGCAGCTGTATCCGGCATGAGCTGCATCAGGCCTACAGCGCCTTTGTCCGAAACGGCGCAGGGATATCCCTTAGATTCCTGGCGGATGACTGCGTGGATCAGGTCCGGCTCTACATCATACGTCTTAGCTGCGTTATGGATGACATTTTCGAGTATCATCGCAGGAACCGGCTGGCAATCGAACGCATTAGTAGCTTGGGCGGCTGCGAGTGGGGGCTGATAAATCAGCGAGTTCGGAGCAGGACCAGCGACGGCTCGTTGCCGTTCGACCGCCTGTTGCTGAGCCGCGATCGAGATCCGTTGGCGGCCGATGGATTCCTGCTGCTGTTTCGCCGGCGACTCGGACTGAAGAGTAGCGGGTTTGGGCGCCGGGTATTGCCCGGCCGCACAAAAACTAAAGCTCTGGCACATCGCTGCCGATAAGACTATTGAGTATGAATTCGGCTTACGGAAATTCGACATACGGCAATTCCAACCTCGCGAGTTATCTTGCGGAGAAGACTTTGTCTGCAGAGCCACTGGAGCTGGTGGCAATGTTGTATTTGAAGGCAATCGCAGAGGTCAGGGAGGCCCGTCGCCACCTGGCCGAGGGCCAGATCGCACTTCGCTCGAAGGCTATCTCCAAGGCCTACGAAATAATCTCTGAACTCAACGTTTCCCTCGATATGGAAGCTGGCGTTGATCTCTCGAAACGCCTTCGCGCGCTCTACGGTTATTGCCTGGTGCGGTTGCTCGATGCCAACATGCACCAGGCGGACGGACCTCTGGCCGAGGTCTTGGGACTGCTGTCCACCTTGTCGGAAGGCTGGCAAGCTATTGCACAAGCCGGCGTCCAAGGTGCTGCAAAGTCCGATTCGATATCCGGGCAGCCACTGGGTTCTCAATGGGGTATTCCAGTGGGAACGGAAATGGGGGGTCTCACTGACTCGCATTCCTGGACTTTGTAAGGCCTTGCTCAATCAACCCGCTCAGCCCCAGGCCTCCTCTCGCGCTAAGGGCCTGCGCGAGTTGCTCCTCAGCGATACCCATGGCGGAGCTGGCGGTCTGATCATCGCCGGTGCCTAGCCAGCCCTCGTCGTCGCTATGGGCAGTGCGGAGGATCTGGGTGATCAGTAGAGACTCGAACTCCTGAGCCGCATGGTGAACCTGCTCGGGACTGTCTTTCTTGCTGCCGGCTTGCGCGCCGGCCAGAGTTCCCATTGGCAGCAAAGAGGCGGAGCCCAGCGAGAGGGGGGTATCGGGCATCAGATTACTTCCAGTTCGGCATCCAGTGCGCCGGCCGCGCGGAGATTCTCCAGTATTGCGATGACATCCCGCGCCGTTGAGCCTATAGCAGTCAGAGCTCGCACCAGTTCTTCCACGGTCGCGCCTTCTTTCAGGACGACATTCCTTGCGGGTTCGTCTTTCGCGGATGTTTTAGTTTGCGGGACCACTGTGGTTTTCCCGCCGCTAGACAGAGGTGTCGGCTGGGAGACCTCGAAAGTAGTCTCCACCTGGACAGTCAGATTGCCATGGAAGATCGCGGTCGGCTTGATGCGAATGTCTTTGCCCATAACGATGGTTCCGGTGCGCTCGTTGATGACGACCTTGGCGGACCGGTCGGCGTCGACGGGAATCTTCTCCAGTTCCGCAATGAATTCGATGGTGCGGTGCAAATAGTCGTCCGGGATCAGAACGGTCACCAACGCTGAGTTTTCCGCATGCGCCTGGTTGGGAAACTTTTCATTAATAGCCTTTGCGATTCGGGCGGCCGTCGTAAAATCTGACTCACGAAGCTGGAGGTCGACCTTCAGAGAGGGCGCGAGAGAAGGCGCGGCGCGTTCCACGATGGCGCCATTTGGGACCCTGCCCACCGTCGGATGATTGACCGTCTGGCTATTACCACCGCGACCAGCGGCAAATCCGCCGGTGACTACCGAGCCTTGAGCCGTCGCGTATACCTGTCCGTTGGCGCCGCGAAGGCTAGTCAGAATCAATGTACCGCCCTGCAGATTGAGTGCGTCTCCGATCGCTGAAGCGGTAATGTCAATATGGGTACCGGGTTGCGCAAAAGGCGGCAAAGTGGCTGTTACCATGACGGCGGCGGTGTTCTTTACCGTAATGGCCGTGGGATTCACGGTCACGCCCATCTGCTGTAGCATGTTGGCGAGACTCTGAGCCGAAAAGATCGTCGTCTGTTTATCTCCGGTCCCAGCCAAGCCGACTACCAGTCCGTAGCCGACTAACTGGTTGTCCCGCATACCCTCCAACGTGACCAAATCCTTCAGCCGGGTTTGCCCGTAGCAGCCCGGTACGGCCGTCAGGCTGAGAAGCGTAACACAAACTCCGGCCGCAAAACGTTCAGCATAGTCTGCCCACATCCCGTGGCTTAGACCATAGTCTCGCGTGGTTCGCAGGCTGCATGTTGAACCGGAGCGTCTTGAGGCGCAAATAGACGCCGAAGACGGTTGCGGAGCCGGGGAGGCCACAGAAGACGATGGTTTACCCCGCGGTTGCCAGAAGATGAATTTAAGGAGCATAAATTAAAAGGGAAGCAGGCCGAGTAACAGGCGGTAAAGGAAGAAAGGCCGGTGAATCGCGTCATTCACTACCCCTTTGCCGTCGATATTGACCTCCATTTGGGCAAGACGATTCGATTGAATGCTATTGTCGGCCGCAAGGTCGGCTGAGCGGATGACTCCGCGGACCGTAACCGTCTGCTTCTCGCCATTGACCTGCACTACTTTCGTCCCCTCGAGGAGAAGGTAGCCGTTGGGAAGTTGCCGGGCAACACGCGCGGTCAGCGTAGCGCTCAAAGTGGTCGTCCGAGAGGTAGTCCCGGACCCGTTGAGAGAGGTGCTGCCGGAGAGATTGAGCAGATTGGCTAAAGTTCCAGTCCCTTTCTGCGGGCCGAGCACGGAAGTAATCGAACTATTCGCGCTCGAGGCGCGCGAGGTCTTCGTAGCGCCGGTCGAAACCGCGGAAGCGTTCTCCGCAACGACAATGGTTACCAGGTCGTCGACCTTGTTCGCGCGGACGTCGCGGCCGAGGTCGGCCAAGCGGGAGGATGGGGACCAGAGCGAACCGGGAAAGTCCCCCTCCTGGACGGCGTCACGCTGTGTGGCGTCCTTAACATACGAGTCCAGCGCCGAATTAGTGGCATTCTTCGGTTTCTTTTTGGCTTGAACCACAGGAATGGTCAGAATCGCGCACAACAGCGCTGGAATGATCCGTTTCTTGATTGAGGGCAACACGAGCTTCATCCTTTCCGGAAACTTCCGCCTCGAAGACGTTGTTGCTTTCGAGATTACGCAAGCGAATACGGTCGCCGTAGCGGCCATCCATTTCCGCCGCGGCCAGAAAGCGCAGATGCATGCCGGGCGCTTTGAAATCGACTTCAACCTTGTCTCCGCGGCGAATCGTGAGGGCAGTTGAGAGATCATCGAGAGACACTGTCCCGCCACGGCGCACCGGCCGAAGCAGAAGCTTGCCCACTACCTCTTCGATCGATTGCGCCGGCGCGAGGGCATCGGGAACTCCATCCAGCGTCTCGATCCGGACCTGATCGGCTCTCACCGGCACACGGGTAACCAGGTTGTCGGTGGCGACAACGCGCTTCAACTTCGCATGGATCTTCACCCGCGCCCAGATCTGGAAGTGCCTCCCGCTGCCGTAGACAACATAGCCTCTCCAGAGGAGTGGTTCAGTTCCGGGTGCAATGGCCAAAGCCAATCCAGAGCGTGGAAATACCAGATCTCCTATGGGAACCGGGTAACGGCTAAAGTCCAGCAGATCGATGCGGGCGGCGGGTATATCGAGCGAGCGATCAAGCCGTTCATGGAGTTCCTGTTCCTCGAGCTGCCGCATAGGTCGCTGGAAACAAACAGAATGAAAATCGTCCAAATCGACCGAATACGTTTTCGCGAGGCGCGCGATTTGCGAAGCAGTGAAAACATGGACGGCGCCCGGCAGAGGTGAATAGCCCACCTGGCTTTCGGGATCAACGGTCGCGAAGGCTGGCTCGGCCGCGGCCAAGTCCCGCATCCGGATGACATCAGCCGTGACGACGTTGCAGTCCATCATGCCGGCTGCCAGATAGAGGGTTGCGATCATCATTGCGTCAGGTTGTTAACCTGTTGATACATTTCATCGGCGGCCTTGACTACTTTGGAATTAGCCTCATAAGCGCGTTGCGCTGCGATCAGATTGATAAACTCCTCGACAATACTGACGTTGGACTGCTCTGTATAGCCCTGCAGCAAGGTCCCGACTCCTTCCGAACCGCCCGGGGTGCCGAGCACCGCTTCGCCCGAAGCGTCGGTTGGAAGATAGTAGTTCTGGCCGATGCTATTCAGTCCGGCCGGATTCTGAAAGTTCGCCAATTGGATCTGCCCGGCGGTCTGGGCAGCCGTTTGGCCCACGAGCGTATAAGAGACGGTGCCGTCTGTTGCAATGGTGATGCTGGTGGCTGCAGCCGGAATGGTGATCTGGGGCTGGAGGGGGTTGCCATTGGAGTCGACCACTGCCCCGGTCGAGCTCATTTGAAATGATCCTGCGCGAGTATAGGCAATTGTGCCGCTGGGCTGAAGGATCTGGAAGAATCCTTTGCCCTGAATGATGAGATCGAGGGGATTATCCGGTTTCGGAAAAATCGCCTTGCGTGAAGACGATTTCGTTGCCGGCCGCACGTGTGCCGAGCCCGAGTTGCAGGCCGGAGGGAACTACGGTCTGTGCGCCGGCGGAGGCGCCGGGCTGGACCATGCTTTGGTACAGCAGGTCCTGAAACTGCGCGCGCCGCATCTTGTAGCCTGTGCTGTTGGCGTTGGCCAGATTATTGGCAATATTGTCCACGTTGAGTTGCTGGGCGTTCATGCCGCTGGCGGCGCTGTAGAGAGCTCGATCATTCAGTACCTCCTAGGAAGTTACTTTAGCGACTTGTTCGACTGACTGGCGGTCCATTTCAGCTCCAATTTTCGCCGCTCGCTGCAGCATCTCGAACTGGCGCATAATGCCGACCAGATGGATGGCGCCTTCCGCAGGCCGGCAGCGTTCGAGTCCTCCAACTGACCCTGGTAGACTTGGGCGCTGGAGGCGGCCGGTTTTGCCGAGGGATCCGCCAGATAGAAATAGTTCGCCCCTTGTTTGTTCACTGCAGAGCAGGAGCGGGAAGTCTGACGAGTTGGATCTGTCCGAGCGACTGGCCCTGCTGGGTGACGTTGCCGTCCGGCGTAATCTCAAAGGGGCAGCTTGCGGTTGTGGACTGATGGCTGCTGCCGGTCGAGGTCAGGACGGCGTAGCCGTCGGCGGTGACCAGCGTCCCGTCGGGCGACGAGCCGGAAATTTCCGTTCCGCGTATAGAGGTTGCCGCCCGGGCCTTTTACGGTGAAGAAGCCGGTGCCATCGATTGCCAGATCGAGGAATTGCCGGAGGTGCGCAAAGTGCCTTGCGCCAAGTCCGTCCAATGGGTTTCGATGACCGGGGCAGTATCCGCGCCTTCCGCAATCTGCCGGGATCGCCTGGCCTCGGCAGACGAATAGAGGCTGTAGAACTCGCGATCGCTTTTATAACCGGCAGTGCGTGCGTTCGCGAGATTGTTCGCCAGCATGTCGAGCGACTCCATGCGAGCGCGCATGCCGCTGGCGGCCGAGATCGAGAGTGGGTCCATAATTCAGAGCTTCCTGTATGCAAAGTGGGGACCGAAAGGTTAAAGTTCTCGTAAATTATTCAAACTGTTCGGCGCAGGGACGATAAGCAGAATAGGGAGTTTGCGCGGAGTGACAAATAATTGGCTCGCGCCATTCGTCCGCGCCAAAAACATGGCGCCGGCCAACTCCTAAATTGTTGATTCGCATCGCGCCGCGAATGGCCTGTCTTCTGCAATAACGCTCTGCGTGACCCTCAGCCCCATCACAACCGGCATTCCGCAAACGAGCGCGGAACCGAGGTCGCAGGGAATCTCCGGGAAGTATTCCGGCGAAGAATTCCTGGCGCTGTTGCTGGGCAATGGAGTCATGGAGGCGGAGGACACGCCGGAGCCATCCGCGATTGAACAAGGGGCGAAAGCCGATTCTGGCGTGCCGCATGATCCGACCGCGCGCGAAACCCCCGACCAACCCCCGGCTCCCAAGGTGACCGTTGCGCCCCTTTTGTGCGCTGTGACTTCGTGCAAAGCGAGCCTCGCGTCAAATAGTGGACTACCTTCGTCCGACCCTACGAAGTTGAGCGCTGATGACGCCGATCAGACTGAACAATTTGCTTCGCAGCATGTTGTGACTGAAGAATCTACGACCGGGACGAACGACCTTTTCCAAACTTCACGTGATGTCATAGGTCCAACGGTCTCATCTTCTGTGGCTGATTCAAAGAGTCGAGAGCTGGAGGAACCGCACACGGTGAGGGGAAGTGTCTTCGGCGAGAACGCAGCGGTCCCGAGTCAGACATTCGCCCTTGCAGCCACTCCGCGACGGCTTACAGTTTCGAACTCAAGTCATTGGACCGGACTTGCACCGGCAGGCACCCACTATGAAAGTGAAAGCGTAACAGTCGCGAGCCCACCGACTAAGGCCGGCCGTGCTACAGATGCGCCGCCAGCCATTCCATCAGGTAATCCGTCAACCACGAACGAATCGGTGGCGGACGGGATTCCGCTAAGTCGAACGACCGCAGCGGCTACAAACGTGTCGGTGCCGGCTGCCACCACTCCACAGCCAAGTGCGTCGGCGGTAGTGGCGCCAGTCTCCAGGGTGAACGGCAGACCGAGGTTCGCAGGCGTCACAGGCCCGGAGCGCATGCCAGATAAGACCATCACTGCCGTCAGATGGAAGGCCCAGCGCACAGTAGCGAAAGTGCTCGGCAAGTCGCGGATTACGGCTTCACCGGCTCTACGACCAATCGCCAGTCGTTTGCCTGCTTCATCCCCGACGTCCAATAGGCAGACGCGCTTCGTGCCAAGCGACAACACAGCGACAGTTATCGTTCTCCCAGCGGTCGTACCACCGCTCGCGAGTTCGCCGGCGACTGTTGAAGCTGAGCCTATCCTCCAAGGCGACCCGCAGCCGGTCGCGATTCCAAAGGTTACCGTCGCTCCCGTCCCAAGTGTGGTTGCTGCATCACAACTTAGCGGCAATTCGCAATTGACCAACATTCCGATAGAGTCGCGGATGATTGGGGATATCGCAAATGCGTCGGCCGCACCGCTGCGAATGAGCATTGTGCAAGGAGTCGTTGCCAAGGCAGGTAGGCAGGAGGTGGCGACTGGAGCAAGAGTGCCGCAACCGCTGGCTGATTTGCAGCCGGTCGAGAGCATTGCAACTGCGAGGGTCGCACCGCGGCCAATGGGCAGTAAGCAAAGAGTGGTCGACCGGGCAGATGCACAGACGGTGGCGAATGCAGCAACTTTGCCGCAGACATTGGGTGAATTGCAGCCGGTCGAGAGCATTGCAACTGCGAGGGCCGCACCGCAACCAATGGGCAGTGCGCAAAGAGTGGTCTCCCGGGCAGATGCACAGACGGTGGCGAATGCAGCAAGAGTGCTGCAGACATTGAGTGACTCGCAGCCGGTGGAGAGTATCGCAACTGCGCCGGCCGCACCGCAGCCAAAGAGCAGTGCGCAAAGGGTCGTCGTCCGGGCAGATACGCGGGCGGTCACGAATGCAGCAACGGTGCCGCAGGCAGTGAATGACTCGCAGCCGGTGGAGAGTATCGCAACTGCACCGGCCGCACCGCAGCCAAAGAGCAGTGCGCAAAGGGTCGTCGTCCCGGCAGATACGCGGGCGATTACGAGTGCAGCAACGGTGCCGCAGGCAGTGAGCGACTCGCAGCCGGTGGAGAGTATCGCAATCGCGCCGGCCGCACCGCAGCCAAAGAGCAGTGCGCAAAGGGTCGTCGACAGCGGAGATCCGCAGGCGGTCACGAGTGCAGCAACGGTGCCGCAGGCACTGAGTGACTCGCAGCCGGTGGAGAGTATCGCAATTGCGCCGGCCGCACCGCAGCCAATGGGCAGTGCGCAAAGGGTCGTCGTCCCGGCAGATACGCAGGCGGTGGCGAACGCAGCAACAGTACCGCAGACAGTGAATGACTCGCAGCCGGTGGAGAGTATCGCAATCGCGCCGGCCGCACCGCAGCCAAAGAGCAGTGCGCAAAGGGTCGTCGTCCCGGCAGATACGCAGGCGGTGGCGAACGCAGCAACAGTACCGCAGACAGTGAATGACTCGCAGCCGGTCGAGAGTATCGCAACTGCGCCGGTCGCACCGCAGCCAAAGAGCAGTGCGCAACGGGTCGCCGACAGCGGAGGTCCGCAGGCAGTGAGTGACTCGCAGCCGGTGGAGAGTATCGCAATCGCACCGGTCGCACCGCAGCCAAAGAGCAGTGCGCAAAGGGTCGCCGACAGCGGAGGTCCGCAGGCAGTGAGTGACTCGCAGCCGGTCGAGAGTATCGCAATCGCGCCGGCCGCACCGCAGCCAAAGAGCAGTGCGCAAAGGGTCGTCGTCCCGGCAGATACGCAGGCGGTGGCGAACGCAGCAACAGTACCGCAGACAGTGAATGACTCGCAGCCGGTGGAGAGTATCGCAATCGCGCCGGCCGCACCGCAGCCAAAGAGCAGCGCGCAAAGTGTGGTCGCCCCGGCAGATGCACAGGCGGTGGCGACTGCAGCAACTGTGCCGCAGACATTGAGTGACTCGCAGCCGGTGGAGAGTATCGCAACTGCGACGGCCGCACCGCAGCCAATGGGCAGAGCGCAAAGGGTCGTTGACAGCGGAGATCCGCAGGCAGTGAGTGGCTCGCAGCCGGTGGAGAGTATCGCAAGTGCACCAGCCGCACCGCAGCCAATGGGCAGTGTGCAAAGGGTCGTCGTCCGGGGAGATGCACAGGCGTTGGCGAGTGCAGCAACGGTACCGCAGGCAGTGAGTGACTCGCCGGTGGAGAGTATCGTAACTGCGCCGGCCGCACCGCAGCCAAAGAGCAGTGCGCAAAAGGTCGTCGTACCGGCAGATGCAGCAACGGCACCCCAAATGACGAGTTCGCAAACGACCGTGGTCCCAACAGACCCGCAACCGGCACCGACTCCAGAGTCCAGCGCGGCTCCGGCCTCAGTCATCCCGGCCGCACCTACGTCCGGAGTGAATTTGCAATCGATTATCACGAAAGCGACCAATGAAGCTGCGCCATTCTTCGTGGACGTCCCGCCCATTACCCCTGCTGCCGGCGGACCGAGTGCGAGCGCCGCGGCCGTGCGTTTGGCTGCCTCAACTGATTCAGTCGAACTCCCACGCAGCCATAGCGCCGAAGACGGGACGCCGAGTCCGACTGCTCCCACTAGTCGACCTTCGACGAAGACGACAAGCCGCCAAACAACAGTCGCGCGGACGCAAGATGTCCACGCAGCGGCGTCAAGTTTGCCAATTGCCGCTATACCGCTGACGGCCCCTTTTAGTGCGCACACGCCACTTGAGATGCCGACTCCGGACCCACCAAGTGCCGTGCGCCAGTCCACGTCGCAAGAGATCACTGAGACCCCGACACCCGTCACCCCAACCCCGCAGACCACAACTGAGGTCGCATTCGGCGCACGCATCGTTGAGAAAGAGTCCGAACCGCGGGCGACGCAAGATTCCTTTGTGAGTGGCAGTTCCGTAGAGTCCGCGACATCCCTGTCGAGTGACCTGGCGAACGTGGAGCAGACGGCGCCGCCTGGTCAATACCAGGTGTCTGGTCAGTCTCAATCGAGTGATTCCGACCCGCAGCCGGATCGTCCGCGTAAGGAGCTTTCCTCCGAGCGACCGTCCCCTGGGCCGCAGGCGGAGCCTTCGCCTTCATTAAAGCCAGCCGAGCCGGTGAGCCCTGTTTTGCGCACAGCGACTGTCGCCGATGCCAACCCGGCATCGATTCGCGACGCGACTGAGACGCAGGCTGAGGCGAGCCAGCCGGTTCGCGCCGCCGAAATCCCCGCGCTCACTTCCAAGCCTCTGCAACCGGTACGCGATGTTACTTTGCGTCTCACCTCGGATACGCAACAGGTAGATGTCAAGCTGGTCGACCGGGGAGGGGAATTGCATGTTGCGGTGCAGAGTGCTGACCACGTGCTGAACACCGATCTCCGAGCCAGCGTACGCGATCTGATTAGCGGGCTGGAAAAGACCGGTCTTCATGCCGAAACCTGGTCACCTGGCGATGTTGCGCGACACGGTTCAGCCTCGTCCGGCACATTGCGAGATAGCCGCGATCAGGAACAATCACAGTCAGGTGAAGATCCCAGGCGGCAGGGTCGAAACTCCCGGGAGCCGGAAGAGCCGTCTCCGCGCCGCAATCGCGGCCCTAATACGGAATGGATGAAGCAAATAGACGCGCTCTTGGGCGCAGGAAAGGGAATCTAATGGCAAGTTCAATTGTCAGTCCAACGCAAAGCTTAGCAAACACAACCTCGACATTGAGTTCGGCGAGTTCGACGGATTCTTTAACCAGCGAGAACACCTTTCTGAAACTGTTGGTCTCACAGATTCAGAATCAGGATCCTCTGAATCCAGCCGATGGCATACAGTTTCTAACCCAACTGACCGGTTTCAGCCAGTTGGAACAGTTGATGCAGATCAATCAGGACTTAGCGCCTCAGACGGCGTCAGGCAGTTCAACATCTTCCAATCCCGACAACACGAACACCACTAACCCGGTGAGCTAACGAACACCAAGGAGACACAAACATGTTTACGACTCTTTCGACTGCACTCTCGGCGCTCAATGCGAATTCCACCGCGGTCGCGGTGGTGGGCAACGACCTGGCGAATCTCGATACGACCGGTTACAAGACCACCGAGGTCGCGTTCGAGACTCTGATGGCGGAGACCATGGGCGGCACCAACGGTTTCTCGCTCGGCTTGGGGACGGCTCGTCCGCAAACCATCACGCAGTACACGCAGGGTGGACTGCAAACGGGCCTGGGCGGCCTGAACGCAGCGGTCCAGGGCCAAGGATTTTTTATGGTCGCGGACGGCAAAGGGAATACTCTCTACACACGAGACGGCACTTTCACGACGGGCAATAACGGGTATTTGGTGGACGCCAACGGCTTGCGGGTACAGGGGTGGTCGGCGGGCGCCAATGGAATCGTCAACACGAACGCGGCGACGGGAGATATCTCGGTGCCCTCAGGTACGTTATTTCCTCCAGTGGCTTCCACCAAGGTAACGCTGAGTATGAATTTGGACTCGGCGGCTATCGCGGGAACGACTACGGGAGTCACCAGTGGAACTTTCTCGCAGCCCATCACGGTCTATGACTCCCTCGGCACCGCGCATACTCTAACCGCGACCTTCACCAAGAATCAGGTAGAAACGGAACTGGGAACTACGCCGGCCACGGCTGTCACGGGCTCCGATACCGCGACGTTCAATGTATCGACGGGCGGAACGCCGTCAACGATCACCATCACGTCCGCGGACGGCAGTACTCTGGCCGAACAGGTGGCCGCACTGAACACCCAGCTTGGCGCCAGCGGAGTTAGCGCCAGCATCAATTCGGCCGGAGTGCTGCAGTTTGCATCGGCCAATCCGTTCTCGATAGCGGCCTCGGCGACCTGCGCAACAGCGACAGGAAACCTGGTGTCCACCACGGCGCCCACTCCTATCGAAAACGCAGCGCTGAATAACACGAGCTACACGCCCGCCGCCAACGACGCTCTGTCGATTACGGTCGCCGGCCAGACCGTCACCACGAATATCGAGACAGGAACGGACACGACGCCGACCGAGACCGATGTAGATAATATCAACGCCGCGCTGAAAACTGCCGGGATCATGGGGGTGACAGCCACACTCGACGAGAATGGACAAACCGTGGCTTCCGCGGGGCCGCCCGTGACTTACGCATACACGAGCATTCAGCTTCAGGGGACCGCCGACTTCACAGCTTCCGTCACCCCTTCAGGCGGCACGCCGGCTCCTTTGACAATCACTCCCATGGCGGCCGGCTCCCAAAACACCTGGAACTGGCAGGTGACGATGCCAGGATCCGACCTGGCCTCCGGCACGACCACGACCGTGGCGAGCTCAGCGACGAGCGGGCAACTTACGTTCGATCCTAAGACCGGATTACTGTTAACGCCGTCTCTCACCAACGGCACGATCAACCTGCTTACGGGCTCTGGTCAGACCGACCTTGCCGGAGCGCTGGCCGATGGGGCCACCATGAACGACATTACCTGGGATCTTTATGGCTCTTCAGGGAGCCCTTTGGTGACGCAGATGAACCAGGCGTCGGCGGTCTCAGCCAACACCGCGGATGGAAGTTCCGCTGCGCAACTGACTACAGTGACCATGGGCGACGGAGGCCAGTTGATGGCGCAATTCTCTAACGGTAAATCGGTGGCCATCGCGCAGCTCTCGATTGCCAATATTCCCAATCCGAACTCCATGCTCTCGATTGGCAACAATGACTTCGAAGCCACATCACAGACTGCTGCGCCTATTGTCGGAACGGCGAACACGGGCGGCCGCGGAGCCGTGGTGGGCGGGGCGCTCGAGAGTTCCACCGTAGACATTGCGACGGAATTCAGCAATCTGATTACCCTACAGAACGCCTATCAAGCTAATTCCCGGGTCATCACCACCGAGGACCAGATCCTGCAACAGACGGTCAGCCTGATCCAGGCGTAAAGAGACCAAGCCGTGACGCCGCTCCAGGAAGTCGCGAAGATCGCCGACGTTCCGCTCGAAATCGAGGTCGAGTTGGACCGCGTCCCGATGAAAATCGCAGCACTGCTCGACATGGATGTGGACACGCTGATTGAGATGCCGCGCTCGGCCGGCGAAAACCTCGACGTCTACATCGGCGGAAAACTGGTTGCGTTTGGCGAGATCGTGATTATCGAAAACACGATGGGCATCCGGATTACCGATTTCAAAACCGAGGATTAAGCCACGAAACGCGGACGCAACGTGCGCCTGCCGCTGCGCAGGCGAGCCGGCCACGACGGTGGAAGACACGGACTAAAGTCTGTGGTACGAGGGCCTTGCAGGAAATAAATAGATGGATTTACTTGAACAATTCGCCGCCGTTGCCGCCGTGCTGGGGCTGCTGGGGGCCATGGTGTGGGTACTGCAGCGAAAACGGCTGCTCGTCTCCCGACGCCATGGACCTAAGGAACTAGAGGTCGTAGACCGGGTTTCGCTCGGCCCTCAGCACAGCCTTTCGCTGGTGAGGGTCAAGGGCGGAGTAGTGTTAGTGGGCATTGGCCCCGGAGTCTGTGAGATTCGTAATGTGGAAATTTCTTCCTAGCTCGTCAACTGCAATTTCCGCCACGCCCGGCGGAACTCTTAGTCCGCCGATGCAGATTATCATCATGTTGACTTTGATGACCCTGCTGCCCGCCGTGATCATGTCGATCACCCCGTTTCTCCGCATTTCCATCGTCCTCCACTTCCTGCGACAAGCCCTGGGGACGCAGACCGCACCCTCCAACCAGGTGCTGATCGGCATCGCGCTGTTCCTTACTATCCTGATCATGCAGCCAGTCGCGGTGGAAATGTACGAGAAGGGATGGGAGCCTGTTGAAAAGGGCGAGATAGCCTGGCAGGAAGGATTTGATGAGGGCGCCAAACCTTTACGAAGCTTTCTGCTTCACTTCACGCGTGAAAAGGATATCGCGCTTTTCGTAGAGCTCTCGCATTTGCCCAAACCACGCACCCCTGCCGACCTCGACCTGACTGTCCTCATCCCGGCGTATATTTTGTCAGAACTGAAGGCGGGGTTCCAGATCGGCGCCGTCCTTTATTTGCCATTTCTAGTGATCGATATTGTGGTCGCATCCGTGACGCTCTCCATCGGCATGATCCAACTTCCGCCGATCATGATTTCCGCGCCCTTCAAGATCCTGTTGTTTGTCCTGGTAGACGGTTGGAACCTGGTGATCGGTTCGTTAATGAAAGGCCTAACCCAAACATGAATCCGGATTCGGTAGTGCAGCTCATTCGCGAAATGTTCCTGATGGCATTCTGGCTCGCGGCTCCCCTACTGGCCATCGGATTCGTTGCCGGTATTGCGATCAGCCTCGTCCAAATCGTGACGTCGATTCAGGACTCGGGATTCAATGCGGTGCCGCGACTGATGGCGTTCCTCGGCGGTCTCCTGCTACTGATGCCATGGATGATGCATAAGAGCATGGCCTACACAGCCTCTCTTTTAGGGAACCTGCAACATTATGGGCGCTGATGTTTTCATTGTCGACCATATTCTAGGTTTTCTGCTGGTGCTCACGCGGATTGCCGGCGTCTTCTCGTTTGTACCACTGCCAGGCGCGAGCGCCGCTCCCGTGACGGCGAGGATCGTGTTATCGGTCGCTCTGGCGGCCTGTCTGTTTCCCGTATGGCAACCGGTCCAAGGGCTGGACCAAAGCATCGGACGCCTGGCGGGATTCGTGGTGATGGATGCAGCCGTGGGAATCGCCCTGGGATTGACGGTCGCATTTGCTATCGAAGCCATGAAGCTTGCCGCGCAAATCGGCGGGCTGCATGCGGGTTTCGGCTTCGCACAGACGATGAATCCCGCGTCGGACGTGGATTCGTCCCTGCTGCTGGTTATAGCGGAAATGTTCGCCGGTCTGTTGTTTTTCGCGGCAGGGTTGGACCGGCAGGTACTGGCAATCCTGGCTGGAACCATAAAGACTCTCCCGCCTGGCCAGATCCCACACCTTCAGGGCTGCTTCGAGCCCCTGGCGCGTTTAGGCGCCGATATGTTTGTCTATGGTTTTCGGTTAGCGCTTCCCGTGATCGCTTTCCTGGTGCTGGTAGACCTGGCCCTCGGCTTTCTGGGAAGAGTGAATGCTCAACTTCAGCTGCTCTCGCTCGCGTTTCCAGTCAAGATCCTGGCGGCGCTGGCACTTTTTGCCTTCCTGACTCCCGTGTACGCGCGCGTCTACCTTTCCATCGCCCAGAGTTCGCTCGAAACCGCGGGTAAGTTGCTGCTGACGCGGTGACCTTGCATGCCGGACCGCTCGCAACAAACTGAGCAAGCGACACCGAGGCACCTCAACAAGGCTCGGGAGGAAGGACGTTTTGCTTCGGCGCGGGACTTCGTCGCCGGCGTACAATTCCTGGTGTTCGTTTCTATCGCGGCCGCCTGGAGCACCCGCATGTTGGGCAGCTTGCGGGAGGTCATGTTGGTTTCTCTGCGATGGGCTTTCCGTAGCGGCTTGACTCCGCAGGGCATTATCTCTCTGGCGGTGTGGCTGCTCGAAAAGCTGATTGTGGGGCTGGCGATGCTGGGCGCCACGATGATGTGCGCGACGATCGTCGCTACCTTGATGGTGACTCGCCTGGGTTTGAGCCTCAAACCGCTGCTTCCTGATTTTTCCCGCCTGAGTCCGCTAGCCAAACTGCGCCAGCTGCCCAAACAAAACATGCCGGCGCTGCTCCAGGCTGTTTTGATTCTTCCTGTCTGCGGCTATGCAGTGTATCTGATCGCGCGCGAACGGATCGACAGTTTGCTCCTGTTGCCGCTACAGGGAATTCAAGCGGGTACCCGAGTGGTCGGCGACGCGGTCAGTATGTTGCTGTGGCGCGCCGCGGGCCTTTTCATCGTTCTTGGGGCAATTAATCTGTTCCGGCAACAGCAGCAATACTCCAGGGATATGCGGATGAGCAAGCAGGAGATCAAGGACGAGTCCAAGGACATGGATGGAAATCCGCAGATCAAAGCCAGGGTTCGAAGATTGCAGTTCGCCCTACGCCGCCGCAGCATGCTGAAGGATGTTCCTAAAGCTACGGCGGTGATCGTGAACCCGACCCATTACGCGGTCGCGATCCGGTACGAAATGGGCACCATGCCCGCTCCGTTGGTGGTCGCGAAAGGCAAGAACTACCTGGCCGCGACGATCCGGCGGATTGCCATCGAACATCAAGTGCCGATTATTGAGAATCCTCCCCTCGCGCAGGCACTATATAAGTCCGCAGAGGTGGGGCAGGAGATCCCCGCGCACTTGTATCGGGCGGTGGCGGAGATTTTGGCCTATGTCTACCGGTTAATGAAGAGATAGAACGATGAAGATCCTGCCCAAGCCCGCCCGACCGGCAAACCGTGGAGCAACCATCGGAGTTTGTGGTCAGACCGAGCCCGCGCGCGAATGGTACCGGCTATTTGCCGACATCATCACGCCGAACCACGTGCATATCCTTCTTGGACCTTGCGTCAGACTGCAGAAGACTACTAAGTCGCTCAAAGGACGGACAGCGAGAGTTTGCAATCGCATTCCTGGACGCAAAGGGGTTTTCTGGCAGGACGAATCTCATGACTATGGGATGACTACTGCCAGAGCAAGTGGAGTGGTTGGATCAGCTGCCGGCGAGGGGGATTGTGGCGGTTAAAGCTCTTCCTGCTCCGCGCTCTTTTTGGGTCACGCTCGCCGCACTCGGCGATCTCGGGGTGCCTATCGCTGTGCTGGCGATCATCATGGCGCTTATTGCGCCGATGCCGGCATTCCTCCTCGACATCCTCATCGTCACCGATATCATGATGTCGGTCATCGTGATGATGGTCGCGATGTACATCACACGCCCGGTCGATTTCAGCGTTTTCCCCACCACGCTCCTGCTGTTGACGCTTTTTCGACTCGCTCTCAATGTCTCCTCCGCCAGGCTCATCCTATTAAACGGCAACACCGGAACCTCCGCCGCGGGCGACGTGATACAGGCATTCGGTAATTTCGTCGTAGGCGGAAACTATATCATCGGCGCGGTGATCTTTCTCGTGCTGATCATGATTCAGTACGTGGTGATTAACCACGGAGCAGTTCGCATCTCGGAAGTGACCGCACGCTTCACCCTCGACGCCATGCCCGGCAAGCAGATGGCCATCGACTCCGACCTCAACGCCGGACTGATCGACGAGACGGAGGCCCGCCGGCGTCGGAAGGCTCTGGCTAACGAAGCCGAATTTTACGGCGCGATGGACGGCGCGTCGCGCTTCACCCAACGCGACGCTGTCGCCGGCATTCTCATCACCGGAATCAACATTATCGCCGGATTCTGCATCGGAGTCTTCCAGCACAACATGGACCTGCTGCATGCGCTGCAGACGTACACGATCCTCACGATTGGCGACGGTCTGGTAACCGTCATCCCGGCCCTGATGATCTCGATTTCCGGCGGCCTCATTGTTACCCGCGCCGGCGCGGAAACACCGGTTGCGCTGGAGTTCAAGAGACAAGTTTTCGGCAATGCGCAACCGTTGATGCTGGCAAGCGGCGTGTTGCTGATTTTGGGCATACTGCCGGGATTACCCAAGATCCCGTTTCTCCTCCTTGGAGCCGGTCTCGGCACCGGCAGCTGGCAGATGCGGAAGAGAGGAGCGCTGGCGAAGGCCCAGACGGAGAGCGCTCCGGCCGCTCCCAAAGATAACATCGAGACCCTGCTCAAGGTCGATCCCCTGGCGATCGAAGTTGGGCTTGGGCTCGTGAAATTCGTGGAAGGAGGCGCCAACTCGGCCCTTTTGCGGCGCATCGGGGGCATCCGCAAGCAGATGGCGAGCGACCTGGGGTATCTCCTCCCACCGGTCCGCGTTACAGATAACCTTGCGTTGCGGTCGCGCGAGTATGTCATCTCGCTCAAAGGTGTCGAGGTGGCCCGCTGGGAGCTGCCCTCGGGCTGCGAATTGGCGATACCTGTCGGTCAGCCAAGCCAACCAATCGAAGGTCAGGCGACGAAAGAGCCGGCTTTCGGTATGAACGCCTGGTGGATCCCGAGCGAGAAAGCCGAACGGGCGCGATCGCTGGGCTATACCGTTGTCGATCCAGTGAGTGTTCTGGGGACCCATCTAGCCGAACTGATCCGCCGGAATGCGCACGAGTTGTTTTCGCGGCAGGACGCCAAGAAACTGCTGGATCGTGTGGCCGCGGAGAATCCAAAGGTAGTGGAAGACCTGGTGCCGAAACTACTTCCGCTAGCGACGGTGCAGCGGGTGCTGCAGAATCTTCTGCGCGAGCGGGTATCCATTCGGGATGCTGTCTCCATTTTGGAAGCGCTGGGCGAAGCAGCCGGAACAAGCCGCAATCCCGTGCTCCTCACCGAATACGTACGGCAGACCATGCGCCGCTCGATCGTGAGGCCGTATCTCTCGCCCAATGGAGACCTGCTGGCCTTCTTTATCGATCCGCAGATTGAGCAGACCGTGGAAGCTGCCGTGCAACACTCCGAGCATGGCAGTAGCGTGGGGCTGCACCCTAACGCGATCCGGGACATCGTTGCCAAGGTTAACCGGACCATTGGGACGCCGGAAGCGCCGATGGTCGCGATCTGCAGTTCCAGCGTCCGGTTTTTCATGCGGCAATTGGTGGAAGCTTCCCAATGGAACATTTTCTTCCTGTCTCACAATGAAATTCCTGCCGGTCAGAAGGTGCACTCACTGGGGGTGATCCAGTAATGCAGTACACGACCGAAGAGACCAGCGAACTGACCGTGGATCAACGGGAGCGGTTAATCCTCGACCATTTGCCGCAAGTCCGATTGATCGCCCGGCGCATCCACGAACGACTGCCGGAGCATATCCACATTGACGATCTGATTTCGGCCGGCACTCTCGGCCTCATCTGGGCAGTGGACAACTTCGACAGCTCGCAAAACGTTCTCCTCAAGACCTACGCGGAATACCGGATACGCGGGGCCATCCTGGATAGCTTGCGCGGTATGGACTTCGCTCCGCGCCAAAAGCGGCGGCAGGCGCGCCAAGTGGAGGCCGCGATCGAAAGCTGCGAACAGAAGCTTGGGCGGGCGCCGTCAGAGGAAGAGATTTCAGCCGAGCTAGGGCTGAGTGTAGACGAATATCACGGCTGGCTGGTGGGACTGGAACATGTCCAGATCGGCGAATTCGACGCGCCGCCGGTTCCGTCGCAGGCCACGGTGCTGCGAAAACTGGCGGACGATAACGAGCATCTTCCGTCGGTGGTGTTGGAGCGGGCTGAACTCGAGCGCATATTGAGCCTGTCAATCGGTAATCTACCGAAGATCGAACGTACCATCCTGGCGCTGTATTATCACGAAGAACTGAACTTGCGCGAGATTGCGGGCATCATGGATCTGCATCTCTCGCGGATCTCGCAATTGAAGTCGCAAGCGGTCTTGCGGCTGCGCGCGGCTATGCAAAAGCGATGGCCCGCGGGACGGGGAATCTGATTATGGCAACGCAAAAAGAAACATCGGAACAGATCGCTCAATGGCTGGCGGACGAGTGGGTCCGAGGGTTAGCGAGCTCTGTCGAATCGATGGCGGACCACAAGCCTTCGGTCGGCTGCGACGGTGTTGCGCGGCCGTTCCAGGCTTCGGAGGGGGATCATTATTGTGAACAGGCCTTCAGTCTCGGACCCGCCTGCGTAATCCGGTTGGCCACGCCTGAACTGGTGTGGCGCGAGCTGGGGACCAGCGTCTTACGGGCCGCGGGAATTGAAGAAGTCGGCAGTGATGATGCTTTGAGCACGTTTCAAGAAATCCTCAGCCAGACGTTTTCCGGCCTTGCCCAGGCGATCAGCGCCCGTGTAGGGCAAGAGGTGACCTGCGGCGCCAAGGCGGACAAAGAAAGTTTGCCTGAGGATTGCGTCGGACTGTCCGTCCGGATTGAAATGCCGGAGGCGGAGATTCAGGACCTGCCCCTATTCCTTTCGCCATCCCGCGAATTGATCGAGGAGATTCTCCAGGGGGCGTCCGCCAAGGAGGCTGAGGCCGCGGCTGCGAAACCGCCGGATCCTGTCCCCCAGGCGTCGTCGATGTCTAAAACCTTCGACTTATTGCTCGGGGTACACCTGCCGGTCAGCGTGTCTTTTGGTAAGACTACGATGATGGTAAAGGAAGTGTTGAAGCTGACCACCGGCTCCATTGTCGAATTAGAGCGGCAGGTGAACGAGCCAGTGGACATCATCGTCAACAACTGCATCATTGCGCGAGGTGAAGTGGTGGTAGTAGGGGGGAACTACGGGGTGCGAGTGCGGGAGATCGTAAGCCGGGAAGAGCGGTACGAGACTGGCGCGAAACTGGCTTCCAAAGTCGTACGTTAACGGCGCGAACGTCTTAATGGAGCGGTATCCGAAATAGATTGCGCTGCAAACGGGTTTCGGTGAAAACGTAAGTCGAAGGGTCCGGCCCCGGGGAAATCAGCGGGCGGTCGATCTCGAAGGCGCCGGGCACCCCAGCCAAATCGATACCGGTAGGCGGCAGGTTCGGAACCTCCCAACCAGGAGGAAGCGGGACCGCGAAGGTTTTTCCCGACGGGCCTCCACCTGGGAGCATGATGTACAAGTATCTTCCGCCGGGAGACCATCGTACGTGACAAAAACGATGGCAGATGACCCGGGGCGCTCCTCCATGAACCGGCAAAGCAAAAGTAAACGGCGTCGTGACTTGGTTTTGCGGCGTGGCGGCGATGATCCACTCCCCATCCGGAGAGACCGCGAACAAGTCGAGGACCGGCATATCGAAGATCCGCTGGAGCCCCTTTCCGTCGCTTCCGATCCGGAAAAGGAAACTCTTGGCTTCGCCCAGGCGGCGGAAAATCACTTCTCTACCGGATCCGAAAAAGGCCGAATCGCCTCCACGTGTAATTAGCCGGGGAGCCGAGAGGCGATCGAGCGATGCGGTCCAGATCTGAGAATCCGTTCCATCTTGGTGTCTGGTGAAAACGACCTGTTTCCCATCGAGTGAAATGTCATAGGATTGCATCCACACACCCGGAAGCAGCCGGTCTACCGCGCCAGAGGCAAGATCCACGGAGTACAGTTCGCCGGATGCTGCGGAATTGCCCCGCGACAGATAATATACCCTCTTTCCATCATATGAGAAATGTGGATTGTAGGAAAAACCGTCGGAGCAAATGGCGCGGTCTCCATCATTCTGGTGAATCCACACCGCGCTCTGGCGAATTCCGAGCGAGGTGACGATCGAGCGTCCGTCCGCCGCGACGGCGATGCCCTCCTCCTCGGTCGCGCCAAAGGTAATCTGCTCCGGTGTTCCATCGGGATAGCGCTGGCGCCAGAGATGTCCTTTGCCGTCAACGATCGCGGCGAAGTACATCCACTTCCCGTCCGGAGACCAGCCAGCCGACATGCAGGTTCCCTGCGGGCCTACCTGGCGGCCGGGAGAACTTCCGTCAAAGGGTGTCAGCCGGCAGCGTTGAAACGCTCCGGCCCGGTCCATCTCGACGATCAGGATGGACTTGTGGTCCGGCGACAAGTATGAATAATGCGCCATCCCGCGCTCATGCAAAGGAAAGTAGATCTCCCGCAAATCCGCCCGACGATCGGTCGCGGTCACGATCCCCATGTGGATGCCGCTCCGCACCTGGGAAAACAGGACTCGATGATCGTCGATCCACGAGAGACCGGAGGCGTTCGAAAGCAAAAGCTCGCTGGGGCCCCCGGACACCGGAACCGTGACGGTGTCCCAGGAAAACGTGCTTCCAGAGCGGAACCAGTGGGTGTAAGCGACCCGCGAGCCATCGGGCGTGAATACCGGACCATATCTGGGCTCGCGTTCGTTGCTCAGCTGCGTGGCTGGCCCGTCGGGGAGTGACTTGACGTAAATCTGGCCGGTGTTCCAGGATCCCGCGCTGCCCCGAATAAACGTCACCATTTTGCCGTCCCGTGACAAAGCCGGCGCGGTCGCGGAGTCCGCGAAGTTTGTTAATTGCACATATTCCGCCGGATTTGTTACGGGCATCTTTGGCGAAGAAAGCCAGCTCGCGCCCGCGACCGTCAGCAGCGCCAGGGTGATCAGCGCCAAATATCGAAAACCTCCTTTCGTGGCGGCCGGAACGGCCTGACTCGCCCGCAGTAGATCCGCGTGCAGATCGGAGGCGGACTGGTACCGCAGTCCCCGATCCTTTTGAAGTGCTTTGTCGATGATTCGGCCCAACTCCGGTGTCAAGCGCGAGTTCAATTCCCTCGCCGGGCGCGGAGAGCGGCTCATGATGGCGTCGCGGATGTCCGTCCAATCTGCGCCAGTAAACGGCAATTGGCCCGCAGCCATCTCATACAACACCACGCCGAGGGAGAAGAGATCTGTGCGCGCGTCCAAATCGCCGCCGCGTGCCTGCTCTGGAGACATATAGGACACGGTGCCAACCGCGCTGCTTGATTGGGTATAGGCGCTGGTGTCCGTTCGGCCGGTTTCGTATGGTCCCACCGTCTTGGCGAGGCCAAAGTCGAGAATCTTGACGATTCCCCGTTCGTTCAGGAAGATATTGCCGGGTTTGATGTCGCGATGAATGATTCCGCGAGAATGAGCGGCATCGAGCGCATCGCTCACCGGAATTGCAATCGACAGCAATTCCTGGGTCGAGAACCCTCCGGACGCAATGCGTTCCTTTAAGGTCTGGCCTTCGAGCAACTCCATGACCAGGTAATTGGGACCTACATCGAAGAGCGTGCAGATGTGAGGATGGTTCAAAGTGGAGATCGCCTCGGCTTCAGCTTGGAATCGCTCGCTGTAAAAGTCATCCGCGATTTTGATTGCAACCGAGCGCCCCAAGCGCGTGTCTACGGCGCGATACACGATGCCCATGCCGCCGGCTCCGATTGAGCCCTCCAATTTGTATGGACCAAGTCGCGTGCCCACGGCGGTGGGGCTTTTGGGGGCGCCATCCAACAGCGCGGCAGCAGGCTGGTCGAGCATGAGGCCTTCGGAGTCGAGCGCCAGCATTTGCTCGACGCGGGCCCGGATTTCCGGATCGGCGCACTCCAGCAAACCCTCACGCTCGCCGGGTTCGCGCAATTGGGCCGCATGGTAGAGATCTTCGATCTGGCGCCACCGGTCCGCTGTCATCTCGCCGAACTCTCAATAGTTCTTTTCATGGTACGGCAACGCTTCCGAAGCTCAAAATGGCCGTTGTTTTATACTTACCAAGACGCGACACCATGGCGGACTCACCCAACGCCGACACTACGCAACTACTGCGGGCGTGGGCCGACGGCGATACTCAGGCACTCAAAGAACTGACTCCGCGTGTCTACCGCGAGCTGCGACGAGTGGCTGCCCACCTCTTGCAGAACGAGCGGCCCGGCTACACGCTGCAAAGCACGGATCTGGTTCACGAAGCATACTTGCGGCTGATAAATGCCAAAGACACGGATTGGCAGCATCGCGCGCACTTCTTCGCAGTTTCAGCTACTTTGATGCGTCGCATTCTGCTGGACCGGGCACGCCGTAGGACAGCTGCCAAACGCGGAAGTGGCGCACAGCCTCTGGATCTCGACAAAACGCTGGATGTAGCCCAATTTCGAGCGCGCGAGCTGCTGGCTCTCGACGACGCCCTGGTCGCCCTGGCCGAAATGGATCCGCGCAAAGCCCGGATTGTGGAACTGCGTTTCTTCGGCGGCCTGAGCGTAAAAGAGACGGCAGCAGTCGAGAATATCTCATCCGACACCGTGATGCGTGATTGGAAACTGGCTCGGGCCTGGCTTTTGACCGAGTTGAACAGTGAGCCTCAATCTCCCAGCCGACAGTGAGTTCAAATTTGTTTTTGATGTTTGCCAGTTTTTCTTAATGGATTGCGCCTTCAAGGTTGCACGCAGGGTTCGCCTGCGGCAGAAAGAAGGAACTCGATGAAGATAATCTCTCAGGCAATCACTATGTCCGTTACCGCGGGGGTCGTTGCGACGCTGTTCGTGTCTCAGGCAAGCGCCGGTTGTGGGTCCATGACAAATTGGCAAGGCCCCTTCACAATGGCGCAACCAAGCGCGGCGATACGGCCGGTCCCGCAAGCGACCGGGGCAGCGAAGGCGTCTGCGTCCGCCACGATGACCGGGCTGTGGAAGGTTCAATTCCTATCCCTGGGCAACTTGAATCACAACCCATCGATACCGGACGGTGCACTCATCGACTTCGGTTATAACCAATTTCACAGCGATGGAACAGAGATGCTCAATTCCGGTGGACACGCACCCGCGACCGAGAACTTCTGCATGGGCGTTTGGGGGAAAACGGGATTTCTGGCCTACGAAGTCAATCACTTTGCCTTAAGCTACGACCCGATTAGCGGAGCGCTCGCCGCCAATGTCAACATTCGTGAGCAGATCACCCTATCGCCCAGCGGAGACATGTACACCGGCACGTTCACTATCGACATCTACGATCCGAGCGGAAACCACATCGACCACGTCGCCGGAACACTTACAGCGCAACGCCTGACTTTGGATTCGACACTTCCTTGATTTCAATCGTTCCATAGCGTTTAGACCACCTAAAACCCGAGGGTCTGCCACGCGTCTACTGCGGCGGAAAATACTCCCGAACTTCCGGTTTCGTCTCGCGTAGGATCCCGACAACGGCCCCGCGATCAGCCGGCGTAAGTTTGGCGTACTTTCCGTCGTGTTCCTGGCCGGAGAGGATTTGCCACATGCGTCGATATATTGTTTCTTTCAATGCTGCAGGCAGTCCATCAAAGGCCGCGCTATATATCATGTAGCTGCAGGGATAGCGCATGAGCCAATGTTTGAGATCAAACTGGCGGAGCGAGCGGCCCTGGCTGTCGGATGGTCCCTCGGTGGAGAACTTCTCGGTAAAGCCCGAATTGCCTTCGACTGGAGCGGAAAGCGGCCACTCGTCGACGAAGAGAAGATAGTCCACCAGTTCATCGGCAAGATCGTGCAACCGTGTGTTGGATTGAGCGATGCGGGCCTCCCAGCCGGCGCGAGTCAGCAGGTTCATCATGTGCATCTGATGTTCGAAGACCAGCAGAGCCACGACATCACTATAGGGGGTTGGATAGTCGGCCGAATCTAACAGACCCTGAAGCGATTCCAGGTTTGCGCCACCGGTCATCACGGAGGCGTTATTTTCGATGGCCACCCGCGCGTTCCCGCGGTGTCCCGGTGGAACGCGTTTGCCGGTGACGTACCAGCCGCCCCAGCGCTCGGTAAAAGGCGTGCGATGGTCCGGAAACTTATCGCCTAAATAGCTAAATGGTGTTCCGCTGGCGGACGTCAGAACGCTACGCACCATGACTCCAGGGACGCCAAAACTTCCGAGCGAGTCGTGACAGACCAGGCAATTGCCATTGTGTCTCGTAATTAGGGGCTTCTCGGCCAGTTGATCGTCAAGCGTATAGAAGATAACGCCCTGCTGAGGATCCTGCGCGGCAAACTCCACGAAAGGTTCGCCTGGAATCCAGGTGACGATTACCGAATCGTTGAAGAAGATGGTGCGAGGATGCCGCGGGCTGATCAGGCGAGCCAGTAGACTGGTCTTCGAAAAAACGACCAACTGCGATTCGACGGGCACATGCAAGGCATCGAGCAGCGACCGCACATACCCTCTGGAGCCGTCGTACTTCAGGCGAACCTCGCCTGTTTGAATCTTGCGGTTCAATTGGTAGACCGGATCGGATACCGCCCGCGTGTAATATTGGATGGCAGGATTCTGCAATCCGCCGCCGAACATGCCGCCCAGTTCGGCGAAGGCCGCGGCCAGGGTGCCGAGCAGACCGGCTGTCAGAATGGCTACCCGGCGCGGCATCAGAATTCCTCAAAAGGAAAAGTTGGGAAAGTCGCCGGGATTTTCGGAGGCACAATCACGGGATGGTTTCGCCCGGCATTCCGGATTGTGTCGTTGGTCTTGGCGGAATCAAACCCGGCGACAGGGTTCTTCGAGAGCAGATAGTCATTCAAGCTATTAGTCTTGCCGAATCCTGGATTTACAGCCGTCGCCGCGCATCGCTCCGGAATGGAACCCGACCCGCCGCCGGTCCGCCAATAGATGTTGCCCTCAAAACTCTGGCACGGTAGCGAGCAGCCCTGTAGCATCTGAAAGCCAGCCGTGGAGTTGCGATCGAACTGGAAGATATTGTTGACGAGACGGACAGGCGGCGGTGTTTCCATGCAGGTCGCCGCCGGAAACGTGAACAGACTCCGGCGCGCGAAGGCGAGAATGTTATTGCGAAACACGTTTTCGGTAGCGCCTTTCGGAGGCCCGAGGGTCATCGCAAGACTCGCATCCGAGACGCGTAATACCACGTTGTTCCCGACGTCAACCGCGGCCGATTGGTTATCCAGGAAAATGCCGTATCCGCCGTATCCGTAGCCAGCTACACCTTGATCAATGGAGGCCGAATCCGAAACGTCGTGAACCAGGTTGTTCAGAATCTTGTTGTTTGCACCGGTTCCGGCCCGGTCTCCCACGTTGAAATAAATTGCGCCGCCGTCGGACGTGATGCCCTGCATGACGTTCCAGATATGGTTGTATTGCGCCAGGATGCTGTAGCCGTTCGCGTCGTGTGCACCGCAGCCCATCAGGCAGACTGACAAACCGGATTGGTATCCGTCGGTGATGTCGTTATGCAGATAGGTAATATCGTGCCCATTGGCTTCGGCGATTCCAGCGCCACCCGCAAACACGCGCGAATACCCTTGCACGATATTGTTTTCAACGCTGACGTATTGAACCACGTGATTCCAGCGGTCGCCGACCCGAGGATGGGAGCCGATGCGAATTCCGCTATCCCCGATGTCATAGAACGCCGAGTTGACGATTCTAAGATCCGTGGGCACACGCTCGATATCGCCTGATGCCGAGGTGAACCGAACGCCAGACGCGGAGGTATGGCGCACGGTAACGCCGTCGAACGTCACGTGCTTGCAACTGATGCAGTCGATAGCTTCCGGCAAGGTGTCACCGGAAACTTCATCGTTATTGAATCCTGAAGCTGGCGGTACGAAATTATCGACTTCAAACGCGATGCCGCTGAAGGTAACGTAATCGAGATAGAGCGCGGCTATGAGGCTGCCGCCGGTGGAAGTCACCGGCTGAACCTGCGGGATGACCACCTCGTCGCGATCAGGATTCTCGCCGCTTTGCGCGAGATAGTTCAGCGTCCACGGGGAAGTAGACCGGTCCAGGAACCATACCCCGGTTTGTCCTTCGCGGTTTGCCGCGTCGAAGGCGTCCCTCGAATTTTCGACGATGTAGCGGTGACCGGCAACCGGCCCGTAGGAGTCGTAGTTATCGGAATCGCCCCTCGCCTTCGCAATGAAGTAGATCATGTGCCGGACAGGATCTACGCAACTGACGCGCAACACATCCACGGTTCGGGTATTGAACAAAGTCAGCTCGATGTCGCCAGCGGGATAGCTTTTTGCAGGGCTGCCGTCGGGTGCGGCAGGGCAAGCCGTATCACTCGGATTCAGATTGATCCAATTGCCGAGGGGATCTTTGGCGTCGTAGACAAATCGATCGAGGCATTTGGCCAGCGACGGCCGACTGGTCTTGGCGATGGCGGGACAACCGGCATTGGCGCCCTTGGCCGGAACCTCGGCCGCAATCCGCAAGAAAGTTCCCAGGTTGCATTGCGACAGGCCGACCGTCTTCTTCGTCTCCGTCGAGTAGCAAGATCCACCGCGCATGAAGTAACCCATTCCAGAAGGGGCTGCTACGCGCGAACGGAGACGCCGCTGACCGTTATAAAAGAGAGATTCGAAGGGCAGCGTAGCCGCCGGCAACCGGACCTGCCAGAGTGAACCCGAGACATGCATCCAACTCCGTCCCAAGCCTCCGGTCCCGAGAGGCTCTCCTCCGCTGATCACGGGAGTTTCGCCGGGATAACTTCGCCAGATGACCGGCCCGGTAGTGCCACCAGAATCTGAAGCCGTGAATTCGAGCGTGCCTGGCCTGGTCGGACTCAGCGGCAAATAGTAGGTCCCGGCTCGCAGCATCACCGTTACCGGCCGGCCGGGATTGGACTTAAGCAATTGCCGCACTGCGACCTGGGCGCGCGCAACCGATGCGAAGGGGCCGTCAGTGTGGGCAGTGTTGGGAGTCGACGCGGTTCCAGTCCACACGTCATTGCCCTTCGGAGACACAAAGAGATCGGCTGACGGTACTTGAGCGTAGGCTACGAACGGCAACGCGATTAGCACCAACCTGCGGAAAAATGCGAACGATACCGCTACCTTAAACGCGCGGTTCAGCAACGAGCTAAGAGCCACGACCGTGAGGGAGTCTAGCAGTAGCCAGTTGGAGCGCATGAACAGCGTCAAGTTTACAACATTGCTTCTGCCGCGCTCAGCAACTGAAACGGCTGTGGCCGGTTTTCGAGAGGATAGATTTGCGCGGGCAGTTCAACGTTCGCCGAGATTTCAGTCAGCGGGAGATCGATGGCGGAGGATTCGATGCGCACAACAGGTGAGGTGTTGTGTGGCGTGAGTATGGAAGCAAGCGAGTCGGGACGAAGCACTACACACTTACTTAGAAAGGTACGCGATGGCTTTGTCCAACACCTCATCGCGGCCGTCGCGAATGCCTTCGAGCGTAGGCAGCGCCTCGACGTCCGGGTGAACGCCTGCATCCTGTAGCGCCGTACCGTCGGGCCAACGCACGCCTTCACCGCTGAAATAAATCTTGATGCCGCCGGGTAAGTCGAACACGGTGGAGAAAACAGAGAATCCGGGGAAGACCGTGCTGCCGATCAGAACAGTGCCATTGGCGGCTTTGAAGCACATGGCGCTTTCTCCAGTGATGCCGGATGCTGAATCGTCAATCAACGCCAAAGTCTTGCCGGCGTATCGCTTCTTCGCTGTGGAGGGAACACGCAGCTCCGATTGCAGGATACTGATGTGGCTATCGCCCTGGCCCGCTCCGACGACGTTGCGCTGGAGTAAGGCCACCAAAGGCTGGCTGCGATTCGCGATTCGCGCGGCGATCGCCATAGCGGAATCCGGAGGGTTGCCGCGCAGATCAAAAATGATGGCTGAGGTCTTTTCGAACTTAGCGAACATCGCGTCGAGGGAGGAAAGTTGGACGCGCTCCAGATCGGCATAGCCGACGGACTCGTTGATCAGCCGGACGGCGTCGCCCGAGCGGTGCGCACGCAAGACCTTCTGATTGGATTCTTCGAGCGGGACCACGATATCCCGTTCGACGTTATCTTTGCCGCGTACGGTGAGATTCAGCGGTTTGGCAGAGGAGCCATTCAGCAGGAAGCGGCCGAGGCCACCTTCCGCGGAATGAGGCTCGGGCGAGGAGAAATAGCGGGAAATTTTATCGATACGATCTTTTACTGGCTCGCCCTCAATTTTCACTATGACGTCGCCGGCCTGTGCAACGCCCGGCTTGTATAAATGAGTGATCACTGGCTGGCCGTCGACAAAGCGAACGTCGAACGGAGGGGCCGCGGCTCCGAAGATGGCGCCCAATTCGTTGCTTCGGGCGAGACAAGTCGGATCGCCCGTCCGCGCGGCCATTTCTGCAACCGCGAGGTGATATTCACGAGCATTTCCGGCTTCGGTGAATTTCGGCAGGAGTTCCACTAGGACGTCTTCCCATTTGTCGGCTAGATTGGAAACGCGCGGATTGAAGTAATGCATTACGCCCCACATGCGAAAGGCAGCAAGAATTCGCATTTCCCTGCTGGGATAAGGTTGATCCAGATACGGCATGTCGCGGAAGGCAGAAGGAAGTATTTCGAAATCGGGGCGTTCGCCAGGCATATTCCAGCCGGTCATCTGAATGGCGTCCGCAGCCGCTTTGACCGCTTCCTGGCCGCGATTCAAGACCACGCGAGTGGGCGCAAAGCTCGTTGTTCCGTCAGGATAGAGCAACTCGGCCAGGCGCACCTCGGCAAGCACTTTGCCCAACACATGCACCAAGGTGGTAAAGCCGGCCTGGAGATCTTGCGGAGGATCCTCGGAGAAAATCGCCGAACGCGAGTTGAGTTGCTCAAGGATTGCCTGGACCGGTACCGCCGAATTCTTATCGATCAGATAAACCTGGCGAAGAGTTGCCGATGTGCGGACAATGGGAGGTTGGGGTTCGACCACCTGCGTGGACGAAAAGTATCGCCGGCCGGATCCATCCGGCGCCGGATAACCGGAGTGCTGCCGAAAAGCGTAGCCGAGTCCGTCGAGCCTTAACTGTAGGAGGTCGGGCCGTTTGCCGAAGGGCATGCGGGATGAGCGAAGGTCCCACACCAGGTTGCCGGTTTGCGGAATCCCCATCTTCAACATAAGACCGGCGCCCATGGTCGCGGAAAGGTCGCCGTTACCGGAATGGATAACCATCGTGTTAGAGCCGAGGGATTGGACGGAAACAGGGGCGCCTGGAAGTCCCAACGCGATGCGGGTGCAGGGATCCTTCAGAGTCTTGAGCATGCCGTCGAGGGCGACCGCGAGTTCCTCGTCGGAGTGAGCCACTTCGATGTTAGGAAGCGCGGCGATGAGAGCGGAGTCCCAGGCGGTGGAATTGCCGGTAACCCGAGGGTCCAGATAGCGGATCATGTTCCATAACCTGGCTGTGGAAACCAGCGGTGCGAGCCGGTAGCGCTCGGACTGAGAAGGCTGGGCGAGAAGCGGCGCGGTCAGGAGGATGACGCCCGGAAGTGTGAGCCACATGCGCGCTCATTATACCTAGGACCATTGGCTCAGCGGCACTGGAATCGGTGCCCTACTTTGTTTGCTTTGACAAATGTGCAACTGGTTAGCCGCTAAAAGAAAGTTAAAAAGTGACCTCGCAACGTCTTCAACGGCAATGGATAATACAAATGGGGCGAATTCTACCCGCCGTTCATTTCGGTCGATTGCAACTGAGTTGCTAAATTTCTGTTGACAAAAACTTCAAATGTCCCTTACCCTGTATGAGAAGATGCGGTCGGATCGAGGAGCTTTAGAGCTCTTCTCCCAAAGTCTGCGGAAGGAAATCGGACGTCAGGCTGGTTTTTAGGATTTGGGCAGGCTGCACTGACGCCGAAGCCGACAATTCGGTAGCACAGGAGATCAACAGCGCAAAACACTTCAGCCTCTAAGAACAAGCAGGCCTCCACGGAAACCTTTTGGCGAAGCGCCGTGGAGACCCGCGCATCGACAACCCGGAAGCTGGCGACCCCCTCATTATAAGGCCGCCCTTCGATAGGCTCGAAGGCCATGTACCAGCCCGCGACGCATCCGCGAGTGCAGGCGATCAGCTTGGCTTCTTGAGCACGCCCGAGTAAAGGATCCCCGCGAGCGCAAAGCGAGACCCTTGCTCTTAAACCGTTGCAGTTGGCCCGGAGACCGCATTCCGGGGCTGTGGCGGAGCTAATCCCGAGGATAATCGTGGAGAAAAAAAGCAAGATACGGAGCAAACAGGAGAACAGCCGCAAGAATAGCAAGGGCTGGCCGGTCGCCTATCGCTGGGCGGCGGTGGGAACGATCGTGGCTTATTCCGCCGTCGGCAGCAAGACATTTACCCTGCCCAAAGCGCAAGCGCAGCAACTCCCAGATCGAGTGAACGGGTCGAAAACGGAGACACCAGGTTCGCAACCGGTGCGCCGTTTCGACATACCGGCGGGACCGCTCGGCTCCGCGCTTACTGCCTTCGAGCAGGTGACCGGATGCGGCGTCAACTTGCTCAAAGAGGCCTTTCGCCGGCTCCCCTCACCTGGCGCTTCCGGAGTGTATACCGCCGACCAGGCGCTTGAGAAACTTCTTGCCGGCACGGGTCTGAGTTATCGTTTTACTTCCCAAACCGCCGTTTCCGTAGACATCAAGGCTGTGGCGACGTCGGTCGAGGTCACCACCAGCCTCGACGCGCTGGCAGCCGACCTGCCGAAACTTTCGGAAGGGCCGCTCGAAACGCCCCAAACCGTTACCACCGTCCCGCAGGCTGTGATGCAGCAACAGGCTGTAACTACGCTGCGCGACGCTCTGCGCAACGTGGCGGGCATCAGCCTTGCGGCGGGTGAAGGAGGCGCGCAGGGCGACAATCTCACCATCCGGGGATTCACGGCCCGCAACGATTTGTTCATCGACGGTATGCGCGATTTCGGCAGCTATTACCGCGATCCGTTCAATATCGAGGAGGTCGAAGTGCTGCAGGGACCCTCTTCGGTCACCTTCGGGCGGGGTTCGACCGGCGGAGTCGTGAATCAGGCGACCAAATTTCCGGGATTAGCGCCGGCCATATCCGGCGATCTGGATTTCGGTACCGATCTCACGCGCCGCCTGACGCTCGATGTCGACGAGCCGCTGCCATGGTTCGGACAGGGCGCGGCTTTCCGTCTGAACCTCATGGGGGATGAAGGCAATGTGGCCGGACGCGACATCGCAGAGAACCGCCGTTTTGGTATCGCGCCATCACTCGCTCTTGGCCTCGGCACCGCTTCCCGGTGGACCTTCAGCTACCTTCATCAGAGTGCGGACGACAATCCCGATTACGGCATTCCGTGGCTGTTCAACGGTCCGGCCCCCGTCTCCCGCGAGAATTATTACGGCTTCAAGAGCGGCAACTATCTGCGGACGTACGACGATATCGCGACGGCCAAGGTGGAGCACGATGTGAACCGCCACGTCACGTTGCACAACCAGGTACGCTTCGCCAACTACGTGCGCGACGTGTTGATCACCGAACCCCAGATTCCCGCAGGCGTGACGCTCACGACGCCGCTCAGTTCGATTGCGGTGACACGCCACGAAATCGGCGTCAACAGTGTTGAAAGTTTCCTCGATGAGCAGTTGGATGTGACCGCGCACATTGAAACGGGGTTCATCCATCACAACCTTGTTACCGGAATCGAGGCGGGACGTGAGACGTCGGACCCCATCCGGCCAACCTGGACCAATGTCCCGACGACGAGCCTGCTGAACCCCGATCCCAACGAAGCCCTTTCCGGCTCCGCGACGATCACTTCGATTGTACACACCACCGCTTTCACGGCCGCAGCCTACGCAATCGATACCATTCAGTTGGGCAACCACTGGGATGTGACGGGGGGCATTCGATGGGACCGGTTCGACACGGACTATTCGCAAACGGTCGCTCCCGCATCGGCGTTCAAGCGGGTCGACGAAATGCCCAGCTGGCGCGCGGCGGTCGTCTACAAGCCGATCTCGATCGGCAGCATCTATTTTGACGCGGGCACTTCGTTCAATCCCTCCGCCGAATCGCTGTCGCTCAGCGCCAGCACAGCCAATCTGCCTCCGGAGAAGAACCGAACCTACGAATTCGGAAGCAAATGGGATTTCGCGAGCGACCGTCTCTCGCTGCGCGCCGCCGTGTTTCAGACGGTGAAGCTAAATGCCAGGGAGCCGGACCCTACGAATTCACTCTTAAGTGTCCTGGCCGGAACAGAGCGGGTGAATGGCGCCCAAATCGAGGTGAGAACTCGCTTGACCAGCCGCTGGGACCTGCTTGGAAGCTACGCCGATCTGGACAGCAGAGTTGTCAGTTCAAACTACTATCCGGGATCGATCGGAGCGCAGCTTGCCAACGTTCCGCGTAATACCTTCAATTTCTGGAGCACTTACCGCTTGCCTGCTCATTGGGAAACAGGCATCGGCGGGAATTACGTTTCGAGCCGTACCGCAAGTTCGACCGTGCCGCTGGATCCGACCACCGGACTCGTCAAGGAAGTCCCCGGCTATTGGGTCTTTAATGCCATGGCGAAACACCGGCTTACCGAACATGTCGATCTCCAAGTCAATGTCAACAACATCGCAAACCGGTATTACTACGATCAATTGCATCCCGCCCATATCGTGCTTGGGCCTGGCCGCTCAGCGCTCGTCGGGCTGAAGTTCAAGTTTTGAATACCAGAGAACACTAATAGTTATGCTACTGCCTATCCCTGACGTATTGACTGCCGAACAGGTACTTCACGCCCGGCGGATTCTCGAGGAAGCTGAGTGGGTGGACGGGCGCGTAACAGCCGGTCACCAGTCCGCCCGCGCCAAAGACAACAGGCAACTCGCCGAGGGATCAACGGCAGCCCGGGAACTCGGAACGATGATCCTCTCGGCGCTGGAACAAAACTCGCTCTTCGTCTCGGCCGCTCTTCCTGCGAAAGTCTTTCCGCCGTTGTTTAATCGTTACCAGGGCGGCCAGGCCTTCGGTACGCACGTGGACAATGCGATCAGGCAAGTGAGTGGCACGCCGCACCGAATCCGTACTGATCTGTCGGCGACGCTGTTCTTCGCGGGGCCTGACGAGTATGACGGGGGCGAATTGGTTGTCGAAGATGTTTACGGAACACACCAGGTAAAGCTCCCCGTGGGCCATATGATCCTTTACCCGGCCACCAGCCTTCACCATGTGCGGCCGGTGACACGCGGGGCGCGGCTTGCCTCTTTTTTCTGGATACAAAGCATGGTCCGCGATGACGGCGAGCGAACTCTCCTGTTCGACCTCGATGTGGCGATTCAGCGTTTAAACGGCGACGGCTCTGCTCACCCCACCGCAGTCCAGTTGACCGGTGTGTACCACAACCTGCTGCGGCGATGGGCGGAAATATGAGTCGCCGTGCCGCTGCGAAGGGAGATTTGTTGATTGCTCAACCGCCGCCTACCCGGCCACAGGGGCAGGCCTGCGCGCGACTTTATCGTTTGTGCCGGCAGGCCTCTGATCGCGGATGGAGCATCCCTGTGCCCCACAGTAAAGCAGAAGTGGCGGCGGAACTCGTCAGGTTGCTGAGGTTGTTTTGCGCCCTCTACGGGTTACTGCGGATTGCGATGGCCACGACAGTTGTCGTCATTCGTACCCCGGCCGAAGTGATCATCGCCGCCGACAGCGCCGAAACGATCCAACTAAACGGCCGGCCGGCTCAGACTCTTACGGTCTGCAAGATCTACCAGTTGGAGTCCAAACTTTTCTTCGCCGTCTCGGGCCTCGTGCATGACGCGCTGACTGCATTCAACATCCCGGAAATCGTTGCGGCCGCCAGCCACAAGGGTGGCAGCCTCGCCGAGAAACTTGCAAGGGCCGAACGCGACGTACAAACAGCTTTACTGCATGAACTCCCTCAGGTGAAGGAGCGGGATCCAACCGGATATGCAAAGCTCACCGATGCGAAAGGCGCAGTCACGATCATGTTCGCAGGCATCGAGGCTGGAGTGCCGACAGCCACTAGCTTTTCGCTCGGACTCGCCAACTCGCCGAAAGGATCGATTGAGACGACCACCATCCGCGACTCCTGTCCAGGGAACTGCCCGAGCGGGGTACGTGCGTTCTGGTTTGGCGAGGGCGCCGAGATCGAGCGACTGCGGGCCCACGGCGGATTGCCACCGTTTAGCATGCCTGAGTTGGCGCAGTTTCTTGTGCAGTCGGAAATCGACGCGCGTGCGCCCGGCGTCGGCGGGCCGGTGGATGTCCTAAGAATCCTTCCGAGCGGGCCTGTGTGGCTTCAAAGGAAGCAGAGCTGTCCGGTCGCGATAATGCGCCGCCAGAAATAAAATATCCTTTGTAAGTCCCGTTGTGCAGCTTTTCCGTAAGATCTGGGTAGAAAGTAAAGTGTAAGTGGCTCTACATCATTAATGGGGGCAGACCGCCGCTGATCTGATAAAACATTCTTGGGAGAATACGTTTGATCAGATCGGAAGCGGTACTCGGTCTGCCTGGTTACCAGATTACAGGCATGGAGGAGGTGGCAGGGAAACTCCGGATCTCGGTCCGGTTTGTAGGGCGAGTATTTTGTCCCGACTGCCAGAGCGAGAGCCTGATGTTAAAGGACAAGCGAGTTCGGCGGCCGCGGCATGAGAGTTGGGGTATGCGGCATACGGTTCTAGAGTTGGAATCGCGCAAATATCGGTGCCGAGATTGTGGTCGTTATTTTTGGGAGCGTTTACCCGGGATTCTGCCGCGCAAGAGGTCCACGGAGCCGTTTCGGCGGAGCGTGTTTGTGGCGCACTGGGACGGGATCAATCGCAGCCGTTTAGCGGAGCGGGAAGGAATTGGCGGCGCGACGGTGGAGCGTTGGTTTCACGATCACCTCGCGCGCGAATTTGCCGAGCGTCAGCATGCAGCGTGTCCGCGGGTGTTGGGCATCGATGAGCATTTCTTTTCACGACGAGAGGGGTATGCGACGACGTTCTGCGATTTGCGTGGGCACAAGATTTTTGACGTGGTGCTGGGCCGTAGCGAAGCGTCGCTGGAAAAGTACCTGGCGCAACTGCCGGGCAAGGAGCGGGTGCGGATCGTGTGCATGGACCTGGCCAGCGTGTATCGTGCGTTGGTGCGTAAACACTTCCCCAACGCACAGATCGTGGCGGATCGTTTCCATGTCATACGTTTGATCAATCACCACTTCCTGGCATGCTGGCGGGAACTGGACCCAGTTGGTTCCAAGCATCGTGGTCTTTTGTCGTTGATGCGCCGGCATCGGCACAATCTGAAGCCGGAACAACAGATTAAACTGCAGGCCTACTTCGAACAATTTCCAGCATTGCGAGAGATCTATCGGTTCAAGCAGCGCCTCTGTTATCTGCTGCTGAAGAAACACCGAACCAGGCAGGAGTGCGTTCCCTTAGCGCAGCGCTTTCTAAAAGCGTTGCACGCGCTCAGCCAGGCGATTCTGCCCCAGTTGGTACAACTAGGTCAGACACTGACGTCGTGGTCGGTTGAGATTGCCAGGATGTGGCGATTCACTCGGAACAATGGAATTACCGAGGGTTTCCACACCAAGATGGAAGTCCTACAACGACAGGCCTATGGCTTCCGCAATTTTCAAAACTACCGGCTCAGGGTTAGAGTGATGTGCGGCTGAAAGAACGGACGGAAGGATGGAAGCAAAATGGAAACTGGACGGGTCGCTGGGCGCTGAGGCGACCGGCGATTTTCCACAGGGCAGGCCTTCGCTGCGCCCCAAAACGCGCCAAACGGCGGCGCTGGGGCTCCGCTACGACCCGCCCTGCGGAAAATCGCCGCACAGCGCTAGAAGGAGGATTCCAAAAGCCGCAATGAGAGCTTTGCACAGCGGATAAGTAGATAAACTCGCTGCTACGATGGTTCAGTTCGATTATTCGAGTGGTCAGTGGTGGTGCATACCCCCACTAATGGCGTAGAG
>CAVZRE010000046.1:0-252666 GCA_963777595.1 Terriglobia bacterium
GTGTTCTGGTTAACTCGTCAGCGTATTGCTATTTGCCGGCGGCCGCGGCTGACGTAGCGAGACCGGCGCGCAGACTGTGGCCTGCGAAGGCCGCTGGGTCGTAAGCGAGCCTTTCCATATACCTTTTCACCACGATTGCTACCGCCTCTCCGGAGAGGCGTTGCGCAAGCACCTGACCGTGGCGGTTCACGCGGCGGAAGAGCGGTCCGGAGTCAATCGCCGCAGCGCTACGCCACGTATTGAGCGCCTGAACCGGACAGGCGGCCGGATCGGCTCCCCGCGGGATTCCCACCATTCTTCCTTCGCCTTCCTGATCAGTCTTGCCCCGGCGAAGCTTCACCACTACGCCTTGGCGAGTCTCCTCGAAATCTTGGACGTCCAGGGCTACGAGTTCAGAGCGTCGAAAGGCGCCGGTAAACCCCACAAGCAGCAGAGCGCGGTCGCGTTTGCCGAGCAGGGAATCGGGAAGCTGCTGGAGAATGACCCTGAGGTCGTCGACCAGCACCGGCCTTTTGCGGACGGGAGCGATGCCGATCTCGCGCCGGAGTCCGGAGAGGAATTGCTTTACAGCCCAGGTTCGGGTAGGGGATTCGAAGCCGCCCTGACTGTGGAACTGGCTGATGGCCGCGAGCCGCCGGGAGAGCGTATTCCACTTTTTCCGCTGATTCTTGGCAAGGTCGGTGCTGTAGAGAATTACGGTCTGGGCGCTCGCCGGCAGCGCAGCGAAGGCGTGGCGCTCGCACCAGGCGCGGAACTCTTTCCAGTCGTGAGTGTAGGCGCGAAGGGTCGAGCCGGCGCGGGCAGCCCGGAAGCTGGCTTCGGCTTGGACAAGCAGGCTGGCAAGAAGGTCGCCGCCTGGCATCGCGATCTGCAGGGACTCGGATCCATCGCAGGTCATAGATCTGCTCGTTTCGTCAGGTCGATGGCTTATCCCTAGCTCCGGCGACTGACAACAAGCCACCAGCTCTGACCCGTGAGAACCTATATCTTCTCACGAGTCAGAAGGCTTGGCATAGGCCGCCACGAAAATACCTGTAAACTATTGCATTTCGCGCAGGTGCGCGCTAACGTAGTGAGTAAGCCGTGCCCGCTAAGCCGTCCTGGTACAGTCACTTACCCAAAGTGATCGATGAACTCGAACGCTTGAACCGCCCTTTTGTCGATCGTGCGACCCTTCAGACGCTGCTTGGCGTCGGCCGTCGCCGAGCCCAAGAGATCCTGGCGCCTTGTGTGACCGATCGCGTTGGCGCCAACGGGTTAGCCGATCGCGAGGCGCTTATCCTCCATCTCCGTCATGTCGCCGAAGGTGAGCATGGCTATTACGAAAAGCAACGCCAGCGTAAAGTATCCGGCGTGCTGGCCGCCCTGAGAAAGGAGCGCCTCGAGCGCCCGCAACTTCTGGTTGCCGCGCCGGTCTCCATCTTGAACCAGGAGCTCACCGACCTTCCGGCCGGTGTCCGGTTGGAATCCGGCCGCATTACCGTAGAGTTCGAAGGGGCGCAGCAGGCGCTCGAGAAACTGCTCGCCATCGCCATGGCGGTCGCCAATAACTTCGAGAGCTTCGAGCGCCAGGTGCGCTCAGCCCAGGATTAATGCGGTAGGCTGGGCCTGATCGTCGCGAACGTTGCAACTGTTCGCTTCAATACTCGGCCACAAACCGCTTGACTAGTTATCACTTAGGGCTAAGTTAACTCATTGACAGCGGCATGAGAATCGGCCTAGAATCACGGTGGATGCGCCAAAATCGATTTTGGCCCCGCCATCCTACCCGCGTTTTCTGCTTTGCCCTGTTTGCAAGCTTCGTCTCCGGTTTTCGCTGTGACTTGTCCAGCGCCAATTAACGACGACCTGCTCATGAACGAGCGCAAACAACGTTCGGGTGAGAAGTTTGCCCGATCGACAGCCGCTGCGGCTAAACGGGAAAGCCGTTCCTCAGACGTCATCCTAAGGAATGTAAAGCTATCAATACAAAAAGGGCGGAGATCTGTGCTTTCGCACCAGACTGGTTTTGCCTGACGCGGTTCACCCGAGCCGGGTCAATATTCCGGATCTCGCGGGCCGCTCTTCCATCGAATCAGACGGGATATCGTACCTGTGACCTTCAGTAAAGGAGTTGAGAACGCGAACAATCCGAACGGGCATACCGGAGAGGCGCAAGAAAAACCCGAAGGTCGCATTCTCATTGTCGACGATGACTATTCCTTGCGGCGAGTACTGCAGAGTACGTTCTTTATGGCCGGGTTTGACGTCACGGGAACAGCCTCCGGAGAAGAAGCCCTGGCGGTCGCGCGAGCGGTTCGTTACGACATTGTCCTGCTCAGCCTGCGGATACCAGGCAGAAGCGGGATTGAGATTTGCCGGGAATTACGACGGCGATTTCCCCGGCTTGCCATTCTGATTCTCACGGTCAGCGAAACCGAGGATGAGAAAATTGAGGCTCTTGATGCGGGAGCCGATGACTATATCACCAAACCGTTCCGGATGAATGAACTAATGGCTCGCGTGCGCGCCGCGTCCCGCCGGGCAAAGACCTTGATCGGAGTGAGCGATGAAGCGATCAGGATCGGCGACATCGAGTTGCAGCCTGCCAATCGGTTGGTCTATAAATCAAATTCGGCAGTCCATCTCACGCCGAAGGAATTCGATCTCCTTCACCACCTCATGGCCCATGCGGGGGTGCCGATCCCGCATTCCCAGTTGTTGAGCGCCGTCTGGGGAGCAGACTACGTTGACCGCGTGGAGTATCTCCGCACGATCGTCCGGCAATTGCGCAAGAAGTTGGGCGACGACCTCCGGGCTCCCAAGTACATTATGACTCGAAGCTACGTGGGATATCAGTTTGCCCGGGCCGAAAACAACCACAGATGACCGCTACGCTTTGCGTCCTGGCGGGCGTGCCTGGCGGAACCACAATCCTTATGTCATACAGGCTGCGGCTGCTGCACGCCTGCCGCTACCGATTTTCCCTCTGTAAAGCCGTCCCGTTCACGGGTCACGAAGTAGAGGAACGACAGAAATAAGACCAGGGCGATGCTGTATAGCAACAGTTCCCGCCGCTTGCGCTTGGCTCTTATCGCTCCTCGGGTGGCCCTGATCTCGCGCTCTACGCCAGGATGGGCGCTTGGGGACGACTCGGCCGGTGAGTTATTGAAGCGGAGAAAACGCCGGTTACAATTCCGGCAACGATAAGGGTAACAGCCGAAAATCGCGGCACAGCGTTCGAGGGGGCCCCGCCTGTGAGAGCGGTCTATGCGAGTAGTCTTACATTTAGGACACATCACCATGTTTCCGGGCCTGACTTGTCATGACTTTGCTCAGCAGTGAGGTCGATCCAATCGCGCTCGATCTCAGCCGCGACCGAGCGTTGGAGAAGCGTCACGGAGATGACGACTCTGGACTTTCCGTCCTCGGCCTTGGCGACAATACCGTCGAGACCGGAGAGTGGCCCCTGCTTGATGCGTATGCGCTGTCCGGATCGAAGATAAGGCCACGGCGTAATCTTCAAGCGAGAGGACACGATGGTCTGAACGGCTTCTATTTCGGCCTCGCTTACAGGCGTGGGGGCTGCCCCAAAGCCGAGAATTTGGACTACGGCCGGCGCATCCAGGACTTTAAAATGCTCTCCCGGCCCGAACCTGCAGAATAAATATCCAGGAAAAACCGGGATGTCCAAAGCCTTCACACGGTCGGACCATCGCCGCCTTACCTGCCATGTCGGCAGGAACGGTTCCAAGCCCCGCGCTGAAAGCTCACTGGAGGCCCGAACTTCGCCTTTCGATTTGACTCGAACTGCATACCATTCCTTTATTAAGGAATCCACAATTCATAGTGATGGAGAAGGTCGAAAGTTCTCAGAATAAATAAGTGTGGGTGGGGCCGGCTTCAACGTGACTTTCCGCAGAACGATTGATCCTTCCATGCGGGTGGTTCCCGGAGCGCGCCTGTAGGCCAGGACTATATGAGCCATCCGGCAATTGGCTGGAGTCGCAAAGGTGAGTGCTCCCGAGGCTTCGCCTGTGGAAGGCAGTGAATGCGCGTCGATGAGGGTGCGCCGTACGGCCGGGTCCGAGATACGCCACTCCAGGCCGGAACCGGCGGAGATGCCGGAGGTCTGGTAAGCGAACTCGAGTTTGTAGCGAATGTTTTCCTGCAGCGGCACAAACTGCCCCAAGAACTCGCAATCCTCGGGCTGACCGCCGGAAAATGCGAGTCGGAGCCCCCCGCCTTCATCGACGGAAGCACTGACGCCATCGGTGGGTTGCAGGCGCCAGTCAAACCCTCGTAAGATCGACGGCGCTCGAAAGTCGCCATTCGTCAGGACGATTCCTTGGGCCGGCTGTAAGGGCTCGGACGGAATCGCATGAGTATAGGCAAGACCATTCCAGATCACCAGCGCGCCGGCTGCGTCGCTCGATTGGATAAGCCGGTCGCAGGCCGTCAGCAGTAGTGGGACGTCGGAGGCTCGTGTAGCCGTGAGTAGTCGCCGGCTTACGGGCTGAATGAGGTTGAGTCTGCCCTCATTGAGTAAATAAGAGAGATAAGCCGCCTGCACATCCTTTCGTCCGATGTTGAGCCGGTCGACCAGGGCGCCGTCTTCGGCGACTCTGCCGCAGAGGCGGAAAAGCGGCGTCGGATCGTCATGCACCAAGGCGGCGGCCTTCGCTGTCCAAAACCAAAACCTGTCAATCTCGTTGGCCCGAAAGTAATAGTTCGCAAGAGTCCAGCGAGGAAGGTATTGGGCATCTTCGCGAGCAGCGCGGAGCAGACATTGTTCAGCCTGTAATCGATCGCCCTCCTCTTCGTAATGAAGTCCCAATTCAATCCAGGACGCGGCGTCGGAAGGGTCGAGAGCGACGGCATGCCGTAAGGTTGCGATTGCGGTCCGCTGGTTGCCGGGGGGGTCGAGAAGCGCGAGGCGGACATAGTAGCCGGCCTGTCCCGGGGTGAAGGCGATAGCTCTCCTGATTCCTGGAACCGTCTGCTCGCGAAACCAGTAGTCCCCACACGCCAGCCGGACAGACCACGTCGAGGCGGCTATGGCACCGCCCAATATGACCGGGAACACGACGAAACGCGTGATGGCGTGGCACGACGACATCAGGGCACCTGCTGGCGGATGAGGGTTGCCGTGCCGGAGCCGAGAGTGGCTTGCCGGCTGAATGCAGTCGTCCACCAGGATATGTAGAGAACATTAGGACCCCGCAGCGTCATTTCAGCCTGGCCTGTGGCGTTCTCTCTGGAGATCCAACCGAACCTGGCCGAAGTCGCCGAATCCGCCGCGCCGTGAATCTGAAAAACTACATCCGGGGAGAGCGCCTGGTCCAGCACTTTGTACCGCGCATGGTAATTACCTGCCATCTCTCCGTCATTCCCCACAACTTGTAGCTCTACATACATGGCTGGGTATACTCCACGTTCGGCCACATCGCCGGGTTTAGGCGAATACAACCACCGCCCTATGAAAGACGGCTGGCCCGGCGCTGGCGGCAAAGCCCGTGGCGCGGATGGGACCGTCTCGGGCGAAGGCTCCGGAAGCGCCAGGACGATTGGGCGAATGTCCTCGAACGCCGGCTGGTGAGGTTCGGGTAAAGGAAGTTTGGGTTCCCACGATTCCTCCGTCAAGGGAGTTCGCGTGGCAGTCTGGAGTGGAGACGCCTTTGCGGCGGTCGAGCTTAGCCTGCGCCTGGGAGGACTGGAAGCCGCTTGGCGCATAGGCGCTACATCGTATTGTGAGGCCTTGGTGGGTAATTCATAATCCGGAACGGTTGAGCTCCGGTGCACAAAACTCCAGGCGCCTAAAGTGACGACAAAAGCGCCCATCAGAATCCAGAACCAATACCGAAGAGCAAACTCTGCGATTCCGACGACGCCTTCCCACTCCCCGGCTGTTGCCGTTGCAAGCATGGTGCGATTCCGGGCGGTAGCCTGGAGACGGTTCCCCAGCAGGAGAACGTCATCGTAATGCGAGCGCTGTCTCGGGTTCGTCAAAAGCCCGACTATCTCTCCCAAACGAGTCATCTGGCGCTCAGCTACTTGTTTGAGAGCCGGGTCAAGCTGCCGATCGGGATGCAAGAGGCGCGCCATCATCTTATACGCCTGACGGATATCTTCGAGAGACGCATCTTGCGGGACGCCGAGTTCTTCGTAGTAATTCATGCGGCGCGATTCTAATCATGTATTACTAAAGCGATATTACTTATGGGTAATACTGATGCGCGAAACACAGTGTCATAAGTAATTATATCGAGATTTACTAACTCAGCGCTACTTTTGTATTGTGTTGTAAATGACTATCTACTATACTCGGAATCAAGAATGCCGATTAGAAGTAATTACATGCTTCCTCTATTAAGTTCATTACTCGTGAGCGGCTGCTTGCTTGCAGCCACCGCGGCCCCTACCTCGATCGGTAGTATCAAGTCATCTGGCGAGTTCCTGCTGGATCACTCGATGGTTCGTGGAAACAGCACTGTCTTTGACGGAGATGTCATCGAGACAACCGCGGCGCGATCCGTCGTCGACCTCAACGGCGTGCGGATTACTCTGTCGCCTAACTCGCGCGCCAAAGTCTTTCGCGATCACACTATCTTAGAGAACGGCACCGGCGTAGTAAGTAATGCAGGCAAACACTTCATTGAAGCTGCCACCTTACGAATTGTTTCTGCTACTAATGGTTCGGTGTTACAGGTCGAGACCTCCGGCCCGAAACACGTTTTGATTGCTGCGCGCAGCGGTTCGGCCGAAGTGCGGAATTCAACGGGCGTTTTGATCGCCAGCGTTCGCACCGGCATGCCGTTGGCCTTCGATCCGCAAGCGGGCGCTACCGCGGCAACGAATATGTCTGGAACGCTGAAAACCGTCGATGGCAAATTCTTCCTGACGGACGCTACGACGAATGTCACCGTGGAGCTGCGCGGCTCAAATTTGGCAAAGTACTCCGGCAAAACCATCTCGATTACCGGGTCGATCATGAATAATGCGGCCGCCGCGAGCGGGGCGTCCGAAGTGATTCAGGTGACGTCGATTAATGCGGCCGGTGCGGCTGGGGCTGCTGGGGCTGCCGGAGCTGGATCTGCCGGAGCGGCTGCCGCGGCCGGTGGCCTGTCTACTGCCGCGACGGTTGCGATTGTGGCCGGCGTGGGCGTGGCCGGCGGCGTGGCCGGTTTGGCCTTGACCGGAAGCTTTAACGGCAGCTCACCCGTCAGCCGCCAATAAGGTTGGCTGTCTCCTACCTAGTAACGTGCATGTCATCCTGACCGCATTGCTGGTGTTCGGGATCCTCACGCTCTGGGTCCCTGAGTATTGGCCCATTACCGTTTTCCAGGTCGGCGTCTTTACGCTCGCCACGGTTGCAGTATGGCAGCGGCGTAATCGACTGCCGGAGATTGGTTATCCAGGGCTGGCCCTGGGATTTGCGGTCGGGTTGGGCTTGGCGCAACTGCTGACCGGACAGACCGCTTACTTGTTCGTCACGCAAACGGCCGCGGTCAAATGGGCCACATTTTTCGCTGTATTCCTCGCGGGCATTTGCATTTTCGACGATGCCCGGGTTCGCCGGCGGTTCCGTTCCACCGTCCTATGGTTCAGTTTCTGCGTGGCTGTGATCGCGACGCTACAAACGTTTTCCTCAGGAGGCAAAGTATTCTGGTGCTTTCCGAGCGGCTACTCCGATCATGTCATGGGCCCGATCGTGTATCGCAATCATTACGCCGCATTCATTGAAGCGGTGCTCCCAATCGCTCTTTACGAGGCCCTGCGCAGTGAAAAGAACTCTCTCCTCTACGCCGGTATGGCCGCGGCGATGTATGCTTCGGTGATCGCATCCGCATCCCGGGCCGGCGCCGTTCTGACGACCGGCGAGATCGTGGCGGTCACCCTGCTAATGTGGGCTCGCGGCCGCGTCAGTCTGCGGACGATCAATCTTGGAATCCTGAGAAGCGCAATATTGTTTGCGGTCTTCACGGGGGTAGCAGGGTGGGGAAGCGTTTGGGAGCGTTTCCGGGCTCCCGATCCGATGGCGGTGCGGACGGAACTCGCAACGTCGTCGCTTCACATGATTGCCGCGCATCCCTGGTTCGGTGTCGGCCTCGGGGCCTGGTCGACAGTCTACCCACACTACGCCATAGCGGACATCGGGGCGTTCGCCAACCAGGCGCACAACGATTGGCTGCAATGGGCTGCCGAGGGCGGAGTTCTCTTTGGGATCGTCATGGCCGGCTTATTTGTATGGTGCGTGCGTGCGGGTTTACGGACTGTCTGGGGGCTGGGAGTCGTCGCCGTGCTTCTGCATGCGCTGGTCGACTATCCTTTTTCGCGGCCTGCTTTGGGTTCGTGGTGCATCGTGATGATGGCGTTGGCGGCCGCGGAGCTGCGCACTGTTTCAGTCACTCAAGACTGAATACCCCCAATAAATAGAGAGTAATACGTAAAAATAGGGCAGTAATTAGCCTCTATTTCCGTTGTTTATTGTACTCGCCGCGTGATACGTTTGGAATACGCGACGCCTTGTTGCGGAGACCGAAATGGGACTCAAATGGGCGAAGCCCGCCCAGCGCACCACAAACTCCCCCACGGACCTGCATACCTTGAACCAGCTGAAAAATCGCGTTGTTAATTTCAGAGTGACAGACGAAGAATTGAAGCGTCTGAAAACATCTTCTGATCTCCATGGGGCCAGGTGCTTATCGGATTTTGCCCGGACGGTCATGTTGGGGACCGCGCCGGGAAGCGCTCAAGACCGGGATGAACACGTAGAGGAAAAGATCCAGTCGCTCGATGGTCGTCTGTCGGCCGTGGAGGCCGATCTTACCCGAGTGGTCAATCTGTTGTCGTTTGCGGGAGAAGATACCGGAAGTCTCAGGAGTAAAACTTGAAATCCATGCGTCTATTACTAACAGCTCTTATGGTTGCCGCCGTCGGCCTGGCGCAAGGGCCATCGGCGGCCAGTCGGCCGGTCTCGGCGCCGGAGATTGGCGCCAACCTGCCCGCCCAATCCGTGGGGCCGAACGATCTGATCGCGGTATCGGTGTACGATGCTCCGGAGTTGAGCCGCACGATCCGGGTGGGCGCGGATGGCTACATTCGCTTCCCGATGCTCAAGCAGCGTGTCAAAGCGCAGGGTCTTTTCCCGTCCGAACTGGAGACCGCGATCGGTCAGGCTCTGCGAGCCGAAGATATCCTCGTGGATCCGTTCGTGACGGTGACCATCGCCCAGTATCATAGCCGTCCCATCAGCGTGGCGGGCGCGGTGAAGATGCCGCTGGTATTTCAGGCGGAGAGCCCGGTTACGCTGATCGAGGCCATTTCGCGCGCCCAAGGTCTGCGGGAAGATGCCGGCCGTGAGATCCTGATCAGCCGCTCCCAACCAGGCCCGGATGGTAAGCCAATCATGCTGACGCGGCGCATTTCCGTGCGGGGCCTCATCGACGACGCCGATCCCATGCTCAACGAAATCCTGACCGGCGGCGAAGAGATCCGTGTTCCGGAAGTGAGCAAGATCTACGTGATGGGGAACGTCAAGAAGCCTGGCGCCTTCCCCGTGCAGGACGGCTCCGAAACCACTGTCATGGAGGTCCTCGCGCTGGCGGAAGGCCTGATGCCGTTCGCCGGGAACCAGGCTTTTATTTACCGCCGTGAAGCCAAAGGCCCCAAAAACGAAATCCCCGTTCCCATCGACAAGATCATGAAACGCCAGGCTCCGGATGTCGTGCTCACAGCCAACGACATCCTTTATATCCCGGATAACCATGGCAAACGGATAGGCATTGCCACGCTCGAAAAACTGCTGCTGTTTGGCAGTACTGCCGGGGCCACTGCCCTGATCTACCATTGAGACCCTCATGACACAAGAGAAACCCTTACACGCCCTCGCGGCGGCGCTCGAAACCAATCGGTCCCTTCCAGCGGTTCAAGAATATCTCAGCCTCTATCCCCCGGCCGCGTATCCCGAACCGGAGACGGAGGCGCCGGAGCTTCGCCTTTCCCACTATCTCTGGATTCTGCGCCGCCACCAATGGAAGCTCCTGGCATTCGTCGTCTTTTGCGTGGCTTCCACACTGATCGTGTCATCGCGGCTCACGCCGATCTATGAAGCCATCGCGAGCATCGACATCGATCGGCAGGCGCCGGCCGGTATTATCGGGCAGGATTCCGCCCGTCTGCCGAGCGCCGATGCCGACCAGTTTCTGGCGACTCAGATCAAGACCATCCAGTCCGATTCAGTCTTGCGCCCGGTCGTTCAACAATTCCATCTGGCGGCCCACGGCGAAGCTCCGCCAGACAGCAAACTTCCTCCTTCACGCGTGCAGAACGCCCCTGTGAAGCTCGAGCGCTTGAAGGTCACGCGTCCGCCCAATACCTATCTGCTGCTCATCAGCTACCGGTCGCCCGACCCGGAGCTGGCGGCCGCGGTCGCGAACGCTATCGCCCAGAGCTACATCCTGCACACTTACAACATCCGGTTTACAGCCGCTGCCGGGCTCTCCACCTTCATGGAAAAACAACTGGAAGAGCTCAAGGCCCAGATGGAGCGTTCCTCTGCGGCTCTGGCAACTTTCGAGAGGGACCTGAGCGTCATCAATCCGGACGAAAAGACCAGCATCCTGTCGTCGCGCCTGCTGCAGCTCAATACGGAGTTCACCACGGCGCAAGGCGATCGGGTGCGCAAGCAAGCGGCCTTCGATTCCGTCAAAGGCGGATCTCTCGAAGCCGCCCAGGCGTCGACCCAGGGAGAACAACTCCGCAAGCTGGCGGACCGCCTCGATGAAGCCCGTGAAAAGTTTGCGGTAATAAAAGTCCAGTACGGCGCCGGCCATCCGGAGTACAAGAAAGCTGCCTCGCAAGTCGCCGAACTCGAAGCCCAGTTCAGCGCTTTAAAGAGCAATATCACGCAGCGGGTCGGCCTCGAGTACCAGGAAGCTTCCGATCGTGAAAAGATGCTCAAGCAAGCCGTGGCCGACGTCAAGACGGAGTTCGATCGCATCAATGCGCGCTCCTTCGAGTACAAGGCCGTGAAGCAGGAAGCCGATGCCGACAAAGGACTCTATAACGAACTGGTGCGCAAGATCAAAGAAGCCGGTATCAACTCCAGCTTCCAGAACAGTTCCATACGCCTGTCCGATTCCGCCCGGCCGCCGCTCAAGCCCGTCTTTCCGGACCTGCGCATGAACGGACTTCTGGCATTCCTGTTTTCCCTCCTGCTGGGCGGAGCCGCCGCGATCTTTGCCGACACACTGGATAACAGCATTCGCGATCCGGAGCAGGTCCAGCGTGAACTGAAGACCGAAGTCCTGGGATCGCTTCCGGTAGTGAGATCCTGGCACGACAGGCTGCCTCTGGTCTCCAAAAACGGCAGCGGTAGCGTTGCGCTGGCCAAGTCCACCCGGAACAGCGGACAGATTTCGGCTTTCGAAGACGCCGTCCGCACTCTCCGCGATTCCATCCTGCTTTCCGATCTCGACAGACGGCCGCGCTCTTTGCTCATTACTTCCGCTACGCCGCGTGAAGGGAAGACGACGACTGCCATTCACCTGGCGATCGCGCACAGCTCACAAGGACGCAAAACCCTGCTGATCGATGCCGATCTGCGCCGCCCCGGAATTCACGATCGCTTCGGATTGACGAACGGCTCCGGGCTGTCCACGATTGTTTCCGGAACTGGCGAATGGCGAGATGCATTGCAGAAACTGGAAGCCCATCCGGATCTCGACGTGCTCACCGCCGGTCCGGCGTCGCGGCGTGCGGCCGACCGGCTGGGAACGATGCTCCACAAACTGCTCGCCGAGGCGGAAAGCAGCTATGACCTGGTGATCGTCGATTCGCCCCCGCTGCTCGGTTTCGCGGAGCCTCTTCAAATCGCCGCCGTGGTCGACGGGGTGGTGGTCATCGCGCTTGCGGGCCACACCAACCGCAACGCCGTCGGAAGCGTCATCAGCAGCTTGAAGCGCCTGAAGGCGAATGTCATCGGCGTCGCGCTGAACGAAGTCCGCGAGGAGATGAACGACCGCTACTACTATTACGGTTATTCCGGCAAGTATTACTCGAAGTATTACAAGCCGGTAAACTCGTGAGCACGCCAGTCCGCTGAACGTCTCATGCCACAGCAATCCAACCTCGCCCTCGCCTGCGATTTGGCGAACACCAGACGGCCAGTCAGAGACGTGATCGTGGGCTTCCTGGTGCAAGCGCGGCTGCTGATCGAGCAGTCCCACGACACATCCACCGCGTCGGGCCGCTCGAAGGAGCGTTATCGCCGGGTAGCCCTCACCACCCTGACCTCCATCGGCGCAAGGGGGATGGCTAGCTTAGCCGGTCTGGTTTCCGTCCCTCTTGCGCTGAGCTACCTGGGCAAAGAACGATACGGACTGTGGATGACGATCAGTTCCATGGTGGCGATGCTCAGTTTTGCGGACTTCGGCTTGGGCAACGGACTACTGAACACCATAGCGGTGGCCCATGGAACCAACGATCGCGACGCCCTGCGGAAGTTTGTTTCGAGCGCCTTTTTCCTGTTGTCTGCTACGGCGCTGCTCATGGCCTTGTTGTTTGCCTTCGCGTATCCGTGGGTCGATTGGCCGGCCTTCTTCAATGTGAAGACGGGACTGGCGCGGAATGAGTCTGGTCCGGCGGTCCTGGCATTAGCCGCGTGCTTCCTCGTAAGTCTTCCTTTGGGAATCGTCCAGCGAATCCAGGCGGGGCATCAGGAGGGCTTCATGAATGACATGTGGCAAGGCGGCGGGAGCTTGTTGTCTCTGGTGGCAGTGCTGCTGGGCGTTCACTTGAAATGGGGGCTGCCGCTGCTGATCCTGACGGTTTCAGCGGCGCCGGTGGCTGCTACAGTAGCGAATGCCTTCTCCCTGTTCGGGCGGCAGCGTCCCTGGTTGTTGCCTGCCTGGAGCAACTTTCAATGGACGGCGGCCAGAACCCTCGCGGGTAGCGGTTTCCTATTCTTTCTTTTGCAGATCGGCTACATGGTTTCGTTCTCCTCGGACAACCTGATTGTGGCCCATGTCCTCGGTGCGTCGGCGGTACCGCAGTACGCCGTGGCTCAGAAGGTATTTCTTATGGTGGCCTTGATGCAGACCACTTGGCTGGCGCCGCTCTGGCCGGCTTATGGTGAGGCAATTCAACGCGGGGATATCTCCTGGGTACGCCGCACTTTGAAACGTTCGATCGTGACGGCGGTGGTAGTCAGTTCGGCGCTTTCAATAATCGTGGCGGGAATCAGTAGACCGCTTTTCAGACTCTGGGTCGGACCCGAGCTCGTGCCGTCTTGGCCTTTGACCGTTGGCTTCGCACTATGGGTGGTAGTGCAAGCTGCCGGCAGCGCCGTGGCCATGTACTTAAACGGCGCAAATGCCCTGCTGTTCGAACTCGGCTTAGCGGCCGCGCTGCTGATCGTCGCCACGCCGTTGAAGATTTTACTCTGTCTGCGATTCGGTTCGGCCGGAATTGTTTGGGCCGCGTTGATCGCCTATCTTTTTACCGTGGCTTTGCCGCTGATTTTTGTTCTTCCCAGGATCCTGTCGAAACATGTCGAACCTTGCCCAGCCTAGGATTACCGCGGACGAAGTAATTGCCCTTCTCCGGGCTTGTCCGGAGTATAGGGAAATCGTTAAGTACAGCTATCTGGGATCGGATCTCCAGGAGGCTGCGCGGCGCTTTCATGAGTCTGCGGAATTTGCCGAGGTGCTGCGCTACACGGCGCGTGGGGAAAATCCGGGAAGGGTATTGGACCTGGGGGCCGGCAGAGGCATAGCGACTTATGCGTTTGCGAAAAGCCATGCGGAGCTGGTTTACGCCCTGGAGCCCGACCCGAGCGAAGAGGTCGGCTACGGGGCCCTGCGCCGTCTGATGGGAACGCTTCCGTACGAGCTGCTTCCCTGTTGTGGTGAGAAGATCCCTCTACCCGACGCATCGGTGGACATTGTGTACGCCCGGCAGGTCCTGCACCACGCGAAAGACCTGGGGACCATGATACGGGAGTGCGCCCGCATTCTCGCCGGGGGCGGCGTGTTCCTGGCCTGCCGCGAGCACGTCGTGGATAATGACGGCCAGAAAAACGTCTTCCTCCGCCAACACGCCACCCACAAGTATCTGGGCAACGAAAACGCCTGCCGAATTTCCGAATATGAGGCGGCCATTTCGGGGGCCGGCCTCACCATCCAGAAGGTTTGGGGACCGTGGGATTCCGTCATGAATGCCTTCCCGGCGGTACAAACAGTGGAAGAACTGCGCAATTTCCCGAGGCTTGCGCTACGCCGGCGGCTCCCGCGCTGGAGCGGCCTGCTGGCCCGCATTCCCGGCGTGCTGTGGATGTACGAGAAACGGCTCAAGCGTCCCCAGCCTGGACGACTGTACTCGTTCCTGGCGACCAAGCCGGCGGCGGGACGATAAGGACAAATTGCTTCGAGTATGAGGAACCCACAGCGCTCGCTTGCGTCCCGCTTGAGCCTGTCAGGCATCGCGCATTATTGCCTTTCAACACTGATTCTGGGTGCTCTTGTCCGGCTGCGCACTTCACGGCAGACTCGCCGCCAACGCGAAGATCAGCCTCCAGACTCCGTAATTATCTTCCGCCTCGACCGCATTGGAGACGTAGTTCTTTCCTCTGCCATGCTGCGCGAACTTCGAAAACTATTTCCTCACGCTCATATCACCCTCGTCGTCAATACTCTCACCCGGCCCCTGCTCGAGTTCTGCCCTTATGTGGACACGGTGCTGGCCCTCCCCGCCCAATCCGGGTCTCTGAAATCGATGTTCCGCGAACTTCGAACAATTTTGAACTTCTGTAAGCGCAATCTCGCCCGGCGAACCTGGGATCTGGCGGTAGTGCCGCGTTGGGACACCGATACGTACTTTGCCACGTTCATGTGTTTCTATACGGGCGCGCTCCGGCGGATCGGCTTTTCGGAACAGACGTCACCCGCCAAGCGCCGCCTGAATTGGGGCTTCGACCGGTTCTACACCGACATCTTGCCTCCCGGGCCGCTATTACACGAGGCGGAGCGAAATCTGGAAATCGTCCGTTACCTGGGGGGAAACGTTCTGGACAAGGCCCTTGAACTTTGGCTGACGCGTGATGACAAAGCCTATGCTGTCCAACGCCTGAATGACTTTGGACTGACTGCACTCCCCAACATGATTGGATTCGGGGTGGGATCAAGCCAAGGAAGGACGCGATGGCCGGCAGTGAGATTCGCGGAACTGATCGAGTACTTGCGACGCCGTCATGATTTCACGCCCGTCATCCTCTGCGGGCCGGGCGAGATCTCGATCGCGACCGAGATCGAGACCTGCACGAATACCAGACTGCTGGTCCTGGACGGTCTTTCGTTGCGGCAAACAGCGGCATTTCTAGCGCACTGCACCCTCTTTATAGGGAACGATAGCGGCCCCATGCACATCGCGGCCGCAGCCGGGATACCCGTGGTCGAAATCTCGTGCCACCCGGTACATGGCGCTCCGGAGGGAGAAAACAGTCCGGCGCGCTTTGGGCCTTTCACGAGCTGCGGCGCCATCGTCAGGCCGCTCCGGCCGAAGTATCCCTGTGAAAGGGGCTGCACTTCTAACCAGCCGCATTGCATCGCCGAGGTATCGGTTGCGCAGGTCGGCGCCGCCGCTAACGGTCTGCTCGCCGCTTCGCGGAAGGCTGCATCCTTGACCGGCTTCAGCTCTCACCACCCACCCATCGAATGTCAATTACTCCAATGACGATGCAGCCTGTCGAGCGGCGCAAGGCGAGCTATTCCGCCAACTCCCAATGGATCGTGCAGGGCACGGTTCTGATTATGTCCGCCCTCTTGCTCGGAGCCTCGGTGGATCATAGCGCGTTAACGGGAATCGACGACGTCGCCATGGGCAATGCCGCCTGGCTGAATCGATTTGCGTTGTTCGTCTGCCTCGTCACCGTGCTCAAATCCGTGGGGCGGCCCTCCTCTCGTGGAATCATCCGTGTCTTCAAGTCCCCTGTGCTCTGGATCGTGGCCTATCAGTTGATCATCTCCGCGCACCGGCTCAATGACGGGCTCTTTTGGGATGAAGCCCGGCTCACCGGAGGGTGGTTCTTACTGGTGCTTGCCATGAGCGCCAGCCCCCCTATGGCGGCTGAAGACTATTTAGCGGGAATCCGGATGATATTTCGTGTTTTGCTCCTGTTGGCGATTGCAGCGGCTTTTGTCAATCCGCTAGCCGCACTACAGCAAGACTATAGCGGCGGCATCCTGCCCTGGACTACCGTGCGGTTCGCCGGCATCGCCGCAACACCCAACGGAATGGGGGCGCTGGCCGGCGTAGCGTTTCTCCTGGAGGCGAGTAAGCTGGCCAAGACCAGACGGCTGCTGGGGTGGGCGGCGGTGTTCGTGGTGATTGCTCTGGGGGAACTGATCCTGGCGCAAGCGAAAACCACCATGGCGGGATGTGCGATGGCCGGATCCTATCTGTTAGCCAGCGAATTGGGCCGCCGGCAGTCGTTGTTGGTGCGAACCGTCCTGGCAGTGAGTTTTGGCGTCGCCATCGTGTGGACTACCCTGACGCTGCTCGGCTTCTGGATTGCCGAGAACGCCGAAGCCATTGAAACCGTTACGGGAAGAACTACGGTCTGGCGCGTCTTTTGGGAGATGGCGCTCCAAAAACCATGGTTCGGCTATGGCCCGGGCTTATGGATTGTCCTCCAGAACGATGTGATGTTTCCCTACAAATTCGCGGCTGGAAATGCCCATCTCCAGCCGCTCAATTGCTTCCTGATGGCGGGACTCTTCGGGGTGTTGTGCTGGCTATGTTATGTGGTGGCATTAATTCGCCAAAGCCGAACGGTCGATCCGTCTTGCAGACCGATTTACAACGCGATCCTGCTGCTTCTTCTGGTGCGTTGTCTGACCGATATGGCACTTGAGCCCGGAGACTACTTCATCGTCGGACAGATGCAGATGATCCTGATCGGAATTTTGTTCTGCCGGGAGAAGCGGAAACTCAAGCGCGCCGGCCCCGTGAGGTCTTACCAACTGACAACCAGGTTGGCGAAACGGCCGGTTCCTGTCCATGTATAGAATCGCCGTTTTAATCACCTGTCACAACCGGAAGAAGCACACGATGGCTTGTCTGGGACACCTGTTCAGTCAGACGCTACCGGAGGACGCCGGCGTAAAAGTCTACCTTGTAGACGATGGCAGCACCGACGGCACTTCGGACGATGTGAGGCTCTTCTATCCGGCGGTGAACATTATCCCTGCTGATGGGACGCTCTATTGGTCCGGTGGCATGAGGCTCGCTTGGAGACATGCCGCCGAGGCAGATCCGGATGCTTATGTCTGGCTCAATGACGATACCGCGCTATACCCCGGCGCGCTGCCGTCGCTTCTCGCGATTGCCAAAAGCTTTTCCGCCTCACCTTGCATAGTCGTCGGATCCTGCCGCGATGCGGTCACGGGCAGCCGTACTTACGGCGGCGAAATCCGGCGCTCGCATCATCCCGCGCAAACCGTCGCTCTTGTTCCCGAGGGCGTGGAGACCAAACGCTGCGATACATTCAATGGAAACTGCGTTCTGGTCACCCGGGAGGCCTTTCGCGTGGTCGGGCCGCTGCGCTCCTTTAAGCATGCGATCGCAGACACCGATTACGGCTTGAGAGCGACTCGCATGGGCATTCCTATTCTTCTCGCCCCAGGCTACTTGGCAACCTGCCAGCGCAACCCGGTTGAAGGCTCCTGGCGAGATCTGGCTCTACCCCGGAGGCAGCGGCTGAGTCTCCTCGTCAGCTGCAAAGGTCTGCCGCCTTCCGATTGGTGGAGGTTCCTCTGGGGCAACGCCGGTCTTCGCGCTCTGCTGTATTGGCCGAGGCCATATTTACGCGTACTGTTGGGACGCTGACCTCTCGCCCCCGCTACAAAAATACCTTCCGCACCATTTACCGACTCTTTCGAGAATCAGATGACGTCCAAAACGCTTGCTACGCAGTGCACTTCGCACTTGGAAGCTCTTTCCGGCCAAAGGTTGCCCTGGCGTGTCGTTTTCTGCACGAACTTCCTGGCTCCTTACTGGTTGCCGACGTTGAGGTTGCTTACCAATGTGGTCCAGGCCTTCACGGTTCTGGTGTCTACAAAAATGGAAGAAGACCGTCCGTGGAAAGTGGACTGGCGCGGCGTGCCCGTGATTCTCCAACGCTCCCTATCCATGAAGACTTCCTCCCGGCATCCCAAGGGATTCAGCCAGGCCCAGATTATCCATTTCCCATACGACACATCACTACAGTTGTGCCGTCTTCGCCCCGACGTCATCATCTCCATGGAGATGGGTGCGCGCTCGGTGTTGTCCGCGCTTTATTGCGCCGCGGTGCCCTCCTGCCGTCTCGTCATCTGGGCGGACGTTTCGGAAATTACTGAAAGAGGCCGCGGACCGGTACGGATGTGGCTGCGGCGCTGGCTGGTTCGCCGCGCTGCCGCCTTAGTGGTGAATGGTGCGAGCGGACGAAGATACGTCGAATCGCTTGGAGGGTCCGGTGAGCGCATCCACACCATTCCCTACACGACCGATGTCGAGTTGTTTCTGCGTCAACCGGCCCTTCGCCAACCCGCGGTGCGCAGCAGGTTATTGTGCGTTGGGCAACTGATCCCCCGCAAGGGCATTTTTCCGTTCCTGGCTGCCTGTACCCGTTGGTGCGAACAGCATCGGAGCCGTAGCCTGGACATTCTGATCGTCGGCGACGGGGAACTCTGGAGCGCTCTCGAATCATTGGAGCGTCCGGACAACATGTCAATCGAACTAAGACGATCAACCCAGTACTCGGATATGCCGGAGGTTTACCAGCTCGGGGGCGTGCTGGTGCTGCCCACCCTGGCTGACACATGGGCGCTGGTGGTGAACGAGGCTATGGCGGCCGGGTTGCCCGTCCTCGGCAGCATCTATAGCCAGGCTGTGGACGATATGGTGGTTGACGGTCTAAACGGCTGGAAGTTCCGCAGCGACGATCCGGAAGACTCCTACCGTGCCCTCTCCGTAGTCATGGATTGCTCAGACGGCCAATTGGCCGCTATGGGGAAAGCCGCTAGAGAGGCCTCGGCGATCATTCGGCCGGAGCTGGTTGCCGGTCTCGTTACCCAGGTCATCGAGAAGGTATCGCGCAGCCGGGGCGCGATCCTGACCAACATGCTTTCTCCCTATCGCATCCCGGTTTACAGCGCGATCGGGCGTGCCTTCGACGTGACGGTGCTGACGTCGAAACACGAAAAAAATCGCACTCACTGGCAAGCTCCGTCCCAAATCCCCAGGAGTTTCTCGACCCGGCAGTCGTTTGGGTTTCTGCTCACGCTGCGCAAGAAAACTCGCGGCCGGACCTTCGACGTCAGAAACCTTCAGCTACCTCTCGGCGTGCTCCTGGACTTGCCCCGCTTGCGTCCGGACTGGATTATTTCCATTGAGATGGGGGTTCGTAGCTTGATAGCGCTCATGTACTCCTGCATCAGGGGCATACCCCTCTGGGTGTGGTGGGGCGGCACGATGGTCACCGAGCGCCACATCGGATTCTTCAGGAAAAGGGTCCGTAAGTTCATGGTGAAGCACATCGATCACTGGATCAGCTACGGCGTCTCGTCTACCGAATACCTGAACAGCATCGGCGTGAGCCCCTCCCGTATCCTGACCATCCAGAACTGTGCCGCGCCGCTGGCGCAGAGCCATCAGCCGTCACGTTCCCAGGGCCAGCCCGGTAAGCTGCGGTTGCTCTGCGTCGGGCAATTGATCGGGCGCAAGGGCATTGACGAACTGATTCGCGGCCTGGCATCCCTCCAGGCGGAAGGTCTCCGCTGTTCGTTGACGCTTCTGGGCTCCGGCCCGGAAAAGATCAATCTCCAGCGCCTCGCCGCGGAGCTAGGCGTTGAGGAGATACGTTTCGCCGGCGAGGTTCTTCCCGAAGATGTCGGCCGCTGCTATCTCGAGGCGGATTGCGTAGTCTTTCCGACCATGGAAGATGTCTGGGGCCTGGTGGTGAATGAAGCCATCCTTGCCGGTGTGCCGGTTCTCTGTTCGGTCTACGCCGGATGCGTAGGTGAGCTGGTGCCACCCGAGTATCGCTTCGATCCCTGTGATCCGGAAAGTGTCAAACATGCATTGCGGAGCGCCTTTCGAGGTGACATAAAGCCGATTCCACGATCCGTGTTGCGCACTCCCGAATCCGTCGCGCAGGATATTATCGCCGCTATTGAAAATGAGCTTGCCGGGATGCGGTCCGGCGAGCGCTCTATGGTTGCTCCAGTATGACGAAATGAAAATTCTCACTGTTCATAACAAATATAAACAGAGGGGTGGCGAAGATGAGGTTCAGGAGGAGGAGCAGTTGTTGCTTCAGTCGAAGGGCCACCAGGTCCGGCAAGTAACCTTCGACAACAGCGGGATCAACAAGCTTACCGCGATACGTATTGGACTGAGTACTCCATGGTCTCAGGCATCTTACCGACTGGTTACCGCCTCGATCAAAGCATGGCGGCCGGATGTTGTAACGGTGCATAACTTCTTCCCCTTGGCATCCCCGTCCGTGCATTATGCGGCGTTCAGGATGGGTATACCGGTCGTCCAGACCCTGCACAATTACAGGATTCTCTGCCCAGGCGCGCTCCTGTCCAGAAACAGTGCTCCCTGCGAAGACTGCCTTCATAGCTGGCTCCCCTGGCGAGGGATATTGCACCGCTGTTACCGGGGAAGCGCCTTGCAGACCTCCGCGGTCTCGCTGATGATCGCCGTCCACCGGACTTTGCGTACCTGGGAGAGAACGGTTTCCCAATTCATCGCTGTCTCGGAATTCGAAAAGCAGAAATTCGTCCAGGGCGGCTTTTCAGAACGCAAGATCATCGTGAAACCGAACTTCGTGTTGAACTCCGGCAATCCCGGGACAGGGGGCGGAGAATTTGTCTTCGTCGGCCGGTTGACTCTTGAGAAGGGTGTGAGGACTTTGCTCGCCGCTATGGCCCTGACGGATTCGGAGGCAAAACTTGCGATTGTGGGCGACGGTCCCTTGGAACCCGAAGTGCGAAGCGCCGCTGCCAAGGATCCCCGTATTCGGTATTTAGGCCGCATTCCACAAAGAGAGGTCTTGGAATTGGTCGGCTCGGCGGCTTCTTTGATCTTTCCCTCCGAATGGTATGAAACCTTCGGCCGCGTCGCTGTCGAAGCCTTTGCCCGCGGGACGCCGGTGATCGCGGCGCGAATCGGGGCCGTTGCCGAAATTGTCGAGGATGGCCGGACCGGGCTCCAGTTTACTCCGGGAGACCCTCAGGATCTGGCGCAAAAGATAACGTGGGTACGCGCTCACCCCCAACACATGGCGCACATGCGAATAGCAGCACGCCAGGAATTCGAAATGAAATATACCGCGGAGCGAAACTACGGTCTTCTCATGGAGGCGTACGAGAGCGCAATTGCGTCGCGTCGCCAACCCACCTTCAAGGGCTATGAGGGTTCTCTTCAGGAATGGTCATGATACCGATTCGGATGACGCCACAAGATACCTACATACTGGGCATGAAAGTCAGCCCCACCAGCTATAGCCATACATCCAACCTGATTTGCGAATGGTCAAGCCAGCATCTATCCAAGTACGTCTGCGTCGCTTGCGTGAACAATGTCATGGAAGCTTATGACAATGAGCGCTTTCAACGCGTGATGAACCTGGCGGATCTGGTCACACCCGACGGAATGCCGGTGGTTTGGGGATTGCGGTTGCTGGGCAATCCAATGGCTACCCGGGTCTATGGGCCTGACCTTACTTCCATCCTGTTGCAAGACGCCGCCGAGCGAGGGTTGACAGTGGGCTTCTATGGCGCCTCGCCGGATACGCTGAAACGGCTGCTCAGTGTCGTGACGAAGCGTTTTCCCGGCCTGCGGATCGTCTACAGTTACTCGCCTCCCTTCCGCGCCTTGACCTCAGAGGAGGATGAACAAGTGATTCAGGATGTCAATCGCTCGGGCGCGCGCATCCTCTTTATTGGCCTCAATACTCCCAAACAGGATTACTGGATGGCCGAGCATCAAGGTCGCGTGCAGTCGGTGATGGTTGGCGTAGGCGCCGCCTTTGACTTTCTGGCGGGTACCAAGCGGCAGGCCTCGCGTTGGATGATGAGCGCTGGTCTGGAGTGGGTCTTCCGGTTGGTGACGGAACCCCGCCGCTTGTGGAAGCGATACTTCAAACATAACCCTCGGTTTGTTGTATTGTTCGTCCTGCAAGTAATAAAACAGAAGGGCTGGTTTCGCCCCGTACCGGCCCCGCGATGAAGAGTCGCTGATTGTAATGCGCCGGATCCCCATCCGCGCCGCACAAATTTGAAGAGCGGCTCTCATTGCCGGTCACCCGTCCGGCGCGGTCCACGCCGAATTAGAACTTAAGTCATACGAGTCTCGAATGCATCCGTCACTTCGCAACAAAGCCGCAACTAACCTGTTTCTCCTCTTCGACCGCGTAGGCGTTCATCTGCTTCCAAAGCACTTCTACACACCGGTCGCGGACTATAACTGGCTACGCTCTAACACGCAAGCCTGGTCGCCGCCATGGGAAATGTCAGGTGTCCGCTGGGACCTTGACGAACAACTGGCGTGGCTCAAACAAGTCTGTTCGCCATACCACGACGAAGTTGCCGGGTTGCAGTTTTATAAGAATCTGCAAACCGCCGGCGTGGGGCTTGGATACGGCCCTATTGAGTCGCAAGTCCTGCACTGCTTCGTCCGTCAGTTCGCTCCCCGCAGGATTATCGAGGTAGGCTGCGGGGTCAGCACCGCGTGCATGTTGGAAGCGGTGCGGAGAAACCAAAGCGAGGGAAGGCCCGGGAGCGAGATTGTCTGTATCGAGCCTTTCCCGAAAAAGCAGTTCACCAGTATTTCCGGAATCACGCATATCGAGTCCCTGGTGCAGACGGTGGATCGTTCCGTATTCGATACGTTGAACGCAGGGGATCTGCTCTTCATCGACTCCAGCCATGCCGTCAAAACAGGATCGGATGTCTGTACGCTGGTGCTGCAAGTCCTGCCTAAACTGCGCCCCGGCGTTCATATCCACATCCATGACATTTTCTTCCCATATCTCTACCCGCCGGACGTATTGAATTCGATTTTCGGGTGGCAGGAGACAGCACTGCTAGCTGCCTTGCTGAGCGGAAATTCGCGATTCCGTGTCAGCGCCTCGTTGTCTGGTCTGCACTACGGCAGGCAGGAGGCCTTGAAGAGATTGCTGCCCGACTACCGGCCGCGAAGCTGCCAGTTCGGCATTGCGGCTCCCCAGGAAGATGCAGATTTACATTTTCCTAGCTCTATCTATCTGGAAGTGATCGCGCCATAAAGTTTCCCGGCGGGTCGACCGATCTAGAGAGTGAGATTAGTCATGAAACACGTCTTCACCTCGACCCTGCTGCTCCTCAGTCTGGGTAGCTTTCCCGCCGGCGCATCTGAGAACTCAGTCGGCCCTCGCCTCTTGGTCCCTGACCGCGGTCAAGGGAATGTGGCTGCTCATCACGTTTTCGATGACGGCCCAGCCGGGTTTCAGACGGGTCTTTACGACTCTTTGCATCCCATGATCAATGCCGCAATGAACTACAGCACCTACTTTGGAGGCTCCGGTAACACTACCGTCACCAGCGTGGCGTTCGATACCTATGGAAATGCGATTGTCGCTGGATGGACGATTGCTTCCGATCTCCCGGCGAACGGCGTCAAGACGAAAAACAGCGGGAGCGTGGATGCGTTCGTAGCCAAGTTATCGGCCGGAGGAAACCGGATTGTCTGGTGTACCTATCTGGGCGGAAGTGGAGACGACCGGGCTTTCGGCGTCGCCGTCGATAGTTCCAATAACGTCTATGTGACCGGCTGGACTCAGTCGTCCAACTTCCCGTTATTGGGAGCCGTCCAGACGAAGTTGTCTGGCGGCCGCGATGCCTTTGTCACGAAACTGAATTCTACAGGCACCGCCATTCTCTATAGCACCTACCTTGGAGGGAATAACTACGATCAGGGCAACGCCATCACGGTAGATTCCACGGGTGCCGCTTATATCACCGGTAACACCACCTCGACCAATTTTCCTGCGGTGAATGCTTACCAGTCTACTTACGGCGGTCAGCAGGATGCTTTTATAGCCAAATTGAACGCGGCTGGCAATGCGTTAGTGTTCAGCACCTATCTCGGAGGCTACGGTGTCGATCAAGGGATTGGAATTGCGCTCGACGCATCCCTCGATGTCTATATCACCGGATCGACATATTCGTCGAACTTCCCGGTTGTGAATGCCACTCAACCTGTTATCGGAGGCGGTGAGGACGCGTTCGTTGCAGAATTGAGTTCCGCAGGCAAAGTGCTCCTTTTCGGGACCTTTATTGGCGGGTCGGGTGGAACCGCAGGTCTCGAGGAGATTGGAAATGCGGTTGCCGTGGATCCCTCCGGAAACGTCTATGTGGCCGGCGTGACCAGTTCAAGCAATTTTCCGACGACGGCCGGCGCCTATCAGCAAACCCTGAACAACGCCGGCGCCGAGGATCACGGGTTCGCATGGAAGATCAATAGCGGCAAAACCCAGATTATTTATTCCACCTATCTGGCCGGAACGAATATGGATCTGGTCAACGGCCTTGCCGTGGATCCTGCTGGAAACGCCTATCTCGTCGGTTCCACCAGTTCTACTAACTTCCCGATCGTGCGCGCTTTCCAGGCTGCCATTACGGGTCTGACGAGCGGTTTCATCTTGAAACTCAACCCTACGGGGTCGGGCCTCATCTACGGCAGTTACCTCGGGGGAAGCGCGTCGGATTCAGCGAATGGCGTAGCCGTGGATTCCAGGCAGAACGTCGTGATCGGTGGCGTGTCCAGCTCGGGTGATTTTCCGCTCCAAAACGCCGCCCAATCCTACAGCGAAGCCCCCCTGAGTGGCTTTGTGACGCGCGTGGTCTCAGGGTGGTACCCCATTACTTTCTCGAGTGGGCTGTGGAATTTCGATGTCTGTCACGATGCCGGTTTTGACGGCGCCTCATCGACCCAAACCTACACGTATTACGGTGAAGCGACTGACGTCCCGATCGTCGGCGATTGGAACGGCACCGGCGCCACTAAAATCGGCGTCTTCCGCAACGGCACGTGGATTCTGAATATGAATGGAACCGGCAAGAACTCTTCCTCCGATCGCCAGTTCACATTTGGCCAGGCGGGCGATATCCCCATCGTCGGAGACTGGGACGGCACCGGTTTCCTCAAGGCAGGCCTGTTTCGCAAGGGCCTGTTTATCCTGGACCTTAGTGGCCACATGTCCGGCGTGCCGACCGGAAAGCAGGATCTGAGTTTTACCTTCGGCCTGTCTACGGATATCCCGGTGGCTGGTGATTGGGGAAGCACAGGTGTCACAAAAATCGGCGTCTTCCGTAGCGGAACATGGATGCTGGATACCAATAATGACCACACTTGGGATGCGGGAGACCAAACCTTCTATTACGGCCAGGCTGGTGATATTCCGGTCGTAGGCGATTGGGATGGCTCCGGAACCGTTAAGATCGGCATCAGCCGCGCCGGTGGTTGGACACTCAACATCGAAGGGGGTGGCCAATATCAGACGGGTGTCGATGGGACTTTCTACTATGGGAACTCGACCGACACGTTCCTCGTGGGGCACTAATACTAATCGTCTGCGAGCCTATCCCTCGTAGAATGCAGCGATGCGTTCGGCCACATAATCGATATCTTCCGCTTCCAATTCCGGATAAATCGGTAGCGCCAGAACCCGCCGCGTCAGCTCCTCGCTCACCGGGAAATCGCCTGCCTTGTACCCCAGGTACGAAAAACAAGCCTGAAGGTGAAGTGCCAGCGGATAGTAAATCTCCGAACCGATCTGGTTTTCCCCGAGCCATGCCCGCAACTCGTCGCGCCGGTCGCAGGTGATGACGAACTGATTGTAAATGTGACGTGTCTGGTAAGGCGCCGGCTCGTGAACTTTGACCGGTACCCCATCCCGGGCAAACAGGCGCCTGTACTGTTCCGCATGCGACTGTCGCGCTGCGGTCCAGCCATCCAGGTACTGTAGTTTTACATTCAGAACAGCAGCCTGGATCGAGTCGAGCCGCGAATTCACACCGACCCAATCATGAAAATACCGGCGCCTGGAGCCGTGCACCCGTAAGGCCGCCAGTTTTTCCGCTAGCTCCGGATGGTTGGTCGTCAGCAAACCGCCCTCCCCGAACGCGCCCAGATTCTTGGTCGGATAAAAACTAAAGCAGCCGATATCGCCGAGTGAACCCGCCTGCCGGCCCAGGTAACTGGCTCCGATACTTTGGGCGGCATCTTCGATCACCGGAAGGTTGCGTTCCCGCGCGGCGGCACAGAGCGGATCCATATCCGCGCAACCTCCGTAGAGATGCACGGGGAGGATGGCCCGAATGCCTTCGGTCGAATCCAGAAGTTCGACCGCTTGGCGGACGTCGATATTAAACGTATCGGGCTCAACGTCCACAAAGACCGGGATGGCGCCCAATTGAGCGATGGAACCGGCCGTGGCAAAGAAGGTGAACGGAACCGTCAGTACTTTATCGCCAGGCCCGACGCCGTAGGCCATCAAAGCCAGGGTGAGCGCGTCCGACCCCGAGGCGCACCCTATGGCATGGCGAACCGAACAGTAGGACGCCATGGCTTGTTCGAATTTTTGGACAGTTGGGCCGAGGATCAGTTCCTGTGATTCGCAGATCCGGTCGATTTCAGCCATCACTTCCTCGCGAATTTGAGCGAATTGAGAGCGAAGATCGAGAAGCGGTATCCGTCGCGCTAAAACGGTCGACATGGGTTAGCTCAAGTTTAGCGTAGTGCCGATTTGAGACCGGTCTTTTGACAGCGGCGCCGGAGCGTTCCACCTCGCCTGTTATCCGGACCAAATCACCCTACCAGTTAAAATGGCAGCGTGCCAGAGAACCCTCGAGTTGCTTATTTAGTCAGCCGGTATCCAGCAACCAATCACACCTTCATCCTGCGTGAAATCGTGGCGCTCCGCTCTCTGGGATTCGACCTTCGGGTGATCGCAATCCGCGGAGACGACCGGCCCTCGGAATCGCTCACCGCCGCGGAGAAACAGGAGCGGCGAAACACGATCACGGTCCTGCCTTTCAATCGACTCTTCCTGGCCGCTCATTTCCTTACGGCGCTCCGCACTCCTCACGGGTACCTTGCCGGATTATGGCTCGCCTGCAAAATGGGCGGTCTCAATGTCAGATCGATTCTTTATCATCTGATTTACTTCGCCGAAGCAGTGGTTGCCGGTCACGTGGCCCGGCAAGGCGGCTACCGTCATCTGCACTCGCACTTCACTTCCACCGTGGCCCTCCTCGCGGCGAGGGTTTTCAATTTCGATCTCTCCATTACAATTCATGGTCCCGACGAATTCAGAGACGTCATTGCCTTCCGCATGCGGGAAAAGATTGCTCACTCTAAGTTCATCAGCACCATCAGTCACTATGCTCGCAGCCAGATCATGCTGGCTTCGGACCCGGCGGACTGGCGCAAGATAGAGGTCTGCCGGCTGGGAGTTGATCCTTCCGTCTTTACGCCACGGCATCCGGGTGACGGCGCGACCGACCTCCGGGTGATCTGTGTCGGCAGGCTTGCGCCCGTCAAGGCGCAACGGCTTCTTATCTCGGCATGTGCCAGGCTGATTTCGGCGGGCTGGAAGGTTCAGCTTCACTTGGTGGGCAGTGGTCCGGATCTGAGTCCTCTCGAGGACTATGCCGCCGCAATGGGAATCAAGGAGCAGGTCCGATTCGAAGGCGGCCGTAACCAGGACGAAGTGATCGCTCTTTACGGGATATCGGACGTGTTCGCTCTCGCCAGTTTTGCCGAAGGAGTGCCGGTCGTCCTCATGGAGGCCATGGCGATGGAAATCCCTTGCGTCGCTACCTGGGTGAACGGCGTACCGGAGTTGATTCACGACCACGAAGAAGGCTTATTGGTAGCTCCCTCGGATGTGGAAGGACTAGCCAAAGCGATTGAAACCCTGTTGAAGAATCCGGAGCTCCGCCGGCGGCTGGGCAGCGCAGGCCGGCAAAAGGTGCTGCGGGAATATAATCTGAGCGCCAATACCGCCTCGCTGGCCCAGGTGTTTCGAAAATATCAGTCTCCGGCTAAGACGGGCTCCTCGGCGAGCAGCACGGGCGCGGTCTTGCGATAGAAGAGAATACTGGAGGCAACGGAGAAGACGTCCGTCAACGACGTGCTCAGGGCGATAGCCCGCGCCGGGCGCATGAACGGAACCAGCAGGAACACGAATACGAAATTGAGAACCACCATCCGTGTGATGATCTTGGACCATTCCTTCTGATATCCGAATGCCAGCATGAAATAATTGCCGAAGCACATCCCGACGGCATGCAGGACGGGAGTAAAAGCCATGATCCGCAGCAGTATTCCGGTTTCGGCGTACTTCGGACCGTACAAAATCGAGACGGCCAAAGGAGCGAAGAAAAGCAGCCCCAGGGTGATGAGAAGAAAAGGCGCCGAAGTCCACAATACCTGTCTGCGGAGGAAGCGCAAGGCATCCTGCGGCGATCTGGCGGCCAGTTTGCTCATATGCGGGTAAACCGCGCCCGTAATCGGATTGGCCAGAGAGCGTGCCGCGATAATCAGCCGCTGGGCGGCGCTGAGTAGTCCCACCTCCGCCGGCGACGCCATGGCGCCCACGATCATTGTATTGGTGGAAGACATGGCCGTCATGCTGGCCAAAGAAAGAAACACGGGCCAGCCCATAATAAAGGCTGCCCGCATATCCACCAGCGCCGGCCGGACGATCCGCACCTGAAGTTTCCCAAAGACGATGGTTAAACCGATAATCGCGGAGACCAGGAACCCGCCCGACTGCAGCGCCGCTACCAGCATGTAATCGGAGCTGCGTCGTACCAGGGCAAAGATCAGTATCACTGAGATCACTTTGGCGCCGTAGTCCGAATACGCGATAAAGCGCATTCTTTGCATCCCCTGCAGAAGCCAGTTGGGCGAAAAGCAGGATCCCACGACCTGCAGAAAACTGACAAAGTACAGCGGCCAGTATGCGCGCAGTTTGGGAACCCCCATTACCACCGCAACCAGGGTAACGAAACAGACCGCCAGCAAGAATACTTTGCAGGCCATGATGGTGCTATAGCTTCTCGCGATCTTCTCGGGTTGATCCTGAACTATGGCGATCTCGCGGGTCCCCGTCACCGAAAAACCCCAGTCGGTCACCACCACGAAGTACACCACCAGCGCTGTCCCGAGCGCTGTCAAGCCGAAATTCGTAGGGCCCAGAACCCGGGTCAGGAAAGGCAGGGTGACCAGCGGCAGCACGTAGCCACTGATCTGCACGCCGAACAGTATCAGCGTGTCTTTCGCCAACCTGTGGTTGAGGAGTTTTCTTAACATGAGCACACTGCGACCGTATTTTCCTAGCTTACCGTCCGATCAAATTTCGCGTAGAAGCGTGGCGCCCCAGGAGTACCCGACCCCGAATCCTACCAGCATCATCAGGGCGCCGGACGGCACACGCCCGGCATCCCGTATGTTTTTTAGTGCGATGGGGATGGTTGACGATACAGTATTGCCGCAATGACTCATCGAAATCACGAATTTTTCTTGCGGGATTTTCATCTTCTTGCGGAGATGCTCCAGCATGAATCGATTCGCCTGGTGGAAGATGAACAGGTCGATGGCATCCGCGCTCAACGCCGCTCGTCCGAGAAGCCGTTCCACGGCGCCCGGCACGGAGACCAGCGTGAAGTTGAAAATCTCGGCGCCGTCCATGAAAAGGTTGTCGGCGCTTCGAACATTCCCCTGCTCGTCCTGGGACGGAACGGCCGTTTGCTCATTGCGGGGCTGTCGAATCCCACCGGCGGGAACGATCAGGTTCCTGGCGCCTCGTCCGTCGGTGCCGTAAACAAAGGGTCCAATATAAGGAGCTTCTGATTCCGTCGCGCGCACCAGCGTAGCGGATGCCGCATCGCCGAAGATGGTTCTTACGCTGCGATCGAGCGGGTGGATAAACTTGCTGTAGGTCTCCGCGGTGATCAGCAGCACATTCGATGCCTGGCCGGTCGCGATCAATCCCTCCGCTTGTCCCAGTCCATAGATATAGCCGGAGCAGCCCAGATTGAAGTCGTACGCTCCGGCCGTCGTCGGCACACCCAGACGATCCTGGATGAGACATGCGGTAGTCGGTAAGAAGTAGTCCGGACTCTGCGTGCAATAAATGATGAAATCGATGGCCGACGGCTCACAGGCTCCGGAGTCGAATAACTTACGGGCCGCATCGACCGCCAGATCCGACGCATACTCGTCCTGACCCGTGATATGCCTTTCTTGAATTCCTGTCTTTGATTCAATCTTTTCCACCGACCAGTCGGGAAACTCTCTTGCGAGATCTTGCGTGGTGACAACTTTCTGGGGGAGAGAGTACTCTATAGCAGCCACTGCGCCGTGTTTCATCGGTTGACCATCATGTTATTATAGATCGTGTCAAAGGCTCAATTTCTGGAGCATCTTACCGAAATAATGGAGATTCCTTCGGGTTCCCTTACAGGTGACGAGAACTTGTCCGATCTGGAGGACTGGAACTCCATGGCCATGGTAAGTTTCATCGCGTTTGGCGATGAACACTTTCAAAAAACGCTCTCGCCTCGCCAGTTTGCCGCTTGCCAGACAGTCAACGATCTGGGTGGACTCGTAGGAGTGGCCGGTTAGCGCCCGCAGCGCTGGGCCGTTCACGGCTCATTCCTGCCGGACCCGATAGGGTTGACTCAATCGTATGAGCTTCGCCAATCGTTTTATTGTCAAAATCAGACGCGCTGAATCGCCGCTTTTTGACTTCCTTAAGAAACTGATTATCACCGCATTTAATCCAACCCTGCCGCCTCTCCCTAAATTATTCAAGCCTCCCCTCCGGCTGCTCTTCGAATTACATTTTCTGACGATCACGTTATGCCGGTCATTCATCACTCTCTGCTACCGGAATCCTCTTTTTCAGGGCCGCTGCGCGAGTTTCGGACGGAATGTCCAACTAGCGGGATTACCCTACGTCTGCGGACACGTCGAAATTCATATCGGTAATGATGTGGTCCTCGGCGGCAACGTCAAAATCCTATCCGGAGGCGGTGTGGATACGCCAAAACTGATCATCAAGGACCGCACCGCCGTCGGCTGGGGCACCACTATTGCCGTAAGTAAAGAAGTGATCATCGAAGAAGACGTGATTGTTTCTTATGACTGCCGCATCTCGGATTCCGACGGTCATCCCAAAGAGGCCGACCTGCGCGCCGCGCACGTTCGCCCAGACGTGAAGGACAGCAGGCCGGTCCACATTGGCAAATACGCCTTCATCGCAAATGGAACGCACATTTTGAAAGGCGTTACCATCGGCGAGGGCGCTATCATAGGCGCCAATAGCGCGGTGATGAGCAACGTTCCCAGTTACTCCCTGGCTATCGGCAATCCCGCGGAGGTGCTGTTCCGAAATTACGGGCTTCCCAGTACCATGCGTAAAAAGAAGTTTGGGGAACGCAACGCCCAGGCATCAGCGCGCGGTGTAGCCGCCGTCGACAATTAAAGTAGTTCCCGTAATCCATCGGCCTGTGTCGGCCAGCAGGAACACAATGGCGTCTGCCACGTCCCGTGGTTTACCTAACCCCAAAGGGTGCATCTGGACAATGGCCTCATACTGTTCGGCAGTCAGTTTTTCCCGAAACCCGGCAGTCATTTCAGTCTCCACAAATCCCGGCGCGATACAGTTCACCCGCAGCCCTTCGGGAGCTAATTCCATGGCCGCCGACTTTGTGAACCCCATTAGCGCCGCCTTGCTGGCGGAGTAGGCTCCAATGGCCGGCTGGCCGGCGATACCCGCAACGGAAGAAATCAGTACGATGCCCGCTCCTCGGGCCGAACATCCCTTCTGCCGGAATCCGCTGACCAGCATGATGGCGCTGGTCACATTGGCCCGTGTCACTTCTTCTATGATTGCCGGGGAAATCATGCGCAAAGGAACTGCTTTATGGATGCCGGCGCAGTGCACCATTCCATGGAAGGGTCCGCTTGCAAGCGCAACCTTTTTGATCCAGCCGGGAATTGCGCCTGTATCGGTCAGATCGAATTCCTCAATGCGGTGAGAGGAACCTTGCATCCGCTCGAGTGTCTCCTCCAAACGCGCACGATTCCTGCCCGCCAGGACAACGTTCGCCTCGAGTTCGCTCAGAAGAATTGCCGTCTCCCGTCCAATGCCGGACGACGCCCCAGTCACCAGAACAGTTCGTCCGGACATTGCCAGTGGATTCACGATCATGCGATACACACCCTTTCAAAATTAGTAGTACTTGTGGAGTAGGCCTTTGGCCTGCGTCTGCCGGCTTGCACCGCCAACCGGATCCAGATACCACTACAACGCCAGCGACGGCTGTTCGCTAGGCAACCCGCTTTGATGCTGCATTTGCCGGAGATGGCGTAGCATGACGATCTCAGAAGCCTCTATCTTGGCAGGCATGAATCCGTTGTTCTGATCCGTCAGCATGCGCGGCAATCTGGGCGCATACACGTACCAGGCCGGAAATCGTTTCGCCAGTTGCCTGCAGATCTCCTCCCCTGCCGCTTTGGCGGCGCAGTACTCCGCCATATAGGCGGGAGGTTCATCCAGAAAAACCGTGGAAGGATAGAACACCTGAATGCGCGGCAGGTCCTTCGCGACCACCAGCAAAGTATTGGCAAAATTGCCCCCATAATAACGGCAATATTCCTCAAATCGCGACTCCGAGAACACTACGGTTCTATCCGAGACGATATGCGGCGTAGCGAAGTAATAGAGGTGTGTAGGCGGCTGCGGGAGAGCGATCGGCGCGGCCTGATTGCAGTCAAACCGGACGGTTTCGCAACTTCCGCCGGCGGATTCGATCTCTGTCTTCACCGCCATGGCGTCCTGTTGGCCCCGGTAATAGGTGATCGTCACATGCGCGCCGCCCAGCGCCAGCAATTTTGCGGCAACTTCCCCCAACCCCCGGGAACCGCCGATCACCACGGCCCGCTGACCGGAAAATTCGTCTTCTTTCACCAGGCGTGCCAGTTCTTGAACCGCTGTCTGCCTGCAGGGCGGCGGCCGTAGAAAGGCTTTCAAGTCGCCGCTAAACCCGGGTCCCTCGACGGCGATACGCAACTCGCCGAGGCGTCCGGCACGGGCCACGCGATAATTGAGGCAGGGAAGGCCGGTGGCCTCTTTTGCGAAAGACAAATCCATCGCCGAATACAGTGAGTGGAGACCCGGACACTCCATACCCACCAATCTCGTGGTGGCCAATAGGGCGGCCAACTGGAAGGGCGGCAAAGCCGCACTCAGCTTCGGAAATAGACGGCACGCCTCCGCCGCGCAATGCGATAGCGGCAAACTTCCCATCGCCTGCGGAGCCGCGGCGGCGTCCAGCACCCGGCACTCGGCAGGCGGTTCCATGGGCGGCAGCGCCTCCGAATACAGAACAGTTGCGCCCATGCTGCCCCGGATCGATGTCAATTCTGTTTCGCCGGACTGGATCCGCAAGGTGAACGGTCCCTCCTCGTTCAGCACATAAACGCGCACCGTCTCGCCTACCAGAACACCGCGCCTGAAATTCGCAGCCAGGCGCTCGAGCGCCCTGCCTCCGGGGCCGCTATCTCCGAGCCAGCTCTCTAAAGCCCAGCACAACAGGTGCACTCCATGGACTACCGGAGCGCCAAAAATCGTACGGCGCGCGGCGACCTCATCCATGTGCATCGGGTTGAAGTCCCCCGATACCACCGCAAATCTGCTTTGGTCGGCGGCCGTGAAAGTCCGTTCAGCCAGAAGCCTCATAAGTACCGGTTCGCCACCTTCATTCCTATATATCTCCAAACATCAATAACTTAGAAATTGTCCTTGAAAAAATCACCTGGGTCACCTGTTATACATCGACTAGGAAGATCATAGATCCTCTAAGTCGAAAAACAATTGTGAAAGTGACAGCTTCGACAGCTTCAACCATAAACAAGAATGCGGTAATTTTGCAAGCGTCCGCGAAGCGCGAAGAAACGAGATGTGTAAATTATGAGAATTAACTTGCAGTCCCCGGTGATAATCTGGGCCGTGATGTGGGTCACGGGAGCCCATACGGTACCGGCGCAAACTCGAATCGATCTGCAGACCCAGGCCAAATCGGCGGATCTTTCGTCCATGGGCCCCACCAAGCCCGCTCAAACCGGAAGCGTGCTGCCGGCCACTTGCAGCGTGGGCGAAGTCTTTTTCCTGACCAGCGCGCCTGCCGGAACTAATCTTAACGTTTGCGCCGGCGCCAACCAATGGAGCGCGCTCAGCGGAGGCTCCGGTTCCGGCGGGGGGGTCACCCTCGAAGTGGACGGCACCACGGTTGGCACTACCGGTATGCTGAATCTGCTGTCCACCTCCGGCAGCACCGTAACGGCGGCTCCGGCGGGGAGTGGTCTCACGATTACGGTTTCGCCGGCCAGTTCCCAGTTCGCCACCCGGCTCGACGTTCAGAATGGGAGCGATAACTACTGCGCGTCTGCCTCTGCCAACCCAACCGCCTACACGTGTTCCTTGTCTTTGCCTCTCGCCGCATATGCCGAGGGAATGCGCATCACCTGGGCGCCGGATGTTAGCTGTACGGGCGGCGTGACCACTACCCTTGCCATCGATGGCAACCCCGCAACGAACATCTATCAAAACGACGGCGTTAGCAGTCCCCTGGCCACTCAATGCGGGCGTTACAGCCAGGTAGCTCTGGTCTTCTGCGGCTCCCTGAATGCAGGTGCAGGCGGATGGAGGATCATGAGCGGAACCGCCTCCGCGGGCGGATCCTCCACCAACGTTCACCTGATCGCCTACCCGTTTGACGGCGGAGGAAGCGCGCTCTCACCCGGGAAAACAGTCTATCTCCCGGAAGTGCCTTTTTCGTGCACCGTCTCCGGATGGTCACTGGCTGTCGACCAGGGCACCGCAACCGTCGACATCTGGATCGGTCCCGATGGAACCGCTATCCCCACAGCGGCTAATTCCATTACCGGTTCCGCGCAGCCTTCCATCACCACGGGAACCAGACTGCGGTCCACGGCTATGTCCGGGTGGAATAAATCTCTGTTAGCTTACAGCAGCCTGGCGTTTAACCTGGTCTCCGTGACTGGCGCGACCCAGGTCAGCATCGGTGTGGAGTGCGATCAATGATGCGGATTCTACTGGCGCTTCTTGCCCTGGTTTTGCCGGTCTGCCCGGCAGCCGCTGCCTGGCCGAACGGCTATTCGTACCGCCGCCAAGTGGTCATCAACCATTCCGGGGTAGCCGGCGACCTGACCGGGTATCCTTTGCTGATTGCCGGTACCTACAGCGACCTCGCCACCGTCGCGAACGGCGGTAAGTTGAACTCGCTGAACGGCTATGACCTGGTTGCGGCCTCCGACGTGAATGGCGCAAATCTCCTCAAATTCCAGCGAGTGTCATGGTCTTCCACGACCGGGGCCATCGTCCTGATGGTTAACCTTCCGGCACTGTCGAGCACCGTGAATACGAACATCTATCTTTTCTATGGAAACGCTTCAATTGTTGCCGACCCGCAAAATGCGGCCGCCGTGTGGGACAGCAGCTACAGCGGAGTCTTCCATCTTGCCGATAATGCGAATAACAATATCGTCGCCGACAGCACCGGCAATGCGAATAATGGAATTAATGTAGCAGTCACTTCGAGTAAATCCGTCGCCGGTCCTTTCCAGTCCGGAACTTTAGGCGCCGGATTAAGTTATAACGGCTCGACCGACTCGACCGACCTGGGCGTCAGCGCGGATTGGGACGTCACCACCGGAGACGCCACTTGGGAGCTATGGGTTCTTCCAACCACCCTCGCCACTTTTACCACCTTCCTCTCACACGGCGCTTATGGAGCGGATGGGTATTACTTCCAATGGTCGAATCAAGCCGCTCAACCAGGGGCGGCCGCTATCGTCAATGGAGTCATTGGCTTCACCGTGGTTAGTCCGTCGTTATCCTTCACTGCCGGTGTCTGGTCTCACATCGCATTTGTGAAATCCGGTACTATGGGAACTTGGTTTGTGAACGGCGCTCCCAGCCTGAGTACTTATGTGGGAACTTTTGCGTCCGCAGCCCGGCATTTGTGGCTCGGACGCTACGACGCTCCGGGTGGGGGGGCGGCGGTCGAATTGTCTGAGTTTCGCTATTCGAGCGCGGCCCGCAGTGCGGCGTGGATCGCAACCAACTTCAACAACCAGAGCAACCCGTCGGGGTTTTATACGATCGGTGCTCCGACGCAATCAGGCGGAATCGGCGCGTCATCGTTTATTGTTTTTTGAGGAGACTATTCGTGAAAAACATTTTGGTTACAATGGGACTCCTGCTAGTCTGCGTCCTTGTTGCGGGTTACTGGCTAAAAAGACCTTTGATACATAGACTTCTAAGTAAGACAGGGATCTTATTCTTCTCCACCCTTGCTTCCGGCTATTCTCAGACCCTGGCAATTAGTAACATCACTGTAAATGCTGTTAGTCACGCCAGTGTCAATATCAAGTATCAGACCAGCGTGCCGGCATGGGTCCAGTTAAAATACGGTTTCAGCAGCGGTAATTACGTCTATACTTCCGCTGGCTACCAGACGTTCCCGTTTGTCTACGACAATAACAACATTGATGCCACGCTCACGCTCGGCGGCCTCGCTCCCGGCACGACTTACTACGTGCTTCCGACAGCCCGGCCCGACAGGGACGACGACCTCAATATCTGTGCCACAGCCTCTTGCGGAGCGGTTGAGCAGGTATTCACGACTCTTCCGCTGCCGGCGGTGCATCCGGTCCCTCCCACGCCCCCGAACGCCTGGATTCCTACCGAACCCGATACCACTTCCTATACGGTAATCCCGATGCAGGTGAGCAGCACCACCGGCGAGTGTGTCGCGGCTTCGGCAGTACCGCAACAGACCGGTTGGGGCGCCTCTGTTTCCGTCGGAGATAACATAACCGCGATTCTCGGCAAGGTCTTCTACGGCACCGTCATCGAATTCCCGCAGGGCGCGACCTGCAACGTCTATCAGACCGATCCGTCCTGGCACACCGGATATGCCCTGCCTCCCCTCGCGCTCGATCCAAAAGCGGGAGGCAACATCGATTCTCCCAATCATCGGTGGATCGTGTTTCGCACTAAAACAGTGAATGCCGCCGATTTTCCGCCGGTCGGCGTTCGCACCGGTCCCCAATGGACATCCAAACTCGCCAAACTGGTGGTGCAGAACCCGGGAATGCCGACAGATGGTAGCAGCCCCGGCCGGGGTACGCAAAATTTTACCGGCCAGATCTTCGACTGTTACACGGTCGCATGCCACCATTTCTGGTTCGAGAACATGGAATGGACGCATTTGGCGAACACGACAGTGTATCCTCCGGGAATAACGGATCCTCCTGTATTCGGACCTTACCTCCGCCTCACTCCGCTGGTTCCCTGGGGAGGAAATCAGGACAACCATACGCCGGACTACAACGTGGTGGATCGAGTCTATGCACATGGTCCCGTCTGTCCTTCAGGCTCTCCGTCGGCTGGTGGCGCATGCGCGTCACGCGAGATTATGGTGTTCGATCCGGGAGGGAATCATTGGGCGATCACCAACAGCTACGCTCAGGCCAATTTTTGGTTTGAAGGAGTTTTCCCCATCGTAGACCCGTCCTACAAGGGGTCGGTAATCAGCATTCCGAAATCGTCCTACCAGTTCAATGCTTTCGATAACACCCCTATCGGTATGACCGGACCGGCCACTGCAACCTTTTCCGTTCCGACCGGCTACACCGGGGTCTTCTATGCCTGGGTGGACGGCAACGGATTGACGATTGATTACCAGACCGGAGCCGGTGTCAGCGGGACTTGTTCAGGCTGCACCATGACTTCAGAAGCTAACCCTACCCGTAATAGCGTTCCGGCCACCAGCATGTGGTTCTTCAATGGATCTTTCGATGGGAAAGGGAATGCTGTAGAATCACAATCCGAGCCCAGTAACACCATACCCACCGAATCCTCTTACGCCTTCAAACCCTTGGGCGTCTTTGTCAACCCCGGAAATTTTGGCTATGTCGACAATAACTTCATCAGCGCAATTGGCCAGACCGTCTATAGTGACACCGGCGGTTCCGACACCGACGAAACGTGGACGCATAACTATCTTTACTTCCCGCGATCCAAGATGAAAAACTCCGGGCAGTGGGATGGCTATGGATATTCATTCCGCAACGTGTTTGAAAGAAAACAACTCACCCGCCTGAACTACTCGGGCAACATATCGGACGGCTCTGCGTCCTTTCAGAATCCCGGAAACGTGATCTATACCGCCGGCTCCGCGGCCGGAAACTTTTCGGCTGGAACTCAGGACTGGGAAATCCGCAACAATATCTTCAAACACCTCTCTTCCGGTTGGCAATGTGCCGGCGGCGGCGCCGCTGCGCCTCCTGACAGCCCCACCGCGGCGCGCATCGAACTTGCCAATAACCTCTGGCTCGACCTCAACCGCGACATCTACAACAATGGCGGTGGCGGATTGTTCAGCGGCGCCTTCGGCAACTACCCGGGGTGTGAGGATGTAAATATCCATAACAATACCGTGGATCTGACGCTCGGCACGGGACCCGCACTCTTACTCATGGGTTCAGCGTCGAATGGTCAAAGCGTGATGGGCGAAGGGCTGAATTTTACCAATAACGTACTGCATCTTTCGCTCAATGCCCTCGACGCGCTGTCGACCGTCTGCGGACAGATCATCCCCTCGCATCCTGCAATTCCGGCAACGCTCTGCTCATTTAGCTCAACCGGAACAACCTACGTGCAGATGCTCAATACCTCCTACATGCACGCCGGGCCGACCATCACCCCATCGTGGAACTTCACCCACAACTTAATAATTGGCGCGTTGACGACTCGGGGATCTTCCACGTGGATTGATATCGATCAGGCCACCCTGAGCGGCATCGCTGCGAACTTCCCGCCCGGAAATATCTTTCCCACGGGTCCCACCATGGCCGCCCGGCGCGCCGCCGTACTCTGGGACCCCGTCACCTACCGCATCAAGCCGTCCGTGTGGAATTCAGGTGATATGGGGGCGAATGTCGATGCCGTTTATTCCGGAGCCGGAATCGTGCGTTATATAAAGATATCCCCGTCAGCCAGCTCCATCCAATTCTCTTATGTCGCTCCTGACACTCGCGCTTGTTATGTAGATACCAGCTCCGACGGCGTCTCCTGGAATAGAACCCAGGATAGCGGCGGTCCGGCTAAAAGGGTGTTAGTCGTCCAGCCCTTAACCCCAGGCGCGAATTACCAGTATCGGCTGATGTGCTACTTCGATCAAGCCGCACAATACGAGTTTCTGTCTGACCAGATCACCACCGGATCCCTCTCGACTTCAGTCGCGGCGATCCGCCAGGTGCAACTCGCATTTCATATGCCCCCCGGGGCTGTTCACGCGTTGGTGACCCTGACGCCGGTAACCGGTTCGCCGGTCTCGCAAACCTGCGCCGGTTCCCCCTGCTCGCTCAGTTTGAACGCGGGTTCGTACACCCGGTCAATTCTTTATCAGAACGCGTCCGGTGTAACCATCGGCGCCCCTGACGTCGAGGTGCTACAGGTCGACTGATCCGGACAGGTCAGCGACGGCGCAAACTTCCGTAGGGTAGACCATCGTTACTGTGGTCTGCCCGGTTTGCGCGGCAACCGTCCCTGCTGATTTGAAACGCTTCAAGCGCGAAGCAACGGGAGTTACTTCTTTTCCAAAGTCGCGATAATCGATTGCCCGAACGGCGGAGCAATCCAGGACTCCAGGCGGGCCTGCATGGGAACCACGTACGTGTCGAAAAAGGCGATCTGCCCGGCCGACTGTTCCGACCGTTTGAAGACCTTCGCATTGGCCCACCAGCCGAAGAATCCAACGACATTCATATACCTCAGCCGGCGCAAACTGAAGCCGGCCGATTCCGCGACCGACGCCAGTGATCTCCGCGTATAACGGCGGTAATGGCCGAGCCGCGCATCAATCTCGCCGTAGAGAGCTTCGAAAGCGGGCACCATCAACACGACACGTCCCCCGTGCGGAAGAACTTGCCACATCTGCTTCAGGACCAGCTCGTGTTTGTCGATATGTTCCAGTACGTTCAGGCACGCGATGGAATCGACCTGATACCGTTTGAGGTCGCAGAACTCCGGGTCTTCCGCATTCAGTAAAAATCCATCATAGTGAGGGCGATTCGAAAAGCGCTCTTTCCAGCGCGTCACGCAATTCTCATCGACGTCAATGCCCACCACGAGATCCCGGTCGCTCAGGTGGTCCGAAAAATTTCCCATTCCGCAACCCACTTCGAGCACTTTTCTGCCAAGCTCTGCTGCGGCGATTCGCGCCTGCCATTCAAAATAGCGTTGCGCGGACTGCATCCGCTCCTGATCGGCAATCGTATACTCGGTGAACTGTCGCATGTGCCGGTGCGCCTCGAAATGCCGGCGTCCGCCTTCGGGGCTACCCTTCAGTTTTGCCCAATCCGGGTTCTTGCGTCCACCGCTCAGGTCGGCGATCAGAGGCATTGCCAGGGAAGAAGCCGCCGAATCGTGCGGCGTTGATTGTGGTGATTTCATTTTGAGTTCTGCCTGCCTTATCGGTAGTAGCCCTGAAAAGGGAAAGTTCTCACGCATTTTCCCGAGCTTTCGCGTATACTCGCCGTCAGGAAAGTTCATAAAAACAGTAAAGCCGCTCACGCTAGCGGCTGTATACTGGAAGGAAGCGCGTCCGCCTAACCAATGCCCACTGCGTCCCGGTCTCCCTATTCCAAGACAGGTTTTGACGAATCGGGCATTACGAATCGCTCCCCTCTTCTGAAAACGAGTTTGTGGGTTGCCGTGGTCCTGGCGATTCTTCTCCTGGGTACCCGGGCCATCGAATTGGGCGACACACAGGTTTACGCGAACTCGATATCTGGAGCATTTTGGGAAATCGTTTTCTCGGCTCCGGGAATTCGCTTTGGGAATTCGGCCATTTGCTGTGGAGACCTCTCGGATGGGCACTCCTCTCCCTCACTACCCCGCTCCTTTCGAAGCTGACTGGCCTGACGATGTTCATGCAGGCGAGTTTAGTGCTCATCGTCGTCTCCGTGCTGTGCTCTTTGATCACAGTCGCGCTTTGGTACATAATGGCCGCCCGGGTAGCTGGCTCGAAGGGAGTGGCATTTGCCGTCAGCCTGGCCATGGCTTGCAGTCACGGGTTCCTGCTCTACGCACATTCGGGGTGTTCCTATATCCCGGGCCTGACATGCCTCACCGCCAGTCTGTATTTTCTTTTGGCTGGGAGAATCGTGCCCGGCGCTATTTTTTATGCGCTCTCGGCATTACTCTGGCTCCCGTTCATTCTCGGTGGAGCAGCGTTGCTGCTGCTGGCGGCCTGCCCGTCAGCGAAGTGGAACACACCGTTACGAGCATGCTTTACCAAGCTCGTTTGGACCGGCGCCATCCGTTTTATCTTGATTTCAACCGCCTTGTTGCTGCTGGTGTACGGGTTTGCGCTCTATGCCCGGCAGACTTCGTCTGTCGCGGAAGCCCGGGAGTGGGTCGCCGCATCGGGCCACGGCTGGTCCCAAAGCTCCAGGCTTGTCCGGATCGCCACCGGGTTGCCCCGTTCGTTCCTTTATCTTGGAAAGGATGGCATTCTCTACAAACGCTATCTTTGGCACGACCCTTACTCGCATGTCACGCTTTGGAACATCGCTAGCGCGAGTCTATGGAAACTGGTCGCTTTCGACTCTATTCGTCGCGTGTCTTCTGTATGAGTTGCTGCGGAAGACCCGATTACGGGCTGGCTGCTACTGTTTGCCGTTGCCGGGGTGGTGCCCCGGTTATTTTTTTTGCCGTCGTGATATTTGAGCCTGGTTCTCCTGAACGCTACCTCCCGGCTCTTCCCTTCCTGCTCGTCGTCACGGCCTGGGTGCTACGCGATTTCCCCGCCAGCCGCCGCGGCACCCAAGTCTTCATTGCCGCCTTTCTGCTTTGCGTGGTTTTGACGAACGGCTATTCCTTCGCAGCCCCTCGAATCTGGTCGGAAAACAGCGCATCGGTGGCTCGGGTTGCCGATCTTCGGACCCGGATGACCGGCTCGAGTACCGCCATGGTAGCCACCAATCAGGATGCCCTGGAAGAGACGCTCAATCGCATGGCATTCGACCCGATCAACCGTCCCACTCCCCTCCCTCTTTATGACATCATCGAGCCAGGCAGCCTGCGAGTGGCTAGCTGGCGGCAGGAGTTCGCTGCCAGAACGTTGAAAGTGTGGGGAAGCGGCGGCGAAGTCTGGATCTCCAAGCGCGTCTGGAGCCCTCGGCCGCTGCCGTCCTGGAACTGGACGGAGGGCGACGATCGGCGGATTTCCTGGAAGGACCTCCCGCAGTTTTTTGCCACTCTGAATACCGATGCCGAGTCCGGCGGCCCCGACGGGTTCCTCCGCCTCGCGCGGAATGAAACCAACTTAGCTGTGTTGCAACCCCTCGCGGCTGGCTTCACGGCCCTCCAATAAAATTCCATGCCCCTACCGTCTCGTTCGCAGCCGCCGGCTAAAGTCGCCGTACTCATCCCTTGCTACAACGAGGAAAAAACCATCGCGGCCGTGGTGCGCGACTTCCGTAAGGCGCTGCCCGACGCGGCAGTGTACGTTTACGACAATAATTCTGCGGATCGAACGTGCGAGGAAGCGCGCCAGGCCGGAGCCATTGTCAGACGCGAAACCGTGCAGGGCAAAGGCTGGGTGGTGCGCCGGATGTTTGCCGATATCGAAGCCGATTCTTACGTCCTGGTGGATGGCGATGATACCTATGACGCTTCCATGGCTCCAGGTATGGTGGCTACGGTCCAGCAGGAAAACCTCGCTATGCTCGTGGGCCGCCGCGTTCATGAATCGGCCGGAGCTTACCGCCCAGGACATGTGCTTGGCAATAAACTGTTCACCGGTTCGGTGGCAGCGTTGTTCGGCCGCAGCTTCACCGACATCTTTTCCGGATACCGGGTGTTTTCGCGGGCCTTCGTCAAATCCTTTCCTGTGTTTTCCGGCGGCTTCGAAATCGAAACCGAACTGACCGTACACGCCCTGACGCTGGGTCTGCCTATCTCGGAGATTCCCACTACCTATAAAGAACGGCCGGTGGGATCCAATAGTAAACTGAACACCTATCGCGACGGCGTCCGCATCCTCTGGATGATCTTCAACCTGTTCAAGAACGAAAAGCCCCTCAGTTTCTTCTCCATCCTCGGAGTTCTCTGCCTGGTGATGTCCGTGCTGCTGGCGTATCCCATCGTCGTGACCTTCCTCGAAACCGGTCTTGTTCCGCGCTTCCCGACCGCCATCCTGGCAACGGGCCTGGCCCTCTACGCCCTCATTATGTTTGCCTGCGGACTGATCTTAGACACAGTGACCAAAGGCCGGCGCGAAATGAAACTGCTCTCTTACCTGAATGCCGCCCGGTTTGCGCAGAGTGAGCCCCGCCCCCTCGCGGCATCCGGAAGTGTCGGGGAATAAAATCCGCCGCCGTACGCCTCGCGGACCTTCGCCGGGACCAGCAACACCCAGTACCAATCGATCCCTGTGAGCGAACCCACGACCAAGTTTCGACGTTTGGTCAGGCTGAAGCCTATGTTCCGTAAAACGGGCTAGCAACGCACTTTTTTGAAGTAGGGCGGACGGAAAGGCCGTAGCCGGCGGTACCAGTTCGCTACCCACTGAGGAGCATAGCGTTTGATGGAGGAGACGGTCGCGGGAGGCTTTGCCCCGCCCGGATTCGCTCCGAGCGGCAATTTCCAGTAGGTCAGAGGATAATCGCTGGCGACGGGAGCCAGCGCTATGTCGACCGAGGCGATTTTTTTGGCGCACACGATCAGGTAGGCCGGCCGGCTATTCACGAGTTCCACCCTGGACCGGAGCACCTGGGGATCCGCAACCTCATACCAGACCGATTCCCAAGGCTGCTCATATAGAAGGACCGTCTGGATCTCAAAGCCGTTCTCCGGCGTGAACACGCGGAAGAACAGCTCTGGGCTGAACTGGTAGAAGCCGTGACCCATCTGATTGTTGGCCGGCGTGACGCCGAGAAAGTGTCCGCCCAGCGCCACTGCCTGCATACAGTTCTTGATGGCAAGGGGGAAGTTGAACACATGTTCCAAGGTTCCCCCATCGATTATCAGACTGAAGCGATCCCGTAAATCGTCCGGCCACGGTTGATTCAGGTCGTGCGTGATGGTGGCGTTTTCGTACGAGGACACGTCCATTGAATCAATGTGGCCCGCGCCCAGCAACTTGAGCAGCGGCTCGCAATATCCCTTATCAGCAAACAGACGAGCCGTCTGGTCGCCGCTCAGATTGATTCCATTACGAGCCAGGAGGGGACGCATTTCGTCAGGCTTGACATACATCCACTGTCTTCCCAGGGTGAGAACCTGGCCAAGTGAGATACCCAAGTCTTTCGACCGTGCAAGGAACTGAATAGTTGCGAGGTCAAAGCCCATTTAAGTAGAGGGTACGCAGCGTCAGGAGGGTAACGGCATGCAAGACATCAGTCTAACATGAGAGCCCTTGCTAGGGTAGAGGTGCCCAAGAAAACGTCCGCGCAATCTCATCCGTTGTGTGTAACAGAGACGTCTGCATGAAGGCCTTCCGCCCAGGCGTTAAGCCTTTTCCTCAACTGGCGGTGGATCGGCTCCTCGGCCAGTTTGAAAAACACAGCCGACAATCCGACCACTACCGACACATAGCAGATCAGCCAGAAGATTCCGAACGTAACAAGGTGCAGTCCATGCAGGAATACAATCTGCAGCCATCCATAAACAGGCTCATGCAGGATGTACATGGTATAACTCGCGCCGCCCAGAAACACGAGCGCCGGCGTGGAAAGAAACCGCACCAGCACTCCACCCTCCAGGGCCAGCCCGAAAATCATCATCCCGTAAGCCGGGGCTAGCAACCCGTTGTGCGCCACCGGATACGCCAGGCTGTCGCCATTCGCCAGCGCCAGGATGATGATGCCGATAGCGGGAAGATAAAAATAGGCGCCGCGCTTCCAGAGTCGCGACCCCGCCGGTATCAAGCGGTAAAGAAGTGCCAGCACGACCCCAATACAGAACTCCGGCAATCGCAGCAGCGGATTGTAGCGGATCACGTTGGCCCAGGTGGATTCCGGAAGAGCGCTGATGGTCGCCGGCACATCCCCGAAGTGTGGAATAGGCTGCAGGATAGCCAGGACCGGCAGCGCCAGCGACACCACCCACAGTGCGGCCGCCAATCCGAGAAGACGCGGTACCACCTGTCTCGCCTGCCCCTTGGCGAGCCGTGTGATCGCGAACCCCACTACCGGAAGCATGGCGTAAAAAAAGGCTTCATCCGAGAGCGACCAGCCAGGATAGTTCCACGACAGTGCGGCTCCGGGAACCCATGCCTGCAGAAGGCAGACGTTCAAGATAAAATTGGTTGTTCCGGCGGCCGTCCCGCCATCCACCCCCGCGACTACCCGGTAGATTGCAAACGGAACCAGCATCAGCAAACCAGCCGCATAGGCAGGGTAAATGCGTGAGAAGCGGGCAATTCCAAAGCGGATCGCGTTGCGCGCCTGGAGCAATGTCCCCAGATCGTAATTGTAGGTAAGAACAAATCCCGAAAGAATAAAAAAGGCGCTGACCGCCGTATACCCGGTCTGAACCAGGCCTACCAGTGCGCGATGCACCTCGGGCGGACCACCGATCGAGCCGACGAGCGACTCGCTCTGATGGTATACCACTACCCATAAGGCCAGGAAGAATCGGATTCCGGTCAGGGCAGCTAATTGTCGCCGGCTCGTGCTCATCCGGGAGCCGCCGGTTTCAGCGCGCTGCAATGGGAAAAGACCGCTTCCCTACGAAGGGCACCGGAACGGTCGCGTAGCGAGACGGCTGGGCCGCGACGGGCGTCTCCGTCATCCCCGCACGCATCATCCTCTGCATAGCGATCGCAAAGCCTGCAAGCACAAACTGGTGTGGATGCTTGTCGCAGGTCATAAACGTTTCGCAGACCATAAAGTAAACCAGTGCTGCCTCGGTGCACAGCGTGATCGACAACATCAGCTCCTGCGTGGGCGCTGCTGGACGGGCAATCGTGAACTTTCGCATGGCGCGAATCTGACTGTAAATCAATCCCAAAAAGATCAAATAAGAGATAACACCGGGAAAACCGCACTCGCTCGATATCTCGAGGTAAGTATTGTGTGCCGGAAGGTAGGGCTTGTGTTGGCCATTCGGCCGTAGCATTACGTCCCACCGGTACTGCGTAAACATGCCCGCCCCTACACCCACAACCGGATGCTCGATCGTGGCCTGAATCGCATCATGCATGATCTCATGCCTTTCGAACGCGGAAGCTTCGGCTTCGGTCATCTCCCCATGCTGCTCCTGCGGGTTGAAGGCGTCTAAAACTGTCGAGAGTCTTTCTATCGTGCTGGTGGGCAAAGCTATCAGTGCCACCCCGATTCCCAGAATTGCCAAAGCGAGAATCGCTACCCTCTGCACACCCTTGCTCCGCATAAAATAAACGGCTAGCATGGCGACCAAAGCGGGAATCGAGGCGCGGGTGCCGGTCCGGCCGATCATTAACAATAGATAGCAGCAACCACCCGACAGCAGTGTGTAGCGCACGATCGGGTTTCGCACCCGGGTGCAAATAAGGACCATGAAAGGGATAGTGAAGCCGGCCAGCAGTGCAACATCGTCCGGATTGCCGAACGTGCCGCTCAGACCGTAGCGGCCATACATCTCTTTCCCATTCAGAACCAGATGGCACAGACAGGAGAAAGCCAGCACGCCGCAGATCTTCACAATATCCTTAGGGGTCTTGGCGGCGATCGCAACCAGCAGCATCAGGGGAAGGAAGAATTGCATATACCAGAGCACATACACGAAGGTGCCTCCCTTCCAGTGACTGAACGGAGCCGAAAGGCACATACTGGCGACCAAAACTAAAAAGGAAACTCCAACCTTTGATTGCAGCTCTCTCAACCCTCCAGCCATAATCACAACTACGATACAAAGACTGCATATGACCGCGGGGAGCTTGTAACCTACCAACACCGAATCGAATGGCCGTGCAAAATGAGTGAAGATGAGGATAGCGACAAAATAAAAGGGCAATTGCGAGCCGGATGGAGCCGGAACTGCTGCCGCCCCCTGCGGCGGAGAATTATATGTTGCCTGGAAGCGGGAGGGTGCTACCCGCGATACCGAATTCATCTTTTCAGGATACGCTAGATTGCGGTCAAACCGATGACTCAGCCGTCCCGGTACTAGTAGTAGGGTGTTGGGGATCAACGAAACGGAAAAACCGGGTTAAGGTCACGCGATATTTACAGGGCAGGCAAAGGACGCACCGGTTTTCTTTCAGCAACTGGTCCCTCCGATGATACCCCTGTGGTGGAGAAGTGCATTCCAACTCGACTACTGTACCTTCAGCAAGCAGCAATGCACCCCGGAAGCGGGGCGAGATTTTTGGAATACCGTTGGGCCAGAAGTTTGGGGTTTTGCAGTGAAGGTAGCGCCGATTGCCGCACAAGCATTACTAGGCCTTTGATCGGCTTCAGCGGGTGGACAACGCTACGTCCACGCCATCACGATGCAAATCCTACCGGAACGGAATTTCCACCTCGGCATAGCTGCGCGGCGTAGCTGAATTAATCGTGGCGACAATGCGTTCAAGATGCAACCGAACGCGTGACCATTTGGTGGTGCCTGTCAAAACAACAATGGCAATCTTTCGCCCGGCTAAGTTTTGCTGATAGCGAAGGTTGCCGTCTGTCGTGAACAAAAGATCGAACGCCGCTTCCTCCGCCACCTTAAGCAACGCGCCGTTGGAAAGCTGTTCCCGGCCTCTTGCCTTAGCCGTAACAACAGTGTGAGGACGAAGCGCGTGGGAAACGCCCCTCGGCGCTCCGTGATCAAAGAGGATGAGCATCAACGAGTTCTGCGCTCGGAGGCATCATAGGTGTCTTAAGGCTCTGGGCCACGAACTCAAGAACTGCGGTAATCTGCTCGCGCGTCACGTCGAATTGTTCCATCACTTCTTCGACACTCAAATCTTCAAGGTTTTCAATGACCGTGGCGACGGGCAAACGCGTATCCTTAAACACCCATGCGCCGCTCACCTTGCCGGGGATGCTTTCCACGGCGGGACATTGGGACCAATCGAGATTTGCCATGTAGTTACCCTTCATCCATCGTAGCCTTTACCACGGTTCGGCGGCGGCGTCACGTCGAAAAGGCAAAATCATGATCGCGTCAGCCATATTCCGTTGATCGCTTTGATAGGCGCCATATATCTGCTCCTCGCAGTTCTATATATGCCAGCGATGTGGTTGTGGAGACGATCTTGAAATCGGTTTTCCGCTCCGTCGATCCCCAACACCCTGGTAACCGGACTTTCATGCGTGACCGCTCGCCTCGCTATGCCCCGATATTCCGTTCTAATTAGTCGATGGTATGATTACATTTTCCAATGAGTGAGCCGGAGGACCTCCAACTGATCTGCCAAGGCCCGAATCGTCCTCTCGGACTAACGTGCTCACTCCCCTCCATCATGGTGCATGGGGACTGCTCTTGCTGAACGGCCACGGACCGGGGTCCGTCATTTGGCCAGACGGAAAAACCTTCAGCTTTACGGTTTTCGACGATCCCGACTCCCAGACTCCTGAAGTTGCGGAAATGGTCTATGGCTTTCTCGCGGATCACGGCATCCGCACCACCAAGGGAGTCTGGCCGCTCGCGCCCCGCCGGACACCGTCCGACCACGGAGCTACTTGTGGCGATGCTGCGTTCCTCGCCTGGCTCCAGTCCCTCCAGCGGCAGGGTTTCGAGCTCGGCTTCCACAACGCGACATCCCATACCAGCACCCGCGAGGAAACCCTCGAAGGGCTGCGGCAATTCAATGAATACTTTGGAGATTATCCTTCTTCAATGTCAAATCATTATTATAATTTCGAGGGAATCTATTTCGCCGGTGCCCGCGTCAGCGGCTGGAGACGCACCGTCTACAACCTGATGACCCGCGGAAAACACAGCGGTAAATTCACCGGCGAGGTCCCGGCTCACGAGAACTTTTGGGGCGATCTGTGCCGTCAGCACATTCGCTACGTCAGAAATTTTACTTTCCGGGAAATCAATACCCTTGCGGTTTGCCCCTGGATGCCTTACCACGACCCCGATCGTCCCTTCGTCAACGCCTGGTATGCCTCCGCCGAAGGCGCCAATGTCCGGAGCTTTCTGCAATTGATCTCCGAAGAGAATCAGGATCGCCTGGAACAGCAGGGTGGGTTTTGTCTCGCCTATACTCACTTCGGCCATGGCTTCGTCGAAGACGGCAAGCTTTCACCCAGGTTCTGCGAGCTGATCCGGCGGCTTTCCCGGAAGCCGGGCTGGTTTGCGCCTGTCTCCACCGTTTTGGATCACCTGAAGCCGCCCTCGGGATTCCACCTCCTCGGCGCACCCGATCGAGCTCAACTCGAAAATCGGTGGCTGCGGGAAAAGATCCTCCACGGCACCTCCTGAAATGCCCATCGGAATCGAAGGCTATTCCTCCCGTCGCCTGGATAGTATTCGCGCTTTGAACTCTCGCTTCCGTTCCGCCGGGGTGCAGGAAGGCTACTTTTTACCCGAACGGACCGGCGTGATCGACCCCGGCCCTCCTTTTGAGGCTTTGCCCGCGTTGCCGGTCGTCAAACGGCACTTTCTCCTGCTCGACGGCGATGTCGTTCGCGGCGGCTTCATTCTTCAGGATCAACAGTTTTATTTGCAGGGCCGCACCGAATGGGTGACCAATGTCCAGATGCCCGTCACCGAAGGTTTGGTCGACCGCCGCTATGGCCACCTCGTCATCCTGATGCTCCAAGCCATCCTCAAACGCTCGCCGCTGGCTTTCGCGGTCGGTATGGGCGGCATGGACCAGCCCCTCCCACGCCTCCTGGCCGCTTCCAAATGGCACGTCGCACCGGTGCCGTTTCTTTTCTATGTTCTTCGTCCGGCACGCTTCCTGCGCGAAATGCCGGTGTTACGGTCTACCCCCGCCAGATCCGCCGTCATGAATGCAGCCGCCTTGACCGGAGCGGGTTCCCTGGGCTTCTCGCTCATTCACCGCCTGAGTGCCCTGCGCCATGGCGGAAAGCTTTCCCTCGGTCCGCTACCCGAGATCGCCACGCATTGGGATACCTGGGCCGATGAGCTTTGGGAGAGCTACCGCGAGACCACTTCTCTCGCTGCGATCAGGGATAGTCAACACCTCCCCTTATTCCATCCCCCAGGGGAAAACTTCGCCATCTATCGCTGCCGGCAGCAAGGCCGTTCGATCGGATGGTCCGCGGTCCAGGTCACACCGATGCGCCGGAACCGGTACTTCGGCAACCTTCGCGTCGCAACAATTCTCGACAGCGTCTGCCGGCCGGGTTCCGAAGCGGCCGTGACTCGCTCCACACTCGCCATGCTGCGTAAGCAAGGCGCGGAACTCGTCGTCGCCAACCAGCTTCACCAAGGCTGGGTGAAGGCCATGCGGCAAGCCGGCTTTCTGGACGGGCCTTCTAATTTCATCTGCGCGCTCTCCCCGCGTTTGCGCGACGCCCTCGCGCCTTTCGACACCGAGTACCTGAAGGTTCATATTTCACGGGCCGATGGAGATGGAAGAATCCATCTCTAGTGATTTCCTCGCTTCCGGTTGGATCGACTCGATACAATGGTCTTTCTTGCACCGGAATGACGCTCACCGAAGCCCTCACTATACTCAAAGGTAAACAGGAGCCTCACTGGCCGCCGTTTCGCGTACTCCTCGCTTGCGGATTTACGCCTCTGCACCTGCAGACATTTCTGGGCGCTTCTCTACGGCAAAACCTTCCCCGCCATCACGTCGAAATCTCCACCGGACTGTACGGCGATCTCGCCGGTACTTTATCCCAATGGGACGCTCCGGATCTGCAGGCGGCCGCTGTAATCATCGAATGGCCGGATCTCGATCCGCGCCTCGGCTACCGCAGTCTCGGCGGCTGGGGATTGAAAGACGTGGCCGATATCGAATCCCATGTCGAGCAGTCGCTGAACCGCCTGCGTGACTCGTTCGATCGCGCTCCCCGCCAATGCCGCATCGCGCTCTGCCTCCCCACGCTGCCCCTGCCGCCTCTTTTCCATACTGCCGGCTGGCAGGCCTCGGCCGCGGAAACCCGGCTGCAAGCGGCTCTTTACGAGTTCGCCGCCTGGGCCGCATCCCGCGAAAACGTTCGCCTCGTGAACTCCCGGCGCCTCGCCCAGCTATCTCCCCCCGGCGAGAACTATGACTTTAAGACTGACCTGCTCGCCGGCTTGCCGTACACCCTCAAACACGCTGGACGAGTGGCCTTCTTCCTCGCCAATCTCATTCAACCGCCGCCACCTAAGAAAGGTTTGATCACCGACCTCGACGATACTCTCTGGAAGGGGATCGTCGGCGAAGTGGGGGCTGAAAATGTGAGCTGGGACCTCGCCAGCCACAGCCAGTTGCACGGCATCTACCAGCAACTCCTTGCCTCACTCGCCGCTCAGGGCGTCCTCGTTGCCGTAGCCAGCAAGAATAGTCCTGCGCCGGTCGATCAGGCGTTCGCCCGTCAGGACATCCTGCTCGCGCGGGATTCTATTTTCCCCGTCGAAGTCCATTGGCTCGAAAAGTCCGGCTCCGTCACCCGCATTCTCGAACAATGGAATATCGGCCCCGATAGTGTGGTTTTCGTCGATGACAGCCCCATGGAGCTCGAAGAAGTTCATGCCGTCCATCCGGAGGTTGAATGTCTGCTGTTTCCCAAGAACGACTATGCGGCCGCTTACCGGCTCTTTCAAGACCTGCGTGACCGTTTCGGTAAACCGCAGATCCGGGAAGAGGATACGCTGCGGCTCGCCAGCCTCCGCCAGGCAGCCGTTTTGCCGCCGCCCGGCGACGCAAGTGAGACCACCGAAGCTCTGCTCGCTGCGGCAGGCTCCGTTTTGACCATCGACTTCGCGCCTCCCGCCGAAGATGGCCGTGTCCTCGAATTAGTCAATAAAACCAATCAATTCAACTTGAACGGTATCCGCTACACGGAAGTCGACTGGCATAACCAGCGGAATGCGCCCGGCGCCGTCGTGATGGTCGTGTCGTATCGCGATAAATTCGGGCCGCTCGGCAAAATCGCGATCCTCAAAGCGCGCCAGGCCGGCGTCGACCTGATCGTCGACACCTGGGTCATGAGCTGCCGGGCCTTCGCCCGCCGCATCGAGTACCAGATCTTACAGATCTTATTCGATCGCCTCGGCGTCCGGCAAATATCTTTTGAGTTGACTCCGACCAGCAAGAATGGTCCGGTCGTTACCTGTTTCGCGTCCCTCCTGGAAGCGGAACCAGACGGCCCATTTCAACTCACTTACGAAGCTTTCAAGGCAAAATGTCCTACCGTATATCATCAGATAGAGTACCTGCGTGACTGACATCCGATCCAGACTGACCCGCTGTTTTAGTACCGTTTTTCCAGACCTGCCCGTGGAAACCATTCCTACCGTTAGCCAGGCCACTCTCACCGTATGGGATTCCATTGCGTCCATCACCTTGATCAATGTCATTGAGGAAGATTTTTCTATTTCCCTGGACTACGAGCTTCTGCCCGAGCTGACTTCTTTTGATCGCATTGCCGGCTATCTTGCCGGCAAGACTGCCTGACATGCAGCTCGTAATCCTGGTCGGAGGGCAGGGAACCAGGCTGCGAAGCCGGTTGGGATCCCTTCCCAAACCGCTAGCCGATGTCGGAGGCCTGCCCCTCATCGGCCACCAGTTGCTTCTGGCGCGAGACTACGGCGTGACCAGCGCGGTGGTGCTTACCGGCTACGGCGCGGACGCTTTCGAGCAACATTTCCGTTCGGTAGACTACGGCATGAACGTTCGCACCCTGGCGGAATCGACTCCGCTCGGCTCGGCCGGAGCGGTCATCGCGGCACTTCCCGAACTGGACGAGCGCTTCCTGGTGATGTACGGCGATACCATGCTCAACGTGGATCTGGAGCGTTTCACAGCCGCCCATCTTCGCTCCGGCGCGCTCGCTACGCTCTTTTTGCATCCCAACGACCATCCGCACGATTCCGATCTCGTCGAGATGGATGACAGCCGCCGCATTACCGCTTTTCATCCCTACCCGCACAATCCGGAAAGTTCTTATCCCAATCTGGTGAACGCCGCGCTCTACGTAATCGAGAAGCCCCTCCTCGATGGCTGGCAAGTTCCGGCCGCCCCGCTCGATTTCGGCAAACACGTGTTTCCCGAGATGCTGCGGCGCGGCGCCTTCCTGCACGGTTATCCGAGTCCCGAATATATTAAGGATGCAGGCACTCCGGAGCGCCTCGATCGAGTCGCCGCCGACTATCTGTCGGGCCGGATTCAGTCCGGGTCGCTGCGCACGGCAACTCCCGCCATTTTTCTCGATCGTGACGGCACCTTGAATCGGGAAGTCAATCGCGTCAAGAGTGCCGGTGAGCTGGAGATCATCGATGGGGTCTGGAACGCGGTCCGTCTGGTGAACCGCAGTTCCTACCGGTGCGTGGTGATTACCAATCAACCGGTGGTCGCGCGGGGCGAATGCAGTTTCGCCGGACTGCGCGCCATCCACAACAAACTCGAGACGGTTCTGGGCCGCCATGGCGCCTATCTCGATGCGATTTATTACTGCCCTCACCATCCGCATACCGGCTATGAGGGTGAGGTCAAGGAACTCAAGATCGAATGCTCCTGCCGGAAGCCCGCTACCGGCTTGATCGAACAGGCCGGCCGCGAAATGAATCTCGATCTTTCCCGCTCCTGGCTCATCGGAGACAGTACGGTAGACATTCGCACCGCCCGGAACGCGGGAGTGGGAGCGATCCTGGTCGAAACCGGTCATGGCGGCAAAGATGGAAGTTTTCCCGATGCTCCGGATCATGTCTTTCCAAATTTAGAAGCTGCGGTGCAGTTTATTCTTGACGCCGGAGAAAGAAGGCCAAGTTGATCATCAGCCAAACGCCGGTCCGGATGAGTTTTGCCGGGGGTGGCAGCGATATTCCGTCGTTCTACCGGCGCTATGGCGGCGCAGTGGTCAGCACGGCTATCGATAAGTACGTCTACGTCACCGTGAATCCGAAGTTCGACCACACCATTCGCATCAGTTATTCGAAAACGGAAGAGGTCGAGAGCCTCGATCATATCGAGCATAAGCTGGTGCGCGAGTCGCTGCGCATGCTCGGAATCACCGGCGGCATCGAAATCACTTCCGTCGCGGACATTCCCTCTCGAGGCACCGGCCTGGGCTCTTCCAGCTCTTTTACCGTAGGCCTGTTACATGCCCTGCACGCCTTCCGGCGCCAATACGTGTCTCCCGATCGCCTGGCTGCGGAGAGTTGTAGCGTCGAAATCGATCTGTGCGGAGAGCGGATCGGTAAGCAGGACCAGTTTGCCGCCGCTTTCGGAGGCTTGAACCTCATCGAATTCGCCGCCGATGATTCCGTGCGGGTCACACCGGTCATCTGTTTGCGGAACAGCATCGAACAGCTCGAAAAATCGCTGCTTTGTTTTTATACCGGGATGACCCGCAGCGCTTCCACGATCCTGAACGCCCAGTCCGACGACCTCGAACGCGATGGCCGGAAGCAAAAGACCATGCAGCGTATGGTGGAGCTGGCCTACCAGCTCTGCAAAGAGTTACAGGGCAATAACCTCGAAGCTTTCGGCGAGATACTGCACGAAAATTGGGAGTTAAAAAAACAGATCAACGATAACATCAGCAATCCCGAGATCGACCGGTTTTACGATCTCGCCCGCCAGGCCGGCGCCACCGGCGGCAAACTGCTCGGCGCGGGTGCGGGCGGATTTCTGGTGTTTTATGCGCCGCCGGAGTGCCACAAGAGCGTGTGCGATTCGCTGAATTTTCTGCGGCGGGTGGAGTTCCGGTTCGAACGCCAGGGCAGCCGTATTATGTTATTCCGAATGCCTGAGTATTGAGCAACGCCGTGTGTATAATTGGTCTGTAACACTGCCGCATGCTTTCGAAATTTCATGAGTAAGCCCGAGTTCGACGACTATTCCGCCTCCTACGGGGAACTCATCGGAGATCCCATTCGCGACCGCTTCGCCGTAAGCGCGGATTTTTTCCATAAACGGAAGAGAGACTTGGTGCGCGACTATTTCAGGAACCGCCGGGATGACACCAGGCAGCTGCGCTATCTCGATGTCGGGTGTGGCAAAGGAGACCTGCTCTCTCTTTTGTCGCGGGATTTCGCGCATGCTGCGGGTTGCGATCCTTCCACCGGCATGCTCCAGGGAGCGGCTGGCATGGAGGTTCGGGTACAGGACGATCCCGGACGAATTCCATTCGAGGATGCGCAATTCGATTTTGTTACGGCGGTATGTGTGTATCACCATGTTCCACCTCCGCAACGCGCTGGTCTGACGGCGGAAATCAGACGCGTGGTGCGGCCTGGCGGCACTTTCGCCATCATCGAACATAACCCGTTCAATCCAGTCACCAGCTTTATCGTTAGCCGCTCACCCGTGGACGTGGACGCGGTTCTCCTTCGGGCTTCCGAAACCCGTTCTCTTATGCGTGGGGCGGGATTCGCAATCGATCGCGCAACCTACTTCGGGTACTTTCCGGAGAAGCTTTACCGCGTCGCCGGTGCCATGGAGAAGCTATTCACCCGCCTGCCGATCGGCGGTCAGTATGCGGTCTTCGCACGAGCGGCTCTACCCGGAAAACTTTCGAACCCCAGCTAAGTCAGCTTATGGCTGTGGTTTTCGCCCGACACCCACGATCTGCCACCCGGAGTTCATCGAATTCAGGTGGAACAGAACATTGAAGACTTTGCTGGCCATCCGGGCAGCCATACTCGGCTCGCCGGCTAGTTCGGTAATCGCTTTCTTTCCCCGCGAAACCAGCGCCTGTATGTAGAGATTGAAGAATGGAAAACCGATGCCGCTGGTAAATTCGACATCATAGCCGGCTTTTTCGAGCAATTCCCGGAGGCTGCCGGCATCATAATGGCGGCGGTGCCCGAGATGCTTATAATACTCGCTGATGGGTCCGCCCGGCACGGTGATAACCAGCCGGCAGCCGGGCGCCATGTAATCCAGGCAGTTGCGCAGCAGCGTACTCGGATCATCCACGTGCTCGCACACCTCCGAGCACACCGCGTGAGTAGCGCCGAACTCGATATCGTCATTCTGCGTTGGCGGAATCAGGAGATCGCGTTGCCGGAAGCTTGCGGCAGGCATTTTGCGTTGTGCCGCGCTGATTCCGGCGGCGCTATAGTCGATGCCCAGGTATGCCGCTTCGGGATACTTCACGACAAATAACTCCGCAAACGAACCCGTCCCGCAACCGATCTCCAACACGCGTGCCCCTCCACCCGGCGGCGAAATGCCGAGCAGTTTCTCAATGACGCGTCGTCGCCACGCAACCGATGGCGCAATAGAGGCGGCGCGCGAAAAATCTGTCCAATGTTGATCCCAGTCGTCGGCGCTCGAATTCATGTGTTTAGATTTAATGGTAGCTCTATCTGGCAAAAAGCCATATCAGATGCTATCCCCCGTCTCTTGCGGGCACTCGCTCGCGCTCCAGGCAACTATTCAGTAGGCGTCGACCTCCGGCTTATTTCACGTTATCCGGGCCATGATTGTGGAACCAAGGGAGCCGGCGCTTTTCGCTAACGAAATTGCAACCTAAAAGGAAGGCCAAACCGATGGTGAGGAGCACCCACCCGGAGGGCTCCGGTGTGGCTACGCTAAAAGCCAGCAAGACGTTGTGCCGGTCCGCTGAGATGGATTCCTGGCACGTCACGTTATAGCCAGGCACGGAAGGACACTCGACATCGCTGAAATTCCCCGAAATAGTGCCGTTTGGATCTGACAGGATTGTGTAAATGCCCGCGGCCGGCAACGGCGCGATTGGCGGGTTGTAGTAGCCAAGTGAGATATCGAGGATACCAGCTAAATTGACATCGTTGCCGTTGCCGGTCACATCTAGCGGGCTGTTGGCACTCGGAGTATCAAAAATGAATTCGAATGTCCCGCCCGACCCTTGTGAGTAGCCACCTACGCTAAGGGTGCCGGGCGCGTGGGCGACGCCGATCACAGGTGACTCTCTTGACGGCACAAAGACTCCTAGATTGTTTGTCACATAGGAGGCAATCGTTCCCACGCCGAAGAACTGACCTCCGTTCAGGATAACGCCGCTATCGGAGAGCGTGCCGTTGATTTCGCTCACTCCGGCGTCCTGTGTAAAGGTTCCCGTCCCTGTGAAACTGCCGCCAACATACAGCGTGCCGTAATTTGTGAATGCCTGGTTGTCGGTGAGGGCATTGAGGAGGTAGAGAGAGGCGTCCGATTGGTTGGTGGCCAGATCCCGCAAAGCGTTTGCCCCATTTTGGTCGATGAACTGACCTGCTAGGTAGAGTTGTGAGTCGTTGTTAACCAGATCAGCGCCGGCTACCTGTAACGTGCTATTGGCAAAGAGTGAGAAATCCCCTCCGGACAGCGTTTGACTGGTGGAATTGTAGTTCGTCAGAGAAGCGCCGGTGCCCACAGTTAACGCTCCGCCGGCCGCGATGTAGAGGTCTCCACCGGACGTCAGCGTGACGGTATCACCAGGGTTTGTTAAAGTAACCGTGCCGCCGATATCAAGGATGCTGCCGGAGATCGAAAGCGCGCCGTTCGCGTTGAACAGTAACGTCTGCGCGCTATTTACAGTCAGACTGCTCGACACTAGCGAGAGATTGTCGAGTGTGACCGAAGTGTCCAAAGTCGAAGAAAACGGGGGAAAACCCGGAGAAACAGGAAGGGTCATTGGAATCGTTACGCTGAATGCCCCGTTCGGAACGACACCGCCCGACCAGTTGCCTGCGTTGCTCCAGCTGTTGGAAACATTCCCCGTCCAGGTTTCCACAGTGTCCGCGCGGGCATTGTGCAGAAAGCAAACCAAAACCATGGTGCATCCGGCTGCGAGCGGCTGAAATCGCATGGGCACAATTGTATAGTTTATTGTCAGACATGGCAAATTGGGGTGAATCAATGGGGGATCGACACTCGTTTTGAGTGGTTGAACCTCGGACTGACAATATTTTCGATAACAGTCTGTCCAATGGGATTCCGGCTGCTGTTCGGCACAGGTTCACGGTTTAGGCGAACGCCGGAAATCTTAACGGAAGAAATCATAACGGAAGATAACAGCCCACCGGCATCGACTATAATGGAGGGACCCTTAGATTAACAGCGCGAGCACGCTGCTTCATGTCCCCAGTCACAGATCAGATCTCCCCGGTCCGCGTCCCATCCCGATTCTCGCGGTCCGCTCCATGGCTTGTAGTAGCCTTCTTCATTCTGGTCGGTGTTGCCAGAATCGTGTCCATCTATCACATCTTCAATGAGGTATTCGATGAAGCTCCGCATATTGCCTGCGGCGCGGAATGGTGGGAAAAGGGCACCTATAATTACGAGCGTAAGCATACCCCGCTCGGTCGCATTGCGGCTGCGTTTCCATTTTATGCGCGCGGCATCCACTCCGAAATTTATACCGATTGTCTTTATGGTCTTACGTGTACCCCCAGTTATTGGAAGACCGGCCATACTCTGCTCTACACGAATAATGAATATTTCAAGAATCTCGCCTGGGCAAGATCCGGAATGTTGCCATTTTTCGTGTTCAGCAATATTCTTCTGGCCCTTTGGGCTTATCGCTGGTGGGGGCCCTGGACAGCGGTAGCGACAGTCGGCCTGTTCTCGTGCATTCCACCCATTCTTGGCCACGCCGCTGTCACCACCACGGATATGCCCGCCACCTGGGGCATGATTGCCACAGCTTATGCCTTCTGCCTCTGGATCGAAAAACCGAATGCCAAACGGACTATTGTTCTCGGCGTCGCGTTTGCTTTAGCTCTGCTTTGCAAGCTTTCGGTGGCCATGTTTTTCTTGCCCGCCGCCGTGATCATCCTGGCGTGGGCCGCCTACCGGAAGCTCCCCGTCGGGCTACTGTCGCCGATTCCCCTCTCGAAACAACTCCGCTATTTGGTGGTGGCCAGCCTGATTGCCGCGATGGTGATTTGGGCACCCTACCATTTTCGCTTCGCCGCAATCAGTACGGGACACGGCTACCGGCCTGCCGCGTCGGGACGTCTCGCGACTGTCGTGAATTTCTTGTTGGATACCAAACTGCCGCTGGGCGAGTTTCTCGGCGGTCTCGGTTCGGTGGTCGCGTTCAACAATTTGGGTTATATGGCTTTTTTCAAGGGCGCTTACCGCGATCATGGCTGGTGGAACTTCTTCCCTACCGTGCTGGCGCTCAAAACTCCTATTTCTTTTCTGTTGCTGTTCTTCCTCGGCATTCCTCTGGCTTTGCGGCGTCTGCGCGGCGCTCAATGGCAGCAGGGAGTGCCGCTGATTTTCGCTGCCGCAATCCTCGCCATCTGCATGATGTCCGGCCTGAGTCTCGGGGTACGGCACATTCTTCCTATTTATCCCATGCTGGCGCTGGTCGCCGCACCGGCGCTGGTAGGGCTTTTCGAGCATGCCCGGCAACACCGTTGGATGGGCGTGGTGGCTGCTGTGCTGGTCGTGTCTTTCGCCGCCGAATCGGCGTGGGCGCATCCGGACTATCTCGCGTGGTTCAATGTCCTGGCCGGTCAGCATCCTGAGAACATCGTCGTCAGTTCGGACCTCGATTGGGGCCAGGATCTGGAGCGGCTCTCCATCCGCCTGAAGGAACTCAAAGTTCCCAGCGTCAGTCTTCTTTATTCCGGAGCCGCCGACGTCAACCGCTTCGGCTTGCCGCCGTTTGTCGAGCTGAAACCCCAGGACAACCCCACCGGCTGGGTTGCCTGCAGTGTGACCCGCATGATGCTCGATTGCGCCAAAGACGGCAATTACTGCTCCTGGAAGAGCCGGACGCCCGTCGAAAGAGTCGGCCGCTCAATATATCTCTTCTACGTCCCGCCAGACGGCAAATAGATAGACCAGCTCGGAATATCGCTTCCCGTACCGTTCCCTGACTACTGGTACTACCAGCGATTAAGCCCAATATAGGCTTGGGGGAAGCTTAGTTTATTATGAGATGGATGAAGACAGTAATTACCGGTGGCGCCGGGTGCATCGGCTCCGATTTGGCCGCAACCTTGCTGCAACGCGGCTGCGAGGTCACAGTCCTCGACAACCTTAGCAGCGGGAAAATCGAGCACATTGAGGAATTACTTTCCCATCCCCGCTTCCGTTTCATCGAAGCCGATCTGCTGGATCAGGATGTCGTGAATCAGACCTTCGCCGGCCAACAGATGGTGTACCATCTGGCCGCCAATCCGGACGTGAAATTCGTCGCCGGCGAGCCCACCGATAAGGACCTTCGCCAGAATACGCTCGCCACCTACCATGTTCTGGAAGCCATGCGGCTGAATGCAATTCGCCGTCTGGTGTTTGCCTCGACTTCAGCTATTTATGGAATCTCTGAAATTCAACCGATTCCCGAAGATATTGCACCCCATCCCATCTCGTTATACGGCGCCACCAAGCTCGGCTGCGAGGCCTTGATCTCCGCATTCTCCAACTTGTTCGATTTCGATTGCTGGATCTTCCGTTTCGCCAATATAGTGGGCCGCAAAGTCCGCAAAAAAGGACGCACGGTCATTTCCGATTTCATCTATCGCCTGTACGAAGACCCCGGCCGGTTGACCATCCTCGGTGATGGCAAACAGGCTAAATCCTATCTGCTTTCGGAAGAATGCATTGACGCCATGCTGTACGTGGTCGACCACGCCCGCGAGCGTGTGAATACTTTCAATCTGGGTTGTAGCGATTCCCTCTGCGTTACCCGCATTGCCGACATGGTAGTCGAGGCCATGGGCCTCTCCGGCGTCGAGTATTCCTTTACCGGCGGTGAAGGCGGTTGGCCTGGCGATGTGCCGCGGTTCATGCTCGATGTCACCGCGTTGCAACGTTTGGGCTGGCAGGCACGCCGCAACTCCGAACAGGCCGTTGCCGTCGCGATCCGTGAAATTCTGCAGACCGTGGAACCACCCCGAAATGCCGTGGGAGGACCCGTTTGCAAGTAGTATTTCCGGCCGGGCGGGTGGCTCCAGGCCGAACGGAAACCGCATAATCTATGAGTCTGATATCGATCGTCGTACCCACCCACAACGAAATTGCCAACGTGGAACCGCTTTACCACCGGCTCGTCACCGTCTTTGACGGGCTTCCCGGCTACGATTTCGAATTGATCTTCTCCGACGACAGTACGGATTCTACTCCCCAAAAGATCGCCGCCATGCGAGCCGAAGACTCGCGGATCAAGCTGGTGCGCCTTTCCCGCCGCTTCGGCCAGGCGATCGCCGTCAGCGCCGGCATCGATCGCGCTTCCGGTGATGCTCTCATCATGATGGATGCCGATCTTCAGGATCCGCCGGAATCCATCGTGCTGCTCTTGGAACAGTGGCGCAAAGGATATGAGATTGTCTATGTGCAGCGTTCCAGCGGTTCGACCTACGCCCTTTATAAGTTATTCTCCTTTTTGTTTTACCGGCTGCTGCGCAAGATATCCTCCGTCGATATCCCGGTCGACGCGGGCGAGTTCCGTCTCCTCGATCGTAAGGTAGTCGAATATCTACGAAGGTTGACTGAGCACACCCGCTATCTGCGTGGGCTGACGATTCTTCCGGGCTTCCGCCAGATAGGGATTCAGATACAACGGGCAGACCGTCAGCATGGTCAGACGAACTATAATTTCAGACGCTCCATGCTGGTTGCGATCGATGGCATCTTATCGTTTTCCGCTTTGCCGCTTCGCCTGGCAAGTCTGCTGGGTGCTCTTACCACCCTCTCCAGTTTTATGATGGCTGTGGTCTATACGGTATGGAAAATTATTAACCCAAGTATCATGGGCCCTGGCTGGGCCGGCATCATGGTCAGCATTATGTTCTTCGGCGGCTGCCAGCTGCTCGCGCTCGGAATCCTCGGAGAGTACATCGCCAGAGTCTTCGTCGAAGTTCAGAACCGCCCCGTCTATTGGATCGATTACGAACTGGGGTTCAACGAAACCGAAGTTCAACAGAGCGCCGCCGTTGGAAGCCGTCAGTATCGATCGCGCTTGTAGCTCATTCTTCCGCCACCCCCGTCGCCAGCAGCCCGAGAGCCCGAGAGCCGCAATATACTTGTATACTCTCCCTATGACGGGCCCTTTACGTTTGTCGTCGATATCACTACTCCTCGCCCTTAGCGCGCTCTCTGTTTCCGCTCAGGTGAATATGCTCACCGGCCAATACGATGTCTCACGCACGGGAGCCAATTTGAAGGAGGCCACGCTGCGAGTCTCCAATGTGAATGCCGCCCAATTCGGTAAGCTGTTCACGCGCCTGGTGGATGGACAGATTTACGCCCAGCCGCTCTACGTCGCTAACCTGAGGATCCCTGGCCAAGGCGTACACAACGTGCTGTTTGTGGCCACCATGAATAATTCCATCTATGCCTTTGACGCGGACGATCCCGCGCTCTCCGGCCCGCTATGGCACGTGAACCTGGGGCCCGCGATCCCGATTACCGGAGTGATCAACGGCTCGATTGGCATCCTGAGTACGCCCGTGATCGACCTGGAGAGCCAGACCCTCTTCGCAGCCGCTCAGACGCTGGTGAATCAGACACAGACGCTTCGCTTGCACGCGCTCGACCTGAGTACCGGCCTCGAAAAGAATAACGGCCCCGTCACTGTCGCTGCGAGCGTTCCCGGCAAAGGCTATGACAACCGCAATGGGATTGTCACGCTTTCCTTCGCTAACACCCGGCAGATCCAGCGTCCGGCCTTGCTGCTGGCAAACGGGCTTGTGTATCTTGGACTCGGCAGCTACGGCGATATCGATTATTACCATGGCTGGCTGCTTGCATATTTTGCCGCCAATCTGGCCTTTCCGCCGGCCGTGTTCAACGCCACCCCGAACGGGGGAGAAGGAGCGATCTGGCAATCCGGAGGTGGACCGGCGGCCGACGACGCCGGCAACGTATATGTCATCTCCGGCAATGGCTCGTTTGACCGGACTGCCGATTTCGGCGAAAGTTTCATCAAGCTTTCAGGAGGCGGCCTGCATCTGCTCGATTTCTTCACGCCGAACGACTGGGCCTCGCTCAATCCGTCCGACCTCGATTTCGGCAACTCCGGTCCCATGCTGATCCCCGGAACGAATCTGGCAGTCGGTGCGGACAAGCAAGGCCAGGTCTACGCCGTCGATCGCAACCACATGGGTGGACTCGAAACCAGCATTGCATCGGCCCAGATTTTCACGGCCTCCACCGGAGGCATCAATGGACAGGCGTTCTGGAACCGTTCTCCCAATCCGCTGCTCTATGTGTGGGGATGGAACGACGTCCTCAAATCCTATGCGCTGGCCAACGGACGCTTTGAGAGCGCGCCCGTGAGCCAGGGCTCTTATACAGCAAATTTCCCCGGCGGGATGATGACGGTTTCAGCCGATGGGAGCACTGTCGGAACCGGCATCGTGTGGGCCCTCACGTCGCCTCAGGACGCTCTCCGCGTTTCAGTGCCCGGAACCTTGCGCGCCTTCGATGCCGGGAATCTCTCGCATGAACTATGGGACAGCGACCAGAATCAGGCTCGCGATCAACTCGGAAGCCTCTCTAAATTCACTGCGCCCACCGTGGTCAATGGCAAGGTGTACGCCGCCACGTTTTCCAACCAGGTTGCCGTCTACGGCCTGCTTTGCGGCTCCGACGTCACCGATGCCGTGCGGGTCGCCAGCCGGGCGTTTCAGTTTGAACCGGGTCAGCAGGTTCAGCAGTCCGTAACCATTACGAACACCGCGAGCCAGGCGATCGCGGGTCCCTTGTTCCTTGTGCTCGATTCGTTGAGTCACGGCGCAGTACTAAAGAATGCGGCTGGCGCCACCTCGTGTGCAGCGCCTGCCGGCAGTCCGTACGTGGCCGTGCCCCTGCCGGGACCGTGGTTGGAGCCCGGTTCCTCCGCGACGTTGACCCTCGTCTTTACTGATCCCGCAAACGCCGCTATCGGTTATAAAGTACGGGTTCTGGCGGGAGGAATACAGCGCTGAGGCGCTTCGCCGGCCGCAGTGTAAAATTAAGATCGGCTCCGGCTCTTTTACTCGCTCTAGCCTCCCGGTCGCTCGCCTGATGCGCTTCCCTTCGCCCTTTTCACGCTGGCTCCATCATTTGCGGTCCCTGGCGGCTTGCCTGGGGCTGCTTCTCATCGCTGTTACCGTTCTCCCCCTGCTCCACTATTGGACGACGGCGCTCTCCGCGCCATGGGGAGACGAAAATGGCGACGTTCTCATCACCCTCGGCGGCGATATCGTGGCGCCTGACATGATTGGCATGGGTTCCTACTGGCGAAGCTGTTATACCGTCCGTGCCTGGCGCACGGGACATTACCGGCGGATTATCCTGTCGGGGAAAGATATAGCGCCCCTCATGAAGGAATGCATCACCTCCCAAGGCGTGCCTCCACAGGTCGTATGGGTGGAAAACGCTTCCACCTCCACCCGCGAAAACGCACTCTATGTCGCCGAACTTCTACGGGGAGACGCCAGCCGCAAAGTTTTGCTGACAAGCGATTATCATATGGGCAGGGCCTTGGGAGCATTCCGCAAAGCAGGCCTCGAAGCGAGCCCTCTACCCATCCCGGATGCCCACAAACGTTTGGGCGACTGGACTCAACGTTGGGGTATTTTCTGGATGCTTCTTCAGGAGACAGTGAAGGTCGCTTACTACAAAACTCACGGCTGGGCATAATCTTCCATGCCGCCGTGTTCTAATGGCAGACGAATCATACAGGATCTAAAACGTGTGGAAAACATTTACCAGCCTCTGCGCTAAGGCTGTCCATCTCGATATGACGCACTCTCAGGAACGTTACATGCGCACTCTGCAATCCGAGGTCACTACCGGCGCGCGCTGGCTTGATATTGGATGCGGTCGCCAGATCGTTCCTTCGTGGGCTTCACCGCTGAGCGAGCAGGAAACCCTCGTTCGCAGAGCCGGTCTGTTTGCAGGCATAGACACCGACCATGCGCTGGTGGAGCATCCTTTGCTAAAGTACCGCGTCATGGCCATCGGCCAGCATCTTCCTTTTCGCGACGAATCGTTTAACCTGATCACCGCAAACATGGTGTTCGAACACCTCGAGCATCCCGAAGAGATTCTGCGTGAAATCCATCGGGTCCTGTCCTCTGGCGGCAAGCTCATTTTCCACACGCCCAATTTTCACTATCCCTATATCTTTCTCGCCAGCCTGGTGAGCGATTCGATCAAAAAACCTCTGATTCGCCTCCTCGAACAGAGGGAAGATCAGGATGTCTTTAAGACCTATTACCGCTCCAATACCGTCAAGGCGATTGAAGATCTGGCGGCCGCCGGCGGCTTCGAAGTTAACGGGATCCGGGTGGGCGGCAGCGTCGGCACCTTTCAACGGCTCGGTCCGCTGGCAGCTGTGGAAGTCTTTTTTTTAAAGATTCTGTCGCTCGAATGGTTTAGTAGATTCAACACCACCATTACGGCCGTCTTGAAGAAGCGGCCGCAGAGCTGAAGCCTTGGGCGCACTACCTTTTCGACAATAACCCTCGATAATACTCGATATTCCGCTCGACCAGCGCGGGTAAAGAGTATCGCTCCACGCATAGTTTCCTGGCAGCCGCTCCCAACCTGCGCCGTTCGTCTCGATTCTTCAACAGCCGGATGACTTTCTCGGCAATCGAGGACGGATCGGAAGGATCGCACAGCAGCCCGGTGATGCCGTCGTCGATAATCTCCGGTCCGGGACCCGTCTTCGAGGCCACCACTGCTTTCCCGGTCGCCAGGCCCTCCAGCCAGCCGATGGGCATAGCCTCAATGTGCGATGGATAAACGCAGACGCTCGCCCGCCGCAACGCCTCGGGCAGTGTATCCCGCGCCACCCGGCCCTTCCAGATCACCCGGCCCGCTATCTCCGGGGACAGGGACTCGCTCAGCACCTTGGCCAGTGCGGGAACCGGCGCCGGTACTGCCTCTCCGCCGTATACTTCCAGATGGGCCGAGGGTACGGCGGCCACAATGGCCGGCATCGCCTCAATCAGTTGGCAAATACCCTTCCGCTCCGTAACCGTGCCGGTGAAAACCAGCAGCCCTTCTTCTTCGGCGTCGTCCGGTGCAGGAAAGAACTCTTCCACGTTCACGGGATTCGGAATCACCTCCACGTGACCCTGGCCTAGCCTGAGAAGTCGTCTGGTCCCATCCGCCACACACTGGCTGACAGCGCAGATTTCGTCGGCTATCCGAAAGGACCAGCGTTCCGCCCGAAGTTGCCGCCTGTCGGGAACGCCGAAAAATGCAGGCCCTCCGTGCATACGGAGTAACTTCAATCCGGGCAGTCCTACACCGGCCCGGGAGAACGCCAGTTCGCTCCCTTCTATGATGTCGATAGGCGTCTGGCCATGTAACTTGAAAAAGGCCCCACGCTGCCGGAAATGATTGGGCAGGATCCGTAGGAGTGGAATACCCCGGCTGGGAACCCGGATCACACGAACGCCCTGGTCGTTCTCCTCGCCCTCTAAATGAGGTCCGTACCCATACATCCCCACCGCGGAGACAAGATGCCCCCGCCGCACCAGTTCCCGCCCCAGCGTTTGAATAAAGCTACCGATTCCGCCATGCGGCGCGGGTGGATATTCCGAGCACGCAAAACAGATATGCAAAGCCGCCATCTAACTCTTGTCCACGGGTCGCGGACAGTAAAGATGCCCTTCCACCGCAATCTGACAATTCGCCGCCGTCACCCGCTCCCCCGTCTCGATATGTTCGATCCGCCCGTACCCGGCCTCTTCGAGAAACTTCACGATATCCGTGACCTTCCGCTTCTTCTCGGCCATGGTCTCGCCATGCATCTCCAGGTAAAGAGCCGGCCGGAACTGCTGCAGCAGGCGCCTCGCCCCCCGCAGGGCCTGCAGCTCCCAGCCTTCGATGTCAATCTTGATCAGGTCGGGAGCAGGCAGGTGATTTTCCTCCACGTCCTGGTCCAGCGTGGTGATGGGGATGGTCTCCACCTTTGCGCTCGAAACCGTCTCCTGCAGGTGCGTGGCGGTCGCCGTCTCCGCGGAAGCGCCGCCCGGCATGGCTGGATTCCAGACCAGCTGAATTTGCTGAGGAGCCTCCCCGACGCCTGTCTTCCTGACCGTTACGTTGCTGAATCCATTTAGCCTGATATTGTCCAGCAGATGCTGGTGATTGCGGCTGTTGGGCTCATAACAGACCACCTGCTTCGCCCGGCTGGCGAAATACAAAGCGAGCAGTCCCTCGAAGGATCCAACATCGTAAACGGTCAAGCCCGTCAGCGGCAGCTTTCTCCAGAAATCAATCTCCGCGGTTTCAATTGACCGTGAAAAAACCTCTGGTACCCAGCCCAGTCCGCCCTTTCTTTTCAAACCGCACAACAAACCATGCCGGACGGTATAGGTATATCGTTGGAACAGGTTGCGGCTGACCCACGAAACCACATGATGCTTTAAGGTGTAGTGCTGAAAATGCTGGTCTTCTGCATTGTTACTGGAGGTTTGCGACATCTGTGCTACCGACTAGGATACTTCGCTTTTCCCGGGGCATTGCCGCAATCGAGCCCCCAATCGCACTGCCAGCAGGCCCGCCGCCAGCAGCGTCAGACTCGATGCCTCCGGGGCCGCCACCACTACGGGCGTCCCGCTTAACTGGAAATAAACGTCTTCATTGTTGGTGGCAAGCTGGAAATAGGTCGGCCCCGCCACTTCCGCGATCATGAAAGTCGGATCGCTCGTTCCCACCGTGGGCGGCTCGAACATGTCCACACCAAGATCCAACAGGGCGTTCATATCGACAGGATTCTGGTTACTGATACTGACCGTGAAAATAAGGTCCTGCGGCACCGTAATGTTCGCCAGGCTGAAAGTCAGGTTGAGGACATCTCCACCGATCGAGGAGATATCGGTCAAATTGGAACTGCCGATCTCCGCTCCCACCGGCGAGTCGATATCGAATAGCTCCAGCTCGGCATCGAAAGTCCCTGCGCCGCCGTTATTGAATAGCTCCACCTCCGCCTGGTCCGCAGTGCCGGCTGAGATGAGGTGGATCTGGTCTCCCAGCCCAATATACCCACCCGTCGAGTAGAGCACTGTGTCGCCGGTATCGGTGGTGGTGTTACTGTACAGAACCGTATCCCCGCGGACCACCGGGGTGCAAGCCAGCGAGAGCATTGCGAACGAACACAGAGCGCTCTTCATAAGCTCTATTATCGTCGAAGCGGATCACCGGGGACCGGGTCCCAGCACCAGCCCCGTGTAGGCGACCGCCTGTGTGCCCGTCCTCGTAAACTGGATCGTCAAAGTAACCGTCGCCCCGGCGCCGATCGAACCGGCTTCCTTGTACGGGCTTCCCGCGGGCATCGTCGCGCTGGTATATCCGCTGGGCTGAACCATCGCCACCCCCGCCGGTAAAGATTCCGCTACATAGGCCGCCGCTGTCAATGCCGCGCCGTTATTGGTGAGCTTCACCGTCTGGCTGTAAACACCGCTGACACGGTTCAGCGTCACCGCGGAAGCGCTGACGCTCACCTCCGTCGCTACGTTGTCCGGCACACTCGAAAGGTATGTGCTCCAGTTGCTCTTTGCCGTGGCGGCAAACGCTTGCAGTTGCGAGTAATCGCCGCCCCAGGTCGTGTACATCAAACCCGCCACCCCGGGAATGCCGGCCGCTTGCTGTAATTCCTGAGCCGCTGCGGCCGCGCCGTTGCCCGAGTCATAATACCCCGCAATGATCTGCCGGTATGGAGTAGGCTGCTGCGCATTGCGCCCTGAGAACCAGTTGAGCGAGTTAGCCAGGTTCGACAGATTCCAGTTCATGATCGTCACGTTCGCAGGCACGCCCGTCCACGATCCCGTAAGATTGCCTTCAACGTAATAATAATTGTTCACCGCGTTTTGATAAGGGTCGAACATGTCGTTCCAGACGTACAGTAAAGCCGACGGCGCGAGCGTGTGGTAAAGATTCGTTGTGTTGCTGACATGCCACGCGAGCAGTTGTCCAGGCGTCATATTCTTCGCCTTGCACGATGCGCACGAATCCATGTGCCGCATCTCGTCGTACGAGAGCAGATAATTCATCCCCGCGGGCATATTGCTCACAATGTTCTGCGCGTTGGTCTGCAGAAAATTCTGCGCGCCGGTTTCGGTCAGGCACATGCCGACGTCGCCATAGGCCGCAATGGGCTGCACCGCGTAGTAATTCATCGCTACCGTCTGTCCCGGTTGCAGCGATGTCGTGGAAGGCAGCGTCACGGTTCCGGGCGAATGATAAAAATTGTCAAACACTCCGGTCGCCTGGAGCTGGGGATCCGCGATAGGATTGAAATCGCTTCCTTCCTGATAAACCGCACTGGGATTGGCCGGGTTGTACGCCGTCAACGGAGTGCCTGGCCGGCGCAGTACATACACCAGGGACGTTTCTTCCACCAATACGTCATCAAACCAGATGCTCCCCGAAGACCCGCCCCACACGCCGAAAAGCAAGGACGGTTGCGTTGTCCCGCGGCTGTTGAATGTGAAATCCAGTTCCGTCCAGTCTTGCGTGGATGCCTGCTCGATCGGAGTGTTGAAGCATAGCGTGTTCGTCGACGGATCCCACACTTCGATTTGAGAGTAGCCCGAGAAGTTCGCCGTCTTGATCCAGATACGGGCATGATACTGTCTCCACGGGGTTACATTCATCGTCTGTGCGAACCGCGCATTTCCGGCTGCGTTCGTGATGTAGCCTGCCGCGCTTCCGCTGTGCACCACGGTAGTCTCGACGCCCATATTGGAATCTTCGTAACCAAACCATCCGGTCAACCCCGATTCGAAACCAGGGTTGACCAGCCCTCCAAAACTATTCACGGGCGCCAGCGCCGTCTTAGTTGCGTTCACCGTGAATTGTGACCCGATTAATTGCTCTCCCTCCGCCCAATTCGGATTGGTAATTAGCGCATCGTCTGAAAATCCGTAGGGCGCCACGGTGCCCATGGTTTTCATGCCCTTCGCTTGCGCATAGGAGACCAGTTGCTGCATGTACGCGACATTGTTGGCAGGGTGGACTGGCGATCCCATAAAATTAAAAGTCGAGCTCCAGAACGCCACCCCCGTATATCCGTAGCTGAGTGCTTGATTAATTTGGGCTTCAATGGCGCTCACATCGGACGCGCTCTCTGGATAGGCCGACTGCCAGTACCAAAGCTCCGGCGAGTTGCTTTGCCCGAATGCCGAAGTCAGAAGAAAAGAAAGTAGAAACACACGAATAATTACAGTAAAGCTGCGCATATTGTAGGAATGGTACTGATAGTACCGACAATAGTGCGAAAATTAACTATTGTCTATGACTATTTTGGTATGTATTCTTTAGAGTACGGGCCTGCCTGTGTCTGAACTGTAGAGCTGCGCAGCACCAGCCAACGTACGCGCTAAAAACGTACGCGCTAAAGAAGCAACATTTTTTCGAACTCGCCTGCCATAATGTCCCACGAAAAACGTTCCCGGACCAGGCGATAAGCCGCCTCGGCAAGAGTTCTTCGTTCTTCTTCCGATTGCATCAGCCGGATGCATTCCGCGGCGAATGGTTCGGGAGTGTCGGCCAGCCGGATCTCTCCCGGATGGGATACCGAAAGCCCCTCCGCGCCGATCGTGGTCGAAACCACCGGACACCCCGCCGCCATCGATTCGTAGATCTTCAATCGCGTGCCGCCTCCGATTCGCAGCGGCACGATCGACATTTTCGCGCCCCACAGATACGGCCGGACGTCCGCTACGGTGCCTGTGACCTTGATTTTCGGATCCGCCGCGGCCATCGCCAGGATTTCAGGAGCCGGCGTCCGTCCCACAATCGCCAGCCTGCATTCCGGAATCGTCCGGCGGATCAGCGGCAGAATGCTGCCGGTGAAGTACTTCATCCCGTCAGTGTTGGGCAGCCAGTCCATCGAGCCCACGAACACCAGATCGTACGCCGCCGGCGAGCTTTCGCCCCGCGGTGCAAAGTACTCCGTATCGACACCCGTCGCGGCCACCGGCGCGTCACCGATACCGAACATGTCGCGCATCATCTTCGCATCCGTATCCGATACCGCAATCACCCGCTTCACCTTCCGGCAGACTTCCCCCTCATACGCTTCCATCCGCTTGGCCTGCAGTTTGAGATACGCCCGCCGCAAAGGATCCGCCGCGTGTTCCACATGCCGCCGCCAGATCATGGTTTCGACATTATGCTGAAACAGAACACATCGCTCCAGCGCCGGACAGTTGGGCGCAGGCGCCAGAAAATCGCAGACAATCGCGTCGAATGGCTCGCGAGCGCAAAGTTCGTCGATAGCGGCGCGCATCCGGCCCGACTTCCACCGGCTGATCGCCACCGGCAAAGACGACACCAGACCCCCCGCAAGCTGCCCCAGAAACTTTACCGATCTCTTCGATGGCGCCTCGTGAGCAATCGGATAAGCTCGCGTCGAATACTCCCCCGCCCGCTGCAAACCTTCCGGTTGCGCCGGATTGTCAAACGCAATGTAATGAACTTCGTTGCGCCGGTGGAGTCGCTTGACGATTTCAAGCGTCCTGATCTGCCCTCCGCGAGTGGTCGGATGGAGGAAATCGGTCTTCACCCAAAGCAACTTCATACGGCCGGGCACGGCGCTTCACAGGAGAGCGCGCCGTTCGCCCAGCGGTCCCGTCTGCCCGTAATGAATACGTCGCCCCACAGTTGCAGGTTCAGCAATCTCCACAAACGATCCGTCGCGTCTTCCGCACCCGACCGGTGACGGTTCACCAGCTTCTCGATCTCTTTCAAATCGAGATACCCGGCCACAAATCCGTCGCGAGCGAGAATGGCGCTGAATAGCGGCTCGGCCCGCGGATCCCGCAGCCAGTCCTTCAGCGGCGTGGGAAAACCCATTTTCTTACGGTAAATGATGTTGTGCGGCAGAATGTCTTCCACCGCTTTCTTGAGAATGTACTTTTGCTCCGACCCGCGCATTTTGAGCTTGTCCGGCACACGCGTCGAAAACTCCACGAACGTATGGTCGAGGAACGGCACGCGGCTCTCGATCGAACACGACATGCTCATCTGGTCCTGCTTCATGAGCAACTCCGCCAGGTAAGTTTTCTGGTCGGCATACAGCATTCGGTCAAGAAGCGGCGAAGAGGACCTCGCATCCCAATATCGCCGGTAGTTCCGGTAAACGGATTCAGGCGGCGACGCCAGCAGCCGGTTCTGCTGCTCCAGCGTAAAGGCCGCATAAAAATTATCCAGGAACAGCGATTCCACGGATCCTTCTCGCCCCAGGAACGAATGGCCGAGTTTTCTCCGGAGTTCCGCGCCCAGTAACGGCGTGGTCTCAATTTGTGCCCGGACCAGCCGCCGCAGCGATGCCGGAACTGCGCCGTACATCGACGCCGCCCGCATATTGATTTCGTTCCAGTGATATCGGTGATATCCCGCGAAAAGTTCGTCGCTTCCTTCACCGGTCAGTACTACCTTTACCTGGGAAGCAGCCAGCTTGGACACAAAGTGCAGTGAAATGCTCGACGGCCATGCAATCGGCTCATCCTCGTGCCAGATCAGCGAGGGCAAAGAATTAAAGAAATCCTCCATCCCGATGACAATTTCATGATGGTCGGTGCCGATCGTACGCGCCACTTCCGCAGCGTAACCAAGCTCGCTGTATTCCGCTTCCTTGTAGCCGACCGCAAAAGTCTTCACCGGCCCGTTCGTCAGGCGCTTGGTCAACGCCGCAATCGCGCTCGAATCCACGCCGCCGCTCAGGAACATGCCGAGCGGTACGTCGCTCATCAGCCGCATCCGGACGGTCTCTTCAAGACGCCGCCGCGTCTCCGCAATCCATTCGGCTTCGGAACGATTTTCGACCGGGCCCGGCGCGGGCACGTCCCAGTACTGGGCAATCTTCAGTTCGGGTGGTTGATAGCCTCTCAGCCGGATCGACAGGTGATGGCCCGGCATCAGCCGCTTGATGCCGCGGAAAAGTGTGCGCTCTTCGCTGTTGTAGCCGAAGCTCAAATACTCGGGAAGCAGGTCCGTTTCGAGCTCCGCTGAGATGGCGGGATGTTCCAGCAAAGCCTTAATCTCGGAAGCGAAAGCGAAAGTCCGGCCATCCCAGAAATAATAGAAGGGCTTAATGCCCAGCCGGTCGCGTACGCAAAATAAGGTTTGCTGTTTCCGGTCCCACAGCACGTAGGCGAACATGCCGCGGAAGAGCGAAACAGAATCGGCGCCGTACTGTTCCCACGCGTGCAGGATCGTTTCGGTATCGCAGTGCGTCTTATACCGGTGACCGGCGGCTTCGAGCGACGGACGCACGTCCGCATGGTTGAAGATCTCGCCGTTGTAGACAATCCATACCGAATCGTCTTCGTTGGCCATAGGCTGCGCGCCGGCCGCCACATCGATAATGCTCAAACGCCGGTGTCCGAGATAAACCCCTGGATCGCTGAAATAACCATAGCCATCCGGCCCGCGATGGGCGATGGCAGTGGTCATTCGCTCCAATATTTTTTCATCGCCGGAAGTCGGCGAAATGGTAATAAAACCCGCGATTCCACACATCGTTTGCGCTCGTTATCTCATTGTAGAGCCTTGTGGCGCGGAGCGGACGCTTCATCCGCGTGCCTACGCACCGCTCCAAGCTTCAGAGCGATGCGACATTCAAAACGCGAATTCCGCTGGCCGCAATCTTCTCCGCCGCCTCCGGCGAGGGCTTCTGGGTGATCACCAGACTTTCGCACGCCTTCAGCATCTCATCGAGCGACGCCGCCATTAATTTTCCAATGTGCGGTACGGCATTTAAAACATAATTCTTATTGCTGCCGTAAATCTGGTCAATCACAATATGTGGATCGTAAACCTGCAGATCCCGTCCCTTCCCCAGCAGATATTCGATTAATGTGACCACCGGGCTCTCCCGCAAATCGTCGGTATTCTCTTTAAACGCGAGGCCGAATATCCCCAGCCGTGTTCCCGGCAGCGCCACCGCCGCCCGGATGGCCCGCTCCAGATGCCGTTCATTGCTCGCCATGACTGATTCGAGCAGCGGCAGTTTCAAATCCATGCGCGAAGCACGGTACGTCAGCGCCCGCAAATCCTTCGGCAGGCACGACCCGCCAAAAGCAAACCCCGGCTTCAGGTAGGCCGCCGATACGTTCAACTTCACGTCCTGACACAAAGTCGACATCACCTCGCCTGCCGGTATCCCCAGCGGACCGCACAGGGTCCCGATCTCGTTGGCGAAACCGATCTTGAGCGCATGAAAACAATTACACGCATACTTGATCATCTCGGCCGTCCGCAGACTGACCAGGCAGGGCGTCACCTCCAGAACGGAATAAAGATTGGCCACCGTCCGTACCGCGGCTTGGTCATCGCCCCCTACCACTAACAGGGAGGGCTCCAGGAAATCGCGGACCGCGACCCCTTCCCGCAGAAACTCCGGATTGGAAACAATGGTGAAGTGCGGCTTTCCTTGCATCGCGCCCATAACCACTTCCTCGCACGTTCCTGGGAAGACCGTGCTCCGGATCACCACGATTAATTGCCTCGTACGCGTCGGCAGATGCTCCGCAATCTCTTCGGAAACCCGCCTCAATTGCGTCAGGCCCAGATTCCCATTCGATTCCGAAGGTGTCCCCACACAAATTAGCGCGATATCCGCTTCAGCCAGGCTCTCGCCCAGCGAAGAGGAAGACTTTAATCGACCGGAAGCCACCGTCGAGCAAACAATTTCTTCCAGCTCCGGTTCATAAAATGGCGCGCTCCCCGCCATCACATTCCGGACCTTGAACTCATCGTTGTCGACGCCCGTTACCCAATGTCCCAACTTGGCCAGACACGCTGCGGTAACACAACCCACGTAGCCCAACCCAATGACTGCAATCTTCTTCGGCTCTATTGTCCGCTCCTTTAAAATCGCCACGACTCAGTATCCCATTACCATGAGCCCAGCCTCCAATATATATTTGGCTGTTAGGCCTTTGGCCTGCGTTGAGGACTAGGCCTTTGGCCTGCATTGACTTCTGTCACAGTAGTACTAGCCCTCGCATTTTGTCCAGTTTCCCGATTACCTTGTTGTAAACTTTTAAAGTACGCGTGGCGGCATGCCGGCTTCTCTCGGGTATCCTGCCTGAATATTCCCTTTTGCGCAGTTTGAACGAGATCCGTTTCCGTCTCCGCCAGGAGTTATCCAACCTCTATTTCCTCGCCTTTCAGCCGCACTTGCCGGCATCGGCGTCGGAAACCAGTCATGCTCGCTTTTCGGCCTTACCCGATCCGGTGAAGGTAGCCGCCCAGCTCAGGAACACTCCCTTTGCTGCCGGATGCCTGCAACTGGCGGAGGAACTCCTGCAACATCGCTTTCCTCTTCTCGGCGTCACCCTCGAGACCGGCCCCGGCATTCGCTGGCGCCGCGACTATGCCAGCGGCATCGAATCCGCCCTTCTCTATTTCCGCCGCCTTCCCTACCTCAACGTCGCCCTCACCGGCGATCACAAAAGCATCTGGGAAATCAACCGGCACCAGCATCTGGTCCTGCTCGCACAGGCTTTTCTGTTTTCCGGCCAGCCGGAGTTCCTCGCCGAAATCGAGCGGCAGTTGGAAGACTGGTTTGCTCAGAACCCTTTTCAACGCGGCATGAATTGGACCAGCGCTCTCGAAGTCGCCTTTCGCGCCCTCTCCTGGATCTGGCTCCATCACCTCGTCGGAGATCGCTTCGACCCTCCCTTTCGCCGCCGTTTTCTCGACGGAATCTATCGCCACGGCCTGCACCTCGAGGTGAACCTCTCCTACTATTTTTCCCCCAATACCCACCTCCTCGGAGAAGCTGTCGCACTGCACGCCTTAGGCGTCCTGTTTCCCGATTTCCCCGGTGCGCACCGCTGGCAGCAGACCGGAGCCAGAGTCGTGCGTCGCGAACTCGACCGCCAGGTCCTGGGGGATGGCTGCCATTTCGAGCAATCCCTCTACTACCACGTGTATGCCCTCGATATGTTCGCGTTCCACGCCGTTCTCGGCGGCCCCGAAGATGCCGGCGTCTGGGCCGCTAAACTCGCGCCCATGGCTGCTTTTCTCGACGCCATGCTCGGTTCTTCTGGCATACTGCCTTTGATCGGCGATGATGACGGCGGCCGTTTTTTTCATCCCTACGGTCCGCGCAACCGGTTCGCTTTGGCAACCCTCGCCACATGCGGCGCATTGCTCCACCACCCGGAGTGGATTCGGGATCCGCGCCACCTCGATGAACAGGCGGCGTGGTGGTTAGCTCCGGCCTCCCTCGCTGCATCAATTCCCAGCCCGGCCCACCCTCTATACACTTCGCAGCGCTTTATCGACAGCGGCTTGATCGTCATGGCGTCACGTGACGTCCAGGTGATCGCCGATACCGGCACGTTCGGTCCCGGGCGAGCCGGCCACAGCCATGCCGACACCCTCAGCCTCATCGTTCGCCTCGGTGAGGAACAGATTTTGCTGGATCCCGGCACCTTCACCTACGTCGCCGACCCTGTCTGGCGCGACCGCTTCCGCGGTACCGCTGCCCACAATACCGTTCGCATCGATGGCTTGGACCAGGCCATCCCCAGCGGACCCTTTGCCTGGCAGTCCCGGCCCGCCGTAGAGCTTATCCAATGGGAAACCTCCCCCGCTACCGATATCCTCACCGCCGCCTGCTCCTATGCCGGCCTGCGGCATCAACGCAAAATCGTGTTCAATAAGAACGATCTGTGGCTTGTCGTCCTCGACCGCCTCGAAGGAGGCCCCGGTGACCATCGCATGGAACAGTTCTGGCACTTCGGCGCGGAGGCCCGCCAGACCTCGCCTCACTGCTTCCAGATAGGAGCGAAAGCGCTGATCGCCTTTGAAGCTTCCGTCGAACCCCGGCTATTCGAAGGTGGCGATTACGGCTGGCTTTCTCCCGCCCTCGGGCTGAAGTTGCCTGCTCCCGTCATCTGCGTCGAGCAGCGAGCCCCCTTACCGGCGTCGTTCGCGACCCTGATTGATCTCTCCGGAAAAGCGCGCACTCTCCGCTTCCGCCTCCATCCCGACCGCCTCGGCGCCGACTGTATCTATGACGGCGAGCCAACCGTCACGCTAGCTTGGCCATAATCTCATTACCCCCTCGTAGAGTAGGCCTTTGCTGCGTTAGGAGTAGGCCTGCGTTGACTTCTGCACAAAGCAGGCAATGGGCTCTGGACCGTAGAAGACGGCGCACAGGCTGCGAGTACCCATACTCTTTTGGCCGCTGAGCAGTTATCGCGTCGGCTTCCACAGCTTGTCGGGCGCGACGAAAAGACGCGCCGCCGCACCCGCTACCGCCGCCGCCATCATGGCCAAAAATGTGCCCGCCGGCGAAGACAGTCGTTTGAGCCCGGAACCCTCGGGAACCAACCTGTCGAGCAGCGCGAGACTATAAACCCCAGCCTGTGCCGCTAGCGCCACGTACTTCCATACGCCGGGCAGAAAGAAACTCGATATCACGACTGCCACCAGCGCATAAGGCAGCAACAGCCGGCCTAGCTTTTGGGATACGAAATGGATCCACAATCGATGGTTGGGCAGGAGCAAACCGGGAAACAGACCGATAATCTCGTATACCCCCGCCAGCGTCCGCACCTTTCGCTGGAACTCGACCCCTAAAGACGCCGGATAATCGAATGCTTTCGCTCCCGGCTCCCAGGTGATCCGGTAGCCCTGAAAATATGCCTGCAGTGGCTGGTAAACGTCATCCAGCAAAATCCCCTCCGGCAGCGCACGCGCCAACTCCCTTCGCATCGCGTAAATCGCGCCCGTCGCCCCCGTCACCGAACCAATCCGGCTCTGTGCCGACCGGATCACTTTTTCATATTTCCAATACAATCCGACGCTCGCCTCTTCATGAGAGTTGCCTTCGCGAATCACCAGCTCCCCGCTGACCACGCCCACTTGTGGATCGGCGAAATGCTCTACCAGGGCTCGTAAACTGTCCGGCTCCAGGGACTGCCGTACATCAGTGAAAAATAAAATCTCCCCCCGTGCCACAGCCAAACCCGCGTTTAATGCCTTCGCCTTACCCGGTTGCTCCACTTCGAGTACTCGCAACCGCGGCCCTTCGTGTTCCTTCGCGATCGTCAGCGTGCCATCCTTGGACGCGCTTGAGATCACGATCGTGTCGAGCAACTCCTGCGGATAATTCAGTTCGCGTATCGATTGCAGCTTGTCGCTGAGCCAGCGATCGCCATTATGTACCGGCAACAGAATTGACACCGTCCGGGGAATAAACTTCTTTTCTACCGGCTTAGCCAGAATTCTGGACCACATAACCGCAATGAACGGATAACCAAATAGCACATAAAGGATACAAATTGAACTAACAAGAAAAATCGTCACGTATCAAAGTGCCTTGTCCGGTACCGCTCGCCTTCTTAGCTCCGTTCGACGCGAGCTTGACTTCTGAGCGTATCACGGGCGCCGGTCGAGACGGGGTCCGGGGTGCTTGGAGTACGTGTGAAACGTAGACCAACGTTAGCATCCTCGCGTATTTTCCATGGAGCATGCTAGACTGCGAATGCACCGTTTAGTTTGTGCATCTTAGGGCAGTGTTGTCTCGCCTTAGAGAACCAGCCGGCACCACTCGAATATGGTCAAGATCTTTAAGGTTTTTGTTCCGGTTAGTGTGATTGCGCTTCTCATCTGCGAGACCGCAATTTTATATGGTTGTTATGTAGCAGGCGTCTATCTGGCGCAGTGGTTGTTTGAAGGCCCCCTCTTCGCCGAGGGCTTCTTTGCTGACGACAACGGCCTCTTCAGGCTCATGTTTGTCGTGACCACCATCATATTAGGACTTTATTTCAATGACCTGTATGAAAGTTTTCAGGTCAGGTCCCGGATCCGCCTCGTTCAGCAGGTTTGTCTCTCCGTTGGCGTCGCTTTCCTGATGCAGGCTTTGATGGGTTACCTCGTCGTCGGCTGGATCGTTCCCCGTTACACCATGATCCTCGGAAGCCTCATCGTCCTGGTCGTGATTCCGCCCTTTCGGATCTTGTACTCCGTCTTGGTATTCAGCGCCTTAGGCGCGGAACGCGTCCTTCTCCTCGGCTCCTCCCGTACTCTTAAGGATGTAGCCATAGGGATTAGAGACAAACCCACCATGGGTTTGAAAATTATTGGCTTTCTGGATGACGGCACCGGCGGCGACGACCCCCTGCCAGGAGTCGAACGCCTGGGCACCATCGAAGATTTGAATAAGGTGCTCGACCCTAAGCCCAACCGGATCGTCGTCGGCCTTACCGAGCGCCGTAACCGCCTGCCCATTCACGACCTCCTCGAACTCCGCTTCTCGGGCATCTGGATTGAAGAGGCTACCCAACTCTATGAAACCGCCTTCGGCCGCGTCTGCACCCGCGAATTCCGGCCCAGTCAGCTCATCTTCTCCGAGGAATTGGGACCCCGCTCCGGAAGTGAAGCCTTCCAGGCAGTCTACTGCTTTATCTTTGCGGTCATTCTTCTCATCCTGACCTCTCCGCTGATGATCCTCGTAGCCCTGGCCGTACGGTTGACTTCTCCCGGCCCCGTTCTTCTCCGCCAAAAACGCGTAGGCCGCGGCGACCACGTCTTCACGGTATATAAATTCCGCTCCATGTATGCCAACGCGGAAGCCCGTACCGGCGCAGTCTGGGCCACTCGCAACGACCCCCGTATCACGCCGCTCGGACGGATCCTCCGTAAGGTGCGGCTCGACGAACTTCCTCAATTGTTCAATGTGCTCAAAGGCGAGATGGCCATTGCCGGTCCCCGTCCCGAACGTCCCGAGTTTGTCAAAACCCTCAGCGATACCATCCCGTATTACCGCCAGCGCCACTGTGTCAAACCCGGCATCACCGGCTGGGCCCAGATCAATTACAAATACGGCGACACCATCGAAGATACGATTGCCAAACTAGAGTACGATCTTTACTACATCAAGAATATGTCCGCCTCGCTCGACGCCTATATCTTCTTCCACACCGTCAAAACCATGCTCCTCTCGCGCGGCGCCCAATAGCCACTGACCTTTACCCTTTCGACCTCGTTTTCAATCTGCGTTCATCTGCGGCTCTGATTTTTGTGACAGGGTGGTCACTCTGTCCTCTTACCGATCAGCCCCGCGGAATCGAGAATAAACCTGGCGATCCGCCCGCTTGCCATTCCATCCCCATAAGGGTTATGGATCCGCCGCCGCCGTTCGTATTCCGATGCATTCTCGACCAACTCCGTAGTAGCGTCGACGATCTTGCGAACGTCCGTCCCCACCAGCGTCGCAGTGCCGGCTTCGACCGCCTCCGGACGCTCAGTCTTTTCCCGTAACACCAGGACCGGTTTGCCCAGCGACGGTGCTTCCTCCTGAATGCCACCCGAATCGGTGAGTAATAAATAGGAACGCCGCATCAGATCGACAAACGAAATATAGTCCAAGGGTTCGATCAGCCGGATGTTGGAAGCTCCGCTCAAGTTACGGCGAATCGGCTCGGTCACGTGCGGGTTGGGATGAACGGGATAAACAATTTCTACACCTGGCAGGCGGGCAATTTCACAGAGCGCCGTGCTGATCTGCTCAAAACCCTCGCCGAAGCTTTCACGCCGGTGAGCCGTCACCACGATCAGCTTACGGCTTGCATCCAGTTCCGACCAGTCGCGCCCCGATATCTCTTTTCGCTCCAGGCAGTCCCGAATATAAAGCACTGCATCGATGCCGGTGTTCCCGGTTACCGTGATGCGCCTCGCCTCTACTCCTTCGCGCTGCAGATTCGCCGCAGCCCACGGCGTCGCCGCGAAGTGCAGGGCACTGAGACGTCCCACCACAACACGATTCATTTCCTCGGGAAACGGTTGGGACATATCGCCGGTCCGCAGTCCAGCCTCGACATGACCGACCGGAATTCCCGCATAAAAAGCAGCCAGCGCTCCAGCCAAAGTCGTCGCAGTGTCCCCCTGGACCAGGACCAGGTCCGGACGCTCCGATTTCAAGACAGGTTCCAGTTCGGAAAGAATCAGGCTGGTAGCGGACGCCAGACTCTGGCCCGGCCGCATGGCATTCAAGTCATAGTGAGGCTCAACCTGAAACACCTTGAGAACCTGGTCGAGCATGGCCCGGTGCTGTGCCGTGACGCAGATTCGCACATCCACCCGATCATCGCTTTTCTCGCGAAAATAGCGGATAACCGGACATAATTTAATCGCTTCGGGTCTGGTTCCAAAGATAAATAGGACTCTTGGCCGAAACATTTAAATATATGGTATCAACTTGTGTTACAGACCTTATCTCGGAGCAGGTTCTAACTCACCAACGCGTGCGCCAATCGCGATAACTCGGCGACATTATGCAGCGATTGGAATAATTCCACCCAAACCACATAGCCATCGCCTTCGGGACGGCAATAGCTCACCTCCCCGAGCGACATCGTATCGTCGGCTTCCACCTTTACAGCGCTTCCTATATCGACCCACTTGGCCACTTTCAATTGCATCATATGACCCTCGCGTCCGACAACCGGACAGCGTAAAGGCGCCTCGGCGTCATCCAGCTTTGTAAAGGCGGCAACCGTTTCCATACCCTACCTTTCGGCGGAACCAGCCCAAGACTTTAGTCCCGAAAGATAAATTTTAAACACCCCCCAATCCCTATATTCATCGTCTCGTAGCCAGTCTAGTACTCACATGACCAATTCCCCGGGAACTCCGCCTCCGTATTCTCTTGGATACTACTCCTCTGGTAAAGGCCCACTTTACCCTCGGATTTGGCATCCATGTGCCAATTGGCAATCCAAGTCTTGTGAGGAGTTAGACCATGCGTAAAATTGACTTCAATCTGGCAGTGGCCATTCTAGGTCTTCTGCTGTTCTGTGAGTTCCAGGCCGATGGCGCTGCATTGCTGGGTATCAAACGGCCGCAGGTCGGTGAAACCGTTGAAGTGCTGGTGCAATATGCAACTCAGCCCTCGCAAGAACAACACCGCAGGGTGACCAATCATAATGGCCGCGTCCTGGCTGCCTTTGAATATGTGCCGCTCGCTCACTACGCCGTCACCCCGGAGGCCCTCGCCGATCTCGAAGCCAACCCCGACGTCGTCTCCATTAGCCCGAATCTTCCCTTGCAGGCCTTCCTCGACCACGCGACCGCCTCCGCGGACTACGACCCTCTCGCCAACTACTACGTCTCCATCGGCCGCGGGAAAGCCTGGGGAATCGGCATAGCCATTCTTGATAGCGGCGTCAACCCGACCAATATCAACATGAATAGTTATGAGACCAATGCGTCGCGTATCGTCTACAGCCAGACCTTTGTCGGCGGCGATACCAATGACGAGTTCGGACATGGCACCCACGTAGCAGGAATCGCAGCCGGAGTCGATAATGTGACCGCCGGAATGAATAACAACATCAGATGGTTCTCCGGTGTCGCCATGGATGCCAATATCGTCAACCTGAAAGTCCTCAACGCAGCCGGCGTCGGTACCGACTCGTCGGTAATCGCCGGCATCAATGCTGCGATCAAACTGAAAAGCACCTACAACATCCGCGTCATCAATCTCTCCCTTGGCCGCCCCATTACGCAATCTTATAAAACCGACCCTCTGTGCCAGGCCGTCGAAGCTGCCTGGAAGGCAGGCCTCGTGGTCGTCGTCGCCGCCGGCAATGATGGCCGGGATAACTCCCAAAATACGCAAGGCTATGGCACCATCACGGCGCCGGGGAATGACCCCTATGTCATCACCGTAGGCGCAACCAACGACAACGGCGACTACACCCGTGGAAACGACGTCCTCACTACTTACAGCTCCAAAGGACCCTCCGCCATCGATCACATCGTCAAGCCCGACCTCGTGGCCCCCGGCAATCTGGTTGTCTCAGCCCAATCCCACGGAGCGGCACTCGTCACCGAATATCCCGCCAATCAGATTCCCATCGACTCCTATCTTCCTGGAGGTTCGTCCTCCTACTGCCCCTATTTGTTCATACTCTCCGGAACCAGCATGGCGGCGCCGGTCGTCAGCGGCGCGGCCGCAATGGTAATCGACCAAAATTCGGCCATCACTCCGGATCAGGTAAAGGCTAAGTTGATGCGTACCGCCTGGGACGGTTTCCCGGCCACCATGAATATCACCGTCACCAGTTCGTCCGGCGCGAAAACCACTTACACCGAGAATGCCGACATCTTCAGCATCGGCGCGGGACAGGTGGATATCTGGGCCGCCTATAACGACACCACCATGCCCTCCGGATCCGCCGCATCGCCTGTTGCCACTTTTAACTCGCGCTCTTCTTCCGTCCAGTTACAGTTGAACAGCGTCGGCGCGACCAATGTGATTTGGGGAAGCAGTTCGCCCTATGCCACTAACGTCATCTGGGGATCGAATGTCAGCGGCTTGAACGTCATCTGGGGATCGAATGTCATCTGGGGTTCCAACGCCGTAGCGGCAGCCAATGTCATCTGGGGCAGCAGTTCTCCGTGGGCCCAGTCGACGCCCGGCGCGGAACTCCTCGACGTCGCCATAAACGGCGACAGGTAGCCCGGCGGAGCGCTGGCCGGCATCGGCTTCTGGCCCGGCTCCCCTCTCTCCCTCACCTCGTAGCCCGTTCAGTACTCATATGACCAAACCCTCCCAAACTACCCCACCGTATTCTCATGCATACTAACTCAACAACCCGCCGCAGTCTAACCTCGGACTTAGCAGCTAATACGTCAAGTCGCGAAGAGAATTAATACATGAACACACATAACTCCAGCCGGACAGCGGCCCTCGTAGGTCTTTTACTTCTGTGTGACTTTCAGGCCTTCGGCGTTAAAGCCGTCGGAATCAAGCGCCCCAAGACCGGCGAAACCGTTGAAGTGCTGGTGCAGTACGCCGCCCAACCGTCCGAAGAGCAGCATAGAAGAGTGACCGCTCGCAACGGCCGCACCCTGGCGGCCTTTGAGCATGTTCCCGTAGCTCACTATGCGGTAACTCCCGAAGCCCTCGACGATCTGGAAGCCAATCCCGGCGTCGTCTCCATCAGCCCCAATCAGCCAGTACAGGCCTTTCTTGACCATGCCATCAGCTCGGTGGACTATTACGCTCTCGGCCTTCACTACGAGTCCATCGGCCGCGCCCCCGCCATCGGTATCGGCGTGGCCATCATCGATAGCGGTATCAATTCCGCGAATATCAATTTCAACTTCTATGGTTCCAGCACGTCCCGCATCGTCTACAGCAAGAGCTTCGTCGGCGGCGATACCAACGATGAGTTCGGCCATGGCACCCACGTAGCAGGCATCGCGGCGGGAGTCGACAATATCACCGCCGGAATGACGAATAACACCCGCTATTTCTATGGCGTTGCCATGTTTGCCAATATCGTCAATCTGAAAGTCCTGAGTGCCACCGGCGCAGGTACCGACGCTTCCGTGATCGCCGGCATTAATGCGGCGATTCAGCTCCAGAGCACTTACAACATCCGCGTCATCAATCTCTCGCTCGGCCGCCCGATTACGCAGTCCTATAAGACCGACCCTCTCTGCCAGGCCGTGGAAGCCGCCTGGAAAGCCGGTATCGTGGTAGTCGTCGCCGCCGGCAACGACGGACGGGATAATTCCCAGGGCACCCTCGGCTACGGCACCATCACCGCCCCGGGTAACGACCCTTACGTCATTACCGTCGGCGCCACCAACGACATGGCAGATTACAACCGCGCCAACGACATCCAGACCACCTATAGCTCCAAAGGGCCCACCGCCATCGACCACATTGTCAAGCCCGACCTGGTTGCTCCCGGCAACCGCGTAGTCTCCACCTTGTCGCATGGCTCCGCCCTCGTCACCGACTATCCCGCCAATCAGATTCCCATCGATACCTATCTGCCGGGAGGTTCCTCGTCTTACTCTCCTTACTTATTCACCCTGTCCGGAACCAGCATGGCGACGCCCCTCGTCTCCGGTGGGGCTGCGATGTTAATCGACGGAAATCCGGCCCTCACGCCCGATCAGGTGAAGGCCAAATTAATGCGCACCGCCTGGCGCGGCTTCCCGGCCACCACCACGATCACCGTCACCAATCCCGCCGGGACTTACACCGAGAATGCGGATATCTTCAGCATCGGCGCAGGCCAGGTAGATATCTGGGCCGCCTATAACGACACCACCATGCCCTCCGGCTCAGCCATGTCTCCCGCGGCGACATTCAACAGCAAGACCGGCAAGGTCCAGTTAGTCGGCATTGCCGCGACCAATGTCATCTGGGGCAGCACCGCGCCCTTCGCGACCAACGTCATTTGGGGCTCGAACGTCAGCGGCTCCAACGTAATCTGGGGTTCCAATGTGATCTGGGGCTCGAATGTGATTTGGGGTTCCAACGTCATTTGGGGAAGCTCTTCTCCCTGGGCCCAGTCAACCCCCGGCGCCGAACTCCTCACCGTAGCCATCAACGGCGACAACTAGGCAACCTCCCATCATCTGTAGGGCAGACCATCGTCTTTCGTGGTCTGCCCGGCTGCGCAGCAGTCGTTGCAGTTTCTCCGACGGCTAGGGCCTTAAATCGCATCTATTCTCCTATGTCCGCCCGATTTACCCGCGCACTTCCTCGACGTCGCCGGCCTACCGTAAATGTTTCGGCGTTGCTGCTTCCATAGCGCTCTTGGCCAAGAACCCGCGCAACGAATCCAGACTGTCGAGTCCGCGTGTCTGAAGGTCATGGGAAAGATCAGCCGCCCTCATAGGCTTCAACTCAGAATTATCGTTGACCCGGAACACGCCCTCTTCCATCGCCGCCAGCATACCGACCCCGCCTCCCGATTCGTGAAAGACCGCCAGCACGTATCTCTGGCCCAGCTGCATTGGGTGCCTGGCTGAACCACTCCGACATCACCATTCATGGTATGACCGCCATAGTCCGGCAGCCAAAGCTCTTCCGGGTTAAGCGAACCAAACGCCTGCGGCGGCTTCGGCCCATCCTCCAGCATCTTAGGCTGGCGAAGCGCCCGACAGCCTCGTCTATCGACCTGACGATCGGTGGCGAGCTTTACTCCGCCCGGGCCAGAAATACGATCTGATACCCCATCAACCCAGGCATCAACTTAGTAAGTGCCCCTAACATCCCGGTCATCGCTCTCATCACCGGATTCGCCGGCGACCACCCCAGAATCAGTTCGATCGGAATACACGTGCACCGCTCTTCCACAATCGCGTAGCCATTCTCCCGTAGAAAAGCCCGCGCCGTTTGCCGCGTGAAAAAGCGCGCGTGCGTCTTATCCAGAATCCCTCGCTCGGTATATTCGAACTTACCGAGCAACAGCAGCAGCCGAACATAAATATTGGCGATGTTCGGCACCGAGACAATCAGAAATCCCGTGCTCTTCAACGTCGGACGGCACTCCCGCAGCAGCCTGTCGCAGGTGGTGAGATGTTCCAGCACATCGAGCAGCAGCACCCGGTCGTAAGTCTCGCCGTGCAAGTCATCCACAATGCGCGCAATGCTCTCGCTCAGATCCGCCTGGTAGTAACGCGACAGCGCCGGCAACACCGCCGACGGCGGCAGAATATCCATCCCCGTCACGCGATTCTCATTCTTCACCATCTGCTCGGCTAGAAAACCTTTGCCGCAGCCGACATCCAGAATGGAATGATGCGACCCCGCCAGTTCCAGCGCGTACGAATGGCTGGAATGCCGCGAAAACTTGATCGGATAGTGAATGAAGTACTCTTCGAACTCCGGATGCCGCTTCACCGACCGCATGCAATGTTTGTACCGCCGTACCGCCCGCGCCACGTCCTTGGCATACTTCAACCCGTTCACGTAGCAGATTTCATCTCCATAGTAAGTGGGGATCGGCACTTCCATAATGCGGAATCTCTGGTGGTGCAGCTTGATAATGATTTCCGTATCGAAGTGAAACTTGTCCGTCATCTTCGAGAAATCGATATCTTTTAACGCATGCAGGTTATAGGCGCGGTAGCCGCTGTGGAACTCGGTCAGATTCATGCCCAGCGCGGCATTCTCGAACACCGTCAGGATGCGGTTGCCGAGGTATTTGTAAAACGGCATGCCGCCCTTCAGCGGGCCGCCATACGTCTTCATCATGCGCGAACCGAATACCGCGTCCGCATTCCCATCCACGATCGGCCGGTAAAGGTGCGCAAGAATCTCCGGAGCGTACTGCCCGTCGCCGTGCAAGAGCACCACCACATCGAAGCCGCGCTCAATGAAATACTTGTAACCCGCCTTCTGATTTCCCCCGTAGCCCAGGTTCCTCGCGTGTTTCAGCACCTTCAATTTGGGCAGGTCGATGGATGCCTTGATCCCCACCGCCAGCTCATAGGTTGCATCCGGACTGGCATCGTCGAAGATCACTACTTCTTCCACGTTCTTCCAGACATTCGGCGTAATCCGCTTGAGCACCGTTTTGAGCGTGGTCACCGCGTTATACGTAACAATCAAAATCCCGACACGTTTGCCCTTGCAGTCCGCCATACGGCTGTCGTCCTGCAGATCGTCGGCTTGAAAGCGCGGCAGGGGCTCATACTCGAGAGCGGCGGGGCTGTGATGGGACGCTTCTGGTAGCACTCTTGTTTATTCTAAGCTCCCGGACCCACCCTGTTCTTCGCCCCCGTGTGGGTTTCGCAACACATCCGCACGCCCCGGCCTCTGTGGGTAGAGGTAAGGATGCTAGTTAAATCGTCACACTCGTCTGAATCTTTGACCTTAATGTCCAGCGTCGGGCGTTTTTCGGCCATGTGGCCGTCATCAGTTTGCATGCATGGGGGGTAGGTTTTTCGACACGACAATACCGGCCTTTCATGTTCAGACCAAACGAGTGAACAGCTTCTTTGGGAGAATGGCGGATGGAGTACAGCCGGTTCGCACAGACGCGCTGAGTTCGTCGCTTGGAAAGCACTGCGCCGAGTCCGACGAGCGGTAAGGAGGCGGCGGGTTCAATTTAATCCTGCAACCGATCTGTGCTCCGCCGTTCAGGTTGTCGCACAAAGGGTAGATGGTGTTGAAAAAGTCCGATGCAATCATTGGTCGGTTCCTGAGCGCGATCGAAATGTCTACCTTGCCTTCCGCGATTGCTCGTAGCGCCTCTAATCGCGTTCGTTTTTCGGGGTGCCACCCGCACGGCTCACCAGCGACTTTTTCAACAGTATCGGTCCTTTGCGCCCATTGGGCCGGGGACAGTCCCGGCTGAAACCGTGAAAGTTATACGACCCAATCACGTTTCGGGTCTTGGGTGTTGGGGATCAATGGAACGGAAAACCGGGTTAAGGTTACCTGAGTTTTGCAGATCCGAAGTTTAGGCGACATCCTCCAAAGTGTCAGCCGGGTTGCGAAGGGGCCGAAGCTGACCCCGCACCACAGAGTCCGGAACCGAGAAGGCATAGCGTCCCAGGAGATTGATGTGCTCGAAAACCAACGGTGAAAGCCGAGCCACGTCTTCCGGCTGGATGGGATAGCCTTCACTCGCGAGCTGATCCAAGGCAGCGTTGATGTAGAGGGTGTTCCACAGAATAATGATGTTCACGACCAGCCCCAACGCACCGAGTTGGTCCTCTTGTCCCTCCCGATATCGTTGTCGTAGTTCGCCTCTCTTGCCGTGGAAGACGGCGCGGGCCAGTTTGTGCCGGTCTTCGCCTCGATTTAGCTGAGTCAGGGTCCTCCTGCGTTTGTTTTCATCGTCTATAAAGGTTAAGGCGTGGATCGTTTTGTCGATGCGCCCCAACTCTGCCACGGCTTGAGCAAGCTTGGTCGGGCGGTCGTCAATTCGGAGCGTCTTCATGATCGAGGTCGCCTGGACCATACCGAGTTTGAGCGAGCCCGCAAGCCGGAGCAGATCATCCCAGTTTTCTTCAATGAGCTTGGTATTGATGCGATGGTTGGCGATGCCATTCAGCAAACCATAATCGGCTGATGGATCGATCCGCCAATAGCGGGCGCCCCGATATCGGCGATCCGCGGACAAAAACGGTAACCCAGCAGCCAAAACAGACCAAAGACGACGTCGGTATACGCCCCGGTGTCGGTCATGATCTCGGTGGGTTGAAGCTCCGTCTATTGTTCCAGCACCACGGCCAGGAGGTACAGGCTGTCTCGCAATGTTCCGGGGATGACAATGGCGTTCAACCCAGTGAACTGATTCGAGACGAGGTTATAGTAGGTGACGCCTCGTTCGAAGCCGAAGTATTTCGGGTTCGGTCCGGCGTGCAGCGTCCGCACCGGCACCACGAAGCGAAGTCCATCGGCGGATGCCACCTCCCCGCCGCCCCATTTGTGCACCAATGGAATCTTATTGTGTTCTGCGACGAGGGAAGCGTTGGCTTCCATCAGCGTTTCATTGCGAATGAAATTTTGGCTGACCCACGAGAGACGAGACCGGCGTAGCGCAGGAAGGTCGTTGCGAGTAAGCGGCTCCAGCCCAATATTGCAGGCCTCCGCAATGAGGTTTGCACATAGGCTCGTCGGCAGATCCTGCATGCGCGATTCTCGTTCGCTGACGTGGGTGAACCTCGAAGTGAAATCGGTTCGCGCAGCAATTTCCAGAAGCACCTCTGGGAGGTCAACACGCGGCAATCTCGCGTTCACTTCCTGCCGCAGCTTTACCAGGCTGTCTGGCTCTTCGAGTTTGTCAAGTGGCGTCACGATCAAGGGTGCGCGACATAGAAGTGGCCAGCTGGTCATTTCTTTTTTTTGTCCCTATTATCCGTGCGTATGCTATACGCTAGGACAAGGAGGCCTACTTCATGCCCGATTCTTTAGAAGATCTGGAGTCCCGACGAGCCGATCTCGTCAAGCAGATCGCCGCTTTGGGCGATTTGCGCAGCGGATCCATCTCCGATACCAGCGGCCGTTGCGGCAAACCCAACTGCCGATGTCACAAGCCCGGTAATCCGGTGCATGGCCCGAACCCTCGATTGACTTACAAGGATCAGGGCAAGACCGTAACTGAGTCGCTGCCGACGCCCGCCGCCCGGAAAAAGGCCGAGCGCGAAATTGCCGAGTTTCGCCGCTTCGAACTGCTGGCTCGCGCGTTCATTGAGGTCAGCGCCAAGATCTGCCGCGCGCGATCGGCGGAACAAGATGCGATGTCTCAGGAAAAAAAACGACGGCCGCGGCCTGCGAAAAAGCCTCCAGCCAGTTAGAACAGCAACTGCAAAGAATTTTTGCCGATCGACACAGGACCGGCCAACTGGATCTTGAGGCTGCGGAGATAGCGATTCGCTCCACGGTCCATCAAACTGGTGCGGACGCCGTTACCGAATTGTTGCGCCTTTCACCACCGGATGACGACCATCGCCGCATTCCTTGCATTTGCGGTCGTGTCGCCCGATATGAAGGAATGCGTTCCCGGCCAATCCTCACCGTGGTGGGTTGGGCACAGGTTGACCGACCCTATTACCTGTGTCCGGCGTGCCACACGGGACAGTTTCCCGCCGACGTTGAACTGGACATCGATCAGACGGAACTCTCCCCAGGCGTGCGGCGCATGCTCGCAACTGTTGGCGGCGCGGCCCCCTTCGCTCGGGGTCGGGACCAAATGAAGCTGCTGGCGGGCTTAGAAGTCACTGCTAAGACGGTCGAGAGAACCGCCGAGTCGATTGGCGAAGATATTGAGATCCGGCAACAGAAAGACATTCAGAGTGCCAAGCAACTCCATCTCCCGGCCGTTGCTGGTCCGTCGATTCCGTACCTGTACATTCAGATGGACGGAACGCAGGTGTTTGTGGTGAAGGCCGAAGCCGAAGGCCGGCCCGGCAGAACGCCCGGCCAGCCTGCGCGCACTCGCGAATGCAAACTCGGCGCAGTGTTCACACAAACCACCGTCGATGACCAGGGCCGGCCTATCCGCGATGAAGGCTCCACCACATACGTCGGCGCGATTGAAACCGCCGAGGAGTTTGGTCTCCGAGTTTACACGGAGGCTTGGAACCGGGGATCGGACCGCGCCATTACCCGCGTGGTCATGGGCGATGGATCACACTGGATCTGGAACAACGCCGATCAGCACTTTCCCGGCGCCGTTCAGATTGTTGATCTCTATCATGCTCGCGAGCATCTTTGGGATTTGACTCGCAAGCTGCATCCCGCCGATGAGGCGGCGCAGAAGCGATGGCTGATGCGCAAGCTGGATTGGCTGGAGAACGGCAAAATCGAAAAACTCGCGACGGCGCTTCGTAAGCTAGCCGACGCGGAGCAGAACTCTGAGTTGGCCAAGACTATCCGCATCGAGGCCGAGTACTTTGACGGCAATCGCGACCGTATGCGCTATCCGGAATTCCGAAAGAAGAATCTATTCGTCGGCTCCGGCGTAATCGAGGCTGGTTGCAAAACCGTGATCGGCAGCCGCCTCAAACAATCCGGCATGTTCTGGACCGTGCGCGGCGCCAACGCAATCATCGCCTTGCGCTGTTGCCTGCTCAACGGCGAACTGGAAGATTACTGGGCAACGCGACGTATCGCTTGATTATGAATTGTTATTAACCACTTCTATGTCGCGCACCCCACGATCAACGCGTCTTTACCGTCCACCTGTTCCACGCGAGCGCCTGGATTGGACGGCAGCTTTTCAGCTACGGTTCGATAAGTTTGATCGAGCTCGCGGCTGAGTGCACTGATTGTTTCTGTGGACGATACTGAATGTCCAAGGGAGCGGCAAACGGTGGGGCGTGCGACATTCCAAGCCGAACCGCCGAGAAGCCCTATCCGGGCATCGGCATGGCGGATACTCGGAGCGACGAAGATATCGCGACGCCGGAGCGCCAGGCGGACTCGATCCAGACAGCAAAACACGTAGGCTTTGCGGTTGAACTCTTTGCCTGTTCCCACATAACGAGACCAACCGCGAGTCACGATCGCTACCGGCGGGTCCGTCTTCGTGATGCCTTGCTCTTCGACTTCCAGTAGGTAATTGAGCGCCTCTAATAAGGGCTGACCCGCAGGCGTTGCGTCGAAACGAACCGTGCGTAGCAAATGCGGTAAAAACCGACGCACCCTCGCATAGCTGCCCGCCAGCTCCCGATAGTACACGTCTTCAGGTGGGCGAACGAGAGAGTCCACCTGGCTTACCGCAGCTTCCAGTTCCTCCCGTTCAGTTGCCTTGAAGATTGCGGTTCGCAAATCCGCATCCTGTAGCTCTGAATCGAGGACAAGCCGGCACACTTGCATGAGTTGGACGGCCGCCGCATCCAAATCCTTCATCGTCCTCAGGCGTGATTTGTCGCTGGCCTTGGCGGCCTCGCTGAATATCTCGGTGATCAAAATATCTAGCAGGTCCAACGCGTCATCGAGTGCCGTAGCTTCGAGATTGCTGGCGAACGCCACCAACGTCGCAAGCCGGCGTGATTCCGGCAGCCGTCGAATTACGCTGACTTTGGCAGTGTTGGCGAAGCGTGCCAGCGCATGCAGCCGACCCGTGGGGATACGATGAGCCACAACAGCATCAATTCCAAGCCCGCAATTTTCTCCACACGGTACAGTGCCCGGACAAGTTCAGGAGCGCTCCTGCGATAGGGCCCTTTACGCAGCCGATCGAGCAGCGACTGGTGTCCATCCTCTGACGCCGAAAGGAGGGTTGCAAGCTTTGATCGTGTCTCCGGAGAAACCAATGCCGCGAGCATCGACCAAACACGTTCTTCCACACGACTGCGCAACCGCGCTACATGCCGCTCCAGTGTCGTGACGGCTGGTAGCAAAACCTTCTGAGTGATCAACCAGGTTGTGGCACGATCAAACAGAACACCGGGGCGATCAGTGCCAGTCCAGCAGAGCGCGTACAGCCAACGATTGAGGCGAAACTGGACGGACGGATCGCCGAAGTCGCGGAACCCGCAATGGCGGCGTATCTCCGCGGCGTGGTCCCAACGGGTTTCACTGTCGCGGTAATGGAAGAAGCAACTGAGCTGTTCGATATGGAGCTGCCGGGCGAGGCAGTTGATGACACAGGACGGGACGCCAGAGAGATCTTCAAGGAAAGTGCCAAGAAAACGGGCGGTGCAGAGCTGAATGGCAAACCCCAAGACGGCTATGGTCACCGCGATGAGAGTTGACGAGCTGGCGATCGGGATCGTCCAGGTGGAAGTAGCGGTTTAACTGTTCCGGACTTAGTTCTCCGGCGAAGCGGCCGTATTGGTTCCGCTGTTGTTCGGTCAGGAAACTGACGGGCATGGGCCTCCTCCATCTACCCGGGGGAGGCGTTTTGCAAAACTTACAAGTTCTGCGAGGAAACCGGAAGTACCGTATTACACCGTATTTCCGCAGAAATCCCATTTGCAAAAGTATCCCGCAAAAGGTAGGCTTAATGCAAGAACTTTTGCAACCTGACGAAGAGGTGCGGCAATGAAGATCGGCTACGCGCGGGTTTCGACCCAGGATCAGAACCTGGACCTTCAACTGAAATCGCTCAAGAAGGCCGGATGTCAAAAGATCTTCCGCGAAAAGGTGTCAGGCTTCAATCGGCAGCGGCCGGAATTCCAGCGCATGCTCGATCAGATCCGGCCAGGCGACATTATTGTTGTCTGGAAGCTCGACCGGCTGGCCAGATCCACGCGTGATCTGCTGAACACCATGGACACAATCAATGAGGCGGGCGGTAAATTCTTATCCGTTTCCGAGCCGTGGGCCAACACCACAACACACGCTGGCAAGATGATAATGACGGTTTTCGCCGGCATAGCTGAGTTTGAGCGTGATTTGATCCGTGAGCGGACTGGGGCCGGTCGCGAAGCAGCAAAACAGCGTGGCGTACGCTTTGGGCGACCGCGTAAGCTCAATACCGACCAGGCGCAAGTTGCAGAGCAGTTGCTCGCGGAGGGCAAGGCGGTTCGAGACATCGCAAGGACGTTCAATGTGCACGAGGCCACTATTTATCGCTTGGCTGCTGCTGTTTCGTGACTTTGATTTCACATAAGCCCGCTTGCTGCTTTAAACCGATTGCCGTGATCCCGCTCTGGAACTTAACGTATCATCATGGTGTCTATCTTCCAGGACCGACCTAACCGTGGTCCGCTCACGGCTTCGCTAAAGGTTCATCACTGACGTGTCACTGAATGAGCAGAAATCTTAGCTACTTATTCGTGTTCTTTCTTGGGACGTCGCAGGCGCTGCGATCTTGCGACTGCGGGCCACCAAAACCAGCTTGCGCCTATTTAGGTGCCGATGCCATTTTTCTTGGGAAGGTTTCCTTCACTAACGATGATGGTTCGGGGCGGTTCACTCAGGCAACACTGGTGCGCTTCGACGTCGAAGAAAGCTTTAAGGGTGTAGCGTCCAGCATCCGCCAGATCTGGGTCGATCCAGGTAGCTTCACAAGCTGCTATGAGGAGTATGCCGCTGGCCAGCGATACCTCGTATTCGCGTATAGGAGTCAGGCTCTGAACGACAGCGCGGCGATGTCCATCATGCGCAATGGACAAGGCAGGAATAAACCGCTGCCCGACGGTTTCGATATATCTAAGCCTCCTACTGTCTACTACGCTCCGGAATGTGCCGGATCTCGACCGGCGGACGATTTTCCGAATCTCGACCATGATTTGACCATGCTGAGGGCCTATCGTGGGGGTGCAGTTTCGCCACAAGTTCTCGGACGTGTCGTTCTCTATCCATTCCGCGGCTGGCCAGCGTTGACTGGCCCCAAACTCCGGGGCGCACAAGTAACGATATTAAATGACTCATCGACTTTTCGCGTAACAACGGATGAGACCGGTTCGTTTTCTCTGCAGCATGCGACGCCAGGTTATTACAAAGTTTGGGCTGACCTTGCTCCATTTCGATCTTCTGGGCATTCCATTCTTCACGTCCCCGAAACTGGGTGCGAATACACGGATGTTCAGCTCACTACCACGAGCACACTTCAGGGCATCGTGTTGAACCGCGGCGGCCGACCCGCCAAGAAGGTTCCTGTGCAGGTGCAGCCGAAAGATCAGGTCAATCAATACTCGTTGCAGACGGAGACCGACGAGAACGGACAATTCACAATCACCGGACTACCAGAAGCCGAAGTTTATTTGTCTGCTGGGGTGGAATACCCCACAACAGATATGCCGTACCGGCGCATCTACTATCCAGCAGCTTCGTCGCGAGATAAAGGGCTTATTTTGCGATTGACACCAGGAGAGCACCGCCAATCAATGGTCTTGTGGCTTGACCCGCCATTGGAGAAGGCCAGTATCAAGGTGCGGGTTGTTCGGAAAGAGGGTGGCCCCGTGGTGGAGGCACGGGTCAGGGCCTTTGAAGATGACAGTGTCCGGGAGGTCGCCGAGACTGACGCCCGAGGCTTTGCTACAGTTCCCTGCCTTCGTGGATTGCAGTACAAATTAGAAACATAATTGCTGCGTCAGCGACTGCCTGTGCCGGGGATACTGCTCGCAAGTGCGCGCGTGCCGTTCACCTGCGGTAGCCCTGCTGAGACGATCGAACTTGTATTGGATCGCTCGTCACACTGGGGTAATTGAAGGGCTGTGGACTAACCGGAGACCGCTCGACCCATTGCTGCCGTCGGTTTACGCCAGTGCGTCAAGAATCTGCAAAACTCGCGTGACCTTAACCCGGTTTTCCGTTCCATTGATCCCCAACACCCGTCTTTCACGTATAAACGTTTTACAGTGCCGCAAGAGGTGCACAGGTCAGCAAAAAGGGTCTCCCTTTTCTCCCTTTCGGATCGTTTGAAAAAGCCTTTCTCTTTCTCTTTGCAGAGGAGGCCGGGACGTACGTCACCACCACCGCCAGAAGCAGAAACAATGAGACCGCTGATGAGTTGTGAACCGCCGCAGCGTTCACAGGTATTGTTGGGCATGGACAACTATAGCCCATGAGGGTAATTCATGATCTCCCGTTCGCCGGGGCGACGGTTACTTTGACGCCGCCTGTGTGCCGGTCCTCGTAAACTGGATCATACCGTCCCCAAAGGGTCCAATTTGCAACTGACCGACGACCCTTTTACATTCGCGTGGTGAACTGATGCAAGGGGACCCATGCGCACGCAATATCACTTTCGGAGATCGCCGGACGGCCTTTGTGCTTGGAACGTGCACCGCCTTGTCGAGAAGTCCCGTTCACTCATTCCCGAGCGAGTTCCGCTTTCTGCAATTCGCGAGCTTGACGAACCCTTTTGGGCAAATGAAAGAGTTCGACAACTGACGTGCCGCGAGATCGTTGAGCATGCACGTCTTATACTCGATTGCGAACTGGCCTATCCGATCATCCTTTCCAATGACGGGCGCGTCATGGATGGAATGCACCGTGTCTGCAAAGCACTCCTGCAAGGTCACCAGGACATCGAGGCCGTCCGGTTCACCGAGGACCCCGCACCGGACTACGTCGGAGTGAACCCGGACGATTTGCCGTATTCCGAGTGAGTGAGTATTGACAGGTTGGGCTGTGTCTCAGAAAGGGTAAGTTTTGCATCATCGGCGCGGAGCCCAAAAACAATGGGTCTGGCGTGTTGCAAACCTCTAGCGCAAAATGGAGCGCTCAATTCGCCTCGCCGCAGCCCCGTTGCTGGCTTCGGCCATGTTGCAAGTAATCGCGAGATCTTTTTCGGCCTTAATCTCAGGACCGCTCTGGTTCCGCGAAACCACCTGGCAGTGTAGTTGCCATATCGGATTCTGGCTGGGCAGTAATTCCCGGCCAGCCTCGCCAAGCCCGATCGTGTTTTTGGTTTGGAAGTACGACCGGTTTGCGCGTTCCCTGAGCATCCTGGCCTCTGCTCTTCAACAGTTTTCAAAGCTCGGAATCGATTTCATCAGCTACACCCGGAACATTGATACAACGACGCCGATGAGCCTTATCCCCAAAGCGCTGTATGGAACGTCGAAAATATTTTACTAGTCGCCACGGATCAAGAATACCGTCCGCCTACATTCGCAAGACAGTACCCAAAAGGATAGGCCGCCCGTCTGTCACACAGTCGTACTTGAGAGTACTAGCGATAGGCAGGGCTCTGGCTCTGCTCCTCTGTCCCAGTTGACATTATCGTGTTTCGATAGCTACACTCGATATCGACTTTAGTGGATGATCGCGACTTATACTCGGGCCTGATCCGCCTCCACATCCTGCACCATGCCGTCGAAGGCCCCATCTTCGGTCTGGCTATGGCCGAGGAGTTGCAGCGCCACGGCTATCGCATCAGCGCCGGAACCCTCTACCCCATGCTCCACCGCCTGGAAAGGAAAGGTTATCTTCGCTCCGGCGAACAGCGCCACGGCAAATCGCTCCGAAAAATCTATCGAGCCACCCCCCTGGGACGCAAGGCCCTCAAAGACGCCAAAGTCAAGGTCCGCGAGCTCTTCGGAGAACTCATCGAGCACAAATGAAACTCCTCCGGTCGCCGTATCCCACACTCGCGTTCTTATCCTGTTCAGCCCTCTGGGCCGGCCCTCCCTTTCAAACCGACGACCCCGAGCCCATCGACTACAAGCATTACGAATTCTATACTTTCGCAAGTTCCGACGGCACGCGTCTCGAAACCGACACCGAAGGCCCCGCGGTCGAGTTCAATTGGGGCGCTCTTCCCAACGTTCACCTGCACATCATCATTCCCGCCTCCTCGGCTCTGCCATCGAACAACCCGGCATATGCCCCGCTCGGCGCAGGCCCCCGCACCTTCGGCATCGGCGATATCGAAACCGGCATCAAATACCGCTTCGTCCAGGAGTCCAAACATCGCCCCATGATCGGCACCTTCACCATGATCGAACTCCCCACCGGCAGTGCTCCGCGAGGGTTAGGGGTCGGCAAAACCTGGTTCAAAGTTCCCATCTGGATACAGAAAAGCTTCGGCCCCTGGACCACCTATGGCGGAGGCGGCGAGACCCTCATCAGCGAGAAGGTCCCCGGCTTTCGCAACTATCCCTTCGCCGGCTGGCTCGTCCAACGCGACCTCGGAAAGAAGTGGACACTCGCCACCGAAGCCTTCTTTCACGGACCGGAAGGCCTCGCCACGCCCCAAACCAAAGCCGCCACGCTTCTCGATTTCGGCGGTTACTACAAATTTCATGGAGACGAGAGTTATCAATTGCTTTTCTGTTACGGCCACACCATCGTAGGCCAGCTCGAAAACTACGCCTATCTCGGACTCTACTGGACCTGGGGCAAGAAAGGCGCGGATGCCGGCTCCAACCCGGCGCCTGCCGGCCATGCCATGCTCGGCCCTCCCGGCCAGGTCGCCCGTTTCTAAAATGCGAAAGGGATCATGAACATTACCAGCAGTGACATCATACTTTTGGCGCACGCCTCCTTCGGCGTGTTAGGCAGCCTCGCTGCCTTGTGGGTCTTTATCGACGCGCTGAACGCCCGTCCGGAAAGCGCGGGACGGATGCGTACCGCCGCCCTCCTCGGGGCTATTGCCATGGGCGCCGCCTGGCTTCTCGGCGGCTACTGGTACGTTCACTTCTATCCCGCGGAAAAAGCCATCATCCTCAAAGGACCGTGGCCCTTTGCTCACAACATCTTCATGGAGACCAAGGAGCACCTCTTCTTTATCACAGGCATCCTGTCGTTCTATCTGGTCATCGCGGTGCGCGATAAAGTCTACACCAGCGCAGCCGCGCGCAAAATGGTGCTGAGCGTCTCCCTCCTCATCGTCCTCACCGGCCTCGCGGTCGAAGGCGCCGGAGCCATCATCGACCACGGCGTCAAAATCGCTCTGCTGCGCGGTAACACGAAAGGGGCACAATAAAATGAACTCGACAACCACCGCTTTTGCTTTAGCAGCCGCCATCGCCTGTATCTTTAATACCGTCCTGGCGTGGGCCAAGGACGCTTACGCCCCACTCAATAAATTCATGGCGTCGCTCACCGGCCACCATTGGACCACGCACGGCTTGGCCGACTGCATCGTCTTCCTGGGCGCAGGCCTGATCCTCATGAAGATCCCGGCAGTAAATCAACTCAACCCGGATCGCGTCGTCTCCATCCTCGTCGGCTCCGTACTAGCCGCCAGCCTGGGCCTATTCATCTGGTTCCTTCTTGTGTGACAGACTTTAGTCTGTCAGCCTTGGCTAAACGAGTAACTCTATGAAACTCCTATCGACCCTCTTCTTACTAGCCGCCTTATCTCCACTAACTCAGGCGGCGACCATCATCCTCATCCGTCACGCCGAGCGCAACCCCGGCATGGCGCCCGACGTCCTCCTGACGCCGGCCGGTGAAGAACGAGCCAAACAACTCGCGGCCATCCTCAAAGACGCAAATATCCACGCCATCTACACCACCGAAGTCCGTCGCACCCAGCAGACCGCCGAGCCCACCGCGAAGCAATACCATCTGCAGCCGGTTGTCATTCCCGCGAAGGACATCGACACTCTCGTCGCTCGCCTCCAGGCGCTCCCCGACGACGACACCGTCCTGGTAGTAGGCCACGCCAACACCGTTCCGCTCTTAGTCGAACGTCTCGGCGGTAGCACGGTGCCCGCACTGACTGACGCGGAATACGACCGCATGATCATAGTAGTCACCAAAGGAAAGGCCAAACCAACCGTTCTTACCCTGCGTTATGGCGCTCTGGCGCACTAACACGCCTCTCTACTTTTACATCGTTCATGCCAAGGCGAATCTGCTCTCTGAAAATGCGGCCAAACATGCCTGGATCCCTGCCATCTCGCTTGGCTTCATGCTGCGAACTCAAGTCCATAATGTGGGCGGAGCCATGCTCGATCGCAACACTACCAATGGGGATGTCTACCTGGTCGCCACCAAAACCATCGCCCGGCCCAGGCTGATTCCGCTGGTTCTCAGCGGCGGCTATAGAGGCACTAACGCCGAATTATGGGGTATGGGCGGCAACGCTTCGGCTATGGTGGGCCGTGCCTTTGGAGCCGCGGCCTTCGTCTTTAAAGGACCCGCGCACAGCACTGTCATTTTCGGCTCGGAAGTGTCGCAACAGCCGCGCCATCCGGATCAACTGCCAACGGCGGTTATTCCTACCACGTTCACCTACTGCATGAGAGTGGTGCCCAAAGCGGAACGCAAGTTCAATGTCGATTTCGGAGTCGCGCAGATTGCCGGTAAAATAGCGCCGGGGGTCAATTTGCAATCGCGCGCCCGTATCGGGATGCAAGTCTCCTATGCCTTCTGAGGCCTGGCCGCGGCCGGCTCGAACTGCATCAGGTTAGGGTCAGCCGCTCGCTAAAACGCCGCTATTTCTTCTTGTTCACCGAATCGTTGGGACCGCCCCAGCCGCTAATCTGGAGGTTGTACCCGTCTGGATCACTGACATGGAAGCTGGAATAGTTGGGGCCTCCGCCGGTGTCCGGACGCGACTCCGCAGTCAGCAGCTTTCGGCGCATCAGTTCCTCTTTCACCTGGTCCGTATCCCAACTATAAATCCGGTAGCAAAGATGGTCCACCACGGACGTGGGAGCCGGCCGCGGCGGTGTCTGCGCGGCTCCCGCCGTACCCGCTCCGCTTCTCGGCCGGAAATGATTCCGCGCCAGCAGCAGCGAATTCCCGAAATAAAGCTCGCATTGATTCCTGCCGTTGTCGTTCTTTACTTCCATGCCCATCAGGTCCGCGTAGAAATCGCGCGTCACCCGGTAATCATTCACCTGATAAGAAATATGGTCCAGTTCCACTGTCTTGAACGCCGGTGCGTGCGCCGCCGGTGTCGCAGCCGGACTCTGCGCCGACGCCGACGCCGCGGTAGCGGCCAGAGCCAGACTCTCAATCAGTTGTCTCCGGCTCATCAGCCCGCCTTCGAAATCCTGAAGCAGTTTAGCGATGATATGTTTCATGATGGTCCTGTCTTCTTGAAGCCCGCGGGGCGTCGTGGCCGCGGTGATACATCCTAACATTTCTCCGTTTGCTCACGGTGACAGGTAAAACTTCACTTTGCCCGCAGACTCTTCAAATAAGCGATCACCGCTTTTCTCTCTTCCCCATCCACCAGACGAAACGCCATATCCGTATCTCGAACCATCGCCTCCGGATCCCGTAGCCAGCGGTCCAGACTCGCATCATCCCACCGGATCCCCGCTTTCCTCATCGCGTCCGAATAGCCGAACCCCGCGACGCCCGCCGCTTGGCGCCCATAAACACCGCGTAGCTTCGGACCTTCTTTATCCAGATCGAGCGCGTGACAGCCGCCGCAACGCCTCCCAAACAACTCCTTCCCCCGCTCTTCCGGAGCACCCGCCCCCCAGGCCAGCACAATCGCTCCGCCGGCCGCCATCGCAACAAACCATTTCCCCGGCATTTGCGCTCACCCCAACGTCGAATCCACCACCGCCAGATGCTGCGGACGCATCACCACCTCCACCTGCCGGATTCCCAGCACCCCCCGCAATTGCTCCGCCGGCACCTTCATCGGACCCGCCGCCGCCGCGCTGCCCGGAGCCGGTTGCGGAAATGCCGTCGACATCGCCGTGTGAAACGTGACCTTGCCCTCTACCTTCTGCATCGCCTGGTGAATGTGTCCGTTCAGCACCGTTACCGACCCGAACCGCTTCACATACCCGAGCGCCGCCTCGCTGTCCGAAGTCCCCCAACCCCACTCCGGATACACGCTCCACAAAGGAATGTGAGCAAATAAGACAATCGGCGTGCTGGCCGAATGCCCGCTCAGATCGTCCTTCAACCACGCCAGTTGTTCGCCGCCCAATTTCCCCATGCCTTCGAGCGCCGCCGAATTCACCAGGCCCACGAAATGCACCCCATGATGATCGAAGCTATACCAGCCCGTTCCCTTCGTCCCCTTGCCGTAACGCGCCAGATATTCTTTGCCATCGTCAGTCGCGTTATCGTGTTCTCCCGGCACGGAATATACCTGTTTGGTTTTTGCGCCTTGCAACAAACCGCTCAGCGTATCGAACTCCGACGGCTTGGCCAGGTGCGTCAGGTCCCCGGTATGGATCAGGAAATCAGGCGCCTTCGGCAGCGCGTTGATTTTATCGACGGCCAGCTGCAGCGTAGCATTCACATCCGTATTCGCGGGTTTGTTGAAACCGATGTGGCTGTCGCTGATCTGTACAAATTGAAATCCCTCCTGCCCCCTCGTCTCGCCGAGCAATCTCGACGCGGGCACGCCGCCCGCCATCGTCCACACCACACCGGACCCTGCCCATGCCATGCACCGCAGAAATCCGCGCCGGTCTATGTCAGTCATAAAAGCCTCCGCCTGCCATGACTGCCGCGCGACAAGTTTATTCCCGAAAACTTTTGCCTGTCGCCGGGGAATAAACTCTCAGCCAAACCAGTCTCCATACCGTATGCCACAATGACAGCTTCCGCAATATCCGTCGTACCGAAGCCTGGACTCGCCGCCATGGATCCAGCCAGGAAACAGGCCCGTTTCGAACAAACCGTCATCCCGCATCTCAACGCGGCCTACAACCTCGCCCGCTGGCTGGCGCGCAATCCCCATGACGCCGAGGACCTCGTGCAGGAAGCCTATCTCCGCGCCTTCCGCTCCTTCGAAACCTTCGAGGGTCAGGACGCTCGCGCCTGGCTGCTCGCCATCGTTCGCAATACCTGCTTCACCTGGCTGAAAAAGCAATCGACACCAGCCCCCTCTGGAGTTCGATGAACAACTGCACGGCGATGCCGCCCAGGCCCCCGACGCCGAATCCGTCCTCCTCACCGAAGCCGCTCTCGGCTCCCTCCAGAGCTGCCTCGAAGCCCTGCCGCCCGAATTCCGCGAAGTGATCGTCCTGCGTGAGCTCGAAGAACTCTCCTATAAGGAGATCTCCCATATCGCCCGCATCCCCGTCGGCACCGTCATGTCGCGTCTCGCCCGAGCCCGCAAGCGCCTTCAACAATGTGTAGCCGGAGCCCTCCTGTGAACTGCGAAACCGCTCGTCTCATGATGGAGAACAACGATCCCGGCCTCGCCCGGCATCTCGCCTCCTGCCCCTCCTGCATAATCCGAACCCGCGCCCCCTACTACGAAGCGCCCCCGGATCTGCAGCAGAAAATCGAGCGCAGCCTGCGCCAGGAATCCACACCAGCCTCCCCGCCCACGCACTGGCGTTGGCTGGCCATCGCCGCGTCCCTGCTGCTCCTCGCATCCTTAACCTGGAACATCGCCCAACTCCGGACCCGTCCCGACCCCCAACAGTCGCTCGCCGCTAACGTCCTCTCCGCCCATATCCGCTCGCTCGCCGGAACGCACCTCCTCGACGTGCCTTCTTCCGACCAGCACACCGTCAAGCCCTGGTTCAACGGCAAACTCGACTTCTCCCCCGCGGTCAAAGACCTGGACGGCTTCCCTCTTCTCGGAGGCCGCCTCGAATACTTCGACGGTCGCCCCGCGGCAGCTCTCATTTACGGCCGCCGCAAGCACATCATCAACCTCTTCACCTGGCCGTCACCCGCACCCACCCCCGCCGCCGCCGACACCCGCAACGGCTATCACCTCGAAACCTGGTTCGCCAACGGCATGACCTTCTGGGCCGTCTCCGATCTCAACCAATCCGAACTCCGCCAATTCGTCTCCCTCTATCGCCAGAACTAACCTTGCCATTGAGCTAACCTAACGAAGGAGATTCCGCTATGCCTCAACAGGTTTGCATGGGAGCCCAGATGATGTGCAGTTTCGGTGTGGCGCCGAGCAGTCTGGTGGTTCTCCCCACGAATAGGGTCTTCACCAACATGATGCCCGACGCCAACATCATGGATTTCATCCCCATGGTGAATATCATGCCCTTCGGCATGTGCATGTCGCCCTCGAATCCGGAGGTTGCCGCAGCCACCGCGGCGGCGCTCGGAGTCCTGACGCCCATGCCGTGTATCCCCGTCACCACCTCGCCCTGGACCCCCGGCGGCGTCACCGTCAACCTGGGCAACTTCACCACCCTCGATAACGTGTCTCAATTAATGTGTACGTGGGGCGGAGTCATCACCTTCGTCGACGCCGGAGAAGTCACGGTAAACGTCCCCTAGACTGACGTCGTTCTCTTACGCGTCCCACCGGAAATCATAAAAGACACGAATGAGGTTGCCATCCAGGTCGGCAGCCATAAACTCGCGCAGCTTCCACGGTTTGTCCTCGGGCTCGGAAACGATCTTCGCATGCGCGGCCTTCCACTGTGTGAAGAGTTCATCCACCTCAGCCTTGCTGTTCAGATTGAGCCAGAACAGGGTCGGACCCGTGTTGCCGTAGGACTCCCGAAACGAGCGATTGGTGATAAACAGCCTGCAATTCTCCCGGGAGATGCCTGCAATGCCGCCTTGCTCGTCCCCCCAATCGAAGGTAAAGCCCAGCGTCTTTACATAATAAGCCGCGGCTTCGTCGACGTTGGCCGCGGGAATCTCCGGCACAGGAGCGGGAAGCGTCATAACGGGGCCATCTTAGCACGAGGCATACCAAAACCGGGCCCAGGGAACCACGCGGGCGCTCACCTCGGAAACTACCTCGTGGACTCGGATATCCCGCCTGAATTGGCTCAAAGCTCACGGCACAGGCTACCAGACGCGAATTAACCACATTTTACGGGCGGCAATGGAGAGCCAGACGCGCCGCCCCTTTCGTTCCAAGCCCGCCACGCCGAAGAAGTTGCACATCGTTACGCATCTTATCGTTGACAACTGACAACATACGGTTTACGGTGTATCCTGAATGATTAGAAGCTTCAAGCATCGCGGCCTGAAACGGCTGTTTGAACGTGACGACCGCAGCGGCATACGCCCTGATCTAGCGGATACCGTCCAGGAAATATTGACGGTGCTTGATGATGCAATCGCCTTGCGGGAACTGGACCTTCCCGGTTATCGTCTGCATTCGCTCAAAGGCGACCTGAAAGGGTTCTGGTCCGTGACGGTACGGGCCAACTGGCGCATCATTTTTCGTTTTGAAGGACCAGACGCCCGTGACGTTGAACTGATCGACTATCACTAGAAACAGGAGAAGACGCATGCCCATGAAAAACCCAGCCCATCCCGGACGCATCGTAAGAAGCGCCTGCCTTGAGCCTCTAGGATTGTCGGTTACTGAAGGCGCAATGATTCTAGGCGTCACCCGGCAGACCCTTACCAAAATCGTCAACGGTAAGTCCGGCATTAGTGCCGAAATGGCTATCCGGCTGGCCAAGGCCTTCGGCAGCACTGCAGACATCTGGGTACGCATGCAGGCGAGTTACGATCTCGCGCAGGCCCGGAAGAACGAAAGCAAGATCAAGGTCCGACGCCAGCGCGTGCCGCAAGAGTTGCACGTGAATTGACGCCTTGCCGATATCTGTCGCAGCGTTAAGAGTATTTTTTGCACTCAAAGGCCATGTGGTCGTCGAGACGATTGAATGCGGTTGAACTTTGTCTTGAAAGAGAGGACCAGGAGCCGAGCAATCTGGAGTTTGTCGGAATTCAGCGCGTGACCGTCGCGGCATGAGCACATTGCCGCGCAAAAGCGACTTGGCGAGGGTTGATCGCATGAAGGAAGCCGAGATCGGCTATTCGGATATCCCGCCGCTCGACAAGTCTTTCTTTACGAAGGCAACGGAAGCATGGCCTCCGGTTAAACAGCAACTCACCATCCGTCTTGACGGCGGACGTTCTGAATTGGCTCAGGTTCGGGCAGATCTCGTTTACATGCTGGATATCTACGCAAAGAACGAGAAGTCGGATTTGAACGCGGCGGATAAAAGCGAACTTCGGAAAATTGTGGCGGAGTTGGAGAAGTTTTAGATGGCGCTCACTAAGAATGTCAAACAGAAGCATACGCCGGTGGGCAGGCGCCTGATAGGCGCCCTGCGAGAAGTCCAGGCGCTCGAAAGCGCGCGACGCGTTCGAGAGGTCCGGGAAAAGCTGGGACTCACACAATCGCAATTTGCGAATACCTTTGGGCTAAGCGCGAGATCACTTCAGGAATGGGAGCAAGGCCGGCGAATCCCGGATATGGCAGTGCTCACATACTTGCGGGTCATTGAAAGAAATCCGAGGGCAGTAGAAGCAGCTTTAAGACCACAAGCAGCGTGATGGCTTGCTCGAACATGAGAAATGGCGGGAGTAGGTCAAGTTATCCTCTTGTACGCGACAGGCTTGGGCGATACTATCCCACCGTACCCCCGACGGACGACTCATTTCATCCGCAATGGAACTCGCCTCCGCGCCGAGCGTATCGGTGGGTGGTGTGCAGGCATCCGCTCCAGTTTACGTCTCCATTGCCAAACGCACCCGGTCAACAATGCAGCTCTCCAGATCGAAGCTGCCATCGCGATTGAGCCCAGCCACCAGCGTCAGGTTATCCACTGCATAGCCGACCGCCTTCACTGTCGGCGCCTGCTGCTCCTGCTCGTCAGGCGCCTCCGTATTGGGTTGCGCCGCCATCCGTGAGGGCATCGCACAGGCCGACCGGGAAGAGTTCATTGAAGAAGAAATGGACGCGTAGCCGGGTGCCCGGCGAGGTCGTTTTTTTCCACAGTATGACGCAGCCCAGCTTAGCTCTCGCAGTCTCTTCACGCTTCACGTGTCGCGTGATAGAATTAGCATGTGATCGAGAGCTTCACAGACAAGGATACCGAGAAGCTCTTCCACGGTGAGAGGTCGCGTAAGTTCGATCACATCAAAGCTGTCGCCTTTCGCAAACTCGCTATGCTTCACTCGGCGCACTCGCTTTCAGATCTTAAGTCACCCGGTACGAGTCTCGAAGCGCTCACCGACGACCGCGCCGGTCAGCACGCGATCCGCATTAACGACAAATACCGCGTCTGCTTCGTCTGGAAAGATGCAGGCGCGCACAAAGTAGAGATCACCGATTACCACTAAGGCGCAATGGAGTGCACCAAAATGGCGAAAACGTTACCGCTTGTACACCCAGGCGAAATCCTTCGCGAAGAGTACTTGAAGCCACTCGGCTGGAGCGTCAGCAAGCTCGCCGCCGAACTGAAGGTTCCCGCCCAACGCATTAATGAGATCGTGCGCGAGCGCCGCGCCATTACCGCCGACACCGCGCTCCGGCTAGCCAAGTTCTTCGGCTCGACGCCAGAGTTCTGGATCAACTTGCAGTCCTTCTATGATCTACGTAAGGCGACCAATGAGAACGGCGCGTTCATCCGTCGCGAGGTCGGCCAACTCAAGCGCCCCGCGTAGGCAATTGTGGACGCGAAGTCGCTAGCGTTATCGGAAAGAAAGAACCGCGCCCCCGCCCTACCTCTCCCGGCGTTTCGTAAAGGGTAAGTCTGCATCATCCTCGAGCCCAAAATAGAGGCCCGGTAGGTGCCCAGTCACAATCCCTTTCCTCACTCATCCCCAATAAAATCAATCGCGCCAACCCAATCCCCTCAAGGCAAAGCCAAATCCTCCCGCAATCGCCTCTCTCACGGCTTCGCCTCCAGCGCCACCCTCATCCCCGGCGAAGACCCCCAACAATTCAAAGCCCTCCTCGACGCCCTCATCGCCGATCACCAGCCCGCCACCGAGACCGAATAGATCCTCGTCGAAAAGATGGCCGTCAGCCACTGGCTCAGCCTCCGCGCCATCCGCCTCCAGAGCGAAGCCTTCGAAGGAGTTCGCCCTCCTCATCCGCTATCAAACCTCAGCCGAACGAGCCTTCCACAAAGCTCACAACGAGCTCGTAAAGACTCAGAAAGAAAGGCAAAAGTTTGAAATCGGGTTCGTTCCGTAAAAAGCCGCGCAGCCCCCAAACCCGCGCAATCCGAGCTGCCCAATTTGCTCGCGGCTAACTCCGCTGGCAGACACCGAAATGCGCAATTAGGAACGGTGACGAGTTAGACTGGGCAATATGGTGCGTCAATTTGATGTCGTGATCGAGCGCGATGAAGAGGGCATGTATGTTGCCTCGGTGCCTCAATTACCGGGTTGCCACACCGACGCGGCATCGATCGACGATCTCATGGTGGAAATCCGTGAGGCCATCGAACTTTGTCTTGAAACAGAGGGCCAGGAACCGAGCAATCTGGAGTTTGTCGGAATTCAGCGCGTGACCGTCGCGGCATGAGCACATTGCCGCGCCCGACGGGGAAAGAATTGGTACGGGCCTTGGAACGTGCGGGCTTCGTTGCCGAGCGTACACGAGGAAGCCACTATTTTCTGCGGCATCCGGATGGCCGTGCCACGGTTGTTCCGCTGCGAACACGCACGTTAGGGCTTGGGCTTTTACGAAAGATCCTGTCAGATTGTGGCATCAAATCCGAGCAGTTGAGCAGTCTGCTCTAACGACAAGTATCCACCCAGCAGATTGATGACTACATATAGGAGCCAACGCATGCGTGCGACTTGCTGCCATGTCTCGGGGTGTACCCAGGATGGCATCGATGGGCTGATGGGGTTGCGGTAGCGAACCGGACGGGCAAATCTACAATAATGGGGTTCCCGGCCAAGTTAGAGAGCACCGGCGAATAGACCGATCGGTCATCAGGCCATAAAAATCGATTACCGGATTCCAAGACCGGCGCAATGGTCGTTAATGCCCTTGCCTCTGTTGTATTCCTTCTTACCCGCTTTTCCGGGTTGTCGCACTGGTTCCGGCGCAAGACGTTTCACCACACCCGCGACCCGATCTATCAGCGGCTCATTGTGGCAATTTTGAAGGGCTACTATGTCCCGCCGCTGCGCGTGGCCGCTGTGGCCGATAAGGGCGTCGTCAATGATCCGAAGAACGCCCCGGACTGGACGTTGATCGACGGTTTGCAGCGGACGACGTGCTATATCATCGCCGTCCTGATGGCAGCTTTGGGCGATGAACTCGTCGAGATGGGGTGTATCGACGAGCAAATCTGGAACGAGACGTTCCGAGAGCACGCAAAAGCCTGTGCTGCGGCGCTCGAAAATGCACGATGAGCATCGTCGGCATTGGCCGGTGCGCCGAAAGAGCTTGTATGTAACTACAAAAGTAGCTACTGTGTGGGATGATATACGAATGGGACCACGCGAAGAAACGAATCAACGTCGCTAAACACGGGCTTGATTTCGCCGACGCCGAACAGGTCTTGACCGGCCCGTGCGTAACCTTCGTAGATGACCGTCTCGATTATGGAGAGGAACGGCTTATCACCTTGGGCTTGCTTGATGGCCGAGTAGTCATCATTGCCCACGCGCCGCGCGGCGACGACATCACGCGGATTATCTCCATGAGAAAGGCAAATCGACGTGAGCAAAAAATCTATCAAGAGCGACTTGGCAAGGCTTGACCGGATGAAGGAGGCCGACATCGACTATTCGGACATTCCGCCGCTCGACAAATCCTTTTTTACGAAGGCCACAGAAGCATGGCCGCCCGCCAAACAGCAACTTACCATTCGGCTCGACGCCGACGTGCTGGCGTGGCTAAGGGCCAACGGCAGGGGCTATCAGACACGCATCAATCGCATTTTGCGGAGTGTAATGGAAAGCCAACCGCGCCGCCCGCTTCGTTCCACACTCGCCACGCCGAAGAAGAAAGGCCGATCACGGGGCAGCTTAAAATCAGCCCGGGGCGTTTCATAAAGGGGCCTTTGTGCAACGTAGAGCAGCTCTGGACAGTTTATGCCACCCTCTTGGCCTCAAATTGGCCTCAAAGCCGGACTTATCGGCTTTTATCCGTGCTTCGATCTGAATCGAGAATGGCTTGGCGTTTGCGGCGGTGGCGGTGACGGTGAGAAGCAAAGAGCCTGGGTGACTGCGGATAGACTGAAGGCCATATTGGTCCGGTACCTGAAAATCCCAGCCGATATGTCCGGTCTTCATCGTCACCACATTGGCAAACATCGTGACTCCACGAGGGATGTGTCTGGGACTAAACGCGCGATTGGGTGGCCACGAAAGCTCCCTTCCATCATAAAGATGGTCCTTACCGACGTTGCCATTTTCAACTTTCTGAATAGCGGTGATATAGATAAGGCAGTCCTCAGCCCCGGATGATCCGCCAAGGTTTCGCCCACACAAGCCTTTTGGTGTCACGCTTACGCGGAGGTACTTTCTGGTGACGGTAACGGGCGGTTCGCCCTCAGGATGTAGTCACAACCCCTTTCCCCATCCATCCCCAACAAAATCAATCCCCCCAATCCAATCCCCACCTCACCCCCAGATACGATGAAGGCGTAACACAGACTTCAGTCTGTGCCTTTACCCGCACCGGAAAGGATCCCCAATTCATGGCCACCCCCGCACAAATCGCCGCCAATCAATTAAATTCCCAAAAATCCACCGGACCCCAATCCCCCCAAGGCAAAGCCAAATCCTCCCGCAATCGCCTCTCTCACGGCTTCGCCTCCAGCGCCACCCTCATCCCCGGCGAAGACCCCCAACAATTCAAAGCCCTCCTCGACGCCCTCATCGCCGACCACCAGCCCGCCACCGAAACCGAACAGATCCTCGTCGAAAAAATGGCCGTCAGCCACTGGCTCAGCCTCCGCGCCATCCGCCTCCAGAGCGAAGCCTTCGCCGCCCAATCCCTCGACACCCACCAATTCGCCCTTCCCAAACAGCTGGCCCTCCTCATCCGCTACCAAACCACCGCCGAGCGAGCCTTCCACAAAGCCCACGCCGAGCTCGTAAAGACCCAGAAAGAAAGGAGCAATTCCAAAATTGGCTTCGTTCCGCAAAAAGCCGCGCAGCCCCAACAACCCGCGCCATCCGAACCGCCCAATCCCCCACTCAAATTCAAAATCGACCCCGACTTCACCTTCCTGACGCCCAAAGCCGCCGCAGCAGCGGCAATCCACACCTTATGTCCCAGACTTTAGTCCGTCTGCTTAGCCGCCTTGCTCCAAACCCCAGGCTGTTGAAACTGCCGGATCCCCAACCCCATCAGCGCCGCCTGCTCCTCCGCCGTCAGATCGTCAAAATCCTTTCTAGCGCTCGCCGGAAACTGACTGATCGTCATGAGCCCCTTCTTATCCCATGTATCGTTGATTCCACTTCAGCACCCCCAACCGGGCATGCTCATCCGATTTCAGATCGCTCCATTGCGTCTTCGGACTCATCAGCTCATGCACGCTGCGGCGCTCGAAAAATCCCGGTGCTTCGCTGAAGTAGGAGAGCAGCGTATCCTCGCGCACCCCCTGAAAATGCAGCCCGATATAAATTTCGCCTTTGCCCTTCGCCTTATCTCCGAAAAGCTTGTCGAGCCCGAACTTGAAGCCCGCCCCAAACTCCCCCGTCCTGGGATTGATCTCAGCCACCGCGCCGCTCGCCAGCGTGATCTTCCGCGAGCCATCATTCGCCACTTCAATCTTGACGACCTTAAGGTCGACATTCACTGTAGTCTTGCGCTTATCCGTCACCAGGTTGACTTCCTGCTTAAACCCGATCGTCGAGCCGCCCATGGGGATCTTCTTCGCCGACCCCTCCGTCAGGCCTTCGCTCATCGACCCCTGCAGCACCGGCCCTTTTGTCAATATGCCATCGCTACCGATATCCAGATTGTCTTCCACCGCAATCTCGCTGATGAACGGAACGAAATTCGTAAAAGCGCTCTTCTGTTCAAACGGCTTCAGCTTGAACTTGACCCGCAGAAACAAGGCTCCTTCCGCGTGCTGCCCGGCCAGCTTATCCAGTTTCTGCGCAATCGCCGCCCACGCCCGAAAACTGGATGCGTGATTAGCCGTCGCGATGTCTACCGCTTGGCTGTCGGTAGCGCCCGCCGGAATCGGAAACGTGTACGGACTCGCCGGCGGTCCCAATTTACGAATATCGTCTTCGGACTTCGCCTCATTCACCTTATCGATGTAATTATCCAGAATGCCGAACGTGTAGACTTTGCAAACAAACGCGGCTACAGCAACATTGCGCTTATGAATGTGATCGTTGACCGTCGAATCCGCGCCATAATTCTCCAGTACGCCGACGCCGCCCACCGTCGCAATCGCCCCCAGTTGGCCCTCCGTCGGCATGCGATACAGAATCTCGACTTTAGGAAACTGCCCTTCCCGCAAAGCCTCGAAGTCGCTCCGCTGCGACTCTGAAACCATTTCGGAAAGCGGCACCAGCCCAAATTCGTCCGTCGGCAGTTGCTCCTTTACGCCCGCCCCGATACTCTCCGATGCCATATCGATAAAGGCTAGCGAGTGAGTCTCTTCAAAGACGGTATAGGCGCCCACGCGCATCCCCGGAGTCGCGCACAGATCGAAGATGCCGCCGATCGAGCTGCCGCCGGAATCGTAGGTCTGGATGGTCTTGTCCATCATCAGGTGCACGAAGTAGCCGCGCCCCGCAGCCGACGGATGGTAATCGCTCAGCCACGTGCCGAGCTCCGAGAAAAAGCTATCGAGGTCGAAGGAGCCATTCCGGTTGAGCCCCACCACCAGCGTCAGGTTATCCACCGCGACTCCGTTGGAGCGAACCGTGGGCGCCTGTTGCTCCTGCTCGTCGGGCACCTCCGTGTTGGGATCCGCCGTCGCCACTCGCCCCGTCACCGTACTGTTTTCTCCTATCGGCCGCGCGTGCAGTTCCTCCAGTTGCTGCATCTGCTGGCGCTGCTCGTCGGTGGCATTATGTTTCACCACCAGCATCGTCACCGTGAAGGCGGCGAAATCGGTGTGCAGGATCGCGTCGGTCTCCTCGCCTTTGAAGAGGTAGTGAACTTTGGTGCCGTCGAGCAGCGTGACGTTCAACTCGCCTTGCGGAATGTCCAGCTCGCGCCGGTAGCCTTTCGAATCCGTGCGGATCTGACGGTTGCTGCCGTCCGGGAGATACAGGATCAAATCGAAATTCGGCACCCGGTGGCCAAACTCGTCCACCGATTCCAGATCGATCCAAACATTCTTGCGCGCCTTCTCGCACGGCGAAGAATCGGTCAGCCGCTGATAGAACCGGCACGCGAAAGTGTCGGCCGTCGATTCGAACAAGCGCCTGTCGTTCGCCAATTGCGTAAAGCGCCGGTCGTCGCCGTTCGACCAAAATCGCTTCACGCACCCGCTGAAGCTCTCCTTGGCTCGAGGACACGGCCACTTCTCGGCATCGATGCTGGTGCCCGGCCGGAACAGCAGCACCATGACCCGCCGGTTGGGAGAGTTCGCCTGGTCCCGATCCGTATGGTCCGTCTGGTTCGCGTATTGTTCGGTCTCTTTCTTCGAAAAGAGCAGCACCGGATTGAAGCGGCTGCAGCCTTGATAATCGCCCTTGCCGTCCGGATCCGTGCCGGCCAGAAAATCCGCCTGCTTGTCGAGGACAAAATCCTCGCCGCAGATCTTGTTCATGTAGTCCAGAAACAGCTTGTCCAGATCGTTCGCTTCGGCGCTGTTGGGATCGACGCCCAGCGTGTCGAGAATGCTCTGCTTCGCCCCCGCCGCGTTCCAGTCATCGCCCACCTGCGGCGACGAGTAGATCGTCTTCCAGATCGACGTGTCCCGCACCAGCATCCCGTAAATAGCCGATGCCCGCCGTCCGCCCAAAGTCTTATTCAGTGTGTCGCTGCCCTCGGGATCGCAGTGTCCGAAGATCGAAAGCGGCGGATACAGCGTCACCGGATCCCCGCCCGCCGTCGGAGTGACTTGCTTTTTATGCTGCTCCCGCAAGCTCTTCAGCCGCAGAACTTCGCCAGAAAGTTCCGCCCGCACGAACGACGAATCGAACGTGAACCGCAAGTCGTCCACCCGCCAGCACGCGACCGGAATCACCTCCAGCCCGAAAAGATTGGTATCGCTCGCCGTAGTCGGCGCCACCAGCAGCGGCTGGGTCTCATCCTCCGGATGGCTACCCGCCACCCCGCCCCCCGTAGATCGCCCGGACCCTGCGGGAATCGTAGGATCGGGAGCAGCGTTATCAGCAGCCATGGACCGCCTTCAACTTCGCCTGTGTCTGGGGTCCGCAGTCGCCATCCACCGTCAGCCCGTTATCGCACTGGAACTCTTCCACCGCCGAGACGAACTCGGGATCGTCGTACGGCTCCAGATCTTTCCGGTAATACCCGAGATTCGATAATCGGGCCACCTGTCCGGTGATCTTGTCCACCGGATCCAGTTGGCCGATCTTGAAAGGCACATCGAAGTCGTTGGGCACGCTCTGCCCCTTCACCGTAATCTGCTGATGCACCGTGATCGTCCCGTCCTGGACCGTCTTTGGAATCACCTGCTCCACAATGCCGTTGGCGTCCGAAGTTACCTTCACCAGCTTGCCGCCAATCAGCAGGTCGCACGGCGTATTCGCCAGTGGCTTGTCGTAGAACTTGCTCAACTTCACCCGCAGCTTCAGAGGCGACGTATTCACCTGAAAGTTATGCGTCTGGTCGGTCGGCTTGGAGTAATCCTTAGTCTCTTTGTCGGGGATGTAGATCTGGTCGCCCGGATACAGCACGTTGGGGTTGTCCCGCTGCGCCTTCAGGTCCGCATTCTCCGGACGGTTCCAGATCGTGTTGTAGTCCGAGAACCCATATTTGGCCGCGATCCCGGAGAGATAATCTCCCTGTTTGACTGTGTAATAGCCCGCCATGCCCTCGCCCTTACGCCTCGTTCCACGAGTCTTTATCCAGGTTCGGAAACGTCACCTGGCAAGTGCCCGGATCGATATTGTCCACGCGTGCGTGCCCCTTTTCATCCAGCGTTCCATCGGCTACCGTAGTGCCGTCGGGCAGCGTGATCTTGTAAGCCTCGCCCGGCACCGGATTACCGTCTTTATCGTTCAGTTGAATCTCAATAAAATGTCGCTTGCTCACATTGTCCGGAGCGTTGGCATCGTGCGTCGGCGCATCTGATGCCGGTGAGGGAGAAGGAGATCCCGCAACGGCGCTGACGTCCGCCGCGCTCGAAGTCGCCGGCGTGCCCGGATTCGCCGTAGGCACATCGTTCTGTCCGGGATTCGCCGTCGCCGCGATATCCGGATCCGTCGGCGACAACGGCGATACGCCCGAGCCCGCGCTGCCGGAAAGCGGAGCCCCGCCACTATTGATGTTGACCATCGTGCCGAAGATCGTCACGCCGCTCGAATCGATCGTGATGAAGTTCCCCCCGACGCTGAGAGTCATCCCGGTCGTCGCCTGGATCACGATCTGCATGCCGCTGATATAGATGTTCTGCGTCACCGCCGTGCTCTGGTTGCCCGAAAAGGTCTCGATCACATCGCCCGTTACCGTCAGGCTGTGCGAGCCCGTAATGCTGATGGCCTCTTTGCCCGAGATCGCCAGATGGTGGTCGCGCCCGATCTTCTCGATATGGTCGCGTCCGATATCGCCATGATCGTCCCGCCCTACCTGGTCCTTCCGGTCGCGTGTCACATAAAGGTTGCGATCTTCCCCCACCCACTCCCGGACATCTTTCTGTATTCGGACGTCCTGGTCCTTCTGCCCGAAGATGAAGACCTGCTCGGACCCGGCCTTGTCTTCCAGGCGGATCTCGTTGAACCCTCCGCCGCCTTTCGAGCTCATGGACTTGATGGTGCTCTTGGTCTGCTCGTCCGGCAGCGCATAAGGCACCGTCTGATCCGCGTTGTAGACCCTCCCGGTAATGATCGGCCGGTCCGGATCGCCCTCCAGAAAATCGACAATCACCTCCTGCCCGATCCGCGGCGTGAAGATCGCGCCCCAGCCTTTGCCCGCCCACAACTGCGCCACCCGAATCCAGCACGAGCTGTTCTCATCCATGGTGCCGGCCCGGTCCCAGAAGAACTGCACCTTCACCCGTCCATACTGATCCACCCAGATCTCTTCGCCCGACTTGCCCACCACCACCGCCGTCTGCGCGCCTTGAATAAACGGCCGTCGCGAATGCCGCGGAGGATGATAAGGCGTGCCTTGGGGAATCGCCTCGATCGTGTTGTGGTAATCGAACGCTTCCTGCAATTCATAGGATCGCGACGCGTTATTGGCCGCCTTATGCCGCACCACCAGCAGCGAGTAAGCCTTATTGGCAGCCTCGTTCCAGTAGCCGCTCAGCGTGAATTGGAACCCCGCGCAGAGGGCCCGGCAATTGGTCTCCGCGCTGATCGTCAGCAGCTTGACTTCCTGCTCTTCGAGCCGCACCCGGGCATAGCGGCTGCCATCATCCCGCGTCGTATAGTTGCCTGGATATTCATAGAACTCGCCCTTGCGGCTGGAGTCGAGATTCGCGTCGATCGAAGTCGTCGGCTTGGTGAAATCGTAGTCGTTCTCCGTCACCTTGCCCACCCGGACATGTTGGGCGCGCCGCAGCGACAGCATCACATCCTGGTCCTGCCAGAGCCCTGGGATCGTGTCGTACGCCAGTTGCGACTGTCCCGGACACGCGACGAAGGCCGTCGGCTGATCGGCCATCACCAGCGTGTGTTTGTCCGCCGCGTGCTCGAAGAAATAGAAGATCCCTTCGTCTTCGAGCAGCCGCGAGATAAAGTTGAAGTCCGTCTCCCGGTATTGCACACAATACTCGCGAGCCGCATACGTCCCCGTACAGCGATTGGCGTAGTTGCTGAATCCCCGGTCCGTAAACACCTTCTGAACAATATCCGGAACCGCCATGTTCTGGAAGATCCGGCAATCGTTGAACAGCGTCAGCAGCCACGCCCATGGAACCATCGTGGCCCGGTAGAAGGTCGTGCCTTCCGAACGCGTCTCCACTTCCTCGATGTGGTTGATGATGCCATGAAAGTTCCGGTCGGTGTCGTCGTGCAGAGTGATCGAGACCACGGCCGGCTGGTTGAGCAGGCTGTCCATGGTAAACGACGAGTCTTCCGACAACAAGCCGAGCTCGAAGCGAAAGAGACCGGACACCCGCTCTTCCCCTTCGAAGCTTTCGAGAAAGAGCTTGTCTTCCCCCAGATTCGTGTTGACGCGAATCAGCCGCCCAGCCTGAGTCAGAGCCATCCTAAATCCCTTGTGCGATGGACTTTAGTCCGTCGAAGGGCGACCCGTTAGGGAGCCGTCTGTCTCCGCTTCTAGCGATACGCAAAAGCCCCATCCTCGCCGATCGTGACATGAATGGCTTCCGGCTTGACGCCTTCCGCTATCTTCCCCAACAACTGCTTTGAGATATCCGGCAACAATGTATTGGTCAGGATGTTATCCACATTGCGCGCCCCGCTCTCTACTTCCGTGCAGCGCCCCGCCACTTCCTTCACCAGCGCGTCGTCGTAAGTCAAAGTCACGCGATGCGTCTCCAGAATGCGCTTCTGAATCTTCCCCAGCTTCAGCTGAATGATCTTCTTTAACGCTTCATCACGGATGGGGAAGTAAGGAATGATGACCGTGCGTCCCAGAAATGCCGGCTTGAAAACCTTATCTAGTTCGGGCTTCAAAGCCTTCACCAGGCCCTCCGGCCCAGGCATCGTCTCGGGATCCGCGCACAGCCGCATCAGCGTGTCGGTCCCGGCATTCGAAGTCAGAATGATGATGCAGTTACGGAAGATGATCTCGCGCCCTTCGCCGTCTTCCATGCGGCCCTTATCGAACACCTGGAAGAAGAGCTCCAGGACATCGGGATGCGCCTTTTCAATCTCGTCGAGCAGCACCACCGAATAAGGGCGCCGCCTCACCGCTTCCGTCAGCACGCCGCCTTCCCCGAAACCCACATATCCCGGAGGCGACCCCTTGAGCGTCGAGACCGTATGCGCTTCCTGGAACTCCGACATATTGATGGTGATGATATTCTGCTCGCCGCCATACAGCAGATCGGACAGCGCCAGCGCAGTCTCGGTCTTCCCTACCCCGCTGGGCCCGACCAGCAGAAACACGCCCACCGGTTTCTCGGGATCGTCCAGCCGTGCGCGGGAAGTGCGAATGCGCTGGCTGATCCCGCCGAGAGCATGGTCCTGGCCGATGACGCGAGATCCCAGGTGCTTCTCCAACGCCAGCACCGTAGCAATCTCGTCCTTCAGCATCTTGCCGACAGGAATGCCAGTCCAACCGGAGATCACTTCCCCGACAATCTGAGCATCCACCGTAACCCCAATCAAAGGATTCTCGCCCTGCAGCGCTTCCAGCTCCTTAACCAGCGCCGCAAGCTCATCCTTCAACTTGTCAGCCTTCCCAGCAGCAAGTTCAGCCGTGGGGCGGACGCCCTCGTCCGCATGCGACCCCCCGGTCGCCTGCCCCCCAGCCGCCGCAGTTTGCACCGCCGCAGGCGCCGCCGCCGAACTCTCGATCTTCCCGCGAAGCTCGCGAATCTTATTCACCAGCTCCTTTTCCTTCTCCCACCGCTCCTTCAAAGCCGCGAGCTTAGCCTCAGTCCCAACCTTCTGCTCGTCGAGCAAAGCCAGACGCTCACTATGGTCCGTACCAAGCGCCGCTTCCCGGCCCAACACCCGGACCTGCACCGCAATATCGTCCAAAGTCCGCGTAGCATCTTCGATCGCCGGAGGAATGGTATTCTGCCCTAACGCCAGCCGCGCACATGCCGTATCCAGAACGCTGACCGCTTTATCGGGAAGCTGCCGGTCCGGCAGATAGCGATGCGAGAACTTCACCGCGCCCAGCAACCCCTCGTCAAGGACCCGTACATTATGATGGCGTTCGAGCGTATCGACCACCCCGCGCAGCATCACGCAGCATTGCGCCTCGGAAGGCTCTTCCACCTTCACCACCTGGAACCGCCGGGCCAGCGCCGGATCCTTCTCGAAATACTTCTTATATTCCGACCACGTGGTCGCCGCGATCGTGCGCAGCTCGCCGCGAGCCAGCGCCGGTTTCAACAAGTTGGCCGCGTCGCCCTGACCCGCCTGCCCGCCCGCGCCAATCATCGTATGGGCTTCATCGATAAAGAGGATGATCGGTTGCGGCGAATTCTTCACCTCGGCAATCAGTCCCTTCAAGCGATTCTCGAACTCGCCCTTCACTCCCGCGCCCGCCTGCAGCAAAGCCAGATCGAGCACCCGCACCGAGACCTTCTTCAGTACGTCGGGAACGTCGCCGGCCACCACGCGGGACGCAAAGCCTTCCACTACAGCCGTCTTCCCGACGCCCGCCTCGCCCACCAGAATCGGATTGTTCTGGCGCCGCCGCGTCAGGATATCCACCACTTGGCGGATCTCGAAATCCCGAGCCAGCACCGGATCGATCTTGCCCTTCCTGGCGTTCTCCGTCAGATTGACCGTGTACTGATCGAGGTTAGGAGTCTTGCCGCCGATCGCAGGTCCAGCCGGCTGTCCAGCCGCGGCGCCGGAAGATGCCGCTTCCGATAATGAACTGGCCTCTTCGCTCGAAGTCGCCGTGATCTTGGCGAAATCCTTCTTGAGCGCATCGGCATTGACCTTCTGCATCTCCTTGCTGGTCTCGCGCAGCAGACGCGCCAGTTCCTCATTCGAAACCAGGGCGAGTATTGCGTAGCCCGAACGAATCTGCGCCGAGCCGAAATCGATGGAGCCCAGTGTCCACGCTTCGGTCAGCATCTTAATAAGAGTAGGGCTCAACGCCGGAGTGCGCGCATTGCCGGATTTGAACTTGTCCAAAGTGCGCGCCAGCTCCCCTGCGAGGCGCGTGCGGTCCACTTCGAAGTGCCGCAGGATACAGGCAAGATCGCTGCCGCTCGAGTCGAGCAGTTTCACCAGGAAATGTTCGATCTCGACGTCGTAGTGCGTTCGCGAAAGGCAGAGACCCGCCGCGCCCTCCAACGTTCCGCGGACCGTGTCGTTTAACTTCCCGATCAGTGATTTCAGATTTACGCTCATGCTCATGCCTCTTTCGGTAGCTCTAGCCTACTGTAATTGCAACACCGTGTCAGCCGGATCCCGGGTCATCGGGGCGCTCTTCAGCCAGGTAGTCCATCCTAACTGGAAGCCCCCCGATTCGTCTTCGAGAACCATCCCCGGCGTCTCTTCCCGCCGCAGAATCAACTGCAACTCGAAGTCGATCTCCCGCCGCGAGAAAAAGTCGGCCAAGTCGCACAGCGGCCGGTACGCTGTCCCATTCGGCAGAAAATCGAGATACTGGCTCAACGTCAGTGGTCCTAAGATAATGCGCGCCGTCGACTGCTGGTCCCAAACTTCATCGCCCGCGATCGCGCCCAGAGTCAGTTGCTCAGAATACTCGCGCTCATCGCCGGTCCGGGTCTGATCGCTCTCCGGAATGGGACGCCAGACGCCCACGAACTGTTCGATCTCGACGGGCACTCCGAAGTAGTCCTGCAAGATCTGCCGCAGCGCGGTTGCCGAGCGCGTCTGCAGTCCCAACAGCGCGGTATAAAAAGCAATGCCTTCATCCGGCACGGACAGGCGCCGCCGCAAACCATGCGTGCCCACGCCCACGAAATCGAGCAGGTAACGAGTGAACCGGTCGTTCCGGTCGCGCTCATAAGCAACGGGAAAGCGGTACTTCTCCCACGCCTGATAGAAGAGCGACAACAACCGGTGGTGGAACAGATCGAGAAACGCCCGCAGCGTCTGATCCTTGGCGCGGATCCGGTCGTTGATCCACTCGGAGTACGTGATCGGCAGCACGCCCATGGGCCCATTCAGTCCCATGATGTTGACGGTCAAGCTGGGTTGACCGCTGCGGGGCCAATCGAGCGAGTGGATCTCGCTCGGCGGAAACGAGAGCGCCGGATTGGACAGAAAACGGGCCGCTTCCTCCTGGGGATTGTCGAATCGCCCCACCGGCTTCCCTGCCCCCAAACGTTCCAGCAGACGCACCATCTGGAAGAACTCGAAGTTCCAGGGCTCGCGGCGAAGTTCTTCCTGGACGGCCGCCCCATAATACTCGACAATGTTCTTGTTTACATCAGGACCTTGCGGCCCGCTCTCGGCGGCCATTCGCGAAGAACCTCCTTTCTCTGCCGGGTCGATACCACCAGCTGGCTGAAGCTATTCATGCTGCAGTAAAGGCCCAGGAAATACTCCATCACGCTGGCGAACAGATAGACGCCGTTGCCGACGAACTGCTCCTCGTCGAGCAGCATCTTCACCCGGGTGCCGCGAGCGAAGCTGATCTCGGTGCCGGAAACCACGCGGGCAAAGTGTCGCTCGCTCTGCACCTCCACCACCCCCGAAATAATCTTCTTCCCGACCGGCGAGTCGGTGAAGTTGTACAGCTGCAGAATGTGCTGCAAAGCCTCGCGGCCGCCTTCGACGAGCGAAAGATAGTTCAGCGAAAGCTGAGAAATCAGCCGCCACATGACGGATTTCCCCATCGGCGGACGGATCGGCGCAGTCGGCTTGTGCAGCGCCACGATCCGCTTGAGCGAGGCATTGGCTTCGAGCTCAAAATCGCCGTCTTCGTTGCCGAACGGAAGTCGCGACGGAAGGTCCCGATTGGTGCAGGTCAGCCGCACCGTTAATGCATCGCTGTCCGGATAAAGAGGACGCTGGGACAGATCGCAGAGCGAGAGATAGACCTCCGTGCCTTCATCGTTCGGACGCAGCGAAGGACGCCGGCTGGCCATCCAGAAAGTATCCTGCTTCTCTCGTCCGTGGCGGAAAGAGTAGAAGGGTTCGAAGTTAATAATCTCGCGGGTCTGCGGATTCAGTACGGCCGCTTCATCCACCGAGAACACCTCCACGGCATTGGGACGCCGGACATCCGGCACGATGGGGTATTCGTGTTTGCGCTGGCTCAACAGAATCGGCTCGGCAGTCTGTTCGAACAGATTGATGATCGGACAGCAGCCCAGGCGAAAGGTGCGGCTCGACAGCCCGAGTTCCAGGCGCTGCTGATAGTCCGGCTCGAAACCGGAAATCAGGAAGATCAATTCCGCGCGATCTTTAAAACCGGTGGGCCAGACTTCGTCGAGGCCGGTCAAATCGAGGAACAGAAACTTTTCAGGAAAGGTGAAGTACTCCTGCAGCAGACGATACCCGAGGAACGAGCGCGATGAATAAGGCAGCACACCCTGGTCTTCGTCAAAACCGACGGGCTTCAGGACGGAAGCCGGCAGCGTCACCGGCCGCACCTTCGATCCTGGGGTCGGATCCCGCACCACGATCTTCAACAGATTGGCGCAGAGCAGTTCATAGAGCGTGTTCACCACGCCGCTTTCCCCGTTCAGGTAAAAGCGTAACTTGTTGGCGCCGAGTTTCGGCAACACCACATCGGGCAGGCATTGCAGTTCCAGTCGCAAAGCGGCCGCTGCGTTGGTGCCCGAGAGGGCCGGTTGCAGCCGGTCCGGCGTCTTCCACTCGGCCGCGGTGACAGTCAGGGGCCAAAGCGTAGTGTCGTAGCAGGTGCGAAATTTGCAGGGAATGCCGTTCACCGGCCGTGAATAAAGTGTCGATCCGCGAGCAATGGGAAAGCCGGTAGTCACTTTGCCCTTGTCCGGATCGAGCTGAAACTCGACGATCGACATGGACGGAATCGGCCTCACGAATTGCGGATAGACGACGCTCATCAGAGCCTCGCTGATTTCCGGGAAATCGTCGTCGATCTTCAGGTGAATGCGCGCCGCGAGAAAGGAGAAGCCCTCGAGGATCCGTTCGACATGCGGGTCTTCGCACTTATCGGGCTCAAGCTGGAGGCGCGACGCGATTTTGGGATATCTCGCCGCGAACTGCACCGCCATCTTCCGGATGTAAGTCAGCTCACGCTCGTAGTAATCGAGCAGATCGTCACGCATGGACTTCATCCCCGCAGTGGGGCACAGCACCATGATCTTGACGTTGTCGTGGCAGGGGCACCCTCGATGGAGTCCTCATTTTACACCATGGAAAGAGATTGGCCCCTGACGATTCCGGGCCGTGGTAAGACGCCCCGCCAGCCATCCATTTATACCGGCAATCCTGGATAATCCGCGCCTCTGGGGTGCACCTCGTTCCGTAAAACCACCCCCGGTGTTACAATCGTCGCTTTAAAGTCATAACAGGACCACCATGGCGACCCCAAAGGCACAGTCCCTCGCTTTAGTCACCGGATCTTGCGGCCTCATCGGTTCCGAAGTCTCGGTCTACTTCAGCCAGGCGGGCTTCCGCATTGCGGGCATCGACAGCAACGCCCGCGCCGACTTCTTTGGACCCGAAGGCGATACCAGTTGGGTCCTTAACCGCCTCAAATCCACCATCCCCGGCTATCTCCATCACGCCGTCGATATCCGCAATCGAGCCCGCATTCTCGAAATCGTCGCCGAACTTCGCCCCTCCCTCATCATCCACACCGCCGCGCAGCCTTCTCACGACCGCGCTGCCGCCATCCCCTTCGACGATTTCGAAACCAACGCCGTCGGCACTCTCAATCTCCTCGAAGCCGTCCGACGCTCCTGCCCCGAGTCGCCCTTCATCCACATGTCGACCAACAAGGTCTATGGCGACCGTCCCAACCAGATCGCCATGACCGAGCTAGCCTCCCGTTGGGACTATGCCGACGCCGACTACGCCCACGGCATCCCCGAGACCTTCTCCATCGACCAGTCCAAACACTCCCTCTTCGGCGCTTCCAAAGTTGCGTCCGACGTCATGGTCCAGGAGTACGGCCGCTATTTCAACATCCCCACCTGCTGCCTTCGCGGAGGCTGCCTTACCGGACCCGGCCATGCCGGCGTCGAGCTCCACGGCTTCCTCAGCTATCTCATCAAGTGCAACATCGAAGGCCGCGAATACAAGCTCTTCGGCTACAAGGGCAAACAGGTTCGCGACAATATTCACTCTGAAGACGTCGCCCGCTTCATGCTCGAATTCTGGAAAGCGCCGCGTATTGCCGAAGTCTATAATCTCGGCGGCGGCAAGGAGAACTCCTGCTCGGTGCTCGAGGCCTTCGATATGGTTGCCTCCATCACCGGACGCAAGATGAACTGGCGTTACGTCGAAACCAATCGCATCGGCGACCACATTTGCTACTACAGCGATCTCCGCAAGATGATCGCGCACTATCCCGCCTGGAGCATCACCCGGTCTCTCCCGAACATCTTTAAAGAAATCGCCGAAAGCTGGACCACGCGCCTGGGTTTAGGGACGAGCCTACAAACGCCCGTGGCGACACCATAAAGCTCCTCGTCACCGGCATTCCGGCCATAGCTACGGCGTCCACAAAGCGTAACGCCCGCCGAAGCGTGGTAAAAGGCTACGATGAAGGGGGGCTGCACCTATGGCACAGCTAGACACACAGGCGGGCATCGATTGGACGGCTTGCGAACTGATGGAGCAAATTCCCGGCAAGGTTTCGGGGCGGCCTATCGTGCGGGGTACGCGCATCCTGCCTGACGGCATTGTGAACAGTTACGACATGGGCGAAAGCATCGAGGAAGTGCGTGAAGGCTTTCCTTCGTTGTCGGTTGACCAGATGAAACGGCTGATCGACGCCAGCGGACTGAAGCGTCGCTGCAACCTTGGGAGAGCATATCCGCGCCAGCCGGATTCCTCGCCCAGCGGCCCTCCCAAAAGATTGGGTCCAAAAAGCGTCAGTATCTGCACCAACACCGGCCATTGCCAGCCGGACGCAGGCGGGTCTCATCGATGAGACCACACCTTCAGCCTTCTCCATCCAAAAAGGCCATGGAAACTGCTGAGTGAGCAGCCGGTTCAGTAGCCTGAAGTTGCCGCCGGTGATCCGGATTATCGCTGCGACTGTCTCGAGGCCGGGCTGGTAGAACTCCCGGCCAGCTTGCTCGCACTCGCGAATGCAAACTCGGCGCGGTGTTGGGTGTTGGGGAGCAATAGAACAGAAAACTCGCTTTAGAAAGTGATCGAGAGCCTTACTATAGGCGCGGCGCGAGTGGGCGGAGGTGAGGGTGTCAAGGACCAGCGACTTCTGGGCCGGGGAGCGAGGGAGAGGTCGTTTGCAGAAGAATCTGGCATAGGGCGGTTACGAGACTACCCGCAGACGCACCGAAGCGTAGCGCGGAATCTCGCCATCGGTGGTGATCAGTATCAGCTCTTCGGCCGTCGCTTGCGCGATCAGAATCCGGTCGAAGGGATCTCTATGGAGGGGCGGCAGAGCGAAAAGCTCCGCCACGTGCTCCGGGCGCAGGGCGAGCGGCGCGGCGGCCAGTTGATCGAGGGCGTCGTGCCACCAGGTGCGCGGGTCCCCCACGTTTAAGTTTCCTTTCATGCTCTTAATCAGGACTTCCCAATAGGAAACCGCGCTCAGGACGTTGGGGCCCGCGAGAATTGCGGCACGCACGGCGGCCGACAGACGGTCGGGGTCGCTCAAGGCAATCAGCGCGGCATTGGTGTCAAGCAGCTGCCCGGTCACAGGTCGCCCTCGAGGAAGCGGTCGGGATCGACGGGCGCATCCCAGCCCGGAAGGAGCTCGATCCGGCCCTTCATGCCGCCGAGGCGCACGAGTCGGCGCTCGGGAGGGGGTGGCGACAATTGAGCCACAGGTTTGCCGTGGCGGGTGATGACGACGTTTTCTCCCCCTTCGACGGCGCGGATGAGTTCGGGAAGGCGGTTTTTGGCTTCGGCGACGGAGACGTCCATAGCGCCTTCTATTATAGCCACAAGTTCTGGCTAGATTTATAGCCTTGGATAAGCGAACGATAATTATTCAACCGTTCAATACAACTGTATTGTCTGGGTAGCACAATCAGCGGTGGCGGATTGAATGCCGTAATGGGTGGCTTTCTGACCGTGCACTTACGTAGCCGATGCGGCCTACCACCAAGTGTTTAGAGTTGGACCAAGCGGCGACATCTCTCTCTTCGCGGGATCCTCGGGCCATGGGTTTTTTCACTGCCGCAACGGATGGCACGAACAAGGAGGACGCGATCCGGCGATGATAAGGTTGAGCCGCTTACCTGTAGGAGCCTTCCCGTCTGAGAGCAATGAGCGCTCGATGGCTCGGGGGTGGTCACTACTCCGTTCGGGCCATACAGAGTGCCGGAAGCGGATGTTATCTGTGCACCGGAAACGACATTGCCGGATAAATCCTCCACTGTAAGGCCGGAAAGAGATACCGTGTCTTGGAAATCTGCCATCTGCGCATAAACGCGGCGAGCAGAGTGGCTCATCAGGCACATTCGTCCCATGTCCTTTGACCCTCAAAAGGTTCTTCGTACCCCGAGTCGCACCTGAAACGGTTCGACGGGGTGGTAAACCTCCGTGAATTCCGGCGTGGCTGTGGGGGTTATTCGGGAGGTATAGGCATAGTCAATGTCGTGATCGCGGCGGTTCAGCAAATTCAAAAACTCGAGCGAAATGCGCCATGTCTTGGTAAATCGATAACCGACCTCCGCGTTGAGCAGCGCCGTGAAGTTGGAACGATAAATTGCGTCGGACGTCAGATCCCGCGGGCCAAAGTAGCGCAGGCGCAAGCTCCCCGAAAAGCCCTTGAGATCGTGTACGGTGGCGCCTGATGAAACTACCCAACCCACCGCTTCGGGTACCCACCTGCCACCCGGGCTGCCCGGCGCCGCATCCGCTGCATCTACCGTGGTGAAAAGGGCTTTGGAATCCGCAATATCAAAATCAAAAGCCAGATGTTCCGTTGGCGTGTAGTAGTTCGCGAGCTCGACGCCATAGCGGTTGCTCGGCTGTGGTGAAGCGACCGTGCTGCCCGTATCGCCATCCTGTTGCAGCTCGGACGCGCTGTGGAGAGTCCATATTGAAAGTGTGCTTTGCAGATGTGGGATGGCCGTAGTGCGCACGCCGACTTCCGCCCCCTTGGTTGGGACTATGGCGGGAATTCTTGCGGCAGCCTTGGGAAACGGATTGTCCGGCGAAATCGGTTCCGTCGTTTGAGTCGCGCCTCGCGCGTCGTTGCTGTGAAAACTGAATCCACCCTGTACGTAGAACTCGGTTTTGGCCCATGGGCCGAAAATGAAACTCGCTTTGGGGCTAGGCAGGAACTTGGTGGCCGTGCCGGAATTGGCAGCCGCAAAGTTCACCACTGGAGCGCCAGATAATTCGGTAGCGACATAATTGGGAGTCACGCTGGTAACGTCATAGATCGCCTCGTCGCCGCGCATGGCCAGGACCGTGCGGAATTTAGCCGACCACTGGATTTTATTCTCCATATAAAAACCGATCATCGTGTCGGTAAATCGATTCAAATCCGTGTCCGCGGGCAAGACCGCCGTCAGGTTCGGATTGCTACTGCATTCGCCGATGGGTTCGGCATTGCATGCGTTGACATCATTTTTATCCGTGCGCGTACGATCTTCCGTCCGGTAAAGGCCATTGTGGACCCAATCGTTGCGGAGCTGCACTCCGAACGTATTTTCCACCTTGCGGCCGAACCATTCGTTCAAGATCGTGTGGTGTGCGTCCAGCCCAAACACGAAGCGCTTGTCCTGCTGTTCGAACTGATCGCCCTTGAGGGGGTCATCCAGGTAGTACGTGAAATCGGAAAACAAATCGAGGTCGTAATAAAATCCGTAGAGCGTGATCTTTGTCTTTGAGTTTTCACGTTCGCGGTGCCATTCAGTCTGAAGACTGTAACGCGCTGAATTGCCCCCGTCGCTTGGGTTCAGTGCTCCGAAGAAACCAACCAGTGGCTCCGCCGTAACGGGGATCTGATCGCTTGAGTGCCATTTCCCGTGGTAAGCGCGGGCCGTGACGCTGAAACCCCTGGCATCATCGCCCTGGCTGTAGGTTAACAGGCCGTTGAATTTGGCGAAGCCATCCGGATTCTTCCATGGGCCGTCATCGTAGAACGCTTCTCCACCGAACAGCAGATTGCCCGAACCGGCCTTTTTCGATACGCCGAAAACGGCCCGCCCATAACCATACATGCCGCCTTCCACCTGAAAGAAGTTCTCGGGTAGAGTCTTGAAAAATTGCAAATGGACCGACCCGGCAGAGCCAAAGTTGCCGACATCGGCGTAGTATGGACCTTTCTCAAAATTCAGCCGTTGCACCAGTTCCGGGATGACGGTGTTCATGTCAGAGTACCCCTCGCCGTGCGCGTGCGACGGCAGATTCAGCGGCATATCGTCGAGGAAAATGGCCAAATCTGTACCGTGGTCGAGATTGAAACCGCGAAGGAAATATTGGTTGGCCTTACCGCCACCGGCGTGCTGTGTGATGATGAGGCCCGGGACCGTCTCCAAAATTTCTCCCGAACGAAGAATGGGACGATCTTCGATTTCCTTTGCGCCCACCGTTCCCTGGGTGGCGGATTCGGCAACACCGACAAGGTCATCCTCCCGGTCCTGCACGTTCATGGTGGTGCTCACGGAGCTTACTGCCAGCGAGATGCGTACCGGGACGGGCGCGACGGTAGTCCCTAGGGTGACGGGGATTCTTTGGTCTCAAAAGCGGTGTGAGACACCACGAGTCGATAATCACCTGCCGGGAGTCCAGGAATAGTGAAGGAGCCGTTCGTGTCCGACTGGACCGTGGTTAGTACGGTACCGTTCGCACTTCGAACCTGCACAGTGGCTTCGCCAATCGCCGCACCAGACATGTCAACGACGGATCCTGACAGGAATAACGTCCGCGGCCCAAGAACACCACATCGTTGCAAATAGCATAGAAGTGATGACGGCCCGGCATCGAGTCATTGAGCTCCTTCATTCGTGCTACAGAAATCAGAAATGTGCTACCGATCTACGAAGCGTAGCACTACTTGCCAGAAGATGTTACGCAACACGCGAGTGCTTCGGATTCGTTTGAAGGTTCGACTGAGCCAGGCGCAGATGCCAGTGCCGATGCAGCGGCTTGACGTGATCGACATTCATGCGCGCGCCGTCTTTCGCCGAGCGCCGGCAGGCGAGGCAGGCGGACGACTTCGTCAGGTGCGCATGGCGCAGTCGCTTCCATCCGACTGATTTGTAGAACCGTCTGATTTCATCGGGGGATGCCCGCCGCCGGCTGGAGATACGCCGCAGCAGCAGCGAGAGGAGCAACAGCAGCAGGTTCAGGAGTTCGGCCAGCATGCGGGGCTAATTGTTCCTATTTAGGGGAATCTAACCTGCATCGCTCACGATGCTTCCCAGGGATTGAAGGCGGGAACGTCCGCCCGGTCGAAATGAATCCGGTCGCGGGTCACAACGGTTAGTCCATGATGCGCAGCGATCGCGGCGATGAGGAGATCGGGTTGCGAAAACGTATAGCCGGTCTTCCGCCCAATCTCCATCAGTAAGCGCCACTTCAAAAGAATGTCTTCTGTCACCGGCAAGGTGCGCTGCGGATCAAACATCGGGCGAACTTTAAACGTAAGCCAATTCTGCAAAGCTACTCGCTTCTGGGCATCTGGGCTTAGCTCTATGCCGTATCGAATCTCCGCCAGACTGACGACGCTGACATAGAGTTCCGAGAGCGGAGTAGAGGCAACGAACTCGACAACCTTCGGCTCGGCTTTGGGCTTGCGCAGCTCCGAGATAACGTTGGTATCAAGCAACCATCCAGTCAAAGAACGACGTCCCGCACCAACGGCGAAGGAACGCGCGACGGTTCGATGTCGACCTCAGGATAAGGACATTCCTGTAAAGCCGCGATCAGATCAGCCCCGGTTCTGGTTTCCGGCGCGGAAGACCGCAACGCTGCCCGGATCAGGTCTTCGGGACTCTTGAAGGCCCCTGTCCGCATCCGTTGCTGGATCAAGGCTTCGACGTCGGGGCTCGTGATTTCGATGGTCATGACTGTGATCCTCTACTTTCCAGCCTAGCCGATATAGGCCGCTCTGTCACGAATTTGCAGGGGCCGCCAGCTTGTGACGCAATCGATTCTCTCCCCTGTGGCAACGTTGATCAGCCAAGCGGCCGCCCGGTAAATATAAGCCTCGTGGCCATCATCGAGCAACCCGACCGCATACACCGGCGAGCCCGGCGGCAAGGAAACCGGCCAGAGCGTCACGCATTACATAGTCGCCGGGGGCGCATACGCGCACGCTTACGCCAAGCTGAAGGCGCCGCTTCGCGGCGGAGCCGGTTTTGGATGTTGTGATATGGCGGAAAAGACAGGTGTTGCAGCACAGCGGGAAGAACTTCGGCAGCAGTATTGGCGATCAGCGCCGGCTGGCCACGCGAATAAGGCTCATCAATGACAAGAACGTCAGTATCCTTCATCGGCGAGCTGCTTCTTAATCGTTTCCCAGTCGTTTCGCGTCGTCAGGTCGAGGGTGATTTCCCTGGCGGGCGCGACTTGCGGCTCTACGTTCGCAACGGCAAACGCATGGTCATTTCGAAATCCCGGGACTGTCGTTCGGTTGAGGAAGACGCCTTCGAGCAGGTTCAGGTCATTCAACAGCCAGTTCGGAACGGGTCGGTTTTCTGCCATAGGCTAACAACATAACGTCGCATTATGTTGTAGTAGATTGACCTACCCTGCTTCCGCCACTTTTTTCATTTTGCCCACCTCCGCATGAACGTAGTTGATCAAGCCTCCCGACGCAGTCCGACAGCAGGCAAACGGTATGCTGAAATCGGGACCAACCGCGAATAGCGCACGGCGCTATAGTGAAAACCCCAGTGGCAAGCCTGCGGCTTGCCGCTAACAAGGCTAAGGGTAGAGATTTGTCGCAAGCAAGCCGAGCAGCGAGACTCTTAATATTGGCCATTGTGGCACCGGTCTGCATTAAAGAACCGACCCTTCCGACTCGCGCCGCGAAGCGTTCTGCATGTCAAATGCTAAGCGCCGCAGAAATCCAGAAACTCACTGGCGTCAACGTGATGATGGGCGCATCTAGTAGCGCTCCAGAAGACCCGGCGAACCACAGTGACAGATGTACCTGGCACGCGGAGAAACACTTTCAGCCGAACACAATCCTCTTGACGATCGAGGACCTCGACCTTCCGCCAGGCAAGGGACAGATAGAAATCAATTTTATCCGTCTAAAGTCAGCATGGCTCCGATCTGGCAACCCTCGGCCGCTGGCAGTAAAGGACCTAGGAGACGAGGCGCTCTACCAAGAAGAAGTTTTGAAAAACCTAAGCACACTATTGGTTCGGCATGGGGCTCGGGCCCTTGTAATACAAGGGATTCAGCGGCAAGATGTCTGCGTAAACTTTGCAAGATTGGTCATGCAACGCATGTAACTAATTCTCGGTCGGTTTATCGATGCGATCCACGACGACCACTTCGACCAGGCCTCTTTGAGTCTTCAAATCCAGGCCGAGCGTTTCTCGGAAAGCATCGAAAATCGATGGCCCGGAGAGGTCAGCGCTGGGAACGGGTTCGCTAGAATTGCCGGCTCCGGACTTCTCCGACATCTTCGCGCGCGCATCCTCTGACCACTGTAAATCGATGTCAAACGTTCCAGTGATTCCCGTCTGGTTAAGCACGGGCCGCCCCAGCAGATTCATGCGTGTCAAGGTCTGAACCAAATCTTGCATTGTTACTTTCCTGCCTTCCAGATGGTCGTTCAGCACATAGAAGCCCCCACAACGGAGGTTGGCGGGCTGATATGGTTGCCCAGGTGACGGCAGTGTTGGAGGCGGTGAATTCGTGTTGGGGTCCGTGCAATTAGCATCGTTCGATCGGTTGAGTCTATCGCCTCCTTTAGCGGCTAGTAGTACATAAACCGGAGCATCCTTCATCTCGCGGTGCGTCTCAAGTTTAAATCGATCCCTCAGCAGACTCTGAATCATGGGCCTCATGTGTTCCGCATTGACTCGTACGTCCGACTTCGCATTTATATCGAACGCATCGGAGCCGATCCAGGCTGGCCCCCCCGTGATTTCCGCATCCCGCATCCCATAGGCAATAGCGATAAGACCCCTTGCCGTGATCCCATTGGCTATGAATTTCCCGTCGCGTGCCATCGAACCCAACAGACGCTTAGAAATGCTTGGCTTGATTGACGCCACAGCGAATTCGGCACCAGGAGGGGAGTCCTTCGGAACGGCTTGGGCGCGACAACTGGTCGCAGCCCCCACGGCGAGCACTGCGAATAAGGCCCACCGAGAGCTACGTTCCGTAAGCTTCCTCCGCTTGGAGATTCTGGCCAACGTCGCCCTTCCTTCCAGAGTTTGCAATAGCGCAGGAAACGCCGGGACGTGTTCGCCACCGTGTCTCGTCCTCAGTTTACCTTGGTGAGGATCTCATCGTTCTGAACAGCCTGGATCCAGGCCCAACATCCAGGCCCAACGTGGAGCAGACCCCCACTTCCGATAATCGCAGCGTTATGGAAGATCACCGAAATCGGTTTCTCGAAAAATGAAGACCGTCAAACCGCTGAAATCGAAAATGCCCCCCTGCGATGACGCCGCCATCGCGGCGCTTTGCGTATTGGGATTATTTTGAAGGCTCTCCCGAGAGCTTGTTCACCGCCGATCAAAGACCCGTAGCGCGCTTACCCTGTGCTCAGCAGCAACGACAAAACGCTGCGATGCCTCTTCGAGGTTCACGACCAACCCTGGGGGGACGCCAAAACGTTCGATAAGCTTGTCAAACTCCTTGCAATATACTTTGGAGCCTATAAGAGGATGATCCAGAGTGATGCGATCTAAGTTTTTACAGCGTCGGCTGGTGCACGGATCTCTTTACCTTGATCTTGTCCTGATGCTGCCTGGCCTGGGCGAGATCGTAGGCCGTTTGTAAACGCAACCAGTGATCGGCGTTCGACCAACCCGCCTTTTCCAGCCGGATTGCCATTTCCGGCGAAATCCCGGCCTGGCCGTTGAGGATGCGCGAGAGCGTGTGCCGGGCCACGCCGAGCACAGCAGCTCCTTCAGTGACGTTTAATCCTGAAGCATCGAGACAGGCATCCTTGATCGAATGACCGGGATGCGGAGGGGGTTTCATCGGCATTTTTTATTTTCCTTTTCTAGTGGTAATCCACCAAGTCCACATCGAAGCAGTCACCGTCCGCAAACCGGAATATGATGCGCCAGTTGCCGCTGATCGTTATGCTCCAATATCCTCGCAGCTCACCCTTGAGGGCGTGCAGACGATAACCGGGGAGATCAACATCGGTCATGCGCACGGCCGTATCCAGATGCGCCAGCACGTCGGCAATTCTCGACCGCTGATCGGCCCTAACGCCACTTGCATCGCCGTCGGTATCGGTACGAGTGCCAACTCTGCTTAGTTTCTTCGGGTCGCCAGCCCCTGTCCGGCCTTTATCTTAACCGCCACATTGAGTCGCCGCGCCGCAGCCCATCGCCGCCTTACCTTGCTTTGTGCATCCTCCACATTCCGTGCACAACAAAAGCCCGCCAAGTCCTTACAGAGCCGAGCCTTATGGAGTGAACCCCAAAACTGAGACACACTGAATAGACGCACTTTTCATTGAACGGATGTAATACGAAAGGAAAGTGATGGCGAAACAGTGGCGTCGGCACACCGAGGAATTCAAGCGCCAGGTGGTCGAACGCATGAAAACCAGCGAAAACATTGGGAACTTAGCCCGCGAACTAAATCTACAGCGCAAGCTGCTCTACACCTGGAAGTATCAGTTCGAGGGCCGGCCCGAGGCGCGGCATGCCAACTATGGAACTACCGCGGAAGAACGCAAAGAAAATCGGTTGCAAGAGGAGAACGAAAAACTGAAAAAGGCACTGGCAGAAAGGATCATAGAAAACGATTTTTTCGCCAGAGCCTTGCTCAGGATCAAAGAGGGACGGCAGCCGAACAGCGCGCCTGGCGTCTCAGCGTCTACGCAGAAATCCGGTTGTGGACGCAAGAGCAAGGCACATTGACAGTGGAACGGATGTGCCAACTGACCAATCTAAGCCGGGCCGGCTACTACCGGCACTTAGAACAGAATGAGCCCGATGAGGCGGAAATGGCGGTGAGAATAGCGATTCAGGAAATTGTGCTAACCCACCACCGCCGCTATGGCTACCGTCGAGTAAGCGCGGAGTTGCATCGCCGGGGTATGGTGGTGAACCACAAACGCGTATTGCGGATCATGCGGGACGACAGCCTGCTGGCGATGCGATTTCGTAAGTTTATTCTCACCACCGATTCCCGGCACGATTACTCGGTGTACGTGAATCTGGCGGCGCGTATAAGCGTAACCGGCATCAACCAGCTCTGGGTCGCGGACATTACCTATATCCGGCTGCGTGTGGAATTCGTCTTTCTGGCAGTAGTGATTGATCGCTTTTCGCGAAGAACCATCGGTTGGGCGCTGGATCGATCACTGACCGCGAGGGTAGCCGTGGCGGCTCTCAAGCGAGCGATCGAGCAGCGGCAGCCCCTGCCGGGAGTGGTGCATCACTCGGACCAGGGTATCCAGTATGCCTGCGAGGATTACCGGACGGTGTTGCGAGAGAACCAAATGACCCCGAGTATGAGCCGCCCGGCGAATCCTTATGACAACGCAGTGTGCGAAAGCTTCATGAAGACTTTGAAGCAAGAAGAAATCTACTGCCATCAATACAGGGACTTTGATGAGCTCTCGGCGCATCTGGAGGAGTTCCTCGAAATTACTACAATCGCCAGCGACTCCATTCGGCCTTGGGATATCGAACTCCGGAGGAGTTTGAACTGGCGGCGGCGAGCACGGCAGAGACCGGCGCCACTGCCGGAGCCGCGACGTTGAAGTATTTCACGCCACCGAACAAGGAGACGCTCTCCGCTGTTCCGATATCGCCTGATGGAAAAGCCATGGAGGGACGAGAGGCATCATGAGGCCGGCGGATTACATTGCGGGTTGCGGTGAAGCACAGCAAAAGTGGCGTGCAGGCAAAGTTCGCCCTTTACGGGGAAATGCTCCGCACGACCGGCCGGTAAGCCGGGATGGTTTATTCGTCCAGGAGCATTTGCGACGATCCCTCTCCCGCCCCTTCTCTGTTGCGGATGCAAAGAACAATACTGAGGCCCCAGTATGCGTTTTCTTAGGCATGGCGGAATCTATCACACCGATGTGGTCAAGATCAAAAGCAAAGTCAAAATCAAAAACCAAACCCTGGGGAGGGACCGCGCCTCCTCCCGTTGGTCGGCCCCGAGCCCAGGTAAAAGAACGCGTCGCGAGGACCACGCCCTTCTCATCGTTTGCGATGAGTTCCGACCGGCTAATCCTTGATCGGGTTGGTCGCCACCAGAGCCCGTCTCCGCTTCACCGGCAACCCGAGCATAAAACACTAGACAGATTGAAAGGAAGAAATTATCATTGAACGGTAACTGCGTCTTTTCCCTCGTGTCTCACTCGAGGGGTTCACCCCATTATCCGCGTTCATCTGCGTTCATCGGCGGCCATTTTCATTCCCTGGGGTGACCGCGCTTTGGCGGTCAGGACTTTCGGTCCGCAAAAAACACTCGCGGTGTTACAATCGTCGCTTTAACCCTCATGCACAGGACACCATGGCAGCCTTCACCGCACAGCTCCTCGCTGTAGTTACTGGATCTTGCGGCCTCATCGCTTCCGCGCGCCTGAGGGTAGGGACGAGCCTACAAATTCCGGTGGCGGCGCCATGAAGCTCCTCATCACCGGCATCGCCGGCTTCGTAGGCAGCACTCTCGCCGCCAGCCTGCTGGAACGTACGGAAGGACTGTCGATCTGCGGCATCGACAACCTCATGCGTCCCGGCGCGGAATCGAATCGCGCCCGCCTCAAACAGATGGGCGTGCAATTCATCCATGGCGACATCCGCTGCGCCAGCGATTTCGAAGCTCTCCCGAAAGTCGATTGGGTGATCGACGCCGCCGCCAATCCGAGCGTCCTCGCCGGAGTCAATGGCCAGGGCAGCACTCGCCAGTTATTCGAACACAATCTCGCCGGCCTGATAAATGTTCTTGAATATTGCAAAGTTCGTTCGGCCGGACTCCTCTTATTGAGCAGCAGCCGCGTCTATTCCATCGAAGCGCTGGTAGCCCTGCCGCTCACGGTCGAAAACTCCGCCTTCGTTCTCGACACCACCGGCCCCCTGCCCGCGGGAGTTTCGGCCTCGGGAATCGCGCCCGATTTTTCCACGCAACCGCCCATCTCTCTCTATGGCAGTACCAAGCTCGCGTCGGAAATCGTGGCCCTCGAATACGGCCTGACGTTTGATTTTCCCGTCTGGATCAATCGCTGTGGCGTGCTCGCCGGTCCCGGCCAGTTCGGGACGCCCGACCAGGGCATCTTTGCCTATTGGGTCAATGCTCACCTGCGCCGGCGGCCCTTGCGCTACATCGGCTTCCACGGCCTTGGGCCCCAGGTTCGCGACGCTTTTCATCCCCGTGACCTCGCCTCCTTGCTGACCCTCCAGATGCAAACCTCCCGTAAGCACGGCTGCCGCATCTATAACGCCGGAGGCGGTCCGGCCAATGCCATGTCGCTCGCGCAAGTCAACGCCTGGTGTGACGATTCCTTCGGCAAGCATACGCCCCAACCTGATACTCGCGTCCGCCCTTTTGATATTCCCTGGATGATTATGGATAATCGGTTAATTGAACAGGAATTTGCCTGGTATCCGGAAACCTCGCTCTGTAGTATCCTAACTGAAATTGCCGGTCACGCACGCCAACACCCGGATTGGCTGGAGGTAAGTGGATTATGAAACCGCCGCCGCCCACCTCGCGAGAGCCTCTCAAGCTTCTCTCCGTCGTTATCCCTGCCCGTGATGAAGCCGGCTGTATAGCGTCTACGGTCGAGCATCTCCACGTGGAACTCCGCCTGCAAGGCATTCCCCATGAGATCGTCGTTGTGGACGATGGCAGCACCGACGAGACCTGGCAGATTCTGACCCGGCTTCAGCAGCGCATCGAACCGCTTCATCCGGTGCAAAACATCGGACTGCACGGTTTCGGCCGGGCCATTATCTTCGGCCTCGATCATATGCGCGGCGACGCCGCCGTCATCATGATGTCCGATGAGAGCGACGATTGCCGCGACGTGGTGACTTACTGGCGCTTGTTAAATCAAGGTTGGGATGCGGTCTTCGGTTCGCGCTTTATCCGCGGAGGCGGTGTCATCGACTATCCCGCGCATAAGTTGATGATCAATCGTCTCGCCAACGCATTCCTGAGGTTACTGTTCAACATCCCGTTGAATGACACTACGAATGCGTTTAAAGCGTACCGCCGGGTAGTCATCGACGGCTGCCGCCCCTTTCTCTCGCCGCACTTTAATCTCACCGTGGAGCTACCCCTCAAAACCGCCGTCCGGGGCTACTCCTGGACCGTCACGCCCATCACCTGGCGCAATCGCCGCGCCGGTATGTCCAAACTCAAAATTCGGGAAATGGGCAGCCGCTATCTCTTTATCGCACTCTACTGTTGGCTCGAGAAATACTTTAGTTACGATGACTACCGGAAGAAAGCCGAGTTAGCGGAAACTTGTGGGACGGATACCCTCGTCCGCGAGGGACCCCCAGGTCCGCAAGCCTAAAAGTGACTTAAGCCGCACCATGGTACCGTGTACTTTATTCCTTCAGCGAAAGTCATGGACCCAGATACCCGACTAATGCCGCTCGATGCCGAAGAGCTCCTCGAAGAGATCCGCAGCCGGCACCAGCGGGACATGAATGGGACCCATGTTTCTGAAGCGGTCCAGTTTTATCCATCCCACCCGCACTCCAATGGGCATATTCCCGCCGGGCCGGTTCTCTCGGATGACACCTTCTGCGAATCCGATTACCTGCTCTCCAATCCCGACGCCGCCGCGGCGATCGAACGCGGTGAATTCCGCTCCGGATTTGACCATTGGATCAATTGCGGAAAACATGAAGGACGGCTGTTTGAGCCGCGCGAGTTTAACGAACACGACTACCTCGAATTGAATCCGGATGTGATCTCTGCCATACGCAACGGAGTCTATGCGTCCGGCCGCGATCATTGGCTGCAGTGCGGTAGGCTGGAAGGGCGGAGAGTAGTAAAAGCGTCCCCCCTGTTCACTGCCCGGCTGACCAGGCTGGATTCGCAATTGAGGGCGGCTGTCGCATCGCTCGAAGAAGATCCGCCCACCCCTCAAACCTTACGCGGCAGATTGGGCCGCCGCGCTATCTCGGCCATCCGCCGTCTGCTCTGGTGGTATACCAAACCCCTGAAACGCTTTGCCGGCATCACCGATCAGGGCTTCCGCGAGCATACCGCTGTGGTCGAGCATCTTGCCGGTTTGCAGGAAGAACAGAGTCGCAGAATTCGCTCTCTCGAAACCCTGGCCGGCGGCATGAGGGAACAGCTGAATGTCGTTGTCTCACAAGGCCTTTCCGAACGCGTCGACCATGTCAGCAGTATGTTACTCGACTTTCAAGCCAGCACCAGGGCCTTCGAGGATCGGTTTGAGTCCAGATTCCAGGCGTTCCAGCAGCACTCCGCGGAGGAATTCCTGGCGCTGGAGCAACGGCAACAGGAGTTCGAGCAGCGCATGGCGGCTGAAACCGCTGCCCGCAAAGCACTCGACCAAACTGTTGCCGATCAGGATGTCTCCCGTCGGCGGGTGGTTGAGGAAACCCTTCGCCTAGGTGAATCACTGAAAGACTTAGCCCGGGAGTTTTTGACTTCCCAAACCCAGACGTCCACTGAACTTACCCGGCTGAATGAGAAATGGAACGGGCTTGCCCGGCAACTTTCGGACTTCGACAGCATCGTCACCGGGTTCTCGCGGGATCAGGCCGGCGAAACACTCCAGCTCGCCGGGAGGTTGACCGAATTTGCTAAACAACTCGACGCCTTCCAGACTGGGTTGACCACCGGCTTGGCGGCTGAGATGGCGGCTCGCGAGGCCCTCGAGCAAAGAGTCGAGAGCGAGCAGAACCGGACTTCCGAAGAAGCCCTCCGTCTCGATAAGAGATTGCATGAAGTTGTCCAACAACTCGCAGGCTCTGATACCGGCCTAAATGCCGGCCTGGCGGCTGAAAAGGCCGCGAGAGACTCTCTGGAACGAACACTCCAGGAATCCGATGCAAGGCTGCTTGCAGGATTAGCCGCTGAAATGCGGGCTCGCGAGGCGCTAGCCGGCAGACTAGAGAACCTTATCGCGGAATATGATCTCTTACGGACTCACTACGGCGACATGCAGCGCTATGCCGAACAAACCCGCGCCGACCTGACCTTCCACAATGCCCGGGTCGGCATGTTTCTGAGAGAAGTCCGCCGGCGCCTTCCCAGGCCTTTGCAAGCAGAGCAACTCAAACGTTTGACCGATGACGCGCAGCACGAATCAGATGCGCTCTATGTCGCGTTCGAGGCTACTTTTCGCGGCTCACGTGACGAAGTCAAACAGAGACAAAGCATCTATCTGAGTCATCTCTCCGCCGCGCAGGCGGGAACCCAGGACCGGCCTGTTGTTGACCTCGGCTGCGGCCGCGGCGAATGGCTCGAACTTCTGCGGGAGCATCAATTGACCGGCAAGGGAGTCGATCACAACCAGGTCATGCTGGGAATCTGCCGGTCATTGAATCTGGATGTCGTGGAAGCGGATGCACTATATTTCATGAGTAACCTGCCGGACTCGAGCGCCGGAGCTGTTACTGCTTTTCACGTCATTGAACACCTGCCGTTTGATATCTTGACTGCTCTGCTCGACCAGGCCCTTCGCGTGCTGAAACCCGGCGGTTTGCTCATTCTGGAAACGCCGAATCCAGGCAATGTCATGGTCGGCTCGCAACACTTCTATCTGGACCCGACGCACCTGAAACCACTGCCCATCCCGATGATGCAGTTTTTCGTCGAAGCCAAGGGCTTTTGTCACTCTCACATCCTCACACTCCACCCCAATCCGGCCGCGGTCATTCCGCTGACTTCGCCCGCGGACTCAGCCTCCCGCCGCTTGAATGAGTTGTTTGGGGGACCGCAGGACTACGCTATAATTGCCGAACGTCCGTAAGTCGGTTGCATCGGTTACATCTCGGGGAGATATACAAATGACAAACGGAGGCACCCCCAAGCCGGATGTCAGGCCTGTAGCTATTATCGTTCTTACCTGGAATGGCCTTCATTACACCCGAAGATGCCTGGACACTGTAAGAGACCATACGCAATTTACTAATTACCGCTTGATTGTTGCGGATAACGGGAGCACGGATGGCACCCTTGAATATCTGGCATCTCAACCGGATCTCACAGTTGTGAACAATGGCACTAATCTGGGGTTCGCCAAGGGGAATAACCGGGCCATCGCCGCCGCGGATCCGGAATCCGACATTCTTCTTTTGAATAACGATACCGAAATTCATCAGCCCGACTGGCTTTCGAGGCTGCAGGCGAGCGCCTATGCGTCGCCCCAAATCGCCCTCGCCGGCTGCCGACTGGCGCGGCCCGAAGGCACTCTACAACATGCCGGCACTTACATGCCGATCGATACTTTCTGGGGCCAGCAGTTAGGAGGCGGGGAAAAGGATATCAATCAGTATAACGAGGACCGCGATGTCGAGGGTATCGTCTTTGCCTGTGTCTATATTAAACGTGACGCTTTGAATGATATCGGCCTCCTGGATGAGGACTATTTTAGTTACTTCGAAGATACCGACTACTGTTTTCGAGCTCTACGCAAGGGCTACCGCGTCGTCTGTTGCGGCTCCGTCACTGTAACTCATCATGAGAACGTCTCGACGAAACTGAATGACGTAAAACACAAAGACTTATTCTCCCGCGCCCAAAACGTCTTTCTGTCTAAATGGGAAAAGCCTCTGCGCGCGGGCCGCTATAACCGGGAGATCGGCTGGCACTCCATTTTCAATTTTCCTACCGGCTATGCCATCAGTTCGCGGGAGCTGGCCTGCGCTCTTGATCGCCAGAGCGTCCATGTCGCTTATAAATACGTCTATGGACCTGGCACGGTCTTTCCCAGAAGCGAACCCGAGGCCTCGGAGAATTACGTTATCAACGTGATCCGAGCGAGGCCGCTCAATTCCCGACGGATTCAGGTTATCTATGGCCAGGGCGATGTCTTCCGCTCTAACTTCGGAACTTACAAGATTGGTTTCACCATGCTCGAAACCGATCGAATTCCGGCGGAATGGGTTCGCCAGGCAAATCTGATGGACGAAGTATGGGTGCCGTCAAGTTTCAACAAGCGCACTTTCCTCGATAGCGGAGTCACTCGTCCGATTCATATCATTCCGCTCGGAGTAGATCCCAACTACTTCAACCCCGGGATTGCCGGACATCCTTTAACCGGCGCTTATACGTTTCTTTCGATCTTTGAATGGGGCGAAAGGAAAATGCCGGAGCTATTGTTGAGGGCCTTCAATGATGAGTTCCGGTCCGATGAGCCGGTCGTCCTGGTTTGTAAGGTTCTGAATGTCGATCCCGGAGTCAACGTGCGGGACCAGGTTGCGGCCCTGGGGCTCGAAGCAAGAGGAGGCCGGATCCATTTATCTTTGAATCATATTGTGCCGACTTATCAGCTAGGCTCGCTCTACCGCTCCGCGGATTGTTTCGTCCTGACGACACGCGGCGAGGGCTGGGGCATGCCGGTAACCGAAGCCATGGCATGCGGTCTGCCTGTAATCGCGACCGACTGGAGCGCCCATTGCGACTTCATGAATCAGGGCAACGCTTACCCGCTGCAAGTGGAACGGTTGGTTCCGGCCGAAGCCAAATGCCCCTACTATACGGGCTTCAAATGGGCCGAGCCGTCCTACCGGGATCTTCGCCGTCTCATGCGCCATGTGTTTACAAACCAGGCTGAAGCCCGCGCCAAGGGAGAGCGAGCCTCGCGCGACGTCCGGGCCAACTGGACGTGGGACAAAGCCGCCGAAAAGATCATCGCCCGCATCGACAGCATCCGCTCGGAGCAGGAACGGAATTTGGTTCTTGCCAAGAAGACCCCGGCGCAATATGCGTTGTCGAAATAGCATGAAGTCTTACTACGTGCCTGCGCTTAGATCACCCCATTCGCCATGGCCGACGCTGAGCAGAATCATCTTGCGTTCAACATCTCTGACACGCTATCGTATTGTGGTAAGCTACCCGCGAATTGCACTATGCGCTTAAGGGTCAAAGGAGAAAGAGTCGTGACGAACGCTGGCCATCTATTACGTGTCACTCCGGTTCTGGTTCTTTTGCCGGTTGCGGTGACTGCCCAAGCGCCACGAGGATCCCAGTCTCTTGAAGAGCGCTTGGCGCACCTTGAGTCCTTACTGGGCAATAAGGCAGATTCAAAATAGCCCACCTGCATCACCTGTGTGACAGACTTAGTCTGTCAGCCGTAACACAGACTTCAGTCTGTGACTTACTCTGAGTGAGTCAGGTACACAGCAGATTCGTAAAGATAGAACTCTTGCGATCTGAGTCTAAAACAAACTCGGCTTGAGTGCCAATGTCCCAGATGTTATAGCCAAAAGACTTTAATGCTTTGATTAACTCATCTGGCGAGTGTCCGCTGTTCATAAGCCCTTGTTCGTTAAGTTCTATCACCATCTTTGGATGATCGCGCTCCAGGATACAGGTCATTCCTCGTAAAGCCCGAACTTCGGCCCCCTCGATGTCCATCTTCACGAAATGAATGGGAAGTCCGGACGGCGCCATCTCGTCAACTCGCTCCCCAGCGCAAGTTAAGCTCGCGAGGGAAGAAGCATCGTGAGTGCTCTCACCGACAAACATGGAGCCGAAATTATCATTCAGATCATCTGCTCGAAAGTGCAGGATGCAGTCTTCCCTCTTGTCATGGGCGGCGACCCGATGAAGGTGCGCAATAACCTCTAGATGGTTCTCACAAACATTTCGCGAGAGCAGATCATAATTGGAAGGAAACGGTTCGAAGGCGTGGACACATCCTTTAGGGCCCACAATGCTACCTAATAATACCGTGAAGTATCCGAGATTGGCGCCCAGATCCAGGCAATTCATACCTGGCGTTACGACACGCCGCACTACGCTTGTGACTTCGGGCTCGTAGCAGCCTTGTGCGATGGTCTGTCCAACCATACGATCGCGCAGGTTGAACCAGAAACGCAAACCTTCGAATTCAGTCAGCACAGTGACGGGAGGCAGTGGCTGCATCTGCAAATCCACTCCCCACACCTGTGAAAACTCGTGGGACTGCAGAATGCTTCTCACCAGACCCTTTAAATCCTGGGTGCATCGCGACTGATAACTATGCTCATCGCCGAATTCGGGCGGTCGTTGCAGCAGCAGCCGGTAGCCCCAGTAAGTATCGGCGAAAGTAACCGTTGGAGTCCAATGTTCAAGTGTATTCTCAGCCGCTCGTGTAATTTGGACATGGATCTCGTCGGCCATGGAACTCCATTCTACCGTCTTCACTACTCGCCTTTACTGGAAGATCCTACTTCTCCACATGCGAGCGCGTAGGGACGCACTCTAAGACTTCCCTGGACGCAGATTGCAGGACCTTAAGATCATAGTTGGAGGGAGCCGGCTGAGGCAGCAGCACATTGGCCGCGATGCCGGAGCTTGCGAGTCGGTCATTGTGAAACGCCACAGGAACGTCAGGACGCTGCCAGCGACGGGCAGGGACAACCAGGAGTCTCTTGCCGCCGCTCGATACTTCTATAAGAACTTCGCTTGGGACCGTCCCCGAGGTGGCGTCGAAAGCCCACCCGCTCAGTTCCAATGACAAGGGAACTTGTTGTTGGAAAGCCAGCTGTAACTTGGCGACGTCGAAGTAGCAGGATGTAACAGATCTGCGGCTGGTGGATTCCAGGAGCTTCGCCACATCCGGGGCCGGCGTATTCTGCGGAGCCGGAAGCGCCCACCAGCGCAGCATGGCGATATCGTTCGGCGACGCTTGACTCCAGGTGTCAGCGAGTGTCCATGTATCGCTATGAAACAACCGGTCGATGGAGCGAAACGGTTGACGGTCGATTCCGGAATGAGCATTACGCGAGATGGGGTTATCGCTCAAGTTCCAGAAACGGGACATAGTCGTCGGGCCGGACAACTCGTCCCAGCCTCCGGTGGGATAACAATATGCGCCCACTGCTTGAACCCAGATCGACGCGGAGGCCAACCCCCAGAAAAGGGCCTTCAGTCTTAGTTGGCTGCTAATCTCCGGAACAGCAAGCGCGACTAAAAGGATGAGGGGCGGCCCGATTTCAGTGAGGTATCGCCAACCCCATGAGGCTCCGCCCCACCAGGTCGGCCAGAAACTAACCGTCAGCACCTGTCCCAGAATGACCAACAGGCAAGCCAACACAAACGAACGCTGGGGCGAGCGCCAGATACGATTTCGCGAGGCGCCCACAATGGCAAACAGGAGGACGGGCGAGAAAAAGAAGACTCCTTTTCCCGGGCTCACGAGAACCCCGGCAAAAGCTGTGATCGGACTGAGTTGATTGTCGCGGCTTTGATATTCGAGGGGGAAGCTGTACCCTCCCAAGACGCTACCAAAGAGATGGTAGTTGTAGATCGCGAGGGCGCAGGTGGCGATGATCGGAAATAACAGGAACGTGGCAGCTGCCCTGGAGTTGTGATGCCATAGCAGGATCGGAACGATGAAAGCCCCGGCAAAAAGAACACTGGTCGGCCGGACCCAAATAGCAGTTGCGCAACAAAGTCCCGCCAGCAGAAGAAGATCGAGTTTCTCCTGCCGTGGCAACCAGCGGGCGAAAAAGTAAAGCATCAGAGCGACACAAAGCTGGTCGCCGGTCTGCTGCCAGAGCGCCTGACTGGCGATCGCCCAGCTCGACGTTCCGAAAGCGAACACCGCGGACAGCCCCCAGGCCCAACCGCTTGGGACCAGGAGGCGAAGCGTCAAAAACACCACTGCCACCGTCAGCGACGTGATCAAAGCGGCCGAGACCTTTTCCGCCAGACGCGCAAAGTACACCTGGCGCGGCACCTCCCATTGATTGACGCCAAGCCACATCGCGGCAGGCGCTATCAACGGGGCAACCAGAATCGATAAACCGATGGGGTAGACGCTATAGTAATTGCCATCCGCTGGAACCACCAAGCCGCGTGTAAATTCAATATTGGTCCGCACCCATGGGGCGAATCGATCCAGCGTCAACGAATGATCTACCACTAAAGACACGGCTGTCAACGCAGTCGGAAATGAGTCGCCTGCCGCGATGAGTCTTAGATTAGAACAGTAAACCAGGCACAGAGCGACCAGTAGCAGTACGGCTGCCGAAGCCTGCCTGACGCGCCGGTTCCCCCAGGGTGACGCTGTGACGGCCTCTACAGGTTGACTCTTGTCGGGGTGTTGTTCAAGCTGTGACTGCTGCACTGGGAGTTAACAGTATAGCCCGAACCGCTCGACAAGCTTTGAACTGGAACCACTCGATCCATGCACCGCAACTTACTTGATCGCACACCCCGGATCGGGGCCGTCCGCCGGGTTAAAAGTGATGGTTGAAGACGGCGGACAGACATCCGCGGCAACGGTGTGAATGCCGACGCCCATAGGTCTGGGATCCGCATTATAGCCCTGGTCCGCGGGCGACTCGAGTTGCTTGGTGAGGATCGTGACTTTGTGAACCTCCGGGCCGGCGCCGATCGGCAGTCGCACGGTAAATAACTGAATCTTGGGTGGCTTCGTCACCGGAATAACGCCGTCCAGCCGTCCCCGTTCGTGAATCAACGTAAACGTGACCGGGTTTTTGCCAGAGACCGCCATCAGACTCAGCCTGAGAGATTTTGAGGACGCTACCGGAGAGTGATACGCGAGGACCGCTTCCTTACTCGTACTCCACAAACCAAATCCCGGGTCCAATGTTGTCCAACCCGAGATAAAATAGCCGGCCTGCTGAGCCGTTAAGGCCCCGTCCCCGGCTGCCGCCGTAGGAACCGGCATATCGGAAGGCCGGGGCAGTTCGCCGGCAAGGTCCGACATCGTGCACAAAATCATTCCATCCACGCTATTGCAATGTTTGTCGCCGCTTGCTCCACTGGCGATTAGCTTTGCCACTCGAGGACTGACTACATAGGCCGTATGGGCTGCCAGGCCTTGTTTGGAAACTTGATCGATGAGCGTATTGCATTGAAACGTAATCGCATCCTGACGGTATCGGTTCACATAATAGCTATTGATTGTTAGACCCTGTTCGGCGGCGAGTAACCCGAAAATCCGGTACCCGTCTCCGCCACCGGGCGTGTCATTGGCATTGCACTGCCATGGAGGGAGAACCATCAAATTCCGGTGGTCGCGATTCAGCGTACGCCACACAGGCGAAATGAGATTCGCAGGAGGAGCACCGGCGGACATGGCAATGCGTGCATATTGCCGTATCGGCCCGGTGTCATAGATCTGCAGCGCCAAGGTTGCCGCAAGAATGACGATCCCGTCTCGTGGCTTTAAGAAACGGACCGCCATAACGATCGCGAATGTGGTGAGCAGGTAATAGAGCAGCCAGAATAATCTGCCGGAAGCCCGAAGCGTGGCCAGGTATTGTGTAAAGTGTTGACCCGGATCCAAGTCAATCACCGCGTGGTTCCCAATCGAGACCAGTGTCGACAGGGCCATCATCGCTAACCACACCGCGCAGATCGCCACCGGTGCCCACTTGACCCAATCGCTTCTCCGTACTTCCAAGCGCCCGGTAAGCGTAACGAAGGCTGCCAGTATCAGCAGCGCAAGGGTTCCTGCACCCAGATAGTTATATCCCTCATACTGACTAGCCGTAAATGTCCGCTGCGAGGGTAGTAGTGGCGAACCTGCCGGCGATGGATCTATTGGCGCCAGAAGATTCATAGAGAAAAGACGATACCCCGGGGCAGTAAATTCCTTATTGGTGCTGCCAATGAGTCCCAGTGCGCTGGCGGAGATGACAAAGCAAACTCCAATAGTGACAAAACCGCTGAGCCCGTCACGTAAAGTCATATGGCGCTTCACAATCGCAGTGAGGCACGCCGCTGCTAATACGAACAGGACCAAGGTCGCGATGTAGGGGTTAATCCCAACTGTAGTGACCGTCAATAGCGCGGCGCGTCCGACCGCCCGGCGAGTCGAATAGGCTCCCGAGACAATTCGGGTGTAAAGCAGCAGCGCCGCGAGAATGGCCCAATGGCTGGCCGCTGCAAAGTGGGCTCCTATCCGAAATGTCAAAGGCGGGGACAGCAGGAAGAACAGACCCCCGATCCATGCCACCAGCGGTCTATCCGGGAAAAAGGTCCGGAGGAGACGCACCGCAAAGAATAGCTGCAGGACCAGACCGAGAAGCGAATAGAGGCCTAAATACTGGAAGTTGACCGGCAGGATCACTGAAAAGGGCCTCAGGAGCAACGCGACAATCGGGACTGGATCCACGAGCGCAATGGAGGCCCCGATTGGATATCCCAAGGCCTGCGTATACGTCAAGGGCCAGTGCAGTCCGCCGCCCAGCCGGAACATAGCCCAGGCTATGTAGTACATGGCTGCATCGCCGTTCAGCCAGGCAATATTGGTCGGTCGGAGAATGCCGCCCAGGAGCGAGATTCCATAAGGCACCGCGACCAGAGCGGACATCACCAAATCTCTGAGGCACTGGAAACTCTTCTCCTCCGGCGCAGCAGGGGTTTGCGCCGCTATTGGTCTCTGCGCTGTCATGTCCTCCCTTAACATCTCAATGCACCACCACCTGCCACACGGCCCCGCATCTCCAGGCCCGCTTCCGGTTCACCTGGACAATGGCCAGATTATAAGCGCCGGGAGCCACTGGGCCTCCTTGTAATTGAAAACCCGATTTGAGCAGACCCGGCTTTGCCAGAGCCTGGGCTACATCGGGCCGAACCATCAGCGTCTGTGCGCGGGCATAGAGGCTCGTCTTCACAGAGTATAGGTTGAGATAAACTTCATCCGGCGCAATCCCCTCTTGAGCCACCGCCGACCAACCCACAACATCCAGTTTGTTCCCATGCAGCGTGGTGCTCGCGGAGGTATTCACGGATCGGATCGGTATGCCATTCATCAAATCGAGAGAGCAATCGGATTTAGCGCCTGAAAGCGTAGCGGCAGCAAGGGACTCGGGCTTAGCAGAGGAGAATTGGCTAATGGCCGGCAATGTCTGCGACTGAGCCCTTTTGCCCGTCGGCAGAGCGGTTAGCGGGCAAACCGATTTCCTGTCGCTTTCGAGTAAATAGGCTGTTATGTTTCGAGCCTCGTCGCCGGCAATATATCCGCGCCATCCGACCCTGGTCGAATGTATCGTCGGGACTGCGCGTTCTACATCGTCCCTGTCAAAGTGTTCTCTCGCAACACCTGCGATCCGCAGGGAGTCATCCGCCAGAACAATCACTTCCGGAGCCCGGTTCGCTTTCAAATCCCAAGCCCAACCGGCGACGCGGGATCCAGGCATGACGGCAGAGGACACGGGAGTCGCCGCGTCGAAGTGTCCGAGGCAGGAAGCGCCACGGTCAATGACAAAGTGATCGGATAGAGGAGTGCCCGGCCACCGTGTCCAGTCTTCCGTGAATACAGACAAGTGATTGCTTCTCAGGTAATCGACAGCCGCGAACAGGTCCGTAGGAACAGGCGTACGATAATCGGGTGTCCATGGCATAGGATTAAAGGCGCCAATCGGCGTATGATATAGGCGCGTCCACGGCACAGGGTCAAAGACTCCGGCGACCACCGCGGCTTGGGACTCTCCGATCAGATCCGCATACCCCTTTGCATGTGCGATCTCTGCCGGCCGCTCGACCACCATTCCAATCAGGATGCAGAAGACAACTCCCGCATAAACCAGATGGCGCAGGCGTGGGTTTCTTACCCTGGGCTCTACCACAGACCACGCAAAGGAGACCAGGCATCCCCAAAAGATCAGCGCCGGAGTATGGTAGCGATAGGTCAACGCCTCAACCATCGGGAAATTGAGCCTGCCGCTTGCCGCGATGGCAGCAGTGATGATAACGAACAGCAGAATGGAGGCCAGGGCAGCCTGAGCGGGTTGGAATCGGTCGTGTTTGCGCCAAATTGCAGCTATTCCGCAGAATACGGCTAACGACCCTAGATAGCCGAATACGGCGGCGCAAGTTACACGAACCGAGTCGTTGCCGACTCCCATTTGTGTCAAAACCGGGTCAATTGGAGATCCGAGATAGGCTCCGGCGAACTCAACCAATTGTGGCAAGTGAGTCAGTGAGTCCAGTGGATCCGCATGCAACCCAGGCCTGTGATACCCCCATAAGTAAGTTATGCTGAGGAACGCAGCGCCTACTCCGAGCGCAATCAAATTGCGGGTGGGAAGACGCAGCCAGATGGCAAACAGGATCAACACCGGCCACACAAACAACCCATTTGCCATGGAATAAGTCGATAACACCGCGGCGATCAGGGTTGCGGCGAGCCACCAGGTTCCGGTTTCTCCTTTGGATTGCGCTTCCGCAGTGCGGAGCAGAGCAAAGATCGCGCCGGTCATCGAGCAATAAACTGCCACAAACTGAATTTGAAAGCCCCATGTCAGATTTGTAAATTGCTGCGCGGAGAAGAGACAAGAGGCCAGAAAACATCCCAGGAGCAGATACGACGGCCTGGAGAATTTACAGGCTCGCCCGGCCAGCCACCACAACAGGACAAAATCCAACGCCTGAATCACCACGATGCACACAATCAGGAATGCGCTTCGGGCGTGAAACAAGAAGTGGTCAATCCAGAAGAATATCCGCGCTACAGCAATGCGATGTTCGTTGTGTTGAAAAAATAGAAAGGCCGCGTACCTTTTGCCATAACCCAGGTACAGCATCCAATGAGCCCAGGCATCGAACAACGGCAACGGGAAATAAGTAGTCAGGATGATTTGAACAGTCGTCGCCAGCACCAGTAGCGTCAGGCCGATACCTATCCAGACCAGCAGTACATCAATCTTTCCCGATGACTGATTGCCGGCTGGGACTTCAGCGGCGGAAGGTTTCGCGAAGTTCATGTATCACAGATCATGCACAGCCTGATCGCACTGTAAACAAGGAACAAGTGTAAAGTATATACAGCCTAAGTCAGCGACTCCGGCGCCATACCCTGCAACATGGGACCTGACCACTATATCTTCAACCATATTCCCAAAACCGGCGGAACTTCGTTGTTGGAAATCTGCCATCACAATCTGGCAGCCTCGGTGGTCAGTCCACACTTGACCGAAGACGAAGCTTTGCTTGCCCCCGTCGAACCACTCGAACGCTACCGGTTGATCGCGGGCCATTTCAGTGTTCTCGCTCAAGTTCGCTTCTCCCGGGAACGCTACAGTATGACGCTGCTGCGGCACCCTATCCGGCGAATTCTGTCGACGTATACTTTCTGGCGAGCCGTGCCCGAGATCAATCCGGCAACTTCCAAGGCCAAAGAATTGTCGTTAAACGGCTTCGTACGCTATTTCATCGATAGCCCGATAGTCATTCAGAATCCCTATACGCATCATTTCGCAGCCATCGGAAGAGACTTCCCTTGCGACCCCTCCGATACAGGCTCGCTCCTGGCCGCGGCGAAACGCAACCTGGCGGCGTTCGATTTCATCGGCATTTGTGAAGAGTTTGAACGCTCGGCGCGGCTGCTTTGCGGCGAACTTGGCTGGCGCCTTCCCGACCCTTTGCCGTATGTGAACCGCTCCGGGTCAGAGAATGTGTTCGCGGACATCGACGAGCCGACGCTGAAGATTCTGGAAGACCGGAACCGGCTTGATTTCGAGTTATACAGCTATGGAATGAGTCTGTTTGAGTCGAACGAACGGCGGCATCGGGCTCCGGCGCGCCTATCGGTCCTAAAGTCGACGCATTTGACGCCATTCACGGACCCGTGCAGACCCTGCCGCGAAGCCGACATTCAGGCCGTCGCCGCCGCGTGGCTTCCGGAAGGGTCCACAAAGATGCTGGAAGTCGTGATTCAGTTCCACACCAGAGTGGCCAGCGAGGAACTGTCTTTGGGGGTGGGCATCTATGACGCGGCTGGGAACCTCGTGTGGGGCACCAGTACATGGTCCGAAAATTTGGAAGTAAAGAACCAGACGGACCGCGACAGCCAGGCAGTGTTTGTCGCGCAGTTCCAGGCGCCGGCAGGCATTTATTCCGTGACAGCGGCGATTCACAAGTTTCGCAGGCTCGGGTTTCACGACCACTGGATGGAGAGAGCCGCCTTCTTTGAGGTATCCCCGCAGTTCGCTGTTCCGCCTGATATGCGCAGTGTGAAACTGCGCGAATTCCACTCCACGGTGATCGCTTAATCTTCAGCGCTCACAGCGACGCGCCTGCCCGAGCTTTCCCTAACCTCACTCCTTTGGCCCGGCAATCCGATTCGACCATCTCCCAAATCAGCGATTCCAGATTGACGTTCGACGACCAGCCGAGGCGCGCCTTCGCTTTCGCCGGATTGCCGACCAGGAGATCCACCTCCGCGGGACGGTGCAGCACCGGATCCACTACGACATATTTCCGGTAATCGAGCCCGGCACACCGGAAGGCAATCTCGGCGAATTTCCTGACCGAGTGCGTCTGTCCGGTGGCTACCACGTAATCGTCCGGTTGATCCTGCTGCAGCATGCGCCACATGGCTTCCACGTATTCCGCGGCATGACCCCAGTCCCGTTTGGCATCCAGATTTCCCAGCTTCAATTCGGTCGCCTGGCCGGCTGCGATCCGGGCTACTCCCGCGGTAATCTTCCGCGTCACGAACTCGAATCCCCGCCGCGGCGATTCATGATTGAAAAGGATCCCGCTCGAGGCATGCAGACCGTAGGCTTCCCGATAGTTTCGCGTCAGATCGAAGCCCGCCACTTTGCTGATCCCATAGGCCGACCGTGGATGAAAGCGGGTGGTTTCCACCTGCGGCATCTCCGCCACCTTGCCGAACATTTCGCTGGAACCGGCAAAATAGAAGCGGCATTTGGGCACCACGTCTTTGATCACCGCCAACACATGGTGCGTACCGTTAATGTTGGTCTGCAAAGTGGAGAACTCGTCGTCAAACGAGTAGCTGACAAAACTTTGCGCGGCTAAGTGGTAGCATTCGTCCGGCTCGACAGCGCGCATGACATTGTGAATGCTGGGGAAGCTCTCCAAAGAACCGGCGTGGAGGTGCACCTCGCCCAGAATGTCGGCAATCCTGACCAACCGGTGAGTGGGATCTTCGAGCGCCACGCGGCGAATGAGGCCGTGTACCTCGTATCCCTTTGATAACAGTAATTCGGCTAAATAGGAGCCGTCTTGTCCGGTGATGCCTGTAATTAGCGCCTTGGGTCGGCCCATGATATTGATCGTCTTGCTGTCAACCGTCTGGCGAGCGCAAGCCCACTGTGGTCACGCTGCTTAGCACATCAGTATAACGTGATGGCTCTGAGCCAAATCACCTCGCCGGGTTTGAGCTATAATTCAAACCGGACTTTAAAATACGGAGACCCTGGAGGATGGTAACGGCGGTGGGTGGTTTCCTTTTTCGAAAGACTTACGTGCTCTTCACCCCAGGCTCCCATGTCCCTCCGTCCCAATCCACGGATTTAATTATTTGTAACCACCCGTACGTTTCACTGCGGATTGTTTGAATGTTTCGGATAGCAGAAGTCGCTTAAGGAGACAGAAGCATATGGCGAGAGAAAGCACACAGCATAAGTTGGATCGCGTCCGTTCCCCGCGTGTTCATATCACCTACGATGTGGAAACGGGGGGCGCCATCGAACTCAAGGAACTACCTTTTGTCGTGGGGGTTCTGGGAGATTTCACCGGTCAACCCACCGAACCGTTGCCGAGGCTGAAGGAGCGGAAGTTCGTCGAAGTCAACCCTGATAACTTCGATTCAGTTCTCGAGGGCATGAAGCCCCACCTTTCGTTTGCGGTCGAAAACAAGCTCAGCGACGAACCGGATGCTCCTAATCTGAAGATCAACCTGAACTTCAAGAGCATGGATGACTTCGAGCCCGAAAACGTCGCCAAACAGGTGCCGCCGCTCAAACAACTGCTGGACCTTCGGACACGGCTCTCGGACCTGCGAGGAAGTCTGCAGGGCAACGACAAGCTCGAAGAACTGCTTCTCGAAGCGGTCGGCAATACGGAAAAGCTGGACAAGCTGAAGAGCGAAATCAAGGAGGGATCCAATGGCTGATCCACAAGCTACCGCACCCGCGGCGGCAACTCAGGAACAGGTAGTCGAGAAGGGACTTCTCGATCAGATCGTCGACGAAGGCCGCTTCGGCCAGGAGCCTGCCTCCAAAGAGCGCGGGCGTAATCTCGTCAAAGAATTCATCGCCCAGTTCATCGATGGGTCCATGACCATCGCGAAGGACGCGGAGATGATGATCAATTCGCGCATCGCGCAAATCGATCACCTGGTTTCATTGCAGTTAAACGAAATCATGCATAACGCGGCTTTCCAGAAGCTGGAAGGATCGTGGCGCGGACTGAAGTACCTGATGGATCAGAGCGAAACGGGTGTCCAGCTCAAGATCAAAGTGATGAACTGCTCGAAGAAAGAGCTGCTCAAGGATCTGCAACGCGCCCCGGAATTCGATCAAAGCGCTCTGTTCAAAAAGGTATACGAGGAAGAATACGGTATCTACGGTGGAGCGCCGTTCGGGGCGCTGGTGGGCGATTACGAATTTGGGAGACATCCCGAGGATATCGAACTACTGGAAAAGATTTCGAATGTGGCCGCGGCCGCTCACGCTCCCTTCGCCACGGCGGCTTCACCCGACCTGTTCAACCTTCCGAGCTACACCAGCCTCGATGCGCCGCGAGATCTCGCCAAGATTTTCGACACCACCGAGTACGCCAAATGGAAGAGCTTCCGTCAGAGCGAAGACTCCCGCTATGTGGCGATGTGCCTTCCCCGCACCTTGGGCCGCCTGCCCTACGGGAAGGACACCAAGCCGGTGGAAGCCTTCAATTACGAAGAGCATGTGGATGGCAGCGATCACTCCAAATATCTTTGGATGAATGCCGCTTATGCGCTGGTCAGCCGCATGACCAACTCCTTCTCGAAATATGGGATGTGTGTGGCGATGCGCGGCGTGGAAGGCGGCGGCCTGGTGGAAGGCTTGCCGGTCCACAATTTCTATACCGACGATGGCGATGTGGCCATGAAGTGTCCTACCGAAGTGCCCATCACCGACCGTCGCGAGAAGGAACTGGCGGATCTCGGCTTCGTTCCCCTGGTGCACTGCAAGGGTACGGACTATGCGGCTTTCTTCAGCGTGCAGTCGGCCCAGAAACCCAAGCTTTACGACACCGATTCAGCCAATGCCAATGCCCGGCTCTCCACTCAGATTCCGTACATTATGGCTGTCTCGCGATTCGCTCACTATCTGAAAGCCATGATGCGCGACAAGATCGGCAGCTTCATGTCACGGGCCGATGCCGAAATCTACCTGAACCGTTGGATCACTACGTATGTGACGCCGGACGATACCGCGTCGCCCGCTTTGAAAGCTCGTTGCCCGCTACGCGAAGCCCGAATTGATGTCTCCGAGATTCCTGGGAAACCGGGCTGTTATAAGGCAGTCGCATTCCTTCGTCCGCACTTTCAGCTGGACGAACTTACCGTTTCGCTTCGTCTGGTCGCCGAACTTCCGGCGCCGGCGAAATAACCGTTTCATCAACCGGGTTTCACTGTATCAATTCAATCAAGGAGCTAACAAATGGCAGTCAATGCGTATCTTATTGTCGATGGCGTCACCGGACCGAGTACCAGTAAAACTGGTGCCATCGATATTCTTTCTTTCAGTTTTGGCGCATCCAATACTTCTACCTACGGGGCAGGAGCTTCGGGAAAAGAAGCCAAAGCGGGCCGGGTAGACTTTCAGAATCTGACGATCATGAAGGTGCTCGACGCGACGTCGCCTATTCTGAGCCAACACTGCTGGTCGGGCGACATCCTGAAGAAGGTTTATATTCTCTACGATAAGCCGGTCGCCGATAAACAGGAGGATTACTTCCGCATCTATCTGGAGGACGCCCTGGTCACTTCCATTCAGAACTCCGGCAGCAACGAGAACCCGACTGAATCGATCAGCTTCGCGTTCCAGAAAGTGGAAGTTGCCTATAAGCCCGAGAACGACGACGGCACCCTAGGCGGCACGATCGCTAAAGGCATGGACCTCGCGGCGCTCTCTTCCTCCTACGCCGCGCCCGACAGTTTTTAACTTGATCCAACCCCGTCAATTCATTATTAGCCGCCGATGAACACAGATGAACGCCGATAAGTATCTTGTTTTCCATCTGCGTTCATCGGCGTTTCTCGGCGGCTGGGAGTTCTCTCTCAAGAAATCAGCATGAAAAAAGCCAAAGATTTATTCAGTGCCGGCCGCGTTTCCGAAGCCATCAGCGCTCTCGGCGCCTGGCTCCGCGACAATCCCGGCGATGTCGCCCAGAGAACTTTTCTCTTTGAGCTGCTCTGTTTCGCTGGTCAATACGATCGCGCCGAGAAACAGCTGAGCGTCCTCTCCCAAGGCGATAAAGCCACCCAGCTTGGCGCGACCCTTTACTATTCGGCTCTCCATGCCGAGCGGAACCGCAACGAACTCTTCCGCACCGAAACCTTTCCCAAAACCGAAGCTACGGCAGACCTTTCCGGAACCCTCAACGGCAAACCCTTCACCTCCTTTCGCGACGCCGATCCCGACCTCGGAGCGCGCCTCGAAGTCTATGCCGCCGGAGCTTATCTCTGGATCCCGTTCCGCCATATCGTGTCCATTTCCATGGGTCCGCCGAAACGCCTGCGCGACATGCTTTGGGCCGATGCGACCGTAATGACCGGGCCCTCTTTCAAAGGCACCGACCTCGGCCAGGTCATCATCCCCGCCCTCTATCCTTTCTCCTGGAAAGATCCCGATGAAGCCGTGTGGCTGGGCCGGACCACGGTCTGGAATGCGGACGACCAGGGCAAGGAATATCCTTCCGGACAAAAGGTGTTTCTAGTCGACGGCGAGGAGTTCCCGTTGCTTGAAGTACGAGAGTTGGAGTTCCAGGCGGAAGCCGCGGCCGCGGCTGAGTAGAGAATGATACCGCTCGAAGACGTACCTAAGCTCGTCGACGAATTGCTGCAGCCCATCGAGGGCGCTAATCCGTCGGGACAGGATCTCCGTTACGATCCGGTCTATGATGCCATCCGGGAGGCGCGCCGCGAAGATGCCGATCTGGATCTGAATCAGGGCGCCTGGCAGACCGAACGCAAGGTCGCCGACCTTCCTAAAACCATCGCGTTATCGACCGGAGCGCTGAAGAAGAGAAGCAAGGATCTGCAGATTGCCGCCTGGCTCACCGACGCGCTCCTGCGCAAGGAGGGATTCTCCGGACTGGCGATGGGTCTGAAGCTCTGCCAGGGCCTTCTCGAAAAGTTCTGGGATACTCTTTATCCGCCCATCGAAGAAGACGATCTGGAACTGCGCGCTGCTCCGCTGGCCATCAAGCTCGACATTCCGGTTCGCCAATCGCCATTAAACCGCGAGGGACATAGCTGGTTTCTCTATACAGAATCCCGCGCCGTCGGCTACGAGGATCAGGCGAAGGATTCGAATCAGAAAAAAGCGCGGGAACTGAAGATCACCAAGGAGAAGAAACTCGCGCCGGAGCTCTTCGATAAGTCATTCCGCGAAACCCCCAAAGCATTCTATGCCGGGTTGGAGAAGAGCCTCGACGAATCCATCGCCAGCCTGAAGTCGCTGGTCGCTCTTTGTGACGAGAAGTTTGGCGACAGCAGCCCTAACTACGGAAAGCTGACTACGGCTTTAACGGAAGTCCGTCATGTGGCGCATACGCTGCTCGAAAAGAAGCGGGAGACCGAGCCTGATCCGGTCGTGGAAACGCCGCCTGAACCCGCTCCTGTGCCTGCCGCGGACGCTCCGGGCCAGTCCGAACAAGCGCTCACCGTCGCCGCCGAAGCCAGTCCGGCAAGCGGGTTTTCATTCAACGTATCTTCGTCGGAATCGCCCGGACGCCGGGATCTGGTAGGCAGAGTCGCAGCGGTCGCGGCCACGCTGCGACAGCGGGAGCCGAACAACCCGGCGCCGTATCTGATGATGCGCGGTCTGCGTTGGGGCGACCTGCGGACCGCCGCATGGCAATCCGATCCCGCCATGCTCGAAGCGCCGCCGACGGAAATCCGGCAGCATATCAAGCGGCTGGCCATCGACGAGAAATGGAAAGAGCTGCTCGACGCCGCCGAAGCGGTCATGGCACTGCCCTGCAGCCGGGCGTGGCTCGATCTACAGCGCTTCGTGGTGGAAGCCTGTGTGGCGCTCGGCAGCAGTTACGATCCCATCGCCTTAGCCATCCGCTCGGAGTTGCGCTGTCTGCTGCGCGATGTTCCGCAATTGCTCGAAGCGACGCTCATGGACGATACGCCCGCGGCGAATTACGAAACCCGCAAATGGCTGCGGGAGATCCTGAAAGAGCCGGCCGAGGCTGGACCGCCGGTCCCTGAAGTCGAGACTTCGAACAGCGACAAAGCTCCTTTGGGACAGCGCAAGTTCGTCGATAGCCAGTTACTTGCGAAAGAAGCTTTACGGCTGGGGCAGCCCGATAAGGCGATCGACATCATGAGTCAGGAGCTCGGCCGCCAGCGTTCCTCCCGTGGACGTTTCCAGCGGCGCGTGCAGTTCGTCGAGCTCTGTGTGTCGGCGGGTAAGGATGCCATCGTGCAGCCGATGTTGGAAGATCTGATCGCCGCGATCGATGCCCACAAGCTGGAGGAGTGGGAAGACAAGGCGGTCATCGCGTCCGCGCTGTTGACCATTGTGCGCGCCAGTAAGAAGATCCAGGCCGACGCGAAGGAGAAGCAGAAATATTTCGAACGGATCTGCCGGCTCGATCCGGTCCAGGCTTTGAACTTCTAAATGGCCAAGAGCATTCGTACCCAACCGAATTCGGCGGTAACGCTTTCGGTGCTTGACCGGCTCACGGATAACGATCCCAAGTCGCCGACCGTGGAAGCGCCGCTGACCCGCGCCGAATCGGTGCGTGCGCTGAAGCAAGGAGTCCGGCGCGATCTCGAATGGTTGTTGAATACGCGGCGCACTCCGGACGATCCCGGACTTTCGCGGGTGGAGACTGAGAATTCAGTCTACAATTATGGGCTTCCGGATTTCAGCGCTTACAGCATTGCGTCGCCGAAGGACCAAACGAAGCTGGTAAAGGCTCTGCAGGCTGCGGTAAAGACATTTGAGCCGCGCCTGGCGAATGTCCGCATCCTGCCGCTCGAAGTGACCTCGACCGGTCTGCGTACGCTGCGCATCCGGATCGAAGGGTTACTGCTAATGGATCCCGCGCCCGAGCATATTTCTTTCGATACTACGCTGCAGCTTACGACTGGGGATTTCAGAATTAAAGATGATAGCGAGGGGTGAAGGTGGCGTAATGGGGTGCCGTAACCGCTGGTTTTGCTGGAGTCGATGACCGTGCCCTACCGTTGCGGGATGGAAGCTGTCACTTTCCTATAACCCCACGTACCAGGAGTCTGGGCCGACGCTAACTAAGAGCGCGTTTCGGAAAGGGTGAGTTTCGGGAGCCACCAGGAAAAGTCTCTCCTATGTTGGCTTGCGGCCCGAAGAGCCGCGCTGCATCGAATGCGAACCCTTGCCATCCTACTTGCCGCGTGAGGCTGAGGACGGTGAGTGCCCTTGGCGCTGCAGATCTAAGATTCCATCAAGGTATCCTCGTTCCAGCCGACCGTTGCTACCGTATTGCCACATAGAATCGACCGGCATAATTAACAGAACATTTGCTCCCCAGGCCTGAAAATGGATCTGGAATCTCAACGTGCATCCGCCACCATCGGCCATTAGCGTAATCTCACCTGTTGGCTCGTAATGTTCAAGCCGAAGACGCCAGACCGGTGGGAGTACCCGTTCGCCAGTCTTCCTATCTGCGTACGTCCAGTAAACCCTGCGGTCGTTGACCTCGCGCCCATCGGCGTCCGTCCACGGCGTTGCGTTATTCCTCAGGTGTCCTTTTCTAAGAGTCCCCACAAGCGAAAGGACCCGAAAACCGCCCGACTCAACGGCCAGCAGGCCATGTGCCGCGAGGTAGCCTTTGGCGGTGTCAGCCGTGTCGCGGCAACTGTACTCGGAAGTTGTCGCCTCGGCTCCATAGAGCCGTTGAACTCCGCACGCTAGTATAGCTAACAGAGTAATCGCACGCGCACATCTCACAGAATTCCACCTAGCCCAGCCACAATCGAACCGCCCAGTCGTTAGGCTTGCCGCCGTAGCTTGGTGGCGGCCTTGGTCCGAAGTTCCCCTGATACCGCGTTATCGTAGACTGGAATGCCGCGCTAGCCAGCCGCTCGGCGCACCGTTCACGCCTTGGCTCCGTATGATCTTCGGAATTGCAAAGACCCGCGGGATGCTTTCCTTCCAAACATGGTCTACTTGAAATACTGATTCGCGAACCGTGGCGCGTTACACTTGCCGAGGCTCAAGCCAAGATCAGACGGCGACCCTTAGGCTCCGGTATCGGATCGCCAAATTCCCGGGCGGCATCAAGCCACAACGAAATGGCGTCTTGCGCGTTCCGTAGTGCCTCTTCTTGTGAGGCGCCGTGCGCCGCACACCCTGCCAGTTCGGGCACTTCCGCAATGTACGCCTCGTCTTCCTGGCTCCAGTAAAGAATCACTTCGTATTTCGTCATTGGCCACCTAGCTTCGCCTCGAGAATTATAGCCCGGACCTGCCTGACCTGATATGGTTTAGCGTTTGCGCCATCCCTCTGCAGGTTGATTTTCGCAGTAATGCCGGCTTTTCGAAATAGATGGTGGCTGCCGCGAATGCGCTTCTCAAAACCAAGAGCCTCGAGCAGGCGGCACAAGTCATCGAACCGGATCGCGGCATCCGCCGTCCCACTCAAGATTCGCTGAAGCACTTTGTCAGCCACATCCACATTTTAGCCAGATGAACATACAGCGGAATATTTAGTCGCTGCGCCAGCAACAAGAGCCTCGTTTCATGACCGATGAGGTTGGAGCGATTTCGCGGGCCTTTTTGTTGCGGAGTTTGGCGAGGACCTGGAGGATCAGGTCGACGAACTGTTTGGACGTGACGAGGTCGTCGGCGCGGGCGGCTGCGCATTCCAGGAGGCGGTTGTCGGGATCGTCAGTCTTAATGACGGTGACCGCGCGCCGGGGTGAAGGTTTGAAGCGCGGACGGCCGGCGACATGGCTGCGGGAGATCCTCAAGGAGCCGGCCGAGGCTGGGCCGCCGGTCCCTGAAGTCGAGACTTCGAACAGCGACAAAGCTCCTTTGGGACAGCGCAAGTTCGTCGACAGCCAGTTACTTGCGAAAGAAGCTTTACGGCTGGGGCAGCCCGATAAGGCGATCGACATCATGAGTCAGGAGCTCGGCCGCCAGCGTTCCTCCCGTGGACGTTTCCAGCGGCGCGTACAGTTCGTCGAGCTCTGTGTGGCGGCGGGGAAGGATGCCATCGTGCAGCCGATGCTGGACGATCTGATCGCCGCGATCGATGCCCATAAGCTGGAGGAATGGGAAGACAAGGCGGTCATCGCGTCCGCGCTGTTGACCATTGTGCGCGCCAGTAAGAAGATCCAGGCCGACGCGAAGGAGAAGCAGAAATACTTCGAACGGATCTGCCGGCTCGATCCGGTCCAGGCTTTGAACTTCTAAATGGCCAAGAGCATTCGTACCCAACCGAATTCGGCGGTAACTTCGGCGGTAACGCTTTCGGTGCTTGACCGGCTCACGGATAACGATCCCAAGTCGCCGACCGTGGAAGCGCCGCTGACCCGCGCCGAATCGGTGCGTGCGCTGAAGCAAGGAGTCCGGCGCGATCTCGAATGGTTGTTGAATACGCGGCGCACTCCGGACGATCCCGGACTTTCGCGGGTGGAGACTGAGAATTCAGTCTACAATTATGGGCTTCCGGATTTCAGCGCTTACAGCATTGCGTCGCCGAAGGACCAAACGAAGTTGGTAAAGGCTCTGCAGGCTGCGGTAAAGACATTTGAGCCGCGCCTGGCGAATGTCCGCATCCTGCCGCTCGAAGTGACCTCGACCGGTCTGCGTACGCTGCGCATCCGGATCGAAGGGTTACTGCTAATGGATCCCGCGCCCGAACATATCTCTTTCGATACTACGCTGCAGCTTACGACTGGGGATTTCAGAATTAAAGATGATAGCGAGGGGTGAAGGTGGCGTAATGGGGTGCCGTAACCGCTGGTTTTGCTGGAGTCGATGACCGTGCCAAACATTGCCGGTTACGGGAGCTGTCACTTTTCGGAAATCCTACTTGGGTAGAGATAAGGATGCTGGTTAAAACGTCACACTCGTTTTAATCTTTTCTGCTGGAAGGCCTTCTGATCGGGGCGGCATTCGCAAGACTCGTGCCCGATCCAGCGGTTCCGGCACTCGATCCCGCTTCAGTGTGTATCGTCCGAACCGGTTGAGATGCTCCGTTTGGTAGGGACTAAAGCATGCCAGTGCCGCTTCATCCATTTCATGTCCGTCGGCCACCAACAGGTTCAGCGCTTTCGTCATGGTGACGACGTTATGAAAGATGAGCAAATTCGCGGCCAGATGATGGTACTTGATCATTTTGCGCTGTTCGTCCCGCGTGTTTTCAGCCAGGAGCCGGCCACCGCTGCCGAACCAGTTCCTCAAGGGCGACATTGATAATGTCGGCCAGATCATCGCGGGTTCGCGCTGCATCCCGACAAGCACCAGCCATGATCTTCTGCGACGCCTCGCACCAGGTGCTCACGCCGACATAATCGCGCACAAGTGCCATATGGCGCCGGCGGACGGAGCTGGCGTCATACGCACCCAATCCATCCGGGATCGCTTCGTAACCGGTGGACTGCGCAATATGCTGAAGGATGGGTCTGGGAACTTCGTCCAGCATTACGAAGTAGCCCAGCCGTTGGAAGGTTTTCAGTAGCACCAGCAATCCGATCCGTGGAACCTGTTCGCGCGGACGTTGCTCGACCCAACTGCCTTCGAAGAGGTTGGGTGTGTACACTTCGTCCAATTCTTTCGCCGATGGATTGGGTTTGAGCCTTGGGTAGGCTGTATCGCTAAGTCCGGGCATGCCCTATGGGTGCCCTCCGGACGTGACGGTTCGGCGGAGAATCTGGAGTACACCAGAGGCAGACCGGTCTTCACGGTGGGCGATCTACGCGCAGGCTGAGGCCCTGCTCACGCAACGCGATAATGCGCATTTCTGCAATTCGGTCTTTCGGACGGCCGAGTGATCTGCCTTTTGCGCGGGCATTGGCGAGACCCGCCCGCACACGCTCGAGATAATCTCGCGTTCGAATTCCGCGAATGAGCCGATCACGTGATAAAAGAGGCGGCCCATCGGCGTCGTTGTATCAATGTTCTGGGTGTAGCTGATGAAATCTATCCCGAGCGTTGCAAACTGTTGAAGGGCGGAGACCAGGATGCTCAGGGAACGCGCAAACCGGTCGTACTTCCAGACCAAACACAATCGAAGACGCGGCGGGACGCTTCATCCATCAGTTCGCGATAGGCATGGTCATTCTGGCGTTTGGCTCTGCGCTGCTGCACATCGCCGCTGACATGGTCGACGTATTCCTTATATATGGAGAAGCCCCGCCGCGCGGCGTATTCGCGCAAGGCGAGCAAGTGCGCCTCCGGATTCTGTTCACTTGTGGAGACGCGTGCGTAAATGGCAACCACGGTCGGCTTGCTCATCGGTCCAGTCCTTCACAGGGGAGGTGTGTTCATAATACTGTAGTTTTGTGAACAGGCAGAATCCGCAGAGCCGGTGCCTTGTTTTCAATCGTTTCTGGTTAATCCTGATGGCAGGGTTTTGTGAACACACCCCTTGTCGCACCCGTAGCAGCTCTCCTGCGTCCAAACCCTTTAAAGTCACGCCCATCTATACTCGAAGAGAAACCTCGTGAACAATATATCGTTTGCCCTCAGTCTAGCCGGTCTCTTTCTCGTGCCCATTTTTTCTCAGGACCTGCCCGGCCTCCTTGACAAGCAACTTCCCGGTCTTGTCGATACCTACAAGGGCATCCACGCTCGTCCGGAGCTGTCACACCATGAGGAGCGAACCTCTGCTTTGCTGGCGACGGAGTTGCGCAAAGTCGGTTACATTGTCACCGAGCATGTCGGGAAATACCCGGACGGTGCCCGAGCCTACGGGGTCGTTGCACTATTTGAGAACGGCCCTGGTCCGCGGCTACTGATCCGTGCCGACATGGATGCATTACCCATAGTCGAGGAAACCGGCGTCAGCTATGCCAGTCACGTAAAAACTAAGGATGCGAGCGGCCAAGATGTAGGTGTTATGCACGCCTGCGGACATGATGTTCATGTCGCCACGATGATCGGCGTAGGGCGAACCATGGCCACTCTAAAGGGCCAGTGGCACGGTACTTTGATGCTCGTCGGCCAACCGTCTGAAGAAACGCTCGATGGCGCCAGGGCGCTGATCGCCGACAGTCTCTATGAACGCTTCGGGAGTCCCGATTTTGCCATTGCTCTGCACGATACTAACCGGCGCGCCGCCGGAACGGTCTCAGTCACCAGTGGCCCCGCGATGGCTGGCGCCACTTCAGTGGACGTCGTCATGCGGGGGGTCGGCGGCCACGGCTCTCGTCCGGACTTGGGAAAAGATCCGATCGTCATGTCAGCGCAGTTCATTGTGCAACTTCAGACGGTCGTCAGCCGCCAGGAAGATCCGCGCGATCCCGCCGTAATCACCATCGGGGATATTCACGGTGGTAAAAAGCGGAATATTATTCCAGACGAGGTGAAGATGGAACTTACCGCCCGGGCGTTCAGTGACGCAGCGCGCCAGGTCATCCTCGACGGTATTCGGCGAACCGCTCAAGGCGTTGCACTATCCGCTGGAGTTACCGTTGATCGCGCACCCGTCGTGACCGTGGTTGACGAGGAATCCGTGCCCCCTCTTTACAACGATCCGACGCTGGCTGCCCGAGTCAAGGTCATCCTCGGCAAGGCTCTTGGTTCTGAAAATGTCTTCGACGAGCCTCCAGCCATGAGCAGTGAGGACTTTGGCCTTCTCGGACTGGACGGCCACAAGATTCCTACGGTCATGTTCTGGTTGGGGGCTATTGAGCCGGCGAAGTTCTCCGCAGCTCGGGCCCAAAATAAACTGACCCCCGGGCCGCATACAAGTCGATTCGAGCCGGATCCCGAGCTGACCATACGCACGGGCGTTACAGCAATGACGTCGGTCGGGATCGCACTGCTGAATTAGCTGCGAGGGCTCGCCGCAATTTGGCATGACAGTTACTGCTTCACACAGCAAATGGGTTACGGGCGCTCGTTGGCTCGTGGAGTGGTGATAGGCCTGAGATGGGGCGGCCGGATTAAGAAGAGTGTGACGTTTTCGCCATCATCCTTACCTCTACCCTACTTCTCGACCACCTATCTGGATTGCGATACTGAAGGGGTAATGTTCTTGTCAGCCAAATCCACATTTTAGTCAGATGAACATACAACGGGATATTTAACCGCTGCGCCTGCAATAAGAGCGTCGTTTCACGACCGATGAGGTTGGAGCGACTTCTCTTTATTCCCGCGCCTTTTTTGTTGCGGAGTTTGGCGAGGACCGGGAGGATCAAGTCGATAAACTGCTTGGGCGTAACGACGGCCGTTGCCGCGAAGGTCTTAGGGAAGTGCCTCGGCGGTTGTCGGGGTCGTCAGGCCAGTGACTGCGCGATGCGCCGGGGCGGGAGTTTGAAAGCGCGGCGCGTTCAAGACTTCCTTGTATTCGGCGAGCACAGCCGGCGAAACGCACATGAGAAATCTCCTGCTGGCGTCGAGGTCCAGAATGGCGACAGGCAGGCCTTCCCCTGAGGTTGGCGACACCACCACGTTGGTATCAATCACCACTCAGATCATGCGACGGATTTGGGGTGTTTCTTTCCGGATTTCCGGTGGGCGGCGATCTCGCGGTCGATCTCGCTCATACTAAATCCGCCGCTGCGGTTCTTCCTGGCTTCCTGGCGTATCGCCCGGTAGGCCGCCGGTGTGGGAGCGATGTTCCTGATGTAGTCGCGCACGCTCATGATAATGACGTTGGCTTCCAGGGGACACTTCTAGGTAAAGAGGGCGACATTTCTAAAGTTGCTTGACATGCTCGGCGTAGCGCGTTGTTTACAAAACCAATATAGATTATGGATGAGCATCGACGCGGGGATGAAATCGCCGGACGCGGATTTCCTTCTCGCGGCTGCGCGTCTTGGCAATATCAAAAGCCGATTGCATCCGCATCAGCGTTTCCATCTTCACCCCGAAAGCCTTCTCGATGCGTAGCGCCATCTCCCCGGACAGGTCGGCCTTGCTATTCAGCAAACTGGATAGGGCAGGGCGCGAAACCCGAAGCGCGGCGGCGGCGGCGGTGACAGATAGACCAACCGGTTCAATGATCTCCGTCCGGATGAAATCGCCGGGGTGTGGCGGGTTCTTCATGGGCATGATTCGGTGCTCCTTTTTGCTAGTGATAATCCTCTAAATTCAGATCGCAGATTTGGGGCTCATCGATCTATCCAGATACCCTTACGGTCGCCGAGCAATGGGTGAACCTTCCATACGGTAAGCGCTCGCAATTCGTCTACCTCCTGCATGGCGTCAAGGAAGGCGAACATTTTCCGCAGTTTGTCCGCCGTATCGGGCGGAACGCTTTTCATGTTGGAGTCCTCATAGAGACGTTTCAGGCCTTTGTGCGCAAAGCTGCGAATTCTCATCGGCCGACCGTAGCCTGTAACTTAACACTTATCACGGCAACACGGCGCAAGGATGTTGCTTTTTTGGAACGTGTCACAACAGGCAGAGGTTGGCTGACACCACCACGTTGGTATCGATCACCACTCGGATCATGCGACGGATTTGGGGCGTTTCTTCCCGGATTTCCGGCGGGCTGAGATTTCGCGGCCGATCTCGCTCATGCTCAATGCGCCGCTGCCGGAATTCGCTCCAGCTAGTACGTGAATAACGTATAATCTACAAGTGAGGAAGATGTGCTCTGCCGGAATTCGCTCCAGCTAGTACGTGAATAACGTATAATCTACAAGTGAGGAAGATCGTTGCTCTGCCTAAGTACGAGAAGCAGGTCAAGCGTCTGCTCTCGAACGAGGAAAGGGTCGCGATGGAAACCAACATTACTGCCGATCCACTGGCACATCCAATCATCCGCGGTACAGGGGGATTTCGGAAAGCTCGATGGAGGCGAAACGCTAGCGGCAAGAGCGGCGGCGTCCGCGCGATCTTCTACTATTTCGTGTCGGGTGACACAGTGTTCTTCACGCTGCTGTATGCAAAGAATGAACTGGAGAATTTGACCCATGCCCAAGAACAAGAACTCAAGCGGCTTGCGAAAATCATCGAAACCCGTCAATAAGGGAGCGGCATTCGGCCGGGATTTGATTTCTGCAGCAAAGCAGATTCTCGCTCACGTCGAAGGGCGAAAGCCGATGAAGGAATACAGGCTTCCGGCGCCCATTGACGTGAAAGGCATTCGAGCGAAAATCGGCATGTCTCAAGCCGAGTTTGCCGAGGCGTTTTGTTTGAATCACCGCACCCTTCAACAATGGGAGCAAGGGAAGGCCTCACCCGATTTGGCGGTTCGCGCCTATCTGACGGTTATCGACCGCAACCCGGACGCAGTAAAGTCAGCGCTCAGCCATTAGTCGATTTGGCACAACCTTGGGGCTGAAGATCGTACCGCCGGCGGCTTGATCGGATCGGATAACTTCGAGGCAACGGCCGTCGTCACGAAAGCAGTTCATCGACCTACCCTCCCGGTCCTCGCCAAAATCTCTGCGTCGGCTAAGGGTAAGCTTCGACGATCATCGAGTCTAATAAAACCAGCGATTGGCGCCCATCAACACGACTCGCTGTTGCATGCGCAAAGTCAACGGCCGCCTGAAGAGGCGGCTGGGGCCTGGCCTTCCGCCACACCCAACACAAAAGAGTCCGCTTTGCCGCTGAATTGTGAGCTCGGCGTTTGATTCCGCACCGTTTTAATCACGCGATCGCGCACGTCCTCAAACACCTTGCCCAACGGCAATTCGCTGCCTCCCGAGCGCATGGAAGCCAGTAAACACGAAGTAAACACTCCATTGTGCAGCGCTTCGCTTTCCTGCGAGAGTTGGTCGGCGCGGCTGGCGGTGATTACCGCACGTCCCATTCCGGTGGCGAAATTGTCGAACGCTTTGCTGAACACCGTGCTCGACGAAACCGCACTTTTCGACGGAGCAGCCGACGGCGCGAAGGCAATTACTCCACGGGCGCCCGCTGCGTCGCCGCTGAAACAGGTATCAAGAAAGAGAATGACGCGCCGGACTCTCAAGTCGCGGTTGAGTTGCTGTACCAGGTCGATCATCTGCACTGAGGTGGCGTAGAGCTTCACCGGGTCGGTGACGTCGCTATCGTGCGTCAGGATATAGCTCATGCCGTTAGGATCCATGGTGCGGGCAGAGCCGTGGCTGGCGAAATAGACCACCACCAGATCGTCCTCCCGCACGTTGTTGCGCAGCCAGCCGATGCCTTCGTGAATGCCCTGCAGCGTCGCGTCCTCATTCAATATGCGATGGACGCGCGCGTGTTCAAAACGGCCGCCCTTGGGGTCTTCCAGGAAATCGCCGAAGTCGGATGCATCTTTGGCCGCGTATCTCAGGGTGCCGATACCGGGATCCTTGAACTTATTGATGCCGACGACCAGGGCCCACTTATTGCGCACCACCGGTGAATCGTTGGCTGGAGGGGTGGCGCTCGGAGGCGGCGTGAAAGGATCGTAGGAAAGCTGAAAGCCTGCCGCGCGCCTTTTCACAAAGTCGTTGGGAATTCCCAGCTTGGATTCGATCAGCGCCCGGTAATAATAGATCTCCGGCTCCGACTGGCAGATATCGGACGCCTGCTTCAGCGAGCGATCCATTTCCTGCAGCGTTTTGCGATTGGCTGCATCGGGCGCGGACAACGCGGGAGTGATTTCTTCTTTCAGGCGATTCAGCAGATTCATCGCCCCGCGGCAGCTATCGGAAGCGGCAGGCAAGGGCACCGCGGCCGCCGATAGGGCAAGCGTGAGAAAGAGCGATTTCATGGCTTATTGGCCAGGCGGGTGCGAATCAATTGCTGATAAGTCGAAGCCTTATCGCCGCAAGCCGACTTGAGTGCGAGCGGATCGGTATGAAAGTCGAACTTGTAACTGGTTTTTTTTGCATCATCGAGAAAGCTGTCGTCTTTTATATAATCGGTGATCGTCCCCGAGTCGACGCTCGCCGTGCAGTAATCCAGCACCTGTTGCAGTGGAGTCTTTTCCTTACCGGCGATGGGGGGAGTCTGTCCCCTGGCTTCTCCGGTATTCTGCGCGATCGCGGCCGGGGCTGCGCCGGGATTGGCTTTCTGCTCCGCCAGGTACTTTTCGTACTCTTCCTTGTGGCGTTGAATCGTCGCGTAAACGCCAATGGCCGTTTCCATGCGCACATCCGGAGCGCGGAAGAATTCCTCCTTGGGTCTGGCATTCAGCGCGTCTCCGTAATTTTTGCGCGCTTCATCGAGCAGCTTTTGGGCTCTCTGAAAACTGGCGTCGGCTTCCTGGGCAGACATGCTTTTGTCTTTGCCGCTCTCCCGCGCGGCAGCTTCGCGGGCCAGTTCGTAAGCTTGAGCTTCTTCGGCCAGCGCGATCAGGTAGATCCGGTAAGCGTCGTCTCCCGGATTAGAGAATTTTTCCATATTCGACGCATCCTCTTCGAGCTTGCCCCAGCGTCCGTTGACGGCGAGTGTCGAGAGCTGGTCAAGCTTCCCGATCGGCACTGCCGCAGTGATCTGTTCTTCGGAAGGCGCGGCGCGTTGATACATTTGATGGACGATTTGATCGATGATGTCGTCCTGGGCTTCGTGCATCGTGTCCTTGCCGGAGCTACCGCAGCTTGCGAGCTTGGGCTGTTGCTGCTGTTGTGGCTGCTGTTTGTTTTTGGAACCGAAACCCGCGATGCGTCCTCCAAGACCGGTGATCGCGCCAACACCTCGTTGCGTGACGGTCTGGGTGGTGTTCTGAGTGGTGTCCTGTTCGGCTTGAGTAATCGCCGTCTTGCTGTCCTTGGGCTGGTTTTGGTCTTCTATGTTGATGGCATAGGTCAGGTTCTCGGAGTCGAGAGGCGCCCCCGTGGCGACTTCGATGGCCTGATAGCTGACATCCATTTTACCGACGTATTTCGTACAATGGTTGCTCGTCTGGCCGGTTCCGACCTTATAATCCTTGCGGTCCAGATAGAAGTTGGTGACGGTGAAGCGCAGAAGAGTTTCGGGTTTCGTCTCGTCGACGATGAACCGCGGATCTTTTTGGACGGCAGTGACTAGTTTCGTCTTGAGCACCACGATCACATCGCCTTTTGCCGTAGCGGCCGCGGAGGTAGCTTCCACCCGGATGCGCTTTCCGTTCAAATTGACGGTAGCCGGCAGCAACCGATGCAGCGTGGCGAACCTGGGCTTAGAGCCGGGGACGAGGCTGATGAAGCCTTGGCCGCTCAGGGCGCCGGGAAGGGTCATGATCACGGCAAGAAATACTGCTATAGATTGTTTCACTGCAGGCACTCCGGATTTGAAAGTCTCTCGTGAGAATAAAGTTTCGCATATGCCCACTCAAACGGCAACGGGCTCCCTAAGGGGGTGGGGTGCGTCGATGGACGAGCCCTGCGGGAGCTCATGGAGAGAGGTGCGTGAAGGCGGCGCTACCCGGCTGTTACTTCCGGGCGTTGAATGCCGGCTTTGCGTGTCAAGTGGACCGGCAGCGATAGACTAACGGGCCGAAGGGCGCCCACCGAGGGCGCAGAACAATTCGGGGGCAGTCAAAGGAATCACCCAAAGCCGGCCGTATGGAATGGGGCGTTGCTTACTACTCGTCAACCGCTCTCAGGACGGCGATTCCGTGGTCCCCAAAGCCCGGCAACTTCCAGGCTATCCGTGCACAAAGATTAGCAGATTTGCATTTAAAAACTATGCGTCAAAGAACGCAATTTGGGTGATCCGGCCTGTCTTTTTATGCGACATAAAGTCAATTGTGATGAATAAATTGCGCCTTTACTCACGTGAGACAAAGGTCTTGCGACGGATGTTAATTATCCTGAATACAGTAACTTGGAGGGGGGATGACGAGCTGGTACGTGAAAACTGAAGTACTGGTTCAAAACCTCTTGCTAAATAAATAGCTATCACTGTACTATTACACAAGGGATAGATAGCATATCTAAAAATGTAACCGGGGAGACATCCGGAGAAATTGCCAGGAGATGGAGGACAAAAACTAAAATGCGCACTTTTGTTATGACTTTGTTAAGTATTTTCAGTTCAGCCGTATTGGCAAGGGCGACAAACATAGCGCTGCCCATCGACGGCGCAACTGTAACTACTAATTCCTCCATTGCTGCTTTAGGTTGGTCCGCGAGTGTCGGCGGGAATATCACATACTTCCCGGCCAGCGACGCAATTGACGGTACGGGATGTCCTCAAGCAAGTTGTGCGCCGCTGAACGAGTGGGTGGCTCCGGGAGGCACTGTGCAACCCTACCTGCTGATTAATTTGGGCTCGACTTATGCGGTTGACTATCTTACTGTGAGCGGAGTTGGAAATCCCGGACTCTCTACCTCTTTTGATGTGTTCGTCAGCGAAAATAATCCGGTGGCGGCCCTGAACTGCATCAGCAGTCTTACCGGGCCTGAAACCAGCGCTACCAGCGCCATCTGCTTGTCGACCATCGAGAGCACCATGACCCTGGCATTGAGTGTGTTGAACCAACAGGACGGTGGTTCCGGCTGGACTACCCCGCAAGGTAGCGTATCGACCGCTACTCCCACCCAGTATGTGCTGTACTATGCCGTTGATAGCAGCACTAATTGTCCGATTGCGGGTTGTTTTCCGGGCAACGGCATCACCTCTACACAAATCGGACAAGAGGACGCGTTCGCTACCAGCATTGTCGTCGATGCCGTTCCTGAACCGGCTACTTTCGGGCTGTTCAGTGCGGCTTTACTGGCATTCGGTTTGGTCCGGCGGTTCCGCCAACAATCCTGTTAAACGAAGCGCCGAAAGTCCTCACGATTCGCGAATTCGCGGATCGAATCGAAGCCGTTCTTTCCTGGATCCCTCCCAACGTACTCCGCAGTGAAGCGGAAGGAACCCAACTCCACCTCTCATCGCATGTGCTGGATGCCTCGAGTGGAGAAATGGTCCTTTTCGATGGTCCCAGAGGTGTGCCTGGCGGGGGTCCCGGAGGGAATCTCTGCGTCCTGCCGCTCTCGATCCCGGAACAACCCGGCCACTACCGTATCCAGATCGAACCGGTTGTAGAACACCGCTTCTGGGGCTCGCATCGGGGCTATGCGCCCCTTCTGCTGGATGCCGAGAGGCTCCCGGATGGCGGGTTACAGTTTGATTGCGCCGGGTCCCGGTATGTTCTGCTTCGAAACCCGCCTGGCACATTCTTGATCGACACTCCTTTCTATGGTGTGGGCGATTCGGAGCGTTGCGTCGAAATTCCCTGGAGCATGGCGCGGTACCGCGGGGAAAGCCGTGTCCTGGACGCCGGCTATGCGAATGCCGAACCCCGATATTTGAGGGCCCGTAATGGCCTGAAAATCCCTTGCCTGATTGGCTTGGATATGGCGGCCGTGCCACAGGCCGGAATAACCGGAGTCGCGGGCGATGCACTGGCGTCGCCATTTTCGGTGGAAGTTTTCGATTTGATTTTCGCCATTTCCGTAGTCGAACATGTCGGGCGGGATAATTCCCTTTATTTTGACCGGGAGCGACCGGCGCAGGAGTTGGGAGATCTGGCGGCGGCCTCTCACCTCGCCTCCCTCCTCCGGCCGGACGGGCGTCTACTGATCACCGTACCCTTTGGAAGACTCGAAGACCATGGCTGGTTTGTCCAGTATGATCTTCGGCGCCTGGAGGCACTCGAAGCGCAGGTCGAAGCCGGCGGTTGTGAGTTGACGCTCGCGGAGTATTACAGCTATAGCGCGGAGGGCTGGACAGGGCCGGTAGATCCCCGCACGCTGAGCGAGATGGCATATCGTACGGGGTTTGGCGCTGGAGCCGTGGCTTGCCTCGAATTCACCCGGCGTCAGCGGTCAGGCAGCCCGATTGGGGTCTTTGATCCTGCCAAAGCCATGCAGACCGGCACATCCGCGGAACCGTCGCTGTCGAGCGTCTTGTCGCCGCAGACCACTCGCGTGCTGAAACTCTCCGGAGCGTGGAGCCAGATGCGTGGTGAAACCGGCCGCATGCGTCCGCTCATGCTCTTTTGCGAGACGGTGAATGTCTGCAACGCCGATTGCGTTTTCTGTCCGTACTCCGCCCAGACGCGTCCCCGCGGCTTTATGACAGCCGAATTGTTTGGCAGGGTGCTGGAGCAATACCGTCAAATCGGCGGAGGACATCTGAGCTTGACCCCTATGGTAGGGGACGCCCTCCTCGACCGTCTCTGGATGCAGCGGCTTCGGTCACTGGCCGAAATGCGGGACCGGATGACTCCCAGCGTGACGACCAACCTCTATGCTTTGGAGAAGTATTCCGACGACGAAGTGGTGGAGATGTTGAAGGTGCTGGGGCGAATTCATATTTCCTGTTATGGAATCAGCGCCGGGGAATGCGAAGCTATTACGCGCCGCCGGGCGTTTGAGCGATTCCTGGCGCAGACGCGGCGTCTGCTTAGCCTGCGGACGGCTTCGGGTGTCGATTGCGACGTGCGGATCGGCTTTCGTCTGGCTCACTCCCGGTCTGATGGGGAGCTGGAAGACTTTCTTCGCGAGCAATTCGGCTGCATGCTGCCGTTCGGAGCGACTACGAGTTACGCCAACTGGGGCAATTCCATGCACGGGACTCTGCCTTTAGAGGCGCGGTGGGTTGAGCCGCGCAAGAATGAGTCGGCGTGCGTTATGCTGCCGCTCGCGGTGCAGATTTATTGGGATGGACGGGTGTCGGCTTGCTCCTGTTGCGATTACGATTCGAGCGATCAGCTTTATCTGGGAGATGTCACGCGGCAGTCGTTAGGGGAGATTTTTAATGGCGCCGAGAGTCAGGGGGTCTGGCGTGCGCATGAGAGTGGGATGCTTCAGCCTATCTGCCGGCAGTGCACCTTTCATGTGCCGCTGAGTTCGCTTACTTCCAGCCATCCGATTGTGCGGAGCCCTTTGGATTTTATTGGGGGGTAACGCAGGACGACAGGGTGTCCGCCCTTAGTTTTGGCCTTGGATGACGTGGTCGGTGGTCCATACCTGACGCAGGCCGAAGGGGATGGGTACGGGTTTGGAGGTGTCGTACTTTTCCGGTTGGCGGGCGGCAACGATCTGGATCATTTTGTTGACGAAGAATGCCGGCAGGCGGAGGCTCTGATAGTAGGCTTTTTCAACCGAGAAACTAACCTTATAGTTCTGAGCCTGAATCCGATAGTCCACCCAGATGGATTTCTTACCGCTCAGAACCGGTCTGAGAAGCGCCGGAATCGTTCCTGGATGCCATTTTTCCACAGCATCAAAGTCTACTACCGTATAGGTTGAAATGTAATTTTGCGGGAAGGCTTTCACGGTGACGGACTCAAGTCCCGGCCGCGGCGTGACGCGTAAGGCATACCGCATGTATTCATTGATTTCCGAATCCGAAAGCTGGAACGCTACGTGTTCATGTCCCCCGTGCGTGTTCTGCGCTTGCGCGGTGCGCAATTGCTCGAAGAGGTTAAGAAATTTCGTGGCGACCGGCGGGGGGCCGTCCGCCGAAACAGTGGCTGCGAAACCAGCCGTCGCGAGCATTAAGAGCGCGATGGTAATACGTTTCATGAGATGAGTTAAATAGCTATTCTACCGTGCGGGTTTGTTTACAGACGGGCGGACGTTATTTCAGGCGTCCGGCAGCGAGCGAAGCGTCAGCGGAACGGGTTCACTGCCCGCACGCCGGCGTATAACTGACCATCCGCAGCGCGTCCCAGAAGGACACCTGGTACGGCTCCTCGCATTCGAGCGCCATCAGAAATGGACAGCGGAGGTTTCAACCGCCGGCAGATCGAGTAAACCCGCAGTCAGCAGACGCATCTGGTCCATGGGACCTGAACCTGCGTGTGCCGGCGGCCGTAAACTTCCTGACCACTTGGGTGCTGATGATAATGCGGTGTCCCGCCGCGCACTCTTTCCGGAAACGCGGTATCTTGACCAGAATCCGGCTCTTGATCCAGAAGTGCTAGGATCAGTGCGTATGGAACTGGCGATTCAGATTCAGGTCGAGCAATTGCCAGAGGGCGTTTTTCTTGCGACTTCTGACGAACTTCCCGGGCTTGTCGCTCAGGGCAGAACGGTCACGGAAGCGCTGGAGATCGCGCGTGATGTCGCGAGGAAGCTCATCGAAGCGCGTCGCGAACGGGATGAAGTTCCAAATTTGCGCACCACCGGAGAACGGCGTGATTACACGATTGTGGTTGCGGCCTGAATGGGTCGACTGGCGGGACACCGCTACCGGGAGATCCGTCGAAAGCTAAAAGCCTGTGGCTTCGAGTTTGACCGCCAGCAACAGGCAGCCACGAGATTTAGTTCAATCCCTCGACCAAATATACGACCATACCGAACCATCCTGGCGACATGCCGGAGGGGACCCTTCGCGCGATCTTAAAGCAGGCGGAAATAGATGTGGATTCTTTTCTCGCAGCCTGAGGCGGCGTGACGACTCGGCTTAGCCGCTAAACTGTCCAAGTTTCCGGAAATGCGGTTTACCAGTACGAATCGTTTACGATACCGCTTCGTCAGTCGTCGAATAGACTTATGCACAGGCGTGAACTCGTTCGAAAGATGGTCCTGAACTCGATTTGTGACGACTTCGAGAACGTAGACCAGATAATCCTGACAGAAGTGGCAGAGGAGTGCGGGAAACTCGGACTCGTTATTGAGCGCTCCGAAATCGTTAGTGCACTAGCCGGTCTGGTGCATGACGGGCTGGCCAAGACTTACGATCTCTACAATCTGCCTAACCCGCGTGATTTATTTTCAGGAGAACTCCAGATTATGCCACAACTCGATGGCGACGACGCCTCCGGGTCCGGGCAGGTTAATGGCAAGAAAGTGGAGTATCGAAAACTTGCCATTAATCCCCAACACCAGTTTTAACGCGCCTGCTCCACCCGGCTGGTATAGAAGCGCAGCCATTCCGGATGGTTCCTCAGCCAGTCGACGGTCCCTTTGAGGCCGGTCGGGAAATCTACCTGAGATCGCCAGCCGATCTCGTTGGCCATGGCGTCAGGGGAGCCGACCCAGACGTCCGTATCCCAGGAGCGGCGTCCCATGCTGGACCATACCGGTTCTACGGGAATCTCCATTAACTTCCGGGCGGTCTCGACGACTGACGCGAGGCTGGTCTGGGAGCCTGTACAGAGATTATAGACCGCGCCAGGGCGGGCCGGCTTCTGCGCCAGGGAGATCAATGCATCTACCGCATCGTCGATATAGACAAAGTCGCGGGCAGTGGTGGGTGATACCAGAGGAGGTAAGGTCCCTTTCATCCCGTAGACAATCAGGGTGGGAATCAGGCGCGTCGGTTCTTCGTAGGGGCCGTAGATGGAATAGAGCCTGACGACGACGGCGTTGAGGCCAGTCTGCCGGGCAACGAACTGGCAATAGTGGGTTGCAGCCGATTTCGTAATGGCGTAGTGGCTGTTGGGCTCCAGGATCTCATTCTCTGCGGGGGGATGGTCTTTGTAGCCGTATTCGGATGAGGAACCGGTATAGATGAAAGCTTCTATCCCGGTTTCTGCGCAGGCATCGATTAGAGAGACGCAGCCCATCAGGTTCACCTCGACCATGCGGTCGAAGCCGGTTTGGGAGGAATAGGCTCCGTGGGCCGCAAGGTGAAATACCCACTCGGGTTGGATGCGGCGCACGGCGTCGCGCACTTGTTCACGATTTTTGAGGTCGACGGGGTGGGGATGGAGTTGGGCGGCTATTTCCTGGAGGCGCCAGCTTTGGTGTTCGGGACGCAGGAAAGCGTGGATTTCGTGGCCGTCATGAAGGAGGCGGCGGGCGAGATTGGCGCCAACGAAGCCGCTGGCGCCGGTGATGAGACAGCGCTTCATTTAGAGGCGGCTTCGGCAGCCTGGCAGACCACTGGCAGCGAGGGTCTGCGGTACGGGGAAAAAGCACAGACTGAAGCCTGTGTTACACGAAGGCTTTGTAGTCAAAGGATTCCAGATAGGGCTTGGCGCGGAGGCGAATCTCTTCGGTTTGCTGGCTGTTCAATTCCTTGGCGGTGGCAAGGTTGGCTTCGGGGGTCGGGATGCGAATAGTCCCCCACGGGTAGACTTCTTTGAGCGGCTGGCCGTTCCAGGTCGGCCGGGTCAGCGAATCGGCGGACGGATCTATGCCCAGTTTCTCGCAAACTGCGCCGAGAGTGCCTCGCGAGTCGCGCATTACGTCTTCGGCGCGAACGATGTGCAGACGGCCGGGATACTTGTCGCGATAGAGGAGCGCATGATATTGGTTCATGGTCCAGGCAAGGATATATTTGTCGAGAGGCAGTGGCACCGGGCGCTTCGAAGTATCCGCAAAGGCCGACCAGGGATTGCGGACGACGTGCAGCACGTGCGCCTGGGGAAGATCGGTGAGAATACGATCCGCGTCCACCGTAATGATGGGGCTGTAGCCGACGTATACCTGCTCTTTGCCGGGCTCTTTGCCGGTCCGGTTGAAATCCTTCCAGGCATCGAAGGTTGCGCGGAAGAAGGCGCTCATATTATTGCCGGTGCTGCGGCCCGACTTCTCGATGTATTCCGTATAGATGCGGCAGCGTTCGTCGTCATTGAAATCGAAGGGTATGTGACGGAACTTGCTCACATGAGGGGTTCTGGCGCGAACCTTGCATTCCTCATCGATGATGGCCCGGTAATCTTCCGTGGGCGTCGCGTTGAGGGTAAAAACCGGCCAGCGGTACTTCACGGGAAACATGCTGGTCAGCATATCGTTCACGTGCCGGGTGCCGGGCTGCGACTCGAACGGGTACACGCACATCTGCGGATGGCCGTCGAGGAACCGGTGCGTGGTATTGCCGCCGTTCTCGTACATCGCGCCGATCATTAAAAAACGAAAATCGCTGTCGCTCATTGTTCTCCTGGTCGATTACTGATTAATATAGCTGTAAAACAACGCGGTCTCCCGCTTTTGCTTTCTAAAAGGAATTTCGAAGACGAAACCGGTGGTCGCGCTGGCCGGCATCCAGTCGATGGCAAAAATCTGATTGCCATTGGGCCATTCGAGACTGCCGAGCAGGGCGCCGGTCTTGCAGGATACCGCATGGACCGCGCACATGGTGGAAGAAGGATCGAGGCCCGGCGCGTAACGGGCATATTTCGGGATGATGCGGGACGTTCCGACAAAGGCTGTGTCGCCGATGATGGAGAGGCCGCGGGTCCAGCCCGGGAGCCGGCGGACGACTTGTAAACGGCCATCCTGAACGAAGCCGAGTTCTCCGTAGCCGCTATTGTCGACCCAGATTTCCTGCTGGCGTGACGCTCCGCGCAGACGGGCCGAATGAGGCCGGGTCAAGCCGGTGCAGATGGGTTCACGGCTCGCTCCGGAGAAGATTACACCCCGGCCATCCACGGGATAGTTCAGATGTCCGGGACGAAGTCTGCCGATGTGGTCGGAAGAGGCTGAGAAAAAAGATTGTGCGAGGGTCTTTCCAGCCGCTATGGAATTGAGCTGGATATGGTTCCGGTTGAACACCGGAGAGCCTTTGACCTCGATACATTTGGGCCACCAGACACGCTCGAAGTTTTTGCCGCAGGTGAGCTGGACAACGGCGTTGTGACCCACCGCATTGGCGTGCAGCCGGCCGCCGATCAGGGCCAGGTCGTGGATATATAAGGAGCCCGGATAATAAGCGCAGGAGGCCGGCATGAGCGGCGTTCCCGGTTTGCCGGAGAGCTTCACGTCAGCCCGTTCTACCAATGATGAAAGAGGCTTGAGGGCGAATACCTGATTTGGATTGCGGGTGCTGGCCAGATAGACGGTCCCCGCCTGGCGATCGACAGTCAGGCCGGCGGGATGCGGCATAGGGAAGAAAGTTGCCTTGGGGCGTCCTTGAGGAACGCAGAGGGCCAGCACCAGATGCTCATACTCGCGGGTAACAAACAGCGTGATGCCGAGCTGCTCGAGGGTCTGCCACCAGCCTTTCGTCGCGCGGCTTTCGAGCAGGCGGGGATCCGTGCCGGCAGCTTCTCTCCAGTGGCTCGAAACCTGCGCTGTGTCGCGCCAATCAGCGGCGTGACGAGTCCACATATCGGTGAGCTGGTCGTCGCGCTTCATTCCGGCTTGGGCTCTGACTGGAAGCGGCGCTTGAGTTCAAAGGCACCCGCATACATCCGGTAGGCCGAGCGCAGACTGGTGGTGCTGCCGCCGGAATGCCGGGTGGTGCTGAAGATAGGCACTTCGATCACCTGATAATCCTGACGCCGGCAGATGGCGTTGAACTCGAGGTCGATGAGATCGCCGTTCTCCCTGAGGTTCATCAGCGGCGCGAGGCTGCGCGGAAAGACTTTGGGCGTGCCGTTGACGTCCCAATAAGCCAGATCGAAGAGATAGCGGCATTCGAGGTTGTAGAGGAGCGATCCAAAACGGCGCTTGAAATTTTCGCGAATCTTGCGATTGGCTTTGACGACGCAATCGTCGTGGACCGAGCCATAGAGCAACATGAGGAGCAGCTCTTTGCTGGTGGTGCGCGCCGAGTTGCTGTAACAGATCAGGTCTCCGGTGGCTTCGGATAAGCCGTGACGGACGGCGCGTCCCCAACCTCCCTGGTCGATACAGAGGGTCCGGATGGAGGGGTGCCTCTTCTCGAGCGACTGGCAGATTTCAAGGGACTGATCGCGACGGGGGCCGTTGACGACGGGCAGGAGTTCGGTGGGAAAAGGAAGACGGTCGAGCGCTCGGCTGTATTCCTCCAGCACATTGCCGATATGATCCGCTTGATTGTAGACCGGTAAAACTACGGAAGCCAGCTTAAAGCTCACGAGGATCTGACTCCGAGAGCCGATAGGGCCGTAGCGGCGATACTCATACGGTCGAGTCCGTATTTGCGCCAGCGGTCGGCCGGACTGCCGGTAGTGCCGTCCTGTGGAACCTTGACGGCGAGGGCATGCAGGCGGCAGGACAGGCCGTGGCAGGCGATTTGCGAGGCGACGCAGGCCGCGAGGCCTCCTGAAATGGTCTGCGCTTCGAGGGAGATGACGTGACGGAATTTTCCCAGGATCCGGACCAGATCGTCTTCGGGATCGGGATTGAAACTGGACACGACGATTACGGTGGCTTGAATGTCGTGACCAGCGAGATCGACGGCGGCTGCGACGGCTTCCGGGGCGATGGAACCCATGGCGACAATTGCAATGTCGGCGCCGCCGCGCACTACCTGCACACGGCCGAGTTCGAAACGGCCGTCAAGACCGGGAACCAGGGTACGGTCGTCCTTACCCAAGCTATAGTAGATCGGTCCGGGGAGCTGAGCGGTGGTGGTGAGAGCTGTGGTGGTTTGCGGGGAATCGGCGGGAATGACGACGGTCAAGCCCGGCAGCGTACGCAGCGCTCCGATATCTTCGAGGGCATAGTGGGAGGGGCCTCCATGACCGTATTCGAAGCCCATCCCCATCCCGACAATGCGCACCGGCAAATGATGCAGGACGGGACCATTGCGGATGAATTCGAAAGGGCGAAGGGAGGCAAATGTGGCGATCGAGTAGGCATAGGGCAGAAAGCCGGCTTCGGCCAACCCGGTGGCGAGTCCGATCATGTTTTGCTCGGCTACTCCGACGTTGATAAAACGCTCCGGGAATTTGGCGCGGAAGGGCTCCATCACCATATAGCCCAAGTCGCCGGTGAGGAGAATTACGCGTTCATCGGCGGCGGCGAGTTGAGTGATGGAATCAATAAACGCCTTTCTCAACTGGCCGCCTCAAGTTCGCGCATCGCGATTGCAAATTCGTGATCGCTCATAGGCAGATAGTGCCAGTTGATGGGCTGGACCGGCAAATGCTTCTGAGTGAGGGGCGTCCCGGCTTCCATGTAGGACACACCGCGGCCGAAGATAGTATGGGCCAGGATGATATGCGGCTGACCGTCTGTCTCACTGCTTAAGGCTTCGCACAGTTCGGGTATGGAGTGGCCGTCCACTTCGGAGGTTCTCCAGCCGAAAACCCGCCAGCGTTCCGGCAGATTGCACGTATCGATGACGTCCCGCGTCAGGCCGAGGGCCTGTTGCCGGTTCCAGTCGACAATGACCTGCAGGTTGTCGAGATGGTGATGGGCCGCGAACATGGCCGCTTCCCAGGTGGACCCTTCATTGCATTCGGCATCGCTGATCAGGCAGTAGATTCGCCTGCTCGAAGCTTGCAAGCGGGCCGCGAGAGCTGCGCCCACAGCCATCGAGAGACCTTGCCCGAGGGAACCGGTGGCGAAATCGACGCCGGGAACGGTGTGTTCAGGATGGACGGCGATGCGGCTTCCCTCTCCGCAGAACGCATCCATTTCCGCGCAGGAGATCCAGCCCCGGGCGGCCAGTGCGGCGTAGAGCGCGAGTGCGGCATGTCCCTTGGAGAGAATGAAACGGTCGCGATCGGGATCGACCGGCGAGGAGGCTTTCAAAATGCCGCCGTAGATGGCCGCCAGAATTTCCACGATACACAAGCAGGAACCAATATGGCCGACATTCGCGCGTTTGGATTGGGTGAGAACCGTGCGCCTCAGTTCCTTGGGAGAGAGATTTTCCATATGAACGGATTGGTGGGATAGCGCGAGACCGATAATGTCAATCGGCAGTATACACCAACATAAGCCCATAAACCCAGAAGTGCCAGTCAGTAGCCATACACTCGTAGGCAAAGGGGTTCCATGACTAAGTCACCTCAGACGGCGATGCAGGTAATCCCGCCAGCCTTCAGCTTCAAAGCACTCAACCTGTGAACGGAGGGCGGCCGCTTCCCCGGCTAAGTCGTCGCGAGAACACGAAACGGCCGTGTGGCCAGACCCAACCCATACTCGGACAAGCCTGTCGAAGTCAGCGGAATACCGGACGCGGCCGCGATAGCGTCCAGGGAGAGTAAGTCAGCTACGTCCTGGTCCTCAGCAAATTTGCCCAGAAAAGCAGCCAAACGCATTCGGTTCAAGACCAGATTGGAGCCGTCTATCGTTACCGGAAAATCTTTATCTTCAGAGGAGACCCAGGCCATTTCCTGAGCCCAGGCAGGCAAAATACACGGCACAATTTCAGTATGACAGGCCGTGTTGGCATAAGGTTCTACTTGCGGTTACCGGAGCTTTGTTAGTAAGACGCTATTCTCTCTCGGGCCTTCTAACTCATTAACGAAGTTCAGTTTTCAGCCGCCGCCACGCCGGCTCGAAACCCCACGTTATACTTACGGGTTGCAGCGACTTCGCGAAATAAACGCACATCCATCAGCGGGACAACAACTCATATCATGGGCCGACCCAAGGCGCTAATTACAGGCATCACCGGACAAGACGGCTCCTATTTAGCCGAATTACTGTTATCCAAGGGATACGAGGTACACGGCCTCATTCGCCGCGTGGCGCTCGAAGATCCCACTCACCGGTTGGTCAGGATTGCCGACATTCTGGGCGAGGTGCACCTCCACGCCGGTTCTTTGGAGAGCTTCCCCAGCATTCACAATGTCATGCGCGCTGTCGAGCCGGACGAATGCTACCACTTAGCCGCGCAAAGTTTTGTCAGCTACTCGTTTGACGACGAGTTCTCCACTTTGCAGACCAACATTAACGGTAACGCACCATGTGTTGGCGGTGATCAAAGACGTGGTGCCCAAATGCCGCTTCTATTTTGCCGGTTCCAGCGAAATGTTCGGCAAGGTGGCGGAGATGCCGCAGGTGGAAACCACCCGCTTTCATCCACGGTCGGCCTTTGGGGATCAGCAAGGTGGCGGGCTTCGATCTGACGCGAAACTATCGGGAAGCCTACGGTCTGCATGCCTCGAGCGGGATCCGGCTGGTATTCGTATGAGGTATTTCAGGGTCTTGCTTTCCGCTGGGCGAGCAATGACGCCGAAGTCCGCATTGCCGGGTCCAATAGGGAATCGATCACCTTGTCTTTCATCGTCGAGCCCAAGCCAGGGCTCAACGGCAAGCTCCTCAATCTCCAGATCTTCCGCGGGATCGAATCTCTTGCAAGCTACCAGCGTGCCTGGGAGACAGAGAGTTGAAGTCACACTGCCGGTTGGCGTCATGGATATCCGGTAGCATGCCGACAGCGAGAACAAGCCGACCCCAAACGACGCCAGGATTCTCAATTTCCGGGTATTTAGAATTTGGAAGAAATAACGAGTGTCCTTAGAGTGGAGAAGACCACCGCAGGTAAGGGTCTACCATAGGCTTGCAAGCCATTGATTCTTCTTTGCGGAGTAGGTTTTCGCCGGCCAGCACGACGATTGGTATGGTAATCTAGCAAACATTCGTAGTAATTTGCCCACTATTATTTGTTTACACTAATGCCAAAAGCTCTCATCACCGGTATTACCGGCCAGGACGGGTCCTATTTAGCTGATCTTCTCAGCGCCAAAGGTTACGAAGTCCATGGACTGAAAAGAAGATCATCCAGCTTTAATACCGATCGGGTGAATCATCTTTACGAAGATCCGCATAACTCCGGGGCGAAGTTTTTTCTGCATTTTTCGGATCTGGCCGACGGGAGTTCGCTGGCGGCACTGTTAGCCGATATCCGCCCTGACGAGATTTATAATCTGGGCGCCCAGAGCCATGTCAAAGTCAGTTTCGACATTCCCGAATACACCTCGGACGTGGTAGGTCTTGGAACGGTGCGGCTGCTGGAGGCAATGCGCCGAACCAATCTTCGCTGCCGTTTCTATCAGGCCTCGTCGAGCGAGATGTTCGGCAGCACGCCGGCTCCGCAAAATGAGTACTCTCCGTTTCATCCGCGAAGTCCGTATGCCTGCGCCAAAGTATTCGCGCACCAGGTTACGGTGAATTATCGTGAAAGCTACGGCCTGCACGCTTCGTGTGGAATTCTGTTTAATCATGAATCCCCGCGGCGGGGCGAAACCTTCGTCACGCGGAAGATCACCCGGGCGGTGGCGCAGATCAGTTTGGGATTAACGGACAAACTGTACCTGGGCAATCTCGACGCCCGCCGCGATTGGGGTTTTGCGGGCGACTATGTAGAGGCCATGTGGCTGATGCTGCAGCAGGACACTCCCGACGATTACGCCATAGGAACCGGAGAGTCCCATTCAGTGCGCGAGTTTGTCGCAGAGGCATTCTCCTATGCCGGACTCGATTGGGAGACGTTTGTGCACATCGATCCGCGCTACTATCGTCCAGCCGAGGTAGATGATCTGCGGGCGGATTGTTCCAAGGCGCATACCATCCTCGGCTGGCAGGCGCGAGTTAATTTCAAACAACTGGTTGCCATGATGGTGGATGCTGATCTGGCGGAATTGCGGCTCAAGTTGAGGGGCGGTCTGGGAGCGGTAGCTGTCGGGCGAGAGCCTTGAGAGACGCGGCCGGGTGTACGAATCGATTGTGGGCGCGCGCTGCCTGGACGTCCGCCGGGCGACTGAGTTAAGTTTTAAAGGCCCCGGGGCTCTGTTATCCTGCTTGTGAAGATAACTCCCGGTACGCCGCTTTTACGCATCCGACAATGACGCCGAGCCAAGCGCAACCATATCCGCTGGTGAGTGTTGTCACTCCCTCTTACAATATGGCCCGATACCTGCCGCAGACCGTGGAGAGCGTACTATCACAGGACTACCCGAATATCGAATATATCGTAATGGACGGTGGTTCGACCGACGGGAGTGTGGAAATCCTGGAGACTTATAGAGACCGGCTTCGCTATCTGTCGGCTCCCGACCGCGGCACGGCGGATGCGATCAATCGAGGTTTTGCGAGTTCCCGCGGCGACATTATCGCGTGGCTGAATGCCGATGATACATACCTGCCCGGGGCCGTGACTGCCGCGGTCCAACGGTTAGTCTCCGAACCCCAAGCCGGCGCGGTTTACGGCCAGGCTTATTGGGTAAATGAGCGGGGGGCCATATTGCGGCCCTATCCCACCTGCAGTTATTTTCCCGGTATGCTGGGCTACGACTGCTACATTTGCCAGCCTTCCTGCTTCATGCGACGCGCGGCGTTCGATCAAGCCGGCGGTCTGGACATTTCTTTCAAGTGCTCTTTTGATTACGACCTATGGATGCGTATTGCCGACCACTGCGGTTTTACTTCAATTCCGGACTATCTTGCCACTTCGCGGATGCACAGTGGCAATAAGACTCTCGGTATACGCGAGCAGGTTTTCCGGGAGGGATTCGTGGTGCTGAAGCGTCACTGCGGCTATATTCCTTTTCATTGGGTTCACAGTTATATCTCTTATCGCAGGGATAAGCGCGACCAATATTACGAGCCTCTTCAGCCGACGGTTCTCAACTATTGTCTTAGTCTGCCGGTGGGGCTGGTTTATAACCGGCGCCATATGGGACGGTACTTCCGCGAGTGGATCGACAGGCTGAGTTACGCCGCGGCGATTCGGTTCTGGCGTCGTAGTTGGCTCGGGAGGCTTTTGTCGTAACTTGCGAACCGGAGAGCCCACTCGGGAATGTTGAGTCCTTGCGGTTCTGAACAAGATGCCCCCGCAGTAAACTAGTAGCCTATGCCGCGACTGCAGCCTGTCATCTGGTCCAAGGGTACTTCCCTCACTCAGCAGCACCTCCAGATGCAGGACTTGTTTCTGGAAAGCAGCCTCCACTTCCGACTCAATGCTTTGCAGTTCCGGCCGTGGGGATTTCATTCCTTGCAGGTGGATCGCGAAGCTTTAGCATCGGGAACGTTCCTTTTAAATACCGCGGCCGGTATCTTCCCCGACGGTTTGCTTTTCGACATCCCCCGCTCCGACGCCGCGCCTCCTCCCAAGCCTCTCACCGAGTGTTTTGCGACCGATCAGAACCAGCTGGATATCTATTTCGCTATCCCGCCCTGGCGCGACGGGGGATTAAACGTTGCGGCGCAGCGGGTCGGCGCGGATACCCGCTACACGCCTCAGGTCACCCTGCTGCGCGATGAAAATACCGGGCTATCCGAAAAGCCTGTCCTTGTCGCACGTAAGAATTTTCGGTTTCTGCTGCAGAGCGAATTGCAGCAGGGGACGGTTTCCATGCGGGTGGCGAGGGTAAAGCGATCGTCGTCTGGAGCCTGCACGCTGGACTCGAGTTTCGTGCCACCGCTGCTCGACTTCCACTCAAGCGATTATCTGGTTACCATCGCCCGGCGGTTGTCGGAGATGTTGTTTGCCAGGAGCAGCGCCTTATCCGGCGCCCGGCGGCAGAGGAATCAAAGCCTGGCCGAATTCTCGGCGTCCGATATCGCGGACTTCTGGCTGCTCTATACCGTCAACTCCTACGCGCCGCTAATCAATCATCTGTACGAAGCCGGTACACGCCATCCCGAAAGATTGTTTGAGGCTATGGCTTCACTCACCGGTTCTTTAACTACCTTCTCCACTGCGGTGACGCCGCGGGATATACCAGCATATGACCACGACAATCTCTCACTGTGTTTCACCAACCTGGACGAGAAGCTGAGGGCTCTACTTGAAACGACTGTTCCCACCAATTGCGTTTCGCTGCCGTTGAAACTGGTCCGGCCGTCTATTTATGCGACCGAACTGGCTGACGACAAGTATCTGAAGAGCACGCAGATGTACCTGGCCGTAAGCGCGGATGTATCGCAGCCGGAGATTATCGAAAAGACGCCGGGTCTGGTGAAGGTTTGTTCCAACAGCCATATCGACCATTTGATGACGTATGCACTGCCGGGGGTGGAACTGACCCATGTGCCTACGCCTCCGAACGCGATTCCGGTTAAGCTGCGCTATAACTATTTCAATTTGTCGCAGACGGGGCCGGCATGGGAAGCGGTACGGCGAGCTCGTAATTTCGCAGCCTATGTGCCGGGGGATTTGCCGAATCCGCAATTGGAACTTCTGATTTTGTTGCCGACCGGATGAGGGGAGTAACGTTCGCTGCCGCGGGCGGGACACACGACGAAAAAGCGATGGTCTATCCTACGGAGACTTCCGGCTGCAGTTGTTCGAACGGCAACAAAGCCTGTTGTGCGCGGTAGCGGAGATGCCAGCGATCGAAGGGCGGGGCTTCGGTGCGCGCCAGATCTTGCAGGATAAGTTCTTCCGCTTCCTGCTGCCGGACCTCTTCAGGAAGGCGTTTAAAGCGATCCTGATCGCGTAGTAGTTCGAGTTTCTGACGGGCCAGCGTGCGGCGCTTATCTTCACTGAGATCCTTCCACGCCTGACGGGCCAGCTCCTGACGGAACGTTTCGTACTGGAGAATGAGGACTCGTTCCTCGGCCTGTTGTTCCTGCCGCAAGGCGGTCATTTCCCGCTGCCGGTAACCGAGCCTGGTCGAGTTCTCGTGCTCGACGCTGAACAAGCGCCTTCGGATGGCTTCGTCCTTGATGAAGCTGACCAGAAAACCTCCGGCGTTACGGAGATTCTGTCCCGTGTCGCGCTTCTGCCGGCAAACATCGACGGCCATTTCGATGGTGTCCAGCAGATCGCGGCCTTCTCCTTCCGTGGCGCGAAGCTCCAGGGCGCGGCGAATAAGGCTTATGGCGACATGCGGCAAAACCTCCTGCTCCTTCATCACGTCGAGCAACCGGACAGCGCGCTGCACAGCGTAAAAGTCTTGCCTGGTGGGGACTTCCGGCAAGGCGGTGGCTATGAGCTTGCCCGTAAAACCGGCCCTTTCGAGGAGCCTCGCCATCTGAGCGCGTTGTAGCTCCGGCGAACCCGACGGGGACTCGAGCAACAGGGTTTGCGTGGCCGGCACATACGACGGGTGGCGATGCAGTGCGATCTTCCAGTCCTCGCTCGAAACCACGTGATAGGAAGCGAGAATCTGCAGCCGGATGAGCTGGTCGAAGGCGGGTTCAAGGGTTTGGAGGAGTCGCGAAAAGTACTTCGGCAGGTTGAGGATCCCCAGGTTCTGCATAGCGAGCGTCCTCGCATCCATCACCAGGAGATCGGTTTTCTCGAACGCGACGGCGAGAAAGCGGTACATGTGCTTGGCCGTAATTCCGTCGAGTTCCATGTAGCGGCTGGCATCGAGAAGGCGGAAAAATCCGCTGTCCATGGAGCGGATGAGTTTGTCGGTCCAGGTGACCGTTCCGACGCAGCGGCCGGTGGAGCGATCGAGAGAAAAACTGGCCTCCTGGAAGACGTTCAGCCATTTCACTTCCTCCTGCCGATCGGTGGTAGTGATGGCGCGAAAACGTAGCGGAATGAAGCGATCCATGGCGGTCTTCAGGCGTTGATAGAACTTGCCATGGACGTTGGAGTTCAGGATCTTGGCGATCTCGCGGCCGGTAAAGGAAACCGTTTTCTGGAAGTTGTTCTGGAACGTCAGTACCCCAAGAGCCACAAAAATATCGAGATCCTGTTCGGTGGGCAGACCCAGCTCGTTGTTGCCTTGGATCTGCCATTGTACGCGCACTTCGGTTCCATCGGGCAGGAGTTTGGTCCCCTCAAACTCCAGCTTGCCGATGGTCTTCCCTACCCTGCGCTCCAGGACGGCAAAAGGAATCGACGCCAGGTTCTGCTCTTCTACCGAGAGGTTGAGCAGCGACGGTTTACTGTCCGGTTTTTTCAAAACAGATACCAACTAGCTTGTTTTTACACCGGTTGGAGGGACGAAAGCTACACATTTACGATGAAGCACATGGTTTCGCAGGAGTTTTATTGGGAAGCACATGGAGGGACCATCTTGCCATGGTTTTCCATATGGTTTTAACCATAACCATAGAAACCATAAAACCACTAACCATATACGCGCTCGGCGCAAAATATCGATTCGTGTAAGTAATTTATTTTTAATGGTTTACGGACATCGGCTAATTTTGGGGCCATGTGCTTGAGCGTAAATGGCATGTGCTTGATCGTAAGCGATCGCTAAGTTGTTGAAAATACGTCGTAACGCTCCATGTGCTTGCCCGTAAATCAGTAACCTACTTGTAATCATGAGGTTGTGAGGACGCTTCGAGCCCGATGGCAGCCCGATTTACGATCAAGCACATACCAGGAGCCGGTTTTTACGATCAAGCACACGCCATACCCCCGTTTTTTACGATCAAGCACATGAGATTTACGCTCAAGCACATGCCCTCTCGCCGCACTCCATGTGCTTGATCGTAAAAAGTATAAGATTACGGAGTATGAGTTTCCTGTCGCGAGTCGTCTGGTCGGAGGGCATGTACATCGGGCCCCACCATTTCCAGGCGCAAAGCCGCTACTTCGAAGATTCAGCCCAATTCGTCGCGGCTGCGCTGCGACAGGACTATTACGGCTTTATGGGCTGCGAAGTAGACGCTGAAGCCCTGCGCAACGGCACGCTTGCGGTAGTGCATGCTCGCGGCATTTTCCCCGACGGACTGCTTTTCAAGATGCCCGAAGCGGATCCTCTTCCGCCGGCGCGTCCGGTAGCGGATAGCTTCCCGGCGGATCGCGACAAGCTGACGGTTTATCTTTCGATCTCCGCCCGCAAGCCCAATGGGATCAATTGCGCTTTAACCGAAAACGCGGCCAACGGGACCCGCTTCACGGCTCAAACCAGCACCGTTTTCGACGATGTCAACGGCATCGACGAGAAGCCGCTGCGTCTGGGGAAAAAGAACATTACGCTGGTTCTCGAAACCGAACTGAATTCCCAAGCGATCACACTGCCGGTTGCTCGGCTGATGCGTTCCGGATCCGGACGTTTCATCCTCGACCCGAGTTTCATCCCACCCAGTCTCGAGATGAGCGCGAGTCCGCGACTGATGAGCCTTACCGAGCGGTTGATCGAAATTCTGGAAGACAAGAGCGAGACGCTCACGAGAAGCCGTTCGGCCGGCGCGGGCAAATCCGGCTATGCCACGGGAGAGATTGCAGGATTCTGGTTTCTGCACGCGGTCAACTCCGGCCTCGCTCCACTGCGGCACATGTTCTACTCGACGCACGGCCATCCCGAGGATTTGTATCTCGAACTGGCGCGACTTGCCGGGGCGCTATGCACTTTTACGCTGGAGACTCATCCGCGCGCCATCCCGCCGTACGATCACCTGCAGCCGGACAAGTGTTTCGATGCCTTGGATAAGCTGATTCGCCTGCTGCTCGAGACGGTACTGCCCACCAACTGCATTTCGATCCCGCTAACCGCGGCCGGCGACTATCTGCATTACGGCGCCGTCACCGATCAACGCTGCCTCGGCCGCTCGAGTTGGGTGTTTGCGATTCGCTGCAACATGGGCACGGCGGATGTCATGCGGAAGACACCGGAGTTGATCAAAATCTGCTCCGAGGAGTTCGTGAAAAAGCTGGTAACGCGGGCTTTGCCGGGTCTCACGCTAACCCATATGCCGGTGCCCCCGCGAGCGATTTCAGCGCAGACGGAGACGCAGTATTTCCTGGTGACCCGGCAAGGTCCCTGCTGGGACCACATCGTCGCGACACGCCGTGTGGGAGCGTATGTGCCCGGCGAATTTGGAGATACCGAGATCGAGTTGCTGGTAGTACTGGATTCCTGAAGTCCATAGTAGCCGTAATTAAAATGACTACAGTAGTCAATAAACGGATGACTACTGTAGCTATGTTGCTTGCCGCCGAGACAGCCTTCTTCCGTGATCCTGGACCCGCGTCTATAGTAGACGATAATAATGTGACTACTATAGACATAATCCGTAAACCAGTGTTCATGCAAAGATGTCATAAGTTTCGATTGTATTGGGTTGCCGGTCGCGCTAGCATAAAACTTCCACCAGATGTCGAGGAAACGAGCCCGGGAGGGAGTCTACCGTAGTGCGCAAGTGGCCAAGATTTTTGGGGTGACTCCGCGGACGCTGTACCGGATGCTGGCGGCTGGACGCATACCAGAGCCGATGAGGAATCCGGAAAATCAGTATCGTCTTTGGACAGACGTAGATCTTCAGGCAATCAGAGAGGCGCTCCAGAAATGATCAAATTGATGGTAGGCAATCAAAAGGGCGGTGTGGGGAAGACCACAACTGCCATCACACTGGCCCGCTGCTTAGCCGATCGTGGTCTTAAGACTCTGCTGATCGACAGCGATCCGCAGGGGTCGATCGCGGTGACCCTCCGGCTCAAACCGGAGGCCTACCTTGCCGACTTCATTCTGAATCAGCTCCGGCTGCCCGACTGCGTCGTGAGTGTGGCGGACCGGCTAGAGGTGCTATGCGGGAATCGCGAGACTACGGCCATGGAGCAGCGCATCTTCACGATGTATGGGCGGGAGTTGGTTTTCCAAAACGCTTTTGGGATGTACGAAGAAAGTTATGACGCCATTGTGGTGGATGTGGCACCCTCCATTTCGCTGCTCCAGGCCTGCTCGATGGTCTTCTGCCAAAGCGTTCTGATTCCAATCTCCATGGATACGCTGAGCCTGTCGGGGGCCGGCGCGACCATTTTTTCGGCGCAGACGATTGGGGGCAGCGTGCGGGTGCCGATCCGTTCCGTCGCCCTGTTACCGACCATCGTGAATAAACGCTACGGTCTGACGGACGTAGTGATGAAGATGATCGACCAGTTGAGCACGACCTATAATATTCCGATTCTGCCGGCGATCCGAACGGATCAGATCATCGGGAAAGCTGCCCGGGCACATAAGATGGTCGCCGACCTGGATCCGAAAGCCAAGGCTCTCGAAGATTATGACGCCGCCACCGGTGCTCTTTTGCAGATCTTCAATGTGGAAGGAGTCGTGAGACAACCACACCATGGCGAGAGCGTCGCGGTCTAACAAGAAACAACCCGCGTTCGATCCGAGCGAGCTGACGGACTTGATTCACACGCCGGCGGTGGGCCGTGGTGTGGGTTCCCATCTCTTCGGGGCTTCGGATATGGCTACAGTAGACGCAATAAAGATGACCCCTGTGGCCACTACTGATACGTCTACTGTAGCCACACAAGACATGACTCCAGTGGGCATGTTTCCCGGCGGCCGCATCCTATGGATTACGGAGCATGGAGACCTTGTTCCGGATGGCCGGGTCAAGCGCATCAGCGTGGCGCGGGATGTTATCAATGCGGCGGAGGAAGCGGTGTATGAAACGCTCTGGACGGCGGAACCGGTGGCAGGCACACCACGCGATGACCGCGACGCCTGGAGAGTGGTCCAGGCCGGCTACGATTATCTGGTCAAACGCACGCGGCTCTCGAAGCGAACGATCCAGCGGATTATCGAGAAGCTGATTGATAAGGATTTTATTGCGATTGAGCGTCCGGCCGATATTTACCTGCGGTCCTCGACAAGCTACCGGGTGTTTGGTTATCAGACAGTCTTGGAGCGTCATCAACAAAAAGGACGCTTGCATGTGGCGAAGGTGGGCCCGGGGTTCGCCTACGTCAGACAGTTACCCCATAGGATCGATGTCGACTCCGGCGGCCGCGTTCCCTCATGACCTTGTATTCGGCTGGCTTACTTCTGATGTGTTATGGGATACGGTCGACGACACTCCGGTGAATATAAAGTAAGTACATCCCAATGGTAGTTAGAGCCAACACCACGGGACCTTACTTCGAAGTCCAACATTTTGTTGAGGGAAAAAAAGACAGTTTGATGTCATTCACTTGGACATCTGCTTTAATGAACCCATGGAACGTGGATTGTGTGCACGCCTCCGGGAGAACATCGCTCGACTGGGTGCCGTGACACAATCCGTCGAGGATCAGGAGATCCTTCAGCAAATCAGCCGGGACTTCGACGAACTTGCGATCGAGTTATCCTCCATCCATCGCGATCAGAGAGCGCTCGATCAACGCCTCGAAAAGATTGAGCAAAGCCTGCTCTTCCGAATCGTACGCTGGCCGGGCGTCAACTATGCTCACCTCAGAAACCTGATGGATCGCTGGTTGGAACGCTCGGATTCGCAATATGGACAGTGGCTCACTTATGAGCAACGGTCGCTGTTTCCCGGCCAGAAAGAATGTCTGAAACGCATTGCGGCATTTACTAAGCAACCCCTCTTCACCATTGCGCTCGCGGCACGGGAATGCCGGCCGGACTGGTTGCGCGAGACCATCCAATCCGTTGCCGGCCAGATATATTGTTCCTGGGAACTGTCTATCTGCGTGGACGGTGCGATGGATCCGGCAACACTCGATTATCTTGACGAGTTCTCTGGTTTAGGCAGCCCGGTTCGCGTCGTCCGTCATGCCTCGCCCAAGGGCATACCGGCCGCCCTCAATGCGGCTTGTGCGTTATCGAATGGAGAGTACATCGGGTTTCTGGACCAGCATGATGTCTTGTCGCCTTATGCTCTCTTTTATGTTGCGGAAGCCCTGCAGAAGTTCTCGCCGGCGCTCCTGTATTCCGATGAGGACGCGCTGTCTGCCGAGGGTCGCCGCGTGGAGCCTTTGTTCAAGCCGGCGTGGTCGCCCGATCTTCTCAGCTCAAAAATGTATCCGGCACACTTTCTGGTAACGTCCAGTGCGGCATTCCGTGAAGTTGGCGGTTTCCGCGCGGCCTGCGACGGCTCTCAGAATTTCGATCTCTGCCTCCGCATTACCGAGAGGGATGAGCGAGTGGTCCACATTCCGCGAATTCTGTACCACCGGAGAAAGGATGCGGCGGCAGCGGCTTCCACCCGCGGAGAAGAAGAAAGCCAAGTACACTCCTCGGATCTGCGGGCGATCGAGGACGCCATCCAACGGCGGAACTGGAGCGCGGAAATAGCCGAAGGAGTTTCTCCTCACACTTTCCGGATCAAACGGGCAACGCACCGGCTGGTCTCGATTGTCATCTGTACGAGGTCGCCTAAGCTTCTCGGGACTGCGCTCGCAGCCATCCGGAGAGCCACGTCGTATCCCGCGTACGAAATTATTGTGGCCGAAGATTGCCCGGAGGGTCCGAATCCGGAGATCTCCCGCCTGGCGACGCTGTTTGGTTGCCGGCGAGTCGCACTGGATGGCCCTTTCAATTTTTCCAGTGTCAATAATACCGCCAGCGAGCAGGCAAAGGGGGACGTCCTGCTTTTTCTCAATGACGATATCGAGCCGTTGCGCGCGGATTGGCTTTCCAACCTGATCCCGCATCTTGAAGTGGAAGAGATCGGAATTGTGGGCGCGAAGCTGCTGTACCCGTCCGGCGCGATTCAACATGCCGGCGTGGCGGTTGGAATCGGCGATGGAGCGGGACATGTCAATCGTTATAAACACACGGGCGTTTATTGGAAATGGGTCAACGAGACGCGCAATGTCAGCGTCGTTACGGGCGCTTGTCTGGCGGTCCGGACGGAGCTTTTCCGGCGTCTGGGAGGTTTCGACGTCGCCTACCCGAACAACTATAACGATGTCGATTTCTGCCTGCGGGCGCGGGAAGCGGGATACCGCGTGGTGTATGAGCCCGCGGCCGTGTTGCGGCACTATGAGGGGCAGACCCGCACTCTGCATGTCGACTACGATGAGCGGGTCAGATTTTATACCCGCTGGCATAGGATTATTGAATCCGGGGATCCGTACTATAACCCTAACCTGGCAGTAGAGGAGGAGGGGGCGCTGCTGAATTTCAAAGCCGGAAGGCAGAAGTTTGAGGCTCGGATGGTGAGGTGAACGACAGCCCCGCCATGAACGAGCCGTGTGGCGGCTGCTGAATCGCCGAACTAGCGGCCGAAAACACTCGCGGCGGGCTAATTTGCCTCGCATAACGGCTCCAGCGCCGTCCCACTTCCTGCACCCCAACCCGGCTTTTCCACGCTGAACGGGCAGATACTTGAAGTCGGCATTTTTGTGGAGGCTCCGCGGGGCGGTTTTTCGAATGTTGCATCGCCATACAGCATCTGTTTCAATAGTACGGAACAGAGCTATATCTGTAATCCGCCCACGAAAGGTTGCCAAACCGGAGCCTTTTGGGGCGACGTTGTTAAATCGGAGGAGTCTCAGTCATGCGGAAGGGAATGCTGCCGTTGCTATTGGCGGTTTCGTGCGCCAATGCTCAGAACTACACAATCACTACTGTTGCCGGCGGCCCTCCCACCATTGCAACTACCCAGCCTGCCCAAAACTACGCCGCCAGCTTTATAAACGCGGGCGCGGTAGATTCGGCGGGTAACCTCTACGCTGTGATGTCGGATTTGTGCCAGGTCTGGGTGACGAATTCCAGCGGAACCGTAACGCAGGTGATCGGCACGGGAAACTGCGGTTTCGGAGGCGATTTAGGGCCCGCGGCATCGGCGCAATTGAACGGTCCTCTGGGTGCGGCTGTGGACAGTGCAGGCAACCTCTATATCGCCGACACCCTGAACAACCGGATCCGAAAAGTAGTGCTGTCCACTGGCGTCATCACCACAGTGGCGGGGAACGGCAACATATATTTTAACGGCGATGGTACGGCCACTTCGGCCTCGCTGTTCAACCCGTCGGACGTTGCCGTGGACACTATGGGCAATCTCTATATCGCCGACACCCTGAACAACCGAATCCGCGAACTATCCGGTGGCAACATCAACACTATAGCCGGCAATGGCAATTACGGGCCCATCGGTAACGGCACTGCGACCTTAGCCACGATGGCGTATCCCAGAGGTGTTGCCGTCGACAGCAACGGGAACGTTTATATTGCGGATACCGGTAACGGGGCAGTCCGCATGGTGACCACGTCAGCCGGAACCATTTCGACCCTTGCAACGTCGCTGAACAATCCAAACGGCGTTGCCGTCGACAGCATGGGGAACGTTTACGTTGCGGATACCAATAACAATGTCATCCGCAAAATATCCGGGACCAATGTCAGCCTGTATGCGGGCAACTTTACCAACGGTTATTTCTGCGATGGGTGCGGGCCTTTGAACGCCGAATTGAGCCTTCCGCAGAAGGTCTCAGTGGACAGCGCCTTCAACGTTTACATCGCCGACACCGGCAACAGCCGACTCCGCAAAGTGGTAAACGGAGGGATCATCAGCACGGTCGTGGGTGACGGGTTGAGCGATAACCTGACTGGAGGGACTGCGACGAGTGTGCAGATCGTGGGCCCGCAATTTGCTGCTAAAGACAGCAGCGGCAATCTTTATATCAGCGATTTATCCTGCAACGTTTACAAGGTTACATCGGGGACGAATGCCGTATCCTTGTTCGCGGGGAGTAACGCGTGTGGCTACGGAGGCGATAATATCAGCGCTACGGCCACCCAGTTGAATAAACCTGCCGGCATCGCCGTTGACAGTGCCGGCAATGTCTATATCGCGGACAGCGGGAACAATCGCATCCGCGAGGTATCCGGCGGAACCATCACTACCGTCGCCGGCAACGGCACGTTCGGTTACAACAGCGATAACATCCCCGCTACCAACGCGTGGCTTGAATTTCCGGTTGCCGTTGCGCTCGATAGTTCGAATAACCTGTATATCGCGGACAAAGACAGCAACCGCATCCGCGAGGTATCCGGAGGGATGATCACTACCGTGGCAGGTAGTGGAGGCTACGGGTACAACGGCAATAATATCCCCGCGAGTTCCGCCGAATTGGTGAATCCAGAAGGAGTCGCCGTCGACAGCTCCGGAAACATCTACATTGCCGACACCGGCAACCACATTGTTCGCAAGGTGTCAGGGGGATTCATTTCGACGGTGGCGGGAACTCCCCAGGCATCGGGATCCAGTTCCGCCTATTTGAATAGTCCGGCCAGCGTCGCGGTTGACAGCGCGGGCAACATTTACATCGCTGATACCAACAATCAGCGCATCCAGAAAGTAACCGGATCGACAGTCAGCACGATTGCGGGCACTGAGGCGTTCGGTTATAACGGTGACAACCCTGCCGCCGGCTCAACCGCGACCTCCGCCAATTTGAACTATCCGAACGGAGTTTCGCTCGACAGTTCCGGGGATGTTTATGTGGCGGACACCAACAATAACCGCATACGCGAACTGACCGGTTCCACGCAGCCGCCGTCGCCGACCATCGCCAAAGCTTTCAGTCCTGCCACAATTCAATCCGGCGGAACTTCGGTCGTAACATTGACGTTGTCGAACAGTAATGCATCCAGTTTGTCCGGCGGCGCATTCACCGACACGCTGGTGAACATGAACGCGGCCGGAGGGGCGGTGGCGGGCACCTGTTCCGGAATCACACCATCGTCTCTGACGGCTGGCGCAACGGCCCTGAGTTTCACCGGCATCACAATTCCCGCGAGCGGCAGCTGCACGGTGGCTTTCAGCGTCACCAGCAACTCCGCGGGCGTCCAGCCCAACACGACGTCGGGCGTGAGTACCACCCTGACTCCGGCGGCGGGCGCGGTGAGCAACACCGCTACTCTGACGGTGCTGGCCTCGTCAGTTCTGAGTATCATGAAGAGCCATTCCGGAAACTTCGCGCAAGGACAATCTGGCGCCACCTACACGGTGATAGTGTCCAATGGTTCCACCGCCGGCCCGACCAGCGGGACCGTGACAGTGACGGAAACGGTGCCTGCCGGAATGACCTTGGTATCGATGGCGGGGACGGGATGGACGTGTCCTGGCGGTGGAACCACATGCACGCGGAGCGATGTGCTGGCGGCAGGAGCGAGCTACCCGGCGATTACCGTGACGGTCAATGTAGCCGCGAATGCATCTTCCTCGATTACCAACAGCGTAGCGGTCTCAGGTGGGGGGTCGGCGACGGCGAATTGGAACGACCCCACCACCATCACTGTACTGCCTAGCGTGTATATCGATACTCCCTCTGCGGGGGCAGTCTTATCGGGCACTGTGGCCATATCCGGCTGGGCGATCGAGAATACCTCGGTGGTGGGTCCGAACAAGATCAACACGGTAACGGTTTTTGTGGATGGAAGCCAGGTAGGAACGGCCACATACGGTACCGTGCGCAGCGATGTGTGCTCACTTTGGCCGGGGCGGCAGGGATGCCCCAACGTCGGCTGGACCTACAACCTCAACACAGCGTTGTTTGCGGCGGGAAGTCACGTGTTGAATATCGTGGCGACGGATTCGGCCGGGATTACCGGATCGAGTCAGGTAAGCTTCCAGACGACGGCGGTGCTGCCTTCGGTGTTGATCGACGTGCCGACGGCCAATGCAACGCTCAGTGGTGTGGCGGCGATTAGCGGCTGGGCGATCGAGAATACCTCGGTGGTGGGTCCGAACAAGATCAACACGGTAACGGTTTTTGTGGATGGAGGCCAGGTAGGAACAGCCACATACGGTGGTGCTCGCAGCGACGTGTGTGCGCTTTGGCCGGGGCGGCAGGGATGCCCCAACGTCGGGTGGAATTACAACCTCAATACAGCGTCATTCGCGGCGGGAAGTCACACGCTGAATATCGTGGCGACGGATTCAGCCGGAAACGCGGGATCGGCGCAGGTAACTTTCAAAACGACGGTGCTGCCTACGGTATGGATCGACGTGCCGGCGGCCAATGCGATGCTCAGCGGCATGGTAGCGATTGGTGGTTGGGCGATTGAGAATACGTCGGTGGTGGGTCCGAACAAGATCAACTCGGTAGCGGTCTTTGTGGATGGGAGCCAGGTAGGAACGGCCACATACGGTAGCTCGCGCAGCGACGTGTGCTCGCTATGGCCGGGGCGGCTTGGGTGTCCGAATGTCGGCTGGAGTTACACCCTCAACACGGCACTGTTCGCGGCGGGAAGCCACACATTGAATATCGCAGCAACGGATTCGGCGGGGAATACTGGAATGCAGCAAGTGACGTTCCAGACGCAGACGTCAATGAACCAGACGCCATCGGTGTGGATCGACGCCCCGGCCGCCAATGCGACGCTGAACGGAATGGCCACGATCAACGGGTGGGCGATTGAGAATACCTCGGTGGTGGGTCCGAATGCGATCAGTTCGGTAGCGGTTTTCGTGGATGGGAACCGGGTGGGTACGGCGACGTATGGTAGCTCGCGCAGCGATGTGTGCGCGCTTTGGCCGGGCCGGCTGGGATGCCCGAACGTGGGGTGGACCTACACCCTGAACACAGCGTTATTCGCGGCGGGAAGCCACGCGCTGAATATTGTGGCGACGGATTCGGCGGGCAATATAGGATCGGCGCAAGTGACGTTCCAGACGCCGTTATCGCCATCGGTGTGGATAGACGCGCCGACGGCTAACCAGACACTGAGCGGAACGGCGACGATTAGCGGGTGGGCGATCGAGAGCACCTCGGCGGTCGGTCCGAATGCGATCAGCAATGTAGCGGTTTTCGTGGATGGGAACCAGGTGGGTACAGCCACGTACGGTACCCCGCGCAGCGATGTCTGCGGACTTTGGCCCGGAAGGCTGGGATGCCCGAACGTAGGATGGACGTATAGCCTGAATACTTCATCCTTGGCGTCGGGGAGCCACACGCTGAATATTGTGGCGACAGATTCGGCCGGAATTACGGGGGCCATGCAGGTCGCATTTTCTAAATAAGGCTCCATTTGGTCCGGGACTACCTACTAACCGCCGGTAGTTATCGACAAATACGATACCGTGTAAGCTAGTAGCCGGATGGGATCTTCCGAAATGGTTTCGCAATTGTCTAGATTTGCCGCCGGCTTTGTCCTGCTGTTATCGGCCTTGACGCCGGCCGCGGCGCAAGTAACGTGTACCGCGTTCGTTGCGAACCAGCCGCTGTTACGGCAGGAAGGTACTACCGAGGCGGTGGGAGACGTTATCCTGAGCTGCTCAGGCACTCCGGAGGGCGCCCAATTGGGCTCACAGCCCTTGGTTTTTTACGTAAACAACGCGCCGATCACCAGCCGTCAGCTCTACTCAGGCACCTCAGCCCCAAGCAACATTCCGACCGAGGCCGCGCTGCTCATCAACGATTGCACCTCGACAGCCGGCAATTCACCGACTTTTCCCTCGTTCGCGTGTGCTAATAGCGCTCCCATTCAAGGCTTACTGGAAAGCGGCGACCTGTTTTTTTCGGGCTACACGCTGCCCACGTCAGGCCAAAACTTTCAAATCCGTATCACCAACGTTCGCGTAAATGCCAATGCGGTAGCTGCCGGCACTGTTATCAGCGGAAACGTATTGACGTCTTTTCCGGTTCAGAACCAGAACAATTTAAGCCTGGGCGTAGTCGAATCGAGCTTGAGCGTCTCGGTCAGCCCGGAATTAAATTTGTCGGGCTGTCCATCTTTTTCTTCTACCTCCGCCGGGACCGTGACGATTAGCCAACTTTTCAATACCGCTTTCAAGTCGCCTGCCGTGAGCGCGTCGAACAGCACGCCGGGCGGGTGGTACGGAGGGCTCAACACCGAGTCTCAGACAGTTCTATCGGCGGCGCCGGCCGGCTGGACGAATCAGCTCACAGGGGTGGTTCCCGGGCAGGCCGATCATGCCACGCGAATCCGGGTTAACCTTTCCAATATCCCGGCAGGTATCACAGTTTTGTTGCCGGTGAATGTCTCCGGCAGCAGCGGCGGTGGCACACTCGTCGCGACCTCGGGCGGCGACCTCAACGCATTCAGCATGGATCCCGGCGTGCAGATTCCGGTTACCACCTCCGGATCGATCACCTATGAGGTTCGTAGTCAATCGAGTACTTCCTTTGCCATTCCGATCTTGATCAGCAGCGCCGGAAACGCCGGAGCGGGGCCGATCCTGATTTCCGTTACTTACGCGGGTACCACGGCGGAGAACTCAGTTGAAATCCCAACCTTTGTGGATACTTCGGTTCTAACGCCTCTGGTTAGTTTCACCAGCTGTTTGCAAACGCTGCAACTAGCTTTTACCGGGCAGCCCTTCAGTGGGCCTGCCGGGTCCGCGATATCGCCGGTAGTGGTGCAGGTGCAGAATGGGACTGGCAGCCTGGACACTTCATCGAATGCCGCGATCACCGTGGCAGCGACGCCCTCCGGCCCATCGGCCAGTGTGAACGCGGTGAACGGCATCGCTACTTTCAGCAATGACCTCATTTTCAGTACGGCCGGGAACTATGCGCTCTCCGCATCCTCGAGCGGAATTAGCAGCGGCACCAGCAGACCGTTATTGATCGGCGGCCAGGCGACGACAATATCGCTGTCGGAGTTACCCTATCCCACGACATACGGTCAGATCGAAACACTCACGGCGAGCGTGTCGCCTTCCAGCGCGACGGGCAGTGTGACGTTTTACGACGGCGTGAATATTTTGGAAACGAAACCTTTGGTGAGCGGGTACGCCGTGCTCGCCACCAATTTGTTACCGTCCGGTTTCCAATCGCTGACAGCGATCTACTCCGGGGACTCGATATATGCGCCAAGCTCGATGAAGACAGGTCCCCAAACGGTCACTCCGATCTCAGCCGGCGGGTTCGCGGCTGCGGCTAACTATCCGGCAGCCGCTGACAGCCGGTCAATTGCCGTGGGCGACTTTAATGGAGACGGCAAAGCTGACCTGGCTGTCTCGACCGCGAGCGGCGTGCTTGCCCTACTCGGCAACGGCAATGGGACTTTCCAGGCGGCCGTAAGCTACGTAGCGGGCAGCAACCCTGCATCGGTAGCGGTGGGCGATTTCAATGGAGATGGTAAAACCGACATCGTTGCCGGCGATGAGGGTAGTAATACCGTGAGCGTGCTACTCGGCAACGGCGACGGGACCTTCCGGACAGCGGTAAGCTACCCAATTGGCAATATCGCCTATTCGGTAGCAGTGGGTGACTTCAATGGAGACGGCAAGGCTGACCTCGCTGTCTCAACTCCTAACGGCGTGCTTGTGATGCTGGGTAATGGCGATGGAACCTTCTTGCCCGCTGTAACATACGGCGCGGGCAATAGTGTGATGTTCGCTGCCATAGGAGATTTCAATGGGGATGGATGGCCCGATCTTGTCATTGCCAATACACTCGCCAATACCGTGAGCGTGTTGCTAGGCAACGGCGACGGGACCTTCCAATTGCCCGTGAGCTACGCGGCGGGGAGTTCCCCCACGTCCATCGCGGTGGCGGATTTCAATGGGGACGGCAGCAGTGATATAGCTGTCGGCGGCAACGGCTTCGTGAACGTACTCCTGGGCAACGGGAATGGGACCTTTCAGGCGGCGGTGAGCTATGCCGGCGGTACCTACGTGGTGGCGGGAGACTTCAACGGCGACGGAGTGGCTGACCTCGCCGCCGCCAACCAGTCAACCAATTCTGTCAGTTTGCTCTTAGGCACGGGTAATGGGACTTTTCAGGCCGCAGTGAGCTATCCAGTCGGCGCCAGCCCGGGTTTTGCGGCAGTGAGCGACTACAACGGCGACGGAAGGACGGACCTCGCAGTCGCCAATTACAACGGCGGGACGGTCAGCGTCCTTCTGGGCATAAGCACGACGCCGGTTCTCAGTATCATGAAGAGCCATTCCGGAAACTTCGCGCAAGGACAATCGGGCGCCACCTACACGGTGACAGTGTCCAATGGTTCCACCGCCGGCCCGACCAGCGGGACCGTGACAGTAACGGAAACGGTGCCTGCCGGAATGACCTTGGTATCGATGGCGGGGACGGGATGGACGTGTCCTGGTGGCGGAACCACATGCACGCGTAGTGATGCGCTGACTACCGGAGCGAGCTACCCGGCGATTACCGTGACAGTCAACGTAGCCGCGAATGCGTCTTCCACGGTCACCAACAGCGTAGTGGTCTCGGGTGGCGGGTCGGCCGCAGCGAATTGGAGCGACCCCACCACCATTACGGTACTGCCTAGCGTGTATATCGATGTTCCCTCGGCCGGGGCAGTCTTATCGGGGATTGCGACCCTATCCGGCTGGGCCATCGAGAATACCTCGGTGGTGGGTCCGAACAGGATCAGCTCGGTAGCGGTTTTTGTCGATGGGAGCCAGGTGGGAACGGCCACGTACGGCAACCCGCGCAGTGACGTGTGTGCGCTTTGGCCGGGGCGGCAGGGATGTCCCAATGTCGGCTGGAGTTACACCCTCAATGCGGCTTTGTTCGCGGCGGGAAGTCACACTTTGAATATCGTGGCGACGGATTCAGCCGGAAACGCGGGATCGAGTCAGGTAAGCTTCCAGACGACGCCGGTGCTGCCTTCGGTGTGGATCGACGCGCCGACGGCAAATGCGACGGTCAGCGGAATGGTAGCTATTGGTGGTTGGGCGATCGAGAATACCTCGGTGGTGGGTCCGAACAAGGTCAGCTCGGTAACGGTTTTTGTGGATGGGAGCCAGGTAGGAACAGCCACGTACGGTAGCCCGCGCAGCGACGTGTGCTCAATTTGGCCGGGCCGGCAGGGATGCCCCAATGTCGGCTGGAATTACATCCTCAATGCGGCGCTGTTCGCGGCGGGAAGTCACACTTTGAATATCGTGGCGACGGATTCAGCCGGAAACGCGGGATCGAGTCAGGTAAGCTTCCAGACGACGCCGGTGCTGCCTTCGGTGTGGATCGATATGCCGACGGCAAATGCGACGCTCAGCGGAATGGTAGCGATTGGTGGTTGGGCGATCGAGAATACCTCGGTGGTGGGTCCGAATGGGATCAGCTCGATAGCGGTTTTTGTAGATGGGAACCAGGTTGGTAAAGCCACATATGGTAGCCCGCGCAGCGACGTGTGTGCGCTTTGGCCGGGGCGGCCGGGGTGTCCCAACGTCGGGTGGACCTACACCCTCAATGCGGCTTTGTTCGCGGCGGGAAGTCACACTTTGAATATCGCAGCGACGGATTCAGCGGGGAATACTGGAATGCAGCAAGTGACGTTCCAGACACAAATGGCTTTACAGACCTCGACGCCGTCTGTGTGGATCGACGTGCCAACGGCCAATCAGACGTTGAACGGGATGGCGACGATCAGCGGTTGGGCGCTCGAGAATACCTCAGTGGTGGGTCCGAACGCGATCAGTTCGATAGCGGTTTTCGTGGATGGGAACCAAGTGGGTACAGCCACCTACGGCAGCCCGCGCAGCGACGTGTGCTCACTATGGCCGGGGCGGCCGGGGTGTCCCAACGTTGGGTGGACCTACAACCTGAACACAACGTTGTTCGCGGCGGGAAGTCACGCGCTGACGATCGTGGCGACGGATTCGGCGGGGAATACGGGATCGATACGAAGGACTTTCCAGGGTACGTTATCCCCCTCGGTGTGGATCGACGTGCCAACGGCTAACCAAACATTGAGCGGAACGGCGACGATTAGCGGGTGGGCGATCGAGAGCACCTCGGCGGTCGGTCCGAACGCGATCAGCAATGTAGCAGTTTTCGTGGATGGGAGCCAGGTAGGAACAGCCACGTACAATAGCCCGCGTAGCGATGTCTGCGCACTTTGGCCGGGGCGGCCTGGATGTCCGAACGTGGGGTGGACATATAATCTGAACACTTCATCCTTGGCGCCGGGGACTCACACGCTGAATATTGTCGCAACGGATTCGGCGGGGAATACGGGATCGGGGCAGGATGCCTTTTCCAAATAAGAGGAGCGCAGATGGCGCGTCAACTTATAGATGAGCGAGAAGCGGGCGTAAGGCGGTAAGGTCTGTGTCGGCGCTCATACAAATCTCAACCGTGAAAGTCTTCTCAGTAGACAGTTCGGATATATCAGGAAGTATAATCTGAGGATCATAGCCGCAGCAGAAGTAGCGCCAGATTTCTCCCCGGCTGATCACCTGAACTTCGTTATTGGTCTGTAGCGTATCAAATCCGCTCTGACCTGACACTTCCCAAATGACACGGCCATCTGTCCCTCGCACTCGAATTTCGGCGAGTTCGATCAGGGCCGGCGAGTCCGACGGATCGATTCGAATGGATCCGAGCGGCGAGTCAAAGGTGATGTCGAAAGACAGTTGCTGCCATTGTCTTGCGGGCAGCACTGCTCCTATGGTGTGGTGTTCGTCGTATCCGGTATGTCCCGCTATGTAGATTTTTACCATCACGCGTTCTTTCGCCTGGCAATTGCCATTCGCGATCCGCATTCGATATTCCATCTGCTCAGCCAGCATGACGTAATAGCGCCGGATCCGGTGCTGTACGACGGGGACAGCGCCAAAAAGGCTTTGCATTAACCAGTTTTCCGGAACCGGCGGCCCAGGAATGCGGATTGCTCCCAACCCGTAGCTATGATGAAATGCAAAACTTGAAAACACCTTGGATATCTCTTCCCAAAGTTTCCAGACCCCAAAACCGGTGTGCCGGGTGACAATATCGTGCAATAGAATCAGGCCGCCAGGCTTCACTTTAGGAAGCCAGTTGTTAAAATCGTGGGCTACCGCATCGAACGAATGAAGCCCGTCAATATGCAGGAGATCAATTGTCGATTCGCCGAACTGATCCGCGGCTTCGTCGAACGTCATACGGAGTAGTTCCGAGAAAGAAGAATAGTTCGCGCGGTTGTAAGCCTCAACTTCCTGGTGGACATCCTCACCATAGAAGCCGGACTGAGGATCTCCCGACCATGTATCGACCGCATAACATCGTGTCGAACCACTGCATTCGTCTACAGCCTGACAGAAGGCGAAGTACGATTCCCCATAATGTGTTCCCAACTCGACTAGAATTTGAGGTTGTAAGGCGCTTACAAGATCGTATGCGAAAGGCAAATGCCCCGACCAATTGCCGATGCCTCCAGGACGAAATCGTTTAGGGATCGCGCCGTGGGCAGGTGAATCGGGGATGGAGATCATTTATCCAGATGTCCGCAAGCAAAGGGTAGCACGAGAGCTGTCAAGAAGCTTCGTGGGTCAGCAAGTTTGAGCTTGAAACCTGTGTGTACCAGGACCAATCCGGGGCGTCTACTCTTTTGGGATCCGGAATTGTGCAATCTTTCCATGAAGTCGCATACTGGATGCGAGCGTTCTTCTACAGAACCGCCAACCTTTTCATGTTTGAGGTGCTTTAACCACGCGACGAATCTCTCATATAGAGCATCGTTGCTATAGAGGGCCGTCTCCGTAACACAAAAGTGTTTGGCCCTCCGACGTCACGGCAACATCGCGAGCAGGACCACGGCAGGTCCAAGCGGATGGAGGAGTCTTCAACCTTGCTACTGAAAGAAAAAACGGGGATACTTGGAAGCGGGTGGAACACGGACGCTGGCTTCAGGCTCGCATCTCCAGATTGTTCGATGGAGGGAGAAAAAACGCTTTGACGGGTTATCTCGACGAAGTGACTAGCCGAAGCGTTAGAGGCTGGGCAATGTCCGAAGGCGGAGGACCAACAGATTTGGTCGCCTGTATTAATGGAGTCCCCGTAGCGCGCTTCCGAGGGTCTCTCCATCGCCCTGATCTTGCAGACCTCATGGAGAGGAATCTTGGCTTTGATATCGATTTAAACCGACGTTTGAATATCGGCGATATCATTAGCGTCACCAACGACCACGGTGAGCATTTAACGGGTTCCCCTAGAGAAATTAACCGTCTCGACGGAACAAAGAAAGATAAGGTTTTGTGGCTTGTATCCAGAGGCATGAAAGTACTCGAGATTGGGCCAGCCTACGATCCCATCGCACCTAGATCGCAGGGCTGGAACAGCTTCTCACTTGATCACGCCAGTGAGGACGAGCTACGAGCGAAGTATCAAGGACATGTAGGCCTCGAGCGGATCGAGCCTGTGGATTACGTTTGGAAAAGCGGAGTCATCGAGTCGGCGATTCCTAAAACGGAACACGGAAGTTTCGACGTAATTATCGCCAGCCATGTCTTAGAGCATATTCCCGATCCGATCAGTTTTTTTCTAACTGCAGCCGTTCTCCTGAAAGAAGAAGGGCTCGTTTCACTCGTTTTACCCGACAAGCGTTTTACGTTCGACTTCTTCAAGCAGGTCACAACCACCAGTGACTACCTCGTCGCTCATCATCTTGGCCGGACTCGACACTCGAAGAAGACCGCGTTTGATAATGTTGCCTATAACGTCGTTGAAAAAGGTGAGATTTCATGGTCGGCTCGAGAGGTTAGCGATTTCGGTTTCATTGGCGAGAACGTGCTTTTTTCGGCAAAACAAATCTTCGAAAACACAATTGAGGACGAGTCCGGCCCATATGTAGACTTCCACGCAACAATCTATACTCCGTCCAGCTTCGCCTTGATTGTCCTGGAACTGTCCCATTTAGGAATTCTTCCATTTACGGTCGCACACACATTTCCTACGCATGGCTGCGAATTCTATGTCACACTTCGCAAAGCGGAGTTAGCCAAGCTGCCTGCCGGCCAGCTTCAACAAGAGCGTTTATCGCTGATGAAGGCGACCATTCGGGAATTAGAGCAACAGGCGCGATGGTTGTTGAATGGGGATCACACACCAGAGCGCTGAAACGGTTGATCAGCAGTACCACTCGAGTGTTCTCGCCCCCGCCCAACAAGCGTTTCGTCCGTTGCCGGGAGAACTCATACCTCTGGTTTGCCAGACGGTTTTGAAGCTTTTATAAACTATGGTGCATGAAGGGTCTGGCTAGTCTTCTCAAAGGCGCAGTAATCCTCCATGAGAACGAATTTCGTAAATCGTCAAGCTGTCTCTTTAGCATTTGCACCTCGCTGTTGGAGCACGCCGCACTAAGCAGCCGGTATAGTTTGCCGGCAGGAACCGGCTGCGGCATCCGCACGCTGCGGAGAGCCGGCCACCAACATTCCCGCGCGACCCGGTCGATGTGACGGCAATCGCGTATTGGCTGCGAGCGTTCTTTTACACTCCGCCAACCCTCTTCATATTGGTGCTTTAAAGCGTCCATCCAGTCACCGTATGAGTTCCGTACAGTTGTGACTCCAGATCGAAATGGCGAGTCTATGTATGGAGCATAGTCACTATAGATACCAGGGTGCCCGTATCCGTCGAAAAGAAGTATTTTCAAATCCGACTTTCCGGCCACGAAGTCCGAGGTCTCCGGGTCGGACCGGGTCTCGAGCGGCGCCACGCCGATACTTGTCGGGCCAAACTCGAGAAGTTGGAGGTTGGCGACGAAGTCTACCTCCCCCATTACGATTTGGCGGCTAAATTGCGGCTGTTCCAAGACACTGCGCCCGACCAGGACCACGGGTATTTCGAAGCGGTTGGAGAAGTCATCAACAGCCCGTATAACATCCCGGCGGCTGGCTGTCAGCGCCGCAATGTCACTTTGGATCCACAGGAGGTGAGTCGGCGCGGTGGGATTTCGGATTTCGTTTGGAAAAGGTAAACCATTTGGAACCAGACAGGCTTTGGACGCGATTGCAACACCGGAATACTTCTCGAGCAGTTCAATCAGTCTACTTGTGGTTGCGGTTACGACAGTCGCGCATCGAAGCCCTGCCAGTAATGCCTTCTCGGTTGCTGCATGGGCTCGAAATGAGGCCCGTGCGAGCACATTGTCATCAATGTCCAATAGGAATGGGACGCCCGCGTCAGCCAAAGCCTGGTAGACCGACTCCGGAACAGTACGCTGAATCAAGACAACATCGTACGAGGCCGAGTCCATCGCAAGGCGCCCAAAGGACGTGTTAGACACCGCAAAACCTTGAATCCGGCCCTGTCGTTGGAGCGCGCGCAAAGGATTGTTTACGCGCAGATCAAGTAATGCAAAGCTATCGTCCGAAATAGCCAAAACTCTTGGCGCTTCGTCGGCCCCACGCCTCGGCGAATCAACACGGCCTGTTGCACGAGAGAACACAATGTCTTCGGAACCTCGGACGCCGGTGAGCTATCGCCGGTTCCTTTCCATATACACTCTAGCCAGCCTCCGCAGAGGTTCGGTGACTTTCCATGAATAGGAACCGCGTAAATCTGCCACCTCTTTTTCTAACCGATCTACCTCGCTTCCCAACTGCGGCGCGATGTCTTCCTTTTTTATAGCGGCCATTTGGTCACCATCGGCTTGGTTCACGCGGCCGCCAGTGATCTTTTCAATGCGTAACTCAGTCTGCCTAACAATTTCAGAGCTTTCCCGTTCTAACCTCGAGATAAGATCATTGAGAGCCCCCGCGTCATGCATCACCTGGCGCCCCTCGAGCCGGCCGTGCTCTTCATAGTGGTCCCAAGACGTCCTGGAGTTTGAGACGTAACCGAAGGCCACGTCGTGATTTTTTGCCAGATATCCCAAGCGAGATGCCGGATCATCGGCCATCTGGCTGGTGCTTCGAAATATCTCATAAAAATCCTTGCCCCGAATCGGCTTGGTGAGGCGTACAGACTCTAAGGCGGGTATCCACGACTCCCGGCACACGCGATCCATGTGTCTTTCTTCTCGGATTGTCCTGGAATGCTCCGAGACCGTCCGCCATCCCTCACGATACTGGTAATCCAAAGCGTCCGTCCAGTCCGCATAGGTATTTGCGATCACGCGCGCGTGACATCGGAGCGCCGACTCGCCGTAAGGAGGTGAATCGCTAAAAACTCCTGGATGCCCGTAACCGTTGAAGAGGAGTATTTTGAGGTCGGATTTACCGGCTATGAAGTCCAGTGTTTCCTGATCGGAATTGGTCTCCAGAGGAGCAACTCCAATGCTCGTCTCTGCAAACTCCAGGAACTGCAGGTTAGCGGTGAAATCGATTTCTCCCATAACCATCTGATGGGTGAATTGCGGACGCTCCAGCACATTGCGCCCTATAAGGACAATCGGCAACTGATGTCGTTTTGAAAACTCCTCAACGGACCGCAAGACGCTTTCCCGGCTAGCCGTCAGTGCGGCAATATCGCTTTGTATCCATATTATCTGCGTAGGCTGAGAACTTGCACGCAGATCGGCGGGGTATGGCAGCGCATTCGGCGTGATGAATGCTTTGTGGGCGAGAGGCATCCCGGAGTATTTCTCAAGAAGCTTTACTAAACGGGGATTAGGGGTTGTCAGAGCATCGGCGCACCGGAGGCCAGTAACCAGCAAAGGCTCAGCGCCGCCATTGCGAAAGGCGGCTCCAGCAAGTAAGTTATCGTCCACATCTAAAAGAAAGCGGACACTGCTGTTGACCAACGCCATATAAATCGCTTCAGGCATCGTACGCTGAACCGCAACAGCGTCATATAAGGTTATGTCGTGTTTGAGGCTGTCAAACGGAGGAGCAGTAACCGAAAAGCCCTCGATATAGCCTTGGCGCTGCAAACCGCGCAATGGATTTCCGAGCCGGAGGTCAAGGAGAGCCGATACGCCGGGCACGATACCCAGCACCTTACCGAAGGCCGGAGTGCGAGACTTGGCCGGACCGCGGGCTACGACCTTAGGCTGGTTACGAGCGCCCCGCTTTTGCAAATCGCCGGCACAGAGTTCCACTAAGGGTGCCAGGTTGTTCTTTGCGCTGAACTCCGTCTGGGCAAGGCGGTAGGCGTTACTTGATAATTGATCGACCAGTTGCCGGCCCCCCGTTAGGAGTTCATCGAAGACGCGCTGGAGTCCTCCTGTGTCCTCCGTAGAAAGCGTCCAACCGGCATTGTAAGATGATATGAGTTTAGAGAAAGTCGAGTAGTTGTTGTAAATGACTGGCGTGCCCACTGACAGGAATTCTATTGTCCTGCCGGTGAGCGCCAACTCCCGCTCGAGATTTTGCTCCATCAATTCAATCGCACACCAAGCTGAGGAGAGCTTTTCTCGCAGTTCCTCTGCGGGCCGGTAGCCATAGTATTTGACGCATCGATAGCGCTGTAGCTCCGCAATGAGTTTCTTAACACTATCCTCATTCGGCAAGCCGGCGTGAGCAGCCCCGAAGATATGTAATGTAGCGCCTTCGATCTTCTCTATCAGTTTGGCAGTTGCCCGGAGAAACCGGTCCGGATTCTGCCAGGGATAGAACCCCCCTGCATAGACTACGCTTAACTTGGGAGAAGTTTTTCGGTTTAAGGTGGGAATATCAATGGAAGGCGGGCAGGAGAGAATGCCCAAATCCCGGAGACTGAAGCCTGCTAAGGATGCGTATGCCGACCAGAAGTACTTTTGCCGTTCCGATACCGTCATCAGATAATCAGCTTCTCGAAGACGCTCAACGAGTTGTCTGCAGGAAGCCTCTAAACGGACCCCATCCCTCTCGGCGGCCGCAGTGTCGGGATTTTCGATCAGAAACCCTTCCAATTGAAGCGGCCCATTGAGATCAAAGATGTTGACAACATCCCTGGAGTAGCGGCGGAATGCCCGAAACGTATTTACATTACAGTAAATGACGCAATCAGGCTGAATGCTGTTGACTACTACTTCCGGCTCGAAGAAATACTTGCTGCGCCAAATATCGTCGGAAGTGAAGAAGGAAAGCAGTTGATCAAGTTGTTTAGTCGCCAGGTAGTTGTTCAAGGGCATACTAAACGTAACGCGGTGCCCAGCCGCACGGAGCGCCGAGATGATCTGCATACTCCGAACCGACCCCGCGCTGTGAGCGCCCCCAGGGAAAGGCAATACGTCAGAGGTGAAAACGTGGATGGCTTTGGCCGTTTTATCGCTTGATCGAAGCGTCATATGCAGTAGTGGATCGCCATGAAGGCAATTGAGATGAATCTGTTTATCCGGGGAGTCTCATGGAGAGATGTCGGAGTTTGGCGATCTGTTCAAAATTCAAGCGCAGGCTCCTCTCATAAACCCTCAGAAAGGCAGGTCCTGCATAGTCAGTCCCCCCGGTCGTCAAATGGGTGGCCAGGCGAGCGCCAGCCGCCGCTCCTTCGGAGACATAGTGCTCGAATCCAGTAGTGTAAAGCTTTGCGGCGATCTTGGCGTTCACCTGGGGGTTTAATTCACGATACGCGCGTTCATTAAAATAGGCCGACGGGCTGTGCTGTTGAAAGCGCCCATAAGAAACGTAGTATTCGTAAGGACGCTGGTACCCCACCAGGACTGAGCTGTGTGGCTTGTCCACCAGGTACGTCCTGCTATACCATTCCGGGTCAAAAAACTGTACTGGACAGCGGGCGCTTCGTTGGGGCGCCAGGAGATAATCTTTTAGCGGGAAAACGGTTGCGGCAGCCTCCCGATCGGCTGCCTGATATTTCTCCCGGTACCAAGCCGCGTCAAAATAGAGACTCGGCGAAATGTTTTGCCGGATTCCGTACAGCAGGTAATGCTCGAAACCGGAGCTCAGGCGGCCCATCTTAACCGCCTCTGCTGCTTCCGGGTTTCGTGTCCCATACCACAGTTCATCAAACCACCATGCCGGATTGCGCCGTGGTTTGCCGGCGCAGCCAAGATAATGCTCCCAGCCGTTTAAGAAAAGCCCATTATTAATAAGATCCGCGACGTCGGGGTACGAGTGACGGTACCAGAATTCATCAAACGCCAAGTTAGGGCTAAGCTTCAGATTTCTCGCACGAACACGGTAATGCTCCTGGCAATCTTCAGGGTGCAACAGGACATCGGGCTCAAGGTTGCGATAGGTATCGAAATACCATTTCACGTCTAAGCCCCCGTCACAAAATTCAGACAGACCTTGCGAACACCACAGCGGGCTCGCCTGCAGGACCGCGAGCAATCGGTCGCGATTCATCCTCGGTTTCCTACGGCCGTTTTTTGCGCGCTTTCTGTATTTTCGTGTTTCCGCCAGCTATGCGGCATGTTCTTATCTACTTCGATCGCTGTGAATGGGACGGGAGGCCGGAGCGCAATGGTGCGAGCCCAGGCTGCCATCTTCCCTAATCCGACATTAAGTGAAACCTCGGGATGCTCGCCAAAAACAGCCCGCGCCTTCGAGTGATCGCTGTAGGCGTGCGTTACCTCATTGCGAGCTGCGAGATGAAGCTTGGGGTGGCCGCGGCGGCCCATTGCGGTTGCCACGCGATCAGCGAGTTCGTTGACGGAATACGGCGTGTCGGCGCCGACATTAAAGACTTCATTCTGGGCGGCGGCAACGAAGGGCGCACGCGCTATGGAAGGAACTATATCTCCGACATAACTAAAGGCGCGCTGCTGCGATCCGTCCCCGAAGACGGTCATCGGTTCGTTTTGAAGAATTTGCTTCATGAAAATGCCGATTACGTTGCGGTAAGGGTCGCTCAGGTTCTGGTATTCGCCGTACACATTGTGAGGCCGGAACACGACATAATTCAAGCCGAACATCGAGTGGGCCGCATGAAGGTCCTGCTCCACGGCAAGCTTGGAGATGCCGTAGGGATCCTCGGGATACGGCGTTTTATATTCCACCATCGGCGGCTCAATAGCGCCATACACAGCGATCGAGCTGGTAAATACAAAACATGCGGATTCTACTTTTACCGCCTCATTTATGAGGTTAATACTCCCAATCAAGTTGTTAGTGTAGTTAAACCTCCGAATAAAGTGCGACAGGCCTTCGGCTGCATATGCCGCTAAGTGATATATGTAGCGAAACTTGTATTGAGAAAATAGGTCGCCTAACAGAACCGGATCGGTCACGCTCCCTTTGATAAAAGGCACCCCTGGGACGAGATTCTCCTCAAACCCGCCCGAGAGATCGTCAAGAGCGACTACTGAAATCTCTGATTGCTTCAATAACTCCCGAACAACATGAGAGCCGAGAAAACCAGCGGCTCCAGTGACAAGGGCATAAGGCGATGAACTGCCGTTTATAGACATTACACTCCAGACGTATGAATCACCACGCTCGTCGTAAGTCGGTATCGGTTACGAATATTAGCTGGCACTAAATAAACAGGCAACTCCTCAAATTTCAATGACTTCCGCGCAACACCGGAATGTACTTGAGGGCAAGCGCTTGACAGCGAGAGCCCGGGTAACCTCGCCCGACTTTGGACGCCATAACTACCAAGTCTCGATGCAAAAGTAATGATTATAGCAAACTCACCAGCCTCTACACGAACCCCAAGTCAAAGATTCGCTCTTGTACGTTAGAAGCACTGCCGGCCGGAATAAGTCAAAATGTTACGGTGTTCTTATTGGACAATCAGGCTGATCGTCGGATTTGCGGTGTAGGTATTATTGATCTTGAACACAGTTCCGAGAATCACGGGAATTTTATCGACCTCGGCTCCTATGCTGATGAGGTCTACGAGATCATTGAACCTTCCCCGCAATTGGAGAGCATGCATACCCCAACTCCTTCTTACATTCCGAAGCAATCCTGCGACATTGGTTGCGTCGCAGTCATAGGAGCTACGGCAGCCGGCCCGTTGTGGATATGATGCCTAGGTGGCTTATTTAGCCGGTTGAGCGAATCCAATTATGTTATCCTCAAGTTTTTACGGACATTCGAAGGCGGAGCGTTTCGAGGGGAATAGCAATACTGGATGCAGACTGACGAACTCCTCCCCGCAGCAACGGTGGGGTCTTCCGGACGCGGAGGTGAAGAGGATGATCGCACGCCGGCTACTTACAAAAGTTCCGAGCCCTCCTGGCAAGGCGACCTCTTTTTTCTTCTTTCGAGTCTGGTCATCAAGGACTTCAAAATCCGCTACCGGAATATGTCGCTAGGCGTGTTCTGGTCGGCCTTGAACCCTCTGGTCATGATGGGTGTGCTGACTTTTGTTTTTACCAAAGTCGTGCCGAATAACTCCATTCCCCATTTTCCAGTCTTCCTGATGTGCGGGTTAGTCCCTTTTAACTTCTTTACCATCGCGTGGATCTCGGGCACCACTTCGCTGGTCGATAATGCCGGCCTCGTCAAACGTGTCCCGATTCCCCGTGAGATCGTGCCCATCGCTGCCGTTCTTTCCAACTGTCTGCATTTATTGATTCAGATCGGCCTGTTGTTTATCCTGGTTTTCGCTTCCGGCTTCGCGGTGAATCGCTACTGGGGTTGGCTTCCGTACTTATGGGCCATGGAAGTCATCTTCGTATGCGGTTTATCGCTGGTCACCTCGGCACTGAATGTGTATATCCGGGATACCCGGTATGTGGTCGAATCGATCAACACAGTGCTGTTCTGGATGGTGCCGATTGTTTATTCCTTTTCTATTATTCCTGCGATTTATGCCGAGTTCTATAAGTTGAATCCGCTGGCTGCGTTGATCCTTGCTATGCGGAACATCATGATCGAAGGAATCCCGCCGCGATGGGAGCTTCTGGTTAAGCTGACTTTAGTCGCAGTGGGTATGTTTGTGTTCGGCTTCATCTTCTTTCAAAGGCTGAAGCGCCGGTTTTACGATCAACTCTAGGCCATGGATATCGTCGAATTCAACAACGTTTCGAAGATCTACTACCGCCATGGCGGCCGCATGCTGCTGAAGAACCGCATGCAGCAGTGGATCTCGGGCAGGAAGCCGGAGACTTTCGCGGCCCTCAAAGATGTGTCGTTCAAACTGAAGCGCGGGGAAAGCATGGCCGTCGTCGGCCCCAATGGCGCTGGCAAGAGCACGCTGCTGGGCCTGGTAGCTGGCTTGTCCAGACCCGACGTGGGCTCCATCGCCGTGAACGGCCGCATCGCCGCTCTCCTCGAACTCGGTTCCGGATTCCATCACGATCTCACCGGCTCCGAAAATGTCACGCTGAATGCCGCGCTGCTTGGCCTGACTCGCAAGCGCACTGCCGAGCTCTTCGATGAGATCATCGAGTTCTCCGGCATCCCTCATGAGTTCATTGACGAGCCCATTCGCACTTATTCGAGCGGCATGGTCATGCGTCTCGCGTTCTCAGTGGCCATCAATATGGATCCCGATGTCCTGCTGGTGGACGAAGTTCTAGCCGTCGGCGATGCCGCGTTTCAGGAAAAGTGCTTCCAGAGAGTTCATGAATTCCGCAATTCCGGCAAAAGCCTCCTCTGTGTTTCCCATGCTTCCGGCATGGTTCAGCAGTTGTGCGATCAGGCCATCTGGCTGGACCATGGCGAACTGGTCATGAGCGGCGCTATCGGGGACGTCATGGAAGCCTACAATGGTAAACAGGCCATCGCTGTCTGATGTCGTTTTTCCAAAAAACCTTCAATCGTTTGTCTGAGCACGAGTTCCGTTGGGCTTCCACGCTGTTCAAGCTGGTTTTCTGGTGGACCACCGCGTTCTTTGCCCTCATCGTCATCTTCTACGTGTCCTACCGGATGAAGAGCCTGCTGACGGCGATTCCTCCCGTCATTCAGGCCGCCTGCCTGATTCTCATCGTCATGGCGGTGTTGCTCATGGTCGCCATGTTCCGGGAGCGAAACCGCGCTCTCCAGGCCTATGACCGTTTTCTCGCCGCCTTCGAAGACTTGAAACCCGTCACCGAGGGAGAACGCTTTTCCGGTCTCTCGCCAGAGAAAATGGCCGCTATCCGCCGGAGGGCCGGGGTGCTGCCGGGGAAACCGCGGGAATGGTGGCGGGCGCTCGACGAAGCGATGGAGTCCTACACCAGCCTCAATGGGGAAGAGGGCTTTTTTCTCACGCGCCCGGTACCGGAGTGCCTGTCTGAAGAGGAAGTGGTGGATTCGTTTTACCATTCCAGATTCCATGAAGCGGTTCCCGGGATCCTGACGGCGCTCGGGTTGCTCGCGACGTTTGTTGCAATCCTGATGGCGCTCGCCGGTGTTACTTATAATGTGCGCGACCCCCTGCGTCCCGTCTCGGGTATCGATCAATTGATTAATGGGCTTTCAGGAAAGTTCCTGTCATCGATCATCGCCCTGATCTTAAGCGTGATTTTCACTTTGTTCGAAAAGAAGGTCTGTGATCGCCCGCTGCGCGATGGCTATGACGGCCTCATCAAGCGGTGTAAAGAAGTGTTTCCCTTCCTTACTCAAGCCCGTATTCTCCTCGATATCCAGCGGATCGCACTAGCTGCCAGTGTTCCCCAGGCCCGTGAGGCTGCGACGTTCCCTTTGGCCCGGGAGCGGGGCTAGTCCAGAAATGCGGCGCGGTTCCGGGTCCGATCACCTGGCAAGCTCGTTTACGGACCTGATGACCTCACTCATGGTCATCTTCATCCTCCTGCTGCTGGTGTTCGTTAATAATCAAGCTTCGGTCAACTCCGTGACCGCGCAAAGCCTGATGACACAACTTAGAAAGGAACTCGAGCCGGTAGGATTCAAGCAGGAAGACATCCGGATCGATCCCAAGGATCCCTCCACCATTCTTCTGACGGTCCTCGACGCCCAACTCACATTTGAGCCTAACAGCTATCGCTTGCAGCCCAAAGGCGAGAAGTTCCTCGAGACCCGGATGCCCAAGCTGACTGAGACTCTCTGTGCGCCAAAGTACCGGGGCGCGATCGACGCAGTAGTCGTGGAAGGACACTCCGACAGTGCGCCTTACCGTGGAGCAACCCCGGAAGAAAGCCAGGCTCGCAATTTGAAACTGAGCCAGGAGCGCTCCATGGAAGTCGTGGAGAAGACCTTAACATCGCTGTCGGATCAGCCCGGACTGCGTTCCTGCCTGCTCGAGAAGATTTCAGCCAGCGGCCGCGGTGAACAGGACCTGGCCGAGACAGCCGACAAAAGCCGTCGCGCCGTGATTAAGGTGCGGGTGAACGCCACTCATGCGACGGATTTAGCGAGCGCCATCGTCGCTGAAACAATGCCTGTTACGGAAGCCCCCATTCCCACCCCTGCGGCCAGCAAAATTCTGGGCCTGTTATCCCGGCTCCAGCTCACGCCGCCACAGCCGGTCAGCTTCCGGTTATCCGACGACGAGGTGAATCAGTATTTGGTCTATACGCTGCTGTTGACGCCCCGTCCCGGAATCGATTCGATGCGGGTCAAGTTCTTCCCCCATAACTATATCTCCACATTTACGGTGATTGATTTCGACGCGATTGAACGATGGAATCCCGGTCTGGTTCCGGGATTGTTCGATCTGAGCGGCAAAAAGGCGATTTGGATCGATTTGCGTTTTTCTCTCGCTCACGGAATGATCTCTTACACGGTTGAGAAGGCTTTCTACCAGGACAAGAGCCTGCCGCACTGGCTGGCGGAGAAAATCGTCCAAACGATCGGAGCGCGGCAGCCTGAGAAATTTGGCGGGGAGGAGATGCTGGTGCCCTTCGGCCTCCGGAGGCTTCAGACCGGCGAGCGCTTCATCGAAGCAGAGAGATGAAGCAGCCCGTGGCAGGCGAAAGAAGAATCGATGGCTTGCAAGCCTTGTAGAGTAGGCCTTTGGCCTGCGTTGCCTTCTGCCACAGGCTCCCGAGTCCTGAGACGTCAGCCCGCTTGCAGGGTGGAGGTTCCCTGGATGGCGTCGCTGACGGCGCGCAGTAGCTCAATGGGCTGAAACGGCTTTTGCAGGAATCGCGCTCCTTCCAGAGCACCGGGCCGTAGAAAGGTGCTGTCCGAATATCCGGACATGTAGAGGACCGGGAGCATTGTGAGACGGACGCGAAGTCTGTCCGCCAATTCATTGCCTCGCATGCCGGGCATTAAAACATCGGTGAGCAGCAGGCGAATGGAATCACCATGCTTTTCAGCTAGAACGATGGCATCGAGGGGTGAGGCCGCTTCCAGAACAAGGTACCCTTGTGCGGTAAGCAGCGAGGCCGCCAGTTGACGCACCACCAGGTCATCTTCGACAAGAAGAACAGTCGCTTTGGCTACTGGCGTCGGTGCAGGCGTTTTACTGCCGGTTGTTTCCACTTCGGACGCTTCTGAAACACGAGGGAAATACAAATTGAAAGTAACGCCGGCGCCCTGTTCGCTTTCAACGCTGATGAAACCGCCATTCTGTTGCACGATTCCGTAGACGATCGATAGGCCAAGCCCGGTGCCTTTGCCTTGCTCTTTGGTGGTAAAGAACGGTTCAAAAAGGCGGCTCTTCGTCTCCGCATCCATGCCGACGCCCGTATCCTGGACTCGGAGTTGAACGTAATCGCCGACGTCTAGCCCGGATTCGAGCGCCTGCGCCGAGGAGATGGTCACATTGGCCGTCTCGATCGTCAACCTTCCTCCATTGGGCATAGCATCCCGGGAATTCACCGCGAGGTTCATGATTACCTGGTCGAGTTCTACCGGGTCGAGGCGAATGTTGCCGAGATTCGGCTCGAGGTTGGTAACGATTTCAATGTCTTCGCCGATCAGACGCGAAAGCAGGTTCTCGGAATTCATCACACTGCTGTTGGCATTCACCAGCTTCGGTGTCGATACTTGACGGCGGCTGAAGGTGAGCAAACGGCGTGTCAAGGCGGCGGCTCGATTCGCGGCCGCTTCCACCTGACGAGGGCAGTCGAGCATTTCGGGTTGATCGGCGAGCATTTCCATCAAGATGCCGTTGTAGCCGATGATCGCGGTGAGAAGGTTGTTGAAGTCATGAGCGACTCCTCCGGCAAGCCGTCCGATGGCTTCCATTTTCTGGGAGACTCGCAATTCTTCCTGCAGACGCTTGCGTACGCTGATGTCATCAATGGTGACAAGGACGCCGGAAAACCCTTCGGCGTCGCGCAGAGCGGAGCTCCAGATCGCCGCATCGAACCGGGTATTATCTTTGCGGCGCTGTTTTCCTTCCACACCTCGGATCGACTCGCCTCGGAGCGTCCGCTCAACATAATCATGGAGTACATCAGCGTGGTCGCTTTCTAAGGAAAGGGGCTTGCCGCGCATTTCCTCAGCGGTCCAGCCAAAGATGTGTTCCGCGGACGAATTCCACGCAGTTACCTTACCCTCGCGATCCAAAGTAATGAGAGCCAGCGGAGATGCCCGCACCACAGCGTCCAGTTGAGCGTTGGCCGAGGTGGCGGCGGCAAGGGCTGAGACCGTCTGGGTATGCAGCGCCTCCATCTTGGTGGCATGGAGGTGTTCCTCTTCAGCCCGGTTTCGCTCGAACTGCAGTTGATTCAGATGAAGGTTATACGACCGATAGATGACATAGGCAATCGGGACAACGAGGAGTGCGACCTGCCAATTTAAAAAGCGTTTGGAGGATTGCGCGACCGCTGAAACACCGGCGCCGATCAGGTAATAAGGTAAGCACCAAAGATAGGAATTCTTCCAGACGGGGAAGATCGGCTTTGCTTCCGTCAGGCCAATCACTACCGCAATGGGCGCGGTATTGGTAAGAAAAAAAATCGATACGGCAACCCCCAGCCGGAGCCCGCTTTGGAGCGAGGACAGCGCTTGATAGACCAGGTCTGTAGCCGCGATCGCGATGGCCATAGCCGCAACGCTGAAGGCAATCTGGATCGGCCGGGCTCCGAACTTCGAATGCCAGAGGCTCTGAGCAATTACGCAGACGGTTCCGATAACCAGCGTCTCGGGTAAAGTCAGTTCGACCATCGCCGCGATGACGAACACGAAGAGCACAGACATGGTCCCGACTTTGATTCCCGGAAGCCGGACCTTGAGACACGACCCTGGTATCGAAAGCGCCAGGTACCAGAAAAGGCGCGAAAGGTTCGCCACCTGCCAGTGATAGAAGCCAAAACAAAGCACCAGAGCGCCCAGCGTGATCACCAGGCCGATATAGCTCTTGGCTTTGAAGGAAAATTCCATCTTTTGCGTTTGAATCGCGCGAACTTCATCCCCGTTGAGCAGAATACGCAACCTTGCCGGGAATCAATCCATTCGCTCCACCGAGACACGCCATCGAATTATTGTGCCACGCCGCGAACAAACGTGTCCGAGTTGAGAGGAAGTATCAGCGGAGAGAAAAGCGTTTTCGCGGATATCGCATGGAAGAATTCCCCTGGGTTATTCCAGATGAATTGGACCCCGAAACGAAGGACGCCTGGAAAATGAGGATTAAGTTGCTATTCGTGTTCACCCGCGGCCCGCTGGGCGCAGCCGCGTCGTTTCCTGATCGATTTGCGGCAACTGTCTTTAGTTCTCGCCGTAAACGGCGACCTGTTGGCCTTCATTCACGTTGCTCGAAGATCCCCAGACCGCGGCCGAACCCCAAATCGCCGCAGAGCCCCAAACGGCTGCCGAACCCCAAACCGCGGCATTGCCCTGGACCGTGCTCGAGCCCCAGACTGCGGCGGCGCCCCAAAGTTCCGTGTTGGAACCCCAAACCGCGGTGCTGGCGTTCAGGAACACATTGCTTCCCCAAACGGCTGCCGAACCCCAAACCGCTGCGGAGCCCCAAACCGCTGCGGTACCCGCCGGGGTGTCTGAACCGGCAAGACTCACGGTGTTCGTGTCGGCGTCATAGACTGCCGTCGGCGACAGCGCGGCAACTTCGGAGGGGACGCGATCCTGGTTGTTCAGCGCGGACATGATATCGAGGTAACCGGCTCCTACGGTAAAGATGTCGTACTGGCTGGTGTAGGTGGCGCCGGTGACCGGGTCGATCGCGGTGCTGTAGGTCGGAAACGACTTCGAAGCGGTCTTCATGAGGCGGGCCTTGACCGTATCGGGAGAAAGCGACGGATCCTGCTCCAGCATCAGCGCCGCAGCTCCGCTGACCACCGGTGTCGCCATGCTGGTACCGCTGAGAATGTAATAGTTGTCGGAGTAGCCTTGGTTCGTAGTGTTCTTGTATTCGGTATCGGGCAGGAGGTTGGCCGTGCCAAAACTGGCGGAGTCAACACGGCGGGAGACAGCTAGAGAAGCGATCTGATTGCCCGGCGCGACGATGTCCGGCTTGACTATGTGGTCGATCACCGACGGACCTTTTGAGCTATAGCTCGCGATGAGATCGTCGGCTTGACTCGGAGTCCCCATTGTCTTCATGGCGCCGACCGTGATCACAAATGGATCGTTGCCGGGAGCGGTGATGGTGGCATAGCCGTTGGTGCCTATGCTGTTGTCCCGTCCCTGGTTGCCAGCCGCGACGACGACTACGATACCGGCCTGCCAGGCTTTCTCAACGGCCTGGCACAGAGGATCGAGAGCGTAGCTCTCAAACACCGGACGGCCGAGCGAAAGATTGATGATGCGAATGTTGTATCGATCCTTGAGTTGTATGGCGGTGTTGATTGCCTCGATGACAGCGCTGTCCGTTCCCGCGCCGCTCTGGTCAAGTACACGAAGGTTAATTACATTGGCATTCGGAGCGATACCGCGAAACGTTCTGAAATATTTGTCGCCTGTCGAGTTCGCGCCGTTTCCCGCTGCAATTCCGGCGACGTGGGTTCCATGGCCGTACTGATCGGACGTATCGGTAACACCCTCCAGGAAGCTCTGGCTGTAGATTACCCGCGAAGTGACGCCGCCTTTTTTGCCGTCCGTATTCAAATCCGCCTGAGGCATGAGGATTCCACTGTCAATAATCGCGATTCCTACACCGGCGCCATCAAAACCAGCAGCAAGCGCCAGTTGAGCGCCAATGGCCCAATCCGCGTTGTCTGCCAGAGAGTGCAGTGGCCGATTCGGCGAAACATAGGCGATATGTAGGTCGGCTGTGAGTTGAGCAATCGCCGAAGCGGGAAGCGAGTAAAGCATTCCGTTGTTGGCGCCGAGATTTACTTGACGCGGACGGTGACCGATTGCCCTCGTGTTCAATTGTTCGACTTCCTCCGGACGAGGAGCTCCCGCGAACTGTACTACTACATCGATGACCGCCTCGGGATTCGTTCCGATCATTGCTGTCAGATCGGAGGAGATCTTGCCAATTCGTTTCATGACTTGCGCCGTCGATTTCGGCGGCGCAACGAGAAGTAGGACAAGGCCGATCGCCGCGGCAATTCTCAGCGGAGTCGTCTTCGTATTTCCTCCTTCATCCGAGAGTTCCGGAAATAATTCGCGGAACGAAGGTTGATCGGGGTGCATGCGAAAAATGTTGAAACTAAAAAACATGGTACGATCTCAACATTAGGTTGCTGCACCGATGTAATCAAGATGACAAAGCGTCAGAATTATTACGTAAGCGGTTAAAGCGTAAATTAGCAGTGGCAACACGTAATCAAAGATCGCGAATAATGGGCTGCGATTTTCGATGGAGAGTCGAACCCTTCCCCTCGCTACGTAGATATCCGGTATTACTTTGGAAACGTACATTAGCGGCCTGCAGAAATCTCTCCAACGGCCAGGAGCAGGCGAAAACGCCTACTCCACAAAGAAGAATCAATGGCTTGCAAGCCTTGTGGAGTAGGCCTTTGGCCTGCGTTAACTTCTGCCACAGGCTTTTAGCGGCTGTTACTGTATTAGACGGTTAACTCGATATGTGCAAACCGTCTGCTTTATCGCTGACAGCGCGCGCAATCGGAATTGTGTTGCTTTCTGGCCTGGCGGCAGCGCTATTGGTACGCTCCGCTCCGGGATTCGGCATTGACGAACGAGCGCTTGATCCACGACTTTCGGCGCAGACTCAGCAGGCACTCGATCGCGAACATTCCGGAGAGAAGAACGCTTTATTGTTCTATCTGAGATTTCTCAGAAATATAGCCACCGGAAATATGGGGCGCTCTATCGTTTTTGGAGAGCCTGTCGAAGTTTTGATCCGGGAGCGAGCTCCTGAGACCGTTGGCTTGGTTCTGACCGGCTTGGGATGCGGCTGGGTGGCCGCTCTGTTTTGCGCGGCGGGAGCAGCTTTAACGCGCCGGGCCGGGTTATCTGGAGCTGCCATTGTGATCAGCGGCGCGCTGCTCAGCTTGCCCGTTGCACTGCTTGCGATCTTCAGCCTGCTTTTCCGGCTTCCCGCTTTCCTCGTGATCGCGGCTGCCATTTTCCCACGCGTATTTCCGTATGCGTATGAGCAGTTCCGCACGGGTCAGGAAGCTGTGCATGTCCACATGGCCAAGGCTAGAGGGATCTCCGCGTCGCGGCTGTTTGTGTTCCACGTTCTTACGCCCGCGCTGATTCCGCTCATCGCGCTGGTGGGTGTTTCTGTCACTCTGGCTTTCGGAGTTTCCATTCCCGTTGAGGCGCTCGCCGACTTGCCGGGACTCGGTCAGCTGGCCTGGCGGGCCGCCCTGGGACGTGATCTGCCGGTCCTTGTCCCGGTGACGTTTTTACTGACAATCGTCACTGTGGTCTCGAATCTGATCGCCGACCTTGTGCTGCTGCGGTTTTCAAGGGCCGCCGCATGAAGTCGATCCGAAATGTGGCGTTGATTATCCTGGGGCTGGTGATTGCTGCCTGCGCATGCGCGGATGTTCTGGCTCCGCACTCCTATACTGACCAGATTCGCCAGCATGCCGGCGCTCCACCGTCTCGCGAGTTTCTTCTGGGAACAGACGATTTAGGACGGGACCGATTTGCCCGCCTTCTCGAAGCCATGCGGATCTCGCTATTTTGCGCCTGTTCCGCGGCTCTGCTGGCGACAGCGATCGGGGCAGCGCTGGGGCTCGTTGCGGGATACGTCGGAGGATGGATGGATCAGATGGTGAGCGCCGTCACCGACCTGTTCCTTTCCCTTCCGTGGCTCTTCGCTCTGCTCAGCTTGCGCGCCCTCGTTCCTCTGAACTTCTCGCCTTGGCTTTCCATCGTGATGCTATTCCTGTTGCTGGCACTGGTTGGTTGGCCTGCGGGCGCGCGAGTGGTGAAAGCGAGTACGTCAGCTTTTCGTGTTTCGCAGTTCGCGGTCTACGGTCGCGCGTATGGATGCAGCCGCGCTCGTCTGCTGTGGCGGCATATTCTTCCGAATTTGAGGCCCGTGCTCACCGCACAGTTCTCGACTCTGGTTCCGATCTTTCTTCTGACCGAAGCCAATTTAGGCTTATTGGGGCTGGGCATTGCGGAGCCGCTGCCGTCTCTCGGCAACATGCTTTCCGAATTGCAAAATTACCAACGCATTCCGGAACAGCCCTGGATTCTCGCGCCGGCGGGACTTCTGGTTATCGTAGTGGCATGCCTGCACATTGTGACTTCGAAGAAGCAACGATGGGAGCCGGAATGAGACATTCCCAGCGAGTAATTCTGGCATTTGTCGCGAGTGCGATCATCGCAAGCGGACAAGACTCGCAATTGCGGTTTGCGATCCCGGCGGATCCAAAGACCTTCGATCCGTTGCTGGCCACCGAAGCCGTTTCCGAGACGATTCGCTATCTCACCGGCGGCGTCCTGATCCGGTTCAATCGAAACACGCAGCAGTTGGAGCCGGAGCTATGCGAATCGTGGAAAGTTCTGGACAACAGCAAGACAATCAACTTCAGTCTTCGCCGTAGCGTGAAGTTCTCCGACGGCTCATGGTTCGGACCGGCCGACGTGGTGGCGACGATTCGGCGCATGATGACGCCCGGCATCGAGTCAGCGATCGCGGATACATTTCGCGCTTCGGGTGGAGAGATTCAGGCAAGCGAAAGCGGACCGAATGGTGTCACGGTCCACTTTTCCACCCCGGTTGCCGGGCTCGAGATGCTGTTCGATCAATTGGCGATCGAAAGTTCGCACGGCTCCAAGTCCGAGCGACCGGTTCTGGGCCCTTTCGTTGTTGCGGAACATAAGGGCGGCCAATACGTGCTGCTGAAACGAAATCCTTATTACTGGAAGACCGGTTCTGGTGGCGTGAAGCTGCCTCGACTCGACTCTCTAAAACTGGAGGTTCAGTCGAATCGCGAAGCCGAACTGCTTCGCTATCGCAGGGGAGAGCTTCAGCTCGTCGATCAACTCGAGCCCGAAGCGTTTGAGCGACTGAGCCGCGATCCGAAAGGAGGCGCCCTGAATGCTGGAGTTTCTCTCGATACCGAGTTTCTCTGGTTCAACCAGAGCCCGGATGCGAAACTTCCGGCGCACATGCGGACGTGGTTCGAATCGGTAAACTTCCGCCGGGCGATCTCCGCGGCGATTAGTCGCGACGATATCGTTCGGCTCGTGTATAGGGGTTATGCGCACTCGGCGTCGAATCCTGTATCGCCGGGAAACAAGCTTTGGTTCAACACCAGATTGACGCCCCCCCGGCAAGATCCCAAACTGGCTGCCAGCCTTTTGAAGGCCGATGGTTTTCACCTGGATGGCGGCGTCCTGCGAGACCGAAAAGGGAACCCCGTCGAATTTTCCTTGATCACCAACTCGGGTTCCAGGACGCGCACACTCATGGGAACGATTCTGCAGCAGGATTTGGGAAGGCTCGGCATTCGGTTGAACCTGCAGCCGCTCGAGTTTCAGTCCCTGATCGAGCGGATTACGAAAACGCAGCAATACGAAGCCTGTCTCCTGGGATTGTCTAACGTAGAAATTGATCCCAATGGCCAGATGAACATTTGGATGAGTTCGGGCGTGCTTCACCCATGGAATCCGAAACAAACCAAACCCGCAACTCCATGGGAAGCCGAGATCGACCGGATGATGCAGGCGCAGCATTCTGCCGGCACTCTCGCTGCAAGGAAAAAGGCGTTCGACAGAGTGCAGGAGATTCTGGCGGAACAGGCGCCGGCGGTGTTTCTGGTGCATCCGGATGTGCTGGTCGCGGTGTCGCCTGCCGTTCAGCATGCGGCGCCCTCCGCTCTGCCTCCTCATCTGTACTGGAATATCGAGTACCTCTCACTTGACCGGCGATAATTTATCCTCTCCCGTGCGCCAACCTCTGTTGTCGGTCGAGATCTCGGTCGACTATCCAGGCAAAGAAGGCGTTTTAAGTGGTGTGGCGTTGGAGGTTTTCCCGAACGAAACAGTTGGACTCGTGGGCCAGAGCGGTTCGGGCAAGACGACGCTGGCGATGGCAATTCTGCGGCTGCTCGATCAGACGGGAGCGCGAACCAAGGGCCGCATAAATCTTCTCGATCAGGACCTCACCCGTATGAGTGAACGGCAATTGCGAACGGTCCGTGGACGTTTGGTTGCGCTGATTCCGCAAAGCCCTGCGAGTGCGCTCAATCCGGTTTTGCGAATCGACACGCAACTTCGGGAAGCTTGGAGAGCTCACTCTTCGCAGCCCTTTTCAATGGTACAAACCCGGGTGCGGCATCTCTTCGAAACAGTCGGGTTAGAGGCCGGCGAGAAGTTCCTGAAGAGATTTCCGAGCGAGATCAGCGTCGGACAGGCACAGCGCGTGCTGCTTGTGATGGCGCTTCTGCACTCCCCTCCCCTACTCATTGCCGACGAACCTACGAGCGCGCTCGATGTGATCACCCAACAAGAGGTACTTGACCTGCTCGCCCGCACTGCCAGACAACAGCGGATGAGCATGCTATTCATTTCTCACGATCTGGCGGCGATGGCGCGAGTGTGCGATCGCGTGGCCATTCTGCATGAGGGGCGGATCGTGGAGTCCGCTCCGGTGAGTGAAGTCTTGCGCAGACCGTCACATCCGTTTACCAAACGATTAGTATCTGCGATTCCGCAATTTAAATAGTACGATCGTGCCGGAACCATTCCGGGAATTGTGTACGCTAAGGTCGCGCGGTTCATCTTTAGAGGATGTTTGAAAAGTCCGCATCCACTCTGAGAGAGCGCGCATCATAAGGCTCCGCGCGGAGGAACCTGCTGATGACTAATAAACGCTACGACACAGACTTAACGGATGCAGCTTGGGAACTGCTCAAACCACTATTACCGGTCGCCCGGTATGGGAGGGCGGCCACGCACGACCGATGTGCGTGCTGTCGTAAACGCAATCTTTTGTCTGTTGCGGACGGGTTGCCAATGGCGGCTACTTCCACACCAGTTTCCACCATGGGGCACTGTCTACCATTACTTTCGGAGTTGGGACAATTCTGGCATCTGGGTACAATTGCACCGCACCATCTATGAACAAGCGCGTAGCGCGGCGGGACGTGCGGCATCTCCAAGCGTCGTCATCATGGATGGTCAATCGGTCAAGACCACGGAGCGTGGTGGCACGCGCGGCTTCGACGGTCACAAGCGCGTGAAAGGGCGCAAGCGCCACATCCTGGTGGATACACTTGGGCTGCTGGTGGCCAACCGAGTCGAGCCAGCCAATGTGTCTGATCGACGCGCCGGAGCTCGTCTGCTGCGTGGCTTGAGCCCTCTGTTTCCAGGCATCCATACGGTGATGGCCGACGCTGGCCATGAAAGCCAAAAGCTCGCCCGCGAACTATGGCGGGAAGACGGCTTGAAGCTACAGATTGTCAAACGTCGGCAGCGCGCCTTCAAGATCCGCGGGCTGACCTGGATTGTGGAGCGCACCTTCGCATGGCTCGGACGTAATCGTCGATTCAGCAAGGACTACGAGTATCGGGTGCAAACGTCCGAGACTCTGCTCGATATTGCGGCCACGCGTCTCATGCTCAATCGGCTCGCACCAGCATGAGACTTTTCTAACATCCTCTTAGCTGCCACCAAGATGGCGCCTGCTCTGGCGTCGCAAAAGACGTCGCCACAATTAAATTGTCCGGAGTTTCCCTGCGAAAAGCAAAGCACCGATTAATCCGGTAGTTAGCAGCAGCAGAGACGAAGGTTCAGGAGCTGCGGCTGCGGGAGATCCAAAATTTACGGTTGCTAAGACCGCTGATGCTGATCCGGTTGCTCCGCCGAGCAGGTTGAACACACCCGCGTAGGTTTCAGCCACGGATCCTGTGTTCGTAACTGTAAAGATGGCGCCGGTGTAGGTGTCACCCGCTCCGGTGGGAGTGAGGTATAGCGGGAAGTTGGTGAAGAAGTCAGTGTCGCTCAGCGTGAACAGGCTGCCTGCGTCGATGATGTTGTAGGTATCCCCGTTCAGGTAGATGTTATTGGCATTTCCCGGGGTAACCGTCGCTGTTGCGTCGAAGGTGACCGTCTGGCCTGCACCGATCGTTTGGAACGGGTTCGCGAGTGTCAGCGTAATCCCGTCTGCAAACGCCGGAGCGATCGTGATCATCATCGAGGCTAGCGCTAAAGCCGGCCGCGAAAAGCTTATGAACTTGCGCATTTTTTGTCTCCAGTCATTGATCGGATCATGAAGTTAGTTTGTGGCCGGTGCGGTGGGTAGCGTCAGGCGTGTGCTGCCGCCGAAGTTACCGCCCGAATAAGTACCGGCAAACTGCAGCGCGGACGCCGAGCCAGGAGCTCCGGCGCTGGCCGGGAAATCAAACAGCGTGCTGATCGATCCGCCTGGGGCAATGTCCGGCAGCGCAACTGGAAGAGTTTGAACAGAAGCTGTCCCTCCCAGTGTCGCGGCGGTCATCATGACCAACTGCGCCGTACCCTTCCCGGTGTTTGAAATGGTGACGACTGCTTCGTATGAGCCGCTCGCCAGCATCTGCACGGTTGCGGTCTCTGCCAGCACGACGCTCCCGGCATCGGCCTTTACCTTAACCTTGGCATCCACTGTAGATTTGGATTGAGCAAAGGACGCGTTGTCTCCCAGGTACTGCGCGTAGAAGCTATGATCCCCGACCGTCAGGCCAGAGATGGGAAGCGTTGCCGTTCCAGTCGAGAGGGCGACTGTTCCGAGAATGCTCTCCAGGCCGCCGTCCTTTTTTTCGAGAAAGGAGACGTATCCGGTCGGAGTGCCTGTGCCGGTGGTGGGCTTGACGGTGATCGTAAGCGTGGTACCGGCTGTCTCCTTAATCGGGCTGGCCGCCGCGGCGATAGCGGTCGTGGTTGGCGTGTAGGCGGTTACGATGAAGTTTACTGTTACGACCTGCGTTCCAGTCGTAATCGTCATCACCCGCGTACCGGCAGTCGCCATGCTGTTGATTACCACGTGGACAGCAAGCAATGAGGTGCTGAGAGCGCTTATGTCTTTTACCTTGATATCTGTTCCGTTGATGGTGAGCGTGGTGGCAGCAGAAAAGCTGGTCTGAGTTCCGGTGAAGAAGATGGCTACGGTGTCGCCCTGGTTGCCGGTTGCAGGAACTGCAACCACGTGAGGGATGGGCGCCGGATTGACGTTGAACGTCGCCGTATCCACTTCGCTGCCGCTGGTGACCGTTACGGTGCGAGCACCGGCGTCCGCGTCACTGCCGAGCACGAAACTTGCATTCAGTTGCGTGGCGCTGACGAAGGTGACACCTGTGACTGCCGCGTTCGTACCTGAAAGGGTCACGGTGCTCGACGGGCTGAAGTTGGTGTTAGTCCCTAAGATGGTGACTGGAACCGTGGAACCCATGGGACCCGAAGCCGGCGAGAGGGCGATCGAGGGCGCCTGCGCCGCTTTCACCAGGAAGCTAGTGGAATCGACCTCGCTGCCGGTCGTGACGGTAACGGGCTGTGAGCCCGTGTTGGCCGTTGGTTTCACTACGAAGTTGCCGGTGATCGTGGTGGCATTGATGACGGCCACGTTCTTTGCCGAGACACCATCGGCGCCCACGCTGACAGAGCTGTTGGCCGTGAAGTTCGTATTGGCGCCGTTGATGGTGAACGGTATCGTTACATCGCTTGCGCCGGCGGCAGGTATAACGGTAGAGACAGGGCTGATGATGACACTCGGGGTTTGAGGACTCGTACCGGTGACGTTGACGTAGCTGAGCGGTACCGAGATTCCACTGGTACTGCCGTAACCGACGCCGTAGACCGAGTGAACACCCGTGTAGCTTGCGGGGAAGGAAACCATTAGCGTGAGGGTTATCGTATTACCGTTCGCAGAGTAGCTGCTGGTACCCGCGTTAACAGAGCAATACGAGTTGCTGATGATACCGGTAACTCCCGTATCTCCGTAAGCGGAGGTAACGCCGTTCGCCGTGAGAGCGAAATAAACGTCACTAGTTGATGGGGCGCCGCCAATGGTCGAAGTGGATGTCGTGATGGAGCAATCGGGCTGTGTACCGCCTTTTATGGTGATGTCAAGCTCGCTCAGGTCAGCATAGCCAAGGTTATCCACGATGTTGAAGACGAGCGGCACAAAAGTGCCCACCGGCGCGGAGACAGGTGTGCGGCTCAGGATGGAGACGCCGGTGCCCGGCTGAACGACCGGCAAACTTTGGCGCTGGGCTGTAATGTAGCTATTGCGCTGAGCCGCCGTTGTGTTCGCCGTGGAGACGTAGCTTACCGAGCCGTTTCCAGTGCCGGTCGTCGCACCGGGAAAGCTGATCCAGGATGCATTCGACGAGACAGACCAGTTGCAGGTGGGGGGCGCCGTCAGGGTTACCTTGCCGGTGGCGCCGGCAGTTGGGATCGTCGCGGTATCCAGGGCGACCGTTGCGCAAGGCGTGTCATAGCTGACCGACACGCCGAGCGAGTTGGCGCTCTGTGTGCCTGTAGTGATGGTGAGCAGAGAGAATGGGTCGGACCAGCTACTTCCTGGAGCCAGGTTGCTGTTGAAAAAGCTGTTCGGGGTACCGGTAGGTCCCACAGGATTCATGTCCAACAACAGAGTATGAAGTTGGTCGTAGAAACCATCCTGATAGTGCAATTGTGCGCCGGAGAGCACGTTGTTGGGTACGTTATAGGGGTCGACGGTGAAAGCGAGAGGCGTGTAGACACCAAGCGGTTGATGAAACTCGACCCAGATCCAGGAACTGGAGGCCGCGTCGCGAAGCACATGCAGGGTACGGAGCCCGGTGTTGACCTCATCTGGAAAGATGGTGAACGATCCTGAGGAAGTGACATCCTGGTTTCCAGAAGCTGGAATCCAGCCAAGCTCTTTCACGTGTTGCTCGGATGGGAAGGGTGCCTGGCCGTTACCCATGTTCGAAAACAGTTCGCCATACTCGGTATTGACGGCTGTGATCTTGGTTGAGCCGCTCGGTGTGACAACGGTGGCATCCGGCACAGAAGGCAGTGGTGCGGCAACGGATTCTGCAATCGAAGGAGCATTTGCTGGAGCGTGTCCACCCGGGGTGACGACGCCGGGAGCTGTCGCGGTGTAGTCAAGAGGACCGAGCGTGAGCGCTCCAAAGTCCAGACTATTCCCGTGGTTAAGGCCGAGGTTGTGGCCAAATTCATGGTTGAACGCCAGCCAATAAAAGTTCAAGTAAAAAGCCGACATAGTCACGGTCGGGGTCACGGGCAGCCAGATATAGGTGAACTGGTGCGGAATCGCGGTGGTCGCATTGACAGGTCCGGTGCTGCCGAGGCCGCCGAAGTAGCAGGTTGCGACTGGATAGGCGAATACGATGTGGTTGTACTTGCTGAAATCGACAGTAGTAGCAGCGGCCGCCACCGCAGCGGTTGCCATGGCATCTGTCGTATTGCAGTCGAATTTTCCAGGCACGCTGATAGGACCATAGATGTCAGCCTGTACGGTTGTTTGTCCGTACGACACCTCTTTCATGAATGCGGCAATGTTGGGTGTCGCAGGGCCATTGAACATCTGATTGTAAACAGGAGCCTGGTTCCAGCCTGTGGGGAAGGTCACCGTCCCACCTGCGAAATTCAAGATGAGAACGGCCGCCGTCTGATTGCCCAAGGAGCTCTCGAGAAGCGTGGCGGAGCCCGCGGGCACTCCGGGACCGGCGACGGGATTTGAGAAAGCGGGCGTCACAAGGGACGCAACTGCCGGGACGACAGACGGAGTCGAGGCCTCCACCTCTTCACGTCTCGCACTGCGCATAGTTTCCGCAGCCACTACTTCAGGAAGGCTGAGACCCGTGACGGTCACATTATGCCCGATCATATGATCGATACCCGAAGGAAGCGACGTGAAGGACAGGCCGCGGTCGCCGTTGCTCGCATGCAGGCTGTAATGCGTGGTTGACGTGTGGTGAACAAAATCATCGGCAACTGAGGATGCAAGCTGCCCGGTCAACGGCACGTCCTGCTCGATGAGCGCCGCGTACGAGGGCTGAGACTTAAGCAGGGACGCACGCGTGTCCGCATCGAGCGCGTAGGCGCGAGCCAACTCCGGATGGGTGACGAAGAGTTCGACCAGTTTGTCGTGGCGTGCTGCTAACGTTGCGCGGGTGTTCACTGTTGGAGCCGCGCCAGAGTGTACTTGCGCTACGAGCTCGGTGTTGGCTTGTCGCACCACGGCAGCGGCCGTGGACGAATCATCCTGAGCCTCCGTGACTTCAGGCAAGGACAGGAGGAGAATTGCTGCGACGATGCCTGCAGCAAGAGGACGGAAACAGCGAACGGTCAGGCTACACATTGGGCATCCTTTCAGGGTGCGGGCAGCTTAAAATTCACTTAAATGAAATTGATTTTTAACAATGGGCTGCGCTTATACGGGAGAGCAGGGTCCACGCCAAGCGCAGTCTAGGTCACTAACAAGTACGGCCTCTGGAGGATTGTAGCAGTTTCCACACTGCGGTTGCTAAGAGGATGTTAGAAAAGTCTCATGCTGGTGCGAGCCGATTGAGCATGAGACGCGTGGCCGCAATATCGAGCAGAGTCTCGGACGTTTGCACCCGATACTCGTAGTCCTTGCTGAATCGACGATTACGTCCGAGCCATGCGAAGATGCGCTCCACAATCCAGGTCAGCCCGCGGATCTTGAAGGCGCGCTGCCGGCGTTTGACAATCTGTAGCTTCAAGCCGTCTTCCCGCCATAGTTCGCGGGCGAGCTTTTGGCTTTCATGGCCAGCGTCGGCCATCACCGTATGGATGCCTGGAAACAGAGGGCTCAAGCCACGCAGCAGACGAGCTCCGGCGCGTCGATCAGACACATTGGCTGGCTCGACTCGGTTGGCCACCAGCAGCCCAAGTGTATCCACCAGGATGTGGCGCTTGCGCCCTTTCACGCGCTTGTGACCGTCGAAGCCGCGCGTGCCACCACGCTCCGTGGTCTTGACCGATTGACCATCCATGATGACGACGCTTGGAGATGCCGCACGTCCCGCCGCGCTACGCGCTTGTTCATAGATGGTGCGGTGCAATTGTACCCAGATGCCAGAATTGTCCCAACTCCGAAAGTAATGGTAGACAGTGCCCCATGGTGGAAACTGGTGTGGAAGTAGCCGCCATTGGCAACCCGTCCGCAACAGACAAAAGATTGCGTTTACGACAGCACGCACATCGGTCGTGCGTGGCCGCCCGCCATGCCGGGCGACCGGTAATAGTGGTTTGAGCAGTTCCCAAGCTGCATCCGTTAAGTCTGTGTCGTAGCGTTTATTAGTCATCAGCAGGTTCCTCCGCGCGGAGCCTTATGATGCGCGCTCTCTCAGAGTGGATGCGGACTTTTCAAACATCCTCTGAGTCTCGCAGCCGCTACTTCCTTACCCACATCCGCGACCACTTTCGGTACGAACGACTCGCGCGCCTCCAGGTTGCGTGAGTACCTCCGCCCGTCGCTTTCAGCCTGACCTATTTCTCAGAGCTATAGGGTATTTCTCAAAGAAATAGGGTCTACGGATTTACTGCCAAAGGGCCGCCAAACAAAGCTCCACACAAAGCATGGATTGTAAAGACGGCCTCCGTCGGACGCTTACGTATATCATCCTTCGGCGCAAAAAGAATCGCTACTCAGGTGGTGCTGCTCGGTGGCGGCCGTAATGCAATGGCCGCTCCAATTTGGCACGACACTCCGAGGGCGGAAGGCGCTCGTACGCCAAATACCGCGCAAAGTTTTACGCCAAATAATTTGCAAAGTGACAGTCATCGGGGAGTGCCTAGAATTAACCGGAGAATGAGCGTGAGCCGGAGAATCCCTTTCAATTTCCCTGCTGCGGGTCCTCGAAGTACGTATTCCGAGCCCGCACAGAGAGATCCGGCCGCGTCACCTCGACCCTCACCTCGTGTCTCGGCTTTCCGAACGTCACCCTTTCCGGGCGGAATCCGACCACATACCTTCTCCGGAGAGGGGCCTTCCCTCATCAGCCGTATAGTTACACAAAATCAAGCATCCATACTGTGATCCTTCATTTTGCTCATGACGCAATCAGAAGTACAGCTTCAAAGCCAGCTGATTTTGACGCTGCGTCCCCTGGACGGTGGTAATCGTGCCCGCCCCGGCAGCGCCGATCGTATACGCCGGCAAACCGAAGTTGGGGTGGTTCGCCAGATTGAACGATTCGGCGCGGAATTGCAGTCGGAATCGCTCCCGGATCATGAAATTCCGCACCACGCTGAAATCCAGATCGACCGTGCCCGGGCCGCGCAGAATGCTCCGTCCGGAATTGCCGTAGCAGATACAGTTCGGAACCGTAAATGCCGCCAGGTTGAACCAATCGGAAATCGTGCGTTGCCCCGACGGCAGGTTTCCGTCGGCGATGCGGTTCGGATGCGTCGTAGTGCTGCCGGAGTTGGATGGATCGGTGCTCAGAATCGGGGTGAACGGTTGACCACCTTGCGCGGAGAAGATCCCGGAGAATTGCCACTCGCGAATCAAATGGTTGAGGATTCCCGGACCGGTTCCGAACTGCTCCGCCCAGACACCGCTGGTAACAAAGCGATTCGTGACATCGAAGTTTGAATTACCCTTTTGGGCGGCAAGATCGTGGGCGTTTTGCGGCGCGGGATCGAATTGATCGTTCTGATTTCCCCCTCCATCGATCGAGTGGCCATAGGTGAAAGACGAGAGCAGGCTGAGTCCCTTGGTGAAACGGCGCTCCAGTTTGGCGATCAGCGCGTCGTAATGGGAATTGACCTCGGGGCCATATTCGTCGATGGTGCCGATTCCCTGATAAGGGCGTCGCGAATTCACGGGAATCGAACTCGGCCCGGGAATCGCCTGGTTCAGATTGTCAATGACATAAAGCTTGTGCGCTTCCGATCCCGTGTAGCCCACCTGCGCCACGAAATTATGCGGCAACTGGCGCTCGATATTGATGTTCCATTGCTCCACGTAGGGCGTGGTGTAGTTGAAGGGGAAATAGTAAACCGTCGTGCTCGGTCCGATGGTGGAGTTCAACGCCCCGGCTGGAATTCCATTCTGCAATTGAAACGCCGGCACAGTCGAGGTCCCGGTATAAGAGCCGCTGGGTACAAACGGCGGATTTGCCACCAGCCGGTTGGCCAGTCCGAGATTTTCGTCCCGCCCGTAGAAGATGCCGAAGCCGCTCCGCACCACCAGTTTGTCCATCGCCTGAATCGCGACACCCAGGCGCGGCGCAAAGTTATTGGTATCGGGACGCACTAGCGCGGAGCCGATTCCCGCGTTGCAGCTACTCGCCTGCGTGGCGAGCACCAGTTGGAAATAGCAAGGTCCCGAATCCAGCACAAAGTTGGATTGGCGGTCGTGCGCCTCGCTGAAGGGTAGCGGCAGTTCGTAGCGCAAACCGTAATTTACGGTGATCTTGCGCGACAACTTCCAATCGTCCTGCGCATACCCGCTGTAGACATATTGCACGATCGTGATCAGCTGCACCGCCGAAACCGAAGTGGAATAGACATCGCCCAGCAGCAGGTCCCCCACCGCATTGCCGCTATAGGTGCCGTTGAACGTGAAATTTGGGCGTGCCGAATTGAGCGTGTGTCCGAACTGCGTAACGCGCGAAGAATCGAAGCCGAACTTAAAGGTGTGCTGGTTGTGAATCCACGAGAAGTTGTCGATGAGCTCCCACGTCTTGCCGGATTTCTCCAGGGGACGGTTGCCGCCGCCGGCGGCTGGAAGGGGGGCGGAGCCAAGCGTGGTCGGGGTGCCGAGTTGGGTGAATCCAGTGGGTGTGATGGTGGGCAAACCGGTGAGATACGGATCGGGAGAGACCCCCTTGATGCCGTATTGTTCAAACTCCCGCGGGGCATCCAGAGTCAAGTTTTCGAGCGTGTACGTAAAGCCCAGTCGAAACTCATTCACCTTGGTCCCGGAGAAGAGATGGGTTTCGCTGAACACCACCTGTCTCTGAGTAAGATTCGCCGCACCGTTGGTATTGCCCGGTGCCGGCAGCAGTGTCGGCACGTTATCGTACAGCCAGCCTTGCGAGATCCGGCCAAACATGGAATCGCTGACACCCAGGTGATGATCGATTTTGATGTTGTACGAGTCGCTGTTGACCACTTCAATGGGATCGTATTGGAAATTGTTCGCGCTGCCGGCCCCCGTCGGAAGCGGGTACAGCGCGAAAAGACCGGCGGCTACGGGATCCCAGCGGCTCATAGGAATGGTGTTGTTGGGGAACGGGGTGCCACCAGCAGTGGGATCTTTCACCGTAGATGGAAACACGCCTTGATGTTCGGACGCCAGCGGCACTGAGGCTACCTGCGGCGCGGCGCTGCCCCCGCGGGAACTCTGCCAGCTTCCGAAGAAGAACGTTTTGTCTTTGATAATCGGCACGCCCAGGGTGGCGCCAAACTGGTTTTGGATGAAAGTGGGCTTGCTGCCGGAAGCCAGGAAGAAGGCGCGCGCATCCAGGTGGTCGTTGCGCAGAAACTCGAAGAGATCTCCGTGAATCTGGTTCGTCCCGGATTTCATGGTCACGTTGACCACTCCTCCCGCGGCCTGTCCGAACTCCGCGGAAAACGTCGAAGTCTGCACCTTGAATTCATCGATCGCATCGATCACCGGCTGGATGACCTGAGAAGAGTTCGAATCAAATCCCAGGATTTTGTTCTTGTTGTCGATGCCGTCCAGCAGATAGCTGTTCTGCACCGCTCGCGCCCCGTTGGAGATAAAGTTGTCGCGCTCGGCGGTGCGCGTGGAAGGCAGCGCACCCGCGCCCAGAGTGGCCAGTTGGATGAACAGGCGTCCGTTCAGCGGCAGATCGTTGATGGTTTGTTGTTGCACCACCTGCCCCAGTGAAGACGTTTCGGATTCGAGCAATGGAGCCGTTGCTTCCACCGTCACTTCGCTGGCTGCGGCGCCGACGGCAAGCGTGAAATTCACTTGCAGCCGGTCCTGCACGTTGACCTGTATTCCGGTCTTCTTCTGCGCCTGGAATCCCTGGTGCGAAACCTGGATGGAATAATGGCCGGTGCGCAGGCCAGGCGCGGAATAGAAACCCGAGTCATTCGCCGCGAGCCTGAGATGCTGGTCGGTCTCCTGCTGGGTAATGATCACCTGAGCCTTGGGAATTACAGCATTACTGCTATCGGTCACGATCCCGGAAATCGTTCCGGTATCCACCTGAGCCATCAAGCTGAAGACGCTGGCGCTCGCTAGCGCAACCTTGAACCATACCTTTTGGGACATCGTAGTCCTCCTCCTACCGTTAATCTGTACGAATCTATCACGATGCGCAGCGCTTTGGCTTTTTTCTTGCGCTGACATAATAGGCCTATACCAACTTTCACTAAGCCGGTCGTCCGAGCACTTGTTCAGGCAAGGTTTCAGCTGACCTCAGAGGATGTTTGAAAAGTCCGCATCCACTCTGAGAGAGCGCGCATCATAAGGCTCCGCGCGGAGGAACCTGCTGATGACTAATAAACGCTACGACACAGACTTAACGGATGCAGCTTGGGAACTGCTCAAACCACTATTACCGGTCGCCCGGCATGGCGGGCGGCCACGCACGACCGATGTGCGTGCTGTCGTAAACGCAATCTTTTGTCTGTTGCGGACGGGTTGCCAATGGCGGCTACTTCCACACCAGTTTCCACCATGGGGCACTGTCTACCATTACTTTCGGAGTTGGGACAATTCTGGCATCTGGGTACAATTGCACCGCACCATCTATGAACAAGCGCGTAGCGCGGCGGGACGTGCGGCATCTCCAAGCGTCGTCATCATGGATGGTCAATCGGTCAAGACCACGGAGCGTGGTGGCACGCGCGGCTTCGACGGTCACAAGCGCGTGAAAGGGCGCAAGCGCCACATCCTGGTGGATACACTTGGGCTGCTGGTGGCCAACCGAGTCGAGCCAGCCAATGTGTCTGATCGACGCGCCGGAGCTCGTCTGCTGCGTGGCTTGAGCCCTCTGTTTCCAGGCATCCATACGGTGATGGCCGACGCTGGCCATGAAAGCCAAAAGCTCGCCCGCGAACTATGGCGGGAAGACGGCTTGAAGCTACAGATTGTCAAACGTCGGCAGCGCGCCTTCAAGATCCGCGGGCTGACCTGGATTGTGGAGCGCACCTTCGCATGGCTCGGACGTAATCGTCGATTCAGCAAGGACTACGAGTATCGGGTGCAAACGTCCGAGACTCTGCTCGATATTGCGGCCACGCGTCTCATGCTCAATCGGCTCGCACCAGCATGAGACTTTTCAAACATCCTCTGAGAGGCAAGTCGGTGAGGTTTGGGCACGGAAGCGAATCGTCGTCCGGGGCAGCCACCGCCTTCATTTGCTGCGATGGAACCCGGCAGATAGTCGCGCACAAAAAGAGCGTATGCGATTTCAGGGCGTCAGGCGGCCTTCTTTGACCGTTCCTCAGAAGTTGTAGCGCAGCGAGAGTTGCAGGGTGCGTGCGCCGGAGTTCTTGCCTTGCACCTTGCCGAAGTTGGTAGCCGTCGGACTGGTTTGCGCATTGGACCAGTTTGGGTGGTTAATCCAGTTAAAGGCCTCGGCACGGAAGGTGATCCGGTCTTTTTCCCTTATGTGGAAGTCCTTGAATCCGGCGAGATTCCAATTCTGGAAACCGGGCTGTTCGATGTAATTGCGGTGGTACTGGGGCGCAAAAGTGCCATTGGGCGGCTGAGTGAAGATGGGCGTTCCGTTAGGGTTGGTGACGGCGAACCAGTAGTTGGAATCGGCATTGGTGTGAGAAAACGCCTGCTTGCCTGAAGGGAGAATGGGGTTCCCATTCATGACCCAATACTGGGGCCCGCCGCCGGGGCCGACTCCTGCGTAATCGCTCGACACGGAGATTCCGGTGTACGCTCCGGACTGGAACTGAGTGACTCCGGATACGGACCATCCGCCCAGAGTCTTTCCCAGCAACGATGTGTAGTTCTTGAAGAACGGCAACTCGTAAAGATAATGGATCATCAGCACGTTGGGCCGGTCGTAGTCGGAGTAACCCCACATGGCATTGCGGTTCCAAGCGTTGGCAATGGCGGTTCCCGAGTCCGAAGTATCGTCGTACATAGACTCCCTGGTATAGGCTGCGCCGAAGATGAGGCCATGCGAAATACGCCGGGTCCAGTTCAACTCGAAGGCCTTCCGCTTGGAGGTTCCGCTGGGGTCTTCGAGCGAAATCTGGGCGTACCCGGCATAGGGGCGCAGGTAATTGGCATTGATAGTGGGAAAGTCATAAGTTGTTCCGGGCACCAGTTGGTTGATGTTCCGGTAAATAATGTCGTGCAGGCTGCGGCTCCCCACGTAGCTGAGTTCCAACATACTCTTGAAGGGCATTTTGCGCGAGTAGGTCACGTTCCAGTTGTAAGTTTCGGTAATCGGGTTCTTTCGGTCCATGGTGTACATCACACCGGGAAATTGGTTGGTCCCGCCCCCGCCAGGGTTGTTGACGCTGCCGTCGAGGACTTCCGCCTGCGGTTGGAACGGAGGTTGGCCGCCGGGGAAAATCTGGTCGCTGACGCGTGGCTGCTCCATGAATAAGCCGCCGCCGGCCCGGATCACCCCTCCGGCGAACTGGTAGGCAATGCCCAGGCGCGGCTGAAGATTATAGTGAGTCTCCGCGAACCCCCTGGGGTAATTGTGGAAAAGGTCGTTGTACTGGCCCGAAGTCGCAATGGGAACGCGCCCAATGGCGGCGGCCGGCCAGCCACTGCCGGGGATCACCCAGCCGTCGAAATTCATGTTGCCGAGGATAAAGCCCGTGCTCGGATCAATCGTTGGCTTTTGTGCCGGGTTGTAAAGCGTGGGATCAAAATCAATGACATTGTTCCAGAGGCTATAGTTAGGATGGTTGATGGTGAAGCGCGCGCCCACCTCGACGCGAAGCCTGGCATTGACCTTCCATCCGTCCTGAGCGAAGAACTCTTGCAGCCAGTTGCGATACGGGGTGTAAGCCTTGGTGCCGTACTCGGAGTAGGTATCGAAAAGGCCCAAAGCAGCGTTGGCTATCGCTGACCCAGTGGTAGGAGCACCGCCGCGGCTATTGGTAAACGTGAATGCCCCGTTCTGATTGGTAGTGCCACCGTTGGTGCTGCCGGTTGTCTGGTCCAGGTCGTTCTCACCGGTTTTAGCGAGCGAAAAACCAAACTTGAAAGTGTGATCGCCGTGAATTTTCGTCAGAGTTTCGTTCAGCCGGTAAACGGGACCAGCCGACCGGGCTGGATATTTCGTGGCACTCTCGGTGGTTAAGCCTTGAACGGAGACGTCCGGAATTTTGTCGTTGTAAACCTTCGTACCCGGGTAAAGGTAAGGATAGTTGATCCCATACAGCGTGCGATTGGCGGAAACGGCATAGTCCACTACGTTGCTGACAACATCTCTCGAGCCTGCTACCAGCAACTCGTTCAACATGGAGGGGCTGATGGTCCAGGTGTAGTTGATCGATGCCGTCTCGCCGAACCAGGCACGCGTGACCGGCGTACGGTCGCCAGCCGAATAGTAAGGCATGTATTGGCTGTTCCACGTGTAATTGCTCCGGAAGCGGATCATGTGTTTCTCGGTTGGATTCAAGTCAAGGGAGCCGGTATTCTTGACCTGGTTTTGGGTGTTGTCCGAATACCCGATCCAGTTAAACCCCGCCTGAAAGTTACCCGGCTGAGGCGACGGGTACTCGTTCAACAAGCCGAGGCCGCTCTGACTTAGCTGGCTGGTGGGAATAATATTGCCTGGGATCGGAGCACCCGTAGTCGGGTCCTTGAGCTGCAGGCCGGCGCTGAAGAACTGGTTTTTGGGGACCAACAGTTCGCTGAAATCGCCCGTGCGCATCGCGGCCGACGGAACGGTCATCGAGGAAGTAGCCGGCTGGGCATATTTCGTGTACTCCTGTCCGAAATAGAAAAAGAGCTTGTTTTTACTGACGTTCCATCGCTTAGGGATGTAAATCGGACCGTTCAGGTTGTAGCCGAACTGGTTGAAGTGATTGGTGGCCGGGACGCTGTTGGTACAGGCGTTATTCGCTTTCCCGCTATAAGGGCAGGCCGTGGTGGAGCTGTCGTTGCGCGTCCAGTCGTTGGCATTAAATGCGGTGTTTTCCACGTATTCGAAGAGATTGCCGTGGAAGGTCTGGCCTCCGCCGCGGGTGACCACGCGGATCTGACCTCCCGACGCGCCACCATATTCGGCGCTGTAAGCGGATGTCAGTACCTGCACTTCCTGCACGGCATCCGCATCCACCGCGCCTACGGTATAGGTGCCGTTGCGCGTCCGGTAACCCGACGCGCCGTCGAAAGTGATGTCCGAGGTGCGCGGAGGCGCTCCGTTAATCGATGTGTTACTGGCTCCGCCGGTCCCGGGAGTAAAGGTGTTCAGAATGTCGCCCTTCACTCCGGGAACCAACAAAGCCGCATAGAGCGCATTACGCCCGCTTAAAGCCATGGTGCTCACCACGTCACCCTCCACGACGTTGCCTAACGCACCGGAGTCGGGCAAGACTGAACCGGCGGTAGCAGTGACCGAAACAGTCTCGTTCACCACCCCGATCTGTAGCACCAGGTTGATGCTCGCCGCCATGGCCGGAATAATCTCGTTGTGACTTTGCCGGGCCTGCTTGAATCCGGCCGCTTCAGCCGAGATGGAATACATCCCGGGGGGAACGCTTGGGAAGATATAGAGTCCGGTTTCGTTGGTAGTCGTGCGCCTTTCAAATGCCGTGCGCTCATCGGTCAGGACGATCTTAGCTTTGGGAACCAAAGCGCCCCCAGGATCTTTTACAAAACCGGAGATCGAGGCATTATCGGATTGGCTCCACAGCGGCGCACAAATAGATAGAACCAGCAACGAGGGGGTTACGAGTGCTGAGAATTTGCCGGCAGATTCCATCTTCGAAACTCTTTTTGTTTGTCGGATCAGGATTTCAGAAAGCAGGCAGGTCATTTTGGTATACAGCCGCAAACTATATACATCATGTGGAATATTGTCAAGGGTGAGAATTGTCGTGTCAAGGCAAAGTAGAAATGTCCCCTTTTACCTGGGGCTTTGCGGAGTGCATGTTAATCTGCGTCTGCCGGTGAAGCGGAGACGGCAATGCTCCCAAGGAACATTACTTCCCTGTTATGGATACGAGCATGTATCCGAAGGCCTGAGCCTGGGCTTTGAGGCGGGTTTCAGTCCGCTGGCGCAATTTGGTCTCCCTCAGGAGGAGAAGGACGATCGCCCGCTCGCGCATGCCGTATTCCGATTCTGCATCGCACGCCGCGAGCACGCGTTCCACCTCTTCCGCCGAAATTGCTCTTGGTATAGATGAGTGCCGCCATGTCCGAACCGCTGGTACCGCTCCATACAAACCAGGCGACACAGCGTCCCTCGAAGCCAGGAATCGTATCAGTGATCGAATCGCTGTCACCGGCTGCCCACAGGCGCTGGGCCGTAGCTTCGCTGCTTCTCGCCGAACGAATTCGGTTACCGTGCTGGCGCTCAGTCTGGACCAGTCAACCTACGCGTCGCCAAATGTCTCCTGCAAAAGCCGGCGAGCATACCGTAGGTAATTGTCCCAGCTTCCAAAAGCGCAACCAGCAACGTGATCCAGATGGTGGTCAAAATCTGCCAACCACTTCGCGACGCTACTCTGGGGATCGGCCGGCTTTGCTGGCTTCAAAACATCTGCCTGTCTCAGGACCTCAATTACCCGTTGAAGGCCCAGGGCACTATGCGGGAGCCGGCCATTGGGCGTAGAGCGAGGGGACTGCCGGTCCAGTCCCTGGATGTAGCTGTCGATGGTAACGTCGCTGACGTCGGCCACTGCGATGCTCTTCTCTTGAAGCCACCCCCCGAAGTTATCAGCAGCCCGCAAATGAAGGCGGACGGTAGCGGCCGAATAGTGTGCTTCATCAAGAGCCCTGGCGATCGCTGGGAGGTGGGGACCTAAAATGCCCTCCCGCATCCGCAAGAGCGTCTGCTGCTGCGTGAAAAACTTCTCTATCATGAGTTTTCTTCTCCTTTGCCCGGCTTTGTCGGACAGGGAAAGGATCTCAGAGGCGTCAAAGTACATTCAGGCGATAGAAGTCACCACGGATCGCGCAACGCCCCGAGCACCAATTAATTGCAGAATGGTTGGCTGCTTTTTAGTTAACCTGCGATAAACGAAGATCATTGGGAGAACGGAGCGAGTGCCTTACAACACGCTATGCCGTTTACATTGAGGAGTCGGGTGCTGGGCTGCCTGCTCGGTGGTGCACTGGGCGATGCTTGGGGTGGACCATCGGAGGGTGCTGTCGGCCCGGTGTCGTTCGATATTCCTGCGCGGCCAATCCTGTCAGATGACACGCAACTCACTATGGCGACGTAATACCAGATTCCACCAAGGTCGGCATCGGCCTGCGGGGCGCGAATATGACCCACTTCAGTGCGAGGCTCTCTGTTCGGCGGCCAGGCGCGCGCGGCCACGCTTGCTCACATCCTGGGCGAGCTGCCGCATGGAGTCCTGTGTGATGGGACGGCCTTCGTCTCGGGCGATGGACGCTTCCGCGATCTCCATGGCGGCAAGAATCTCCGCGCGCCGGCGTTCGCGTTCCTCCCAGAGCGAGAAAGCTTCCGCTGCCGCGTCCTCAGGCCGGTGCAGGCGGCCGGTTTTAATGGCCTGTTGCACGAACGACTCTTGCTCGGGGGTGAAGTTTACGCCCATGCTTCAAAGATAGGGGGGATAGCGGCGTGGTGTCAACTCGATAGGGCCGTCTCTGAACTCGTATAAACGACCGCAGATATGGCCTATGAATCACAATGATAATTATTCAAACGCTCAATACAACTGCCACATCAGCGGCGGTTGATGGAACGCCCGTCATGATTGGTTCGCAGGGGTCTTAAGTGATTGATTGTAAATCTGTTAACAGTGGCTGTTAAACATTATCAGCTATAGAAAAACGCGACGGGAAGCGAGTGTCGCAGGAAGGCGCTTTTGTACCTATCCACGCCACGTCGATGGATAGAAAAGGCAATAGCCGGTAGAGATACGACGCTTTACCCCGACCTTCCGGAACAAACCGCGTCTGCACTTGATCGCAATAGCGTCTGATTAGCGAAGCCATACGCCAGGGCCAAAACCAGCGTTCCTGAAATTCAAAATCGGGCGGATACATCCACTTTCCTAAGCGTTCGGCCAGAGGTTTGGCAATCAGGTTCGGTAGCCCGTTATATGGATAAAACCCGATTAGGCTTTTGTCAATGACTAGTAAGGTCCCGTTTGGTTTCAGTATCCGAGACATCTCGCGGATCGCGAGTTCGGTATCAGGCAAATGTTCGATTACCTCAATCGCATACACAGCGTCGAAGGATTCCGAACGAAAGGGCAAGGCACTCAAGCTGCCGCGAGTAAATACAGCCTGTGGGATGTTGGCGCTGGCCGCGTTGAGGAAACTATCTGTGAGGTCCACGCCGTACATTTTCGCACCCAACGGCAGGAGGCGTTTGATGAAGCGCCCACGAGCACAGCCAGCGTCCAGTATCCTTTTGCCGGATACGTCGCCCAACACTTGTTTCAAGACATTCAGTTGCCCCGAATTGGTTTCGACGTCCTCCGGGAACCATCCGATGTCTGCGATAGCTTCGAACCGAGCGGATATTTTTCGTTCTAGAGACGGATTGGGTCGCACTTGGAGCAAGTGTAAAACCAAATCTTGATTAAAGCAATCCGACGAGTCGGTTCTGTCAACCGTCTTTAGAAATGTCCCTTTTGTTTCTTCTCTTCTTAGCCAGTTGGAGTCGGCGGGTGGTCCCTGCAAGATCGGCGAGCCGAATCTATCCTGTGATAACGGCGCAAGAGCACTCGAAAAATCACCATTCGAAATCGGAGGACCAGCCGCCTCCGAGTTCAAGTACGCCGCTCCGGATTTCGAGTTATTAGCGATCGGAAACCCGCCGCCGGGCGCTCCCGGAGCACCGATTACATTCGACCTGAAGCTGGTGAGGTCGGGAGCATTCGGCGCTCCCGTGCGCTTCGACGTCAGTGGGCTTCCACCAGGGGCGATTCCTAGGTTCCGGACGCGCCTGTTACTGGGCGAAGGCGCCAATTAACTGACGATAACGGCAGCCCCAACCACCGCGCCCGGTTCCTACCCAATCTCCATCTCTTATTCCGGTACAACCATCAGCGGACAAACGATCCTGAAAACGCTGACCCTCACTCTCACGATTGAGGGCCTTAGAAAGTAGGCATTGGGGCGCAACGGGCTTAAACACCTTCGGTAAGGTAAGACGTAGCAGTTTGTCAGGGCAATTGCGCCGGCGTTGACGGCTGCTCCGATCGGATTTGAGGGTCCCTTAGCACTTAGCGTGCAATTTTTGACCAATGGAGGAGTGTCGGCGCGAAATAGAAATGTCCGCTTTAGCGCGAAGTAGAAATGTCCTCTTGCTGCCCAGAGAAACGGATGTACGTGTTAATTTGAGCATGCCCGCGGGAGTCGCGTCCAGGCGGGCATCCTAGGCCGATGCGATGGACTGGCTCCAAACGTTATCGGCTTTTCGTTATGGATAACGGTGGTGAAGTTCGAGCTGAGGCTTAGGATCATAAAACGCGAAGACCGCCGGGCTGATTTTGCCCGGCGTTCCTAATTGAGGTTTTGACTTTCAGGTTTGAGACATGGAATCGCGTCGAAGTTGGCGCGGTAAGGTGGTGAATCCGCGCGATTCGGATGTTTGTATGTGGTTTATATTCATATGGTTAGAGTATACATGTAGGTAATGTTGTTCCGGCGTTGACGGAATCACTCGCGCATGAGTCAAAGGTTGAGTCGCCTTAACCATTTGAATACAAGACACATAAACATGGCACCGGTTGTTCGATCTTTATATTCTTTTTCGTGAAGCGACTCCAAACACGCCCCAAACACGCCTCAATAATAGAAGCGCAGTGAGAGTTGGAGGTTTCGGGCGAGGGTCGTTTTCGCCGTTACCTTGCCAAATGTCGCGGATGTCGGGTTATAGCTGGGAGTACTCCAGTTGGGATGATTATTTACGTCGAAGGCCTCGGCGCGAAACTCGAATCCTGTGCGATCATTCATCGGGAATTTCTTGAAGAGCCCAAGATTCCAGTCCTGAAAACCGGGGCCGTAGATACTATCGCGAACGTTTGGCTGAAGGTTGAATGTGCCCGCGGCTGGCGGAGTAAAAATAGGCGTGCCGTTAGTATTTACGACCGCAAAATACTGATTCGAACTGGCGGCGCTATTGGCGAACTGGCCCACGATACTCGGGGTTCCGTTCATCACCCAGAATTGCCCGACATTACCGCAGCCGAAAGTGCCGACTTCGCCGACGCCGGCATAGTCATTTGCGCTCCCCACGCTGCACGGTGTTCCAGTCTGAAACTGGTTAACTCCGCTGATCTGCCAACCACCCAGAAGTTTCGCCGTTACAGTCGTCGCATTTTTAAAGAACGGCAACGCATATACGTAATTGATCACCACCACATGGCGCGAGTCGAATTCCGATGGCGCCCACAAATTGGCGGTATCGTAAGTGTCCGGAACCAGTTGTCGGTAAGTCGAACTACCATCCATGCTCTTCGACAATGTATACGAGACACCGAAGCTGAGCCCGCTCGCGAATCGCCGGTTCCACGTAACCTGGAGGCCGTTATACATCGAATTGGCGTTGCTGGTTTCCATCTGGATTGAAGCAAACCCTGCATAGGGCCTGAGTGCGTTGACACTCACACCGGGATTGTTTAGTAATGCGCCGGCAAAGGGTTGGTTGATGTCCTCTGACTGTACTTCGTGCAACCCACGCCGTCCGACATAACCCACCTCGAGAACGGACTTCCACGGCAGCTCGCGCTGGACCGTAACGTTCCAGTTCCACGATTCGGGCGGCTTCAAATTGCGGGGCAGCGTAGTGACCGTAAGTGCCGCCTGTTGCGCGTTGCTGAGTGACGCACCGGGGTTGTCCACCGACACGTTCGTGACCGTGACAAACGGCTGGAATGGCGAGTTGGCTCCAGGAAAGATATTGCCGCCGCCGCCCCCACCACCGCCTACGCGGGTCAAGAACCGGCCCACTCCGCTACGAATTACTGTTTTGCCGTTGACCTGGTACGCGATACCCAAGCGCGGCTGAAACTGAGCGTTGATTTGGGAATAGTAGGACGGCAAACCTTGAAAAAGGCTGTTGTACTGACTCGAGCACGCGGCCAAAACACCGTGCCCGCATGCGTCAGATGGCCAGCTAGTACCGGGAATTACCATCCCGTCGTAGGGGTTGCCGCTGCCCACAATGACGTTACCCGTCTTGGGATCAACCTTCGGAGCGGTCGCAGGGTTATAAAGCGCCGGATCGAAGAAGATTTGATTTCCCCAGAGTGCCTTCCAGGGCACCGTAATCGTCTGCCGGACGCCGTAGTCGAGATGCAGCTTGTTGTTGACTTTCCATGAGTCCTGCGCGAACCACTCATACAAATAGCCTCGATAGATTGTATAGGCGCGCGGCCCAATTTCCGTGTAACTATCTGCCAACCCAAGCGCCAGGTTGGCAATCGAGACGCCAGCGGTCGCACCTAGGCCGGTCCGCGCATCACTGAACTGGAACGTTCCATTCTGGTTGCTGCTTCCGCCCGGAACTGTGCTGACGTTGATCTGGTCGCCATCGTTCTCACCGGACTTCTCGAAATAAACTCCAACCTTGATGGTGTGATTACCCCAAACCTTGGTCAAGCTGTCGGCGGCCGTGTAGATGGGTCCAGTCGAATGGGACGGATACGGGCCACCCGCCAAGCTGTAGAAGTTGCCGGTGAGCGTGACAGTCGGGATTTTGCCGGGCAGATCCTTCCCTCCAGGGATGATATAGGAGTAATCAATGCCAAATTGGGATCGGTCAAAACCCGCCGCATTGGTCAGAACTTCGCTATATACGTCGTCCAGACTGACTGTGGCGCGCGCTTCGTTGATGAGCGTCGGGCTGATCGTGCGGGTCCAACTGACTGACTCCGTCTGATTGGGACGAATCAGATGCCTTGGCGTAAGGCCCGAGCCTTGATCGAAGGGAATCGTTTCGTCGTAAGCGTAGTTCTGACGCCGGAACTGGATCCGGTCATTCTCAGTGGGAAGGAAATCCGATGCCAGTGTATCCTTCCGCTGGTTGATCGGATGGGGTGCCTGGGCAATCCAGTTCTGATTTCCGCTCAGATACCCTGGCGTGGGGGCCGGATAGGCGTTCATGATGCCGATCCCGTTAGGACTCAACCGGCTGGTTGGAATCGTGTTATTCGGAAACGGCGTGCACGTGGCGGCGCCCAGCGATGGACAGGTAGTCGGATCATAGACCACCTCGGGCGTGTTGTAGAAACTGTTGGGTTTCAGCAACTCACTGAAAGTTCCCTGCCGCATGAGCAAAGTCGGAACAGTTTGAGTTTGCGTATCGGTGTAGCGATACCGGACCCATTCCTCTCCCACGTAGAAAAACCATTTCTCACGATTGCGGTTAAACTTACCCGGAATGTAGACCGGGCCTCCAATATTAAATCCGAACTGGTTGTATCGGAACGGCGAGGCAAAATTAGTCGTCAGGCTCTGATTACGCGACCAGGTGTTGGCGTTTAGGTCGGAGTTCCGGAAATACTCGAACATACTACCGTGAAACTCCTTGCCGCCGCTTTTGGTGATGATTCGGATTTGTCCGCCGGCCGCGCGGCCGTATTCGGCCGCATAATCAGCTGTGAGAATCTGTATCTCCTGCGTGGAGTCCACGTCGGCAACGCCAATCGAGCTATCATCGGCTCGGGTTCGAGTCGCCGGGGCACCGTCAAAGGTGATGAGCGTGTCCTCTTGCCGGGCGCCATTGATATAGTAGCCGCCGTTCGTCAGGTTGAAACTGAAATCGCCAAGAGTGGAACTGCTGCGGATTCCAGGCTGAAGCGACGCCATGAAGATCGGATCCCGTCCGTTCAACTCCAGAGCGTCAATTTGCGAGTGGCTGACCAGCTTTTCAACTACAGCCGACTCCGTCTGCAAGGGTGTAGCCGACGCGACGACCTCCACGGTCTCGTTAAGGGCGCCGATGGTCAGCGTAGCATCGAGTGACAAAGTGGAATTCGCGTCCAGCTTGTTATGTGAACTCTCGAATCGTTTGAAGCCGGAAGCCTCGGCTGTTAGCGTGTAATAGCCCGGCGGCAGACTGGCAACCACATAGTGCCCCGACTCATTCGTGGTAGTGGGGTTCTCCTGTCCCGTGGCCTCATTTCGGATAACAACTTTGGTTTTGGATATGACTCCACCGGAAGCATCTCGTACAAAGCCCACAATCGAACCGTAATCCGATTGCGCACTCAGCTGGTTCACTAAGAAAGACGCCGATACCGTCACAAGCGCCATGGCATAACAACGGGATTTCATCTTGGACGCTCCCTACCGCACTTCAGGCTGCGGATGAGCACAGTATATATCTGGTTAGCGATTTATCAATTCGAATTAATCGGGACTAGGTATGGTTGTTTACAAATAATCGGGATGATTGCAAGGGGCATAATAAATAACTTCGCAGCGGTATATACTAATGACCGCAGCGGTTCAATCTTACGGAGTGGATAGATGAAACGAAGGTCCTGTACATGCCGCAAGCATACCCAGCGAGCCGCAGGCCAAAATGGACCCCGGTCGGTTTATGCTGAAAGGAAGCTGGCAGTTCTCGATGTATCGTTCTAATCGATTCTTTGATGTGGTGGTCCTCGGCTTGATCGCTGCCGGGATGTCGTCCGGTGCGGAACGGGGGCATCTCGATTACGACCGGGATGTACGGCCGATTCTGTCAGAGAATTGTTTTCTTTGTCACGGCCAGGACAGCAAGAAGCGGATGGCTGGATTGCGTCTCGATTCGTTTGAGAGTGCGACGGCGGATCGTCACGGGAATGCGGCGCTGGTTCCAGGGAACCTGGCGGCGAGCCTCATCTACCAGCGCATTACGGCGGAACAGCCCGCGCACCGTATGCCGCCGCCGTTCTCGAATCGGAGTCTGACGACGGAGCAGATCGCGATTCTGAAGCGCTGGATCGAAGAAGGGGGCGTGTACACGAAACACTGGTCGTTCGTGCCGCCCAAACGGCCAGCCGTACCAACCGTCAGCGACCCTCATTGGGTAAAGCAGCCGATTGATGCCTTCGTTTACCAGCGTCTTGCAGCGGAAGGTCTGCGGCCCAGCAGGGAGGCGAGCCCGGAAGCATGGTTGCGGCGCGTGTCTCTGGATCTTATCGGATTGCCGCCTACGCTCGACGAATTTGGCGCATTTTCCCGAGAGGTAAAGGCCCGCGGGGAGTCGGCTTATAGCGCGGCGGTCGACCGGCTGCTCTCCTCACCGCGATATGGCGAGAGGATGGCGCTCGATTGGCTGGATGTCGCGCGGTACGCCGATACCCATGGCTTCAATAACGACGCGGCGCGCTCCATGTGGCGCTGGCGGGATTGGGTGATTCACAGTTTCAACAGCAACATGCCGTATGACCGATTCATCACCGAGCAGTTGGCAGGGGACCTGCTTCCGCACGCCACCATGGAGCAGCGCCTGGCGACCGGGTTCCTGCGGGATGGCGTGATCAACTCTGAAGGGGGCATTATCGACGAGGAGTACCGGGTCGAGTATGTTACCGACCGTGTGAACACCATGGCTGCGGCTTGGATGGGTCTTACAGTGGGATGCGCCCACTGTCATGACCACAAGTTCGATCCAATTACGCAGCGCGACCACTACCGGTTCTTCGCGTTTTTCAATAATGTTCCGGAGATGGGCGAGGACGGGCGCGTGGCCAATGCGGCTCCCATCATGCCCGCTCCGACGGATGCGCAGCAGGCGAAGCTCCAGGATCTGGAGGCGTCGATCGCGGCGTTGACGCGCAAGCTGGAAACGCGACAGAAGAGCTGGACCTGGCACGAGGAAAACCCGGCACAGCTTGCTGCGCCCACGGCGGCTGTAGTGCAGATCTCGTGTGATTCCGGGGACCTCGACCGCGCCTGCACCGCGGGCGATCGTTCGGCTCCGCCGCAGGGCGTTTCTCCGGACAAGCCGCAGATCGAGGGGAAGGGCGTGTCGGTGTCGAAGCGCAAGGGGCTGACGTTGAGCTTATGGGTACGTCCGAAAAAGACCGATACGGATGCGGCTTTACTTTCGACCATGGATTATGCCACCAACTCCGCGGCCACCACTTACGGCAAGGGTATGGAGCTGCGGCTCGTGGGCCGGGAAATAGAATTCCGTTACGCCGACCGATTCCCGGCCTATTCGATACGCGTTCGATCGGCAGGCGCGGCAATATTGGCTGATGAGTGGCGGCACATCGCGGTGGTCTATGAGGGTGCGGTGGAGGCGGCGATGCGAGCCGAGGCGTCGCGTGTGAGGATCTTTGCAGATGGACGCGAATTGCCGGTCACGGTGTTGAACGACGGACTGGCGCTGCCGGAAAAGGAATCCGACAAACCTTCGTACGCGCGTTACCGCATCGGCTGGGATAATAGCGCCAAGGGTGGGCAATATACGGGGCAGTACAATGATGTCGCGATCTGGACGAGGGCGCTCGCTCCGGGCGAAATTGCGAGCGCGTTCGAGAGCCGGGCGATCCCGTATGCGGTGGCGAGAGAGCGGCAGGGCAATGCTTCGGACAGGGAGACGGGCTGGCTCCGCTCGGCTGTGCTGGCGGCGAGCGACACAGACTATGCCGAAGAGCGACGCAAGCTTGACCGCTTGCGCACTGAGTGGCTTGAACTGCGGCGCAATGTTCCATACGTCATGGTGATGGAGGAAATGGCTACGCCCCGCGAGACGCACGTTCTGGGGCGCGGCAACTACGATGCACCGGGCGAGAAGGTGGATGCCGGAGTGCCGGAGGAACTGCTGGGCTCGTGGCCCAAAGATGCGCCGAAGAATCGCCTGGGGCTGGCGGAATGGCTGACAAAGCCGGATCATCCGCTGACGTCGCGCGTGGTGGTGAATCGTTTCTGGCAACAGTTGTTCGGCGAGGGTCTGGTGAAGACGAGCGACAACTTCGGGATGCAGGGTGACTTTCCCAGCCATCCGGAGCTGCTCGATTGGCTGGCGCGCGAGTTTGTGGACTCAGGCTGGAACGTGAAAGCGCTGATGAAGCGCATCGTACTCTCCGCGACGTACCGGCAGGATTCGGCGGCATCGCCGGAATTGATCGCCCGAGATCCGGAGAACCGGTTGCTCGAGCGAGGGCCGAGGTTTCGTCTGCCGGCCGAGATCATTCGCGATGAGGCTCTTGAGATCTCCGGATTGCTGAAGAACCGGCTCGGCGGTCCGAGCGTATATCCCTATCAAACTGAGGGTCTGTATAAAGGTATGGTGGTTGCGGCGCGGTATCCCGGAACGCAGTATATCGAGAGCAAGGGCGACGATCTATACCGGCGCAGCCTGTATACGTTCTGGAAGCGTACGGTACCGCATCCGACAATGACGGTATTCGACGCTCCGGACCGGGAGTTTTGCGTGGTCCGGCGGTCGGTGACCAACACGCCGCTACAGGCGCTGACGCTGCTCAACGATCCGATATTTGTGGAAGCCGCGCGTAATTTAGCTGAACGAGTGATTCACGAAGGCGGCGCGGGCCCCGATGCGCGCCTGGCTCTCGCATTCCGTCTGGCTACAGGGCGCGGTCCGGACGATGAAGAGAAGCGGATCTTGCGAAAGAAGCTGGACGAGATGCTCGGCCATTACCGGGCCGATGAGGCGGGCGCGCAAACGCTGGTAGCAGTGGGCGAGTCGCCGCGCGATGCTTCGATTCCGGCAGGCGAACTTGCTGCCTATACGGCGGTCGCCAACATGATCCTCAATCTCGACGAAACGATTACGAAGGGCTGACCTATGGAATGCGGAAATTACGCTCGATTTACCTCGCGCCGCGAACTGCTGGCGCGATTCGGCTATGGTCTCGGCCTGGCGGCGATCGGCTCGCTGGTGAATAAGGCTAATGGAGCGGCGCAGCCATTTCCGAATTTTCCGCCGCGCGCCAAACGGGTGATCTTCCTGTTCCAGGCAGGAGGACCGTCGCACCTCGATCTGCTGGATTATAAGCCGGCGATGAAGGACCGCTTCAATCAGGATATTCCGCCTTCGGTCTTCGGCGGGCAGCGGATCACCGGCATGGTGGCGCAGCAGGACCGGTTTCCGGTAGTGCCCTCGATGTACGGCTTCAAGCAATACGGCGAGAGCGGGATGTGGTTGAGCGATTTGTTGCCCTATACGGGCAAGATCGTGGACCAGATCTGCCTGCTGCGGGCGATGAATACGGAGGCGATCAATCACGATCCGGCGATCACGTTCATTCAAACGGGGAGCCAATTGCCGGGCAGGCCGTCTATGGGTTCATGGGTGGACTACGGATTGGGCAGTGAGAACGAGAACCTGCCCGCGTTCGTGGTGCTGAATTCTCTGCCAGGCAATGGCATTCCGGATCAGGGGCTATTATCGCGGCTTTGGGGAGCGGGTTTCCTGCCGAGCAAGTACCAGGGCGTGCAATTCCGCAGCGCGGGCGATCCGGTACTGCAGCTGTCGAATCCGCCGGGCATGACGCGAGAAGAGCGGCGTAGCATTCTGGACGGATTGGCCTCGTTGAACGGGCACCTGCACGAGCGCGTGGGCGATCCGGAAATCGAAACGCGCATCGCTCAATATGAAATGGCTTTCCGGATGCAAGCCAGCGTGCCGGACCTGGTGGATATGTCGGGCGAACCGGAACACGTGCATGAACTGTACGGCGAGGACTCGCGCAAACCCGGGACTTTCGCTGCCAACTGTCTGCTGGCGCGTCGACTTGCTGAACGCAACGTGCGGTTTATTCAGCTCTATCATCGCGGCTGGGATCACCATGCGGGGCTGACCACCAAACTTCCGGCGCTGGCACGCGATACCGACCAGGCGTCGGCGGCGCTGATTCTCGACCTGAAACAGCGTGGAATGCTCAACGATACGTTGGTGATTTGGGGCGGCGAGTTCGGTCGGACGCCGTATGGACAGGGCGCGATCAAGCCGGATAGCTACGGACGGGATCATCATGGCCGCGTGTTTTCGCTATGGATGTGCGGTGGCGGAGTGAAGCCGGGGTATATTCATGGCGCGTCGGACGACTATGGATTTAACGTCGTCCAGGGCGGAGTGCATATTCATGATTTGCAGGCGACCATCCTTTACCTGCTAGGAATCGATCACGAGAAGCTGACGTACCTATCGCAAGGAA
>CAVZRE010000047.1:0-95691 GCA_963777595.1 Terriglobia bacterium
GGTTCTGTAACTTACTGACTCATCGTATTGCTCCGGTAAGCCGAGAATTGAGGCGAGTTGCCGCAACCCGATGGGTCCCGCTTCCGTGAGAATCGCTTCCCGTCCGCTGACATTTCTCAACTCCGCCCGTGCCACCCGAACCACCTTGTCTACATAAGCAGTCGCAATGCCGAACGTGTGGCCGCCCGCCGAGACCAGCATGACATGCTGGGTCGAGATCGAGGTCGGCGCCGAAATTACCACCCTCGTGCCGCCGCCTGGGCGAGGATAGAGTCCGATTCCGCCGTGCAGCCGCCGTACTGCCCGCTCCACGATCGAGAGACCCATGCCCCGTCCCGAAACTCCCGTGACTACCTTCGACGTCGAGAATCCGGCGCGAAAGATCAGCCTGCCGATATCCTCATCGTGCGCCAATGTCTCATCCGCGCCCAGTAATCCCCGGTTGCGCGCTTCCCGCTCCACCGCCCGGTAGTCGATTCCTCGCCCGTCGTCTTCGATCGCCACTTCCAGGCGGTCGCCGCGCGAGGTAAGCAGCAGCCGGATTTGGCCCTCTCGCTGCTTGCCCGTGCGCACTCGCTCCTCCGGAGTTTCGATGCCGTGCGATACCGCGTTTCGAAGCAGGTGCATCACCGGGTCCTTCAATCCTTGAAGCACCAGAAGGTCTGCATCGATGTTCAACCCTCCCGCTTCGAAAAGGACCTCCCGTCCCTCCTGGCGCGCAAGGTCGCGGACCATTGGCCCGAAGATTCCAAATACCGATTCCGCGGGAGTCATCCGGAGCCGGCACGCCGCATGATGTACCGTCCCAGCCTTCCCTCGGACAGAGCGGCTCGCGTAACCGAGATCCTCATTCACCCTGTGCGCCGATCGCCTCAGTGCCGCCAGCCGCAGATCCATGAAGGACAAACAGTTCCCCACCGGACGAAATCGTGGATCCCTGCCCAACGCTCGAATCGATGAGGCCGTGACCCGCCGCAAACGTAGCCATTCAGCCGCGGTCTCTTCCAGACGCGCAACGTACTCGTCGAATCGCGCGGCGCCCGCCTCGGCTGTGGCTTCGATCAGCAGCTCTGATGTATCGCGGATCAGGTCATCCATGCTGCCGGCATGAACTCGGAGTAATTCGGGAGACGGAGGAGACGCGGCCTCCGTCTCTATCTCCGCCTGAACGCCAAGCTGCATCTGTGTCGCCGGGATGTGAAACGGCGTTCCCGAAAGTTGCGCGAGTTCCCGCAGTAGCTCCGAGCAATCCGGCGCGCTTCGTTCCGCGATCTCGGCCGCTAGAAGGTCCTCGATCGCGTCCGCTGCTTTCTGCAGACACCGTACCGCCTGCTCTGGCGATCCCATCGAGCCATCACGCAATTTTGTGAGCACCTCTTCAGCCTGATGCGTCAGCATCTCACTCTGTTCCAGGCCTACCGCCCGCGCAGCCCCTTTTAAGGTATGGGCGCGCCGGAGCAAATCCTCAACTGCCGCGGCTCGCCCCTTGGCGTCACCGGCTTTGAAGTTCTCGAGAAGCATACGGATGCTCGCCACATGCTCGGCTTGCTCCGACGAGAAGATGGCTAGCAGGGACCGGTCCAGGTTCACACGCGGTATCTCCGCACCGTATCCCTCAGTTGCTGCGACAAAGTGTTCAGGTTGGCCGCGGCTTTCTCGGATTGCCTGGTGCTCGTAGCGGTTTCCTGCACTGCAATTCCGATACTGCGGAAGGCCTGGGTCACCTGCTCAAAACCGATCTGCTGCTGGGCGCTGCCCGCCACAATCTGCTGGAACGCGCGGATACTCTCTTCCAGATTATCCGAGAGGCTCCGGATCGTCCTGTCCGCCGCATCCGCCTGCTGCTTACCCGATTCGGCTCGTTTCACCGCCTCTTCCGTTAGCATAACCGACGTGTTGATGCCTCTCTGAATATCGCCCAGAATGCCGCGGACCTGCACCGTCGCCTGTTTGGACTGACCCGCCAGGCTTTTCATTTCACCCGCCACCACCGAGAAGCTCTTGCCATGCTCTCCCGCGGCCGCTGCCTGGATTGCCGCATTCAAAGACAGCAGATGGGATCGCTCGGCAATCTCGTTGACGCTCGCAATAATGTCTCCCACCGCCTGAGTCTTCTCGCTGAGCGATATCACATTCTCCGCCACCGCCTCGGCCTGTTCGCGAATCCCTTCCATTGTGGAGTTGGTGCTCTGTACCGACTGCAGCCCCGACGCACTCGCCGTCGATACCGCTTCCGCCGCGGCTGCCACCTGCTTGGCCCGGTCTGAAATCTGGGCTCCCGACTGGCTGAGTTCCGCCATCGTGGCATTCGCCTGCTGCACCGCCGCCGCCTGCTCCGCTGTCGACGCTGCCTGCTGCTGGGTGGACGCCAGGATCTCCGCCGTCGCCGCGTTCAGATCCTCCGAGACCATCGCGGACTGCCTCGCCACCTCCTTCAAATTGAGCGCCATCCGGTCCAGGTAACTCGCCAGTTGCCCCAGTTCATCCCTGCTCGTGAACGTGGCCCGCTGCGTTAGATCGCCTTCGCCCACCTTCTCCGCGAATGCCATGAAGCTTTGCAAAGGACGCGTCACCGATCGCTGGATGAGAAGGCTCATCAGGATGGTAAAAGCAGCGCCCGCCAGGCTGCCCACCTCGATGGAATACACCGCAAACTGCGCGCTTTTCCGTGCGCTTACCTGGCGTTGTTCCAGCAGCGTATTTTCTTCTGCATCCATTTCGCCAACCAGCCGGCGGAGCTCATCCATCTCCCGCTTACCGCTCTCGAGAACCAGGGTATCGATGCTTTTCGGCCCCTGGTTCCGCCGGTTCTCGATCAGGCTCCCTAACGCGCTTAGCCGCTGCGTCATAAGTGAATGCAACTCCCCCGTCAGCGCAGTCTGCCGTGGATTGTCCGCCACCAAAGCTCTCAACTGTTGGAAATTGCTTTCCGCGTCTCTTTCACCGGCATGGTAGGGTGCGAGGAACTTCGCGTCCCCTGTTAATAAAAAGCCACGCTGGCCAGTCTCCGCGTTCACCATCGCCACCAGAATCTCCGTCAGAGCGTTTCGCACTTGGTACGTGTGTGTCACCCAGGCGTTCGCGTTGACCAGGTCCTCGTTGGCTCGGTAAGAAATCGCGCCCACGATGCTGAAGATGGCGATCGCAAAAAGATATCCCGACAAGATCCGCGTTCCGATTTTCATATCGATCCGTCAACGCTCCGTTTTGTATTCGGGCAGCAGCCCTTCGGCATTCAAGACAAGTACCAGATCGCTCGTCATCCAGGCTCCGGCAGCCGAATCCTCCGGAGCGGGCAGCCGTTCCGTTGCCCTCACGCTTCTTATGTCCTCAACTTCGTCCACCAGAACACCGGCTTCGCCTTTGCCCGTGCGCAGCAACAATGCCGTGCGGTCCTCGCCGCCCTCCGGCGCCGGCTCCAGGCCGAGGAGTCGCCGCAGATTCCACACCACGCGGATTTCTCCTCTCACCTGGATCAAGCCTTCCATCTCCTCTAATGACCCTGGCACCGGAGCAACGCGCGGACGTGCCGTCACTTCCGACACACTCGCCAGCGGTACTGCGTACCTTCCCGATCCAAGCCGGAATACCACGATCGCCTCAGACGCCTCTCCTGCACCCGCTTCGAGCGGCGCCGAAAGCAGAGCGGCCCGCTGGCGATAAATCGCCTCCAGTTCTTCCGGTGGACGCGTCTCGGACTCGATCGCCAGTAAAGCGCGCTCCAGGCGTTCCCTTGCCCCCTGAAAATCCAGCCGCTTCGCTCCGCTCATTTCGCCACCATCTCCAGGTGCATCTTCGCCAGGTCGCCCAACTCCTCCGCCGTGATCCCGTCGCCGTGCGGCAGCGGTTCATTCGGGGAGTTCGCGGTCGTCAGGCGCAGCACCGTTGAGAAGGAACGCCTCGCCGGCTCCGCATCCCCCGCAGCCTGCAACAACGTTCCAAGATGATAGTGCGCCAGGGCAAAACCGCGATCCAGATAAATCGCTCTCCGTAAGGCTTCCCGCGCGGCCTCGCGTTCTCCCACGTGTTCCAGGATCAAGCCGAGCGTGAACTGCGCCGGCGCGTTCAGAGGATCGTTGCGTACCAATAGATTCGCCGCTTCGCGAGCCTGAACCCATTCTCCCCGGTCCGCCAGCAGTCGCACATCCTCGACCGGCAGCGTGGGCACCCTCCCGTCTGGCTCCGCCATAGGAATCGCGCGCGGAGGACGTGGACCCTGGTCCGGACTCTGCGTAATTTCCGCCGCACGGAATCCGGCAAACCGAGCTTCGTCCCCCGGATCCGCTTGAGACCAAAGTTCGAAACTCGTACGCGGCGGGGAATCGCGCGCCTCCGTCTTGCGATACGCCGTGCCGGCCGGGCTAGTCACTGTTTCGAACAAAGTGAAGGTCTCCGGATTGGGCTCCGCATGCCCGACCAGCAGCCAGCCGCCCACTTCGAGACAGTCGAAGAGCGTTGCCGCAACTACCCTGATAGTCTCTTTTGAAAAGTAGATCAGCACATTGCGGCACACGATCAGATCGAATGGCAATCCGTCCGCGGAGGGGTGATTCTTGGACACCAGGTTGTGATTCTGGAACGTGACGCTGCGTCTGAATTCCGGTAGCAAACGCCACCTTTTGCCTTCAGCAACAAAGCACCGCGCCTGGATCTCGGAAGGCGTTTCGCGGAGCGCCCAACTGCCGAATAAACCTTCTCGCGCACCGGCCAGAAACTCGACGTTGATATCCGTAGCCAGAATCGAGACATCCCACCCCGCAAGCTCACTTTGGAACTCCAGGCGGAGCAGCATCGCAATCGAATAAGGTTCCGCGCCCGTGGCGCACCCCGCGCTCCAGATCCGCATCTGGCGGCTCGTCCGTTTTCGCTCGAGAATCTCCGGCAGGACTTGGTTCTTCAATAATGCAAAGTGCTCGGGCTGTCGGAAAAAGTACGTCTCGCCGATCGTGAGCTCGCCGATCAGGCAATCCACCTCGTCTCCATCCCGTTCCAGGAGCCGGCGATACGCGCCCGCGTCGCTGACCCCTCTCGCCGCCAGCCTCCGCGAGATGCGCGCCGCCAGATCTTCGTCACGCTCGAGATAATAGGACAGCCCTGTGCGTTCGATAACATAGCGCTTCAGTTCGCCGTAGGAGCCGCTGTGCAGAATCGTTGCTGGATTCATTGCTTCACGGCTCCGAGCGCTTGGAGCCGTTCCTGTACCTGCCCCTGCAGTTCGCTGATCCGCCGGCTTTCTTCGGCCAGCAGGAGACGTTCGCAATCGAGCAGGGTCACCGTGTGCCCGTCCGTCGCAAATTCCGCCTCCGCGTATTCGTTCGCCGTATGATCCGCGGCCAACTCTCGTAATTCGCCGCCGTCGATCTCCTGCACGCTCTCCACCTCGCTCACCAGAAATCCAATCGACCCGTGTCGATTTCGGACTACAATGACGGGGGTGTACAAGCTGGTCTGAAAGGGCAGGTTAAAGAAAGTTGCCATCCGTACCACCGGCAGGATGATGCCTCTCAGATTGAGAAATCCCTCGAGTATCGATGGCTGGCCCGGCACTTTCGTGGTTGCGGGTATAGCGACGATCTCCTGCACCTTTCCGGCGCGGAACGCGCAACAATATTGGGCAACTTTAAATGTAAGAACGACCAAATCCCCATCTCCGACCATTCGCTCGCCGCTTTTTTATTGTACGAAGATCGCTCCGTCGCAGCGGCGAACTGGGCATCCTCCCGCCTCACTAAGTAGCAATTGATACGCCTGCCTTCCGCATCGGGCAAAACTACTGCCCGATTTCGTTCCTAACGAGCCCCTGACAAGCGTTCGAGTTAGCATTTAAAGGAGACGGTGCCGCATGAGAACTTACGAAATTACAAAATTTGGATTGGACGAGTTGAAACTTGCCGAACGCCCCGAACCCCAGCCGGGTTTCGGCCAGGTCGTCTTGAAAGTGCGCGCGGTATCGTTGAACTTCCGCGACCTGATGGTGGTGAAGGGCTTATACAATCCTAAATTGAAGATGCCGATGGTGCCGTGCTCCGACGGTGCGGGAGAAATCATCGCCACCGGGGAAGGCGTCACCCGCGTCAAGACCGGGGATCGCGTCTGCGGGATCTTCATGCAGGGTTGGCTCGCCGGCGACGTCAGCGAAGCAGCCGCGCGCACCGCCATGGGAGGAGCCATCGACGGCGTCCTTGCCGAGTCCGTGGTCCTCAGCCAGGAAGGCGTTGTCCCCATCCCCGGGTCCCTCAGTTTCGAAGAAGCCGCCACGCTGCCCTGCGCGGCCGTAACGGCATGGCATGCGCTCGTCACCAGGGGGCAGATCAAAGCCGGCGATACCGTGGTGACGCTCGGGACCGGCGGCGTGTCCACCTTTGCGCTCCAGTTCGCCGTAGCCAGCGGCGCGCGCGTCATCGCCACCTCCAGCAGCGACGAAAAGTTGGCGCGGGTCAAGTCCATGGGCGCTTGGGAGACCATCAATTACAAAACCACGCCTGACTGGGAGGAGCGTGTCCGCAAACTCACCGGCGCGGGCGCGGACCATGTCGTCGAGGTCGGCGGCTCTGGAACCCTCATGAAATCTCTGCGCGCCGTCCGGATGGGCGGGACGGTCAGCGTCATCGGAGCTCTAACCGGCGGCGCTGCGGAAGTAAGTCCCGTGCCGGTCCTCATGAAAACCATTCGCATGCAGGGCATCTTCGTAGGCTCCAGGGAGATCTTCGAAGCCATGAATCGCGCCATCTCCGCTCATCGCATACAACCGGTTGTCGATCGTATTTTTCCTTTCGAGGAAGCAGTGGAAGCGCTGCGCTACATGGAATCCGGTTCCCATTTCGGGAAAGTAGTGATCGCCCTCTAAACGCAGGACTCCACTAAGCCCGCATCCAAACCTTTCAAACCTTGGGCGGGCTCTCTCGTTTGTCCGAAGGGTTCCGGAAGCGGCCTCTTCTCACTTGATTGCAATCCCGGCAGCGGCGGCTTGCGATCAGGGGGCTGCCTGCCAGGCGTTTAACAAGAGCCATGTTTCACGTTGCCTGGACCTTACCCGCTTCGGCGATGCATTAACTAAGGCGAAAACGCGGAAAACTGTGGAAACAACCCCCTGCTCTCCCCGCTGTGCCTTCTATTACGAAACTGCACGGAAAAATCTCCGGCACAGGTCGCCGGGCCGGCTTCCACCATTCTCTTCACGCCATAATAATGGCTGGGGATAAAATCATGAAGCGATGCTTTATCGCAGGCATAATTGTCGGGGTGCTGACATTCGGCGCGGCTGCTCAAGACTGGTACCACGACCGCGACGAGCGCTTTCGCGGCGAAGGCTGGCGGCCGCACGTCTTCACGTATGTGAGGACCGATCTCGAACATATCTGGAGCGCTGTTCACGCGAGCGACAAGGAGCGCACGCGTCTCGAGACGACGAAAGGGGAACTGGCAAAAATGCAAGCCGATCTTGATCAGGGTCGGTGGGACAACGGAATCCTCAACGATGTGATCGATTCCATTCGCAAATCCGCCAACGACAACCGCCTTTCCGAACGCGATCGAACCGTGCTGGCCGATGACCTGGCCCGTCTCAAAGAGTTTCAGGATCAGCATAACCGCCGGCGTTAGCCCCGTGTGTTCGACACCAGGAGTCGGATCCCGCCGCGACGCCAACAATTGGCCTGTAACTGATTGATTTTTTGGTGCGCCCAGACAGATTCGAACTGCCGACCTTCTGGTTCGTAGCCAGACGCTCTATCCAACTGAGCTATGGGCGCAAATGAACCGACACATCTAATTTAGCGGGTCTCGCCCAAGATCGCAAGTCATTTGGTCGAAGCGCCCAACGTCAAAGGCGCGGACACTCCCCATACTGCCCGCGCCATTTCCTCAAAAATAAAACTTCAACGCCAGTTGCAAGTTGCGAGGCGTATTGATCTGGCTCGCCGCGCCCGTCAGCACACCGAACGACTGGCTCTGCAATTGAGTGCTGCCGGTCCCGAACCGCGTACGGTTGAAGACGTTGAAAGCCTCTGCGCGGAACTCCATCCGCATCTTCTCCCGAATCGGAAAAGCTCCGCGTCACCGACATGTTCTCGTTCAGGTTCGGAAACAATCTCAATTACGGGTTATATCGCGTCGCATTTCCGATGGAGTTCAAGTCCGTCCCCGAACCCTGCATCGGGAACGGCCCCGTGCCGTAAGGAACGAAGAACGTGTTGACGGACGGATTGAAGCTTCCCGCGTAGCTGGGCTGCCAGCCGTTATACGAGGTGACATACGGCGCCACGCGAGTATTCCCCTGATCGCCCGTCGCATAAATCGGCAGCGTGTAGGACGTCGTAATCGCCACCGGCGTGCCGCTCGCGTACAGGTTGATGCTCGAAACGCGCCAGTTGCCCAAAACCCATGCGGCCGGTCCATTCGTCAGAAATTTCTGCCCTTTGCCGAAAGGCAGATCGTAGACGGCGGCGAATTTGAAATCGTGCGTCACATCGTATTCGCCGATCGATTTCTCCAGCCCGCGATTGAAGAAATCGGCCGCGTAATACGCGCCCTGGCCGCCGCAAGCGCATTTCCCCAAGCCGAATCGGAATCCGTAAGCAGCTTCGAGAAAGAATAAGATCCCTGGAACGTAAGTCCGTTCGAATACCGTTTCTGGAACTTTAAATACATCGCATTATATGTCGAGTGGCCGCTATGATCTCCCTGTCCCGCATAGGTGTCGATCACGTTATACTGCGGAAACGGCCGCAGAGCCTGCGCGACAGTGCCGCGTGAAGCCGGCGTAAGGAGCCTTGATGCCGGCCGCGTTGGCGGTCGCGGAACCCACCTGGCTGTTCAACACGGTCAGGCTCTGCGCAACCGTTCCGTAACGCCGTCAGATAGCTGGGACTGATCTGGTTGTAGTCGAGCAAGACCGTCTGCAGATGCTCGCCCATCACACCGCTGTAGCCGATCTCAGCCACCATCGAATTGCCCAACTGCCGCTGGATGGAGAAGTTGAAGTTATCGTAATGCCGGTAGCTTGGTCGTCTCTTTCCCTGGAACCAAGCAACGTTGGTGCCGTTCGAAACTGATGGATTGATGAACGGCGGAACGTTGTACGGCGGGAATCCGCCATCCAGCGTGAAGGTCGGTGTCAGATCCGGTGTTGGCGCTGCTGTCCGTCTGGGTTAGCGTCCAACCGGAGTTATGAGTCGATCCGCTGACCGAAACCAGCGAGCCGTAGGAACGCGCGAATAAGAGGCCCGGATGACGGTCTTCGAATCCCACGAATAGGCCAGGCCGATGTGCGGACCAAAGCCTTTATTCCAGAAGTCCGGCCAGCGTCCGGCTCCCGACGCAGCCGCTGCAGGTTCCCGGCGAACAGCACCGCGCCCGGAATATTGCCGGCGGCCGGATTCGGCGTCGTCGGACTGAAATCCGTCCAGCGGTTGTTCAGACCGGTCGGCGGAAGATTCCCATCCCAGCGCAAACCAAGGTTCAACACCAGTTTGGGTGTCACTCGCCAATCGTCCTGGAAGTAGCCGCCGAAATAATAGAACTGCTGGCCGATGAAGCGAACCGTATCGATCTGTCCGCTGTCGGCGTAGCCCAGCAGGAATGAAGCGAAGGCGTTGCCGCCCGCATTCGGGTTCGTGCCGCCGGGAACACCCGTTTCCTGATAGCTGAAGCCGACGCAGCCCGCTTCGCACTGGCGGCCGAAGCCGTTGTAGTGATTGAGCTGATACATGCCGCCGAACTTGAACGTGTGCTTCCCGTGGATCCAGGTGAAGTCGTCGTTGTAGGCGTAAACGGTATTCTCAGAGCCGTTGTCCGCCTGACCGCCCCAGGTGCTGTAAGTATCGCCCGTGCCTCCCGAGAATAGGTTCACCAGGTTCTCATTGCAGTTCGGTACGTTGCCCAGGCAGAACTTACTCTGCCAGTTGCCGATATATTCCTGCGGCGGTTTGTGATCCTGCGTCCAGTTATTGCCGCCGGCATAGAAGTGATTCAACTTCGTTGGCGTGAAGGTCCAGTCCCAACTGAACCGGAGCACGTCGCTCGCCTGGATCAGATCGTTGTAATTGGTATAGAGACCGGGCAGCGTCGGCGGACCGTCGGGACCGTAAGTCTGATGTTCGCGGTCGTGTCCGTAGTAACCGGAGATCCGCTGTTGATCGTTGAAGATGTGGTCGCCCTTGATGCTCGATTTATTTACCGGATAAATTTGCGTTCCCGTGGTCTCCAGGTAGTTATTCGACACATAGCCGGCCGTGCCGGGCGCTGCGCCGGTATTCGGCGCCAGATTGCCGCTCGTTTGGAACACGCCCAGCGCTTTTTGAGACGCCGCGCTGAATAAACTCTTCGGAATGATGTTGCCCGGAAAAACCTGCCGCGTAACCGTGCCGTTCGCGCCCGTCGTCTGCCCGATCGGATTGTAAATCGGAATCTGCGCGCCGGTGGAAGTTACCCACTTGGAGAAATCGCCATTGTACATTTCCGGCGTGGGGATCGTGAACACCGTCCCGTTTGCGCCCGTCCGATTGCGGAAGCCTTCATAAGAGAAGAAGAAGAACGTCTTGTCTTTTCCCCGGTAGACCTTGGGGATCCAAACCGGACCGCCGACCGTCGCGCCGAAATCGTTCTGCTTGTAAATCGAGATCGGAATGCCGGACCGGTTGCTGAACCAGTTATTGGCATCGAAGTCGTTGTTGCGAAGAAACTCGTACGCCGAGCCGTGGAACATGTTGGTGCCGGACTTCGACGCATAGTCATGTTGCCGCCGCCCGCGTGCCCGTATTCCGCTTTGTACCCGTTGGTATCGACCGTAAACTGATCGATCGCTTCGACCGATGGGGAGTTCGAGGCGACCCAACTCTTCTGACAGCGCGCGGCTCGTATTCGTCGAAACGCCGTCGAGCGAAGTGCCGTACGAAGCCGCCTGTCCGCCCCCGATGCTGAAACCGTTATCGCCTCCCAGGTTCTTGGCGTCCGGTGTCAACGACGCCAGATCGAACGGCGTCCTCACCGTGCCGTTCACTTCCAGCGGCAGGTCGTTGACCAGTTTGTTCTCCAGCGTTACGCTGTTCTTGGCATCTTCGGTCTGCAGCGAAATCGCCGACGCTTGCACTTCCACGGTCTGCGACGAGGAGCCAACTTCCAGTTTTACGTCAACCCGGACGTTCGCCGCCGCGTCGATGCTGATGCCTTTTTCCTCCGTTAGCCGGAAACCTGACTTCTCCACGCGAATGGTATAAATTCCAGGAGCCAGGCTAGGAACGGTATATTCCCCCGCCTGGTTAGTCGTCGCGTCCAAAGTAACGTTCGTTTGAGGATTAGTAACAGTAACTTTGGCGGCGGGAATAATCGCGCCTGAGCTATCCTGTACGACCCCGGTGACGGTACCGCGTTCCGACTGCCCGAACGCGATGCAAGTTAAAGAAACTATTAAGAACGCGGCGCGGATTACGCGCGCGGCGACATGGCCCGTTGACATAAGTTTGAACCCCAAACAATGGTTTGTAGGTGAACACTATCATGTTCGATTGAGAAAAACAAGTAGTTACCGCGTTAACGATTACTTGGTTACCCGCTTGGTCCTGCCGGCGTTCGGGTGTAGAATTCTCGCATGTTGAAAACCAGTCAAAGTCGCCGGTCCTTTGTGCGCGCCGCGGCGGGAATTGCCGGCGCCTTCTGGGCCGAAGAGTCAATCCAGGCGTACCAGAGTCACGTCAATACTAACTCGAAGCCGTCCGAGTTGAAGATCACCGATATGCGTATCGCCGTCATCGCGCGAGCGCCTATGACATGTCCCGTCATCCGGATCGATACCAACCAGGGTATCTACGGCTTGGGGGAAGTTCGTGACGGGGCGAGTAAGACTTATGCGCTCTTTCTCAAGAGCCGGTTGCTCGGTGAAAATCCCTGTAACGTCGATCATCTCTTCCGCAAGATCAAACAGTTCGGCGGGAATTCACGGCAGGCCGGCGGAGTCTGCGGGGTCGAGATGGCCTTGTGGGATCTGGCCGGAAAAGCCTTCGGCGTCCCCGTCTACCAGATGCTCGGCGGAAAATTTCGCGATAAGATCCGCTGCTATGCCGATACCACCGAATCCGACGATCCGAAGATCTACGGAGCGCGGTCTGCGGGATCGCCGTGACCAGGGATTTACCTGGCTCAAAATGGACCTCGGCATCGACTTGGTCAAAGATATTCCCGGCGCAATCCAGCATCCCCTCGGCGGCTCAGTCGCCCTCAGCGGTGACACGCAGCATATGTTCACCGGCATCGAGATCACCGACAAAGGTATTGAGAAAATGGGAGAGTTCGTCCAGACGGTGCGCGAACAGGTAGGCATGGAAGTGCCGCTTTCGGCTGATCACTTCGGACACATCGGAGTTAATTCCTGTATCCGGCTCGGTAAGGGCCTGACAAAATACAACATGGCCTGGCTCGAAGACATGATTCCCTGGCAATATACTGACTTACTGAAGAAGATATCGGATGCCGTCGACATCCCGCTCTGCACCGGGGAAGATATCTATCTCAAAGAAGGGTTCATCGAGTTAGCGAAGAACCATGCGGTCGATATCCTGCATCCGGATCTTGCTACCTCCGGCGGAATTCTTGAAACCAAAAAGATCGGCGACGCCATTCAGGAGTACGGCGTCCCCATGGCGATGCATTTTGCCGGCAGTCCCGTATCCTGCATGGCCAACGTCCATTGCGCCGCCGCCACCGAAAATTTCCTCGTGCTCGAAAACCATTCCGTGGACGTGCCTTGGTGGAGCGATCTGGTGGAGGGCGTCGAGAAGCCTATCGTCAATCACGGCTTCATTACTGTTCCGGACAAACCCGGCCTCGGAATCACTCTCAACGACGCGGTCATGAAAGCGCATCTCATGCCCGATAGCGGCGGATATTTTGAACCGACCACCGACTGGGATAAAGAACGCTCGCATGACCGCCTGTGGAGTTGACGATCGCCCGCTGTAGAGCAGGCCTTTTGGCCTGCGATCCCAATTACTTCGCGCCCGACCCTAAATGCGCTTTTAAATACTCTTCATACTCTTTCTTAAGCGCCGGATCGTGCGGGCTCGGATAAATATCGCTCGACTTATATTTGCCCGTATCTAACTTCATCTTGGTCCACTCGTCGTGGATATGAGTAACATCGGCTTTGTCGAGAATCTCTTTAATTAGTACGGGCGGCACGAAATACAATCCACCCCGGTCGCCGAAAACGACATCTCCCGGCATCACCGTCGCCTCGCCAATCTTCACCGGCACATTGAACCCCGTCATCATGACGCTTTCGTAACTGATCGCGGAGGGATGCACCCCTCGATAGTAAACCGGCATGTTCAGCGGAAAGATACCTTCCAGATCGCGGATCGCGCCATCCACCACTAACCCCGTGTGAGTAGCATTCCAGATCGCATCGGCCAGATTGTCTCCCACAATCGTCCCTCCTTCGATCTTGCCGAACAAATCCACTACCGGCACATCACCGGGCCCCAAATTATCGATCAGAATTCGCTGGTGTGGCGATATGTGCGGTCCTTCCGTCGCAGGATTCGCCAGTTTCGCCAGATCCGGACGCATCGGCATAAACTGCGCGGTAACGGCGCGCCCGATCAGCTTCTTCTCGGGATGCATAATATGCAGGCTGGAGCCTGCAAGTTGCCACTTGTAACCCTTGTTGTTCAGCACCGCCCACACTTCTTCGATCGATAAGCCCTTGCACCTCTCGAGTAAGGCGTCCGGAACCTTGGGCCGTCCGTCCGGGAATCGCTCGTAAGGATTCTCCGCCGTCAGCTTGACCATCTGGTCATGAGTGAGTGTGTAGATTTGGCCGTGCAGCAGGCCGACTGCCAGCAACGGGGCGCAGCAAACAATCTTCATGACGACATAGCGTATCAGATGCGTCCGAATTTAGCGACAGCTTCCGTGATGGAGCGATATTTCTCGATGAAGGGAAGCATGCTGTGCTCCGTGTTATCGAGTTCCTGAGCCCTTTTGAGCACCTCGGCGGCGTGCGCCTTCGGAACCACCGCCACGCCGTCTTCATCCGCCGCTACCATGTCGCCCGGAGATACGTGAACTCCCCCGCACGTCACCGCAACGTTCATCCCCACAAACCGGTAGTGATTAATCGAAGTCGACGGAACGATTCCGCGGCTGAACACGGGAAACTGCAGTTTGCGGATCTGCGGCGTATCCCGCACGCCCCCATCGATGATTGCCCCGGAGAGCCCCCGATACTTCATCGCGGTAGCCATCAGCCCGCCGATGCCCGCGATATCCAACCCGTCTTCGAGCACCATGACATAAACCGATCCGGCGGGCGCTTTGTCGATCGCATCGAGCATACCGCTCGAAGCTTTTGAGCCCTCCTGATGCTCTTCTTTCTTCAACATCACCGTCACCGCCGGACCGGCGAATTTGGCGGGATTGAGCGGACGCATATCATGCCCCATGTATGCCTTCTGCCCGTAGAGTTGTTCCATTGCGTCGGCGACGGACGCGACTTCCACTAATTTGTATCCTTCGGAAAGCGGGTCGCCCGCCGTTTGGGCCGGCAGCCACACAGCCACTCCGGCAATGACGGCCAATGCGAAAAAGTAGAGTTTCTTCATGTCGGAACCTATTGTAAACTGGTCCGGCGCCGCTCGAAAATGTTGCTCCGGAACGGAACTCGCGTCACAATACAGGGCAGTAATGTTGATTCCTCGCTTAGGCATCTTGGTTCTCCTCGGTAACGCCCTGCTGCTCGCCGGACCCGCCGCCGACTTGAGAAAGTCTTTTCAGAATCCCCCCGATGACGCCCGCATCATGATGCGCTGGTGGTGGTTCGGCCCCGGTGTCACCAAGGCCGAACTCGAAAAAGAGATGCGCATGATGAAAGCTGGAGGCATCGGCGGCTTCGAAGTCCAGCCGGTCTACCCGCTCGCCCTCGACGACCCTACCGTTCCCTTCAAGAACCTCACCTACATGTCCGACGAGTTTCTCGACGTCGTGCGCTTCACCAGCGATAAGGCTCGCGAACTCGGCCTCCGCATGGATATGACGCTCTGCAGCGGCTGGCCCTATGGCGGACCGTATGTGACGGCCGCTCACGCCTCCACCACCCTGCGCATCGAAGAGCGTACCATCTCGGCAGGCGAAACCACGGTCGCGCTTCCGGAGATGATCGCGAGCGAAAAACTCATCGCCGCATTTCTCGCCGCCGCCAACGCCTGTTCCCGACTCCGCACCGGAAGGTGTAGCTCCCCGCAAAGGCCGCCGCGCTCCCCGCCTCGCGTTCCAATCTACCCGCCAGTTCCAGATAACCCGCAGTCCCATCGACCGCCGCGTGCTGCTGCCCTCCGATTTGGGCGGAGCCAATACCGTTCTGCTGTTCATCGCCAGCCCCACCGGCCAGCAAGTCAAACGTCCCGCCGTCGGATCGGAAGGTTTCGTTCTAAACCACTACGACCACAACGCCATCGATACGCACCTCAAACTCATCGGAGACCGCTTGATGACGGCCTTCGGAACCCACCCTCCTTATGCGGTCTTCAGCGATAGCCTCGAAGTTTATTCAGCCGATTGGACGCCCGATTTCATGGAGCAGTTCAAACGGCGCCGCGGCTACGACCTCTTGCCGCTCCTGCCCGCCCTCGCCGGAGATATCGGACCCAAGACCCTCGACGTCCGCCACGATTGGGGCAAAACTCTCACCGAACTGGTCGACGATAATTACCTCACTCCCATTTACGAATGGGCCAAGAAACACAACACCCGCTTCCGGTCCCAGACCTATGGTTACCCTCCTGTGGCGATGTCCAGTAACGCGCTGGTGGCCCTCCCGGAAGGGGAAGGTGCGCAATGGCGTGCGCTTTCTTCTTCGCGCTGGGCCTCGTCCGCAAGCCATCTCTATAATCGTCCCGTCACTTCGTCCGAAACCTGGACCTGGCTACATTCGCCCGTTTTCCGCGCCACGCCGCTCGATATGAAGGCCGAGGCTGACCTCCACTTCCTCGAAGGCATCAATCAATTGGTCGGGCACGGCTGGCCCTACTCTCCGGATATCGCCGGTGAGCCCGGATGGCGCTTTTACGCCGCCGCCGTTTTCAATCATCACAATCCCTGGTGGCTCGTCATGCCCGACATTACGAAATACCTGCAGCGCGTGAGCTTCGCCCTCCGCCAAGGCAAGCCCGCCAACGATGTCGCAATATATCTGGCCACCGATGACGCCTGGGCCCATATGGAAAGAGGCCAGGCGACCATCAATAACTATCTCGCCCGCACCTTAAATCCTGAACTGATCCCGCAGATCCTGGATGCAGGCTACAACTTCGATTTCATCGACGATCGTGCCATCTCGAGCGCCGGCATCCCGTTCAAAATTCTCGTCCTGCCGGCCGTCGAGCGCATCCCCGTCGACTCCTACCAGAAGATCGTCGCGTTTGCGGAAAAAGGCGGCATCGTCATCGCACTGGGTCATGCCCCCATGCTCAGCGACGAAGGCGTCGCGGACCGCGTGGTTGAAATTTCGCGCGGTCTTTTCGACGGGACGGACGCTAAGGGCCATCTCGTCAAGGATGTAAACACCCTCGGCAAATTGGCCGCGTCGCTGGTCCAACCGGATTTCAGCGTCGCCCAGGATCAGTCCGCCATCGGAGTCGTGCACCGCAAACTTGACGTCGGAGAGCTTTATTTCATCGTGAACACCAGTAATCATAGTGTCCACACGGTAGCCGACGTCCGCGTCACCGGACACTCGCCGCAATGGTGGGATCCCATGTCCGGCGCAGTCTACGCGGTGCAGGGAATTCCAGCCGCCAAGGCGTACGGGATCACCCTCGACCTCGCGCCCTACGAATCCCGTCTGCTCGTCTTCGCCGGCGAACCAGCCGGTAATCCTCCCGCGCTGCCGGTTCGCAGCGGAGGAGATACGCTCGATCTCTCATCGTCTTGGACCCTGACGCTCGCTTCCCAACCAAATGCGCCAATCGTCATGAACAAACTTCATTCCTGGGCCGACGACCCTGCCACCAAATTCTACTCGGGGCAGATCAACTACCGCAAGACCATCCAGATCCCCGCGGCCTTCATCGAAAAACACCAGGTCGTTCTCGACTTCGGCGATGGCGCACCCGTGCCGGACCCGCACCGCACCGGCCCGGGTATGCGCGCCCTGATGGAGAGCCCCGTGCGCGAAGCCGCCATAGTCAGCATCAACGGCCAGAAAGCCGGCAGCGTCTGGCATCCGCCGTACCAACTCGATATCACCAAATTCGTTCGTCCCGGCAAGAATGACATCAGCATCCAAGTGGGCAATCTCGCGCTCAACGAAATGGCCGGCGAGTCCCTGCCGAACTATCGTCTGCTCAATCTGCGCTACGGAGAGCGTTTCCAGGCACAGGATATGGATCAGGTCATGCCCTTGCCTTCTGGCTTGACCGGAGCTTTGAAACTGGTGTCCCGATGAGATGGCTCGCCGCGCTGCTGTTGGCGTCGCTTGTCCACGCGGCCACTTACCAGCGCATCCTCGTCCCTGCCGTTCCTCATCCCGCGGTGGAGTCAGCCGCCAAAATCCTCGCGGCCAAACTACTAATCCCCATCTCCCACGAAGCAACCGCGACGCGGGGCGACATCGTCCTCACCCTCCAACCCAGATCGACTGCGCCCAATTCCACTGCAAGCGACGGCTACAAGATCACCTTCCTGAACGGCATCGCCACCATCTCCGGCGCGCGTCCCAGATCTCTTCTCTACGCTGCCGGCGACATCAACCAGTGGAAGGATCGCATCTCGGGCGTTTACTCTCGCGAACCTTCCTTCGCGATCCGCACCGCAACCTACGATGCCAGCCGTACCGTCGCCCAGTACATCGCTGAACTCGGAGTCAACATCCTCATCACCAAGCCGAATCCCACGGTCGTGACGCTCGAACAGACCCTCCCCGACGTCTTCGCGCAACTGACTCCCGCCGACCAAACCCGGCTGAAGCGCGCCCGCTCGGCACAGGCCGAACACAATCAAGCTTTAGCCAAAGAAGCCCATGAGGCCGACGTCGAGATCTATGCCTTCCTCTTCGGCAACGATCCCACCCTTTGGTCGCGCCCGATTTACAATGCCGCGCTCAAAGCCTACCCCTCCATCCAAGGAACCACCCAACCGCATTCGCACGAGACCGGCTACCTCTGTCCCTCCGATCCACTCACCTGGAAATTTATCCGCGCCTACGTAGAGGACTTCATGGACGGCAGCGCCGCCGACGGTATGTACGCGACGTTCTGGGATCACTTCGCCATGTACTGCCAGGACGACCGCTGCCGGCGTACCGGCCTTGGCCAATTCCCCAATGAGCTCTACGAGAACGTCAAACAATATCGCGACGCCCTCCACGGCAAGCCGCTCGTCGTCAGGACCTGGTCCTCAGGCTCGCCGCACTGGCTCGCCGACAAGTATGTTCACGCGCCCGGTTACGACCACTTCGGCGGCTCCGGCGAAGAGCTTTGGGGTCGCGTGATCAAAGAGGTTCCCGCCGACGTCATGATCCAGACCAAAGTCTACGATTCCGACTGCGAGCCGGATCCGCGCTTCAGCCCGCTCATCGGCAAAGCCAAACCACATACTGAAATCGCTGAATATCAGGAGTCCGGCCAGACTATCGGCCGGTTCTACTTTCCGGCGTCCTCCGTCGACTACCTTACCTGGACCATGCGCAAAGCTCACAGCCTGATTGGCGCGAGTGGAGGCGTGAACGTTTTCCCCGGCGGCACCATGCAATCGGACTATTCCGTCTTTGACGACATACTGAACAGCATCAACCTCTATGCCTGGCGCGAGCTATCCTGGAACATCAACGCCGATCCGGCGAAAATCTGGACAGACTGGGCCACCCCGATCTATGGCGCCCAAGCCGCGCCGCACATCATCAAGGCCTTGCGTCTCTCCGAAGAAGCCGTGAATCGCACTTTTTCGCCCCTCGGGATGGGCAGTAGCACCAACTCCGATTTCGCCCGCACCATCGACCGCCGTGAGACTCTGCTGCAATATACCAACCGTTATTTCCTGCCCGAGTACGCGAAATTCCTGGAGCCCACCCTGGAAAACATCCAACGCGTCCATGCCGAGAAGGTTGAGGCGCTGCGCAAGATAGACCAGATGATCCACGAACTGGATCTCGCCAAACCTTATCTCACTGCCGGCCAGGCCTCCGAACTGGCCACTCGCTTCAACTGGTTTAAGGAGTTCGCAATCTGCAATACTCGTCTCGACGAGAGCCTGTGGCGCTATCGCTACCTACGCTATCTCTCCGCAATGCTGACGACCGACAAAGACCAGTTGAAAGAGCTCTCGACGGCATTGGACACTGTGAACGAACATACTAAGCTGCTCTTCCGTTACGATCCACAGCAGAAATTCAGCTGTTATTCGACAACCCTCGGTCAACTGCGAACGAAACCTGCCCTGGGGAGCCCCGTCCCCTTAATGAAAGAGATCTATGATGAGTCAGTCAGATTGGTTGAAAAATATACCGGCCCGTAACGCCAACAAACACAGCCTGAAGTCCGCGATACTCATCCTCGCGATTCCTCTGCTGCTCGCGCAAGCCCCTAAGCAGAAGATCACCCGCGCAGCCGACCTTCCGGTCTTTACTTACAAAATCGACGGCACGGTGGAAGACGTTCTGCAATCCGACCAGAAGTTTCATGTGCTCGCCTCCCAGATCCGCTCCAACGTCGAATCGGTGCTCGCCAAATATGACATAGAGGACAAAGGCACTCTCCGTGGACTCCTTTCCACCCTCGCGACGCTCGATGCCCTGGAAGGCATGGACGACGAGGCTTTGAAACTACTCGCGCAGGTGAAGTCGCTGCAGGAAAAGCCGGCCTCCCGGTTGTTGAGTGGCGTCAGCACCAGCGCCATCCTGCACGCGCAGGAAACCATCAAGGATCATAATTCGCCTGAGTACCGCCAGGCCGTCTATCGCAGCATTCGCGAGGCTTTGGATGGGATGCCCTACCAGGTTGTGGAGAACGATCTGAAAAGCACCAAAGCCGGCTTCGAGATGTTGAGCAAGAGCCTCATCATCGGCCAAATCCAGGCCGTCATGGATCCCACTCTCAAACAAAATAACGGCTCTCTGAGCTCCGACATGGCTCACTCCCTCCCCAGCATGCGTTTCACCATGACGGAACTCTTGCCGCTGAAGGACAGCCTGGTCGAAGCCTACGGCAGTTATCTCGCGGCGCATACCGTCACCAAACAAGACATCTGGGCCGCGCGATCCGTCCGCCTCGAGCCCGGCAAGAGCTATTCGCCCGTCAATGTAGCCGTCTGGGATAGCGGCGTCGATATCAATATTTTTCGTGACCGCCTGGCCAAGGACAAATCCGGTCAGCCCGAAGTCATCGCCTTCGATATCGAGTCGCGCAAAACCACCGGTCAGCTCTATCCCTTGAACCCGGCACAGAAAAAGGAGATCCCCCAACTCGAATCTCAGGAGAAGGCCTTCTCCGATATGCAAGCCAATCTCGACACTCCAGACGCCGCCGCCCTCAAGAAAAAAATGGCCGCCATGAAACCCGAAGAAGTCAAAGCCTTCATCGAAAGCATTGGCCTCGCCGGCAATTATATGCATGGCACTCATGTTGCCGGCATTCTGCTCGACGGCAATCCCTACGGCCGCCTGGTCGTCGGTCGCCTGACCTTCGATTACAAGATGATCCCCGATCCGTGCCCTTCGCCGGCGCTCGTCAAGCGCGCCGAAGATTCCATGCAGGAATATGTGGACTTCTTCAAAAGTAATCACGTCCGTGTCGTCAACATGAGCTGGGGCGGTTCGGTCAAAGATTACGAAAGCGGTCTGGAGCTTTGTGGCATCGGCAAATCGGCGGAGGACCGGAAGCAGGTCGCGCGCCAATACTTCGACGGCGATAAAGCCGCATTGGAGAAAGCCTTCAGTTCGGCGCCGGAAATTTTATTCATCACCGCCGCAGGCAATGCCAATAGCGACGCCACTTTCAACGAGTTCATCCCGTCGAGTATCCGCTTGCCTAACCTGATGACGGTGGGCGCGGTCGACCTCGCCGGCGACGAAGCCAGCTTCACCAGCTACGGCCCGACCGTTGCCGTCCACGCCAATGGATATCAGGTCGAGAGCTACGTTCCCGGCGGCGACCGCCTGAAGATGTCCGGCACCTCCATGGCGTCGCCCGCCGTGGCAAATCTCGCCGCCAAAATTCTTGCTGTCAATCCGAAACTCACGCCGCCCGAAGTCATCGCGATCATCAAGGAAACCGCCGACCGCACCCCGGATGGCCGGCGCAATTTAATGAATCCCCAAAAAGCTTTGGCGAAAGTGCAGCAAAGGTCCCAACAAAGGTCCCAACAAAGGTAAAGATACGTGGCAGGCTGCAGTCTGTCCGTCGTTTTCTTTAGGGATAGATCTTGCTGAACACCCGCCGCAGACAGTTATCATAAAACTAGATGCGATCATTATCCTGGGCCACGGTGGTCCTGATACTCTTCGCGGCAAATTTGCTTGCCGGTTTGGAAGAGCAACTGGCGGTCGGTTTCGATCACTTCTACAATCTGGAGTACGACGAATCCATTGCAGCCTTCGAAAAAGCTGCCGCAGAGAACCCTACCTCGCCGCTCCCCCAGGACGGCGTCGCTCAAGCCGTACTCTACCGCGAAATGTTTCGCAATGGAGCGCTGGAAAGCGAATTGATCGACGGTACCGATTCCTTCCTCCGCCGGCCCAAAATGGAAGTGGCTCCGGCAACCGAGGCGAAATTCTTCGCGGCCATCAACAAAGCCCTCGATCTCTCCCAGCAGCAGTTGAACAAAAACCCGCGCGACACCACCGCGCTGCACGCTCGCGCGGTAGCCTTCGCATTCCGCTCCAACTGGAATTTTCTCGTCCGCAAAGCCTGGAGAGACTCCCTCAGCGACGCCACCGCGGCCCGCAAATTGGAAGACCAGATCCTCGCCATCAATCCCAAAGACCCCGACGCGCCGCTCGGCCAGGGAGTTCACGAGTACATCATCGGCGGACTTCCATGGACTTGGCGTACTCTCGGCTTCATCGTCGGCTTTCACGGAGATAAGGCAAAGGGCCTCGCCACGGTTGAGCGCGTCGCTAAGTACGGCACACGCAACAAGCCTGATGCCGAAATCATGTTGTGCGCCTTCTACCGGCGCGACCGCGAATCCCGCAAGGCCCTGCCGCTCCTCTCCGACGTGATTCGCCGCTATCCGCGCAACTACCTGTTGCGCTTCGAACAGGCCAAAATGTACGCCGACATTGGGGACAAAAAGGATGCCTTAGGCACGATAGACGAAATCCAGCGGCTCAAGGAATCGAATGCTCCGGGTCTCGCCAGAACCCCCTGGGGGAAAATTGAATTCGAGCGCGCCACCGTCCAGTTCTGGTACAACGAACCCGACGCGGCCATGGCAAACTTTAAGAAGGTGATGACCAACCCGGACGACGTGGATCTGAACACCGGCGTCCTCTCCTATATGCGCATCGGCCAGATTCTCGATATGAAAAACCAGCATCAGCAGGCGGTCGTGTTCTACAAGAAAGCCATCGCTTTCGCCCCGGCTGCTGAAGCCGCTAAAGAAAGCCGCCGCTATATCTCCACTCCTTACCACCGCTGACCTCGCGCTTTAGGCGATCAGGTCGTGAACCACTTCCCCTGCCACATCCGTCAATCGGAAATCGCGGCCGCTATAGCGATACGTCAGCTTCGTGTGGTCGAGACCCAGCAAATGCAATGCGGTAGCCTGAAGATCGTGCGGATGCACTCCTTTATCCACCACCTTGAAACCGAAATCGTCCGTCTGGCCATAAGCCATGCCGGCCTTCACCCCGCCACCCGCTAACACCATCGAGTAAGCTGCGCTATTGTGGTCCCGCCCATTCTGCACCTTCACCAGCCCGCTGACTTCCACCGCCGGCGTCCGTCCAAACTCGCCCCCGATGATCACCAGCGTATCCTGCAGCAATCCCCTCAATTTCAGGTCTTCGAGCAGCGATGCGATCGCAGGGTCGGCCCCTGCCGCCAGCCGCTTGTGGATCAGAATATCGTCGTGATTGTCCCAAGGCTGTCCGTCCCCATAGTAGATCTGCACCATGCGCACGCCCTTCTCCACCAGCCGCAGCGCCATCAGGCAGCCTCGTCCGAAATCCGTGTCTCCATACCGCGCCCTCAGTTTTTCCGGCTCCTTCGTGATGTCGAAAACGTCCGGCGCCTCCGTCTGCATGCGGAACGCGACCTCCGCCGACTGAATCGTAGCTTCCAGTTGCGGATCCGTGCCCTCCCGCTTGATATCGATCTGGTTCAACTTACCCAGCAAATCCAGTTGACGCCGCTGATCGTCCGCCTTGATCTCCGGATTGTGGATATATTGCACCAGCTTGTCGGGCGTGCGCTCGTTGTTAGGGATATAAGTCGCCTGGTACACGCCCGGAAGAAATGCCGACGTCCAGAGCGGCGGACCCAGCACCGGAAGTCCCGGACACATCACCACGAATCCCGGCAGATTCTGATTCTCCGTTCCCAAGCCGTACGTCAGCCACGAACCCATCGAAGGCCGGCCCGAGAATTTATCCCCGCAATTCATCATGAAGAGCGATGGCTCGTGATTCGGCCGGTCCGTGAACATGGAGCGAATGACGCACAGGTCGTCCGCATGCCTTCCCGTCTGCGCAAACAGTTCGCTGATCTCGATGCCGCTCTCGCCATACTTCTTGAAGCTGAACGGCGACTTGAGCAGATTTCCAGTCTTCCGCTCCGTCTTTACATTTCCGGCCGGCGCGGGCTTCCCGCTGTATTTCTCCAGCATCGGCTTCGGATCGAATGTATCGACCTGTGACGGTCCTCCATTGAGAAACAAAAAGATAACGTGCTTGGCCTTGGCGGGAAAGTGTGGAGCTCTCGGCGCCAAAGGATTCAGCGATGCAGGCGCTAGGCTGGCGGCATTGAGCGTCGATGCGAGCCCGGCCACGCCGAATCCCGTACCCATCGTCCGGAGCAAATCTCGTCGCGTTAGCATGAATGCCTTCCTTCCAGCCCTGACACAGACTTCAACCTGTGCCTTTTTCTAATTGACAAACAAAAACTCGTTCGAACTCATCAAAACCTGCGCGTATTGCGGCCAATTATGCTGACTCTGCTCCAAAAACTGCTGCGCGAGTTGCTTCTCCTGCGGTGTTGGCGCACGTTGGAACAGGCGTTGATAAAGCGCGTCGATTGTACCCGCTTGCTTCGCCAGCGTCTTCGATTCCGCCAGCACGAACGGACTATTCATGAAGAACAATCGCTGCAACGGGACGTTCGTCTGGTTTCGCGCTTCACTGGTCGCATTCGGCACCGGATAATCGAACAGCGACAAATACGGATTCAATTTTCTTCGGCTGATGAACCCATAAACCGTCCGCCGGTGATTGTCCAGATCGAGTTGCGCGGGCTTGCCTCCGCTCGTCAGGTCGATATCGCCTGAAGTAAACAGGATCTCGTCACGAATCGATCTCCGCATCCAGCCGCCGGCGGGACGCGTGCGCCAGCAGCCGATTCTCCGGATCCGCGGCTTCCACTGCCGGCGTTGCCGACGTGCTTTCTGCATACACCGACGACAGCATGATTTCGCGATGCAGCTTCTTCATCGACCAGCCTTCTTTGACGAACCGCGTTGCCAGGTAGTCCAGCAGTTCGGGATGCGACGGCCGGTCCCCCAGTTGTCCGAAATTGCTCGCGCTCCGCACAATCCCCGCGCCAAAATGATGTTGCCAGATCCGGTTCACGATCACACGGGCCGTCAGCGGATTCGATGGATTCGCGATCGACTGCGCTAGTTCCAGCCGTTCATTACCTTTATCGAAACGCTTTGGCTCACCGGGCGACAAAATCGAGAGAAATCGCGGCGGCGCAAGCTCTCCCTGGCTGTCGCGATTACCCCGCAACCACACATGCTGTTCTTTCGGTTTGTCGTTATCCTTCACCACCTGCAGATATGGATACTGCGGCGGTAGCGCCTTGCTCAACGCGTCGGCTTCGCTTCGTAACGCTTCCAGGTGAGTCTTCCAGGGTCCCGAAAGATACCGCGCCAAATCTTTCTCTTTGTAGCCAAGAATCCCGCCGCCACGGTCTTCCCCGAATACTTCGCGCCACAGCACGAACTTGTCGCGGGGCAGGGAATCGAGATTCGCCTGGCTCAAGTCGCCGCGGGAGGGATCGAGACCCAGCTTGATGTGATTGCGATCGTCGACCGCCTTCTTTTCCGCGTTCGTGGCCAGCAGTAAGGCCTGAAACTTCTCGGCTTCCCTGCGGCGTTCTGCGCCAGTCTTCGCAGCGTGCCAGCCATCCAGATAAGGATGATCAATCTTGCGGACGGTCAGGTAATTCTTCCACCGCATCAGCGTCGGCGGGTCCAGTTTCGCCCCGTCACCATCGCCCGATACCGCCAGCATATAGTCGACAGTCTGCGTTGCCAGAATCTCGGCCAGTTGCTGGCTTTGCGTTGCGACGAAATCTCTCAGTTCCTTTTCCTTCGCGTCGACCTTCTTCTTCTGCGCCTTCCACTCCTCTACAGCCTCTTTCGACGCCACCGGAGTTTCGTCGAGATGCGTATTGTTGAAAACGCCCAGCATCGAATAGTAGTCTTTCGTCGGAATCGGATCGTATTTATGGTCGTGGCACGTGGCGCATGCCACCGTCAGCGCAAGAAACCCGCGGCTCGTCGCGTCCACCCGGTCATCCTGGAACTCCGGACTCAGCGCGTAAAACCCTAGCCCAGCCTGATATTTCTCCGGATTCGGCATCTTGTCGCCGGCAATCTGCGCCATCACGAATTGGTCGTACGGCATGTCGTCATTGAACGCCTGAATCACCCAATCGCGATAACGGAACGCGTTTGGATACGGCTCTTCCTGCGTGGGATTGAGCTTGTCATCCGAATAACGCGCGATGTCCAGCCAGTAGCGGCCCCATCGTTCGCCATATCGCGGCGACGCCAGCAGGCTGTCTACCACTTTGGCAAAAGCGTCCTGAGACCGGTCCGCCACGAACGCGTTGACTTCATCCACCGTCGGCGGCAGCCCGATCAAATCGAAATAGGCGCGCCGGATCAGCGTGCGGCGATCCGCGGGAATAGCGGGTTTAAGATTCTTCGCTTCCAGCTTGGCCAGAATAAAACGGTCGATATCCGATTGTGCCCACTTCGCATTCTTAATTGCAGGCGGCGCAGGATCCGCAATCGGCTGGAACGCCCAGAAAGCCCGTTGTTCCTTCGTGATCGTATACTGCGGAGGCAGCACCTTTCCCCCTGCAGGCCAGACCGCGCCGTCTTTGATCCATGTGGTTAGCGCCTCCACGTCAGAATCCGAAAGCTTGCCGGACGGCGGCATCTTCAACTTGGCGTCGGTATAGGAAATCGCCAGCGCCAGACGGCTCTTCGAAGGATCTCCCGGGATGATAACCGCTCCCGACTTCCCGCCTTTTAGAGCATGCTCACGGGTGTCGAGCTGCAGTCCGCCCATTTGGGCATCCGTATGACAGGCGTAGCAGTTCTTCGCCAGTACCGGACGAACGCGAGTTTCGAAGAAATCGGCCGGCTCGAAACCGAGCGCGGATCCAGCAGTGGCCACGAGCACAGCCAGAGCGGCTTTACGCATACTTAATCATAAACCTTAGACGTTGCGAAAGTTCCGCTCAAATCGAGTTCATATACTGGAGGCCAGCAAGACCCCGTAGCGCGGACCACACTTCATCGTTCGCTGCGTTGCTGTCCCGTAGCCCCTGAATCGACTCACTGACTACACGAAATGTCTGCTACCTCGCGATGCTTCGTAGTCGATCTGCATTATCCTTTGCTTTTTAGCCGTCTGAAACGGTAGGCTGTCTTCTTGGAGACTTCGTCCGGACATCGCGACCTGCAACTGACCTTGGCCGGTTTACAAGCGGGATGCCTGGGCTCTCTCTTGATGATCGGCTGGTGGCTGCTGGGAGAACTTATTCAGCGCCGCTCCCCTTGGATCATCCCCAATCTGCTCGCCACCACCTTCTATGGCGAACGAGCGTACCGTGCAGGCTTCATCGTCCCAACCTGGTCCGGACTCGCCGGCACCTTCGCTGTCTATTCCGCGGCTGGCGTGCTGTTTGCCATCGCTGGACGAGAACGGAAAGGCGGGTGGATGCTCGTGGCTGTCGGCATTACCACCGGACTCGCCCTCAACTGGTTCTGCTTCGGAATCGTCCTGCACCGCATCAATCCGCTTGTCCAAATTTATCTTCCGGATCGGTTAATCACCGTATCCCATATACTCTATGGAGCGGCATTGGCGAGCTATCCTAGTTTCGTTCGTCAACTCCAATGGGTAGCCGGCTCGACGCCGCCCCCATTTCCCCCTCCCATCCCTCATGTGCCGCCGGCGCAGCCTGAGCCCGACCACCACCCGTCAGACGAGGAAGTAAGCAGGGGAGTCGCGCAGCGCACCGAGGATACCGGTTCCGGACACTTCCTTTCGTAGCAGACAAGAGCGATCTCCCGACCTGCCGCTCACCAGAACGCTCGACTCACACCGGCTCACTTGCCATCCCGCAACGGCTCCATGTTCGGCCTGTGCCGCAGCTAAGTCGTGGCCTGTGCCGGGAATCAGATAGTACCCTCCCTGCGGAAGTTCCAGCACCGTGACATTAGCGGCCGGCCCCATCGACAGGGCCTGATCCATCAGTTGTTCCGCATTGCCGAAAAGCCGGTCAGATTCTCTACCCACATAAGACTTATCGGCGCGACCCCGGCAGATTAGAGCACGCTGTTAAATAAAGCGGACGAGGAAAAACGGATGACGGCCCCGACCTAAACTTCCCACGGCCGCACGGCAACGCCCTTATCCCGATCCACTACGCGATCATATAAATACTGATTGGAGACCGTCCCCAGCGCTTCGTTGTACAAAGTCGTCAGCCCGAAAGCCTCGCGCAAGTCTTCCTGGAAATTGTGGATCAGGGTCAAGTCCGGCGCGAGAGCGGGTCGCTGCTTGCCCGAGGGCGTCGCCATAAACTTTTGATATCCGCCATCCACCAGGCTCGCGATCTCCTGGCCCAGCTTGACCCCCGCCCGTGCCGTGAAGCGCGGCACGCCATCAGTTGAGGCCTCTACTTCGGCTGCGGCGCCATCGCGGGTAATCCGGACCCGGCCTCCACCCATCCCCTCCACCGTAAAACCGGCTGCCCGTGCCTGGTTCAGATAGTCGTCGAACGTCAATTTCTTAGCGTGCTCACGGCGAAAGAACATATCCATCATTATAATGGCGGCTATGCCGTTTGTGCTCTCTCTCGATGAAGGAACTTCGAGCGCCCGTGCCGCGCTCTACGACCGGACCGGGACCCGCGTTGGTCTCGCAGCCATCCCGATTCATTGCCGCTACCCCCAACCGGGTTGGGTTGAGCAAGACGCCCTCGATATCTTCTCCGCGCAGCTCGCGGCCGCCAAATCCGCCATGGCCCAAGCCGCCATCACCGCTGCCCGGATTGATTCCATCGGTATCACCAACCAGCGCGAGACCGTCGTTGTGTGGGACCGTGCGACCGGTACTCCCATCGGCCCCGCCATCGTCTGGCAATGCCGCCGCACCGCCGCCTTCTGCGCGGAACTCGCCCAATCGAGCGACGCTCCTTACATCGAATCCACAACCGGCCTCGTGATCGACGCCTATTTCTCGGCCAGCAAGATCGCCTGGATTCTCGACCACGCCCCCGGCGCCCGCGCCCGAGCCTTGAACGGTGAACTCGCTTTCGGCAATATCGACACCTGGCTGCTCTGGAAGCTGACCGCCGGCGCACGGCATGCCACCGACGTCACCAATGCCTCTCGCACCATGCTGATGGACCTCGCAACGGGCCAATGGGACGACCGGCTCCTCCAGATCTTCGGTATCCCTCACGCCATGCTGCCGGAAATCGTGCCGTCAAGCTGCATCGTCGCCGAAACCGCACCCGAAATTTTCGGTGCCTCCATTCGAATCGCCGGCATCGCCGGAGATCAGCAAGCCGCACTTGCCGGACAGGCATGTTTCCGTGCCGGCCTCGCCAAGAACACCTACGGCACCGGCTGCTTCGCCCTGATCCATTCCGGTTCCCGCGCCCCGCAATCCACTCATCGCCTGCTCGGCACACGCGCAGCCGCAATCGATAAACAACCGGCCTTCGCGGTCGAGGGCAGCGTCTTTGTCGCCGGCGCAGCCGTCCAATGGTTGCGTGATCAACTCGGCATCATTCCGAGCGCCGCCGATTCCGAACCGGTCGCAGCCTCCCTCGAGACCAACGGAGGAGTTTATTTCGTCCCCGCCTTCACCGGTCTCGGCGCGCCGCACTGGCAGGCGAATGCGCGCGGACTCATCTGCGGCATGACTCGCGACACTGGCCGTGCGCATATCGTCCGTGCTGCTCTCGAAAGCATCGCCTACCAGACTCGCGAACTGATCGACGCCATGGAAGCGGACGCCGGAGCTCCACTCGAAGAACTCCGCGTCGATGGCGGCGCATCAGCCAATAATTTCCTGATGCAGTTTCAAGCCGATATCCTGGGACGCCGCATCGTCCGTCCGGCCGACATCGAAACCACCGCGCTCGGCGCAGCTTATCTCGCTGGCCTCGCCACTGGCTTCTGGTCAGGCTATGAAGAGCTGCAAAGCTTTTGGCGCGCCGATCGCGTCTTTGAACCGGCCATGCCGGATTCGCAGCGCAACAATCTTTTCGATGGCTGGCGCACCGCCGTCGCACGAACCGCATCGGCCCTGTAGAGCAGGCCTTTGGCCTGCGGTGACTCCAGCCGAAGGCGGACGAGCCCTGGCTGTTCCGGGTCATCGCCGCGCCCCTCCATCGTCCCTCCGCGTATCATAGCCTTTAATGCCACGCTATGCGGCGATCGACATCGGGAGTAATTCCGTGCGGATGCTCGCGGGGGAAGCAGAACCTGGCTCAGCCATACGCCCTCTCGCTTCCGACCGCGAAGTCACTCGCCTCGGACAAAGCGTTTTCCGTACCGGCCGCGTCAGCCAGGAAGCCATCGAACTTGTCTGCTCCGTGCTCGCCCGCATGGCGCAGACCTACCAGAAATTGAATGTGCTCGGCGTCCGTGCCGTCGCTACCGCCGCAATTCGCGACGCCAGTAACCAGCAGGACTTCCTCAAACGCGCTTCCGACGCCATCGGCTCACCTGTCGAGACCATCTCCGGCCAGGAAGAAGCCCGGCTGATTCACCTCGGTGTCCAAAACCTCTGGCCCCAGCCGGGCAAGCGGGTGCTGATGATCGATATCGGCGGTGGCAGCGCCGAACTCATTCTGAGCCAGGACCGGCGCATTGAATATGCCGTCTCCAAACAACTTGGCGCGCTCCGCCTGTCCGAAATCTTCCTTCGCACCGACCCTCCGCGCACCTCCGACCTCCTCCGCCTCGAAAGTTATATCGAAGAGCGCATCGCACCCGCTGTCCGTAAAATCGGCGCGCGTTCCATCGATCGTGTCATCGCCACTTCCGCCAGCGCGTCCGCCGCCGTCAGCGCCATCAATCGCATACCCCGCGCCCGTCGCGATGAAGCCAATCGACGCCGAGCCTCTGCGCTCCAACTCCGCAAACTCTATAAGGAGATCACTACCCGCGGCCTCGAACAGCGCCGCAAAATTATCGGCATCGGCCCCAGACGCGCGGAAATCATCGTTCCAGGAGTTGCCGTTCTGCTGCGCATCCTCGATGACCTCCATCTTCCCGCTCTCTATCACTCGGCCGCCGGCGTTCGCGAAGGCATCATCGCCGACCTCGCCGCTCGAGGCGCAGGTTTCAATCTCACCCAACTCCCCTCCGAGCAGCGGACCACCGTCGAGCAGATGGCGGAACACTACGGCGTTCCCATCAAGCACGCCCGTAAAGTGGCGCGCCTGGCCAACACTCTCTTCACCGCTCTCCATGCCCTGCACCACCTCTCCCCGCTCTATGGGCGGCTCCTCGAGGGCGCGGCTTACCTCCATGACATCGGACACTATGTCAGCGACACCAAGCATCACAAGCACTCTTACTATCTCGTCGCGAATTCAGATATGCCCGGTTTCAACGCCCGCGAGCGGGAGCTCATTGCCAATCTCTGCCGCTACCACCGCAAGGCCGTTCCCATCGAGTCCCATCCCAATTTCCAGGGACTCGACCTCGAAGGCGAAGCGCGCCGTGCAGTTTCTTGCTCCCATCCTGCGTCTCGCCGATAATCTCGATCGCAGCCAGGAGCAGCGCGTCAAAGACCTGAATTGCACGGTTCGGAACGGTGACGTCCTCCTGGAGTTGAAAGGCGATCGCGATATGGAACTCGAGGCCTGGGCCGCCGAGCAGCGCAGGCGACGTCTTTCGCCAGGTCTACAACCGCACCCTGACTGTCACCCGCGCTCGACCACATTCGTAACTCATCCCAGACCTCTGCTTTTTCTCGGTGCGATGGTCTGTCCCTGAATCCGCGACCGGGGGCATTTTTCACATGAGTGGGCCCTATTTTCAGACAGACGGATGAGATTTACAAACTATATGCGACCATAGCATTAGACATGTCAGGTAGCCGCATCCTGACCCGACCGCTGGCAATGCTCCTCCTGCTCGCGGTTCTGGTCTCCCAAATGGTCGCCTTCGCTCCGGGTCACTCCGACGATCCGGCTAAGCACTGCTGTCCCATTTGTCATGCCTCCCACTCCCCTGTCCTGACTGCTGCCCTCATATCTCACCTTGGACCCCCACTCGTCAGGACTTACTGGCGTATCACTCCTGACGCACTTCCGTCGCTCGTTGAAGCCGGAAGCTCGGGCGCATGTACGCGTGGACCTCCTGCTCTCCCGTCATTAGTTTGATCAATTTCAACTAAGGCCGACGTTTAAGGAGAGTTTTGTGCTTTTTCGATACGTGCGCAATTCTGCGCTTTTGATGATTGTAGTTACTAACTTGTTGTCAGCCCAATCGGGCAGTTCCGGTTCGATTGTCGGCACGGTTACCGATCCTTCCGGCGCCACTGTCGCGGCCGCTTCTGTCACCATTGAGAACCCCGTCAGTCATTATAAAAACCAGGCTCAAACGGATAGTGCCGGTACTTTCAAGTTCACCAATATTCCTTTCAGCCATTACCATCTCACCGTTTCAGCCGTCGGCTTCGCGACTGCGGCCAAGGATGCCGAAATCAGAACTTCCGTGCCGCTCGCGGTCAATATAAAACTTCAGCTCGCTACCGAATCGCAATCCCTCACCGTCTCCGAGGACGCCGGCGATCTCGTGGAAAGCGTCCCGGTTGCGCACACGGACGTCGATGAAAAACAATTTTCGCAGCTGCCGGTAACCAGCACCGCTGCGGGTCTCACCGACGTCATCCAGATGTCGGCCCCCGGCATCGTTGGCGATTCGAACGGCATGATCCATCCCCTCGGCGATCATGCGCAGGTTTCCTATATGGTCGACAACCAGCCGATCAGCGATCAGCAGAGCAAGCAGTTCTCCACCCAGCTTCCCGAGGACGCCGTGCAGTCGCTCGAAATTATCGAAGGCTCTCCCCTCGCTGAATATGGCGATAAGACCAGCCTGGTTGTCAACGCCGTTACCAAATCCGGCTTGGGACAGAAGCCTTTCGGCAGCTTTACCGCCAATGCCGGATCCTTCGGAACCTACGGCGAGGACGCCACCTTCGGCGCAGGCACCCAGAAGATGGGCAACTTTATCGCCTTGAACTCATCCCGCACCGGACGCTTCCTAGACTCACCCGAATTTGCCCCCAATCACGACATCGGCAACGCCATGCAGATCTTCGATCGCGTGGATTACCAGCCTGACGAGAATGACACCCTGCACCTCGATCTCGGCTTTGCCCGTAACTGGTTTCAGATCCCCAATACTTATGACCAGGGTCTGACGGGTCAGGACCAGAAGCAGCGCGTTCTCTCCTGGAACGTTGCGCCGGGCTACGTGCATTTGTTCGGCAGCACCATGGCGCTCACCATCAGCCCGTGGTTCCGCCAGGACCAGGTCAGCTATTATCCCAGCCGCAATACGTTCTCGGATCAGCCGGTCAGCATCGGACAAAGCCGCCGTCTGGCCAGCACGGGGGTGCGCGCCGATTTGTCTTGGGTGCATGGAATTCACAACGTCAAGATCGGCGGCCAGGCCAGCGTAGAACTGCTGCGCGAATTCTTCCAGCTCGGAATAACTGACCCCACGTTCAATGCGCCATGCCTCACCTCGAATGGCCTGGCTTACGTCGGCAAGTCCTCCTGCAGCGCCCCCGGACTCATGCCCAATCCCAACTTCTTGCCAGGCCTTTTCCCTTACGATCTCACCCGGGGGGGCAGCGAGTTCAACTTCTTGGGAAGCGCGGATGTCCGCCAGTTCTCCGGTTATATTCAGGATCAGATCAAGTTCCACGGCCTGACCGTCAACGTGGGCATTCGCGGCGATGTCTACCATGGGCTCGTTGCGGATTCTTCGGTTCAGCCGCGGCTCGGCATTTCATACGAGTTCAAACCCACCTCCACGGTTGTCCGCGTCTTCTACGCCAAAACGTTTGAAACTCCCTACAACGAGAATCTCATTCTGTCCAATTCGACCGGCGTCGGCGGACTCGGCAATTTGTTTGGTGCGCAAGCCGCCTCGCCCCTCCAGCCCGGCAGCCGCAATGAGTACGGCGCAGGGCTCCAACAGGCCGCCGGCAAGCACCTGGTCATCAATGCCGATTATTTCTGGAAATACACCCACAACGCCTTCGATTTCGATACGCTGCTCAATACCCCCATCGTCTTTCCCATTTCCTGGCGTAAGTCGAAAATAGACGGCGTTTCGGCACGAATTAGCGTTCCCGAAACACGCGGATTTTCCGCCTTCATGACCCTCGGCCACACCCGCGCCCGCTTCTTCGGCCCCGAACAAGGCGGCCTCATCTTCAATTCACCGCTCGATACCAGCGTATTTCGAATCGATCACGACCAGGAATTTCAACAAACCACTTATTTGCGCTACCAGTTCGGCAAGCACGGTCCATGGACCGCGTTCACCTGGCGCTACGATAGCGGCGAGGTCGCCGGAGACGTGCAGACCCTAAGCGATATCCTCACCTTGACAGCCGACGAGCAGCAGGTGATTGGCGCCTCCTGCGGCGGAGTTCCGGCAACTCTTGGCCGCCCGATCACCGCTTGCGCACCCGGGCAGTTGACGGTTTCCCGAATCGTCATTCCAACCGTCTACAACGCCGATCACAGTCCTACCCGCATCTCGCCCAGAAACCTCTTCGACGCCGCAATCGGAACCGACGACCTCTGGGGCAAGTCCGACAAACGGCACGTCACCGCTAAGTTCACCATCACTAATCTCACCAACGTCGCCGCGCTCTACAACTTCTTGTCCACCTTCAGCGGCACCCATTGGGTTCCCCCCAGAACCTATCAGGCCGAGATCGGTTACGTCTTCTGACAGCCTTGGGCCCTGGCGGCCTGTGGCAGAAGATGGCTTGCAAGCCTGGTAGAGCAGGCCTTTGGCCTGCTCCTGGCCGTTGGAGAGCCTTCTGCCACAGGCTGCTAGTCTTCGACCGTGATCCTCGGAGCAGGAGCAGCGCTCTCCAACGCCACCCGATCGATCGTACGCTTGGCTAACTCAAAGAAAGCCGCGGCACGTTCATCTGATTCGCCGCGCGTCGCCACCGGCCGGCCCGTATCGCCGCCAATCCGCACCACCGGATCGAGGGGCAGTTCACCCAGGAAATTGACCGCCATTTCCTGCGCCGTCCGGCTTCCCCCACCCATACTGAACACGTCGATTTTCTCGCTGCAGTGCGGGCATTTCAGCCAGCTCATATTCTCTACCAATCCCAGGACCGGGACCTTCACCTGGTTGAACATGTGGATGGCTTTGCGTGCGTCTTCGAGGGATACATCCGACGGCGTAGTCACCACAATCGCGCCCGTTACCGGAGCCGTCTGGATCAGGGAAAGCTGCACGTCCCCAGTGCCCGGCGGCAGGTCGATCACCAGGTAATCCAGTTCGCCCCAATCCACTCCGCGCAGAAACTGCTGGATGACGCTGTGAAGCATAGGTCCGCGCCAGACAAGCGGCTTATCGCCAGGACTCAAAAATCCCATCGACATCAGCTTCACGCCGAAGTTCTCAAGAGGTTGGATGCGCTCCCCTCGCGCCTGCGGCGTCCTGTTGATCCCCATCATGAGCGGCACGTTGGGACCGTAGACATCCGCGTCGAGTAAGCCCACTTTATGCCCGAGTAACGCGAGCGCGATCGAAAGGTTTACCGAAACGGTGGTCTTGCCCACACCGCCCTTTCCGGATCCGACCGCGACAATATTCTTGACGCCTTGGATCGGGACTTTTGGCATCTGGCCTGGCTGGTTGGGACTCATCCCCTCTATGGTAACCGTAGCGGGTCACCGTACCCGCCAGTTTGTGTTTAATGTTGTTTCCCTGCGCTCGCTTCTTGTGCGGACGGTTCTTCGGAAGTGCTGCAATTCTCCGTCTTCCCCGCTTCCGCCTTACCGGTCTTTCGTCGCGGCCGTTCACTCTCGGGACGTTCGTCACATGCCACACAAACAGGCCTGTTATTAACGTGCAGTAGAGTCTCCGCTCCGCAAAATGAGCATTTTCCCATAACTTCTAGCTCCCGGACCGTCATCCACTGAATAACTTCCATGAACCGGCCGCCACAGCCGGCCCATGGAGGTATGCCACCTTGATATTACGGGAAGCATAGCGGGAATTAGCCTCCCCGGTAACTGGTGAATACCCTCACTTTTGAAATACTGTAGAGTAGGCCTTTGGCCTGCGTTGACTTCCGCCACAGACTATTTAGGCGTCGATTACAAATGAATAACTCAGACTAACTGAAATCAAAAATCTTTCTGAGGGTGTAAACCCCCGGCGAATTCCAGCCTAGCCGCCTGAAAAGACACTTATAAAGGAGGCTCCATCGGTAAAGCCAGTGGAATTTCCTTCAAAAACTCCAGATGCGACATCTCCTCCACCGCATCCCTTATCGCCTGCTCCGAAGTCGACTCCACTGTAATCACGAACGGTAGATCGCCCTTCGTATCGCAAGGCTCCTGCAACACGGCCTCCAGGCTGATATGCTTTGCCGGCCAGTATTCCCGCCAGCGTCGCAATAATACCCGGACGATCGTCCACCCGGAATCGCAAATAATACGGCCGCTTCTGCACGGTCACCGCCACCGGCTTGTACACGCCGAGCCGCTCGTGCGCAAACGGGCGACACCCGCTCCGGACTGCCGCAGCTGATCTCCCGCGCCACCCGCATCAAATCGCTCACCACCGCCACGCCTGTCGGTCTCGAACCCGCGCCACGGCCGTAGTAAAAGGTATCGTCGCCGTAGTGGCCCTTCACCCAAACCGCGTTGTACGCACCCTGCACATTCGCCAGAATCGTCGATCTCCGGATCAGCGCCGGACGCACCGATAGAATCAATCCCTCGGCGGTCTGTCGCGCCGCGCACAACAAACGGATAGTGTGGTCGAGCGTGTGGGCATATTGAAAATCCATCGGCGAGATCCGCCGGATCCCCTCCACGTAAATGTCGGCTGGCGTGATATGCTCGCCGAACGCCAGCGCCGACAGAATCGCCAGCTTCGAGCGCGCGTCATAACCCATCCACATCCGCGCTCGGATTGGCTTCCGCGTAACCCAGCGCGCTGCGCCTCGGCCAGCACCGTTTCGAACGAATCGCCCCGCTTCTCCATCTCGGTCAGGATAAAATTGCTCGTCCCGTTCAGGATTCCATACAGCGCGGTAATGCGGTCGCCGGAAATCCCCTCGCGCAGCACCGCGTGGATCGGAATGCCGCCGCATACACTCGCTTCCATCGCCAGGTTGATGCCTGCGCGAATGGCGCGGTCCCAAATCTCGCAGCCGCTCAGCGCCATCAATTCCTTATTCGCAGTCACCACCGACTTGCCATGTTCAACGGCCGCGTCGATAATCTCTCGCGCTACGGTCGTGCCGCCCACCAATTCGACAACGATGTCGACATTCGGGTTATCGACAACTTCCCGCCAACTCTTCGTGCGCAACGCATCCGCCGGTACGTGCTCCATCACCGGACCGGTCAATTCCAGCGCGGCAACCGCCGTGACTTTCAGCCGGAATCCCAACTTCAGCGCGATCTGATCGGCGTTCTCATCCAGAATCGTGACTGTGCCCGAGCCGACATTGCCCAGGCCGATAACTCCTACATTGACATCTTTCATCCTGCCAACGTAACACAGCACGCCTCTCGCCCAAGACCCACGCCGCGATTGACAAGCGAATCGTTATTAGCGGATCGGCAGCGTTCTCTCGCATCGCTAATTGACCCTTCTTTGTAGAGCAGGCGTTTCGCCTGCGCCTGGCCGTTGGAGAGACTTCTGCCACGGGCTGCTACACTCGGTTTCCACCATCTCTGGTTACGGTTCGTGTAAGCCACGCCGCAAACGCAGAATTCTTGCCTCGCGCCCTGCGCCTCATTATGAAGAGAAACTTCAAAACATCATCTTTCAAAACTGCGCAACTGCCATACCTCCGGCGCTTTGCGCTCTAACCTTCCTCCTGATACCCAATCCCACCCAAGCCGCCCAATACCCGGCACACTGGTGGACGCCCGTCCCCGAAGCCCACAAACCTGCCTGGGAAATCCTTCCGCAAGCTGCCCAACCGGGAGAAGTCATTCTCTCCAAACGCAACGAATTAGGAATCCTCTCCAACTTCGCGGCCACGCCATTCACCTATCGCGGAAAACACTACGCCAGCGTGGAAGGCTTTTGGCAGATGATGCTCTACCCCGAAGGACCCTCCGACCCGCGCGCGAAGTTCCCCGGCCTCGAATGGCCGCACACCCGCGAAGCCGTGGCCCAGATGACCGCCTTCACCGCGAAAGACGCAGGCGCGCTCGGGGAAGCAAACATGAAGAAGATGAAGATCGACTGGGTCACCTTCGAAGGCCGCCGCCTCAAATACTGGTCCCCTGTAAAAGGCGAGCACTACAAACTCATCGTCGAGGCCATGCGCGCCAAACTCGACCAAAATCCCAAAGTCAAACAGATCCTGCTCTCCACCGGTACCCTCACCCTTCGCCCGGACCACTATCAGGAAGAGAATCCTCCACCCGAATGGCTCTATTACAAAATCTGGATGGAAATCCGCAGCGAGCTTCAGAAGACCCATTAGCGGCCTGTGGCAGAAGTCTCTCCAACGGCCAGGAGCAGGCGAAAAGCCTACTCCGCAAAAAGAATCAATGGCTTGCAAGCCTTGTGGAGTAGGCCTTTGGCCTGCGTTGACTTCTGCCACAGGCTGTTAGGAAAAAAATCCGCATCCCGCCGCAGCCGCGACAGACCCTCCCCGATCTGAACGGCCCGGCGTGGTAGAAAGATAATTCATGCCATCTTTCGGGATCTCGACTCCGCAAGGGAATTACTCCGCCGTCGTAGAACGCGGCCTCCTCAACTCCGTGGCGCGCTATCTGCCTTCCGGCAAAGGCAAAATTTTCGTCGTCACCACCGCGGACGTCTGGGAGTTCGTCGGAACCCAATTGGCCGAAGGACTCGGCGGGCGCAACTTTGAGCGCATCCTGCTCCCTGGCGGCGAAGAGCACAAGCGCCTGGCTCCCCTGGAAGCGGCTGCCGAAGAAATGGTGCGGCTCGGCGGCGATCGCTCCAGCATCGTGCTCGCCGTCGGCGGAGGCATCGTCACCGACATGGGAGGCTTCTTAGCCGCCATCTTCATGCGCGGCATCCCCGTCATTCAAATTCCAACCACACTCCTCGCCCAAGTAGACGCCGCCGTAGGCGGTAAAACCGGCACCAATTTGGTCAGCGGCAAAAACCTTATCGGTAGTTTCCATCAACCCTTGTCCGTGCTGATCGATCCCTCCGTCCTCGAAACCCTCCCGCCACGGGAATACCGCGCCGGTCTCTATGAAGTCATCAAACACGGCATCATCCGCAGCCCCAGCCTCTTCCAACTCTTCGAACAGCGCCGCGACGACGTGCTGGCCATGCGCCCCGATGCCGTCGATCAGATGATCATCGATTCCGTTCGGATCAAAGCCGAAGTCGTCTCAGCCGATGAGCGCGAAAGCGATCTGCGCAAGATCCTCAATTTCGGACACACCTTCGGCCACACTCTCGAAGCCGAGACCTGCTACCAGCGCTTCCTCCACGGCGAAGCCGTTGCCTGGGGCATGAAAGCCGCGGTCTGGCTGGGCAACCTCCGTCGCATGATCGACGACGCCGTACGCGACCGCATGCTGCGCTGCATCGATGCCTACGGCCCCATCCCGTCCCTAACCGGCATCGCCGCGCAAAACCTGCAATCGAGGTTAGTCGCCGATAAAAAAACCGTGCAAGGCCGCGTCCATTTCGTCTTACCCACCCGCGTCGGCGAAGTCATCGTAGTCAACAACGTGCCCCCGGAGCAATCCCTCCGAGCCATCGAACTCTCCCTTGTGTGAGATAGGCTGTCAGGCGGCCGATCTCCGAATCTGCGGCTCAGCCGTCTCAAAACACGCTACTGTGAGGGCATGCGTTCCATCGACATCCTGACCCAACTGGAACTCGAATCGGCGCCACACGGCGAACTCCCCTCCCTGAATCCGACCGACCTATCCGAAATTGCCCGCGTTCATCTCTCCACCCGTCACGATTACGACGCCGCCGTGGACCGCGCCACCCAAACGTTCCTCCGCTGGCGCATGCTCCCAGCTCCCCGCCGCGGCGACATCATCCGCGAGATCGCCCTGGAACTTCGCGCCCGCAAATCCGCTCTCGCCGCCCTCATTACCCTCGAAATGGGCAAAATCCTCGCCGAAGCCGAAGGCGAAGTTCAGGAGATGATCGATATCGCCGATTTCGCCGTGGGGCTCTCGCGCCAGCTCTACGGCTACACCATGCACAGTGAGCGCCCCGGCCATCGCATGTACGAACAGTGGCACCCTCTCGGGCCTGTCGGCGTCATCACCGCCTTCAACTTCCCCGTTGCCGTCTGGGCCTGGAACGCCATGCTCGCTGCCGTCTGCGGCGATACCGTCATTTGGAAGCCCAGCCCTCAGACGCCACTCTGCGCCCTCGCCGTCGACCGCATCTGTCGTCGCGTCCTCCAACGTCACGGCTTTCCCGACGTCTTCCAAACCCTCGTCGGTACCAACGAAGTCATCGGCGAAGCCATGCTCGCCGACCCGCGCCTGCCCCTCATCAGCTTCACCGGATCCACGCGCGTCGGTCGTCACGTCGCTGCCACCGTCGGCGCCAGACTCGGCCGCGCCCTGCTCGAGTTAGGGGGTAACAATGGCATCATCGTCATGAACGATGCCAATCTTGATCTCGCGCTCCGCGCCATCGTTTTCGGCGCCGTCGGCACCGCCGGGCAGCGCTGCACCACCACCCGCCGTCTCTTCCTCCAACGCGAAATCGCGGCTAAAATGACGACCGCCCTCATCGCCGCCTACCAACAACTCCGCATCGGAGACCCGGCGCAACCCGACACCCTGGTAGGCCCGCTCATTAGTGCGGATGCCGTCGCCAACATGGTCCGGGCTCTCGATGCCATCCGCGGGCAGGGCGGGGAAATCGTCTTCGGAGGCAACCCTCTCGGCGGCTGCTTCGTCGAGCCGGCGCTCGTCCGGTCGCATCCCCATATGCCCATGCTCAAAGAAGAAATCTTCGCGCCCATCCTCCACCTCATCGATTTCGACGACCTCGACGACGCCATCCGCTGGCATAACGACGTCCCGCAAGGTCTCTCCTCCGCAATCTTTTCGAGCAGCCTCATCCCCTCCGAAAACTTCCTCTCCCATCGCGGGAGCGACTGCGGTATTGCGAACGTCAACATCGGCACCAGCGGAGCAGAAATCGGGGGAGCCTTCGGCGGCGAAAAGGACACCGGAGGAGGACGCGAAGCCGGTAGCGACTCCTGGAAAGCCTACATGCGTCGACAAACGTGTACCCTCAATTGGTCCTCCGAACTACCTCTCGCACAGGGAATTAAGTTTGATTCATCGCCCTCCGCGCCCTAAAGTGCTCAGTACGTGAGAGAATCAAAGGGTGGAAACCGCCCGTAAAGAGCGGGTCAAGATTCGCGTCCCCCGCGAGGCCGGACTAGTCCGCTTCCTGATGAGTCCGGTGGGGAAGACGATTCTTGGCTTTTTCTTGATCGTCTTCACTGTCGCTGGCTTCACCTTCACGTATTTCTACGTGCAGTACGCCAAGATCATCGACGAAAAACTCAAGTCCGGCCCCTTCACCATCACCTCCCGGATCTATGCCGCCCCGGAGACTGTAGCCGTCGGCGATCCCGCCACATCCGCTGAGATCGCGGCCGCCCTGCGTCGCGCCGGATACAGCGAGTCGCGTACCAACGCGGTCGGTTCCTACAACGTCCATCCCGATTCAGTCGAGATTTTCCCCGGCCCCGACTCGTACTTTAACCAGGAACCCGGCGTCATCCGCTTCAATGACGGAAAAATCGTCCGCATCATCTCGCTGAGCGACAACACCGACCGCGGCCAATTTGCCCTCGAACCCGAGCTACTCACCAACGTCTACGATAAGAACCGCGAGAAGCAGCGCATCGTTCATTACGCCGACATTCCCCCGGTCCTCATCCATGCGATCCTGTCGATCGAGGATCAGCGCTTCTTCCAGCACAACGGCCTCGATCCGATCGGCATCGTTCGCGCCGCCTGGAAAGACATGCGCACCGGTAAGCACACTCAGGGCGCCTCCACCCTCAGTATGCAGCTCGCCAAGTGCATGTTCCTCACTTATGAACGCACCTGGAAAGTGAAGGCCGCCGAGGTCATGATCACCCTGCAGCTGGAGCAGCGTCTCACCAAGCAGGAAATTCTGGAGCTTTACTGCAATCAGATCGATCTCGGACGTCGCGGCAGCTTCAGTATCCGTGGTTTCGGTGAAGCCGCCCGCGCCTACTTCGGCAAGGATCTCCACAGTCTGTCGCTCGAACAGACCGCGACCCTCGCCGCCATGCTGCGCAATCCCATCCTCTACAGCCCGTTCCGCAACGCCGAGATGGTCAAGGAGCGCCGCAACCTGGTGCTTGCGCAGATGCGGAAATACGGTTACATCACCGATCGTGAATATGCCGTCGCCATCGACAAGCCGTTGGTCCTCGCCCCCGCCGAAGCCGAGTCGAGCGAAGCGCCATATTACGTCGACATGGTCAACGACGAACTTACCCAGCGCTTCGAAGACTACGATTTTAAGGGTCAAGCCGATCGCATCTATACCGCCCTCGACCTGAACCTGCAGCGCGCCGCCGGCGAAGCCGTCCGGATTGGTATGCAGGAGGTCGACGATCAGGTCAAGAAGCAGCGCCGCTTCAAAGGCCGTACCCCACCTCACGCTCAATGCGCGCTGATAGCCCTCGATCCTCATACCGGCCAGATCAAAGCCGCTATCGGAGGCCGCAGTTACGGCGCCAGCCAGCTCAATCGCCTCCTCGCCAAACGTCCCCCCGGTTCCATCTTCAAACCGTTCGTCTACGCCGCGGCCATGAATACGGCCATCGCCGGAGGCTCTCGCACCCTCACCCCGGCGACCACCGTCGTCGATGAGCCGACCACTTTCTGGTACGACGGCAAGCCTTACGAGCCGAGCAACTTCGAGCACGAATGGTTTGGCGTCGTCACCCTTCGCCAGGCTCTCGCGCATTCCATGAATGTTGCCACCATCAAGGTTGCGGAAATGGTAGGCTACGGCACGGTCGTCAATCTCGCGCACAAGGCGGGCATTAATGAGGAAGTCCATGCGACACCCGCCATGGCCATCGGCTCCTACAACGCGACCCCGCTAGAAATGGCCGGCGCGTACACCGTCTTTGCCAACAGTGGTGTCCGCGTAAAACCCACTTTCATCGCCCAGGTCAAGGAGCCCAACGGCACCGTCTTTTATCAACAGAAACCCGAGACCAAGCCGGTCCTCGATCCTCGCGTCGATTATTTGATGGTCAGCATGCTCGAAGAAGTTCTGCGCAGCGGCACAGGCGCGGGCGTGCATGCCAGAGGCTTCAATCTTCCGGCTGCGGGTAAAACGGGAACCTCCCACGACGGCTGGTTTGCCGGCTTCACCTCCAACCTCCTCTGTATTGTCTGGGTCGGTTTCGACGATTACAGCCAGCTCGACGTCGAAGGCGCACGCTCCGCGCTGCCGATCTGGGCGGAGTTCATGAAACGTGCCGCCGCATTTCGTGAATATCGCGACGTCAAATATTTTCAGGCGCCCTCCGGCGTCGTGAGCATTCAGATCGATCCCGAATCGGGCATGCCGGCCACCCCGCAATGTCCCAAAAAGATCACCGAATACTTCATCTCCGGGACCGAACCGGTAGGCTCGTGCCCCCTCCACGGCGGTCCGAGTAATGACAACACGAACGTAACCGGCTGGGACACCCCGCAGACGCCCACCGGCAAGACCTCGATCTCTCCTCCCGGCGGCGACCAGACGGCCTCCGGTGCCCCGCCTGGACAACCCGCCGAGCCCGATCCGGGCCAATCCCCGCCTAAGAAAAAGGGTTTCTTCGGCCGCATCTTCAAACGCGAATGACCCGTCATTTTCGCACTCCTGATCTCGTAGAGTAGGCCTTTGGCCTGCGTTAACTTCTTCCACAGACTGCCAGGGGCTGCAAAACCATCAATCCGCGCAGATATATTGATCCTATGCCCCGCTACGCCGTTACGGTGCTGACGTTCCTGGCTTCTACTCTGCTCGGTCAGCAGTATCCCTTTGTCTCAATCCCCAATGCGCCGAAGAATATCGAGCACCTCGCCGAAGACCCTCTGGGACGCCTCTGGCTGAGCACTCATGACGACATCTTTTGTTTTGACGGCGCGCGTTTTTTCTCCCTCCGCGACTTCGGCTTCCCTCCCGCGCTGAGCTACGGCTTGGCCGTCGATTTTGAAGGAGCAATTCTCAGCGCTACCAATCTGGGAGTCTACCGGTTCAGTCAGGGGCGACTGGAACGAATCCTCTCTGGACCCAAAATGCTGGAGATCGTCGCCGTCGCACCCGGACTTCTGTTGGCCACAGGCTCGGACTCGCTGCCGTTCCAGACCCTTCCCAATCCGGCGGCAGGCGGGAACGGCCTCTATCGCATTCGCAGATCGCAGGATCGCTGGAATTGGGAACGTCTTTCCGTCTGGAAGAGCAATGGCCCCCTCTCCCGGGATCCCGCCGGCAACATCTTGACCGCGTGTCCCGGCGGATGGTGCGAACTCTCGACCAATCTGATTGCGGAGTGGAAGCCTGGGGACGCGGCCAGTCCCAAACTCCATCCCTCGGACCTGACCGATTTGCAGCGCGTCCTCCGGGATCGACAGGGTTGCCTGTGGTTCCGCACAGTCGAATCCGGCGCCTATCAGTGTCCCGGTGACGCAGCGCCCATCCGGTTGCCGCCCGCCGTCGCTGGCCGAAACGTTTGGTCTGCGCAGTCGGAAACCGTCGACGGCTCAATCTTGTTCCCCAACGCGGCATCTCTCGCAGTAGGACGGCCCGGAGCCTTCCGCGTCGCTACTTCCGATCAAGGCTTGCCTCTCGCCGCCGTCAGTTCGGCGCTGCAAACCCAAGACGGCACCATCTGGATCGGAACCATCGAAGGGCTGTACCGCTTTCCCTATCCCTTCCGCCTCGAACAGTGGAGAAGCCGCCACGGCCTCGTCTGGTCATTTGCGAGAGTAGGAGCACGCCTCGTGGCCGGCACCAGCGCAGGCGTCGCGACTCTCGATGAAAACAGGCAGTGGAGCATTCTCGGAGCGTCTGGCGCCTTCGGCTCGATCAGTTCTCTCGCGCCGGATGGACAGGGAAACTTCTACGCTGTGCTCTCCCACCAGGGCGTCATTCTACTTTCTGGCGACGGGCGGCTGCTTGCCCGCACACCCGTCAACCAGGGAAAGGGAGCCGAAACGCTGGCGAGGACGAATGACGGCGAGATATGGCTTGCCGGAGCGGGAATCGAACGTGTGCGGCGAGTAGGAAAGGATTTGCTGTTGGATCGTGAACCGTTGCCCGGCGGCGATCTCCCCGCGTCGATAACGCTCGATCGACGAAACGGCGACCTGTGGGCCTGTTCTCCCAACGGGCTCAGCCGGCGTGAGTCTGGGCGCTGGAAACTCCTCTCTGAGCCTGGCTCCCTGCCCGCGATGGGGTGTTCTTCGATGGCTGCGGAGCCCCAAGGCGATCTGTGGCTTGGCTATCCAAGCTTGCGCAAGCTTGTCCTGGCGCAGATAGCGAAGGGCAGGGTGCTCGTCCGCCAATTTGACGTGGATCCCGCGGGAGGCCCCTACTCGCTGGGGATCGATCCGCGCGGCTGGCTCTGGCGTGGCTCCGGAGATGGCTTCTATGCGGCGCGTCTTGACCAGGCGCGGAGCGCCGTGTGGAACAAGCTTAGTGGAAGCGACGGTTTAACGAATGTCGATACCAACCGGCGCTCGTTTTTCAGCGACTCCGATGGTTCCATATGGTGGGCTGCCGACGCCGGCATCGTTCATTTTCGCCCCCCGCCCCATCTCGTCGATCCAACCGCTTTCTTACCGGCATTTCTCTCTGGTTTTTCTGTGGATGGCAGCGCAGCCGCACTTGCCGGCGCCCCCGCCGCTTTCAAAAATGTCAAACGCCTCATCGTCCATTTGGGATCTTTGCAGTTCCAAAACCGTGACGCCCTTCGCCTTCGTTATCGCTGGCTTCCCGGACAAAACGAGTGGCGAACCGCGCCCTCCCTCGATATCGACTTGGGAACTCCCACCTGGGGACCCCACATCCTGGAGTTCCAGAGCCGTCTCGCAACAGGCGGCTGGTCCCAATCCGTGAGCCGGTCCATCACCGTCCTGCGGCCGTGGTGGTTCTCCTGGCAGGCCGGAATGCTCCTGTGTACCGCGTTCTATGCCGGAACGGCGGGCGTCCTGACGTGGCGTAAGAGGCGCCAGGCCGGCAGGCTGCCAGACCTCACCGGTTGGCGTATGGCCGCGCTCTCTCCGGAACTGCAGTGGGTGGGTACCATTCTTGATCAACGGTTTGAGATCGAGAGCCTCATATCGTTGGGCGGCTTTGCCTCCGTCCTGAAAGGGCGCGACCAGCTCTACCACGGGCGTCCCTGCGCGATCAAAATCTTTCGTTCCGAGGTGCTGGATCGCAGTTGGGTGACTCATCGGTTCCAACAGGAGGTTGCGGCGCTCGAAAAAATTCGTCATCCGTCCGTCGTTTCCATTTACGGCCACGGCGTAACTCCTGAGGGCACACCTTATTTAGTCATGGAGTTTATAGACGGGGTCACCCTGCGGGAACTGCTGAACCTCGGACCCGTTCCCGCGCCGAGAGCCGCGAGTCTGCTTCTACAGACGTCCGCCGCGCTCTCTGAAATCCACCCTAAAGGGATTTACCATCGGGATCTGAAACCCGAAAACCTCATGATTCGCAGCGGGTGTAAGTTCGGCGAAGAACTCGTGCTCATCGACTTCTCTATCGCCATCGTGAAAGAGCCTGACAAGACGATGCATGGTTTATCGCGAGCTGCGGGAACGTTCTATTACATGGCGCCGGAACAGGCCGTCGGCTTTGCCTGTCCCGCCAGTGATGTTTATAGTCTGGCGAAAATTCTTCTCGAAATGCTGACTGGCCAGCGCCTCTCCACCTTGCTGCCCGATGCGGCCATGGATTTGCCCGAGCGGGTCAAGGAACTCGTCCACAATCTTCCCGTCCGGTTTTCTGACGAGGCCGTCGACTTGGTCGCTTCAGCCCTGGAGTTCGACCCTTCCAGGCGCCCCCAGGACGCTCCCTCGTTCGCCAACCCCATCGGACGCGACCTTCTCCTAACATCAAAAAATGCGTGACGCCCGGCTTGCCGGCGATTCCGCCTGGAGCATATTCTTAAGCCATTTCAGCCCTCGCTCCCACCGCAGCCGCACCTGCTTCACCGAGAGCCCCGTTTCACTTGCGATCTCTTCCAGCGAGAAGCCGCCGAAATAGTGCATGTCCACCATCCTGGCCGCCGCTGCATCCTTTGTCTCTAGCCGGTCCATCAGGATTCCGATCATCGCAATCTGCTCGGCATCCTCGAGAAACGCTGCCGTCTGTTTGCCAAATTCAAGGAAGGTGAAGGGTACCGCTGTGCCGCCCCTCTTCTGCGCCAGCCTCTTTCGCGCAAAATCGATTAAGATTCGCCGCATCGCGAGGCTCGCCAGAGCATAAAAATGCCCGCGATCCCGGATCTGCCACCCTCCCTTGCCAAGACCCCCAATCCAAAGTTCATGGATCAACTCAGTGGGCGAAAACGGAACTGCGTAGCGCTCCCGGTTCAGCGCGCCAATTGCGATGTGACGGAGTTTCGGCAAAATCTCGCGCATCAGATCCTCGCCGGCCGAAGCCTTCCCACCCATGAACGATTGAAGCTGTTCGGTTACCGGGGTCCCGTGCTGCATGAGTCACATTCTCTCAGTTTCATCACGTCCGCGGAATCTGCACTTAGCCGCCTGGAAACTGTGCGAACTCTCACCATGACAGCCGACGCCCAGGGCGCGCAATGCCGGACTCTACGCAGAAGCAAACGTTGAAAAAAGGCATTCATGTCAACTAATAAAATCACCGGCTTTCTTGCCGCACTCATCACCTTTACTCTTTCGCCGTCCGCGCGGCCCCAATCGAGCCTCCTGAACACCAATCTCATCGTGAATGGCAATGCCGAAACCGGCAACGTCAGCGATCCGGCGTCAGTCGTCTCGAGCATACCCGGTTGGACCCGGAACGGCACCATCACAGTCCTCTCTTACGGAGATACCGGTTATCTGCAAACCACCGACCCCGCGCCGCCCGATCATAGCTTCCAATACTTCTACTCGGTACAGAACGGCGGCCGCGCTGCCCAGACGCTCACCCAGGTCATCGATGTCTCCTCCGCCGCATCCCTCATCAGCACTGGCAACGTGAAGTTCTCCGCGTCCGCTTACCTGGGAGGAACCGCGTCCGGAAGTGATACCTCGGCGGTTACCGTCGCGTTTCAGAACGCCAAAGCGCAGGCCTTCAGCACCATCACTCTGGGTCCCCAGAGTACAACCCTCGGCCTTTATCTTCAACAAAATATCGGAGCCGTGCCTGCCGGGACCGTCATGATTACCGTGACCCTCACTTTCGTCGGAGCTTCCGGCGCGGCCGACAGCCTTTCGCTCGTGCTCTCCCAACTCGGCGTCGCCACGGCCGGCTCAGTCTTGGGAACGAATCTCGTAGTGAACCCCGGCGCGGAATCGGGCCCGAGCGCCATCACCTCGGCGCCTGCTGCTTATGTTCCGGGATGGTCCACCATGTCTGGCTTCTCGGTCGCACCGTACGGAGGAACGGGATGGGTGCAGTCAACCGATCCCGGTCCGGTCGACCGTGGAGCCAAACTCTTTTGTAGAAATACCGGCTCGAACACCACCGCGTACCAGGAAATTGACGTCTCACCGGCTGCCGCATTGATCGATGCAAGCCAGATCACTTATCAGGTTTCCGCGTGGTTAGGTGCGCTCAACGGGAATATCACTCCCACGCTTGTCTACTCCTTCTACGACTGGTCCGGAAATCAGTTAGGCGCCAGTGGCCAGGTCGGGCCAGTCAACCCATCCGGCACCGGACTCGTTGAAACGTCCGGCTCCGGCACCCTCCCCTCCGGCACCCGGCGCGTACACATTGAATTGGATTTCATCGGCGGCACCATCAACACTTTCGCCGACAACATTTCCTTCATCCTCTCCGCCCCAAACGGCCCTCCCGTGATTGACCCTGGCGGAATCGTGAGTGCCAGCGCCTTCGGCGGCGGCCTCCTTGTGGGTCAAGGCTCGTGGATCGAAATCTACGGCAGAAATCTCGCTTCGGCGACCGCCAGTTGGAGCGCCTCCGACTTCGTTAACGGCGTCGGACCGACGACGCTCGCGGGCGTAACTGTCTCGATCGGCGGCCAACCCGCTTTCGTCAACTACGTCAGTCCTGGACAGATCGATGCTCTCCTGCCCTCTACCGCCATCACAGGTCCGGCCCCCATTACCGTAACGAACGCCAATGGATCGAGCGATCCCTTCTATGTAGCCGTAAATGCGACCCAGCCAAACCTTCTCGCTCCCAATGCTTTCTTGATCGGAGGCAAACAGTACGTGGCCGCCTTCAATCCGGACGGCACTTTCGCCCTTCCCCAAAACGCCATCGTCGGCGTGTCGTCGAATCCCGCAACCCCGGGCCAGACCATCGTCCTGTACGGCATCGGCTTCGGTCCCGTTTCCGACGGCGTGACCGCGGGCACGCTGCCCTCCCAGCAGGATGCTTTGACCTTACCGCTCGTCGTCTCAATCGGAACAGCGACGGCCCAACTCGCCTATGCCGGCCTCGCGACGGGATTGACCGGCCTCTATCAGATTAATGTCGTGGTCCCGCAAGTCAGCGCGAACAACGCGGAACCAATTACCTTCACCCTCGGTACCGCGAAGGGCGCCCAGACGTTGTATATCGCCGTGAAGTAAGCGGCCCGGGGCGGGCGGTCACAACACCTTTCGCCCCGTTTTCCATTGGAATCAATCCCGGAATCTTCATCTTCACCGCACCCCTTATACGATGAAGGCGTAACACGGACTTCAGTCTGTGCCTCTACCTGCACCCAAAGGAAACTTTCATATGGCAACCGAACGTCAAATCGCCGCAAATAAATTAAACGCCCAAAAATCCACGGGCCCTAAAACAGAGGAAGGGAAGAAACAATCCTCCACCAACCGCCTCTCCCACGGCTTCGCTTCCAGCGCCACCATCATTCCCGGCGAAGATCCTGACGAATTCAGAGCCCTCCTCGATAGCCTCATCGACGAGTACCAGCCCGCCACTAACACGGAACAAATCCTTGTCGAAAAAATGGCGGTCAATACCTGGCTCAGCCAGCGCGCTTTCCGCCTTCAGGGCTATGCCTTTGCCGAACAAAGGTTCAAGAGCGAAGACTTCGGCGTCCCCAAAGAGTTAGGCCTCCTCATTCGCTATCACACCGCCGCGGAACGTGCCTTTCACAAAGCCCATGCCGAACTCGTAAAGGCGCAGAAAGAAAGGAAAAAGTCCGAAATTGGGTTCGCTCCGCAAAATGCCGTCGAGCCGTTCGACGCTCCCCCGCAACAGGCCGCTCAATCGGCCGCGGCAACCGCATCCCCTGACCAACCCTCCGAATCGCCTCTTGCCGCCCTCGACGACGAAATATATGAGGCCGATTTCCTTCGCGAAGCCCTCGAATATCTCAACAAGGCCGCCTGATTCGCGTTTTCGCCCTCGAGTCTTCACGCTCTTACACTCGCCGCGCTCCTACTCCGCCCGCGCCCTCGCTGAAACTGTCCCCATTCGACCCAACTCCCCTCGAACATGCACATCAGCCCGTTAAACTCTGATATCGTGTCGTGAAGGAGCTTCAGGTAAATCATGTTTCGCAAAAGCCAGGTATTGCTTTTGAGCGCCGCCACGTTGCTGGTGGGCACTCTTTCCGCTCAGGTAGTTTCAGCATCTCTCGAAGGCATCGTCAAGGATCCCAGTGGCGGCGTTGTCCCCTCCGCCAAAGTGCAGGTCACCAACACCTCCACCAACGTCAAAAACGACATCGTTACCAATGCCGATGGACGCTTCGTCCTGCCATCCTTGCAACCCGGTGGGCCCTATACGGTATCTGTCGAGGCCGCCGGCTTCAAACGCGAAGAGCGCTCCGGCATCACCCTCGAAGTCAATCAATCCGCTCGTATCGAAATTCAACTGCAGATCGGCCAGACCACTGAGACCGTGAAGGTCACCGGCGAAGCCCCCCTCCTCGAAGCCACTACCGCCGCCATGGGCCAGGTCATCGACAGCCACAGCATCGTCAACCTCCCGTTGAACGCCCGTAACGCTTATTCCCTCGTCTTCCTCGCGCCCGGCGTCACCGGCAGCGTCTCCACCGCCTACAACAGCCAGAACATGTCCATGAACGGAGGACGCCCCGGCAGTTCCGAGATCCTCGTGGACGGCATCCCCGCGGCCCCCGCCCTCGTCAATCCCATTCAAGGCTTCTCCGTGTTCCCCTCCGTCGAATCGGTCCAGGAGTTTAAGGTGGAAACCAACGCCTACTCCGCCGAGTTCGGACGCATGGGCAGCGGCGTCGTCAACCTGATTTATCGCTCCGGTACCAACCAGTTCCACGGCAGCGCCTTCGACTTTCTGCGCAATTCCGATCTCGACTCCAACACTTTCTTCTCCAACCTCAAAGGCGTCGCCCTCCCCAACTTCAAACGCAATCAGTTCGGAGGCAGCCTCGGAGGACCCCTCGACATCCCCAAGCTCTACCACGCGCAAAACAAGACCTTCTTCTTCGTCGCCTATGAAGGCTTGCGTCAAGGCACCGGCTCCTCCCTCACCACCACCGTCCCCACCGCGCTGCAGCGCGCCGGCAACTTCTCCCAAACCTTCAACGCCGCCGGACAGGAAGTCATCATCTACGACCCCACCACCACCGTCGCCTCCGGTACCGGCTATGTGCGCTCGCCTTTCCCCGGCAACATTATTCCGGCGAGCTCCATCAACCCGGTAGCCTTGAACGTGCTCAAGTACTACCCGCTCCCCAACCAGCCCGGCGCAGTCAATTCAGGCCTCAATAACTACTACGACGCCACCACCAGCGTCGTCAACAGCGATACCGTCGACGCCAAAGTCGACGAAAATATTAACGACAAAAATCGCTTCTTCTTCCGCTACTCGCAGCGCAATCTCCAACAGCCCCCGCCCCACTACCTGCCTGCCGCCGACGAGGTCGCGCAATATAACGCCGCCAATGATCCGCAGGTCTCTCACAGCGCCGCTTTCGACTACACCTTCACCGCCAGCCCCACGTTCTTAATGGAATTCCGTTACGGCTTCTCCCGCACCGCCCTCAATTGGACCACCCTGAGCGACGGCTTCAATCCCACCTCCCTCGGACTTCCCAGCTACATCGCCGCCAACGCCGATCGCCTCCTGTTTCCAGGCTTCGAACTGACCAACTACTACGGCTTGGGAGATCCCGGCGCCGGCGTCGCCAAACGCAGTGGCTTCGACACCCACCTCCTGGGCGCCAACTTCACCAAAGTGCTCACCAACCACGTGATCAAGTTCGGCGTCGAAGGCCGCCTGCTGCGCGTCGATGACGTCGAATCCGGCTCTTCCACCGGCGACTTCACCTTCACCCAGGCCCTTACCCAAGGCCCCAATCCTAACGCCGCCAGTTCCAACGCCGGCAACAGCATTGCCACATTTCTCTTAGGCGTCGGCAGCGGCACCATGACCCAGGAATCCAAGAACGCCGCCACGCAGAGCTTCTACTACGCCTGGTTTCTTCAGGACGATTGGAAAGTCACTCACAAACTCACCCTCAATCTCGGCCTGCGCTATGACGTCGATATTCCCCGTACCGAGCGCTACAACCGCATGGCCACCTTCAACCCGTTCGCCGTCTCTCCGCTCGCCTCCCAGACGGGCATTAGCAGCCTGCGCGGCGGCCTCGTGTATCCCGGTGTCAATGGCAATAGCCGCGAGCAATACCAGCCCCAATGGAAGGATTTCGGCCCCCGCATCGGTCTCGCCTACCAGGCCTTCAAGGACACCGTCATCCGCGCCGGCTACGGCGTGTTCTACTCGCCCTCCTATCGCGAAGCCGGAGCCACGATCGGCAGCGAAGGTTTCAGCGCCAGCACCACCTACACGGGAAGTCCCAATGGACTCACCCCGTCCCTCTATATCAACAATCCCTTTCCCAACGGCTTCAACAAAATTGTAGGGAGTTCGCAGGGACTCCTCACCGGCCTCGGCACCTCTTTCGAAGTGCCGCTGTACGGAGATAACCAGGTCCCCTACACCCAGAACTGGGATTTCGAAATCCAGCAGCAATTGAAGGGCGATGTTCTGGTCGACGTCTCTTATGTCGGCAGCCGCTCCGTCCACATCAACCAGGCCGGCGAGAACGACCTGAACCTCAATCAGTTAACGCCTCAAGCCATGGCCCTCGGTACCAAGCTACAGTCCAGCGTGCCCAATCCCTTCTACGGCATCATTACCACCGGACCCGAGTCCTCCGCGACCATTCCCTACAGTTATCTGGTCGCGCCCTTCCCGCAATACACCGCCCTCGACGCCTCCTACCCCGGCGGCGGCTACGCCAACTACAACGCCATCCAGGTGAAAGTGGAAAAGCGTTTCACCCACGGCCTCAGCGTTCTGCTCGCCTTCACCGGACAGAAATCCATCGACGACTACTCCATCATTTCGAACGTCGGCAACAACACCGGCGGCGTTCAGAACATCTACAACCGCCAGGGAGACAAAGGCGTCTCTTCCAACGACATCTCGCAGCACATGGTCGTCAGCGGCGTCTACAACCTGCCCTTCGGACGGGGCCAGATGTTCGGCAAGAATTGGAACCGGGGCATCGACACCTTCCTCGGCGGCTGGCAGGTGAACGGGATTGCGACCGCTCAAACCGGCTTCCCGCTCTCCATCACCACCACCAACACATCTAACTCCGGCAGTACCACCCTGCGGCCGAACAACAATGGCCAGGACCCCAACCTCAGCGGTCCCATCTCGCAGCGCCTGAACGGCTATCTGAACGTCTCCACGTTCTCGCAGCCCGCGCCGTTCACCTTCGGCAACTTGACCCGTACGCTTCCCAATGTGCGAGCCCCCGGAACTCAGAACATCGATTTTTCGCTCTTCAAGAATTTCCACATCGTGGAAAATCTCAGCCTGCAACTTCGCGCCGAATCCTTCAACCTGCTCAACCAGGTCGTCTTCGGAGCGCCCAACCAGGTACTCTCCTCGGGCCAGTTCGGAGTCATCTCCGGCCAGTCCAACTCGCCAAGAACCATCCAATTCGGCCTGAAGTTGCTATTTTAGCCTGTAGACCAGGCTTCAGCCTGTCATGCAATGGTGCGGTAAGTCACGGCCGGAGCCGCAAACTTCACACAACTTTAAACATCATCTGGCAAAATCACGCGATACGATATATTACAATCTTTATGCGAAGCCAAGTTGCACGTCTGTCTATTCTCCCGCTCGTCCTGATCCTCGCGGCCAGCCTTCCCGCCCAAACTCCGACCGGCTCCATTTCCGGTACCGTCTCAGACAGCACCGGCGCTCAGGTATCAGGTGTCGCAGTCCGCGTCATCAATAACAGCACCCACGAAACCCACCTCGCGACCACCGGCCCTTCGGGCGGGTACATCTTCCCCATCGTCCCGGTCGGAGAATATAGCCTCGAAGCCGAATCCCCCGGCTTCAAACTCGAGAAACGCACCGGCATCTCCCTCGACGTCAACCAGAATGCCCGCGTCGACTTCGTTCTCCAGGTTGGCTCGCAAAAGGAAGTCGTCGAAGTGAAGGCCGACTCGCCCCTCGTCGACACCATGGACGTCCAGATCGGGGAAACCGTCGATCAACAGCGCATCGAAAACCTGCCGCTCAATGGCCGCAACGTCTACGACCTGATCGGCCTCATGCCCGGCGCCGTCAACATCACCACCGCCGTCGTCGGCAGCAACGACTCCAATCAGATGAGCGTCAACGGCAATAACATCCGGAGCAACAACTTCTATCTCGACGGCGGCGAGAACACGTCCCAATACCGCAACGGCGGCAACATGTCGCCCAACCCCGACGCGATCGCCGAGTTCCACCTGATCACCAGTAACTTCGACGCCGAGTATGGCCGCCAGCCCGGTTCCGTTCTCAACGTCGTCACTCGATCCGGCAGCAACGCGTTTCACGGTTCGGCCTTCGAATTCCTGCGCAACGATTCCGTCAACGCCCGCAACTTCTTCCTCACCACCGCGACTCCTCTCAAGTGGAACCAGTTCGGCGGTACGTTTGGAGGCCCCGTGCGTCACGACAAGACCTTCTTCTTTGCGTCCTACCAGGGTTTCCGCGAAGCCACCAGCATTAACACCGCCGCGTCCATACTCGTCCCCACCGTCCCCGAGCGCACCGGCAATTTCTCCGCTCTTGCCACGGCCAAGCGTCCCAACGATCCCCTCACGAACCAGCCGTTCCCGGGCGGCATCATTCCCGCCTCGCGTCTCGACCCCGTCGCCCAAGCCATCATCAACACCATGGTCCCGCTTCCCAACAACGCGGCCGGGACTTATTCGGACTCGGAGCCCGCGCCCGTGACCGACGATCAAGGCATGCTGCGCGTCGATCACCAGCTCACCACCTCCAATCGCCTGTCGGCCACGCTCTTCTTCGATCGCAGTGTCACCACCTTGCCGTTTGGAGCCAGCAACACTTCTCAACTGCCCAACTGGGACAACACCAACGCCGTCTACCGGCAGAACAACGTCGTGGTCAATGACGATATCGTGATCTCGCCGAACCTCATCAGCCAGGCCCGCTTCAGCTACGTCCTCAACTACTACGCCACCACCGACACCGACACCACCAGTTGGTCCAATTGGGGCAGCAAACTGGTGCTGGGCGCGCTGCCGCCGCGACCGCCCGAATTTGTCCTCACCAGCGCCTGGACATCCGGGCCGGGCGGTGCAGGCAACGACATCATGCCCCAAAGTACCTGGGCCGGTACCGAGCGCATCACCTGGATCCACGGAGGCCACAACATCCGCGCCGGCGTCGGTTATCAATGGAACCATTTCCTCGAGACCGGTAACTGGCTTGGCTCCGGCCAGGTCCATTTCACCGGTGCCTACACCGGCAACTCCATCGCGGACCTCGAACTCGGCATGGCCGCCACTTTCCGCCAGAACAACGGCCTGAATCGCAACTTCCAGGAGTCCAGCGAGTCGGCGTTCTTCCAGGACGACTGGAAAGTCCTGCCGCGCCTCACCCTCGATCTCGGTGTCCGTTGGGAGTTGAATCCTCCCTATACCAGCGCCGGTAACGAGCTGGGCGGTTTCCAGTTCGGCGTCCAATCCACCGTCTATCCCACTGCGCCAAAGGGGATGCTGTTCCCCGGCGACCCGGGCGTGCCGAACGGCATCGCACCCACCATCTACACTAACTTCGGACCGCGCGTCGGCTTTGCCTACGATGTTTTCGGCAACGGCAAAACCGCCATTCGCGGAGGCTACGGTCTCTTCTACGCAGTCGGCATGGTGAACCTGGTGTCGAACCTCCAGAACCAGCCCTTCATCGTGGATATCACGCTGAACGGAACTCAGAATCTGGTTGACCCGTGGGCATCCTACGGCGGTAGCCCGTATCCTTATACTTTGAGTAAGTCGAATCCGGTCTTTGTGACTCCGGTCAGCCAGAACTATGTGGGCGAGAACTCTGGCACTCCTTATGTCCAGCAATATAACTTCATGGTCCAGCAGCAACTCGGCCACACCATGAGCCTCGAAGTCGGCTATGTGGGCAATACCAGCCGCAAGCTCTACATCGTCCGCGACGCCAACGCGCCCATCTACGGACCCACCGCGACCACCACCAACGTGAACGCTCGCCGCCCCTACTTGCCCAACGTCTTCGGTGGCATCTACGAATCTGAAACCGCCCAGAACGCCGACTACAACTCGCTGCAGATCACCTTCAACCGTCGCTTCTCCAACAACTTCTCAGTGATGGCGAACTACGTATATTCGAAGGCCATTGACATCGCCGACGACCAGGCCACCAGCATCTCCGCCGTGACCATCTCCGATTCGAATAACTTCTTGCGCGATCGCGCCACGGCCGGTTTCAACTATCCGCAGGTCTTCAAAATGTCCTGGATTTATCAGACCCCGGACGTTCGTTGGTTCGGTTGGGCCGGCCGCTACATCCTCGGCGGGTGGCACTTGAACGGCATCACAACGGCGCTCAGCGGCCACTCCCTCAACATCCTGTCAGGCACCGACACCAACGATGACGGACTCGCCCAAGACCGTCCCAACGTCGTGGGAAATCCGAATATCAGCGGCAGCCGGACCCGTGGCCAACAGGTGTTGGAGTTCTTCAACACTGCGGCTTTTGCCAAAGTGCCCGCCGGTGTCCCCTACGGCAACGCCGGCCGCGACGACATCATGGGGCCTGGCGCCGTCACCTGGAATGCCGCCGCCATGAAGGACTTCCGCCTGCGGGAAGGCATAACCCTGCAATTCCGCACGGACATATTCAACCTGTTTAACGAAGTCAATTTCGGCAGCCCGACCCTGACGCTGACAAACGCCAATTTCGGCAAGCTCACTACCGCCGCCGCGCCCCGCATGTTCCAGTTCGGCGCGAAGCTGCGTTTCTAGGAGTTGCCACCGGCAAGATTCTGTCTCACAATCCGCGGAATGGTATTAGAATAGTGCCATAGGAGGCCAGCATGGTTTCCGCGTTATTCACCAACGGTGTGCAAACTTCAAGCCTGATCAGATTCCTCGTGCCGGTGCTGCTGTGCCCGGCCCTGGCCATCTGCCAGTCAACGCTCCTGGACTCGACCCGGCTTGTTAAACCGGTCGAACCTGAGGCCAAGACCCAACTCTCTCCGGAAGATCGCGGCGACGTGTACATGGCGCGCAAGCTGTATCGCGAAGCCATTGAAGCCTATCGCGAGGGGCCGCTCGATTCCGCCATAATCTGGAACAAAATCGGCATCGGTTATCATCAGCTTTCGGACTTGAATTCGGCCAAGAAGAACTATGAACACGCCATCAAGCTCGATCCGAAATACTCCGAAGCGGTGAACAACCTGGGCACCATCGACTACGCCCAGAAAAAGTATCGCGCCGCAACCAGCCGCTACCGTGCGGCCTTGAAACTGAAGCCGGACACGGCATCCTATTACAGCAACCTGGGCACTGCCTACTTCGCCCGCAAGGATTACAAGAAGGCGGTCATCGCCTATCAGACCGCGGTGAAGCTCGATCCCGATATCTTTGAGAATCACAGCACCTTCGGCACTACCTTGCAGGAGCGTAGCGTGGCGGAGTTCGCCAAATTTCACTACTACCTCGCCCGCACCTACGCCAAGAACGGCCAGAATGATCGCGCCCTGCTCTACATTCGCAAATCCCTGGAAGAAGGCTTCAAGGACCGGAAGCTCTTCCTCGAAGAGCCCGAGTTCAACGCGCTGAGAGCGACCCAGGAGTTCAAAGACCTCATGGCCCTGGAACCCCGTGTATTGTAAGCCCCGCCGGATTGCGGTCGGCTTCTTCTTGCTCCTGACAGCCTGTTCTCGACAACATCCCTCCGTTCCCGCCCGCATCGCTGTGCTGCGCTTCGAGAATCTTTCGTCCGACGTGTCTCTTGACTGGATGGGCCGCGCCGCGAGCGAGATCGTCTTACACGAAATTGGCGGTCTCTCCAGCACCGCGCTGCACGCCAATCCGCTTGCGCAGGATCGCGCCCTGGGTCTCCCCGGCGAATCCGCCGAGCGTACCGCCGCAATTGCGGAAGGCGCAACCCGCCTCGTGATCGGTCAGATCTCCCGCGCCGGCAACCGCCTGCTGCTCGACGTTACCGAACGCGATCCCGCCACCGGCAAGACGGTCGATAGCTTCGTCCTGGCAGCGCGCGATGCGAATGACGTCTACTCGCTGGCGGATGGCGTCGCTCGCCATTTATCTCCAAAGATCACTCCTTTCGAGACTCGCAATAACTCCGCCATCGCCGCGTGGGCGCATGCCCTCGAAGACACCGACTACGCTAAGCTCACCGAAGATTACTCTCGAGCGGTCCGGGCGGATCCGCACTTCGCCTCCGCGTGGCTCGCCTGGGCCGCGTCCGCCACCGGCCACGGCGATCGTGCCGCAGCCGGGCAAATTCTCAGTGATGCCCAACACCACGCTGCGAACTTCAACGCGCTCGATCGCGCGCGCCTCAAACTCGCTACCGTCGAACTATCGGGCGACCGCGCCGCCATTCTTGCCGCCATGAACGAGATTGGCCGCCTCACTCCCGACGACGCCGTGACCGTGGCCGCCATCGCGGATCGCAATTTTGCGGCGAGGCAATATCCGGCGGCCGTCGCCGGTTACCGGCGCCTGACCCAACTAACTCCCAACGCCCCACTCGCCTGGAATCAGCTCGGCTACGCCCTGATGTTTTCCGGCAAGTACGAGGAAGCAATATCGGCGCTCCAGACCTACCAGCACCTGCTTCCCGGCGATGCCAATCCACTTGATTCACAAGGCGACGTGGCGTTTGCCTTCGGCCATTTCTCCGACGCGCAAAAATTCTACGAGCAGGCGACCGCCAAGAATCCGGCCTTCTCCAACTCCGCGGATGCCTATAAGGCTGCCGCCGCGCTGTTAATGACCGGCGATGTCGCCGGCGCGGACAAGAAGTTCGCCGTCTGGGTTACCGCCCGCCGTGCCGCGAACGATCCCACCGTCGATTTCCGCGCGGCTGAATGGTCGTTCATTTCCGGCCGGCACCCGCAAGCTTTCGCGGCTCTCGAAAGCCTGGCCGCCGGGTCACGGCCTGAATTCAAGGCTCCTCAGATGAAGGCGCTGCTTCTCACCCAGATGGCGATTTGGGATCTCCAACTTGGCCGCCGGGAACGCGCGCTAAAGGAGTCGGATGAGGCACTGAAAAGCGGCGGCTCCTCGGGGACGACCTTGATCGCGCGCTTTGCCTCGGAAGATCTGCGCACTCCAGCCGAGTGGACCGCTCGCGCCGACCGCATGCTGGCGTCTCCGCAGCTAGCGCAACTGAAGCCGGTGGCATTGGCATACGCGCTCTATTTCGACAAGCTCTGGGAAGCCGCCGCGCCGCTCTGGAAACAGATGGTGGATCGCTCCGGCTCCGACGACTCCCTTACGCCGGTAATCTACGGTCAGGTCCTGGTAGAACTGAAACGTCCGCGCGAAGCCGAGCCCTTCGTCAAGCTCTTCCCGATTCCCAATCCAAGTTCCATCCGGGAATTCGCCTCACTCGCGGTTCCCAAAATCTTCGATACCCGAGCCGCCGTCTTGGCAAGTGAAGGAAAGACCGCCGAAGCGGACGCCAGCCGCAAAGTCTTCAAGACCCTTTGGCCGGCGCCCTAGACACCCGCGCCGTTAATAATTTACGATTTTGGCGAATGAATCCGGATCGAGACTCGCGCCGCCCACCAACACGCCGTTAATCTCCTTTTCGGCCATCAGAATCTTGGCATTGTCAGGCTTGACGCTGCCGCCATAGAGTATCCGTAGCGAACTCGCAGCCGCTACTCCGAAGAGCGTGCCGGCTTCGTTTCGAATCACCGCGTGCGCGTCCGATGCAATTTGCGGCGTAGCCGTCTTGCCGGTTCCGATCGCCCAGACCGGTTCATACGCGACCACGATTCTGGCAAACTGTTCCGCCGTCAACCCGCCGGCTCCTTCGCGAAACTGGGTTACCAGTACCTCTTCCGTTCTCCCGCCTTCGCGCTCTTCGAGCCTTTCGCCGACGCAAACGACTGGTGTCAGTCCGACGGCCAGTGCCGCTTTGGCCTTTTCGAAGACGCCGTCATTGGTTTCGCCAAAATACTGGCGCCGCTCGCTATGCCCGATCAGCACGTGGCCACCCCCCGCAGCCTGGATCATATAGGCGGAAATCTCTCCCGTGAACGCACCCTCTTTCCCGGGATACAGGTTCTGCGCGCCAATCATCACGTTGGTTCCACGCGTGGCTTCAACTGCTGTCGTCAGATCCAGCGCCGGCGGGCAGATCAGAATCTCGCAATGGTGCGCGGCGGCTACCAGGGAGTTGAATTTCTCGAAGAAGTGCTTGGTTTCGGCCGGCGTCTTGTACATCTTCCAATTGCCTGCCATCAAGGGTTTGCTCATAAAATGTCAGCTAGAAAACTGGTTCCTTTCGATATGCGAACAGAAAAGTTCTCGGCCACCGTCTGGCCGATGTCGGACAATGTGGCGCGCGTGCCGAGATCGACTCCCCGGCGCGCTTCGGGTCCGTAGACCAGCAGCGGAGTGTATTCGCGGCTATGGTCGGTCGAGGCTGTGGTGGGATCGCAGCCATGGTCCGCGGTGAGGATCAGCAGATCGCCTGGCTTCATTTCGCCGATGCAGGCGGGCAGCCAATAGTCGAACGCTTCGAGAGCGCGCGCATAGCCCTCGACATCGTTGCGATGGCCGAAGTTTTGGTCGAAGTCGACCAGATTCACGTAGATCAAGCCCGACGGCGCCGTTCGCATCGCCTCTAAAGTCTTGGCCATGCCATCTGCGTTATTGATGGTCTTGACGTGATCGCGGATGCCGCGTCCCAGGAACACGTCGAAGATCTTGCCGACGCTGTAAGTCTCCACCTTGTGATCCTCCAGCTGATCGAGCAGCATGCCCTTCGGCGGTGGGACCGCATAGTCGTGCCGGTTAGACGTTCGTGTAAACGCCCCCGGCGAACCAATAAACGGGCGGGCAATGACGCGTCCCACCTCGAAAGGCCCACGCAAAATCTCCCGCGCCGTCTCGCAGATCTTATAGAGTTCCCACAGCGGGATCACTTCCTCATGCGCGGCTACTTGAAAAACGCTGTCCGCGGAGGTGTAGACAATGGGCGAACCGGTGCGCATATGCTCCTCACCCAACTCAGCCATGATTTCCGTTCCGGAAGCAGCCTTATTGCCGATGGAAGATCGCCCGATGCGATGCTCGAACTCGTCCATAACTTCGCGTGGGAAGCCATGGGGAAACAGCGGGAACGGGCGGTCGAGATGGATCCCGACCATTTCCCAATGTCCGGTAGTGGTGTCTTTGCCCGGCGAAGCCAGCGTGCAGCGGCCATAGCAGCCGGTAGGGTTGGCCGCGCGGGGCAACCCGTCCATCGGTTTCAGATTGCCCAGGCCCATCGCGCACAAATTCGGTACACGTAATCCGCGCTGCCGGACAATATTGCCCAGCGTGTCGCTGCCTACATCCCCATACGCCGCGGCATCAGGCATTTCGCCCACGCCCACGCTGTCCAGAACGATCCAGATGATACGAGAGAACACAAATTTGAATCTAACAGAACCGGCGGTTGGCAGTTGTCAGTTATCAGTGAGAGTCGTCCATCGGGATGGTATGTTTGGGGTAGGCGACGACTCCGCCGGCCGCGCGCTGAGAATAGTGAGAAAAATTTATTAGCCGCCGATAAACACAGATGAACGCAGATTCAAAACAAAATTCTTATCGGCGTTCATCTGCGTTTATCGGCGGCCAATGAATTTTTCCAGCTCTCTTCACCTGCGCGTAGGGGCGCACAGTGTGCGCTTACACCAGCATTACCGTAGAGGTTCTCCACAGCCGTTCACTGTATTCCTGCTGTGCGATAAGTGGTGAAATTCGAAGGGCTTGAAATGACAAATCGGAGCCAAATCTGCGTCGTATTACTCGTTAGTTGGGTTTTTTAGCGCAGCGAGCAACGTCCCACATTCCGGCACAGAGTATGTAAACCCTTAATTTGCAAACACAAACTTCACTCTTCGCCCCGGGTTGAAAACGGGCCTGGAATTGCCCCTTTCCAAGGTGAAAGTCCAAGTTGGGGGACAACAAGTGGCTAGAAAAATAGACGTTACGGAACTGGTTCTCAGAGATGCTCATCAGAGTCTGATGGCGACCCGCATGGCCATGGAGGATATGATTCCGGCCTGCGAAGATATCGATAAGGCTGGATATTGGTCCGTCGAATGTTGGGGCGGCGCTACCTTCGATTCCTGCATTCGCTTTCTGAATGAAGATCCCTGGGAGCGTCTGCGAACGTTTCGCAAACTCCTTCCGAACTCGCGTCTACAGATGCTGCTGCGCGCGCAGAACCTGCTCGGTTACCGGCACTATGAAGACGAAGTCGTGGATCGGTTCGTGGAAAAGGCCGCAGTAAACGGCATGGACGTTTTCCGGGTGTTCGACGCATTAAACGATATTCGCAACGTTCGGCGCGCGATTAAAGCAGTAAAGAAGAATGGCAAACACGCGCAGGGCACTATCTGCTATACCGTCAGCCCTCTCCACACAGTTACGGGATATGTCGAGATGGCCGAGCAATTGATGGATCTGGGGTGCGATTCCATTTGCATTAAGGACATGGCTGCGCTCTTGAAACCCAAGCCAGCCTATGACATCGTGCGCGCCATTAAAGATTCCATTGGCGATCACGTGCGCATCCATGTGCACGTCCATGCGACCACCGGCGTAACTCTAGTAAGTCTGATGAAGGCGATCGAAGCCGGCGCGGATGCGGTCGATACGGCCATCAGTTCGATGAGCCTCGGACCGGGCCACAATCCGACCGAGAGTCTGGTCGAAATGCTGGAAGGCACCGGCTTCGAAACCAGCCTGGATAAGGCTCGGCTCCTGAAGATCAAGGATTATTTCGAAGGAGTCCGTCCGCGTTATAAGGCATTCCTTTCGAATATCACAGGCGTCGATACCGCGATCTTCGATAGCCAGATTCCAGGCGGCATGATTTCCAATATGGAAAGTCAGCTGAAGCAGCAGGGAGCCGGCGCACGGTTAAAGGAGGTGCTCGAGGAAGTGCCAAGAGTGCAGACAGGATGCGGGCTATCCTCCGCTGGTCACGCCCTCCAGTCAGATTGTCGGCACGCAAGCGGTGCTCAACGTTCTGATGGGCAAATATAAAGTCCTGACGGGCGAGTTCGCCGATTTGATGCTCGGCTATTACGGCCACTGCATCGGACAGCGCGATCCGCAAGTGGTGCGGCAGGCCGAAAAACATGCCAAGAAGCCGGTGATCCACGATCGGCCCGCGGATTTTCTGAAACCCGAATGGGGACAGTTGCGCGATGCGGCCCTCGCGCTTCCCGGTAGCGACGGCTCGGATGAGGACGTCCTCACCTACGCCATGTTCCCGCAGGTTGCCCCGAAATTCTTCCAGACACGCGCGGAGGGTCCGAAAAACGTTTCGGCTGCCACACCTGCGGCGGGAACGGTTGCAACGCCAACGCAAGCCGCGGCTCCCAAGCAGGATACCGGCGCCGGGCCGGTTACCGCGACGATCACTTATAACGTCAAGCTGGACGGCAAGACTCACAAATTGACGGTCAGCCCGGCATAGAACAACGGAAAACGGATAACGGAAGACGAATATGACGACAACAATGCCCGAAACGGTGCTGCAGAAGAAGCCGCAAAGCATGGCGGAGAAAATTCAGACGTTGAAGGAGCGGCGCGAGCATCTGCTCCTCGGCGGCGGCGCCGATAAACTCGACAAACAGCGTAAATCCGGTAAGCTGACGGCGCGCGAGCGCGTGGCGGGGCTGGTGGATCCGGGAAGCTTCCAGGAATCAGGTTTGTTCGCCGAACATCGCGCCAATCTGTTTGGGATGGAAGGCAAAGAAATGCCCGCCGATGGCGTAGTCACAGGCGCAGCATCCATTAGCGGGCGGATTGTCCACCTCGCCAGCCAGGATTTCTCGGTCGCGGGCGGATCTGCGGGCGAAGTGCACTCGACTAAAGTTGCCGAGATCATGCAGCAGTCGCTTAAGACCGGCTCACCATTCGTGTTCATCAACGATTCGGGCGGGGCGCAGGGTCCAGGAGGGTATCGATTCTCTGTCAGGCTATGGCAAAGTATTTTTTGCCAACGTCATGCTGTCTGGAGCGGTGCCGCAAGTCTCGCTGATCTGCGGTCCGTGTGCAGGCGGCGCCGTTTATAGCCCGGCGCTGACCGACTTCATGATTCAGACGCGACAGGCGCAGATGTTTATCACCGGTCCGAACGTCATCAAGCAGGTGACCGGCGAAACTGTGACCGGCGAACAGCTGGGCGGTGCGGATGCTCACATGGGCCAGTCGGGAGTCATTCATTTTATTGCCGAGAACGACGAGCATGCCATCCTGATTTGCCAGAAATTACTGAGCTTCCTGCCGTCCAACAATATGGACGATCCGCCAGTATTCGAAACCGACGGCAACGTCGATCCGGATCCGTCATTGAACAATATCGTCCCGGTCGACGGCAAACAGCCGTACGATATTCGCGACGTGATTCTCAAGGTCATCGATAATGCCGATTTTCTGGAAGTCCAATCCGGCTACGCCCGGAACATCGTGATCGGATTCGCGCGAGTGCTGGGTCGCAGTATCGGGATCATCGCCAACCAACCCAACCATCAGGCGGGCGTGCTCGACATCAACGCTTCGAACAAAGCTTCGCGCTTTATCCGCTTCTGCAATGCGTTCAATATTCCGCTGGTGAATTTTGTCGACGTGCCGGGCTTCCTCCCGGGGGTTCAGCAGGAACACGACGGGATCATCCGTCATGGCGCGAAAATGCTGTTTGCGTACTCCGCGGCAACGGTTCCCAAAATCACTTTCGTGCTTCGCAAGGCCTACGGCGGCGCGTACCTGGCGATGTGCAGCAAGGATCTGGGAGCGGATCGAGTGTTCGCGTGGCCCACGGCCGAGATTGCGGTGATGGGTGCGGAAGGCGCGGCGGGCATCGTTTTCAAGAAGGAAATTGACGCGGCGGAAGACAAGGCAGCCAAGAGGCAGGAATTGATCGACCGTTATCGCGAGGCCTTCTCAAATCCCTACGTAGCGGCGGGCCGCCGATTGGTGGACGACATCATTGAACCGGCGCTGACACGCAAGTATCTGGCGCAATCGCTCGAATTGTTGCAAACCAAGCGCGACCTGCGGCCGGCTAAGAAACATGGGTTGATTCCGCTGTAAGAAGAATCAGAGCCGCCGATGAACGCAGATGAACGCAGTTTGAAAACGAGGTCGAAATGGTAAAGGTCAGCCAGTTACTCAAGACCCTGCAAGAGGAGATCGAGGCGCTGCCAGGCGACCAATCGAAAGCTGGAGGCCAGAGTGGCGGAGTTGGAGCATCCGGCTCCGCCGCCAGCGCCGGCGTCCGCAGCCGTCGCTCCCGATTCAGGAACAGATCAGCGAAGAAACCATGTTGGTGATCGCGGCGGCGGTTGCGGCCTATCTCGGTGAGAGAGCGCATATCCGGGTGGTGCGGTTGGTTCCTTCGCATGCCTGGGCGCAACAGGGACGCGTGTCGATTCAGGCATCGCACCAATTGGTATAGAGAGGCCACATGAAACTGAATATTAGTGTTGATAATAAGAAGTACGAAGTGGAAGTGGAGGTGGCCGATTCTTTAACGGCGCCGATGGCGTCCGCGCCGCGCCTCGACACTTCCCTGCGGATTCCGGCTGCCGCCCGCGTGAATGGCGCCCCGCCGGCGCCCAAGGCGGCGGAGTCCGGACCCGTGAATGAAGAGAAGGTCTGCCGAAGCCCGGTATCGGGAATTGTGGTGCGAGTGGCGTCGCAGGTAGGACAGAAAATCCAGTCAGGCGACACGCTGCTGGTGCTCGAAGCCATGAAGATGGAAACCAATATTACCGCTCCGGCCGCGGGCAAGATCGCCAGGATCAACGTGGCGCAGGGCGACGCGGTACAGGGTGGCATGGTATTGGTGGAGTTCGAATAATGAGCGCACAACTCTTACACGAGGAAGTCGTCGAGAAAGATCTCACCGCAGTTCCCGGATTTTTATTCTTCGATCACGTGGCCGTGGCCGTCCGCCAGGGTGAACTGGAAGCGCAGGTGAACGCCTATAAGCTGATGGGCTTCAAAGAAATCCATCGCGAGGATGTGCTGGGCAAAGACCAGGTGCGCGAAGTGTTGCTCAAGATTGGAGCGGGTCCCAACCTGCTGCAGTTGCTCGAGCCGTTGAATGCCGATTCGCCCGTAGCCAAACAGATTGAGAAAAACGGCGGGCGCGGAGGCTTCGCGCATATCGCCTTGCGCGTCGCCGATATCGGTACGGCCTTCGATTATATGAAAGCGCACGGGTTCAAGGTGCTGGATCCGGCTCCGCGCAAGGGTTCCCGCGGGACCGTGGTTTTCTTCGTGCATCCCAAGACCACCGATCAGGTCTCGTTCGGATACCTGATCGAGGTGGTACAGGAGGGTTAGTGCCCGATACACTGAAGCTCGCAGAGGATTTCCCGCCGGTCGCGACGAGCGAGTGGGAAGCGGCGATTCACGCCGACCTGGCAGGCGCGGATTATCAGAAGAAGCTGGTCTGGCGAACGCCGGAGAATATCGCGGTTAAACCGTATTACCGCCGCGAAGATTTGCCCGTGGGATGCTGGAGCAGACCTTCGGCCTGCGAATATCGCCTGGCAGATTGCCGAGCCGGGTTCTGAACCGGGGGATGCCATCCGGGCGGACAAGTTCCACAATTCCGGTGCCACTGCCGTGCAGGAGTTGGCATTTGCTCTGGCGGCGGGAGTCGATCGCCTGGCCGCCGGCGCGACTGAAGTCAAGTTCGTGTATGCGGTCGGCTCCACCTATTTCTTTGAAATCGCCAAACTGCGCGCCGCCCGGCTGCTTTGGGCTCAGGCTACCCACGCCTTCGGCAGAACGGTCCCGATGCAACTCTGCGCAACCACCGCGACCGCCAACAAGAGCCTTTACGATCGCTATACGAACCTGCTGCGCGTGACTACGGAGGCACTCTCGGCGGTGCTGGGAGGGTGCGATACGTTACTCGTCGAACCGTTCGAATTTCCCGAGAGGCTCGCGACCAACGTCCAGTTGCTGTTGAAGCACGAGGCCCACCTCGACCAGGCTACGGATCCGGCGGCGGGCTCTTATTACATCGAATGGTTAACCAACGCGCTCGGCCGGGAAGCTTGGAAGCTGTTCCAAGAGATCGAAGCGCAGGGCGGTTACTCGCAGGCGCAAGGTTTTATCGACCAGGCGCTCGCCGCGTCGCGTAAAGCGGCAGAGGGGCTGGTCGCGTCGCGACGCCGCACGCTGGTAGGCGTCAACAACTACCCCGACCTTCAGGAGAGTGGCGTGAGTCCCGATGCGGCTGTGCGTTTCGACTGGCGTCTGGCGGAGCCGCTCGAACGAATTCGACTTCGCACGGAGCGCCACGCTCATGCCACCGGACATACTCCAGTGGTTCTGCTGCTGACTCGCGGGGATGTGAAGATGCGCATCGCGCGCGCCAACTTCTGCGCGAATTTCTTCGGCTGCGCAGGCTTTGACATCAAGGAGTCCGCGCAGCTTGAACCTGGCGACCTGGTGGTGCTGTGCAGTTCCGATCCCGAGTATCTCGGCACTGGCGCAGGAGATCATTCCGCAAGTAAGGTCCCGGTGATCGTCGCGGGGAATCCGAAGGAGCAGATGCCAGCGCTGACCGAGGCCGGCGTGCAGGGCTTCGTGCATGTATTCAGCAATATGGTGGACACGCTGACCGAGTGGCAGAACAAATTGGAGTAGCGGCATGAGACCGGATTTCAGCAAGATCGACTATCGGGCTGTTGAGCAGCCGGACAGATCCCAGGAACCGATACGCCGGGAATCGACTGGCCTTGTACCTGCGGAAACGCATGGAGCATCTGGATTACGCCGCCGGCATCGCGCCGTTCCTTCGCGGGCCGTACTCCACGATGTACGTGCTGCGCCCGTGGACCATCCGCCAGTACGCCGGCTTCTCCACCGCGGAGGAGTCGAACGCGTTCTACCGGCGCAATCTTGCGGCGGGACAGAAGGGTCTCTCGGTCGCTTTCGATCTGGCCACTCATCGCGGCTACGATTCGGATCACGAGCGCGTGACCGGCGACGTCGGCAAAGCCGGCGTCGCGATCGATTCGGTCGAAGACATGAAGATCCTCTTCGATCAGATCCCGCTCGACCAGATGTCCGTTTCCATGACCATGAACGGCGCGGTCCTGCCGATCATGGCGTTCTACATCGTCGCGGCCGAAGAGCAGGGCGTCAAGCCAAGCAACTGAGCGGAACCATCCAGAACGACATTCTGAAAGAGTTCATGGTCCGCAATACCTATATCTATCCGCCCGCGCCTTCCATGAGGATCGTCGGCGATATCTTCCGCTACTGCTCGGCCAAGATGCCGAAGTTCAACTGCATCTCGATCTCCGGCTATCACATGCAGGAGGCCGGCGCGACCGCCGAAATCGAACTGGCCTACACGCTTGCCGACGGCCTGGAGTATCTGCGCACCGGCATCGCACGCCGGCCTCGACATCGATGACTTCGCTCCGCGGCTCAGCTTCTTCTGGGCGATCGGCATGAACCACTTCATGGAGATCGCCAAGATGCGCGCGGCGCGCGTTCTGTGGGCCAAGATCGTGAAGAAGTTCAATCCCAAGAATCCGAAATCGATGGCGCTGCGTACGCACTGCCAGACCTCGGGCTGGAGTCTGGCGGCGCAGGACGTCTTCAACAACGTGCCGCGCACCTGCATCGAAGCGATGGCCGCGGTGCTGGGACACACGCAATCGCTGCATACCAATTCGCTCGACGAGGCCATTGCGCTGCCCACCGATTTTTCGGCGCGCATCGCCCGCAATACGCAGATCTACATCCAGGAAGAGACGGGCGTCACGCGGGTGGTCGATCCCGTGGGCGGGCAGCTACTACGTCGAAGTCGCTGACGCACGATCTGATGCACCGGGCGTGGGAGCTGATCGAGGAGATCGAATCGCTGGGCGGGATGACCAAGGCCATCGAGACGGGCATTCCCAAAGATGCGGATCGAGGAGGCGGCGGCGCGGCGTCAGGCGCGGATCGATTCCGGCCGCGAGATTCTCGTCGGCGTCAACGCGTACAAGAATGAAGACGAAAAGCCGCATCGAGGTCCGCGAGATCGAAACCAAGGCGGTGCGCGACACGCAACTGGCGCGGCTCGCCTCGGTTCGGGCTACACGCGATCCAGCGGCGGTGCAAGATGCGCTTGCAGCCCTCACGCAATGCGCTAAAACGGGTGAAGGCAATCTGCTCGATCTCGCCGTGAAGGCTGCGCGGGTCCGGGCCACGCTCGGCGAGATTTCGATGGCCCTCGAAAAGGTTTTCGGCCGTTACCAGGCGGTGAACCGTACAATTTCAGGCGTGTATTCAGCAGAGAGCCAGGCTGCGCCGGAATTCGAAAAGGCGCGTCAACTGGCTGCGGAATTTGCCAAGCTCGAAGGACGCCGTCCGCGTATTCTGGTCGCGAAGATGGGCCAGGATGGACACGATCGCGGCGCCAAGATCATCGCTACCGCTTTTGCCGACGAGGGCTTCGACGTGGACGTCGGGCCGCTGTTCCAGACTCCGCGCGAAGTCGCCCGCATGGCGGCCGAGAACGATGTCCATGTGCTGGGCGTCTCCACCCTGGCCGGCGGACACAAGACGCTGGTCCCGGAAGTGATCGCGGAACTGAAGACAGCTCGGGCGGCGAGGATATTCTCGTGGTCGTCGGCGGAGTGATTCCGCCGCAGGATTACGACGCACTCTACGCGGCCGGCGTGACCGGAGTCTTTGGTCCCGGAACCGTGATCCCGCTCGCGGCGCAGAAGATTATCGGCGCGCTGTTGGAACAACCGAGTGCTCGTCGGCATCCTCGAGTGCCGTCAGCATCGTAAACGCCGGCGGTTGAGTGCCGCCGAATACATCGACGGCATTCTGAATTCGGACCGCGTCAAGCTGGCGCAAGCCATCACGGTGATCGAGAGCGACCTCGATTCCGATCTCGAACTGGCCGAGCAGATTCTCGACGGCGTGCTGCCGGCATACCGGGGAGTCGCGGCGCGTCGGCATCACCGGCACCCCCGGGGCAGGGAAGAGCACGTTCATCGACGTGCTGGGGCTGCACCTGATTCGCGAGCGCGGCGAGGCGGTTGCGGTCCTGAGCGTCGATCCATCGAGCCCGATTTCCGGCGGCAGCATTCTGGGCGACAAGACCCGGATGGAACGTCTGTCGGCCGAAGACAAAGCCTTCATCCGTCCCTCGCCATCGCGCGGCCATTTGGGCGGCGTGGCGCGGCGGACGCGAGAAACCATGCTGCTGTGCGAGGCGGCAGGATACCGAGAATATTTTGGTCGAAACGGTGGGCGTCGGCCAGTCGGAGACGGCAGTGCGGTCGATGACCGATTTCTTTCTGCTGCTGATGATCCCGCGATCCGGAGACGAATTGCAGGGCATCAAGCGCGGCATCATCGAGATGATCGATGCCATCGCGATCAACAAAGCGGATGGCGACAATGTCGACGCCGCGCGCCGCAGCCAGGGAGAGTATCGCAACGCGCTGCACCTGTTTCCCGCAGCGGCGGATGGGTGGAATCCGCAGGTACTGACCTGCTCCGCGCTCCAGCAGGAAGGTATCGCGGCGATCTGGGATTGGTGCTGCAGCATCGCGAACAACAGGAGGCGAGCGGCTATTTCGCCGCCCGGCGCCGCAAGCAATCGCTGGATTGGATGCGGGAATTGGTCGCCTCCGGGCTGGAGGATGCGTTCCGCCGGGATGCGCGGGTCGCAGCAATCGTTGCCTTCCATCTCCGAAGCGGTGAGTGAGGGCAAGATCAGTCCGTTCCATGCCGCGCGTAAATTATTAGGCGACGTTTCGCGGCGCGGCAGAAAGGCACAGACTGAAGTCTGTGGTACGGCTTACGGAGAAATATGGTGAACAAATTTCCCTTGACCTGACTGCGGAAGAAGCCGCGTCATTGATCCAGCACGACCAGACGGTCGGTTTTAGCGGCTTCACGCCGCCGGCGCTGCCAAGGCGATTCCGCTGGCGATCGCGGCACGCGCCGATCGCAGAACACAAAGCCGGCCGGGATTTCCAGATCGGGGTGCTTACCGGCGCTTCCACGGGACCGTCGCTCGATGGCGCTCTGGCGGGAGCTGATGCCGTTCGCTTCCGGACTCCTTATCAATCCGATCCAACCCTGCGCAAACAGATCAACGCCGGCACTACGCGTTTCGTGGACATGCACCTTTCGCTGCTGCCGCAAGTGGTGCGGTATGGCTTTCTGGGCCCGATTCATTGGGCTGTGGTAGAGGCTTGCGATGTGACCTCCGGCGGCGGAATCGTGCTGAGCACGTCGGTAGGAGCGGCTCCGACATTTCTTTCACGCGCGGAAAAAGTTCTGATCGAACTCAACGCCCGGCACAGTCCGCAACTGATCGGCATGCACGACGTCTATGAACCGGCCGATCCTCCACACCGGCGCGAGATTCCGATTTACAGCGTCTCCGATCGCATCGGGTCGCCTATCTGCGTGGTTCCGCCGCACAAGATTGCGGGTATTGTCGAAACCGATCTCGACGATGAGGTGGGTGGGTTCAGCGAAGCGACGGACATCACCAACGCCATTGGCCAGCACGTCGCCGACTTCCTGGTCTGTGATATGCGCAAGGGCCACATCCCTGCGAGCTTCCTGCCGTTGCAGTCGGGCGTCGGCGATATCGCCAATTCGGTGCTCGCGGCGCTCGGCAATCACCGGCAGATTCCTCCCTTCGAGATGTATACCGAAGTGCTGCAGGACTCCGTGGTTCCGCTACTGCAGAACGGACGTTGTACCTTTGCCTCGACTTGCGCGCTCACACTGACTCCTGCGGTGATGCGGGAAGTCGCAGCCGATCTCGATTTCTTCCGGCCGAAGATTTTGATGCGCCCGCAGGAGATTTCAAATCACCCGGAGATCGTCCGGCGGTTGGGGATCATCTCGATGAATACCGCGATCGAAGTCGACATTTTCGGCAACGTGAACTCGACGCACATCATGGGACGCCAGATGATGAACGGCATCGGCGGTTCGGGGGACTTTACGCGCAACGCTTATCTGTCGGTGTTTAGCTGCCCTTCGACGGCCAAGGGCGGCAAGATCTCGACGATCGTGCCGCGCGTCAGCCACATGGACCACAGCGAGCATTCGGTGCAGATCGTGGTAACCGAGCAGGGGGTTGCCGACTTGCGCGGACTTGCGCCTCACGAGCGCGCCCGGCTGATCATCGACACGCTGCGCACATCCCGATTTCCGCGATCAGTTGAACGGTTATTTGAATCTGGTTGACGGAAGGGCACACGCCGCTATCTCTGTCGCGAGCCTTCGCCATGCATGTGCAGTTCAGCAGGACCGGGGACATGCGGGGGATCGATTGGGAAAACTGGAAGTAAGAAACATTTGGCCACTAATGCACACGAATAAGAAGCCATTCGGGCGCATGTCAATTGGGGTCGATGGTGGCGCTGATAATTTCCAGGCGGCGTTTGGGTGTCTCGCCGTCGAGTTCCTCTTTTTCAAACGCATCGAGAAGTTCCATGCCTTCGACGATACGGCCGAAGGCTGAATACTGGCCATCGAGATGCGGCGCGGGCCCAAGCACCAGGAAAAAGGAAGTGGTGGCCGAGTCTGGTTCGTCCGTGCGAGCCATCGAAACGATGCCGCGCACATGTTTGATGTCGCTGCGAAATTCGGCTTTGAGTGGATGAACCCAGCGGTCGGCTGGATGGGTTGGGCCAGTTGACCGGCCTTCCGCCATGCCGCCTTGCACGACGAAGCCTTTCACGATGCGATGAAAGACCGTGCCGTTGTACCATCCCGTCTCTATGAGTTTGAGGAAGTTGCGTACGTGATTGGGCGCCCAGTCGGGTTCCATCTGTATTTTGATGTCGCCTAGGGTGGTCTTCAGGGTGACGGTGCGGTGGAGTTGGTCCACGGGGGTGTCGCGGAAGGGCTCCACTTTCTTGTTCTCAATCGTGATTTTCAGAATCCTGACGGGTTTTTCGACCATGCCTTGGGCGTCGACCGGGACTTGGGAGATCTTTTCAACGACGTCCATGCCTTCGTTGACTCGGCCGAACGTCGAGAACTGGCCGTCGAGCGTGGGTTGGGGGACCACGCAGACGAAGAATTGAGCTCCGTCGCTATCGGGTTTGGAGGGAATGCGCACGGTGGACACGACGCCGCGCTCGTGTTTCATATCGCTGAATTCGCTGGGGAGCAGATTCAAGCCCCCGGTGCCCCAGAGATTGCGTGGAGTCTTAGGATCCTTTAGCAACGGGTCTCCGCCCTGGATGATTCCGTTGAGCACCACGCGATGGAACGCGCTGCCGTCATAGTAGCCCTGGCGAGCGAGTTTGATGAATTGGGCGACGTGCTTGGGGGCTTTCTCGGGCGCGAACTCGAAGCGGAAGGTTCCGAGATCGGTAACCACGACTGCTTCCACTTCGGACGCGGGAGTCTGGGCCAGGCAAAGTATGGGGAGGAGTAAAAGAAGCAGCGCTGCTCGTCGCACAGATTTTAGTCTGCGGCCTAGCGAGGGAGTTCGTCAACAGTGGTGGTTGCATTATTAAAACATATGTTTTAAACTGATGTTTTAGTTATGCCGCAAGCTGCCACAGCCGATCCAACACGCACGAAACTTTTGGAAGCCGCCGGACAGGTTTTTGCCGAGCAGGGATTCCATACGGCGACTGTGCGGGAAATTTGTTCCCGGGCGGGCGCCAATGTGGCGGCGATCAATTACTATTTCGGGGACAAGGTCGAACTTTATGAGCAGGTTCTTCGTGAAGGGGTTTCGGCCCTACACGACGACTCCCTGCGGGAAGCTTTGAACGACAAAGATCCCCGCAGGGCTCTCCGGCGCATGATTCGCCTGATGACCCACAGGCTCTGCAGTGTGCAGCGAAATGGGTGGACGATGCGAATCATGGCCCACGAAATGGCGCAGCCTACTCCGGCCTTTGCCCGTGTCGTGGACGAAGTGATTGCGCCTACCTCGACGATCGTGAGAGGGGTGATCGGCCGATTACTCGGCCTCCCGGCGGAACATGAAAAGACGCGGCTCTGCGCCAATAGCGTCATGGGACAAATGCTCCATTACGTTTACGCGGGGCCGGTGATTGAACGGCTCTGGCCGGAGTTCAAGATGTCGGAGGAGACCGTGGACTCGATTGCGCAGCACATCGCCGATTTTTCATTGGCATACCTGACCTCGAAGAGGAGATCCTCATGACGGAATCGAAAGCAGCTGACACGGCCTCTCCTATAAAACCGCGCCGCAGAATCGTGCCGATTGTAATCGTGTTGTTGATTGCGGCGGGAGGTTTCATGTTCTGGCGCGTCAGCCAGGAGAGGAACCGGGCGCCGGAAAATGTGATTGCGCTGAGTGGACGAATCGAGGGCGACGATTCGGCGGTCGCGCCGAAGACTGCCGGCCGGATCGTGGAAATCCGCTACCGGGAGGGGGACACCGTCAAAGCCGGAGATACTATTGCGCTGCTCGACGACGCGCAGGTGCGCGACCGGGAGGAACAGGCGCGGGCCGCTGTAGAACAAGCGGTTGCCCGGTTGAATTCCGCGCGTCAACAAACTGCGATATTGGGCGATCAGTTGCAGCAGACGGAGATTCAGACGGGACAGTCGAAGTCGGATGCGGAGGGACGGGTGCGCCAGGCGGAGGCTGACCTCGCCGCCGCGGAAGCCGATCTCACGCGGCAGAAGTCGACCTATGACCTCGCGCTCTTCGACAAAGAAGCGTATACGCGGCTGGCGAAGACCGGCGCGGTTTCGGAACGCCAGGGCAAGCAAGCCGTCACTACCGCGGATGAGGATGCCGCGGCCGTAGCGGCGGCGCAACGGCGTGTGGAATCGGCGAGGGGCGCAGTGACTACCGCGAAATCGATGCTGGACAATCCGAGCATTCGCACGGCGCAATCGGCTGGAATTCGCAAGCAGATGGCGCAGCAGACCGCCGAGATCGCCAGCGCCGCGGCTGACGAAGCCCGCGCCCGCGCCCAGTTGGCGGAGTCGCAGGCGGACCGGCGCGACTTGACCGTGATAGCCCCGTTTGACGGCACGATCATCACCCGCACAGCCGAACCCGGCGAAGTAGTTACGGCCGGGACCCCGATCGTGACGCTGCTCGATCTGCATAAGGTCTATCTGCGCGGGTTCGTTCCGGAAGGCGAGATCGGGCGGATCAAGAATGAACAGGCGGCGCGCGTTTATCTCGATTCAAGTCCGAATCAGCCGATTGAAGCTTACGTGGCGAGGATCGATCCGCAGGCAACGTTTACTCCGGAGAATACCTATTTTCGGGACGATCGAGTGAAGCAGGTAGTTGGGCTGAAATTGAATTTGAAGAGCGGGTTCGGGCTGGCGAAACCCGGAATGCCAGCCGATGGGGAGATTCTGCTGGATGGCAACTGGCCCGGGAAACGCGTGAAGTGATGCCTGCGGCCGTAGAAGTGAAACAGTTGCGCAAGAGCTACGGGGCCGTGGATGCGGTGCGCGGGATTAACTTCGAGGTTCGCAAAGGCGAGATCTTCGGATTGATCGGGCCGGACGGGGCGGGGAAGACTTCGACCTTTCAAATTCTGGGCGGCGTGATGAAGGCGGGTTCGGGCACGGCGGAAATTTTCGGCAAACCCGCGCGCCAGGCGCGGTCGCATACAGGCTATTTGACGCAGAGCTATAGCCTTTATCCAGACCTCACAGTGAATGAAAACATCCGCTACATTGGCGATTTGCGGCTGGTGCCTCCCCGCGAAATCAAGGAGCGGGGCATGCGCTATCTGCGGATGTTCGATATGGACCGGTTCACGGACCGGCTTGCGGGCCGTCTCAGTGGAGGCATGAAGCAGAAGCTGGCGCTGGCGTGCGCGTTGGTAGCTGAGCCTGAAGTCCTGCTGCTTGACGAGCCTACTACGGGTGTCGATCCGGTATCGCGTCGCGAATTCTGGGATACTCTCGCGCATCTTTCGATGCAGGGTCTCGCGATTGTGGTTGCGACGCCGTACCTCGACGAAGCGGAGCGCTGCCACCGGGTCGCTCTGATGCACCTGGGGGAAATTCGCGCGACCGGAACGCCGGCGGAATTGCGCGCCAGCCTCAAGTCGAAGCGAATCGAGATTCACGCGGAGGATCTCGGCAAGGTCGAAAAGGCACTGGCTGAGGCTCCGCGCGATGTCATTACCGACGTGCAGCGATTCGGCGATCGTCTGGATGTAATGACTCGCGATCCCGAACGCGGCCGGCAGATCGTCGACGAATCGCTGGCGAAGGCCGGGCTGACGGCGACGGAGATACGCGAGAACAATCCGACTCTCGAGAATACTTTCGTCGAGGCTTTACGCGCGCTTGGCCAGGAGACGCAGGTGCCGGAGTATCCGGGGAAGCATCCGCATACTGATCTGCGCGGCAAGATCGCGATCGGGGCGACGAATCTTACCAAGCGATTCGGCTCGTTCACGGCGGTGAAGAACGTCAACATCCAGGTGCGCTACGGCGAGATCTACGGCCTGTTGGGGGCCAACGGGGCAGGGAAGACGACCACCATCAAAATGCTGTGCGGATTGCTGGAAACAACCAGCGGTCAGATGGAACTCGCCGGAGAGCGCGGCGCGGTCCGTACGCAGGAGGTGCGCCAACGCATCGGCTACATGTCGCAGAAATTTTCTCTTTACGATGACCTTACCATCGACGAGAATCTGGACTTTTTTGCGGGCGTTTATGGTGTTCCGGAACGCGAGCGGGCGGAGAAAAAGAGATGGGTGATGGCGTTCTCCGGACTTGAGGGCAAGGAAGATCAGCTGACCGGCAGTTTGCCTGGCGGATGGAAGCAGCGGGTGGCCTTCGGCGCGGCGATCCTGCACGAGCCGCCGGTGCTGTTCCTCGACGAGCCGACGTCCGGAGTCGATCCGCTGGCGCGCAGGGCATTCTGGCGCATGATCAACAAGCTTGCCGATATGGGAACGGCAATCCTGGTGACGACGCATTATCTCGAAGAGGCAGAGCAGTGCAACCGATTGGGATTCATGGTGGCGGGGGAACTCGTGGCGGAAGGCACGCCGGGCGGAGTGAAGGCGCAACAGGGCGGCCATCTGCTGGAATTCCATGTCGACCAGCCGCAGCGCGCCGCAGATTTCCTGAAAGAAGGCACCGACCGCTGGCGGATTTCTCTCTTTGGCGACCGGCTGCATGTGATCACGGAGGATTCGGCCGAACAGGAGATTCGTGCTGTCAGCGAGAAACTGGCGGCGCAAGGGATTCGGGTGACGTCCGCCACAGAAGAACACTACTCGCTCGAGGATGTGTTCATTGTGCTGGTCGAGAAAGCCCGGGAGCAGGGGAAAGTGGCTTCGGAGGATTGACGGGGATGGAAGAGCGGGAGAAGCAGAGACCGAAGCCTGTCACACAAGAGGTGAGATGCGACGAATTTTAGCGCAAGCACGCAAGGAACTGACGCAGATTTTTCGCGACCGGCTGGCGCTGGTGCTGGCGCTGGTGCTGCCGCTGATCCTGCTTTTCCTTCTCGGCAACACGCTGTCGCTCGATGTGCACGATCTTCCGATCATCGTGCAGGATTTCGACGGTTCTTCCGCGTCGCGAAATCTGCTGGATGCTTTCCGGCAGTCGCTGACGTTCCGTGTGGTTTCGTGGCCCACAGACCGGGCGCCGGAACTGGCGTTCACGAGGAATACGCGCGCGCGCGGCGCTGGTGATCCCGGAACATTTCGGGCGTGAAATGGCTCGGGGCATGTCGTCGGACGTGCAATTCCTGGTCGACGCGACTGACGCGAACACGGCCAAACTTGCCCAGGCTTATGCGGGCGAGATCATCGCAGCCTATAACCAGCAGAGCGCGGGCGGGGGACGAGTGGCCCCGATCAGCGCCGCGGTCCGGCTTTGGTACAACCCCGGACGCACGCCCAACAAATTTTACGGGCCAGGCATTTTTGTGCTGGGGCTCTCGATGTTTCCGCCGCTGCTGGCGGCTCTCGCGATGTCGAAAGAGGGGGAGCAGAATACCATTCTGCAGGTCTACGTTTCGAGTATCCCGGCGCACGAGTTCCTGTTAGGGAAAATTCTGGCGTTCATGGTGATCGCATTTCTGGAATGGATGCTCTCGATGATCGCGTTGTTCACCTTTTTCGGACTGCGATTCGCTGGTGATCCTACGCCGTTTCTGGTGGCGACGGTTCTTTACGCATTCTGCGTCTCAACCTTTGGCACTTTGATCGGGGTTGCGATTCCCAACCAGGCGGCGGCGATTCAAGCAGTTGCGCTGGGCGGGTTCCTGCTGGTATTTCTGCTCTCCGGGCTGATCTTCCCGGTGGAGAATATCCCGGCGGGACTGCGGTGGGTGTCGAACATTGTGTGGGGCCGTTACTACATCGAGGTGGTGCGCGATGCGCTGCTGAAAGGCGGCGGGTGGCCGGCAATGTGGTTCTCCGTGATGATGATCGGCGTGATCGGCGGATTTTTTTATCTGGTCGCGTGGCGCAGGATGCGCGCGATGCAATTGAGTTTGTGACGTCATGAACGAACTGGAAAAACAAGGTTCCCGCCGCCGGATCTTCACTCTGATCCGGAAAGAGATTAACCAGATCCGCCGCGACCGCCGGCTGGCAGTGGCGTTAATCGTGCCGCCGATTGCGCAGATTCTGCTGTTCGGATTTGCGCTCGATTCGACGGTCTCCAATTTACGGCTGGGGGTGGTCGATTACAGTAAGACTCCGATCTCGCGGGAGTTCATCGCACAGCTCAGCCAGAGCGAGAGTTTTGTGGTGAAGCGCTACTACAACTCCACGTCGGAGATGGGTGATGCCATCGGCCGGGGAGAGATCGACGATGGTTTGAACATCCCCTACGACTTCGCGCGCGACCTGGAGCGCAGCCGTCCCGTCACGGTGCAGTTTCTGTTGAACGCGACCAATGCGAATACGGCGACGATCGCACAAGGGTATGCCGAAGGAGTGATCCAGAGTTTCAATCGTACGTTACTGGCCGGCGGTCTGCACGCGCAGTTTGTGCAGTTCTCCACCAGCGCGGTCAGCCGGCGCGGGCAGGTGCTGCTGACCGAAGCGTTTCTGTTTAATCCAGGCCTGGTGAGCTCGTGGTTCATTGTCACGGGGACCTTCGGCACTCTTCTGATTCTTAACGGATCGCTGGTGGCTTCGACGGCGATGATCAAGGAACGAGAGGCCGGCACGGTGGAGCAATTGCTGATGACGCCGGCCGATGGAACCGAGATCGTCATAGCGAAGCTCACGCCTCTTTTCGCGCTGCTTCTGATGATGGTGGTGCTGGCGATGGGCCTGATCCGGTTTGTGTTTCACGTGCCATTCCGCGGCAGCATCCCGCTGGTCCTGATGGGCGCCGCGCTTTGCGTGCTGAGCGGAATCGGCATCGGGACATTCATCGCCACCTACAGTAAGACGGGCCAACAGGCGCGCCTGGTAGCGTTTTTCGTGAATCCGCCGCTGGCATCGTTATCCGGTGCACTGACGCCGGTCGAGGCGATGCCGCACTGGCTGCAACCCATCACCTGGCTGAATCCGCTGCGGCATTTTGCTCTGATCGCTCGCGGCGTTCTGGTGAAACAGAGCGGACTCGCCGAACTCTGGCCTAACTTTCTTGCCCTGCTGATCTTCACCATTGTGCTGGTGGGCTTGAGCGTGAGCCGGTTCCGCAAACAACTCGGGTAATGAAGGAAATCATGAGACAGCTTTTTTCTACGGTCGTCGTTCTCGTCAGTTGTACGGCAACGTTTGGACAGTTATCCCCGCCGAGTGCCTCCGGTACAACGTCGGCCGTACAATTGCCGCTCTCCGGCCGCGGACCCCAGAGCGGCTCGGTAAACTCGACGCAGAGTCCGCTACCCGGAATCACCTCCAGTGTCAACACACTGAACAGCACGATCCAGGTGCAGGGTCCCTATGCGGGCAGCGTGCCGCAAGCGCCGATCGCCGGGAAACTATCTCTTTCGGCGGCGATTCAGCGGGGTCTCCAGTACAACCTGGGCACCACCGGGATGAATCTCGCGGCGCGCCAGGCCCGGGGACAGGCCCGCACTGCAAGGAGTGCGCTGATGCCCAATTTGAACGGCAATCTGCGGGAGAGCGCTCTGCAGAACGATCTGGCAGTGGCGGGAATCAAGTCGCCTAAAATCCCGGGGTTGGGGCAATTAATTCCGACGGTTACGCCGCCGTTTAATTATTTCGATTTGCGGGCGACGCTGACGCAGTCGATTGCCGATTTCAGCGCGCTGAACAATTACCGGTCCGCGACCGAAATTGTGAAGGCGCAAGAGCAGAATGCGCAGGATGCGCGCGACCTGGTGGTGCTGGCGGTTGCGGGAGCTTACCTGCAGGTGCTGACGGCTCAGGCAAGGGTTGATTCCGCGAGGGCACAGTTAGACACGGCCAAGGCTCTGTTCAAGCAGACGGATGAGCGCCGTCAGGCGGGATTGAACGCGCAGATCGATTCGAATCGCAGCCACGTCCAGATGCAGACGGAACAGCAAAGGCTCACCACCATCGAGAACGACCTGGCCAAGCAGAAAATCAATTTGGCGCGCCTGACCGGGCTGCCTCCGAATGAACATTTCGAGCTTGCGGATAACGTCGGATTCTCTCCCGCGCCACCGCTGACTTCGGAAGAAGCTCTCAAGCAGGCGCTCGACCGACGGGCGGACTTGAAGGCCGCCGAGGCTCAGCTTCGAGCGGCGGAACGCGCGCTAGCAGCAGCCAAGGCCGAGCGTTATCCATCCTTAGGTCTGAGTGCGGATTACGGCGCGATCGGCACGAATCCGTCGAATTCCCATGGGACGTTTACGGTGACCGGATCGCTGAAATTTCCAATCTGGCAGGGAGGGCGCACGGAAGGTGACATCGCGCAGGCTGAGGCGGCACTCGATCAACGTCGCGCGGAACTGGCGGATCTGAAAGGGAAGATCGAAGCCGATATCCTTACGGCGTGGCTGGACGTGCAGACGGCGGCCAGCCAGATTGATGTGGCGAAGGACAACCAGGCGGTGTCGCGTCAGACGTTGGATTTGACACGACAGCGTTTCGAGGCGGGGATTACCGACGCGGTGGAAGTCGTCCAGGCTCAGGAGTCCGTGGCGACGGCCGACCTTGATTACATCAACAGCATCTTCGCGCATAATCTGGCAAAGCTAACGCTGGCGAGGGCGATCGGGCATGCGGAAGAAAATCTGCAGATGTTTTTGCACTATTGAGTCTCGACCTCGGCCAAGCGTATAGCCGCCCCTCGACACACGTTATAATTCGCCACATGGCAAAACTAGGATTTCTTGGATTGGGACTGATGGGCTATCCCATGGCTCGCAACTTGATTCGCGCGGGCCACGAGGTTGCGCTATGGTCAAACAACTCCGCTAAGGCTAAGGAACTTGCCGAGACGGAGAAAGGCATTTTCTGCGCGACCCCGCGCGAAGTGGGAGCGCATGCCGAGTGCATTTTTCTTTGTGTCGGCAACGGCCGGATGTCAGAAAAGGTGCTGTTGGGCGACGACGGCGTGGTGGCTGGAGCGAAGCCGGGGACGGTGGTCGCGGATGCCAGTACGGTCGGCCCCAGCGAGAGCCGGCGGATGGGAGAGCAACTTTCGGAATCGGGAATCCATTTTTTGGATGCTCCTTGCACCGGCTCGACGCCTGGGGCGACAAAGGGAACCCTAACCTTTATGGTCGGCGGCGACAAAGAAGTGTTCGATGGCGTACGAACGTATTTCGAGCCGATGGGGAAGAACCTGTACTACTGTGGTTCCGCAGGTATGGGGCTGCAGGCGAAACTGAGCCAGAACCTGGTTCTTTGTAACATCATGCAAGCCTTTAACGAAGGCATCGTATTAGCGACCAAGGGCGGAGTCGACCCCAAACTGATGCTGGAGATCCTGACGAACAGCGCGGCCAAGTCGGGCTTGATCGACTTCAAAGCGCCTTTCATTTTCCGGCGGGACTTCACCACGAACTTCTCCGTAAAATGGATGCATAAGGACATCGGGTTGATGCTGGAGAGTGGCGAAGAGCTCAATGTACCGCTGCCGCTGACCGCATTGACGCGGCAAATGTTTCAGGCGGCGATTTCGACGGGACACGGGGATGAAGATATCTGTTCTACTATCAAGGTGTTAGAGGGATTGACCGGAATAGAAGTGGCGGCCAAATAAAAAATACAAATTTTGGTTGCATTCTTCCGCGAGATATTCTAATATTGGAATTAAGCCGGGGGGATATAAAACTCCCACCAAAGCGAGACTAACCTCTAAGAAAGACCCCTGAAGCAATCTCCCCGGCGCCCGCAAGGGTCTTTCCTATTTTGACTTCCAGTGAGCACGTTAAGAGCCAAGCCTGGAAATCTGACTCATCGTTAAACGCTAAGAACCGCCCTCGAACATCTCCCAGTAAAGTTCTGCCAGGAAATCACGTTTTGCATGATATGATTTGTAAAGTATTAGAAATGCAGAACATTACCATACTGGGCTGCACCGGATCCATAGGCACGAACACGCTGGATGTGGTGCGGCAAAATCGCCACCGGTACGGCGTTTTCGCGCTAGCGGCGGGGCAGAACGTCGACCTCCTCTTTTCCCAAATTCAGGAGTTCCGGCCCAAAGTTGTCGTGACGGCTTCCGATTCCGGGAGAACGGCAATTGCGGGCAAACTCAAAGACTCGGGTTTAGCCCCCGAGGAGTGGCCGGAGCTGCTGGCTGGGCCCGAAGCCCTGATACGGATTTCGGTAGCCGCGGAAGTGTTTGCGGTGATGTCCTCGATTGTGGGGGTGGCTGGACTCGAAGCCACGTACGCGGCGATTCGAGCGGGCAAACGGGTCGGTCTCGCCAATAAAGAAGTGTTGGTCTCGGGCGGACGGCTGGTCATGGCCGCGGTGAAGGAGACGGGTTGCGAGTTGATACCGGTCGATTCGGAGCACAACGGCGCCCATCAATGTTTGCGCGCCGGCGCCAGGAGCGACGCTACCAAATTGATCCTGACTGCGAGCGGCGGTCCATTTCGGAACACGTCAAAAGAGGCGATGGCGGAAGTAACTCCGGCACAGGCGCTGAAACATCCGACATGGAAGATGGGGAATCGGATCACGATCGATTGCGCCACATTGATGAATAAAGGCTTCGAGGTAATAGAAGCCTGCTGGCTTTTTGATTTCGAACCGAAAGACGTAGAAGTAGTGATCCACCCGCAATCGACGGTCCATGCCATGGTGGAGTACAACGATGGCAGCGTGATTGCACAGGTGTGCGCGACGGACATGAGAATGCCGATTCAGTACGCGTTAACCTGGCCGGAAAGGAGCCATGCGCCTGTTCCTAAAATAGATTGGAGCGAGACGCGAAAGTGGGATTTCTCGGCACCGGATCTGGATCGCTTTCCCTTATTAAAGCTGGCTTATGAATGTCAGGAAGCAGCTTACGAAACGGGCAGTTCAGCGACTTGCACGTTGAATGCCGCCGACGAAATTGCAGTCGAGGCATTTCTGGCCGAACGGATCGGCTATTTACAGATTGCCGAGGTAGTGGAGGAGACGCTGCAGCGGATACCTGACCGACAGGCTACTTCAATTGGCGATATCCTTGGTATAGACGCGGAGTCGCGCGCTAAGGCTCGCGAATTGGTGGACCGGGCGGCGGGTGCCCGAGTGAAGTCAACGAAAGAAACTGTCCGGTTGAGAGAACGGGCGCGAGCTTAAAATTCATGGCGTTTCTACAAAGTATCTTCTGGTTTCTGGTGTTGATCGGGATCATGATCCTGATCCACGAGTTAGGCCATTTCTGGGCGGCGCGGTTCTTCAAGGTCCGCGTAGAGGTGTTCAGCATTGGTTTTGGTCCTCGCCTCTTCGGCTTCCGCCGGGGCGACACGGACTACCGCTTCTCGGCCATCCTTTTTGGCGGTTATGTCAAGATGGCGGGCGAGCAGATGGGGGAAGACCATGGGGACGATCCGAGCGGACTGTTGAGCAAGCCCCGATGGCAGCAGTTGATCGTGGCATTTGCAGGCCCTTTCATGAATATAGCGCTCGCGATCGGGCTGCTCACCGGTCTGTACATGGTGAAGTACCAGAAGCTGGCCGATGAGGATAAAGGTTCCGTGATCGGCTATGTAATTCCTGGTTCCGCCGCGGATAAGGGCGGCTTAAAGGCGGGTGACAAGATTATCCGCCTGGATGGCCAAGCCGATCCGAATTGGGAAGACATCAACATGAAGGAAGTCGCAAGTTCCGAACTTCCGATGGATGTCACGGTGTTGCGAGATGGAAAGGCCGTAGAGACGAAAGTTACGCCTACGCGGGACGATAAGAACGGTGTTGGAACAGCGGGTTGGGCGCCCAAAACCGAAATCGAGGCGATGGGAGTTTTGGCTGGGTTTCCCGCCGATAAGGCCGGCATCCGGCAAGGCGATTTGTTGATCAGCGCAAATGGACAGCCGATTGAATCCCGTTACACGCTACCCGCCATTATTCGTGGTACCGGCGGCAAGGCGGTGGATATCGTCTACAAGCGGAACGGCGCCATCCATGACGTGACAATTTCTCCGGAATTCAGTAAGTCAGATGGAGATGCGCACTGGATGATCGGGGTCAGCATCGAAGAAAAGCTGAACTTCATCACGACCAAACTATCGTTTCCTGACGCACTCGTCGAATCCCTGCATGAAAACGGCAAGGGTGCGACGATGATTTTCGAGTTCCTCAGGGGTTTGGCAGAACGCCGGATGTCCGCTAAATCACTGGCCGGACCGGTCCAGATTGCCCAGATGTCCGGGAGTGCGGCGAAACAGGGGCCAGCCAGTTTCATCGACCTGATGTCGGTGGTGAGCCTTAATCTTGCGATTTTCAATCTTCTTCCGATTCCGATCCTCGACGGCGGGAGAATCATGCTGTTGTTGATTGAGATTCTGATGGGACGTGAACTCAGCCGCAACGTGCAGGAAACGATGCTGAAGATCGGGTTTGTTTTTCTGATGATGGTAGTAGTTTTTGTTCTCTATAACGATATTACGAATCATCTGCTCCGCGGTTGAATCTAAGAAATTCACAGACTCAAGTCTGTGCTACGCTTCCTTGAGTGCGCATGGACTGTTCCTGTATCCGCCAGACTGAACTGCCTGGGACCAGCCGCTTATTTGCGGACTTCACCTATCATCCCGATAGGGTGAGCAGCTATTATCCGTGGGCCACGAGCGGCGGAGGCGCCTACGAGCAAGCCGCACAACAAATCAACTTTCCCGATGAACGGCGGGCTGCGCTGGTTGCTGCGCTCCGAGAACAGAACGGTGATAGTGAATTGTTGGAGCGTCTGAGCCGTCCAGGCACAGTAGCAGTAGTGACGGGCCAGCAGGTTGGTTTTCTATCGGGTCCGGCATATACGATTTACAAAGCCTTGACCGCCGTGCGACTAGCGGAACGCTTAACCGCCAAGGGAATCGACGCAGTGCCGGTTTTCTGGCTGGCCACGGAAGATCACGATTTTGCCGAAGTCAACCATGCCTGGGTATATAACGGCGACCATCATCCCGCGCGTCTGGATTCGATCGCTTCTCCCGAAACGAATCAGCCGGTGGGTGGGATCGTGCTTGGCGACTTTGCATGGGACCAACTCAAGTCCGCGTTGGGTGGACTGCCGTTTGCGGGTGACGTCGTCCAGCAGGCGGCGGAAGCGTATGCGCCGGGCGTGACGCTCGGGCAGGCATTTCGACGGCTGGTTTCGGGAATTCTGGGCGAGCAGCGCATGCTGTACCTGGATCCCCTGGCTGAATCAATCCGCAGCCTTGCGGCTCCGCTACTACAGGAGGCCGTCAGGGCCGAGCCCGAGTTGAAGCAAAAACTGCTCGCCCGCAACAAGGAATTGGCGGCGGCGGGTTATCATGCCCAGGTCCATGTGGACGCTCAAACTTCCCTCGTGTTCCTCCTCGAAAACGGGCATCGTCAGAGTCTACGCCGGCAAAACGGTAATTACCTGGCCGCGGGCCGGATTCTCTCGGCGGCGGACATCGCGAGCCGGCCGGAACATCTTTCGCCTAACGCGTTGCTGCGTCCTGTGGTTCAGGATTACATCCTACCGACGGTTGCGTATGTCGGCGGACCCGCTGAGCTGGCTTACCTGGCCCAGTCACAGGTCATCTACGGTGAGCTTTTGGGGAGACAGCCGGTCGTCCTGCACCGCACTGGATTTACGGTACTCGACTCCCGCAGCCGCAAACTGCTGGAACGGTATGGTCTGTGTCTACCGGATTTCTTTCACGGCGAAGAGGCATTGCGCGCGAAGATTGCAGCCAAGCTGGTCCCTCCGACGCTACAGGCGCTGGTCGCCGAAACCAGGGATACCGCGACGGGCGCCATCGTGAAGCTGTCAGAAGAGCTGGAGCGTTTCGATCCGACCCTCGCCAAGGCCGCTTCGCGCAGCCGCCGCAAGATGGAGCACCAGGTGCGGAAGATCGAGCGAAAGGTGGCCCGGCAGATTCTGTTGCGCGACGAGATGGCATCACGTAACGCCGCATCGCTGAATGGATTGCTCTATCCGCACAAGCATTTGCAGGAGAGGCTTTACTCTATTTTGCCGCTGCTCGCCGAACATGGTCCCGACTTCGCGTCGCGAATGTATGAGTATGTGCAACTCGATTGTCCCGACCATCAAATGGTTACGGTCTAGCCGTGGGAGGCGACCAGGGGGTCGCATGCGGACGAGGGCGTCCGTCCCACGCGGTCTAGTTCATCGACTGATTTTCTCTACTTTCGCGACAGCTATCACGATCCATGCCGCCCAGCCGTTTCTCGAGAAGAGCGATCTGTGGCAGGCTGACGACCATTACGCGCAGTATCGCATTCCCGGCATCGTGGTCACAAAAGATGGCGTGGTGCTGGCCTATTGCGAAGCCAGGAAATCCGGAAACGATTGGGCCACTATCGACATTCTGCTTCGACGCAGCGTTGACGGAGGGAAGACGTTTTCGCCGGCCAAGGTGATCGGTCATATTGCCGGGGAGATTCATCGCAGTCCGGTGGCTATCGAGCGAAAACAGGCGACGCGGGACGATGTCACCTACAACAATCCGGTCGCGATTGCAGACCGAAACGGGTCCGTCCATTTTCTCTTCTGCATTGAGTACATGCGGGTGTTCCATATGCGGAGCGACGATGATGGCGCAACGTTTTCGCAGCCGGCAGAGATCACCAACGCCTTCGAGCCGATGAAGTCGAAGTATCCCTGGCGTGTGGTCGCGACGGGGCCGGGGCACGGCATTCAGTTGCAGAATGGCAGGCTGCTGGCCGCGGTGTGGTATGCGCTTGGAACCGGTGGCAACGGCCACCATCCGTCGGTCAACGGCACGGTTTATAGCGACGATGACGGTGCGACGTGGCATTGTGGTGATATCGCAGTGCCGAGTACGCCGGCGTTTCCAGATCCTAACGAGACTGCGGCTGTCCAACTGGCGGACGGCAGGGTGATGCTCAATGTCCGGACGGAGGCTAAGGAGAATCGACGAACCGTGGTGGTCAGCCCCGATGGAGCTACGGACTGGAGCGAACCCCGGCTGCAGGCTGATCTGGTGGACCCGATCTGTTTCGGAAGTCTGATACGGCTATCGTCGCAGAAGAGTGGTGGACGCAACGTGCTGCTTTTTGCGAATCCGGACAATTTGGATCGCGCGGATGGTAAAGATACAAGGTCGAAGGATCGCCGGAATCTGACCGTTCACTTAAGCTTCGACGAAGGCCGAAGTTGGCCTGTGAAACGTAGTATCGAGCCGGGCTCATCGGGTTATTCGGACCTTAGCGTACTACCGGACGGGACTGTCCTGTGCCTCTATGAGACTGGAGCCGGAGCGGGCAGCTTTCCTAATCGAAAGCTGGTTCTGGCCCGTTTCAACGTTGAGTGGCTGACGGAAGGGTCGCGATAGTGTGACCTTCGCTTTTACGACTGACAGCCTGAGGGCGGTCACACAAGAGGGATGAGAGTCACCGAAGAACATCTTCTTTCTGCCCGGGTTATTTGGGATTATCATCAAATCGGTCACCGGCCGATTGCCGCGGATGCGATTATTGCGCTGGGCACCAATGACTTGCGCGTGGCTGAATTTGCTGCCGATCTCTACCATGCGGGCTACGGCAAGCTGTTGGTCTGTACGGGGGCGATCGCGCACCAGGGAGATCTACTGGAGACGCCGTGGGACCGGACAGAGGCTGAAATGTATGCGGGAATTGCGCGAAATCGCAAGGTTCCCGAGGATCGCATCCTACTCGAGAAGTTCGCGAAGAATACCGCGGAGAATCTCCGTTTCAGCCGCGCGCTGCTGGAGCAATTGCCGGAGCCACCGGCGAGCGTGGTGCTCGTGGTCAAGCCGTTCATGCAACGCCGGACTTGGGCGACGATGGCTGTGGAATGGCCGGAAATGCGTGCGACTGTAGCCTCGCCCGCCATGACCCTGGACGAGTATTTCACCGCGGATCTTACGGCCGAGAAGATTATTCATATCATGATGGGCGACCTGCAGCGCATCTGGATCTACGGGCTGCGCGGATGGTCGGCTCCGCAGCAACTGCCGGAAGAGGTGCTTGCCGCATACCGGCATTTGAAAGACGAAGGGTTCACCGCGCATCTTCTCCCGGAGGAGCGATGAGTCTCTGCTTTTTGGGAGAAGTGATTCTGCCGGATCGAACGATTCCGAACGGCTACGTGCTGTGCGAGGCGGGCCGGATCGTGGAGATTGGTTCCGGGCCGCCGGATGGCGCGTGCGGGCGAATTGTGGAGGGCCGGTATATCGGGCCCGGCTACATCGATCTGCACGTGCATGGCGGTTCGGGCGCAGATTATATGGATGGCAATGCAGAGGCTGTGCGGACGGTCAATCGGGCGCATGCGCGGCATGGCACCACCACGATCTTTCCTACTACGACAACCGGTTCCGCAGGCGAGATTCGGGAGATGTTGCATGCGTGCGCAGAAGTGCGTCAGGAGTGGACGCCCGCGGATGGGGCGCGAATCGGCGGAGTCCATTACTACGGTCCCTATTTCGCCGAGGACAAAGTTGGGTGTCATTCCGTGGAAGGCCGCCGCGATCCGGATCCCGCGGAGTACGAGGCCTGCTTGTCCATGGGGCTCATCCGCGTGGCGACCTGTGCGGCGGAATTATCCGGAGCGGAGGCCTTTTATCGTGCGGCGCGTGCGCATGGCTGTCTGGTGACATGCGGGCACTCCAACGCGACGTGGAGCGAAATGGCGCTGGCCTATGAAGCCGGAATGCGGCACGTGGATCATTTTTGGTGCGCGATGAGTTCAGTCGCGTCAGTGCGTAACCGTTTGGGAACGCCGATGCAGGGCAGCATGGAACAATTCGTTCTAGCGAAGCCGGAGATGAGCACCGAAGTGATTGCGGACGGATGCCACCTGGCGCCGGAGCTCCTGGAATTTGCTTTTCGGATGAAGGGAGTCGAGCGGCTGTGCCTGGTAACGGATGCAAACCGCGCGGTGGATATGCCGGCGGGACGGTATCGCTTCGGGCCTCGCGAAACCGGTACGTGGTTCGAGAGCGATGGCAAGGTTGGCTTTGTGCCAGGGCAGGGTCTTGCCAGTTCGGTGAAAGGAATGGATCACATGGTGCGCACCATGGCGGCGTCAAGCAGCGCGTCTTTGCATGAAGTTATTCGGATGGCCAGCCTGACTCCGGCGCAACGGGTCGGCATGGGGGATCGGACGGGTAGTTTGGAATGCGGGAAGGCTGCCGATATTCTGGTGCTTACGGAGGCGCTGGAGGTAGAGCGCGTGTTCATGGGCGGGGAAGAAGCAGAGGCTTGAATCCACGCCCGGAAAAATGCACAGATGGAAGTCTGTGTTACGACCCAAAGGTGAGAAGGCTCTGTTGCTCGACCTTCGCGGGGTCCAATTCGATCGCATAACCCGGGCCTTGGGGCAACGGAAGGTGGGCCTTCACGGGAGCGGGCGGATTTTTCTCGAAGTGATAATACGAGGCCATCTTCAGGATCAGAAATTCAGCGAGCGGGCAGGTCATCGGGGACTGGCTGGCGATGACGTGTAGGGCCGCGTGGATACTATGACCGTGCGGAATCACCTGCGCATCATGCAGCGACGCGACGCTGCAGATCTTGACCAATTCCGAAATGCCGCCGCACCACTCGGGATCGGCCTGAACTACCGAGACCGCGCCTGCTTGAAGATACCGTTCCACTTCCCAGCGACCGTAGAAGTGCTCTCCAGACGCTACCGGTACCGAGGTGCTCCGCCGAAGCGTTGCGAAGCTCTCGATTTTTTCCGGGTGCGCGGCTTCCTCGATCCATCGCGGATGGTACTGCTCGACCTGCTTGGCCCAGGCGAGCGCGTAATTGACGTCCCAACCGCTATAGGCGTCGAACATCAGGTCGGTGGAATTGCCTAGCGTTTCGCGCAACAGATGCACCAGTTCGACATTCTTCTGCAAGCCCTCCGGCCCTGATCCCGGACCGTAGGCCATGAACCATTTCTGCGCCCGGAAGCCTTCCGCCTTGAGCGCCAGGCAGCGTTCGCGCACTTTTCTCCGGCTCCAGCGAATATCCGAGGCAACTGCCGTAGACCTCGACGCTCTCGCGCGTGGGGCCGCCGAGCAGGCGGTACACCGGCGCTTCGAAATAGCGTCCGCGGAGATCCCAGAGCGTGTTGTCGACCGCGCTGATCGCCATCAGAAAGAGGCCGTCACGGGAGTGGCGGTTGGAGCGATACATCTGGTCCCAGAGCGCTTCGCCGGCGAGCGGATCTTTGCCGATCAGAAAGGGCCGCAACTGATCGTGGACCACGAAGGCTGCTTCGCGATCGATCGGGCCATAGAGGGCATCGAGACCTGCGTCGGTGCGGATTCGCAGGTAAATCTCCGCTATCGGCACGTTCTTCTCCACGGGTTTCTTGTCCTGATAAACGGGCGGACGGTACTCGTCATAAACGTACAGCGGATTCACCTGGTACTGGGCGTTGATCCCGCTCTGCGTCTCCCGGTGTCCACGGAGCTGCAGCAATTCCACGGCAGAGATCTTGAGCTTGCCTTTGGGACGCTCCGCCCACAGGATGGGAGCTGTGATGAGTCCGGCCAGGAATTTTCGACGTTGAATTGCCACGTGGTGCCCTCGCGAGCAAGTATATCCAAACTTGGCGGCAGGTTCCTGGCGGCGCGAATCGTTATAGTGAAGTTACCTGGTGACCAGTTCCTCTATCCGCCGTGCCGCAGAGCTTATCCGTGCGGGCCGCCTGGTGGCGTTTCCCACCGAGACCGTTTACGGACTGGGCGCGAATGCGCTCGATGCCGCCGCGGTCGAACGTATTTTCGAGGCCAAGGGCCGGCCCAAGACAAGTCCGTTGATCGTGCATGTCGCGTCAGTCGAAATGGCCCGGAGCCTGGCTGTGGAATGGCCGGCGGCGGCAGAGATACTCGCCACCGCGTTCTGGCCCGGGCCACTGACGCTGGTGGTGCGAAAGCGCGAGGACATTCCGTCGATGGTAAGTGCGGGACTCGACACGGTAGGGCTGCGCATGCCCGCTCATCCGCTAGCACTGGAACTGATAGGAGAAGCCGGGGTGCCGATTGCCGCTCCCAGCGCGAACCGGTTTACCGAGTTATCGCCCGTTCGCGCCGAGCACGTGCGCGCGTCTTTAGGCGATCGGGTGGACCTGATCCTCGATGGCGGCGAGTGCAGCGTGGGGATCGAATCGACGGTACTTTCGGTGGTTGATAACCTGCCCGTTCTCCTGCGCCCGGGAATTGTCAGCGCGGCTGACATTGAAGCTCTGATCGGGCCGGTGATACGGGGGGGCGATGCAGGCGCGGGTCCACATCCGTCTCCAGGGCAGCATGCAAGGCATTATCGTCCACGAAAGCCGCTCTACCTGCTGGACAGGGAGGGAAAGTTGCCTGCGGGAGAAGGCGCGTACCTTTGGCGGTCGCAGCCGCGAGCGGCTTATTTGTCGATTCAGATGCCGGCGAGGCCGGTGGAATATGCGGCCCGGCTATATGGGACGTTACACGAACTGGACCATCGCGAGGTGGAGTGGATCGGGATGGAGCGTCTTCCAGACGAGCTGCAGTGGGAAGCGGTAACGGACCGCCTACGGAGAGCCGCTTCGACGACGCCGGAGTGAAGTACCTGCAGTGTATGGACTTATACAGGCGAATTCAACGAATCCTCGCGATGATTCATGCTATCTTCCCTAGTAGTAGAGGTTACGGCAGCAGCAGTGAAACCTGCCAACGCGCTGAAACGTAGATATCGGCGTATGGGAACACTGGCCGGAACCTTACGCTACCCGCAGTAGGAAACAAAGCAGTAGTCAGAACGCGAGTGGACTACCAGAATACCCAGGAAGGCGCCCTGGTTCGGCGCGCGCAATCGGGCGACGAAACGGCTTTCCAGGAGCTGGTGGAGAAGTATCAGTCCAAGGTCTTCTCGATCATTCACGGAATCGTCCGGCAGCGCAATGACGTCGAAGATATCGCCCAGCAGGTATTCGCCAAGGTCTTCTTCTCGATCCGCAATTTCGATTTTCGCAGTTCGCTGATCACCTGGATCTATAAGATCACGGTGAACGAGTGCTTCGACTATCTGCGCAAGAAGAAAGTGCGGAAGCTGGTCTATGAGAGCGATCTCAGCGAGGACGAAGTGCGGCGGGTGGAGAATACCGAGCCATCGGTTGACCGCGCGCCCATCGGCTGACACTACCCTCGCGCGCCGGGATTATGTGCTGAAGTTGATGTCGCGCGTCTCAGAAGAAGAGCGCGCGCTGCTCATGCTCAAGGAAGTAGAAGGCTATTCGGTGGAAGAACTTGCCGATATGATGAGCATGAATGAGAATACAATTAAGGTTAAACTTTTTCGTGCCCGGCAGAAGTTAGTGAAGGCCTCGCAGAGGCTGGAACGTCCGGGATTGGCAACAAGTGAAAAAGGATAGCAGGCGTTAAGATCTGCATCCGTAAGCCGGTTTTTTCAGGGAAGCATATGCATGACGAAATTCTCAACGAGCTCGAAGAGTATTTGAGCGGCGAACCCGTATCGCGTTCATTTACTCGGCACTTGGAAGTTTGTCCGCCTTGCGCTGGCGAAATGGAGGAGATGGAGCAGGTTTCGGTTTCGCTCCACTCGTTCCGTTTCACCGAAGACGAGGCAATTCAACCACCTCTCGGCTTCTACGCAAAGGTTGCCCGAACCATCGAAGCGGAACAGAAGTCTCCTGTGTGGGGTGTCTTTGCGCCGGATCTTCAGTTTTTCCGTAAGGTTGCTTTTGCGTCGCTGATGTTTCTGGCCGTCCTCGGTAGCTACCTGGTTTCCCGCGAGTCGGATTACGCCAACTCGATGGCGGTAGAACAGGCCACGCTCACCGAGCACAACGTCTCGGCTCCTCATGAAGGCCCCGCTGACCGGCAGCATATTCTGGTCACGCTGGCGGCTTACGAGCACTAAGGAATGTCGACCTTGGTTGCGCCACCCAAAAGCGCAAAGGCGACACTCTGTATAACGTTTGCGCTCATCTTCCTTTGCGGCGCCGCTACTGGCGCCTTAATGATGAACATGAAGACCCACAGCAGCCGCGAAGTGGTTCGAGGCGGGTTTGACGGTCACATCGAGGCGCAACGTCTGCGGAAGGATTTAGAACTTTCTGACGAGCAGTCGCGCCAACTTTCCATGATCCTCGACGATGTCGCGAAATATTATGACAACGTTTTATCTGACGGTCAGACGAGGGTGATGCAGATTCTGGACGAGAAGCAGAAGGCGAAGTTCAAGCAATTGCTGGCGACGGAAGGGCATTGAGGCGTTTATCGTTTTCCGTCGTCCGTGTTCCGTTCGTCCGGTAGAATAGCTGTGGGTATCCGCTGTAGCGGATAACGGAAACGAAAAACGCCTTCATGCGCATCCTTATGGTCGCTTCGGAAGCGACTCCTTTTGCTACGACTGGCGGGTTGGCTGATGTCGTCGGATCCCTGCCTCGCGAAATAGCAGCCTTGGGCCATCGGGTGGCTGTTCTGATCCCGCGCTATGGACGCGCCGAGGTTAACCGACTCCCGGCCCGTTTGGGAGAACCTCACCATCCGGCTGGGCCCACGGTTCTATCAGACTGCGATCTATCAGGCTGAGGGTACTGCGGTCCCCTATTACTTTCTCGATTGCCCTTCGCTCTACGATCGCGAGCAGCTATATGGCGATTCCAAGGGCGACTTCCCGGATAACCATATCCGGTTCGCGCTGCTGTCGCGGGCCGCATTTGAAGTGGCGCGACATCTGTTTGGCACCGATATCTTTCACTGCCATGACTGGCAGGCAGGCCTGGTTCCGGTGTATCTGCAAAGTCTGATGGCGAGCGACCCAACCTTTATTGGTTGCAGGACTTTGCTCACCATTCATAATCTGGTCTATCGCGGGCTTTACAAGGCGCAGGTGCTGCCGGAGATCGGCCTGCCGGCCGACCTATTTCATCCAGACAAGATGGAGTTCTATGGCGACATCAGCTATTTGAAGGCGGGACTCGTCTACGCCGATGCGCTTTCGACGGTCAGCCCGACTTATGCGAAGGAGATTCAGACGCCGGAATATGGCGCAGGTCTCGACGGTTTGCTTCGCACCCGCAGTGCGGTGCTGAGCGGGATTCTAAATGGCGCGGATTACGAGCGCTGGAATCCAGCCACGGATTCGCATCTCACGGCAAAATATTCGGTTAAGGATATGACTGGCAAACAGGCCTGTAAACGGGCGCTGCTCGCCGAACTCGGTCTTCCCGAAGCGGCCATGGAGCGGCCGTTATTGGGCGTGGTTTCCCGGTTCACGGAACAGAAGGGCTGCGATCTGATCGTGCAGATTGCGGACGAGTTGTTCCGGTCGGATTATTATCTGGCGGCGTTGGGAAGTGGCGAAGCCCGCTACGAAGAGGCATTCCGGCAACTCGCGGCGAGGTATCCCGACCGTGTTGGCCTCACTCTCGGCTACAACGACGGACTGGCACATCGCATCGAGGCCGGCGCCGATATCTTCCTGATGCCGAGCCGCTACGAGCCTTGCGGGCTGAACCAGATGTATAGTCTGCGTTATGGAACTCCGCCGGTAGTGCGCGCCACGGGCGGCCTGGAGGACTCTATTGATGATTCGACCGGCTTCAAATTCCGGGAATACGCAGCAGAAGCCTTTCTCGCCGCCGTTCAACTGGCCTGTTTGACCTGGAACGACCG
>CAVZRE010000048.1:0-48722 GCA_963777595.1 Terriglobia bacterium
GCAATTTCTGTCTCCCGGAATCCGCAACGTGACTTTTGACTTCCGATTGTTCGAGCAAGATAACAGCGCGACGATGGAACTCTATCAAGCGGCCCGGCAACAGTCCAATATTCAAATCATGCTGCAACTAGGCCAGACGACGGGCCAGCTATTCGGCGCGTACATGCAAAACGTGGTACCGCAAGTCCCCGAACTCGACGATTCGCAACGCCTGGTTCAATGGAAGGTCAGTGGTTCGCGTGCGCAGGGCACGAGCAATGACGAACTGGTGGTGGCTTTTGCATGACCTATGAAAGCGCATTTTCGATCGAGTCAGCAACAGTTCCCGGGGTTGTCCTAACGGTCCGGCGGGTTTCGGTTGCGCGTCGACTTGACCTACTGAGACAAATTCGCGAGGCTACCGCGCGGGCGGAATTCTACAGCGCCGGGGCGGATCTTGCTGACAAACTCGACGCCAGTATCGCCTCGTCGGAGATCGAGCGTGTATATGTTACCTGGGGCATCGCTGCGATCACCGGACTGTTGATCGATGGGGTTGAAGCTACTCCAGAAACGCTGGTCACGCGCGGACCAGAGTCATTGGCGCGAGAAGCAGCGACACTAGTCCGCTCACAACTTGGTCTCACCGAGGAAGAAAGAAAAAACTGATCGTCGCGTTCCACTTCCAGTTTTCGAACCAGGCCGGGTGGGGCTGCGACAGTTGCAGGAAGGCCGGCCTGGAAGTCAAGCGGCGATGCTCTTGGGTTAAGGTTGTGCGGGAGACTACAGCTCATCCCGTTTGGAGCCGGAAACACGTCCATACTTTCACATGTCCGAGATCATACATCACGGCAGAAAGTTCGGCGCTGCTGGAAGAGTACTGGGCGTGGAAACGTACGGCCGGCGCGCCGTACCTCACCTTCGAGTGCAGGGTCTTAGAAGCCTTCGCCATTCTCGATTCGGAGCTACTAAAGGAACACAATGAGCAGTTACAGCGACATCAATCAACTCTTAGAAGAGATGGGGGCATCCGATCGTTCGGCGGGTGATCCCTGGACGATCAGCCGCAGTTCTCACAGCACGGCGAGCGGGACGGCGTTCAGGCCTGGCGTGGCTGCGGATCTCGGTGCACCGCCGCAGGATACGACCTCTGAAATACAATCGGCGGAGCAGATCGCGAAGGCTGATGAGGTGGTGACGAGTCCGACTGGAGCGGGTGGAAGCAGTTCCAGCAAGTCGTCGACAGGCTCGGGCATACTTGGTGGATTGCTCAATTTGTTTCCGCTCGCCTCGGTTGTCGGGAAACTCTTTGGTCTAGGAGGGAGTTCATCGCCCCCGCCACTTACTCCGTATACGCCGCCGCCATCGATCAGTTTTGAAGGGGCGATGTCCACTACGTCGTCGGGCTCCACCAGGAGTTCGTTATCGGGCTCAGGAGCCACTTCTTCATCCACCTCACAAGCACCAGGTTTGAGTTTTGCGCCCGGCGTAAACAGCCTCTCGTATGGCGCTAATGGTCTCCCTCGAACCAACGACGCCTCGACGGCTGCATCGGCAACTCCGGCTGCGATTAGCCAACCGGGCGTTATGGGACAACTAAACAGTCTCACCACGTCGAATTTTGCGCCTGAACCAGCGGCAAACAGTCCCTTATCTAACGGACAGATTGCAGCGCCTTCGAGCATGACAAGTTCGCTCAACAGCCCGCTGAGTTTACCCACGGCCGGCAATTCGACATCGCCGGGAACTTCAACCGCCGCCTCGACAAGCTCTCAGCAAGGGCAAAGCATATTAGTCCAAGTTCAGGCCATGGACAGCCAGTCCTTCATGGACCATAGCAATGACATTGCCCAGGCCGTCCGTCAGGCGATGTTGAATTCGCACCCCGTCAACGACCTTATCGCGGACCTATAACATGTTGACTTTTCCTCTACTCAAAAGCGGCCAGGAAGCTCAATATCCCATACGCCGTTCTGTTATTCAGAACGTCGAGACTGTCTGGTTTCTGGATGGAACTGAACAGCGCTGTGCCACGTCCGGAACCCTCCATGAATGGACAATACAGCTGGACTTAATTGACGAGCAGGAGCTTAACGCGCTGCAACTTTTTTTTCAACAGGTGCAGGGACAGACTGGATCGTTTGTTTTTATCGATCCGCTCGACGGTCTGCGATACAACAATTGCAGTTTGGCAAGCGGTAACCTCGCCGAACTGCTTCACGGTCCAGGCCGCATTTCGACCAAGCTGGTCATTCGAGAGAACCCTAACTAACATGTTGATATTTCCACAGTTGACAACCGGCGCATCGACGCAGTACCCGACGGGCAAGACAATCTCGCAACGGAGTGTTCAGTCAGCGATAGAGGATGGCACTATCATCTCGTTAGCCGACACCTCCTCAACCTACCTTCGATGGAAGCTAATGTTAGAGGATCTTACTGATCAAGAAAGTCAGTCATTGACTGACTTTTTTGTGACGACCCAAGGAAGTCTTCAACCATTCCTCTTTTTGGATCCGACGGCGAATCTATTGCTCTGGTCTGAGGATCTCACGAATAGCGCTTGGGCGAAGCCCGGGATTACTTTCGATTCAGCCATCGCGGACCCATTCGGCGGTACCGGCGCGCTGCGAGCTCATAACCAGACTGCAGCGAGTGCGACCATCAGCCAGCAGAGTCAGATACCGGGCGAGATTCAGACGTGTTTTAGCGCCTATCTTCGGACGGATTCGCCAGCGACGGTGGCACTTAGCTTTTCCGTGGATACGCAGTCTCAGAGTCTCGCCGCAGCCGTGACTAGCATCTGGCAGCGATTCTATGTTTCTGGAACGTTGTCTTCAGTCACGGACACACTTAGCTATGCGATCGACATTCCAGTTGGCGCGGCGGTGGAAATCTTCGGGCCTCAAGTGGATGCCCAGGTAACACCGTCGTTATATGTGGGCACAACCGGCTGGTCTGGAGTCTGCGCAAGTGCCCGTTTTGACGGAACGCAAATCGACCGGATAGCTACTGGTCCTAACCGGAATACCTGCGTCATGTTTATCCGTTGCAATCTTCCGGATGGAGAATAATCAGTGACACTTTTTCAAGTAAAGGAACAAAGCGTTCTTGATACGCCGCTTTTTTTGTTTACCTGCGCATTTAGTGATGGGACTGTCTATAACTGGAGCACAGCGCATGTCACGATTGAAGGAACCGAGTATCAGTCTCGTGTCATGAAGACTAACGCATTCCAAATGCAGACATCCTCGGACGGCGGCGTGGATACTATTCCTAAGCTCGCACTTGACTTGGCCAATGCGGATGGGCTGATGTCGGAGATCCAGAGGAGCGTCGGGTTCAAGGGCGCGACATTATTAGTTGAGTTCATATTTTACAGTTTTTCCCAGAATACCGCGACGACTAATACTTTGCCGGTCTTTCAGGGTGTCCTTGACTCGCCCGAACTAATAACCGAGTCGTCGTTTCGAGTATCGGCCATCAACCGGTTGTCCCTCCAGCGAATCTTGCTTCCGCAAGTGCAAATTCAAAAACGATGTCCATGGCAATTTCCAACGACCGCTGAGCAGAGGCAGGAGGCAGTCAGTGGCGGGCCATCCGGACGTTTTTCGCAGTTCTATAATTGCGGTTACTCCCCGGATGTCCCAGGAGGATGCGGCAATCTGAATAATGGTACGCCGTTTACCAACTGCGACTATAACCGGGCGACCTGCCAGCAGCTAGGTATGTTTTCAGCGGACGCATCGGGACGGACCACCGCGCGCTTTGGCGGAATCGAGTTTGTTCCACCGGTGATCACCGTGCGTTCCGCGGGATCCAAGTCATCTCAACAGTCCGTGGTGCAGGATAACGAAGCTCGCTATAACGATTTCGTACCGCTGGTCTACGGAACCGGTTGGTATTATCCGGGGATCGTATTTGGCCGGAACGACGGCAACTTGACTTATTTTGAAGTGCTCTTAGGCTGCGGCCAGATGACAAACGTTACGACCGTAGTAGTAAATGACATTGAAATTCCGATCGGGCGTGCGGGATCTAACATGACCGGCACAGGATGGTACAACGTCGCGACCTATGGAACCCGCAACGGCAATTTTGACAATAGCTTTACCGACAGCTCCGGCCACTTCCTGGGCGACCCCTACGGCAGTATGGCCTACGTGTCAATCGTCGTGCCAAACAGCATCAACGACGGACAGAGCGTTCCCGAGATACAGGTACTGGTCGACGGGTTACAGATCGAGAGTTTTACGGCGGACGGTACGTCCCAAGGTTTTTCGTTCAGCAACAATCCCGTGTGGGTGATCCTTGATATCTTAAGGAGGTGCGGCTGGAGTCTCGGCGAGATCGACTTTACAAGTTTCGCTCAAGCGGCGGCGTATTGCGCCCAGCAAATTCAGACGACAGATCTGAACGGAAACCCAATCTCCATTCCACGTTTCCAATGTAACTTGATTTTACAGTACCAGAGGAGCGCCGGGGATGTAATTCGCTGCATAAGGAACTCTTCTCGCCTCTACCTTACTTATTCATCTGCTGGATTGCTTCAGATGAACGTGGAGAATACGATTGCGCTTCAGCAACCACAACTAGTCCCGAACAGCAACGCGACAGTAAGCCTCAATGGCGGTTGGCCGGTCTATGAATTCGGTGATGGGACTAACGGAACTACGGGCATAGCCCGAGCGGCAGATCAGACGTCTACTTTCCAGATCACCTCGCGATCGGCAGCGGACACGCCAAATCGATTTAGTATCGAATTTCAGGATGCTTTTAATTCATACCAGCAGGACAGCGTGACCTTAGTCGATCCGGACGATGTCCAAAAATGTGGCTTTCAAGTCAGCGCAACCCCAAACGTGCTGGGGGTTCCAAATTACGATCAGGCCGTCAGGATTGTCGGGCTGTGTCTCGATAAAGCTGTCTCCGGTAATACTTATATCGAATTTCAGACCAGCGTCCGGGCACTTGGAATCCAGCCGGGCGATATTATCGCTGTCACTCATTCCGGCGAGGGATTTGCCCGAACGCCGTTCCGAGTAGTTAAGGTTTCTCCAGGCCAGAACTTCCGCACGGCGGTAATTCGGGCGCAGTTACATGACGACAGTTGGTATTCGGATAGCGCAGGGTGCAGTGCGGTCAATACTGCTCCGCAGCCGTCTTATAGCATTGGGGTACCACGGTCTGTCATTGGGGTCGCGCTTGACCAGCAAGGTGGTCTCCAATTTGGCGTAACCGAAACCGCGACCCAGGCGCAAGATGGAACTGCGATTCTATTGGCCAACATTCAGTTTACGAGCCCTCCGTCTGTTGCTGTTGGAGCGCCGGCGGCGCCACTGGCCAGCCTCGCTCCAGTTTTGTCGCAGACCGGAGGCACGCTCGCGCCTAACTCTGCGTTTTATTACGGTCTGGCGGCAGTAGATAGCGGCGGTAATGAGAGTGGCTTATCCTTCTCAATTCCTGCCGTGACCGGACTCGGCACCGCCACCTATTCCGTGACGCTACAAAACATCAGTTTGCCCGCAAGTGCGGTTGCTTTCAATATCTATCGAGGGCCGTCTCCGGCTCAACTAGTTCGCATTTCGACGAACACACCTCCAACCCCCACGTTTACCGATACGGGGCTGCCAAACCTTCAGTTCTTGCCGCCTGATGCGAGTTATGATCATGCCAACTTCTATTGGCGTACGGAGCTACAGCCGCCTATTCCAGTTTCAATTTACTCGGCGACCACCATAGGCACCTCCGCTGTTGCAATGCAGGTCAACGAGTTTGTTGGATCGACTGTTCGAATCACCAGCGGCAAGGGTGCGCAGCAGGAAGGCGTCGTTTTCTCCAACACAACCTCGACCCTGACCCTCTCATCGCCATGGGCGGTAACGCCGGACACGACCAGCGCATTTGCGATTTCGCAAACAGGTTATCAGTTCGGCGCGTCCAGCAATATCAATGAGGTTCAGTTTGAGATTCCCAACCGTCCAGGAGTAACGATTCAAATCAACGGTAGGTCGGCGAACGTCTACGATGTCGAGAGTCCTTATGAGTTATCTACCGTAACTCGGTGGCAGATCGGTGGCGCGGGAATCAACGTGATTGATAGTGCGGTTCCGCCCGCACCGGTATTTGCACTTACGGTTCTACCGGAGGGCGGTGGAGTAGAACTATGTGGCCTGGGGTTCCAAACACTTACAGATACACGGACGATTTCTCTGGGTACACTGACACTGTACTATTACGATGAAACCTCAACGGGAACGCCGCCGGAGCTGGCGGCAGGAGTCGCGGCGTCAGATACGACCTTGAGACTTGCACCGAATTCCCTTTTCGCCTTTCCGCAATACGTGTGCGTAGATCAGGAGGTCATAAGACTCGACTCCATTACCACGGACGGGACGGGATTCGTTATCGACCGCGGGGTGGATACGACGGCAGCGGCATCACACTTAGCACAAGCGGTTGTTCTACCGCTTACTCAGCTGACGGTCACCTTTCCGTTTCCGGAAGATTTCTTCGGAAGCCGGGCAAGCGGTAACTGGACTCAATCAGTGGTTCTGGCAAACGCGAGGATCTGCAGTGCGGAGTTATTTATGACGAACTCCCAGGGCAACGGGCCTGTTTCGGCCGGTGCGTTTACCACCTTTACCGGAGGCGGATTGCGTACCTTGACTGGCGGGCAGATTACCTTGCAAGTCCCAGGTTACCTCCCCGTATCCAATGGTGCTGTCCCCACTCTGGATCCCGGAGCCACTTACTCGGTTCGTGATGTTTATGCTTATGTCGATTCAGCGCCCGCGGGAACGATCGCGATCTCAATGGAGGTCCTCGTCAACGGGCAGAATTATTGTGCGATTACGATCGCTTGCGGGTCTACTCAGTCAACTTCCGTTGACGGGTCGACACTTCCGGTTCTGCGGGCAGGCGATAAGATCGGCTTGAACCTGCTCGCGGTAGGCGACCAGGCACCCGGCTGCGATTTGACTGTAGTGATACGGGTCTGAGCGATGAATGAAACCATTACTAAGCTCCGCCCCGACCGAGACTTACAATGTTATTTTCAACTCCCATCGGCGGTGGCCGCGTTGAGTGAGACCAGCACAGCCGGTTTTACGGTTTCGGGAGCATGGAGACAGCAGTTCGACTGGGCCGTCGTGGAGTGGAACCGCGATAACGTTTTTGAGCATCCACAGTTGCGAAATCTTCCGGATGGAGATCTAAGCGGAATACTTCTCACCTATCAAGAAACGAGGGTGAATTGCATTCAACCCGACTCGAGCCTCTATCCAACAGTTGATTGGCCATCTTTGCGTATCTGGGCCGATCCGGGAACTGGCGAGCAGGTCTATTACGTGCCTTTACTGTCCCACGCGGCATCGGTGGGCGGCGCCTCAGTGCAGGCTTCCGCAACATTCACGCTAGCAGGGAGCATCACGGTGGGCGATCTCATCGAACTCGAATGGGCTGAAAATCACTACAACTACACCATCGCCAGTGGGGACACCTTGGAGGCAGCCGCTCAGCAACTAGCTATTGTCATCAATGCCTTTTCCACGATTGTCACAGCCACAGCCAACGGCGCTGCTATTACTCTCTCGATTCTTCCAACTGCGACGTCTTACGGGGGAGCGAATGGAAACTGGTTGGGTGCATATGGAACCGTGTCAGGACCCGGTGGAACCGAATCATGGCAGCCGGTCGCACAGCAGTTTATCGGCGGGCAGTCCCCGTCAACTTGGTCGTATTCTATAAACTTCTCGCAGCTCAACGACGTCAATCAGCTTCCGATTCCGACCAACAAGATCAGGAAGATGAGGTGGACATATGCGGCAGATTTGCAGTCCGCTGCCTTCGAGCCGGGCGAATTTTCAGTTACGATAAGTAACTGGTCAGTGACCGGAACGAATTTGATTTATTCTGTAGCTGGGCCGGGATCGAGGCGCATAGAGGATGATTCACAGGCACTCGTTTATACAGGAGGGTGGACCTCGTCACAGGGTAACTTCTCCGGCGGATTTATCCATTACACGACTACGCCTTTAGCCGCGTGCACTTACCAGTTTTCGGCCGAGCGCAATTTCGACGTCTATATCGGTACGCGGATGGCGTCGAATTGTGCTTGCTTGACTATCGAAATCGATAATGTGTCAGCTCAGCCGGTGAGTTTAGCTTTGTCCGCCGAGGACGTGTTAATTCGTCTGCCGGCTGGTAGCGTGCAAGCCGGAATTCATACGATCAGCTTACGACATACCGGCGCAAACGGGACCTACCTTTACCTCGACTTTATTGAGTTAGCAGTACCTTGCCCGCAGTTGCCCACGTTCGCCAGTTTTCCAAAGCTGACCCTCGCTACTGACTGGGACACGGAGCATTCAAGTGCGCTCGCACCGGAGAGAACGGCGTGGCTCATCGACGCGCTTGGCTTCCCAGGGCGGGCGAACCACTATGTGGGAGCTCTTTGGTTTTTCGAACTGGTGCGAGTAGGTCACGTATATGCCACAGCCAACATTGCGTTTGGAGGTACGGCCGATCCGAACAAGATTACGACGGTGTCAATTGGCGTCGCGGGATCCGGACAGCCACCCAATACAGTCAGCCATCTCCATCTCTCAGGAGACTCGACAGAGACGGTTGCTCAAGCTTTTGCGCTCACGCTCAACAGCGGTTATACATCCGTTTGGGCAACCGCGAGCGGTAGCAACCTTACGATTCAATCGCGCGCGATGGGAACGGCCGGTAATAACGTAACGGTAGCAGTCACAACCAACTCCGTCACAATGACAGCAATCGCCAGTTCTGGCCAATTGACCGGCGGTATCGATGGAGCTACCGGCGGGGTGAACGATGCCGGGGACTATTGCGGCTGGCGGACCGATCTGACAGCTATGCCGCGTATCAACCGGGCGTGCCGCGATTGGTCGACCAGCTTTTTCAAGGCGCTGAACGGCTATGGAATTCAGGCTACGGCGTCGTTCAGCATGGAATTGCAGTTTGGCGATCCCTCAGTGAGCGCAGGAATTGCGCAGCGTTACCCTAGCGGCTCACCGGCAATTCTCACGACACCTTCGCTGCAGACTAACTTCTCGCCTACGAGTTTGGCATTCTGGCAGCAAGTTTACGCCGACATGGCGCAGTTGATGGTCAATGCCGGGCAGATTCCCTATTTGCAATTTGGCGAAGTGCAGTGGTGGTATTTTGCATCGGACGGTTCGGGTCTTCCCTTCTATGACGTTTACACGCAGTCGCAGTTTACTGCCAAGTACGGTCATCCGCTGGCTACGATTACAAGTAATACCGCCGATCCGTCCAGTTATCCCGAAGAAGCTCAATTTCTACCGACGCTGATCGGCACATTTACCCAGTCGATTCAGCAATTCGTGAGTCAGAGTCAACCCGGCACGCAGTTCGAAGTCTTGTATCCGCCTGACACGAACGCCTACGCTTTCAACCAAGTGATCAATTTGCCGCTTGCGAGTTGGACGCCCGCCAACCTCAATTGTTTTAAGACCGAAAATTTCACGTTTACCGGGGAGCGCAGTATTCCCCTCATCACCACATCGATCGACCTTCCCATAAAACTGGGATTTGCGAGCAGTCAGTCGAGCCATCTCGCGGGAATTTCGGACCCCACGACGCCGTGGCAGAGAGAAGCCGCCATCGCGGCAAACGCAAGCGTCGAGTCCGTGGTTCTATTCGCGCTCGATCAATACTGCTTGATAGGATATTCGTCTCCACTCGTGACACAGGCGCCGCGCAGCTTCATGATTCCCTGATAGGGTATGTTGGTTCAGTGCTTGCGATACAGGGAATCTCGAAGGTTTACCGGCTGTTTGACAAACCGTCCGACAGGCTCAAGCAACTGGCCCCGTTTACCTCCATTCAGCCGAAGGAGTTTTGGGCGCTGCGCGACATCTCGTTCGAAGTTGGAAAAGGAGAAATCGTCAGCCTTATCGGTCCGAATGGCTGCGGGAAAAGCACGCTCCTGCAGATCGTCAGCGGCATTCTGCAGCCTACCAGCGGCCGAGTGGTCACCCGTGGTAGATTGGCCGCGCTGCTGGAATTGGGAGCAGGCTTCAATCCCGAGTTCACCGGGCGCGAAAACGTCTTTTTGAACGGCGAAATACTCGGCTTCAGTCCCACCGAAATCGCACGCATGCTGCCCGGCATAGAAGAGTTTGCCGGGATCGGCGACTTCATCGATCGTCCAGTGAAGGAATACTCGTCGGGCATGTACGTCCGTCTGGCTTTCGCTACTGCTATTCACGTTGATCCGGATATTCTGATCGTCGACGAAGCGCTCGCGGTAGGCGACGCGATTTTCGCCAACCGGTGCATCCGTAAATTCGAAGAGCTTAAAGAGAAAGGCGTCACGATCCTATTCGTCTCGCACGACCTTGGACTGGTAAAGCAACTCTCCCACCGTGCTGTTTTCCTGCTCAATGGCAGGGTCGAAGCGATAGGGTCGCCAAAGGAGGCGATCGATCGTTATATCGGCATGGTGCTGGAGCGTCAGAGAAGCGATCGCGAGAAGTCGCAGCGATCGACGGCGCTGAAGTCTAGTTTTCGCCACGGCGATGGATCGAGCGAAGTCCTGGATGTTCAGTTGCTAGACGACGCAGGGCGGTCTTGTCTGGTCTTTCTGAGTGGTCAGTGGATGGACATTCGAATTCGTACCCGATATCATCGCCACACGGTTCAGCCGATGGTCGGGAGTTCTGATCCGCACCAGAATCGGTATCGACGTCTACGGCACCAATACTCGGGTCGAGAAGGTCGATACGGGAGCAGTTATGCCGGCTCAGGAAGTGGAGGTGACGTTCCGATTCAAGTGTGAACTCACACCCCAGCAATACACGCTGACCGTCGCGACACAAAATTCCGACGGCTCGAGCCATGACTGGTTGGATGATGTGCTGGCATTTGACGTGGTCTCGGAGCGCCAAGCGGCTGGTCTGGTGGACCTTCGCGCGCAGATCGACTGGCAAGTGCACAGCCCCCAACCCGCTGTTACCGGAGAGCAGGTACAAAAATGAAACTAGCCCAAATTCAGGAACAATTACGCGAGGCCAATCTCGACGGGTGGCTCTTTTTTGATCATCACCAGCGCGACCCGCTGGCGTATCGCATCCTCGGCTTAGGGCCTAAGGGCCACGTCAGCCGCCGCTGGTACTTTTTCATCCCGGCGGATGGTGAAGTGCGAGGACTGGTGCACCGTATCGAATCGAAGATGCTCGACGAGCTACCCGGAGTGAAACTCCAGTATTCGACTTGGCAGGAGCAGGCTGCTGGCATCAAGAGTTTGCTTGGCGAGGCGCGGCGAATCGCGATGCAGTATTCGCCCAATTGCGCAATCCCGTATGTTTCGTTGGTCGATGCGGGTACGATCGAACTGGTGAGAGCGGCTGGCGCTGAACCGGTGAGTTCCGCCGAACTCGTGCAGTATTTTGAAGCCCGTTTAGACGCTCACGGGCGCGAATCTCACTTCGAAGCTGGACGGAGAATGGATTTAATCCGCAAACAAGCTTTCGATTTCATTCGGGACAAGCTGCATTCCGGCGCGGGCACGTCGGAGATGCAGGTTCACGATTTCGTCAAAGAGCGCTTTGCGGAACATGGACTGATTACCGAAGCAGGTCCGATCGTGGGAGTGAATGCGCATGCCGGAGATCCACACTACGAGCCGACGCCGGAACTGTCCGTTCCGATTCGCAAGGGCGATTTCGTGTTGCTCGATATGTGGGCGAAACTCGACCAGCCGGGCGCTGTTTATTATGACATCACCTGGACCGGATTCTGTGGTGCTGAACCGCCAGAAAAGATTCGTGAGGTATTCGAAATTGTCCGGGACGGACGGAATGCGGGCATTCACGCGGTACAGTCGGCGATTCGAGACAGAAGACAGATTCGCGGATTTGAAGTTGACGACGCATCGCGGAATTACATCGGCAGCCGGGGGTACGCCAAGGCTTTCGTCCACCGCACGGGGCACTCAATAGGGCAGGAGATTCACGGCTCGGGAGCGAACATGGACAATTTCGAGACTCACGATGAACGACGTATCATACCGGGCCTTTGCTTCTCAATCGAACCAGGGATTTACCTGGGCGACTTCGGCGTTCGTTCGGAAATCGACATGTTCATCGATGAAACCAGCGCGTCCGTCACTGGCGAGATGCAGGACGCGCTTGTCCTGATGGTTTGAGGAGAGAGGGTCTATTTGTCAGTGAGCGCGGCGACACCGGGCAATTCGATTCCTGAGAGGAATTCGAGCGAGGCTCCGCCGCCGGTCGAGACGTGCGAGATCTTGTCGGTGACTCCAGCGCTCTTGATGGCTTTCTCGGAATCGCCCCCGCCAACCACGGATACAGCGCCGGATTCGGCGACCGCTTTAGCAAGGGCCACAGTCCCTTTGTCGAATGGCGGCTTCTCGAAGACGCCCATTGGACCGTTCCAGATGATCGTCTTGGCGCCCGAAATTATTTTCGAGAAGTTGTCGATCGTCTTCTGGCCGATATCCAAGCCCATTTTGCCATCCGGCACGCTTTCAACAGTTTCGCAGTCGGCGCCTTCCTTCAACTCGGATGCGACTACGTGATCGACCGGCAAAACGATTTTGTCGCCGAACTGCTTTAGTAGGCTGCTGGCCAGTTCGAGTTTGTCGTCCTCGACCAAAGACTTGCCCACAGGTTGGCCTTGCGACTTGAGGAAGGTATAGGCCATCGCACCGCCAATCAGGAGGCGATCCACGATTTTGGCCAAATTCTCGATTACTTCGATCTTGTCCGAGACTTTCGCCCCGCCCAGAATCGCAATCGAGGGGCGCTGCGGATTCTGCGTGACCATGGTCAAATACTTGAGTTCCTTCTCCATCAGCAAACCGGCGCCAGCCTGTGTTACATAGGCGATCATTCCGACGGTAGACGCGTGGGCGCGGTGCGCGGTACCAAAGGCGTCGTTCACATAGACTTCGCAAAGTGCGGCGAGTTTCTTGGAGAATTCTGGATCATTCGCTTCCTCTTCAGGGTGATAGCGCAAATTTTCGAGGAGCAACACCTCGCCTGCCGCAGGAAGCATTGCTTCCACTTCGGCCCCGATGCAATCAGGCGCGATTCTAACGTCCATCTTGAGGAGTTCGGCGAGACGGACAGCACAGGGAGCAAGACTCATCTCGGGATTCCGTTTACCCTTAGGACGCCCAAGATGCGACGCCAGAATCACGGCCGCGCCATGATCGAGTGCGTAGCGAATCGTCGGGATAGCAGCTTTGATTCGCTTGTCGCTTGTTATCTCCTTGCCACCGGGCGCGAGCGGCACATTAAAGTCCACCCGGATGAACAGGCGTTTGCCTTTCAGTTCGAGATCTTGAATCGATAGTTTAGGCATGTGAACTATGAGCTTATCAGGAAAGAAAAATCACACTTCCCGCAAACTGACGCGGATTCCCGCCAGACGGTAGGCCTCGATCAACGCGCCGGCTTCCCCGCCCCAGAGAGGGGAACGCACCTTGATGTTCCAGCCCCGCCGAAGCGCCTTCTCGAACTGCGCGAGTACGGCTGAGTTGTTGAGGACGCCGCCGATGAAGCTGGCAGTTACGAGTTCACCTTGCTTCCAAAGTCTGTTTCGCACTGCGCCCACTAGTTCCGCCAGCCGATCGCCCGCCTGACTCAAAATCATCGATGCAACCTCATCCCCGGCTTCGGCCGCTAAACCGACGTCTGCCGCAAGTCGGGCGACGCGTGAACGGGGCCAGTCGGACGTATAGAACAAGTGCAATGCTTCATTTGCACTCTTTGCTCCCGTCGCATCAAGCAGCATCTTATTCAACAGAGTCTTCTCACCCCAGCCTTCCTCCACTCGGAGTGACGCGCGCAAAGCCTCTTTTACGATCCAAAACGCTCCCCCTTCGTCGCCGAAGACATAGCCCCAGCCGCCGGCTCGCATCGTGCGCGCACCCCTACGTCCGAAAGCGAAGGACCCGGTGCCCGCAATCGCCACAATGCCATCTTCACCCGCTAATGCTCCGGAGAGTGCGACCATTCCGTCGTGTGTGACCAACCACTGATCCGCACCGACTACTTGCTTGAGCAAGGCGGCCTTATCGTCGGGGCCCCCGCTCATTCCGAAACAGGCTGCCCGAAAGCGAGTGTTAGCATCGAGGCCCGCGTCGGCGATAGCCCCGGAAACGCACTCGGCGATCGTGCCGAGAAACTTGGCTTTTGCCTCATCCGCCGAAACGTGGTTACAGGGACCAGCCGTCCCATGCCCGAGGATACGCCCCGAAGCGTCACCGATTAGCGCTTTCGTGCTGGATTGTCCGCCGTCCACACCCAGATAAAAAGAGTTCAACTCCAACAGGGTACACCTATTGCAGAATGCTCTCCATGTTTTGGACGTCCGACGAACTCAGTACCTCGTCGATGTTCAGCAGGATCTTCACCGCTCCCTTCATCTTTGCGATTCCCAAAAGATAGGGTGTACTGACTCCTTCTCCGAAGTCTGGTGTGTCTTCGATATCGCCGGCAGCGAAGTTGAGTACCTCCGACACCGCGTCCACCAGTAAGCCCATCAGCAGCATTTCCCGGCCCGAGTGCAACTGCACCACAATGATGCAGGTTGCGGATGTAGCTTCCATTTCCGGGAAGCCGAACTTGGCTCGGAGGTCAATCACCGGAACGATTTTTCCTCGTAAGTTAATCACACCCTTCATGTAGTGTGGAGTCTGCGGAACCGCCGTGATGTCTTGCAGGCCCATGATTTCGCGTACTCGCAGCACCTGGATCGCGAACTCCTCGCGAGCAAGGCGGAAAGTCAAATATTTGCCGCTACGCGGGTCGGCGGAGGAAGCCTCACCGGGCTTCTGGCCGTGAGAAAAAAGCTTGGGTTCGCTAGCTGTTGCCATAGTCGGTTCTCAATGCTCCTATCGACGGATGGTTGAGAATACTTTAGGATTCATTCGGAGCGCGCGCAGTACCGCCTGAACCCTTCGAGCAGGCTATTCCCGGCAGATCCCGCGCTGACTTCTTCGAATGAAGCCGACCAGATGAGAAGTCGCATCTGAGGCCAGGTTCCTCTCGATTTGGTCCAGCGCGTCCGTGAGCTTTAGACGCGATCGGTAGAGCAGCGTGTATGCTGCTTTCAGCCGGTTCACCTCCTCGCGACTGAACCCGGCTCGCCTGAGCCCAACGAGGTTCAGCCCCTTGGGCTCCATCGGCGAGCCAGCATACATAAAGAATGGCGGCGCGTCCTGGTTGACCCGCGTCATTCCACCAATCATCGCCAGCCTCCCGATCTTCGAAAATTGATGGATCCCAAGCGGGCCTGAAATAAACGCCTGGTCCTCGACCTCGACGTAACCTGCCACCAATACACAGCTGCAGATAACAGTGTTGTTGCCGATTCGGCAATCGTGAGCGATGTGGCCCGACGTCATCACATAGTTCCCGTCGCCGATTATTGTTTCCGCTTCGGGTTTCGTCGCGCGTGAAATGGTGAAATGCTCTCGGATTTTGTTGTTGTTGCCAATCTTCAAGTAGCTTCGTGCACCCGCGAAATTCTTGTCCAGCGGGTCGCTTCCGAGTACCGTACCGGACGAGATTTCATTACCGTCCCCTATGCTGGTCCAGCGTTTCACAAAAACATACGGCTCGAACATGCAGTTCGCTCCGATGACAACGTCCTGTTCGATAACGCAGAACTCGCCAACTCGCGTACCGGGACCGATCACTGCCTCGGGGTGGACTCGCGCGGTAGGCGCGATCAGAGCTGAAGGATGGATGGGCACGAAGTCTGATGATTTCACGTCGGCAACAGCTCCCGCAAGCGAAACGCCCGCAAAAATGCTTTTACAAAATCCGGCGCAAAAAGTTAGTTGACATCGTTTCGAAACGGGAGCAACATGAAGTCAGGAAGGCGAAAGAAGTTAAGTTTTCCCGCTTCGCAAAGAGGAAGAACCTGGAATGAACCAGGTGGTATTTGGCTCGGTTCGCGAGCCGGCAAGGAGGTAAGTATAGAACCGGATCACGCGCAGGGCGACGCTGGCTGTCAGGTGAAAAATAAGTAGTACGCGGCTCGAACGGTGGGTCGGATGAACTGGACCGAAGTCTTCTTCTGTCATGTTCCTCGCGCCTAGCGCGAAATAGATGACGCCGTCCGCGAGAACCGTAGTTTGGATCCGATAGCGGTGTCGCCCTTCATATTTTTCCTTCCTCAGGGCTTCGCCATGTCATACTGGGAATTCCGTCTTCTCTCCGTATGAGTAACTCCAACATCCGAGAAATTTCTACTGCCCATAGTCCGGACTCCGATGACGCATTTATGTTCTATGGGCTGGCGACCAAGAAGGTCAGGTCGCCACTGATCACGTTCAAGCATATTCTTTCGGATATCGAAACGCTGAATCAGAAAGCCCGCGTCGGGGAGTACGATCTCACCGCGATCTCCTATCACGCCTACCCCTATGTTGCCGACAAGTACGCTCTGATGGCCAGCGGCTCCAGTATCGGTGATGGCTACGGACCAATGCTGGTCGCACTCAAACCGATGGAGCCGGAAGAGATTAAGGGAAAAAAGATCGCGATACCGGGCAAGTTGACCACTGCTTATCTGGCAACCAAGATTCTTGAACCGGACTTCGTCGAGGTGGTGGTGCCCTTCGACAAAATTCTGGAAGCCGTTCAACAGAATACTGCGGACATCGGCCTGATCATTCATGAAGCGCAATTGACTTACACGCGGGTCGGCTTTCACCGGATCCTGGATCTTGGGAAATGGTGGAAAACCAAGTATCAACTTCCGCTGCCACTGGGCGCCAATGCGCTTTTACGCTCCCTGCCTCGTGAGACGCAGTCCGAATGCTGCCGCATGATGCGGGAGAGCATTCAGTATGCACTCGACAATCACGACGAAGCGCTGGCCTATGCGCTGCAATTTGCCCGCGACATGGACACGCGGCTCGCGGAAAAATTTGTGGGGATGTATGTCAATCACTATACGGTGGATTGCGGCGACTTGGTACCCAAAGCCGCCCAGAAACTCCTTGATCTCGGATATGAAGCCGGTTTAATACCGAAACGCATCGACGTTGAATTCGTCAGATAAAGCGATCGCCCCCAACTGCGAGCGGGGCTGGAAGTGCGGATAGGATAGCTTGGTATGCGCTTTTGCATCTCGGTTTTGGTATGTTTTGTACTGGTCTGGCCAGCGCTTTCGCAGACCGCGAAAGACGTTCGTGGCGCCGGAAAACTCGGAAGTCGCGCAGTACCCCAACTCACCGGCTATCTGGACAGCCCAGACCTGGAAGTCCGGGTTGAAGCAGTCAAGACTCTGACCGAAATTGGTGGTTCCTCAGTGTTGGACCCCCTAATCAAGGCCACTCACGACAACGATTCCGAGGTCCAAATTCGCGCGACTGACGGTCTGGTCAACTTCTATTTGCCGGGTTATGTCAGGACGGGGCTGGCGTCTAAAATCAACCGGGTAGGATCAACCATCAAAGCACGCTTCACCGATACCAATGATCAGGTGCTCGATTCTTACATACGGGTTCGGCCGGAGGTGATTGCGGCACTGGGGCAATTGGTACGGGGGGGCTCGAGTATGGAGAGTCGTGCCAATGCCGCGCGGGCCCTTGGCGTACTGCGGGGCCAGGCCGCAGTCCCCGACTTGATCGCGGCGCTGCGTTCGAAGGACTCTGGTTTGATGTATGAGTCGCTGGTGGCTCTGGAGAAAATTCGTGATCCTGAAGCCGGACCTCGGATACAATTCGTGCTTCGAGACCTTGATGAACGCGTTCAACTGGCGGCAATCGAAACCACAGGCATTCTGGCCAATCGGGAGGCGATTCCAGACTTGCTTCGAGTCTTCAACGAGACGCGCAATCCGAAAGTGAAACGCGCGGCGCTGATGGCATTGGCTCGGATGCCTTCGGCAGAGAGCCGGCCAATCTTGCTACAGTATCTCCGGGATAAGGACGCGCGAACCAGGGGTGCCGCAGCGGAAGGCGTTGGCCGCATGCGCAGTCGCGCGGATACGCCAGCCATTGACGCTGTCTACAAGGACGAGGACAAGACGTCACCCAGATTATCCCAGGCTTTCGCGTTGGTTATGGAGGGACAGGCACAGCTCTCCGAGTTCAGTCCGTTACAGTATCTGATCAACACGCTCAACTCGGCCGCCTACGCGGGTGAAGCATTTCCGTTGCTGGTTGAAGTTGCGCGTGTTCCAGAGATCCGCAGCCTGCTCTATAAGCCGCTGCAATCAGGCACTCGCGACGAAAAAATTTATCTGGCGAGAGTGCTCGCCGCGAGCGGAGATGCCACTGCCCTTCCCTATCTCCAGCAAACCAGCCAGGATCCCGATAGCCAGGTCGCTGGAGAAGGGCTGAAAGCGTTGCGCGAGTTACGCGCGCGGCTCGGCTGATCCTAAACTTCGAACTTCGCGACCAGTAATTGCAAGTTCGCGGCCATTTCTGCGAGTGCCACTGCTGCGTTTTGTGTCTGCGAGGCTCCTTCAGTGGTACTCTGCGCTGCCGTGGCTACCCCCGAGATATTGCGTGCAATTTCTTCAGTTCCATTGGCAGCTTCGGAGACGTTCCGGCCAATTTCATTGGTTGTCGCCGTCTGCTCCTCAACGGCTGACGCGATGGTATTGGAAACATCATTTATCTGATTGATAATCGAGCTGATCTCACCGATAGCGCCAACCGCACTCCGAGTGTCGTTCTGGATCGCCGAGATCTTTTGGCCAATCTCCTCAGTAGCTTTTGCAGTGCCTTTAGCGAGTTCTTTCACTTCGTTTGCGACTACGGCAAAACCCTTTCCGGCTTCACCGGCTCGTGCCGCTTCAATCGTGGCGTTAAGCGCCAGCAGGTTGGTCTGTTCGGCAATCGATGTAATGACCTTGATCACCTTACCGATCTCCGCGCTAGAGTCTCCTAGTTTGGCGACGGTCTTATTCGCACCGTCTGCGGTGCCGACCGCGGTTCTGGCGATGCGAGCAGCATCGTGAGCGCTTTTTGAGATCTCCCGGATCGACGCAGACATGGCTTCGGTCCCGGTTGACACTACAGACACGTTTCTTGAGACTTCTTCGCTGGCTGCCGATACCGCGTTGGCTTGAACAGCCGTTTCCTCTGCGTTGGCGGCGAGATGCTGGCTAATGTTGGTGAGCTGCTCCGCAGACTCTGCCAGCGATTGAGCGCTGTGGATGAACCCACGCATAGGCGTGACAATCGCATCGAGTGTGGAATTGATTCCTTCTACGATTCGACGGTAATCGCCTTCATGCCGCGACGCGTCAACTCGCCGCGATAACTTTCCAGCCAACGCCGCGCCGATCAGGCTGTCCACATCTGCCATGAGCTTGCGCAGATTCGACCTTACCTGCTCGATGATGTCGTTGATAAACGCCTTTTTGCCGGGGAACTTCTCGAGGCTGGCATCGAAATTCCCTACCCCGAATTCGGCGACGCAGGCCATGGCTTTCTTTTTGACGGAAATGTGACCGGCCACCATTTCATTCACTCCTCTCGCCATAGTTCGATAGGCTCCTTCGAAGTGGTCGAGCGGGATCACGGCGTCAATTTCACCCGCATTGTGATCCATTGCCATCCGATCCATTTCAGCAATAAACCGCTGCAGATTGTTCAGCAAACGTACCAGAGCACTGCCCAGGACTTGACCTTTCGCGTCCGCGTTGTCAACAGAGCACAACGACGCATGCTGCAAGTCTCCATGCGCCAGAGCATCAACCCGCGTCGCAAAAGTACCGAGCGTGGTTCGGAGGCTCGAGAACGCCTCGCCTAGCCGGCCGGCCGCATTGATCTTCTTCTCCAATACGGGATCGTGGAGTCGGTCCTCAGCGAGCGCACTCGCCTGCTCTAGAAGCGTTACGACGGCTGCTTTAATCTGGTCGAGGTGTTCCGTCCGATCTGCTCCTGGCGCGGATTCTACGGCAGACATGTCCAGCCCCATAGAGTCCAGGGTATTGAGAAGAAAGGAGTCACCAATTGCTTGCATATCGTAGTTCAGGACCTTGAAGATGGCTTCCTGAACCGCGAAAAAACGTTCCTTATCCTTGATCTCGCGACGCAAACGTGCCGTGACCAGAGACTGAAGTTCACAGTAGGAGCCGATGTACCACTTGAACGGCAGGTTAATCCGGTCATGCACCCAACCGATATGCAACCGCTTTTCAAAGTATTCAGGTCCCCAATTGCTCGCCGCCCCTTCAAAGATATCGACGAAATACCCTGTTTGTGCTTGCTCAAGCGCTCCTCGGAGTTGTTCTAACGGCATTCCCTTCTGGGCCGCAAAACGTTCGAAAAACGAGAGGGTGGGCGCGAACGAGAACTGGAAATCGTAGAATTCAGCAGCGATAGACGGTGCCACCGATTTCGCCCATGGCAACAGATCAAGTAACAAATCGCGATCGTGGTCGCTCAACCGGACGAACTCGCGGCGAACCTCGAGATTGACGGCGTCAACGCCAATCCGCCGGCTCAGCTTCAGATCTCGAAACGATAGATTGTTTCCATGAGATTCTCTTATCGGCCTGACACCGGCGTTAGCAGCGGATGTCCTGCCGGGAATTCCTACGCCCGCTTTATTGACCCGCACTTTGGGCACGGGCGGTTTTTTGAGGAGAGTGCTTTTGTTCATTGGAGACTGTCTCGAGAGATCGCTTTCCGGGGCAATGTTGCCTCACTCTCTATATCGGACAGTCTCTACCACGACTTTAGCTGGAATGTAAGAAAAAGGTGGTGTGACAGACTGAGCGCCAATCTGTCACACAGAGCTACGCGCGCGCCGGATCAAGCTTCTCGGGATCGACCCCGAGTTCCGCAAAAGCTTTCACCGCTTTCTTGGCGTCGAACTTGCCGTCGCGGGCGAGCCGCGACAGCGCCGCAGCAGCAATCGATTCGGCGTTGACTTCAAAATGCCTTCGCAGGTGCTGACGATTGTCGCTGCGTCCGAAACCGTCGGTTCCCAGCGTCACCATGCGTCCCGGCAAGCCAGGGCGCAATCTGGTCCGGCACAATCTTCATGTAATCCGACGCAGCGACGATCGGTCCCTCCACGCCTTCCAGCATCTGCTGAATGTAACGGCTTCTTCGCTTCCTCGGCCGGATGCAGCCGGTTCCAGCGTTCCACCTTCAATGCTTCGCGCCGCAGTTCGTTGTAGCTGGTCACGCTCCAGACATCGGCCGCAACGTTGTACTTCTCGGCGAGGATGGCCTGCGCCTTGACCGCTTCCGGCAGCATCGGACCGCTGCCGAAGAGTTGCAGCTTATTCTTGCTCTTGGCCTTCGTCTCCCCGTTCGCCGCAGCTTTGAACTTATAAATGCCCTTCAGAATGCCTTCCGCGGCCCCTTCCGGCATCGGCAACCTGAGCATAGTTCTCGTTGTAGACCGTGATGTAGTAGAACAGATCTTCCCGCTCCTGGTACATCCGGCGGATGCCGTCCTGGACGATGACGGCGATCTCATACGCATACGCCGGATCGTAACTGGCGAGCGTCGGGACGGTGCTGGCGAGGACCAGGCTGTGTCCGTCCTGGTGCTGCAGTCCTTCGCCGGTCAGCGTCGTGCGGCCGGCGGTGCCGCCCATCAGGAAGCCCTTGCCGCGCGAATCCGCGAATGCCCAAACCAGATCGCCGATGCGCTGGAACCCGAACATCGAGTAATAGATGAAGAACGGGATCATGTCGAGCCCGTAGTTCGCATAGGCCGTTCCCGCCGCGGTAAACGAAGCCATGGAGCCGGCCTCGGTAATGCCCTCTTCCAGAATCTGGCCGTCCTTCGACTCCTTGTAGTAGAGCAGGATATCGGCATCATGCGGCTTGTAAAGCTGTCCCTGGCTGGCGTAGATTCCGAACTGGCGGAACATGGCTTCCATACCGAAGGTGCGCGCTTCATCGGGCACGATCGGGACAATGCGCTGGCCGATTTGCGGATGCTTCATCAGCTTGGTCAGCAGCTTGACGAACGCCATGGTGGTGGACGGATCGGGCCCGTGCGAGCCCTCCAGCATGTCGCTGAAGTAATCCAGGCCCGGCGCCTGCGAACTGCGCCGGACCGACCTTGCGAGCCGGCATATAGCCGCCTAGCACGCGCCGGCGCTCATGCATGTACGCCATCTCGGGGCTGCCGTCGGGCGGTTTATAGAACGCGCCCTCGCGCGCGGCCTCATCCGAAACCGGGATCTCGAAGCGGCCGCGGAAATACTCCATGGCCTTCTCGTTCAGTTCCTTCTGGCCGTGTGTGAAGTTGCGCCCTTCGCCGGCGTCGCCCAAGACCGTAGCCCTTGACGGTCTTGCCAGGACTACCGTCGGTCCGCCCTTGTAATCGACCGCCGCCTTGTAGGCGTTGTAGACCTTCTTAGGATCGTGACCGCCGCGCCGCAGGTTGCCGATCTCTTCGTCGGTCATGTCCTTCGACCAGTTCGGCGGTTTCCGGATACTTTCCGAAGAATTCCTTGCGGACGTACGCGCCGCCCTTGGCCTTGCAGGCCTGATAGGTGCCGTCGACGGTCTCATTCATCAACTGGATGAGCCTGCCGGAGGTGTCCTTGGCGAGTAGCGGATCCCAATCCTCGCTCCACAGGCACTTGATCACGTTCCAGCCTGCGCCGCGGAATGCGGACTCCAGTTCGCGGACGATCTGCCCGTTGCCGCGCACCGGTCCATCGAGCCGCTGCAGGTTGCAGTTGACGACGAAAATCAGGTTGTCGAGCTTTTCGCGCGAGCCGAGCGTGATCGCGCCCAGCGATTCAGGCTCATCGGTTTCGCCGTCGCCCAGAAACGCCCATACCTTGCGTTCGGTTTTAGGAATCAGATTGCGATTCTCCAGGTAGCGCATGAAGCGCGCCTGGTAGATCGCATTGATGGGCGCGAGGCCCATGGAAACCGTCGGGAAGTTCCAGAAATCCGGCATCAGCCAGGGGTGGGGGTAAGAGGAAAGGCCAGGCTCGTCGCGTAGTTCGTGACGGAAGTTTTCGAGATGCTTTTCGCTCAGCCGTCCTTCGACAAACGCGCGTGAATAGACGCCCGGAGATGCATGTCCCTGAAAGTAAATAAAATCGCCGGGCTGGTCGCCATAGCTCGCGTGGAAGAAGTGATTAAAGCCGACTTCGAGCAAAGTCGCGAGCGACTGATAGGTAGAAATGTGACCGCCGATCCCGTGATCGTGCTTGTTCTGGCGCGACACCATCGCCATGGCGTTCCAGCGGATGATGCTCTTGATGCGCCGCTCCAGCGCGCGATCACCCGGATACGCCACCTCATTCTCAGTTGGAATGGTATTGATGTAATCGGTCGAGAAGCGGAGCGGGAGTTCGACTCCGGAAGATTTGGCTCGTTTGGAGAGTTGCTCCAGAAGAAAGGCAGCCCGGTCGGGCCCCACTTCATCCAGGATCTGATCCAGAGCCTCGAGCCATTCCGCGGTTTCGCGAGGATCGACATCATTCACACGTTCAGTGAGTTGTTGGTGCATGGGTGGGTTCATCACTATTATAGCCAGCGGCGGAGGCAGACGGATGAACCTCCGGCCAGCGCAAAGCGGACGTATTACATAATCATTCGCCTGGCCCGGCGGGTTCACACGGTTGGCAGATCAATGGCCGACTGTGGCACCGCGAAATCTTCGGAGTTCTCGCAGCAGAGCAGCCGCCGGAAAACGAATCCTGGAACTTCGCTTTTCGCCAGCTGGGTTCTTCGGGGAGAAGCACTGCATTACTTACGCAGTTCGGCCGCCGCCTTCGCCACACGCTTCTCCAGAGCGCCGATACCGAAGAGGCGGTCGCTGCGATACCACCCTTCAAACTGATCGTGCTCCGACTCGTGCAACGCTGCGCGCATCGCTCCGAGAGCTTGTGACGCAGCATCCAGATCTTCCGCCGCACGGGCCCGATCCGGCATAACATACATCGCCTCCGCCACATCATGCAGCGCTTCATTGAGATGCAACATAAATGCCGCGGGAACGCGCAGGCTGTCGTTCAGGAACTCGTTCTGCCCAGGCGGCAGCATGGCCACCACCGCCTTTAGCCGGACAATCGAGTCAGCGGTCCCTTTCAGGATCGCCTCCGTCTGACTGTGCGTCCCGTTATCCTCAGGTATGATCCGGAAATAGCCACCATTCTTATCCATTTTGAGTTCGTTCAACGGGTTCAGATTCCGCCCGCCGGGAATCAGCGGAAGGATTTGCTCCATGGCGCGTGCGAACCGCATGTCCTGAAACACGTATTGCCGCTCGAAACCCGGAAGATCGGGACGCCTCTGCATCCAATAACTTTGGTAGAAATCCCGATAGAGGGATGCGATGCGGGCCGCGCGCTCCTCGCCGAAATATTGAGCACAGTAGCTTTTCAGAAAATTATCCGTTCGATAGCCTTCGAAATCCCACATCATGCTTGCGTTGGCCGAAAGTTCCAGCAGGAACTCGCGAATGTTGCCCGCATTGACAACAGAGAATTCGAGCGGCCGCACGCTGATCGCATTTACCATTCGGTAATTGCGCTCCATCTTCCAGGGACCTTCCGCCGATGCCAGGTGCGCACCGCTGGAGGTGAACTGGAAATTGAGGTAATAACCCATGGGCCGGCGCGCGTCGTTACGATAGCCGCGGATATCAGCGGCGGGAAAGTGATCGCGCCGGGCAGCCACGAATGCCCAAATTAACGAAGGCTCATCGGGTGGATGCAGCCTGCCCGCGGCAAAGAAATCGGAGTTCTCGTTGTATAGCGTCACTCGCATCACTGGCGCAGGCTCGCCGGTTACTCGTTTCAGGAGCGCCACTTCGCGCATCATCATGTCCTGAATTACAAGAGCACGCTCCGGATCGCTCGCCGGCGCATCGGGAAAGAGCTGCCAGAAAGGAGCATCCCGATTGCTCCGAAAACCCAACAGCCAGATCATCTCCAACTTCTCGCGCATTCCCGTTTCGATGTGGTAGCGCCAGAAATCCTCAAGCGCCGCGGTGTTGGCGATCGTTAGCGGGGGCGGATCCTGGTGGCGAATCTTGCGCCAGTAAAGATCCCAATGGTCGTAATTGGAACCGAAAATTCGCATGTGGTGACCCGTCACGGCCAAGCCCCGGTCGCGCGCCAGTCGGAACTGACGGCCCGCTTGATATGGATGATCGAAGCTGCCGCGGTCCATCAGTTCGCCTTCGAGCGTATTCATCTTCAAACGCAACATGGTTTCGAGGAAGGCCTCATAGTTCTCCTGCGAACGCGCACGCCATGGCGTCAGCAGATCCTCATCGTTCGGGAACCAGGCCCGCCATCGCACGTACGGGGACGCGAATCGCACGCCGGCTTGCGGAACCTCGACGCTCGATTTGTGGGTGGATTTCCACGAACTCCAGAACCAGAGGGGCGGAACACCCAGGTACCGCTCGGAAAAAGTATAGATGGAGTAAATGGCGCCACGCATATCCGCGCCCTGCAGTACAACCTTGTCGCCGCGCGAGAAAACCGCATGGGCTTCGCGTCCGATGACGGAAGAATCGCGAAAACGATCGAGTCCGGTACCTGTCCCGACAATCACGATAGCTTTCACTCCCTGTGCAGGCGCGTGATCGATGATCGGAGATTCCGCACCGAGAACTGCTTTCAGATCGCGCTGAAGATCCCGTGCGGCCCTCCGCACCGGCTCGGACTCATCCGCCGCGAGCACGATCGGCGTTCCCGGCTCTATCCGGACCGCAGGCCTTTGTGCAGCGAGCCCGGCAGCCATTAGGACCCAACACCATCTGAGCGTCATAAACGTTTGAGTGAAACCACCGCACCTGTATTGTAACTGGGGGTGTTCGAAGCACGCGATGAATTACACAGTCTTAATGCAATTCCCTATAAAATGTCTTGAATTCTTACGACGTCCGGTTTATCATCGAATCTGCGTGACACAAGATCTCCAAGTCGGTATCGGTTTCAAAAGCTCGCCGGCGTGCACCATTCGGTATGCACGCGGGGTGACTTAACCATCTTGGAATAACATCGATTTCAGGAAGGGGCGGCCACCAAGTGGTCGCCCCTTTTTCATTTTCCGTACTTAGCAGCGTTTGACCAACGCGACGGTCGCCAAACACACAACGCTCGACGTGTGCCCGGTCGGCAGGATCAACTGAAAGCGAGAAACGAACATGGCCAACAAGACTCTTTTCGCCAGCCTTCGGGATGCGCTAACCCCGAAAACAGACACTATGAACGCCGAGTATGCCCCGGCCTACTCGCTGACCCCCAAGCAGGCGCTCGCGCAGTATGCCGCCACTGGATGCTTCGGCCGCACCTTTTATGCGACCGCTGACGAGCAGTTAAGCCGCGTGCTCGAGTTATGCGAGACCGTGCCGCCTGAGTTCGTTGCGCGTGTCGCCGTCTACAGCCGCACGCAGTCTTTCATGAAGGACATGCCGGCGCTATTGTGTGCGTGGATATCGGCGCGCGATGCGCGGTTGCATGAAGCGGTCTTCGGGCGTGTGATCGACAACTCTCGGATGCTTCGGAATTATGTGCAGATTCTTCGCTCCGGCGTGGTGGGACGTAAGTCGTTGGGAACTGCTCCGAAGCGGATGGTGCGCGAGTGGCTCGCCGTCCGTGACGAGGAGGCGTTGTTCGCTTCGAGCGTGGGCCAAAGCCCCTCGCTTTCCGACATCGTGAAGATGGTGCATCCGAAGCCTGCAGGCGCACGCCGGGAAGCCTTTTACGGATACATGCTCGGCCGCCCGCACCAGGCGAACGTATTACCGAAGCTGGTAATGCAGTTCGAGCAGTTCAAGACGGGTGAGTCGACGGAGGTTCCGGATGTGCCGTTCTCCATGCTATCGGCATTGCCGCTCAGTCGGAAAGACTGGGCCGGCATCGCCAAGAATGCGTCCTGGCAGACGACCCGCATGAATCTGAACACGTTTGCCCGTCATGGCGTGTTCGAGGATGCGGAATCAGTCCAGGTTGTTGCCAACCGTTTGCGAGACCCCCGTGAAATCGCGCAGGCTCGCGTGTTCCCCTACCAACTGTTGACGGCGTATCAGAACTGCGATGCTGCCGTGCCGCGGGAAGTGCGGGACGCTCTGCAGGACGCGATGGAACAGGCGATCGCCAATGTCCCGGCGCTTCCGGGGACGGTGGTCGTATGTCCCGACGTGTCCGGTTCGATGGCGTGTCCGGTAACCGGCCATCGCGCGGGCTCATCGTCGACCGTTCACTGCATCGACGTCGCGGCTCTCGTGGCCGCGGCAATCCTGCGGAAGAATCCGTCGGCGACGGTGCTGCCGTTTGAAGAAGCCGTGGTCCCGGTGGAGTTGAACTCGCGCGACAGTGTAATGACGAACGCCGGGCGACTGGCTGCCATCGGTGGCGGAGGAACCAACTGCAGTGCTCCAGTCCGTCATCTGAATCAGCGGAAGGGAAAGGCTGACCTGGTGATCTTCGTGTCCGATAACCAATCGTGGGTAGAACATCGCCTGCATGGGGGTCGGGGACGCGGAACCGCGTTGCTCGCGGAATGGGCGGCATTCCGGCAGCGGAACCCGCATGCGCGTTTGGTATGCCTGGACATCCAGCCTTATGAGACGACCCAGGCCGCGGAGCGCGAGGACATCCTGAACATTGGAGGCTTCTCCGACCAGGTGTTCCAGGTGATTTCGGTGTTCGCCTCAGGGCAACTGGAAGCGGACCACTGGATCGCGCGGATCGAAGCAGTTGTTATTTGATCGGAAGGGCCGAATGCCGGCGGGACTACATCTGCAAAATGTCGCGTCTCGACCAGATATTTGTCGGCCCTTTGGAATGAAAGCCAGCGGCGAATGCCGAAGGAACTACATGACTCGAAATCCGAAGGTCCCGGTTCGATTCCGGGTCGCGAGAACATCCGCGGTAGCTCAGTGGCAGAGCGTCGGGCGTTTCTTCAATGATTGTCGCCGCTGGTTATTCGACTTACTAAGTAGTACTGGCGAATGCCGGCGGGAATACATGGTAAATATGGGTTTCGAAACCCGTTCCTGGCTCACAAGGTCAGGAGTTCTCGTCATCTTTTGTCGCCAGCCTGAGCTACACAATCCGACACTACTGCATCACGTGAAACGTGAGCTTGGAACCGTCCGGACCTCCGAAGTAGACGCGCTGGGTGGCTTTGACGAAGTCACCTGCCAAAGCTTTCGGTATCTCGATAAACTTTTGAGGATTGCGGTCCGTCAGCGGAAACCAGCTGCTTTGAATCTGCACCATGATGCGATGACCGCTGCGGAAGGTGTGGGCGACATCGGGTAATGCGAACTCGATGCGGTCGGGTTTACCCGGCTCGAACGGAACCGGTTTCTCAAAGCTCTTGCGAAACTTGCCGCGAAAAGGCTCGCCGCGTATCAACTGCTCATATCCCCCCATCGCGGAAACCGCGACAGCAGCGGAGGCATCCGTAGCCGGCGTCGTGGGCGCAGGGGCGTTGTAGTCTGGCGTGTCAGCCGGATACACATCGATCAGCTTGACGTCAAAATCGGAATCCGTCCCGGTGGTGGAGACTTTCAGGTCGACGCTGATAGTTCCAACAATCGTCACATCGTGATCGAGAACGTCCGTCTTATAGACGAGTACATCAGGACGCGTGGCTGCGAAGCGCTGATCCTCCGTCATATAGGTATTGAGGACGCGCGTGCCAATCAGGGACGCAATATACGGAACAGGGCGGTTGGGATCGGAAAGATATTCGTCGAAAGCAGGCTGCGCGGAAGCTTGCCAGGCGAGCTTGCCTTTCGCGTCGAGATACACTACGGAGGGCTTGGCTTCGGCGGGCGGCCACTGGTCGAATTTGCGCCACTGGTTCATCCCGGTCTCAAAGACATAGGCGCGAGGAAATTTCCCGTCGCCACGGCCTTTTAAGTGGAAAAGAAAGAATGGGAATTCGATCTTCTCGCGATAGTAAAGGGCGGTCTTAGAGCCGAAATTAACATTGCCGAGACGGTCTCCATCGCCGCGAGAAAAACCGCCGTGGTTCCAGGGACCCATCACCAGCATATCGACGGCAGGCGGAGAGTTCTTCTCCATGAAAGCGTGCTGGCGCAGCGGTCCCTGCGGATCCTCGGTGTCGTACCAGCCGCCGACCAGCATCACTGCCGGCTTGATGTTCTTGAGGTATTTCCAGATCGCGCGAGATTGCCAGACGTCGTCGTAGGTGGTGTGGTCGATATTGAGGTTCCACAGCGGCTGCTTGTGTTTAAAGTATTTCTCGTCGGCGTTGGCGAGAGAGCCCATCGCCAGATAAAAGTTGTAGCCGTCGGGCGTGCCAAACTGGAACGGCAGCGTCGGCTGAGGCGGTTCGGGATCTCCTTCGCGGGCGCGGAATCCCATATAAAACGCGAAACGGTGGGCCAGCATAAATGCGCCGTTGTGGTATGAATCGTCGCCCATGTAGTAATCGGTGACAGGCGCTTGGGGAGACACTGCGACCAGTGCCGGGTGAGCATCAATCATGCCTGCTGTGACATAGAAGCCAGGCTGAGAAATACCCCACATACCCACTTTGCCGGTGTTGCCTGGAACCTTATGGATGAGCCAGTCGATGGTATCGTAGGTGTCGGTGTTCTCGTCGGTATCCTTCGGTCCGTTCTTGACGGGCTTGTGCGGGCGGATCACGACATAATCTCCCTCGCTAAGATAACGGCCGCGAACGTCCTGATACACGAAGATGAACTTCTCCCGCGCGAACAACTCGGACGGGCCCAGGTTCGATCGGTATTCCTCTATGCCATACGGCGGTACGCCGTAACCGGTGCGCTGCATCAGGATAGGGTAACTGCGATTGTCAGTAAAGACGTCTTTCGGGACATAGACTGACGTGAAGAGTTTCACTCCATCCCGCATCGGAATGCGGTATTCGAATTTGGTGTAATTTTCGCGAACGAAGTCACGGCCGGGTGCGCCCGCGGCGGCCGGTTGCGCGGGTGTCGCGTTAACGGGGGGCGCGGCCGCAGTAGCGGAACGGGTCGCGCGACTCTGGCCATGAAGAACGGACACAAGAACAAAAAGCGCCAAGAAATGAGACCGCATGGTTATTTCGGCTATGATAACCCACTCGCAGCGCTTACAACCGTTGACAGCCTTGACTCAGGAACCTATCAAAGGTACCTTAGTTTCAATATTCGGAGGATGTTGGGTATGAAAGTAAAGCTCTTGTTCCTGACCGGGATCTATCTGGCCCTTAACTTAGCCTGGACCGCGGAAAAGGCGGACACGCCTTCGACGAACGCGGATGAGTACTTTCGCGCCATCCGAGCAAACGACTTGAAGACCTTACGGCGGCTCACGACTGCCGGCTCCGCGAATGTGCGCGACAAGCTGGAAATGACGCCGCTACACTACGCAGCCCTCTACGGTAGCGCTGAGTCCGTGCGTCTGTTGCTGGCAGCGGGCGCCGATCCGAACGCGCTCAACAAGTCACAAACCACGCCCCTCATCTACGGAGCTTATGACTTCGAGAAGACCAGGCTGCTGGTCGAGAAGGGCGCCAATATCAATGCGGTCAACAACACTCCCATGCGGCCCTTGTGGGTCGCTGTGTCGGCTCATGGAAACGCGGCGACCGTCCGCTATTTGATTGAGCACGGCGCGGATCTGAACGTGGCAACCAGGCAGCAGACCGACGCTCTTCAACTGGCTGCCGCATCCAGCGAGCCCGAAGTCGTGCGGCTATTACTCGACAAAGGTCTCGACCCGCGGAAGGGGGACGCCTCAGGCACCACCGCGCTCATGGATGCGCTCTTCTGCAGCGACGATTCACGCGTGAAGATGCTGCTCGATGCCGGCGCCGACGTAAACGCCGCCAACACTTCCGCAGGCAAGGTAAAGAACGGGCCGATCGCCTTGACCCACCTCACGCCTCTGATGCTTGCTGTTCCGGATAGCCGTCCTTCTACGGTCCGGGCGCTCCTCGCCAAGGGCGCGAACGTCAATGCCGTGGATGGACGCAACATGACGCCGTTGATGCTGGCCGTAGCCTCCGAGAAGGCGAACCCCGAAACCGTCCACGCGTTACTCTCCGCCGGCACAGACCTCACGGTAAAGGACGTATACGGCGACACAGCGCTCGATTGGGCTCGCAAATATCGCAACCCCGAGATCGTCTCTGCTCTGGAGAAGGCCGGCGCCCCTGGTCGCGAGATCAAGCCCGCACCGGTACGCCCCGCGGACTATAAGCCCCAGCCGCGCGAAGCGATTGAGCGCGCATCGAGATTGCTTGCCGCAAGCGCCGAGAAGTTCTTCCCTGAGGGAGGGGGCTGCGTGGGTTGTCACCATCAGCCGATGACGGCGCGAGCTTTCGCAGCCGAACGTTTCGCCGGAATGCAGCCGGACTCGCGACTTCGCCAGGTACTCATTGACGGCATGATTGCCGAACGTCCCTTCATCCTTTCCAATCTGCCCCTCCTCAGAAGTGGTGGAGGCGACTTCGATAGCCTGCTTCATCCGGCGGTCGCGATGGCGGAGTTGGGCGAGCCTTCCAGCCCTGTGACCGATGCGATCGTTCACTATGTCGCAGCCAGGCAATTGCCGTCCGGCGCATGGAACCTTCCGGGAGGTCCCAGGGCGCCGCTCGAGGACGGCGACATCAGCCGGACTGCGATGGCCGTCAGGACGCTGAAGACTTATGGCTGGCCGGCGCGCCAAGCCGATTTCGACGCGCGTATTGCCCGCGCCCGGAAATGGCTTCTCGCTGCACCGCCCGCCAACGCGCTGGACCAGGCGAACCTGTTAACGGGTCTCTGGCTGACGGGCTCTTCGACGGCAGAACTTCGCCCTCACGCGGAGGCGTTGTTGACGCAGCAGCGGCCCGACGGCGGCTGGGCGCAAAATCCGCATCTTGATTCCGACGCCTATGCGACCGGGATGGTTCTGCATTCACTGCTCGAAACCGGCATGCTTCAAGCTTCAGAGAAGCCCTATAAGGACGGCGTCGCCAATCTGTTGAATACTCAGTATCCGGATGGCTCGTGGTTCGTCCGCAGCCGCGCTCCCAAACTGCAGCCATACTTCCAAAGCGGTTTCCCGTATGACCATGACCAATGGATCTCGGCAACCGCAACAGCTTACGCGGTAATGTCTCTCGCGCCAGCCGCGCAGTAACGCGGGTTAAAAAATGACTTTCGCGGCGAGCTGCATATTGAAAGGCTCTCCTGGGCCCAAGCCGGGTGCGCCGTTGAAATCGCCGATGGTGTCACTGACCACGCCGTTCGAACCGACCGAACCCGCGCCCGTCGCGAGGTTGATTCGATTAAACACATTGAACATCTCCGCCCGTATCTGCAAATGAAGTCTCTCTTTGATCGGGATTTACGGAATGACACGAGCGGTCATTCGCTTCAGCGACCCTGAGCGCAGCAAGACAAATAGCGAAAATTCGCTGACGGCAGCAAAATTTAGTCGGCGAGGGCGGTTTCAGTTATTATTTATCCGTGACTACTATAAGGCAAGGTAACTGTCAAAGGATTAAAAGCCAATAGGTTTGAGGTGTTACAGTGGCTTCATGAACAGGATCTGGCGCGTTGGATTTGCGCTCTTGTCAGTGGCTGCAGTGCCGGCCGCCCAAGTGGCAACTAAGGCCAACGAAAATTATCAGACTGAACAGGGCCGTGCGGCCGTGGCCAAAGGCCTTGGCTCTCCCGATCGTGACCAAAAGCAAAGGCCTGAAGAACTGGTGAGAGAACTGGGGATTAAGCCCGGGATGACAGTCGCGGATGTCGGCACGGGTGTCGGGTACATGCTCCCATATTTAAGTCGCGCAGTGGGCGTGCGGGGGAAGGTCTTCGCCGAGGATATCTTCGATGATTTTCTTCACCAAGCCAAGGCCACGGCGGAAAAGGCTGGTCTAAAAAACGTGGAATTCATAAAGGGGACGGAACACTCCGCTAATTTGCCCCGGGGCTCCCTCGATATCATCTTAACGCTCGACTCTTACCACCACTTCAACTATCCAGAAGAGATGCTCGCCAATTTCAAGTCCGCTCTAAAACCGGATGGGCGACTCGGAGTTGTCGAATACTATCGGCGCGAAGGCGCGATGGGTGGCGGAAAATCCGCGCTAACACATATCCGGCTCGACGATTCAGGAGTTATTAAGGAGGTTGCGAACGCCGGCTTCGTATTGAGCGAGGAACTGGAGCACATTCCCAAGAGTCAGTACCTCGCTTTGTTCCGGCTGAAGTGATTCGGACTGACTATTTGATGTTGATCTTGAGGACGGCGTCTGAATGTTCATGACGCCATGCCCAATAGGACTGTTGGTCCTCGGCTCGGAGCTTCGCAAAATTCACATATTTGCGGTGATTTTGTTTCACCCAGATCCTGTAGGCTTGATCCTCGTGATTGTTCCACGCATGCTCGTCATTGTGCTGTGCATCGTGATAGGTTTGAGCTTGCAGGGCGGTAGGTACAGTCGCGGGGATCAGAAGAGCCCCGGCTAATAAGGTACTAGCGAAAAAGCGGTGCATATTACTCTCCTCCTGCTAACTCTGCATTTAAGGTGCCATGCGCGTGCCATGCAATTGATAACAAAGCAGGTAACGGCAGGAAGTCAGTTAGCATCCTTGCCCAAAATTACTTGGGGAATCGTTTTCAGCAGGATTTTGCAGTCGAGACCAAGCGACCAATTGTCGATGTAGTGCATGTCCATGCGCATCCAGGTTTCGAAGTCCAGCCGGTCGCGACCCTTAAGAGCCCAGAGACAAGTTATGCCCGGGCGCATACGCAGGCGGCGGCGCTGCCAGCGCTGGTACTGATCGACCTCACTTGGAATCGCAGGACGAGGGCCAACCAGCGCCATGTCGCCCTTCAAGACATTATAAAATTGCGGCAATTCGTCTAATGAAAACTTGCGCAGCCATCGACCGACAGTCGTGACGCGTGGATCGTCGGGCGAGATTTTGGCGGCTATTGTGCGAGCCCCTTGACGTTCGCCGGTAGGCTGGCCTGTAGATGCCGCAATCGCGACCGAGGCCGCATCCGGTTCCATTCGCATCGAACGAAACTTATAACAGATAAAACGGCGGCCGTTCAGACCGCACCGCTCCTGGCGAAAAATCACTTTCCCCGGCGAAGTGAAGTGGATGAGCGCGGAAATCATTGCCATGAACGGAGCCGCGACGATCAGTGCCGCGGCCGCCAAAACTACGTCAATTGCGCGTTTTGCAAAAAGCCGGACTTCGTCGTCGGGAGCAGCCGAGAACGTCAGAAGCGGCGTGGAACCTAAGCGCTCCAGGCATACGTCGCTGTTGACATGCGGAAAGAAATCGACCGCAATGCGGGTGCGCACGCCCTCTTCGTCACAAAGAAGGAGCACTTCTTCAAGTTCGGGAACCCGCGCCGCATCCACGGCGAAGACAATTTCATCAATTACATGCCGTCTCAGGAGGGGCGTAATCTCGTTAGGAGAATATAAGGGGTACGAAGCTAGCAGACAGGACTGCGGACCGAGTGCGTCACGAGTTCCGGGAGTATCCCACTCGACAAAGCCCTTGATGCGAAGGCCGCGATCATTGGCTGCCTCAATCGTTTCGGCCAATTGTAAAGCCCGTGGACCTGAACCTACTATTAAGATGTACCGCAATGCACCGAATTCTTTTCTTACCCAACCGATCAGAGGTCCGGATAACATTCGGAATAGTGAAAAAAAGAGCCAGCTGAAAAAGGCGAAGAAGGCCATGAACGGCCGGCTCAGGTCGAGTCGGACCAGGTATTGGAAGACGACCAGCGATACGGCTAGCGAGAGAGCCTGACTAAATGCATCGCGCAAAATTGCGAGGGGTTTGCCGGAATCGAGCTTTTCGTACACCCCGAGAGACCGGCCGAAACATACTGCGGCAACGAGCCCAAATCCCAGGATGAGCACTATGTGGGACGGAAGAATAAAAAAATCGTGTTCGAGGAAGGTGATCTGCGAACGGACGGCGTAAGCGGCATAGAATGCCGCAATGGTCAATAGCAGATCCGACAACTCAAATAGTAGCCGCGCCTTGCGATGCTGGCTGCTAAACATCGTTTCAAGGGTAGCATAGAGCCAGCATGCCGGCGCAGCTTTTTGAGTGCGGAGAGAACCCTAGTGCATGTGATTGAATACAAACCACAAGAAGATTAGCCCACCGGGAACTCCGAGGAGCCATGCTGCCATATATTTCATCGAACCGTCCTCCCTCCACTCGGTTACAGCAGTTTACTGCCCAATTCTTCCGCCTGCGGCGTGCAGAGCAGGTGCTGCTCGGTTACTTCGCGTACACCTCTGCCATGGGTTTGCTGATCGGCGTCAGATCCGTGAATCGCTTGGAACTGATCGCCATCAATGCGACCGTATGGATCGTCTTTCTGCTGCTGCTGACTCGCATTGCACCCCAGGCGGAATGGCGCGATTGGCTTCCCTATCCTCTCAGTCTGCTCTGCTATCGTGAGGCCGGTTGGCTCGCATCAGCGGTTCACTTCCACGATTTGGAGCGCAAATGGGTCATTTGGGATCGGCTAATGCTGGATTCGCTTCATGGTCGGGCGGCGATTGAATCCCTGGGCCCGGTGATTCCAACCGTGTTGGAGGCGGCCTACGTCTCGGTATATGTAATCGGCCCAATCGCCATCGCGGTTCTATATCTCTTCCAGAGGCGCGAACAGGTGGATCGCCTCTGGCTTGCGTTCCTGCTGGGTCTGATGCTGTCATATGTGCAGTTCCCCTTCTGGCCCTCAGAGCCGCCGCGTGTGATGTTTCCGGGCTGGGACCTTCCTTCTTACCTGACTCCCTTGCGCCGGCTCAACTTGTTTCTGGTGGGGAACTACGGCATCCACAGCAGCGTGTTTCCCAGCGCTCACGTATCGGGTACGGTTGCGGGAGCACTGATGCTGCGGCGCCTCTTGCCGGATCACCGGTGGGTCGGGAATGCACTCATGACCATCGCAATCCTCATCGCGGTAGCGACGGTCTATGGCCGGTACCATTACCTTGTCGACGCAGTTTCAGGTGCTATAGTCGGTGTCGTAGCGTACCGGCTGGCCTGTCGTCTTGGTTAGCACAATTGTGCTAACATCTAAGTACGTGGCCGAATGGCAACATCAAATAAGCCCGGCATTCAGCGGCCGTCCCAAAAGGCTCCTGGATACCGCGGCAAACTGACCCGGACCGGCAACTCACTGGGCTTGCGATTCGACCGGGCACTGTTTCAAAGCCATCCGGAATTCTCCGGCGAAGTCCGCGCTCATGTGATCGCGCCCGGGCGAATGTTGGTCGTCGCCGAGCAAGCTGTTGAACCGCGTAAAGAAGAGGATCCTGTAATGAAAGCATTTCTTAGTTTTCTCGAGCAAGACATCGTGAAGTCTCCGCAGCGTGTAAAACCTCTCAAGGCAAAACTAGCAGGACGCGTCAAAACCATCGTCGGCTATTTGCCGGTGGATCCGGAAGAGGAACTGGACGAAGAATACTTCCTCTAATGGAGTTCCAAGGCTGGCAGGCTTTCGTCCACCCTTTGTTTGAAAAGCAACTGGAGAAGCTGACCAGGCAAGTGGAGCGGTTGGAGACTCGGGATCCGAAGGGATACGCCGCCCATCCCGCAACAAAGATCCTCGCTTCCGTCAACTACTATCTTCGGGAGGGTGTTCCATCCCGTCTGGAGCGTGAGCAGTCTTGTGGAAACTCCCCGCTGGGGCACTGGCTTGAGGTCAGACTCCACTCGCGCTATCGTTTGTTTTACCGGATTGCAAGAGAACAGCGGATCATCATATATGCCTGGATCAGCAATGATCATGATTCCCGGACAGGCGCATTCGGTGCGTTCCGAACAATGCTGGAAACCGGCGACCTGCGGCCCTTGCGCAAAAGACCTTAATCTCTCGATGGCGAACCAAAAATTCTAGACAGGTCTCGATGGAGCTCGAACGCCATGTTATATCCTGGCGGCCGGGTGGCGTACGTCGATCCCTTGCACCATGAAGATGACATCTTCGGCGACATTGGTGGCGTGATCCGCGATGCGCTCTAAGCTTCGGACGATAAAAATATAATCGAGTGCTCTCTGGATGTAGGACGAATCGCTTTGCATCAGCCCGACCATCTGCTGCGAGATGGCGTTCCGCAGTTTGTCCACTTGGTCGTCAGAGGTCAGGATGGAGCGGGCCTTTTGAGCGTCGCGCATTACGAACGACTCCAGGCTGCCGAGCACCATCGATTCCACCAGATTCGCGATCTCGGTGAAGTTGACGAACCCGGCAACATCGGGCTGGCGCATCAGGGAAAGTGACCGCTCGACGACATTCACCGCGAGGTCGCCCATCCGCTCCAGATCGGTGTTGATCTTGATCGCGGTCACCACGAAGCGCATATCGCCTGCCACGGGCTGCCTCGCGCGCAATCACGCTGGTCGCAAGGTCGTCGATCTGAATCTCCAGTTGATCGATCCGCGATTCGTCGCGCAGCACCTGGTGTGCGTAATCCTCGTTCTTCTCGACAAGGGACAGAACGCTGCGATGGATCGACTGGGCCACCAGCGATCCCATCTCCTGCAGAGCCGAATTCAATGCCTGCAGACCTTCTTCGAACGGTCTCAATGTGTGGCTCTCCATAAATAGCAACGCACAGACTGAAGTCTGCGGTACAAACGAAACTGGCGCGTCGCCGCAAATTTAACCGAACCGCCCGGTGATGTAGTCTTCCGTTTCTTTCCTTTGAGGGATTTTTGAAGATGACATCGGTCTTGTCGTGCTCGATCAACTTGCCCAGCAGGAAGAAGCCTGTGGTATCCGCAACACGCGCAGCCTGCTGCATATTGTGCGTCACGATCACGATGGTGCATTGCTCTTTCAGCGTGAAAAGCAGATCTTCGATTTTGGAGGTCGCGATGGGGTCGAGCGCCGAGCAAGGTTCGTCCAGCAGCAGAACTTCGGGATCGACCGCCAGCGCCCGCGCGATACAGAGCCGCTGCTGCTGGCCGCCCGAAAGCGCATAGGCGGACTCGTGCAACTTGTCCTTCACTTCTTCCCACAGCGCGGCCCGGCGGAGGCTCTTCTCCACCAGTTCATGCATCCCGCTTGCGACTCACCATGCCGTTGACCTTCGGGCCATAGATGATGTTCTCGAAGATGGACTTCGGAAACGGATTGGGCCGCTGGAACACCATGCCGACGCGGCGGCTGCAAATTGGTCACATCCATGTCGAGAATGTTCTCGCCATCGAGCGTGATCTCGCCTTCCAGCCGGGTGTTGCGCAGCGTTTCGTTGATCCGGTTCAGGGTGCGCAGAAACGTGGACTTGCCGCAGCCCGAAGGGCCGATCAGCGCGGTGACCTCGGTTGGTCAGAAGTCCAGATGAGATGTCGTGCAGCGCCTGGAACGTTGCCGTAGAAGAAGTTCACATTCGTCCGCGCGCATTTTGACGGTTCCCGTTCGGGACTGGTTGGCGCTGTCGTCGGCATCTTAGTGGTGGCATAATGTTGCGTTGGCTGCTGTGCTGAGTCTGAATTGCGGCGTCATAAGTTAGCTCTGCTTTTTTGGGACTGAGATTCCTCGTCGAGATAACGGTCCGGGCAAGAATATTCGCGATCAAGACCAGAGCCAAGAAGAACCAGGCCCGCGGCCCAGGCCTGACGGTGCCAGTCGTCGTAAGGCGCGACGGCGCATAGTGAAGATCATCACCGGCAGAGACGCGGTGGGCTGCGTCAAACCGGTGCTCCAGAATTGATTGTTCAAAGCAGTGAACAGCAGTGGAGCGGTTTCGCCCGAGATGCGGGCGACTCCCAGAATCATACCGGTCAGAATGCCTTTCTGCGCCGCCGGCACGATCACGCGTCGCGATCGTGCGCCACTTGCTTGCGCCAAGCGCCAGCGAACCTTCTCGCAGTGAGCGGGGGACTTCCTGCAGAAACTGCTCGGTACTGCGCGCGGAAATCGGAATCAGCATCAGGCTCAGCGCGAAGCCGCCGGCCAGACGCCGAGAAACCGGTGCATCGGCACCACGACTGACGCGTCCACGCAAAGATGCCGATCACGATGGACGGCACACCGTTCAACAAGTCCGCCGTATAGCGGACGACGAACCGAATAGTCTTGCCGCCGAACTCCGACAAGATAGACGCCGGCCAAGAAAGCCCATCAGGCAGCCCTGATCAAACTCGCCAGCAAGATGATCTCGCCGCTGCCTACAATCGCGTTCGCCATAGCCGCCGCCTAGCTCACCCGGCGAACGCGGCAGTTTGGTGAAGAAGTTGAAGTCGAGTGACTTTCCGCCGTTGTAAACCAGATAGCCCAGAATCAGGAAAAGCGTGGAGACAGTCAGGAAAGCGCAGACGCCGGTGAGCGTCAGCATGACGTTGTTGACAATTTTCCGTGCGTGCGGTTGCGAATACGGTCATGACCGCGGCCGAGCCTTTCCGGGTGGTCAGCACGATGAGCAACTGGGCAAGCCCGTTGATCAGGATCGTGAGAGCGAAAAGCACCAGCCCCAGTTCCACCAATGCGGATAGATGTAAATCGTCGGTGGCTTCGCGTGAATTCATTGGCGATGACGGCAGCGATCGTGTAGCCGGGAGCGAGCAGCGAAGCGTGGACCTCGGGGATCGTTTCCGATGACCATCGTCACGGCCATGGTTTCGCCGAGCGCGCGCGCCAGACCGAGGAAGACCGAGCCGAAGATCCCGAGCCTGGCAAAAGGCAGAACGACCTGAAAAGTCGATTCCCATTTGGTGGCGCCCAAAGCCAGCGCCGCTTCGCGCTGCTCTCGCGGCACCGCCATCAGAGCTTCACGGGAGACCGAAATGATGAACGGGAAAGTCATGATGGAGAGGATCACGCCCGCGGTGAGATAGCCCACTCCAAAAATCGGTCCGCTGAAAGAGCGGCAGGAAACCGAACGACCTTCTTCAAGGCCGGCTCAACGTAATTGCGCATCAGCGGCACCAGCGTAAAGATGGCCAGCAGTCCGTAGATGACGCTGGGAACTGCGGCCAGCAGTTCGACCAGAAACGTCAAGAGCGTTGGAGACTTTGGGAGTCGCCAGTTCGGAAAGGTAAATCGCCGCGCCCACTCCGAGCGGAACGGAAATCAACAGCGCCAGAAACGAGGTGACCACCGTGCCATAGATGAACGGGTAGCGCGCCAAACTCATCCGACGACCGGATTCCACAGCGACGAAGCGAAGAAAGCCGAAGCCGAACTTGCTGCGTGCCGGATCGGAACTGAACCCAAAGACCCCATAGCAGCGCGACCGTCAGCGCCAATACAATCAGGGCGAAGAAACAGGTGATGGCATAGGCCACCTCGTCACCACCGCCCAACCGTTCAAGAACAGTTCGTCGAGCGCCTCGGTGCGGTGATGACGGGGATAGCCATACGTCTATCGTGGGAACACGACTATTTAATCATCCGCGATCTGCTTCTTTTCCTTGGCGACGATAGAAGCCGGCAGAGGAGCGTAGTCCAGTCCAGGAGCGTCTTTCTGACCCGTCGGTCAGCATCGAACTGCAGGAAGTCGACGATTGCTTTTTTCTTGCTTGGCATCGTTGATCTTGCTCGGAATCAGCAGATAGGTGAAAGACGAGATCGGATATGCGGCGGCCCCGTCGGCGTTGGTGATGGACACGCGGAAATCAGCGGGCATCTGCTTGGCGGCGCCGGCTGCGGCAGCGGTCACGCTCTCAACACTCGGCTTAACGAATTTGCCGGCTTTGTTCTTCACCGCGCCGAAGGCCATCTTGTTCTGGGCCGCGTATACCAGTTCGACATAACCAATCGAGTTCGGCGTTTGCTTCACCATGCCCGCGACTCCGTCATTGCCGTTCCCCGCCAGACCGCTGGCCGGCCAACTGACCGACGCATTGGGCTTACCAACCTTGCTGGCCCACGCCGGGCTGACTTTTGAAAGATAATCGGTCCAGACAAAAGTGGTCCCGCTGCCGTCCGAGCGATGTACCGTAATAATGTCTTCGGAGGGAAGCTTAACGCCTGGGTTTGCCGACGCAATCCGAGGATCGTTCCATTTCTTGATCTCACCGAGGAAGATGCCCGCGAGAGCTTCGGGCGTGAACTTCAGTTCGGCATGTGACGCCGGGAACGTTATACACAGCCACGACCGCGCCCAAGACCGTCGGAAAGTGGAGTGGCTTTATCTTCATACCCGCGATCTGCTGATCGGTCATTGGCATGTCGGACGCGCCGAAGTCGACTGTGCCGGCAGTGAGCTGCCGGATCCCGCCACCCGAGCCGATGGCCTGATAGTTGATTTGAGCTTCCTTAAAACTCTGAAACCACTTCTGATAAATCGGCCCCGGGAATGTGGCGCCAGCGGCATTGATGGAAATAGTCTGAGCTGCGGCCGACCCCGCAAGCAGTACCGGAATGGCTCCAAGGCCAACCCAAAATGTGCGTTTCATACGTTACGATCCCCTTATCTACTAGTGAAAAAGGGGTGGACCACTAGTGTCTCACCCCAATGTTTCAAATCGATTACTAAAGCTTTCCAGTTTCGTTTTCAGTCCACTCCGAGATGCGCTGGACTTTTTAGCTACGTAAGCTAAGTTACCTTTTTTCTAAAACTTGGGCATACTACCGGGCAAGGTGTAGCGAACGTCCATGTAAATGGTGTTATCGTGCGTCGCTTTGGGCGAACCGATCGCGACATACCAGGGATCTCGTGTCAGGTATTCGTATTGGCCGATGTAGCTGATGGCGCCATACCTCGCGTTCTTCCAGATGGTCTGGTTAAAGCCAAACGTCACTTCGTTGATGCTCCGATTCTGACTATTGGGTGATCCGGTGTAGCCATAACCGATGGGTGTTTTCCCGTTGGCGTCCAGAAGCGCTGCTCTTTCGATGTAGATGTTGCCCCAGTACGCAAACAGCAGGAAGTTCTTCACCGTCGCCTCAAAGCCTTCATTGAAGCCGGCAGACTTAACAGCTTGCAGCGTTCCGTCTGCCCGGACGACCACGTCAGGCGCCTGGCCGAACAGGTAACGTCCACCACCGGCGCCGTAGAAGTTGTTGCTAATAAATCGCAGACCCTTGACCAGTTCGAGATTCATATTGATCGATCCGCCCTGGCCGGTAGTCGTCGAATAGGAACTGGTGGCCGAATCCCAGATCTTGAACGCCCTGATCACTCCAGCCACTTCTACGTGCGCTCTAGAATTAGGATCGAACGCGACTTTGGCGATAATATCGGGCATTACGGTGGGCGAAGCGATTGCGCTGCCGGCGGTGTTGTCCAGTTGGGTGCTGGCGAGACCGGAAAGCGCGGAAGCGGAGGGCAGTGTAATGCCGGACCCGCCGCCGGATCCACCAATGTACTGGTCCGGATTCTCGAAGGAGAGGCCCATCGCGATGGTGTCGCTAGGATGGTAGACGATTCGAATACCCGGTTGACGGGTCCATGTCAAACCAGCCAGGTAGTTTACGTCCATAGCCTGGGAATAAAAGATATCCGCCGGTAAGGGAGAAAGCCCGCTGCGGTTCGGGGTCAGGAGGCTCCAGCTCTGACCGGCCAGAAATTCTAGCTTACCCTTGCGTAAGTCCACCCAATAGAGGCGGACCCGAGGCACAAAAGCGCCATTGGTCACTGCTGAACCGCCGGGAACTGCGCTACTCAGGAAGTCGAACTCGTTGTAACCGATGAAGTGAGTGTCTTTCCAATTTCCGTCAATGCGGAAACCGATGCGCGAGTTCTGAGGGCTAAACCGAAACTCCGACAGTTTAGCTGTCGATGCGTTGTTATAAGGAATACTGCCGAAACTTGAACCAATCCCGGAGCCGGCATTCTTGTCACGCCACTCGCCGGTGAGATCCATGAAGCCGATGGGCGTGATACACACGTTGCCGAGCCGAAGATACGGTGGCACTGCATTCGCATCCGTGCCGGCTTCGCAGGGATTGCCGGAGCTGTTTTGCGGCGCCTGCGAAGCGGCAGCTGGAAGAACTGGGATAGCTGGAGTTTGAGGAATGATCGGTGTCAGGCTGGTGACTTCGCCCATACTCCTGGGACGCACTAACGGGGCTGGCGCAGGTTGGTTCGACGTCACTCGATCCAGGAGTTTCTTCTGCTCTGCAATGGCTGTTTGCAGAGCTTCCAGCTGTTTCTGCTGCGCGGCAATCTGGGCTTTCAGTGTAGCGATATCATCGGCGCTGCTGCCGTCCGCCGCTCCCAGTACGCCTGTCGCTGCCAGCATTCCTGCCAGCAGCAACAAGGCGCAACGAGCCGGTATCTTCTTCAAATGCATTCAAATCTCCCCAGTGGATATAGCGATGCGGACAGAGGACACGAGTTCGGTCTCTGCCCCGAATCGGAACTTCGATTCTAGGGGAGCTTGTTATAAATCGGATTACTGAATCGTGACAGTTGCGTGACTTGAGGATGCTTGACTACAGCGCTGGTATGATCGCGAACGGGCGCATGGGTGAGCCCGTTCCTCCGCGAATCTTCAGGGGGCTCGCGACAAAAAGAAACTCGTAAATCTTCTCTGCAGCCAGTGTCTCCAGGTTTAGACACTCAATGATATGGATACCGCTCTCCACGAGAAGATGAACGTGCACCGGCATGGCAGGGTCCGGAACTTTCTCGAATGCCACCGTGTCCGATCCGCCCGCGAAGACCCCTCTCGAACTTAGCCATCGCGCCCCATCGATCGCGGGGCCCGGTCCGCGGACTTCGGAGATGAAGCGCGGCGCATCTTCCCAGAACTGAGCCCAGCCAGTGCGCAGCAGCACTACATCGCCAGGACGAATTTCAACAGACTGTTCGGCGACCGCTCGATCGAGAACTTCAGGACTAACTTCGTAGCTGGCCGGCAAGGGCTGGTCGCCGGTAAGCCCGGCGATGTCCAGCAGCACGCCACGACGCAGGATGGGCTGCACTGTGTCGATTGTAAGAGCGCCGATGCCGCCGCCATACGACTGAATCTCCGCAGCTTTTTGACCGCCGTGGAGATTGCCCCCACAGGAAAAGTGGCAGAGCGCATCCAGATGCGTCCCGACGTGCCCTCCGAGGGCAAGCGATTCGGAAGCCGAACTGACTCCTCCAGGACCGATATAGTCTCCGTGTTTCTTGTTCAAGGAAAACAGGAAAGGGGGATGAGCGGGATGATGCGGCATCCCCACAAACCAAGGCTGGCTCAAGATCGACGATCCTGCAGCTGGAAACAATGTCGAGGAGATCGGGAAGACTTTGGCTCATCGTTCTTGTCGTGACTTCGGGCGTGTCTAGCGAAGATTAGTCGCGCTTCGAATAATAGTAAGTGTACTTGCTGTACAGTTCGGTGGCGCGCGCGCCGTTGGCCACGATGCCGATCACGTTGTTTTCGCACAGCGACTGCATCGCCCGGACGATGTTGTCGTACGTGGTCGAGCCGATTCTCACAACGATCAATGTGGCGTCGCATAAGCGTAGCGAGCAGATTCGCATCTGCTGAAAAGAGCAGCGGCGGCGTATCGGCGATCACCCAGTTGAACACACGCGGCAGATTGGTAAGCAGCGTCCTGACCTGGCGCAGGTTCAAAAGTTCCAGCGGATTCTTGACTGCAGTCCCCGCCGGCATCAGGTACAGATTGGTATTTCCTACGCGCCGGATCACCGATTCGAGAGGTGCGCCGTGAATCAAATAGTCCGAAAAGCCAGGACCACGTTCGCTCTGGAAAAGATGATGGATAATCGGACGGCGAAGATCGAGATCCGCCAGCAGCACCGGGTTTTCAGCTAACTGCGCCTGCGCCAGGGCCAAATTCACCGCGGTAAATGTCTTGCCTTCCGCTGGAGATGCGCTGGTGACGATCAGCGAGTGAATATTCTGCTGTCCCTGAACGTGGTTTAACCGCGTTCGTAAACTACGGAACTCTTCCCCAGGCACTTCATGTGGACGATCCAGGTTAATCAGGTGCGCCTCGGGCGCGATCTGTAGCGGGATTTCCTGAACCCGGCTTAGCAGATTTACCCAATCACCGCCTTCATCCGGGGCAACCGGCGCGGCGATATCCCTCTTGTGGATAGTCGGCTGCCAGAACCGGCGGGCGCTCGACATAATTCTCCGGTTCCGGATGAGGTTCTCCGACACTCGACTGCCCTAACTGCTCGGCCCTCCGCAACGCATCATGTACTCGGCTCATATTCTTTGGCCTTCTTTTCTTTTGCTATAAATACGACTACTTGGCGCTAACTTGAAAATGCCAGTAAAGAGAGATTGCCGTCCCGTACCGCCCCTAGGATCACAGCTACAGCCCATGCCATATATGCCAGCCGGCGTTTTCGTCGGACCAGCAGCGCATTTTCGAGAAGCGGAATGCTGCTGAGCACCGGGAGGTTGGTATAGGCGCGAACATCTTTGAGGTTCTTCAGCGACGTGTCCTCGCATTTCTTTGGCGCCCGCCATAGCAACCCCCGCCAACAAGCCGCCGAAAGCGCCGAACATCACGATCTGCCAGCGGATCGGTGATACGGGAGTTTCGGGGAGGGATGCCGGATCCAGCAGGTCGAGACTTTCTCCCGCTTTGCGATTGTTGACTTCCTTGCCCTGTTCCGCCAACTGCTGTTTACGGGCCAATTCCTCAAAATGCTGCGCGGCCACGGTTCGATCGCGCATCATCGACATATACTTCTGCTCGTTGATCGGGCTCGCCTCAATCCGGGACTGGAAATTCGCCAGTTCCCCGTTTAGCTTATCCTGTTCTTTCTGCTTCTCCGCTCTTTCGAGTTCAAGCGCCTGGAGTTGGGCAACGGTTGCGTCTATAGCCGTCTTGACGGATTGCAGGCTCTGCTGATTCTGGAACGTCAGACCTTTTTTGGGCGCGCTTGTCTTGGGCTTGCTCGATTCCGCAGCGGCAGCCACCGCAGCCGCGGCGGCGTCGTCCTTTTTCATCTGATCGCGGCGCTTCTTGAGATCTTCGATTCTAGCTTTCGCATCCAGATAATCCGGATGGTGCGGAGTAAGACTCCTTCCCAAAACAGCCAGATTCGCTTCCGCCTGCGTAATATCGTGGTTGATTTGGATTAATTCCGCATTCTGCACCGTCGCAGCCTGGGCCGTAGCCTTCTCCTCGCTAGTCTCCGACACGGAGTTTTCCAACTGCGCGTAATTCGCTTTCAGGCTGATCAGGTTTTGTTCGTCAATCAGCTTCTGCTGTGCGTTGCGGCTCAACGCGTCCTGGATGCCACCGAGGCGAGCCTGCAATGAAGTCATTGCAGTCACATTCAACTGGAGTTGTTCGGGGAGGCGGCCGGAATTAGCTACCTTAAACGCCGTCAGTTCCTGGTCGATTTTGTCAAGCGTATCCTTGGCTGCCTTCACCTCATCGGTCATCAGGTCGTTGGTGATATTCACCCCGGCGCGCTGGGCAACCTGATTTGCGTCTGTCAATTTCGTGACTAGTGCGCTCACTACGGCTTGCGCTTTGAACCGGTCCGGGTAGCTGTAAGAAATCGTGAAAGCCGAATTGGGTTTGCCGTTCGATTGCAATTGGCCAAGAATATCGAGCTTGATATCCTTGCTCTTCATGTCCTCGATCACATCCTCGAGGGGCTTCCGGTTCCGCTCGGTCTTATAAAGGTCCAGCGAAGGCCGTTGAATCAATTCCGATAACTGGCTACGACTCAGCACGTCCTGCCACATGGACTGAATGCGATCCTGCATCTGCTGGTTGAACGTAGCCGGTACCAGGTTTTCAGGAATCTGCGAGGGCGTAATTCGCAATACCGCACGAGATACGTAGACGTTAGGAAGGAAGAAGGCAACAATCGTGCTGATCGCAATCCCGGCGTACAAAGGGCCAATAATCCAAGAAACGTGGCGTCTGGCAATGTCAATGTAATCTTCAACATCCAGAGCACGGCGAGATATGCTAAGTTGATTCTGTGGAACGGCAGTCATAATGCTTCCTCCGAGTGTCGCTTCATACCACTATAGGACAATTGAAGGTTTGCGGCAATCTCATGCTCCCAAAAGAGTTATGGGCCGAAGGTTATTCGGGGACCACGATGACGTCGCCGTTCTGCAAAAGAATGTTCTGTGGAAGATTCTTGCCCTTGCTGACATCCTTATAATTAAACATAATTTTCTGCTGGCCCCGAAGCACATAAATCTTGGTTTTCTTCGCAAAATCAGCCAGACCGCCCGACTCGATTAACGCCTCATAGATCGTTTTTGGAGCCGTCAGAGCATACGCACCGGGTCGCTTGACACCGCCAGAGATATAGTACTTTTTGCTATTGATCTTGAGAACCTGAATGTTAACTTCCGGATTATTGAAGTAAGTTTTTAGTTTCTCCGCGATCGCATCTGAAAGCTGCTGCGTAGTCAGGCCAGCCGCCATGACTTCGCCGGCGAAACGCACCGAAACGTAACCGTCCGGCCTCACTTCGAGATTCTGGCTGACGTCCGGCTGATGCAACACGTTAAGATAGAGGAAGTCCTCAGGACCGATTTCATAGGGCTTATCTTGGACGCCATGAGTCGTGACCATGCCAGGACCCGTCGGTTTCGTCCCTTTGCCTTTCTTCGCGGCCGTCGAAGGCACACTAGCCGGGGGAGGAAGCGTTGGACTTTGACTGGCGGCAGGTGCCGCGGCGGCAGGCTGGCTCGGAGGGGGCGCCGCAGGCGTATCCTGAAGGGCTGGTGGAGTTGCTGTCGCTTCTTTCGATGAATCCGCCTTAGCTGCCGCTTGTGGCGCTGCGTCAGGTTTGGTTTGTTCCTGCGCAAAGTCCACAGCAGCCAGCGCCCCACCAAGCACAACGAAAGCCAAGGCGCAACGCCCAATTCGGCCGAAGCGGATGATCTCACTCATGTAGACATTATCCTATCAAGTTCGGCATTCTCCTAGATTCGGTACATGTTTTTGATCCAAAAAATGCTATGCCCGGTGCCGTTTAGGGTATAAGCCCGAAGCCGGGGTGTTCCATTAAGTGTATCAACCGCTTTTCCGACCCAGCCCGCTCGAAATAAGTTCGCCTTCCGGGTAAAGCGTTATCATCAAAGGCAGGGCAACTAATGAATCGAATTTTCCTGCTGGCAGTCTTGGGTGCTGCCTCCCTGGTTGGACAGGGCCGCCGGTCTGGCCCTCCGCCGACCACCGCAACGCCGTCACCCGCTGGCGCAACGCCGTCCGGGGAAGTCGCGAATACCCCGCCCGCGGTCGAGAAACTCTCCAAAACGCAGCACACGATACACGCCGGAACCGCTGCGAATGTCCTCTTCGATGTCGCGGTAGGGCATGCCGGTGGCGAACACGATCCACTCGGTGATGGCCAAATACCAAATCAACCGTTCGGGCGTGAGATCGCGTCGACCGAGTTCGTCGAGCGGCGTCGCTTTCCAGAAGGCCCAAAATATCGCGAGGATCAGCACGTTGAGCGCGCAGCGCGCCGCGGTAGCGAGGCGTTCGGCTGCCGCACAGCGCCAACCGAGCCGCGCAAAGGCGCGCAGCGCCTCGCCGTCAGACACGGACGGCATCGATGCTCGGTTCCGGCGCGGCTTTAACAGTGAATTCGCCGCGATAAATGGCCTTGATCACGTCCTCGAGCGGCGGGTTCTCCACCGCGAGGTCGCGTATGGTCAGCCGTTGGAGGGCGGCGGCGATGACTTGCTCGATGGGTATCACCGTGGTGTCAACCGCCAGCGTCAACCGATACGGTTCGACCGCGACTTGGGTCACTCCGTCCATCGCGAGAGCGGGGGTCTCCTCTCCGGTCACCAGGGTCACGGTGCGATGGCGCACAAAATCGCGCTTCAGCCGCTCGAGCGGAAGATCCATCACCAGGGCGCCGTGGTATC
>CAVZRE010000049.1:0-144440 GCA_963777595.1 Terriglobia bacterium
GCAGTTTGGGCAGACGGGTTTGCCGTCAGTGTGCGGCCAGCGCACGCGGGCGAAGACATTTTGCGCGCCCTCTTCGGACAGGCGCAGAACTTTGGCCGGGCTGAGCGAGCGTGCGGCTGCGGAAGAGGAGGAAGTGTTGAGCCATGATCTATACCAAAGTTCCGTGAACGTTCTTGGAACTTGATCCCGAATTCGATCGCGTCAAGGCTGGTGGCGGCAGCTACATAAGGCCGAGAGTTCCCCGACAATCATACCGGGGTGGATTATCGCATGGATGAAAGCCTCCCCTTCCTTGTGCAGGCACTGTCTGCGTGACCGCATAACTAACCGCTCGGTCACAGCGCGAACGTGGGGCGTAGTATCCGTTTGCGCCAAACCGGCACGGTGGTATTCGGCGTAGTTGACCATCCGGTCGGTTGATTGTCATGACGTCGGCGGATGGCTCGTCACCGTCAGCCCCGATTTCCACCCCTGGTCAGATAACAGAGGCGAAAATACCGCTTTGGCTCTCGCATCCCCAAACTTTGCGGCGGTCCCCTCCGAAACCGTGCCTCAAGGCGGGACCATTTCCAAGAGAGGGGGCTGTCCCCGATGCAGCCCCTGCATTGACGACGCTCGGCCGGCTCGACGATGCGGAGCACCGTCGGGTACAGAGACGCGAAGCCGGTCGCGGCGGGGCTGCTGTTCACCGCCATGACGACGACCAGCTCGTCTTGGGGGCGACGAAACCAAGCCACGATGTGGGCAAACGACTGACCCTCGTAGAACCAGACCGGACCTCCCAAGAACGGCAACCAACCCTGGCCAATCCCAAGCGCGAAGCCACCCGGATCGGCTTCCGAGGTCGCCGGAATGGGCTGCCCTGAAATCGTCGATACAAGGGAGAACAACTCGGCCTTCTGTTTGGGCGGCAGCAGAGCAATACGTAATCTGTCGAGTACATGAACAAAAACAATGTATTGCTCGGCCTGACGGGAGCTGAGAGGCAGCTCAATGCGGCGCAAGCGCGTTTGGAAACTACCGAAGCGCAGGTGCATGAGGCGGAAGCCAATTTTAAGAAAGCGCAAGATGATGTGGGTCGCTACCGGCAGCTCGTCGCGAAGGACGAGATTTCGCAGCAGATATACGATCAATCGGTCCAGACGGCTGCGGCGGCCAAAGCAACGTTAGACGCTCGAACCGCTGCCGTGAATGAGGCGCGGCAAAACGTCACCGTGGCGGGAACGGCAATCGACCAGGCTCAGGCGAGAATTGCTCAGGCCGAAGCTACCATTCAGGCAGCGCAGACGGCGCCGCAGCAGATTGCCGTGAGCCGGTTCCGAGCTAAATCTTCGGCCGCGAAAGTGGCGCAGCAGAAAGCGCTGCTCGACCAAGCCCGCCTCAACCTGAGCTATTGCACGATCCTCGCTCCCGTAGGCGGAGTCGTCGATAAGAAAACCGTGGAGGTTGGCCAGAATATCTCGCCGGGGCAGCAGCTCATGATCGTGGTTCCGCTGGACGACATTTGGGTGACGGCCGACTTTAAAGAGACGCAGCTCAAGAGGATGAGGGTGGGCCAGAGGGTTAGATTCAGCGTGGACGCCTACGGACGGGAATACTCGGGCCGCATTACCGGTATCGGCGGCGCTGCCGGTTCGCGTCTCAGTTTACTGCCGCCGGAGAACGCCACGGGCAACTATGTGAAGGTAGTGCAGCGCCTGCCAGTCCGCATTGACCTGGACCGGGGACAGAATGACGACCACCGGCTGCGTCCCGGGATGTCGGTCGATCCCAAAGTCTATCTCGTCGAGTAGGGTTCGAGATTTTATATGGCTGACACGCCGACGGCAGAAGAAATCAGCGCAACGCCCGTTCTCCCAGTGGCGGCGGAAGAACCATGGAAGCCGAAGTTCAATCCCTGGCTGATCGCCGTGGTTGTGGCGCTGGCGGCGTTCATGGAAGTGCTCGACACCAGCATCGCCAACGTGGCTTTGCCCCACCTGGCCGGCGATCTGGGCGCCAGCAACGACGAAAGCACCTGGGTGCTCACTTCGTACCTGGCGTCCAACGCCATCATTCTGCCCATGGGCGGTTGGCTTGCCGGCTTGTTCGGGCGCAAGCGCTTTTTCATGCTGTGCATTTTCCTTTTTACGCTCAGCTCAATGTTCTGCGGAGCTGCGCCAAACCTGGGGGCGTTGATTCTTTTCCGAGTGATGCAGGGAGTCGGGGGAGGCGGACTGCAGCCCATGGCCCAAGCCATCCTCGCCGACATCTTCCCACCCCAACAGCGCGGCCTCGCCTTCGCGTTGTATGGAATTACCGCCGTCACCGCGCCGACCATCGGCCCCACTCTCGGCGGCTGGATTACGGATAGCTACTCGTGGCGTTGGATCTTCTACATCAATCTTCCGGTTGGAATGGTGGTGATGTTCCTGGCGTACCGCATGGTCGAAGATCCCCCGTACCTGACGCGCCTGAGGGGAATCGTCAGGCGTGTAGACTACCTGGGTATCGCGCTACTTTCGCTGGGCGTCGGCGCTCTTCAGGTGCTTCTCGACAAGGGTCAGGAAGACGATTGGTTTGGTTCGAACTTCATCATCGCTCTCATCGCCATCTCGGTGATCTGCCTGATTTCACTGGTGGCCTGGGAGTGGAATTTTTCGGATCCGATCATCGACGTCCGGCTGTTCAAGTATTTCAGTTTCGCTACCGCCAACCTCATGATGTTTATGCTGGGCGTCATGTTATTCAGCAGCCTGGTAATGATGCCCCAGTTTCTGCAGACGCTCCTCGGCTATACTGCGCTTTCTTCCGGAATGGTTCTTTCCGCCAGCGGCGTTCTGCTGCTCATCGAAATGCCGATTATGGGACAGCTCACCACGAAGTTTCCCGCCAAATATATCGTGGCGTTCGGCTGGCTGCTGCTGGCAATCGGCATGTTTTATTCCACCATGCGGATCGACTTACAGATCAGCTTCCAATCCGCGATGTGGCTGCGGGTCGTGCAGGCGGGCGGCCTAGGATTCCTGTTTGTACCCACCACGCTGATCGCCTACGCCGGGACGCCGCGCGAGAAGGGGAACAGCGTGGCGGGGATGGTGAACTTCATGCGCAATATCGGCAGCGGGGTCGGGACATCCATGGTCACCACGCTCCTTGCCCGCAGGGCGCAGTTTCATCAATCTGTATTGGCGCAGCACACGACTAGCTCGGACCCGGCGCTGCGCGACCAGGTGAGCGGCCTCAGCCAGCAGCTCGTGCATTCCGGGATCAGCGCCGCCGATGCGCAGTCCCATGCCTATGGCCTGATTTACCAATCCATGCAGGCCCAGGCCCAGACGTTGGCGTACATTGATACTTATATGCTGCTCGCTATCGGCGCGAGCCTGATGTTCCTGCTCGCGTTCCTGGTACAGAAGAACGATCCCCGCGCGGGCGGGGCGGTTGTGGCGGAGTGAGGTGGTTGAGGGACCATTTATGATCCGAGTCATTACGATTGATCGCGAGTTTGGCTGCGGCGGCGCCGATATCGCCGGGAAGGTGGCCGAACGGCTGGGCTGGCAGTTGTGGGACGGTTTGCTGACCAATGAAATCGCTCGTTCGATGGATTGCGATTGCATGGCCGTAGAGGCGCACGAGGAGCGAAGAGACTCGCTGCATTACCGACTGTTTAAAGCTTTCATGCGCGGCAGTTTTGAAGGCACTTTGAATGCGCCGCGCCTCAAAATGGTGGACGCTGATTGCGTTCGGACGGCGGCGGAACGAGTGGTCACGGAGGCTGCCAAAGCGGGCAACTCCGTCATCGTGGGACGAGGCTCGGCATACTATCTCCGCGAACATCCGGACGCCTTTCACGTTTTCGTTTACGCGCCCATTGAGGAGAGAGTGCGCCGGTTACGGGAGAACGGCAAGAGCGAGGAACGCGCCATCGAACTTGCGGAGACGGTGGACCGCGACCGCGCTGCCTATATCAAGCAGTACTTCGGGATCGAGTGGCCCAACAGGTATCTCTTCGACCTTATGGTCAATACCATGGCCGGAGACGATATTGTGGTCGAAACCATTCTTAACTCCGTGTCGATACTGATGAAGAAGCCCGTGTGATCCCGCCGGTCAGCGGGCCGCATGAGTCATTGACCGGCCGGGCAGCAGGGCCAGGAAATTATCGTGCGCCACTTTGCGGGCTGTATCCGGTTTCAGCGCGTCCAAAAGCAGGTAGTAGCGCTGCACCGTCGGCTTGTATTGATCGAAAACGCCTACGACATCCGAGCCGAGAACGAAACGGGTGGGGAACTTTTCGAGGAGCGAAACCCATTTGGTGTCGAGAACTCCTCCGGGCGCCAGTTCCTGTTCGAAGATCACCCAGGAAAGATCTACTGTCAGGTTGGGATAGGCGCGCAGCATGCGCGAGATGATCTCGGTGTGATTAGCGATCACGATGCGGCGGCTGATACCGGCATGGGCCCAAATGATGCGAGTCCGGGGATGGCTCTTGAGCGCGGCTTCCACCTCGCCGACATAACTTGGCTGTTCGAGCCAGGCTGGACCGATATTGCTATGCATGAGCACGGGCAGGTCGTGCTTTTCGGCGAGGTTGAGAACGGCGTCGAAGGCTTTGGAATCCGCATGGGCTGCGTCGCCATAGGTGAGGGCAGTCAGGTCGTCGTGGCGGAAGAAGACTTCGCCGATACCCTGCCAGAATCCCGGATAGAGCGCCAGCATGCGCGCGATGTGGTCGACCGCGTTACGGTCGGCGCTGTTGATGCCGCAGATGAAGGGATGCAGGCGCTGCTGTCTCTCTTTGGGCAATTCCTGAATGGCCCGCGCGACAAGGAAGTCGGTGGCACTGTACCAATATGTGTGGGCGTCGTTATCCAAATAATAGGTCGGGCGCTTTTCCTCCGATTCGTCCCATTTCTTCACGACAGGCATACCGATGACTGCCGATTCGGTGACGCCGGTGTCGTCCATCGCCTTGAAGAACGCGTCCATGCCGGCGGTCTCCTGGACGAAGTTGAGAAAGTGCAGATGACCATCGACGATGGCGTAGCGGCTGCCGCTCCTGGCGCCGGTCGCGGGAGACGGATTGGATGGCGAGTATTGCGCGAAGGCGGTCGCGCTCAACATTGCGCCGAGCCAGCAGAGCTGCCGGGTAGTGTACATGGGAGTCTGTGAGCAGTGTACCGTGAAGCCGCCGCCCTTCGCTGAACGTTGGTGCGGCGCTCATTATGCCTATAGGACGATCCGGAAATCTCCTTCGCGGCGCGTTAGTTTCTGACGGTCAAGATATTCGAGCAGAGGAATGGCGTACTTGCGCGAGATGCCGGTGCGCTCCTTAAACTCCGGCACACTCAGCCTTGAACCCTTTATGGCAGCCAAGTCGCCCAAGAGCCGCTCGATCGCGGATCGATGGAGTACCAGATCGCCGGTAATCCGGACCAGATGACCTTCACGGATCAGGAATTGTAACAATGTCCTGGCTCGTCCGCTCTCAACGCCGCAATGCGCCAGCACGTCGAGTTCCGCCGGTGCGGCGAGCCCGGCCTTTTCAAACGCGTTTTCGATCATGGCGCGCGCCTGCTCCTCCTGCTGCTGGAGCACCACGCGATAGCTGCGATGTCGCACCACCTCCCCCTCCACGGCAATTTGTGGATGCTTGAGGAGTGCGTCGAAAAGCGCGTCCGGCAGACCCGCATGCAGATCCTGCTTGGGAATTCCGGCAAGGAGAGGATGTTCGACATGAAACTGCCGGATGCGTTCGAACATCTGTTCGCGCAGCGATTCCACCGCACTCCGAGCCGCGAACCACCCCGGAAGCGCCACTATGGCGGGGTTCCCGCGAATGGCCGTTTCTATTTCGACTGTCGTCAGACCCGTTCGCGCGATCAGCTCTTCCGGAGACGTTCCTAGGGCCGATTCCGCGATCAGCAGATAGAGCCAATCGGGTCGGGAAGCGTTTTCAATTTTGCGCAAACGCTCGGCGCCTTCGCTCGCTTTGCGCAAACGCACCAGGCCCGTATCTAAGACCACACCGCCGCCGATGGTGCTAACGGGCGAAAACCGGCGGATGATGAACCGATCACGCGGCAGCAGTAGAGCTTCCTCCCGTAGAACGATCCTCGCGTAAGTTTTTTCTCCCGGAGGGACGGGGCTCTGACCGCGAAACAACCGAACTTCTGCTTCGATCTCCGCAGTCCCGGTGTGAAGATGAACCGGCGCTCGATTGCGGATGGGCGGCGCGTCCGGTAGGGCTTCCAGCACGCAGCCGAATTCCCGTACTGCGCGCAGCCGTTCCGGCGCCGCCAGCACCATGCCACGCGCGATCTCGTGAGCGTCGATCCCGACGACGTTGACTGCGGTCCGCTGCCCCGCGACCGCGTTCTTCGCCGGCGTTCCATGAACCTGCACCCCCCGTACCCTCAGCCGCCGGCGCTCCGGATAGAGCATGACCTCCTGTTCAGGCGCAATCGCTCCTGAGACGAGCGTACCGGTGACCACCGCGCCGAATCCCTTCATGGTGAAAGCGCGATCGATGGGCAGCCGGAAAAGTCCCTGCGCATTCTTTTCCACGACGCCAGTGGCCGCCCCTTCTATCGCCTTTCGTAGCTGATCCAGGCCCTGTCCTGTCTTCGCGCTCACGGGAACAATGGCGGCGCCGTCCAGAAAAGATCCCGCAACAAATTCTTCAATCTCCATGCGCGCGAGTTCCACGATTTCCGGATCCACCAGGTCCGCTTTGGTCAGCGCAATCAAGCCGGAACGAATCCCCAGCAGCCGGCAGATATCGAAATGTTCACGGGTCTGGGGTTTGATCGATTCTCCAGCAGCGACGACCAGCATTACGATATCGATACCGCCGGCCCCAGCCAGCATATTCTTGACGAAACGCTCATGTCCAGGGACATCGACAAACCCAATGCGGATCTCCGGCGTCAAATCGAGGTGCGCAAAGCCGATATCGATGGTGATGCCGCGACGCTTCTCTTCAGCCAGGCGGTCCGCGTCGATTCCGGTGAGCGCTTTGACCAGCGCGGTTTTACCATGATCGATATGGCCGGCGGTGCCGACGATGACGTTCTTCATGACAGACTGAAGTCTGTCACACAGGCTTGAACAGCCAGTTCGAAGGCATCGAGCGCGCCCGTAAAGAAGTGATCCTTCGCTTCCACCCAGTGAATCTCTTTCGGCTCGGCAAAGCCGGGGTAGACGGCCTCCAGTTCCACTCTAGGGCCGTGCTCGTCCTGGGTGCTTTGAATGAAGGTTTTGGGCACGCCGCACGTTGCGAGGTAGCGATTGTCCTCGCGCCGGGTCGGAAAGCCGGCCGCCAATACACGTTGCGGCGCAGGATCGAGGGAACATCCCAAACGCAGCGCCACGCGCGAGCCAAAGGAGAATCCGGCCAGCATCCAGGGGAGCTCAGGATATCTGACTCGCAGGAATTCCAAGGCAGTCCGCGCATCGTCCACTTCGCCGACTCCGTGGGCGTGTTCGCCTTCGCTCAGGTTGACTCCGCGAAAGTTGAAACGCAGCACCACCGCGCCGGTTTTCCTCAAGCCACGCGCCATCCGGTAGACCACCTTATTGTGCATCGTTCCGCCGTAGAGGGGATGCGGATGACAGACTAAAGCCGCGAACCGGGGCTCTCCCTGTTCCGGCTCTTCGAGTAACGATTCGAGTTGTCCGGCCGGGCCGGCGATCAAATGGGTTTCGATTTTACGTGCCATTTGGCGATTCAGTTAGTCCGGTAATTGGTGAACTGAATATCGATGCCGAAGTCGTGGCCTTTGATCGCCGCAATGGCTTGTTGCAGGGTGTCGCGATCTTTTCCGCTGACCCGCACCAAGTCTCCCTGGATAGCCGCCTGGACTTTCAGTTTGCTGTCCTTGAGCACTTTCACCACTTCACGCGCCTTTTCGATGGGAACGCCGGATTGCAGGGTGGCTTCCTGCTTCACGGACGAACCCGCGGAAGGAATGATCGGACCGTAGGTCAACGCCTTCAGCGGCACCTTGCGCTTGACGAGCTTCTGACTCAGAATTTCGATCACCGCTTTCAGCTTGAATTCGTCCTTGCTGGCAAGGGTGATCTTCTTGTCTTTTTCGTTCAGTTCGATGGTCGAGTGGCTGTCCTTCAAGTCATAGCGAGTCGTGATTTCTTTTAGGGCCTGCTGAATGGAATTCACGACTTCCGGCATCTCGACCAAAGACACCACGTCGAAACTGTTATCTGGCATAAATTGTCTGTCTACTATTTTGCCTTCTTAGCCGCAAGCCCCGCCAGCACATTTTCGGTAATCTGCTCGACGATGGTATTAAAAGTCGAATCCAGGGCTACGGTAACGGCAGCGCGAACCTGATCCCGGACTTCGCTGCGATTCAGCATCATGAAAGGATTGCGGGACTCGTCCATCGCATTGGAAGCCGATGCCGAGGTTGCTCGCGGCTTGCCCGCCAGGCGTTCGGCGGCTTCGAGCAGTAGAGTCGCTTCGAACGGCTTCTTCAGAATTCCGTCCGCGCGAACCGCTTCGGAGCGCTGCACATCCAGCGGTTCCACCGCGCCGACCGTCAGCACGACTCCCGTCTTTGGATGCTCACCGCTCGACTTGACGTATTCGCACAGTTCGTAGCCGGTGACGAACGGCATCGAGACGTCCGCAATGACCAGGTCAGGAAGGGAATCCTTCAGACGCAGCATAGCGGTCTGGCCGTCGCTGACGGTGATGACCTCGAAGCCTTCGGCGCGAAGAATGCGTTCGCCCATGCGTTGGGCGTGTGGGCTGTCGTCAGCGAGAAGAATGCGGCTCATTTAGGCGGCGCGGCGGCGTCTGTAGCGGGCGGCGTACCCGCTGCAGGAGCGGTAGCCGGTGCGGGAGTTGTCCCCGCTGGAGCGGCGGGCACACCCGGGACCGACGGAGGCGAATTCACGGCGTTCTTCGCCTGTTTGACCTTCTTGGGCTTCTTCTGCTTCTTATTCAGATTCAGCGTCTGATAGTTGGTCGGGAGCGCTCCTGTTTTGGCTGCTTCCGTCGGAGTGCTGCTGGTGGGGGCTTTTCCGCCTACGACATCCGAAGATCCCGGCGTGCCTGCTGCCGGAGTGCCTGTAGTCGGAGTGCCGCCAGGAGTGGAACCGGTTACCGGCGCACCGCCTGTACGAGCGTCCGGCTTGCTGTCAATGTCGCTTGCCGTGGTCGCGGATGCAGTTACATCGCCACCGGATGTCCCGGGAACCCCGCCGGCTGGGGTCGGCACGCTGATCGGTGTCGGCGGACGCTTGGTTTCCATCGACGGGTCGCCAATCTTCGCGGCGGCTCGGACATCCGGGTTGTGAACGATCAGGCTCTTCGCGGGACTGGTCAAAAGGTTGAGCTTCGAGGCCTTGACGTAATGCTCCTCATTGTATTTCATGCGAGCCATGGCTTCCGGATCGGCTGCCGGGACCGGGCGCTTCATGGCCTGCAATTTCTCCTTGGCGTCATCTGCGTGTGCGCTCAAGGGATACTCCTTCACAATTTTCGAGTATGCCTGGGCGGCCTTATCTTCCCAGCGATCACCCAGCCGGTTATAGGAATCCGCTAGCTCCCAGAGGGCTTCGTCGGCTTGGCTGAACAGGGGGTACTGATCGGCGACATAGGAAAGCCGGGCCGAAGCGGCGGGAAACGCCTGACGGCTCCAGTAGAAGGTTCCGGCGAGAAATTCTTTCTCTGCCAGCACTTCCTGGACATTGCGCAGCATCTGCTTGGCTTGGGCACGTACTTGCTATTGGGGAACTGCCACCATCACCTGCCGGCATTCCTCTTCCGCGCGCTGCGCCTGGGTGGGATCGCGATCGGCCTTTTCCATCTGCTTGTAGTGAATCTGGCAGACTTTCCATTGCGATTCGGCGGCCTCTTCCATGTGCGGATAGAACAGGATGAAGTCCTTGTATTCGGCTTCGGCCTGGGCCAGGCCGTGCGTGCCGCCTTCGCGGTACCAGCTATCGGCGACCGCGAGCTTGGCTTTGGCGAGGTATTCGCTGGTGTCGTAGGTGTTGATCAGGGTGTTGAGCGTCAGGCGCGCGACCTCATAGCGGCCATGTTCGATGTCGTTGATGGCGCGTGTCGAACAGCACCTTGTCGGGCTGCTGGGTGTCCTTGGTGATGGGGTTATCGTATTTCTTGCGGTGAAAGCCGCAGGAAGTGAGCAGCGCCGCTATCACCAGCAGGGCCGCGAGTTGACCGAGTACGTTAAGACGCTTTATAAAAAAAACCATTTGACACCCTTGGGCAGTCGGCTTGCCATCCCAGCACGCCGCGCCGCCGTTAGACTTTAACCAACATCGCCTCCGCGGCGATCTGTTGCATTTCCTTCACGGTTGCAGCCGGATCGGCACTGTGAAATACCGACGACCCCGCTACCAGCCAGTCGCAACCGGCTCTGACGATCTCCGCAACATTATCGCGCGAAACGCCGCCATCGATCTCAATTGCGAAGTTTAGCCGCCGTTCCGCCCGCCACCGGCGCAATTGCCGGATCTTATCGAGCGAACGGGGGATAAACTCCTGCCCGCCAAAACCCGGATTCACGCTCATAATCAGCACGTGATCCACCAGGTCCAGTACATCTTCCAGCGTATGGATCGGCGTGGCCGGATTCAGCACCACCCCGGCGCCGCCCCATGACTCCGGATATGCCGTAGCGTGCGGTCCAGATGCACGCAAGCTTCCTGGTGCACCGAGACATGAGTTGGCGCCGGCCTCGATAAAGTCGGCCGCATAACGGTCCGGATCCTCGATCATCAGGTGGACATCGAATTTGGCCTGCGTGACCTTGCGGATCGACTGACCAGCGGCGGCCCCATCGTAAGATTCGGGACAAAATGGCCGTCCATGATGTCGATGTGGATCATGGAAGCGCCGCCCTGTTCGACTCGATGGATTTCGTCGGCCAGCCGGGCAAAGTCGGCGGCAAGAATGGAAGGAACTATCAAAGCCATGCTGGATGGCTAAACTGACGGTTAATATCATAGGTTATCACGGCGGCGAAAAAGCCGTCGCCCCGGTCGCGGCCCGGGATTCGCTGCATGGTGAGACGAACGTCGCCCATCCCGGCAAGGCGCGGAACCGCCTCATTTTCCTCAGTTCTCGAGCGAGCAGGTGGAATAAACCAGGCGTCCTCCAGGAGATAGCAACGCAAGGGCATTGCGCAGGATGGCAACCTGGCGGCGCTGGAGGTCGGTTAGATCCTCGGGACGCAGCTTCCATTTGATCTCCGGGTTGCGCGCAAGTGTGCCTGTCCCGGAGCACGGTGCATCCACCAGAATGCGATCGAACTTGCGGGCAAAGGGCAGCGGCTGGGTGGCGTCGAGGGCGACTAGCGGGATACCCACGCGATGCACGAGTTGCAGCCGCACGGACGAGAGGTCGCACGCGATTCCATGGACCGCGGTCTCCAGAGCTTGCAGCGGTCTTGTTCCCCGGCGCGGAACAGAGATCGAGAAACGTCTGACCGGGCTGAAGTTCCAGCAGCGGAACAATCGTTTGCGCGGAAATATCCTGAACCTGTAGTTGTGCGACAGACTTCAGCCGGTCAGCGCTGTTTTCGACGTAAGCGCCGGGAACATCGGTAGGATCAAATCCCGCGGGGATATCGTTTCCAGGCCGTATGCGCACAAATCGTTCCGGACGCCGCAACGCTGCTTCCGCGATGCCGTGCGCGGTATCCCAGCCATACTGTGCGCACCATCGATCGAGCAGCCATTGCGGACATGACAACCGCGTCGCCTCGTCCGGCCATTCGACAGACTCCCGGGTCACCTTCCGGAGAATTGCATTGGCAAATCCCGCAGCCGACCGTTTGCGCGCCTTCTTAATCAACTCGACGCTCTCGTTGATGGCTGCGTGCGGCGGGATGCGGTCGAGCCACCGCAACTGGTAAACGCCCATGCGCAAGGCGGCCAGCACTTCCCTGTCGAGTTTCTGCACCGGCCGGCCGGAAAGAGTCTGGATGATCCAATCGATCGGGCCCCTCCAGCGCAACACTCCGAGAGCGATCTCCTCCGCCAGTCCGGCGTCCCGCGACTCGATGTGCGCCGTCTCCCGGGCCAGCAGGTCGGACGAAAATGCGCCGTGCTCGACTCCAGTCAGGACGTTGTAGGCCGCGACCCGAGCCTTTGAAACATTCACCTTCCTATCATCATGGATCCTATGGAAGGAACTCCGATCGTTCGAAGAACGTGGAGGCTTCGAGAGAGACTTCAAAGCCTGGTTGCCCGACGGACTTGGAGGTGCTTCCGGCCCTGGTCAGCCGCAAGACCTTTTTGCGATTCGAACCCAATTCGCTTATTAATTATTTGTTATCAATGGTTTACGGGGTCCAATGAGAGCCATACGATTTGTTCGAACAAGACGCGAAGCCGGTTTCCTTTGGCCGGATTGATCATCTCCACAAATCCTACTCTTCCTTCTAAATGCGCCCTGAAATCGGCCATGCTCTCGCGATTCTGCTTCTCGGGGCCTGACCTCACGCAGTTCGTCAGGACGGCTTTCAGGAGATCGAAGTCGGCGCGTATGACGTTCACTTTTTGGTTGGCGACGAGACCGGCGAGGTGCTGCCGCACACCCTGACGCATAATACGCGTCTTGCGATGATGCACGTTGAAACCCTCTTCGTGCAGAATGGCGGCGACGTGCGTCGCGAACCTCCGGACGCGCGGCTCGAATTCATCGCCGCCCGAGAAGGCGAGATCGTCCGCATAGCGCGTGTAAACGGCGCCCGCCGACCTCGCTAAGCCGGCGAGCCGGCAATCGACGCGATAGGCACAGTAGTTAGCCAGGGCGGGCGAGGTCGGAGCGCCTTGTGGCAGATGCGGCTGGCGGTATAATTTCCGCGCTTCCAAGAGTTCGCGTCCATAGAGTTCGCGGCCATCGAATTCGCGGCCATCGAATTCGAATTCCTGATTGCGCCATGTATCGCGCGGCGTAGCGTTCGTACAGATGCCGCCCAGCGCGCCGGCGACCGATCCGGGGTAGCCCAAGGTGCGGAAAAACGCCTGGATCCGCGCGCCGGAGATGGAGGGAAAGAAATCCTGGAGGTCCATCCGCAAGACAACACGCTGTCCTGTATGAGGAGCGGCAAAGGTCTTTATGGAGCGTCCTTTACAGAATCCGTGAACCGCCGGATGGGGCGGAATCTTGTCCAGGATTTCCGTCAAAATCTGCCGCTGCATCTTTTTCAAGCGCGGCTTGGGCGCTTCGATGAGACGTATGCCGCCGGAGCCTTTCGATCGGATGCGGTAATGATAGTGTCCTAATTGCAGAGGCGAGTTGATGCGGTTCGTGAGTCTTTTGAGATCGGCGAACCAATCCAGCTCGCCCGGCGTGACTTCCAGCCAGCGAGCCAATTCTCCTGCTGATTCGAGCGGGGGAAGCGGCCAGAGTTCCGCCGCCGGGACCGGCAGCATCGATTGCATTTCCGTGACCCATTGAGCGACCGAGATCTTGCTGGAATTGGCGGTCCACGCGCGGGTAAATCCGCTATCGTTCCGCAGAAACTGGACGACCATTCGATGAGTGGGACGCGTTTTCCCTGCAAACTGATCGACATACCGCCGGGCCAAAGGTTCGAGCCAACGCCACGACCGCCCTAGCGCCTGGACAGCGCGCCGGTTTGCTTGCCCGACGGTCTGTTCACCGCCGAGAAAAGCCGACGCAATGGCGCTCGATACCAATTGTTTCCGCATCGTTTGCAAGAGCTGCGGAGTGCACCAACGAGTCTTACCTGGCGTGAGCCGTTCTGCGATTCAGCAGTGAAGCTCACGCGACGAGTGTAGAGTTTGTCACGATTCCCCGGGGTAACCCCGGAGAGGCCAACCGAACCCGAGGTCCGATTCAACCAAGCTTGGAGCACTCCGCCGCCGAGGGCATCATAGCAGCCTCGCGAGGGTGATAAAGTCGTACTCGCGTGACCAGAAGAACTTTCGTGCACATGCCCGCGGCCGCCGCCGCTGCCGTCTCCGGACCGGCTTCTTCCCAGCAGGCCCCGGCTTCGCGTCCAACTTCAAGGCCGCCTAACATCCTGTTCATCATGGTGGACCAGATGACGCCGTTCATGATCGGTCCATACGGCCAGAAAGCGGCGATTACCCCGAATCTCGATCGTCTTGCGCGCGAGGGCGTGGTCTTCGACAACGCCTACTGCAATTCGCCCCTTTGTGTTCCCAGCCGTATGTCGATGTTCACGGGACGGCTCGCTAATGGGATCGACGTTTGGGATAACGCTGCAGAACTTCGCTCCGAATTTCCTACGATCATGCATTGTCTGCGCAGAGCCGGTTATCAGACAGCGGTGACCGGCAAGACCCATTTCATCGGTCCCGACCAGCTTCACGGCTTTCACGAGCGCATGACCCCGTGCATATATCCCACCCACTTCGCCTTTCTGCACCCGTGGAAGAAAGGACCTTATTGGATTGAGGGGACGTCAATCCAGCAAGGACTGGGCCGGCTGGGTCCGGTGGAGAACGACGGCCAGATTTCTTTTGACGATATGACGTTTGGCCGCAGTATCGAAAAGCTTCGTAGTCACGCCTTGACCGCCAAAGATCAGCCGCTATTTCTGAATGTTTCGTTCACCCAGCCTCACGACCCTTACTGCGCTCCCGCCAAGTATCTGGACCTTTACAAGAACGCAAAGATTCCCGCACCGCGGCCCTATGACGACATACGAAAGTTGAGCCCGACTTACGAATGGGTTCGTATCGTACACGGGTTGGACAGGGAGACACTCACGCCAGAGAAGATCCGGATGGCGCGTATGTGCTATCTCGCGGCGTGTACGTGGCTGGACGAAAAGATCGGCATGATTCTCGACGAGTTGGAGAAACTCGGCATGGCGGAGAATACGCTCGTACTCTTTACCAGCGATCACGGCGACATGCTCGGGGAGAAGGGCCAGTGGTTCAAACGCGTCTATCTGGAATGGTCCGCGCGCATTCCGCTGATTGTACGGTTTCCCGGAAAGGCTCATGCGGGCAAACGGGTACCATCGCTGGTATCTCTGGTGGATCTTCTGCCAACGTTCGCCGAAGTCGCGGGCACAACGGTCGAAACGCATCTCGACGGGCGCAGTCTTCTGCCCCTTACCGACGGCCGGGAGGACGGCGCATCGCGCGAAGTGATCGGAGATTATTGCGGCGAAGCGACCATCGAACCGATCCGGATGGTCCGCCGCGGCAATCTGAAGTATATCGCCGTAAACGGCTATCCTCCTCAGCTTTACGACTTGAAGAAAGACCCCGACGAGACAGTCAACGTGGCGGGACTATCTTCCTATGCCCGTGAAGAGAGAGAACTCCGCGCTCGAGCGGAACTCGATTGGAGCGGCCCCGCGGTGAAAGCCCGTGTAATGTCCAGCCAGGATAACCGCGATTCATTGCGTTCTATAGCGGGATACATGAGCCCGAACTTGTGGAAGTCCACGGCCATCACGCCTCCGTTTCCGGACGACTATGGATTCAGATAGCTGACGGCGGATGAGTGAGGGCGGGTTTCACCGGACTGGTTGCACGCAGGCCGCGCCATGTCGTACTTTTATGTTGATATGCACACACGACGCGCACTCTTGCTGGCAGCCGGCGCTGCCGGGACGCTGTTGACGCAGGAACCGGACGCTGCAATTCGTCTGCCCCGCAAGGTGCGCCTGGGCATCATCGGATTCGATGGTCACCCGGGCGAGGTATTAGGACAGTTGCCGCGGCTGCCGGATGTCGAGTTAGTGGCGTATGCCGCGGATGGCACAGACCCGAAGACTCTGGCATCGAGCCGCCGGAATCCAGCGGTCCAGAAGGCCACGGCCTATGATAACTACGCTGCGATGCTGGAACGGGAGAAACTCGACATGGTTGCGGTGTGCAATAACGATGGCCGCAGGGCCAAAGCGATCCTTGCGTGCGCAGCCAGGAATCTTCACGTAATCGCCGAAAAGCCGCTCGCCATGAACCGCCGCGATCTCGCCGCGGTAAAGCAGGCATTCGCGAAGCCCGGTCTGCGTCTGAGCACGCTGCTGCCGATGCGGTTCGATCCGGAGTACCTGGCTCTTAAGGCGATTGTCGAGTCCGGTGAGATCGGAGAAGTGGCCCAGATTACAGGGCAGAAGTCCTACCAGTTGGGCCCGCGCCCGCAATGGCAAAAGGATCGTGACAGTTATGGCAGCACGGTGCTCTGGATCGGTATCCACATGATCGACCTGATGCGTTACTGCAGCGGCCGGGAGATGGTAGAGGTGGCGGGCTACCAATCGCATGTAGCTTTTCCGGAAATCGGCGCGATGGAGAACGTCACGGCCGCGGTTTACAAACTGGACAATGGCGGGGTGGCGACGTTGCACATGGATTATTTGCGGCCCGAGACGGCCCCTGCACACGGCGACGACCGTCTGCGGCTCGCGGGAACCAAGGGAATTGCCGAATATATGGCCGACCTCGGCGTGGTGCTGGTCAACGGGGGCAGCAAGCCTCATAAGGTGGCCCCACTGCCGGAAAAAGAAGTCGGTGTTTTTGGACTTTGTGGAGTCCGTGTATCTGGGCAAGCCGCAGACGCTCACGCTGCCCGATATCTATCGCGTGAACGAGATTACGATTGCGACGCACGAGGCGTCGGTAGAACATCGTTTCAAGACGATCTGACTTGCGGCATCCAGGGCGACGCGCGGCGAACTCACTTATTGCAACGCTTTCAGAAGATCCACCGAAGTTGTCGTAGGAGCCCAGTATTTCTCGATATGCTCGATCACTAACTCCGTTCCCTGCGCGTGTGTCACATAGGGAGACCGCTTCGGATTGTACATCGCGTCCGTGAGATCGCGAACCAGGATGCAGCGCATGCCCCATTTCGACATTTGTTTAATCGCGAAGCCGCGGTTCAAGATGCACATATTGGCATGAACGCCGGCCACCAGCAGGTCGTGGATACCGCGCCGGCAAAGAGCGCTATAGACTTCCTGTCCTTTATCCGAGACCAGGTCGCCGGGCGCGATGCGAAGGCGGGAATTCTCCCGCGTCCACACGCGGCTTTCCGGCATGTGCGCCGTTTCGCCTGTGTCGCAGCCGCCGTCGGAATCGTCGATCGGCAGCGGAGGCGCGGTCAGATCCAACTCGCGCGGAGGTGTGACCTGCGGAATTTTGAGCATGGCGAGGCGAGCCGGATTTTCGGTGTAAGACTGCATGGTCTCTGAAGGAGCATGGATGACCAACACGCCGTGGGCTCGCAATAGTTCGATTACGGGTTCAATCTTCGCCGCGAGCGGACCAACACGACTTTCCGCGCCCTTGCACCAGTGGTGGTCCCACATGTCGCAGAGGACAATCGCCGTATGTTGAAATTGGATTGGCTTGTCAAAGGAGACTTCCTGCCAGTCGGAACTGCCTTTGAAAGGCTGCACGCGCGATCGCAGGGTGATATTCGAAGCTCGATCCGGGGCCTGACCTAGCACCACGACGGCAATACAAAAGATGGCGAAGACAGTGACGTTCCGCATCTTTGGCATTGTATCGAGAATTGAGACTGCTTTCAGGGCGCAAAGGGTTGGGTCAGTCTACCAGCTTGATCGTTCCGAAGACCTCGGGGGTATGGAAGGTCTTGCGGTGAGTCGGTTGCCAAACGATCATTTTACGATCGGGAGGCGTTCCCTGGCAGCGGAAGAGGTTGATACGGAGAATGTTTCCGGCAGCAGCGGGGCGCGAATCGATGGAGGCATAGGGAATCCGCATAAAGCCGTACCAGATCTTGGCTGCCTGGTCGATCCGGGCCGCAGCCTGGAATCCGGAGTTCCACAGCCAGCCGTCTTCATGGTGGGGCGTGTCTAGATCGATATCGAGGTCGACCCATTCGCCTTGCGGGGAGATCTCAAATTCCTTATAACGGCGAATATTCTTGAAGTCTGAGCCGATGAAGGCCTCTGCTACGTCCCAATTCCACAGCTGATTGGTCTCGGTTTGTGTCTTCGGGCCGGGTTTCAGATTGAGCTGCCGGTAAGGGCAGATGAAAAGGAAAAATAGATTCCCGCTGGTCCACCGGGACCGGATTTCGGTCTTGTGTCCCTCAACGAGATTTCCCGCAGTGTCGCGCTCTGCGAAAACCGGCATGACTCCACGCCAGAAATCGGAATGAGGGTCCGTATCCGCTGAGGCATCACGGAGTGCGTGATGACTTTCCATTTGGTCGGAGGCAGAGGCCAGGGTCATGAAGCATGTAAGCAGACAAAGAACACTTGCGAGTCGCACCATGCGAATGATTGTACACTCAGCGCCATATGCGGGTGCGATCCGGATGGCGCGACTCACAAACGGTCGGCGAGTCCACGTGCCTGCAGGTCGGCATCGTCCGCGCTCAACCCGACAAATCCACCCACATATAAGCCCTTTGAGAACAAATAAACTGGAGTGCCGTTATCAAGCCCGTAATAGCCGCCGAGCTTGGACATACGTTGCAGGTCGGGGTGAGTGGCCCTCCAATCCAAGATCAGATTCGCCGCCTTGGTGGTGTCCTTCTCTTTGATCAGGAAAATCTGGTACGAGCCGAGATTGCTGCTGTAATCGGCAATGTTCCCGCCGGGCAGATACTCCTTGCCAAGCAGGTGGTCGGCTACCATTTCCATCCGTGTTTGACCGGCGGCCGGAAACTTGGTTCTTAGATCCGTCGGGGGCGAATGCTTCGGATACTCGCTGTTGACTTGCAACACGGCGTGAGTGGTACAGCTGAAACTAGCTATTAAAAGAGCAAAGATCAGGTATCGCACGGTGCTATCGATAGCAGGTTTGGGCCCAAAGACGAATGTCTGCGAAGCCAGCGAAAAAAACGCGGAGGTTTCAGCAAGGTAAAGTGCAGATCCTGCTGTGCATCAGGCAAGATTTGTTTAATCAATCGCGCGTCTAGCCGCTGCCACCGCTTTCCGGTGTACGGTTTCCTTCGCCGCCTGGCCACAACAGAACGGTTCAATTCTTCTTGAACTTTAGGAATGGTGTACGTCAATTTCGGATATTCTAGGGCGATGGCGGCGGGTCCGGCTGAATTACTGATTGAAGTCAACGGCGACCGGTCGGTCCTGCGCCTGGAGGCCGCCAGCTATCGCGTGGGCCGGGCGGCGACGAATGAACTTCCATTTCCCGGCGTCATGGGACTCTCGCGTGAGCACTTGATTATCCAGCGCGAAGGAGCCCACTGGCTGGCCCGCGATCTAGGCAGCAAAACAGGAAGCCGGGTCAATGGAGAACGCATTTCCGAGCCGCGTATCTTGCGTTCCGGAGACCGGATCACGGCCGGCTATGTGTCGATGGTGTACTGCGAGACGGAGAAATGCGAAACCGGCGCCGTCGAGTTCACGGATGAAGCGTCCTCCACTGCAGGCGCCACCACAATCTCGGAAAGCCTGCAAGGATTGATAGCCGGGGGCAACACTGACGGCAGCCGGCATATGCAGGCGTTGATCACTGCCGGCCGCGAGCTCTCCACGCATCTTCCGCTCGACAAGCTGTTCGACCTCATCTTGGATCTTTCCGTGGATGCAGCCGGAGCGGCGCGCGGCGTGCTGATGACGCTCGAAAACAACGAATTGCTGGTGCGGTCCACTAAGGGGGAGGGCCTGCGGATCAGCTCTCACGTGCGTGACCTGGTCCTTCACGAAAAGCGTTCCCTGCTGGTGCGCGACGCTATGGCGGATGCGGCTCTCGCGGCGCGCGAAAGCATCGCGCTGACCCAGATCCGCAGTATGATGGCAGTCCCGCTGCAGGCCGAGGACCGGGTCATCGGATTGATCTATCTGGATTCCTCTCACTTCGTCAAAGAGTTCAGCAGGCAGGATCTAAGTCTGCTCACCGTTATGGCCAATATGGCAGCGGTGCGGATCGAGAACGCGCGGTTGGCCGAGGTCGAGCAGGCGGAGCGCCTGCGGGCGCACGAGTTGGAACATGCCGCCACGATCCAGCGTTCCATGCTGCCAGGACAGTTTCCTCCGTTCCCTGACCGCACCGACTTTGACCTTTACGCGGCCATGGAACCGGCAAAAGAAATCGGCGGCGACTTATTCGATTTCTTTCTGCTCGATCCCGAGCGTCTGGCCGTGGTGGTGGGTGACGTCAGCGGCAAGGGGGTCCCGGCGGCGCTGTTCATGGCGATTGCGCGCACTTTGCTGCGTGCGGCGGCGCCTCATCAGTCTTCGGCGGGGGCCTGTCTGACCTACGTAAATCAGTGCCTGGTGGAGCAGCAGACCTCGGGGATGTTTGTCACGCTGTTTTACGGGATTCTCCACACACGTACGGGCCTGCTCGAGTACTGCAGCGCAGGCCACAATCCGCCGTACGCGTATTCGCCGGACGGGCAGGTGCGTCCGCTGACGGAGCGTGGAGGGCCTATGCTGGGCGTGTTCGGAGGCTTTCAATATTCATCGAGCCGTACACAAGTGGCGTCCGGCGAAGGCTTGCTGATATTCACCGATGGCGTTACAGAGGCTTGTAACAAGAGCGGCGATTTCTTCGGGGATTCCCGCCTGGAAGCATACCTGGCGGAGCATGCCTCGCGACCGGTGGAAGAACTGGTTCGGGGCCTGCATGCCGAAGTGGAAGGGTTCGAAGCCGGAGCTCCACGCACCGACGACATCACGGTACTTGCCGTCCAGTGTCTCTCGTAAAGCCCCCTCATCCATAATGCCGCCCTGTGCTTTCCGCCAGCGGCTATTTGTAACTGAAACGTAACTCACGAAGCGCAAAAAATTGTGAGAATAAATGATCCTGTTGGTGGTGCGTTCTTGTTATAGAGATGAGCGGCCACAGAACAGCGCGACGAGGCCGGGAATTGATCGACAAAAGAGGAGCAAGAACATGACTACAAAAAAGATTGCGCTTTTTGCGGGCGCCGCGGCCGTGGTTGCGGGCGGTCTCGTAATAGCAATTCGAATGAACCCGTCAACTTCAAAGGACACGCAGGGTACGATCGCCGCACCCGTTGAAGCCGTCAAGCAGGCCGCGCAAGTTGACCAACTCAGCCCTTTCACTCACGTGGCTTCGATCCCGGCGATTGTCGATCCTTCGACCATCCGATTTGAAAAGATGAGGATGGTGGAACTGGCTTCCAAGACCAAGACGACTACCAATGAACAGGATTGTAAGGACCGCCAGTTCCGCGATCCGGACGGCTCGGGTTGCAAAGGTATCGCCGTGGTAGAGCGGGTCAAAGCCATCGAGGCAACCTATTCCTTCAGCGGACCGGTGATGAGCGCAGGCGAAACCACTCCTGGGCGCGACACGTTCTCAGTTTATTTCCGTCCGGAAGAAGTGCGTGTCGACGGGCAAGTGGAGAAATTGAAGCGCGATCAGGCGGCTTCCTACTTCCACGTGAGCACTTATCGTCCGATGGTCGAGGAGAAAATCGTTGACAAACAGAGTTCTCACTATTGCGAAGGCAACTACGTCGACGGCAATTGGGTGCGCAAGGATCCGAAATGCCAGGATCAGGTGCAGTACATCAGCCAGACAGCACCCTCACATAATCTGACGGTGCAGGTGGATGTACGGTAGCCGGCCGCTTCTAACCAGGCAAGCGCGAATCGCCGCCTATCGCGGTGAGGAGTGAGGCGCAAGCAGTCAGGACGGGGCCGGTTGTAGTAAATGGGAACCAAAGAGTCATTTGTGTCCTATAACCGGCCAATGCTAATCGGAGCCCCAGTTCGAAATGTGACCAGCCGGCGTGAAAAGTCAACCGGAGCCAGTTTCTAAATCCAGCTAAGTTTTTTGCAGCCCGCCCGCCTCTCCAAGCATATCCGTCACGTCTCCTGCCGATGGTCTGCCTTCCGGACGACGGTCCAGCATCGCCAGGATCAGCTGATCGACCTCTTGAGGAACACCGCTGCGCAACGTACCGATTTCCGGCACAAGGCGGCATTCAATGGCCTCAAATACATCGAGCGGGGTTGCCCCCGCAAAAGGATGTTGTCCCGCTATCAATTCATATAAAAACGCCCCGAGCGAAAATACGTCAGACGCGCTGGTAGCGGCCTCTCCGCGAAGAATTTCAGGCGGCATGTACAGCAGTGTTCCGGAAAGAGTGCCCGATATGGTTCCGGACGCGCCCATCGAACTCGGCTCAGTCCCTACTGGCCCGCCATGCCGCGCGAGACCGAAGTCCAGGATCTTCACTACCCCGTCTTTCCGCAGCATGATGTTCTCCGGTTTCATATCGCGATGCAGGATTCCCGCCGAGTGCGCGGCGGACAAAGCTCGCGCGGCCTGGCTCCCCGAATCCATCGCCTGCGCAATCTCCACTCGGCCCGCGTTCATGATGGCGCGAAATGTAGAACCGTCAAGCCACTCCATTGCGATGAACAAGCCTTCCGAAGATTTTCCGGATTCGTATACGGTGACGATGTTTGGGTGGCAGAGAGCCGAGGCAGCCCGCGCCTCCGACTCGAAACGGTTCACCGCCTGCGAGTTCACAATCAGGTGACGGCGCAGGATCTTGAGGGCGACCGGCCTACCCTGCGCGTCGCGAGCGAAATACACTTCGCCCATCCCGCCGATACTGATCAGCGATTCGATTTCGTAACTCGCCACGCGTTGACCCGCCGCGAGGCCACCGGGTTGACCATCCAGCAGGTCGGCCGCGACGTGAGTGGGAGGAGTAGTCAGCAGCGCAGCGTTAGAATCCGCTTGCAACAAGGATTCCACTTCCTCTCGCAAGGCGGGGCTGGCGCACGCGAGCAGCGCCTTGCGTTCAGACAGAGGCAAGTCCAGCGCTTCGTTATATAAGCGCTCGATTTCATGCCAAGGAACCGGCAAGTTCATAACGACTCACGGTTGATCTCGCGGATCAACCAGCTCCTCGCCATCCGCCAATCGCGCTTCACCGTGGCGACGGAAATGCCCATCGCCTCGGCCGTCTCCTCGACGCTGAGACCGCCAAAATAGCGCATTTCCACGACCGTGCTTTTGCGCGGGTCGACGGCTTGGAGAGCCTCCAGCGCCTCGTGCAGCGCAACGATCTCAGCAGCCTCCTGATGGACTGCCGGTTGAACATCGTCCAGCGAGACATTCGCCAGGCCGCCGCCGCGTTTGCCGGAGAGACGGCTCTTGGCATGATTGACCAGAATCTGGCGCATTGCTTTACAGGCCACTGCAAAGAAATGGCATCGGTCCTGGAACGAGGCATCTTCGGCATTGGCCAGCTTCAGGTAGGCTTCATTGATCAGCGCCGTAGGTTGCAGTGTGTCATTGTTCGGATGCTGACTCCAGGCCCGGCGCGCAATACGGTGCAACTCGCTATACACCAAGGGCATCATTTTGTTGAGCGCGCTCTGATCTCCGCTGCTCCAGGCAGCGAGCAGCATGGTTACTTCACCTTGAGGGTTGGACTCCGACACTTTCGCCTGAAGTATACAAAACGCCGGTTGCAAATCAGTGACGTTCGCGTTTCAAATGGTACATCTCCCAGAGATCCCGCGGAGTTTGCGAGAGTAGCGGCCGGACGGCAAGCATTCCAGTGGGTCCAATACTATTTTCGAGATAACTCAGCTCCTTGAAATGGTCCTCCAGCGCGAGATCCGGGGGTACTTGCAGGCCGGCTTCGCGGAGCATGAGATCCCCTTTGCAACGCGCGCTGAGCTCTAGCGTCAGGTGTAGAAAATTGAGCATGTCCCCGCGCACTTCCGGAGGAAAGGCATCGTTCAAAGACATGAGATACGCGCCCTGGGGGGTCTGATTGAGTTCGCCGCCGGCGATCATCGCGAGGAGGTCGATATCCTGGTCGAGCTTACCTCCCAGCCATCGGCGCAGGGATCGCTCGCTGAAGTAGAACACGACCAGGAAAATGAGCGGAAGCCCTACCATCATCACCGCGGTCGAGGCAACCGGCGAGAGCATGTTCTGATTGAATAAGGAATGCAGCATGATCGCCGCCGCCAGTCCGGGTGCGAACTGGCGAACGCCTCGCCATCGCCGGCTCTCAGCGAGAGATACGGCAATGAGCGCTCCGATCGCCGCTACGCCCCCGTGCATCACGGCGGTTCCGAAGCCGCGCAGTAACCAGACGCCGATGCCGCGACCGCCGAGCGCTTGCAGGTAAGAGATGTTTTCCACCAGAGCAAAGCCGGCGCCAACGGCGAATCCGCAGATGGCGGAATCCACCATGAACGCAACTCGCGCCGTGACGATCAGGAAAATCCAGAAAGCACCTTTGGCTAGTTCCTCCACCACGGGCGCCCCAAAATGGATGTACAGCTCCGGGTCTCCGTGGAGATGACGGAAAACAAGCGTGTTGACTCCATAGCAGGCGAGAGCCGCTATTGCGCCTACCTCAAGGGCGGTCGCGACAGTCCGCAAGGGCACTAATTTATAGCTGTCGAGCGCCCGCAACGCGCCCAGAAAGATGAGGACGGGCAGTAACGCCAAGGCTATCCGTATCGCCTCATCTAGCCACATTGATTTGCCCTATGATGCCGCAGAAATGCGAAACGTCAGACGGTTCCAATCATGTTCGCGGCGATAACCGATTGCTGGCGCAAGGGCTTTGACCAGAAGAATGCCCAAGCCTCCTGCCGGCCGGCTTTGCAAATTCGGGCCTTGCAAATTCGTAGCGGCTTCGGTTGGGGGCGCCGTCAGGGGATTGAACGCTACGCCCTGATCAGCAATTTCAACGATTAGTTCACCCGCCGTAGGAACCGAGTAGGAAAGGATCACGACTCCCTGGTTGCTGTCCAGGTAAGCATGGCAGCACACGTTCACAAAAAGCTCCTCGATGACGAGAGTCAACTCGTCCATGCGCTGCTCAGGCAGGCCAGCTTCCGAGGCTCCGGTCCGGATGAATTCCACGGCGTCCCGGAGGCATGAAGGATTCGCTGCCATCGTCAGAGATTGAGTGGCGACAGGCACGCTCTTGACTTAGCCTTCGATGGTCGCGGCCTCGACCGACTCGTAAATCGGAAAGGCCCTCGACAGACCAGTGATTTCGAAGACCTGTTTGACCAGCCCCTTTAGACAGCAGAAACGGAGCGCTCCAGCTTTGTCCTGCAGTGTCTTGGCGATTGCAATGAAACTCCGAAGCCCCATACTGCTGACGTACGCCAGCCCTTCCAGATCGACGACCAGACTGGTATGCCCTTCGGCGATGCAGACTCTACACTGCTGTTCGAATAATGGCGCATTCCCGGCGTCCATGCGGCCGGAGACAAGCAACACAACGTGATTCGATACCTGCCTTCGCTCGATTGTCACAATCGTGTATTATCGCACTGAACCGTTGCAATTCGATGACTAGGAGAGCCTCGCATCTTTGTAGCTGCGCCGCTCCGCCTCGATATAACAATCTTTAATGTGGATTCGTGAGCCGTACCCGTTAATAAAGATGTGAGGGTTCAGCGGCCTTATTACTGCAGCAGATGTAATCGAGGAACTAACCAATATGCGACGGGTTACAACAAATCAACGCGATCTCCCAACCATCTGCCATGAAAACTAGCTTGTTCGTCATCGCCACATTGTTCGCCCCGCTTGCGTTTGGTCAATCGCAGGAGGGCCAGTTGCCGCGGTCGGGGGAAGAGCGACGGCGCGGACCGGGACGCGGAAGCTTCCCGGGAATGCTCGGGTTCACGACGCTCGACACCAATGGGAACGGTACGTTGGACCCACAGGAAATTGATGCTGCGCCGGCGTTGTTGGCCAAGTTTGACAAGAACTCGGACGGCCAGATCACCGCGGACGAAGTACGCCCGGCGTTTCCGCAAGGAGGTGAGCGCCGGAACCCAGAGGGCGCATCCAATGTCAATGTCGTGGAAGATACCGTCAAAACTCTGATGGCTTTCGACGCAAATGGAGACGGCAAGCTATCTAAGTCGGAGTTGCCCGAGCGCATGCAGGGTCTCTTCGACCGCGCGGATCAAGATCATGACGGCTTTTTGACCGCCGAGGAGATCCGCAAGTTCGCTGCAGCGCAAGCTGCGCCGACGAATTCCGGAGGGCCGGACGGACGAGGCGCCCCCGAAGGTCGCCGTGGCGATGGCCCACGGAGAGAGATGAACCTGATTCGAGTGGACGCCGTGCTCGCGGCGGTGGATACCAACAGCGACGGAGTCCTCTCCGCGGAAGAGATCCGGAACGCTCCCGCTTCGATTCGGAAGCTTGACCTCGATGGGGACGGCAAAGTCACTCGGGAAGAGCTTATGACTGTCATGAGACGGCGCCGCGAAGCCGAACCGCGGGACCGCTAGAGCCGACCACCATACACCCGAGACTTATGAAGATTCTATTCCTTAGCGCAACTTCTGCCCTGGCATTCGCCGCTTCGTTGCTGAGCATCGGAAGCATCGGTCCACCCACCGCGGCCCAGCCGTGGCGGACCTCGCACTATGAGAACGTTCTCGGCACGTCCATGGAGCTGAAACTCTGCGCGGCCTCCGATGCGGCCGCGAATCAGGCCGAAGAAGCTGTGATGGCGGAAATCAAGCGACTGAACGGGGTACTGAGCGGCTATGACAGTGCGACCGAGTTTAGCGGTTGGTCGCGGACGCGAGATCAAGCCATTCACGTGTCTCCGGAATTGCTGGAAGTTTTGGGTCTGTGGGATTTCTGGCGGGCTCGCAGCGGAGGCGCGCTGAGCCCATCGGCGGAAGCGATCGTTCGCGTCTGGAAGTCCGCGGAGGTCTCCGGCACAATGCCTGACGCGGCGGATTTGCGCGCGGCGGTGAAGGACGCTGGTCAGCCGCAGTGGAGGCTCGACCGGAAATCCGGCATGGCGACACGTCTGGGCAACTCGCCGCTCCTGTTGAACTCGTTCACCAAGAGCTACATCATCGAACGTGCGGCTGAGGCTGCTTTGCACACGCCCGGAGTGACCAGTGCCGTGGTGAATATTGGGGGCGATCTGGTGGTGCGCGGTGAAGCCGGCGATACCATCAATGTCGCCGACCCGCTTTCGAACAGCGAGAACGGCAAACGGATCGCGGTGTTGAATGTCAGGGATCGGGCTGTCGCAACCAGTGGCAATTATCGCCGCGGATTCGAGATTGGCGGCCGGCACTATTCTCACATCGTGGACCCCAGGACAGGCCAAACGGCGGACCGGATCATCAGTGCTACCGTGGTGACCCGAGATGCCGTCAACGCCGGCGCACTTGCGACCGCCTTTTGCATTCTTACACCCGAACAGAGCCGGAAACTGGCAGTGTCCGTCGGCGGCGTGGACTATTTGCTGGAGCGAAGTGACGGTGTCCGCATTGCGAGCGCAGGCTGGAACGCTCTCCAGGCGCCGGATCTGCAAGCTGCCGCATTCAAAATTCCTCTGGCCAAGGCTGCGGCCGCCGCATCCGAGTCCGGGCTATGGAATCCCGCATATGAGTTGACTGTAAATGTGGAGCTTCCGCAACCGCAAGGGTTCGGCGCACGCCGGCCGTATCTCGCGGTGTGGGTCGAGGATAAAGACCGCTTCCCGGTGCGCACGCTGGCGCTGTGGTTCAACAAGCAGCGCTGGTTGAACGAATTGCGAGCCTGGTACCGCGACGACCGCCTGCGTGCGATGTCCGAAGGAACCGAGATCCTGAATTCGGTCACCAGTGCGACGCGTTCTCCCGGGAAATATACATTCAATTGGGACGGAAAAGACAACGCCGGCAAGCCGGTAAAGGCTGGCGGATATACCGTGCTGGTGGAGGCGGCGCGGGAACACGGCGGTTACAGCCTGGTGCGTCATACGTTCGACTTCAATGGACAACCCTCGCAGGCGCAGTTACCGCCGGATGTGGAAGTGGGGGCCGTATCGATGGAATACCACAAGGTGTCGCGCTGACATGCGGGGGATGATGGCGAGTCCGGAAGCTCCTCGCACCCGGGACGGTCACCGGAAACCGTTCTGGAAGCGGCAGATGATGATTCTGTCGCGTTGGCTGCACATTTATCTATCGATGGCCAGCTTCGGAATTCTGTTCTTTTTCGCCGTCACCGGCCTCACGCTGAATCACGCGGATTGGTTCGCGAAGCAACAGCACACCGTCCAAATTCGGGGGAGCCTCGACAAGAAATACCTGGGTAAGGATGTCGCGAAGCTGGAGATCGTCGAGCACCTGCGCAATGCTCACGGGATTCACGGATCGTTGAACGATTTCCGCATCGAGGATAGGGACTGTTCGGTGGCATTCAAGGGGCCTGGCTACTCCGCAGACGTCCTGATCGACCGTGCCTCGGGACGCTATGAACTGACGGAGACTCGCATGGGTTTCTTTGCGGTGCTCAACGATCTGCATAAAGGACGCGACAGCGGTAAGGCCTGGGCGGTGATCATTGATATTTCCGCAGTGTTGATGACGCTGGTATCTCTCACTGGGATGCTGCTGATTTTCTTCTTGCAGAAGAAGCGGGTTTCCGGACTGATGGCGGCCGTCGCCGGAATCACGCTCTGCTATCTGGCATACATGGCGTGGGTGCCGTAGCGGCGATAGAGTAAGTTGAAGCATGAGTCACTCTACCGGCGTTCACGATCTCCGCTCCGCGTTGCGTTTACTCGAGCAGATTCCCGGCCAGTTATTACGCACGGAGACGCCGGTAGATCCGAATGCGGAACTTGCCGGAGTCTACCGATATGTGGGAGCCGGAGGTACGGTTCTTCGCCCGACGAAGACCGGACCCGCGATGCTGTTCGAAAACGTCAAGGGCTACGCCGGAGTGCGAATTGTAGCCGGTTTACTCGCGACACGGGAGCGTGCCGCACTTCTCCTGGACTCCAGCGTCGACCGGGTTGGCCGGGAACTGCTGCGCGCATTGGCCTCGCCCATTGCCCCGAAGCTCTTAGGGAAAGGCGAGGCCGCACCTTGCCAGGAAGTGGTGCACCGTTCGCCTCTCGATGTCTTAAAGATAGTCCCTGCGCCGACGAATACTCCACTCGACGCGGGTCCCTTCTTCACTCTCGGAGTGTTGCGGGCGACCGACCCTGAAACCGGGGAGCACGACGTCACCATCCACCGGATGTGTGTGCAGGGCCCGGAGAAGCTATCAATCTTCTTCGCGCCCAGCCGCCATATCGATGTCTTCCGGCAGAAGGCTGAAGCAGCCGGAAAGGCGTTGCCGGTCTCAATCTCCATTGGTCTCGATCCCGCGATTTACCTTTCCGTAAGTTTCGAAGCGCCTACGACTCCGCTCGGATTTGACGAACTGGATATCGCCGGGGGTCTGCGTGGAAAGCCAGTAGAACTGGTCCAATGCCTGACGCAGCCGGAATACGCGATTGCGCATGCAGAGTTTGTCATCGAGGGCGAGATTCTGCCGGGCGAGCGAATTCGCGAGGATGTCCTGACGAATACAGGTCACGCCATGCCGGAATTTCCCGGCTACAACGGGCCGGCCAATCCTTCCCTTCCGGTTCTCCGGATCACGGCGGTGACTCACCGGAGGAACCCGATCATGCAGACGATTGTCGGCCCTGGAGAGGAACACGTTTCCCTGGCGGGAATCCCGACTGAAGCCAGCATTCTTCGCATGACCGAAGCCGCAATGCCGGGGCGTGTACTGAATTGCTATGCGCACTCGGCCGGCGGCGGTAAGTTTCTGGCGGTGATGCAATTCAAGAAGACCATGCCCCTTGATGACGGGCGGGCGCGTCAGGCGGCGCTCATCGCCCTGGCCGCGTACCACGAATTGAAAAACGTGGTGGTAGTGGACGAAGATGTGGATATCTTCGATAGCAACGACGTCCTGTGGGCGATGACTACGCGGTATCAGGGCGCGCGCAGCACGGTGTTCATTCCAGGAGTCATTGGGCACCCGCTCGATCCTTCGCAAGATCCCGCATTCAGCCCCGATATTCCGTCGCGCGGCATCTCGACGAAGACGATTTTCGACTGCACCGTACCCTTCGCTTTAAAGGCGGACTTCGCTCGCGCCGAGTTTCTGGAACTGGATCCCGAACCATTCTTGAAACCGTCCACCCAGCCCTTTATCGATTGAACTGAAAGTTACGAGAGACTTGTGGGATCGCCGGAAAGCGTTCTCATTTTTTGTGTACTTTAGGCCGAACTCCTCGAGGGCCCGCTAGAGTTTTCACCTTCCGCCCGGCACGATTGTGAACGATGGCAGCACGGATCAAATTTTGCAGAGCGCGCTTATTGACACTGTCGCCCTCATAGAGATCAAGCGCTCGCCACCGATTCCCTTCCAGGCCGGCGTTGAAGAGTTTGTCCGGATCCGGAAGACTCGCGCCCTGGGCAAAGGTCAGCTTCACCTTTTCCTTGTGAGCGTTTCCCACGCAAATCAGTCCATCGTGAGACCAACAGGGAGAGCCCATCCATTTCCATTCCTCGACGATCTCCGGGTCGGCATCATGAATGACTTCGCGGAGAATAGCAAGCATCTGGCCACGCCAGTCCGGAAGGCTTGCGATGAGTTGGTCAATGCGTTCGGATGGGTTCATTAAGGCGTCCGAGATCCAAAGAGATATTTTACTGCGATCGGCGGTTCCTGAAAGGCAAGTCACCGGCCGGGATCAACACATAGGAAAGTCAGACTCTGAGCTACCCGATCGAAGTGCGACCTCTTGCCCGGGACGCTTGACATGTTGGTGCTGAGAATACTGATGCGGGGGCACTTGCATGGGTATGCGATCGCAAAAGCGATCCAGCAAGTGTCCGACGATCTATTGCGGGTTGAAGAAGGTTCTCTTTATCCGGCTCTCCAGCGGCTCGAACTAAACGGCTGGATAGAGGGCGAGTGGGGGTGACGGAAGAGTCTGCTCGTTACCGGCAGGTAACCGGAGCCGTAGCGCGAATCATGGGATTCGCCTGATCGAACGGAGATCGCATGCAAGATGGTCTGAGGTGGAAGCGAGTTCGACGGCGTTTACGATATTGGCTCGAGCGCAGCGAAAGGAATCGTCTGTTGTGGGAGGAGATGGAATTCCACATCGAGTCAGAAATTGACGAACTGGTCGGGCGGGGCATGTCGGAGCCGGGTGCGCGCTGGATGAACGATCTGGTTCAGGATCTATACCACTCGTTCCGCGGCATGCGTCGAGATGCCGGATTTGCCGCGTTCACAATCCTGATCGTTCGCGCTGCTGGGTGTGGAACCGATGGGAAGATCGTTCACGAGGGAAGAGTGCGAGGCAATGTATTCCGCTCCGCCTGCTCTGCCGTTGAGCCACAACTGTTGACGGCGGCGGTTTGCCGCAGACCCGCCATTGTGGGCCGCAAACTGATTTTGAATAACCAGCCCGCGAATCGACAAACCTGCGCCGTTTCATCGGGAACGAAACAGCATGAATGGATGCGATCCTGCTTGAAACTTATATAGACGCCGCGAGCAAGAACGAGCGCGGCGTTACTTTACGAACCTCGGTGAAGCTACGGCGCGTCGATCCAGAACAATTTTCTGATCTGATGATCGAACAGGACTGGATAGAAGAACGTCGCCGCCTTCCCGAAATTTTAGAAGCCATGGATTTGCTTTTTCACCAAGTCTGGTACAACCGCCATCAGTTGTGGCGACACAAAATTGAGCGTGGAGAAATTAAGCTCGTCGAGCCCAAGAATGATTGACTCGATGAATTTGCTTTTTCGAGATTGCGTCCAGGCGTCCCGTCTTTGAAAAATCGGGTCCAACGTCATATTTCCCTTAAGAAGTTGACCGATGATCGTTTCCGCCGTCCAATCGGTGGAAGAAACCACTGCCTTGCCAAGTAGCGATGGGTCGAGAGCGAGGATGTCGTCTTCAGTCTCCTCATCAAAATCTTCGCTGGCATCGCCCCTTAACGGCCTTCTTAGCTTTCACCATCATAAGTTTGCTTGTTTACGGTTAAGAATGATTACGCAGCAGGCCGCGGCTCGGCCGTTTCGCTGCGCTTGGGAATCCGCTGTATCGCTTTGCCGTTTTCCTGCCGCGCCAGGTCGAGCTCGTAGGCGCTTTGCAGGTTCATCCAGAAGTCGGCCGCCATGCCGAAATACTGCCCAAGACGAAGGGCGGTGTCCGCCGTCATGCTGCGCTTTCCGGCGATGAGCTGGTAAAGGCGGTTCGGCGGCACGTTGATAACGTCCGCAAGTTTCTTTGGCGATAGCCCGGTATCCTCCAGCTCGTCGGCGAGGATTTCTCCGGGGTGAATGGGCGTGCGTGGCATGGCGGTTTTCCTTTCGTTAACGGTAGTCAACAATCTCAACGTCTGTCGGGCCGGGCGCATCCTTCGGCCATTTAAAACAGATGCGCCACCGGCTGTTAATCCGGATCGAATACTGCGCTCTTGCGGTTTCCCTTCAGGGCTTCGAAACGGTTGGAGCTAAGGGCGGCAAGATCGCCGGGCTTCGTCGCGGCGTCTAAAATCCGAAGCCGCTTTTCCGCCTGGCGCCGGAACGGTTCCCACTTGCGAACCTATTCACAAGACGCAAGCTTCTATATATCCCTGTCAGCATAACTCCTTATCATTCAGGCATATACAGAACCATTATAGGCGAGAGACGTCAAACGTACAAATATAAGAGAGGCGCGTTTCAAGGACGCAAGGGGGTTGTTCAAGATTTAGGTAGATGCTTCCTAAAGAAGCGAAGGCCGCGATCATTCGCGGCCGCCACGGTCCATAAAGCTCGGTCCCCGAACATACCCTCGGTCCAGTGCGACGTTTCTCCGTCAGGAAACGGTCTGTGCCGTGGCGTGAGCCAGCGACACGGAAGTCAGGACTAAGATGCGAAGGGTATAGTTTATTCTCATCGACAATTCACCTCATTGCGGTTAAGCGCGGGGAACATGCGCCTCATCTATTCATTAGTATGCGGAGGAGGGCGGCCGGTCACATTAAGGAGTGTCAGCAGAAATTTCAGGCTCGATAGTCAGGGCTTGGGCGCAAGTGGTCGCTCCGCCACAGAATCGATCGTCATCACGATTCGCGGCGAGGGCTACTGCTTCGAGCCGTAGCAGCCATCAACAATTGTTACCGCGACTCTCGAATCTGACGTAACGGAGTAGTAAACCTGACACTCGACGCAAGCCAAGCGTATTTTTCCGCGTAACAATTTCCGCTTTCCGCAGTATTACTTTGCAATATGACCGGCACCTTTGCGCACGTCCGCTATTCCCTCCGCCAGTTCCGCTTGGCCCCCGCCTTCACTGCCACGGCGGTTCTCACCCTTGCTTTAGGCATCGGCGGCACAACCGCAATCTACACTCTCATCGACGCCGTGATGCTCCGCTCCCTCCCGGTCAGCGATCCTTCCACGCTCTACCGAGTCGGTGAAGGCGACGACTGCTGCGTGCAAGGCGGCCCTCAGGATAAATGGGGCTTCTATTCCTGGACGCTTTTCCAGCGCCTCAAAACTGCCGCTCCCGAGTTCGCCGAAGTCACCGCATTCCAGGCCGGTCTGGGCCGCGTCAACGTCCGAAGCTCCGGCCCGAACGCGCCTTCCAAACCCCTCCGCTCCGAATATGTTGACGGCCATTACTTCTCCGTGTTCGGAGTCGGGGCGCTCGGCGGACGCGTCTTCACGCCCAACGACGACACTGCTGGAGCTCCTCCCGTCGCGGTTCTCAGCCATCACGTATGGGAGTCTGCGTACGGCGGCTAACCCGTCGATCGTCGGCGCCACCTTCGTGATCGAAGGTCATCCGTTCAAAATCATAGGAGTCGCTCCCCCGAGATTTTTTGGCGAAACGCTCCGAGGCGATCCGCCCGATATCTGGATTCCCCTCCACCAGGAACCGCTGCTGGCTGGAGAAGGCTCCCTGCTCAGCCAACCCGTCCCCGCCTGGCTGCGCATGATTGGCCGCCTTCGGGCGGGCGCATCAATCGTGGGAATGGCCCCACGACTCACCGTGGTGCTGCGCCAATGGATGCAGTACGAATCGCAATACCCCGCCAACTGGATGCCGGACGTCATCAATGGCCTGCCAAGGCAGGTCATCAGTGTCATTCCGGCGGGCGGCGGCGTCGCGGAGATGAAAGAGGCCTACGGACGCAGTCTCAAAATCCTGCTCTCCGTCTGCGGTCTTGTTCTGTTGATCGCCTGCGCCAACGTTGCCAACCTGCTCCTCGTGCGGGCCGTCGCCCGCCGCGGACAGACCGCGTTGCGTCTGGCCATCGGCGCAACGCGCCGCCAGATCGTGCTCCAGGCGTTGGCGGAAAGCGCACTCCTCGCGCTCGGCGGTGGCATCGCCGGACTCATCGTGGCGATGGCTGCCGCTCGACTTCTGCTTTCACTCGCGTTCAGTTCCGCGAAGTTCCTGCCCGTCTCCGTCCTGCCATCGCTTCCCGTCCTCGGCTTCGCCTGCGCCGCCTCCCTGCTGACCGCATTGATTTTCGGCGCCGCTCCCGCGTGGTTCGTTACACGCACAGATCCCGCCGAGGCGCTACGCGGGCAAAGCCGCGGCGGTACGGAGCGCACGTCTTCCGCAAGCAAAGTCTTGCTGATGGTGCAAGCCACCTTGTCCGTGGTGCTCGTCGCAGGCGCCACCATGCTTTCGCGAAGCCTCAACAATCTGGAACATCAAGACTTCGGTTATCAACTGCAAGGACGTCTTGCCGTACAGCTGAACACGCCACCCAGCGACTATACTCTTACGAAGCTGCAATCGATCTATCGTCGAATGGAAACACGCCTGAATCAGATCCCCGGTGTGCGCGGTGCGGGACTCGCGCTCTACAACCCCCTGGTCGATAACTGGGGGGAACTCATTATGGTCGCCGGACACCCGCCTGGAAAAATGAATGGGAATGCCGGCTCTTCCTGGGACCGCGTCAGCGCCGGCTACCTCCGGGTGCTGGGCATGAAGATGGTGCGCGGCCGCGAGTTTACGAGCGCGGACAACGAAAACACCGCGCCGGTCGCGATCGTGAACGAAAGCTTCGTCAACCGATTCTTCGGCAAGAACGAAGACCCGCTGGGTCAACATTTCGGGCTCGACGATCCCAAGTATGCGGGCACTTTCAGGATCGTCGGCATAGTGAAAGACGCCAAATTTGCCGGCTTCGCTCTCAGCCGTCCGGCACGTCCCATGTTCTACGTCCCGCTCGCCCAGAATGTCGATTACGGCAAGGACGCGCTAATGTCGCGGATCGAGCGCAGTTCACATCTGGTCCACGGCATCACACTTGAGACGAACATGCCGCCGGGCGTGCTCGAAGCGCAGGTGACGAAGACCTTGGCTGACATCGATCCAAATTTGACGGTGATCAACCTACGGACTTACCAGGAACAGGTGGAACTGCGCTTCGACCGCGAGCGCGCCGTCGCCACGCTTTCCAGCCTCTTCGGAATTGTGGCTCTCCTGCTGGCCGCCGTTGGCATGTATGGCGTCACGGCTTACGGCGTCGTGCGACGTACGGCCGAAATCGGCATCCGCATGGCACTTGGCGCCGATCGCGCGAAAGTTGTCCTCCTGGTGCTGCGCGGCGCATCTTCCCGCGTCGCGATCGGGATCGCCGCGGGCGTGCCGCTCGCCATCGGCACAGGGCGCCTCCTATCGGCTGAACTATACGGAGTTACGAACTGGGATCCGCTGGCCCTGCTTCTCGCGGCAGGCGCCCTTTCGGTATGCGCTTTCATCGCGGCGATATTCCCGCTACTCGCGCCGCCTCGATCTCGCCGACCAGCGCCCTGCGCACCGAATAGCAGCAATTTTTCTGTGCCCTGCGCCCAACGCGGTGCACAACCTACGGCAACAGGGTTACCCATGCCTTACGTGATTCCGAGCGGCCTGGAATCGACGTGGAAGACAGCGAACGTTGCAGCCGGCGGTGTGGCTTCGACGCCTCAACACAATCAGTAAAGCCTACCGGCTGGCGACGGAATCGGCCCAGTTGCGGAGCGTGGAGCGGGTTGTCATGCCGGAGTGCGTTCGATGGATTAAACCGTCGCTGCCAACCAGCACCAACTTGGGTATTCCACTGACACGATAGGCCTGCGCGACCGCGCCCTCCGGGTCACTCGCCGATTTCAAGTGGAGATGGTTTGAGGCGATATAATCGCGCGCTTCGTCGGAACCTCCCAAATGGATAGTAAGAATCTCGACACCCCTGCCACGAAGCTCTGGCGCCATGTCGCTGAGCAGAGGAAGTTCGTGCCGGCAGATTCCGCATGACGTGGCCCAGAACGCCAGCAGCACGGGATGCCCGCGATAGGAATCGAGCGAGATGTGCCCGCCGTACGCTTCGGGCAGATCGAAGGCCGGTGCCGGACGATTGATGTTCGAGTCGCCCATGACATACATCGCCAGCAAAATGCCGGCGATTCCCAGCAAAATGCCGGTTCCGCGATCCTGCATGGTTAATTTTAGGCACTGGCTCACGGAAATTTACAGTATCCAAACGTTGGCACCGGCCATGAACGTTCACAACGCGTACTACGCCTTACCGATAAGATGGAGCTTCGATCATGAACGTTGATTTCCCTCGCGCGACTGCCTGCGTCCTGCTGGTCAGTTGCTTCGCGCCGGCCGCCGTCGCTGCGACCACCGTAAACATCTCTGATGAGCGTCGTCTCAATTTCAACCAAGCCTGGCGGTTCTTGAAAGGAGACGCTCCTGGCGCCGAGCAGCCCGGATTTGCCGACTCACAATGGCGTGCCCTCGACCTCCCGCACGATTGGGCGATCGAAGGACCGTTCGATCCCAAGGCCAATCCGCACACTGGCGCGCTCCCGATTTTCGGTACCGGTTGGTACCGCAAGTCATTCATCCTTCCCGAGAGTGCAAAGGAGAAGTACCTGAGCATTGAGTTCGACGGCGCAATGTCTAACTCGACGGTATGGATCAATGGTCATGAGCTTGGCGGCCGGCCGTATGGCTACATCGGCTTCTCTTTCGACCTCACGCCCTACCTGCAATTCGGCGGCAGGACCAATGTGCTCGCCGTCCGGCTGACGCCCGAAGATCACTCCTCCCGCTGGTATCCCGGCGCCGGCATCTACCGCAGCGTATGGCTCGACATCACGGGACCGGTACACGTAGCGCGTTGGGGTACTTACGTTACAACTCCCGAAGTGAGCGCCGAAAGGAGCACGGTCGATGTCAAAGTGGAACTTCGCAACCGCACCGGACGTCAGGCCGCGGTTGTGGTGCAGAATACGATCCTCGATTCCACAGGGCGGTCAGTGTCACGCAACGGGGACGAAGCCGCCATCCCTGCCGGTGGCACACAGACGATGTCTACGCGAATGACGGTGAATCACCCGCAGCGTTGGGACATCAAAACTCCTGCCATGTATACGTTGGTGACGGAGATCATTGACGGGAAAAAGAAGATCGTCGATCGCTATGCAACACCCTTCGGCATTCGCAGCGTGGTCTTCAATCGCGAACAGGGCTTGCTTCTGAACGGCCGGCGCGTAAAGATCCAAGGCGTGTGCAATCACTCCGACCTGGGCGCTCTCGGGTCCGCGGTGAACCGTCGCGCGACCGAACGGCAGTTGCAGATCATGCAAGCGGCCGGAGTGAATGCCATCCGCACCAGCCACAACCCGCCGTCGCCCGAACTGCTGGAGTTGTGCGATCGCATGGGACTGCTGGTGATGGATGAATCATTCGACATGTGGGAGCGGCCGAAAGTGCCGAACGGCTATGCGAAGTTTTTCGATGAATGGAGCGAACGCGATGTGCGCGACTTCGTGCATCGCGATCGCAATCATCCAAGCGTGATCATGTGGAGCATCGGCAACGAGATTCCCGAACAGAACTCCCCGCGAGGCGGAGAGATGGCAAAACGCCTTACCGGGTTCTTCCACGAGGAAGATCCTACCCGGCCCACTACGTCGGCTTTCAACTCACCGGAAGAGGCGATCAAGAACCATCTGGGCGAAAATGTGGACCTTTTCGGGGTTAACTACAAGCCGTGGCTTTATGAGAAGTTCCAAAAAGAGCACCCCACGTGGATCGTGTATGGGTCGGAAACCGCGTCGTGCGTGAGTTCTCGCGGCGTCTACCATCTGCCCGTCGAGAAGTACGAGAAACATGCTTCGTTGCAACTGACGGGCTACGACGTGATCGCTCCGCCGTGGGCCTACTGCCCGGATGTTGAATTCACTTACCAGGATCAACTGCCGAACGTACTTGGCGAGTTCGTGTGGACCGGTTTCGATTACATTGGTGAGCCAACGCCATATTTTGAGGGACACGGCGAGCATCCTGAAGACTGGCCGGCGCGCAGTTCTTATTTCGGGTTCGTCGATCTCGCCGGATTTCCGAAAGATCGCTTTTATCTTTATCAGAGCCGCTGGACTGCCGCGCCCATGGTACACGTACTCCCGCACTGGACCTGGCCGGACCGCGTCGGGCAGGAAATTCCCGTGATGGCCTATAGCAACGCCGCGGAGGTGGAGTTATTCCTCAACGGTAAATCGCTGGGGCGCAAGACCACGATGTCTGAGCCGGTGGAAATCCCGGTGGGGAAGAACGTCAGCCCGGACAAGAAGTTCTTTACCAAGTATCGTTTGCAATGGAAGGTGCCTTACGCGCCCGGCACGCTGCGTGCGGTGGCTTATCAGGATGGTAAGCAAGTGGCGCTCGATGTGGTCCGTACGGCGGGCAATCCAGCCAGGATCACGCTGGCACCGGATCGCAAGATGATCCACGCGGATGGCGATGATTTGTCATTCGTGACAGTGCGGGTGGAAGACAAAGATGGGAATCTTTGTCCCTCCGCCGATAACCTGGTGAAGTTTGCGGTGACCGGCGCCGGCTCGTTGCGGGCGGTGGACAATGGGAACGCGGCGACAACCGAATCCTTCCAAGCGGATCATCGGAAGGCGTTCAACGGCCTCGCACTGCTGATCGTCAATTCGAAAAAAGGGCAGCCGGGCGGCATCCACATCGTAGCGACAGCAGATGGACTGGCGCAGGCGACTGCGGAGATTACCACCGAGAAGTAACTCTTCCGGCCAGCGGGCGGTTTCGGCGACATCCAAACAGTTTACGGCCGGCCCCACGACCAAGGATCAGTGGGGCCCGACTGGCCGCCCTCGAAACTCCTGAAACTGCTATAATCGGGTTGGATGGTTGTTAGCCACCCCGCTAATTCGCGGCCCTTCCTCTCCACAAGCCTCCCTTGTTATTCGCATGCACGATGAAAACAACTGTTGACGTGTGTTTCTTAACAGCTTATTTCCTAGGGGAAAGATGAAAACCAGCGTACAAATTAATCGTGGTATCGAAAGCCTTTTCGGAACGCGCGACGAGAACATCCGCGTACTGGAATCCGGACTGAACATCAGCACACACCTGGTCGACAACTCGCTTGAAATCGAAGGTGAACCTGGAGCGGTGGCGCGTGCGGAAGAGATCCTGGAGGACTATGCCGGGCTGGTCCGCGAGGGAGCGGTCTTCAACAACGGCGACCTGCAGGGCTATTTTCGCGTGGTCACCGAAGATCCGGAGGTTTCGCTTCGTGGGCTGGTGCACAGCGGCCGTCAACGGAACTTCGGCAAGAAGACGCTCGCGCCCAAGACGGTAAATCAGCGGCGTTATCTGGAAGCCATCGAGCGCAATGACCTGGTTTTCGGAGTGGGTCCCGCCGGTACGGGCAAAACCTATCTCGCCGTCGCGATGGCGGTGTCCGCGCTGGTCAGCAAGAAGATCAGCCGCATCATTCTGACGCGTCCGGCGGTTGAAGCCGGCGAGCGGTTAGGCTTCCTTCCCGGAACTTTGCAGGAGAAGGTCGACCCCTACTTGCGCCCCCTTTACGATGCGCTGTTCGAAATGTTGGAGCAGGAGAAGGTCGAAAAGCTGTTGGAGCGCAACACCATTGAGGTGGCGCCTCTCGCCTTTATGCGCGGCCGCACCCTGAACGACAGCTTTATCATTCTGGACGAAGCCCAGAACACGACTCCGGAACAGATGAAAATGGTGCTGACGCGCCAGGGCTTCAGTTCCAAGATGGTGGTAAACGGAGACGTGACGCAGATTGATCTGCCCTCGGGCCGCCGCAGCGGTCTGCTCGATGCGGTCGAAGTACTCAAGGGCGTCGAGGGCATCAGCTTTGTGAAATTCGACGAGCGCGATGTCGTGCGGCATCCCCTGGTGCAGCGTATCGTGAAGGCCTATGAGCGATACAATGAGAGTACCGGAGCGGGCCGCCAATTGAGTCTGAAACTTACCGAAAACCCGCTGGATAGTCCGGCGGAGAGCGCGAATCCTGCGCCATTGCCCGTCACACTGGCTCAGCCCATGACGGCTGCTGCAACGCCGGCGCCGGTCCTGAACGCCTGATGGCGTTTGTGCATGTCACCTTCTGACCCAGACATACGTTTTTTCAGGTTACCTCGCATCCTCGATCGGAAATCGATTGAGCAGTTTATGGAGGTGGTGTGCGCGCGGGTGTTAAAGGGCCGTAAATTCGCTTGTTTCGTCACGACTGACGGGGAACTGCAGCGATTGAACCGTCAGTTTCGCGGCAAGAACTACGCCACGGATGTGTTATCGTTTCCATCCGTGCCCGGCCCCGACCCGGCCTACCTTGGCGATATCGCGATCTCCTGGCAAACCGCGCGCGAGCAGGCGCGGGAGTTCGGGCATCCCATCGAAACCGAGATTCAGGTTTTGATGCTGCATGGCGCACTTCACCTTGCCGGCATGGATCACGAAACCGACGGCGGCCGGATGTCGCGCGCGGAAACCCGGTGGCGGCGGATGCTCGGTCTCCCTGCCGGTCTGATCGAGCGGGTAAGCGCATGATCTGGGTTTGGACAGCCAGCCTGCTGCTGGCCGCGATTCTGGCATTGAGCACGTATGTGCAGATGCTGTATCTGGAAAGTCTCCGGCTCCGCACGCGCGACCTTCCCGCACTCCAATTCTTCAAATCCGACATCGAGGAACGTCTGGGCTTCAAGACCGAGGAAGGCGCGCTCCGCTTTTCACTGGTTAAGCACACCGCGCTGCCGTTCCTAGGCATGGCGTCGCTGGCGGGAGGCGTTCTCTACGCGCCGTTGACGCTGCAATCGCTGGGCGAAGCGCTGGTCTTCGCGTGGCTGCTGATGATGTTCTCGGGTTACGTGATCCCGCAGATCCTGTATCGCCGGACCGCAAGGGAAGTGGCTGGTTCCTTTACTGCCGGCGTGCGCGTTTCTCGCGATCCTGGCCGCGCCGGTCGCCGGGCTGCTGAACTTCCTGCACTCGCTGCTCGAAATCGCGAACCAGCCGAATGAGCCGGAGGAGCCTGCCACTCCCGCGGAAAACATCGAAGCGTTGATCACTGCCGGAACCGAAGAGGGCCTGATCGAGGAAGAAGACCGGAAGCTGATTCAGTCGGTTGTGGAGTTCGGCGATACGGTGGTGCGCGAGGTGATGACTCCGCGGCCGAACATCGTCGCGATCGAGGCGGACGGTACGCTGGAGCAACTGCGCCAACTGGTCATCAACGAGCAGTATTCGCGCATCCCGGTATATGAGGGCACGATCGATGATGTCGTCGGGTTCGTGCATGTGCGCGACATGTTCGAACTCGACGAGGACGAGCGAGCCACCCGCACAGTGCGCCAGTTGATGCGGCCGATTCGTTTCGTGCCCGAGACCAAGCCCGTGAACGATCTGATGCGCGAGATGCAAGCGGAAGGCGCTCATATGGTCATCGTGGTGGACGAATACGGCAACACAGCCGGTCTCGTCACCATGGAAGATCTGGTTGAAGTGATTCTGGGAGAGATTCGCGACGAGCACGAACCCGGTACCGATGTCACGGAAGACGGTAACGGCGGCTATGTAGTCTCCGGCAACTTCGACCTGGCGCGAGTGGCCGACCTGTTCGGCGTCGGTCCCGAGGAAGAAGCGGACTCGACGACCATCGGAGGGATGGTCACCGAATGGCTGGGCCGCGTTCCGTCGCCGGGAGAAGTGGTGGAGCGCGAAGGCCTGCGGGTGGAGATACTGGCGAGCGACGAGATGCGCGTGGAGCAGGTGCGCATTAGCAAAGCAACGCCGGCTCCGGTGCCGGACACCGGCTCAGACGTGTAGACCCGGATCGATCCCCATTGCGTTGAGGGATGCATCGGCAGGCACGGCCGCTCGCGGCAAGGCCGTGGACTTAGTAGTCAGGGCTGCAAGGGTAGTTGAAGGACTTCCTTCAGGCAGATTCGAGAAATTCGGTGCGATATTTGGCAGCGAGTGCAGCCGACTTCGCCCTGAGCTCTGCTTGAGCAGCATCATCCAGCTTCGGAGGACGCGTAGTTCGGGCTGCGACCGGTACACCAATTTCCAGGAAGAATTCCTCCTGACCGGCCGGTGAACAGATGCAAAGCATACGCGCTGCTTCGGACGAAGAATTGCGAAACTGGTGCGGCGCATTTGCTGGAACGTGTACCGTCTCGCCCGCGCGCGCCCGATGCTTCGTGCCACGAAACGTTACATCGAGTTCGCCTTCCAGCAAGGTGAAAGTCTCTTCGAAATCATGACGGTGCGGGGGCGGTCCACCGCCGGGAGGAACGTGCATGTCGATCAGACAAAACCGGCCGGCCGTATCTTTTCCGCCGAGGAGGATCGTGTAGGTATCGCCCACCACTCCGATGTGCGGCAGAGCGTCCGGTTGTGCGATCGCGAGTTTGCGCTGCGGGTCGTCAGCCGGAATAGCAGACGCGGGTGGATGGGTGGTCGTATTCTCGGACATGCGTGTCATCACAATGCTACCAGTCCGTGCGTGCTGAATGTCAGTAAGGTATCCGTCCGGGGTTCCCTCGCATCTTGACCGGCAGGGCCGGCGGTAAGTCACCGGCACGCTTGGATTGGCGCGGTGCAGTGCGTGTAATCATCAGACGGAAATAGGCAAGTATCAGATTCGGTAAAATCCCATCACCAGATCCCGTGCGATTAATAAAACCGAAGACCATCCAAATCGCTCCGTCTATTCGGACATTCCTGTTGACTGCGGCAACCATGGTGTTCTTCGCGTCCAACTCTCTACTGGCCCGCTTCGCGTTGCGCCAAGGAGAAATCGATGCAGGCAGCTTTACAGCGGTTCGGATTGGTTCGGGAGCCGCTGCACTGGCGCTGGTTCTGCGTTTGCGCCGGGAGAAAAGCCGCGGCCTCGGCGGGCACGGTTCGCCTTTAGCTGCATTCGCCTTATTCGCTTATGCGCTCACATTCTCCTGCGCTTATCTTTTGCTCAATGCCGGCACAGGTGCGCTGGTGCTGTTTGCGGCTGTGCAGATAACAATGCTGGGTATCGCAATCGCCGGCGGTGAGCGGCCACCCTCCTCTGAATGGATTGGTTTGGCCGTAGCCTTTGGCGGTTTGGTGTACCTGACGTTTCCGGGCGTCACAGCGCCATCCTGGACGGGAGTGTTACTGATGGCTGTCTCCGGAGCGGCTTGGGGGTGCTACTCGATCGCGGCAAAGGGCGAGAGATCGCCGCTTGCCGCGACCGCCGGAAATTTTTCGCGAGCCGTTCCCTTGGCTGCGGGAACACTAATCTTAATTTGGGGATTCGGCCAACCTCACGCCAGTTGGCTCGGCATCGCGATTGCCGCGATGTCCGGCGCGATCACTTCCGGTGTCGGTTATGCGCTCTGGTATGTGACTTTGCAGTTCTTGCCCACAAGTGTGGCCGCGATTGTACAGTTAACCGTGCCTGTCCTCACAGCCGCAGCCGGCGTGATCCTGCTCGGCGAGCCATTAACAGCGCGGACAGTGTTAGCGTCCGTTGTGATCCTGGGTGGTGTGGCCATCGCTCTCCACGCGAAGGTCATGTCGTCCAACCCACCCTCAGGGATCCCGCGACATCGCCCGGAACTTCGCGGCATGATTGACCCAGTTGAAGGAGAGAAGCCGTACCCGAGCACCGAGCAGACGGGACAACATAAATGAGTCCCGAACTTTCTGCCTTGAAACACGTTTCGTCCGGATGCGGCGGGAGCGTCGAGCTACCCCCCGAGGATTCAAACTTCATACAACGTAATCAGGCCACGCGGTTGCGGACGGCCGTAGAATGAAATCTGCCCGATATGCCAGATAGATTTATTAGGATGCTCGCCGGCGGCTCCGGTGACTTCTAAGGAATGAATAGAAATGAAGCGCCTTGCGGACCACGGTTTAACGGCCGCCATGGCCGTGCTCGCGGTGTACTTTGTCAGCGTGAGTCCACTTGCGCCTGCGGCCGTGATCCGCGCGTCGTTGTCCTACGTGCTGCTCGATTGGCTGCTTGCAGCGGCAATTTTACTGGCCGTGTATGCGATTACTTCGCTAGAAGACATTCAGCCGCTCTTGCGCGCGGCGCTGCTCTCTTCAGTACCTGCCATGTGGTTTGTTCCTGCGACGCTGCTGATCAGCACGCGATCACCCTGGCTGGTTCTGACTGGGCTGCTGTTGGTTGGCAATAGCGTTCGGGTGCTCATCCGCCGCGGTTTTTCGCGCCGTTCCTATTTACCTGTCGCTCGCCGCTCCAACCGGCCGCGCACCACCACCCGGATGTTTTCTTACTCGATCGCTTCGCCGGCTTTGCAAAGCGATACTACTCTCATTATGTTGGGAGCGTTAGCGCTGCAGTTGGGCATATGGACGGGGTTGGAAGGCTTTTCGCTGATTGCGGCAAGCTTCGTCGGCGGCACTGGGACAGCCTGGACTCTCGCCGCAATTTTCAGACGGATTTGGCTGCCCAGCCAGCGAGTCGATTCCATCACCCGGGCCGCTATCACTCTCGTTCTCGCAGTGGCGATATCAATGACTCAAGTAGGCGTGAATACTCAGTCGATAGGCACCCTAACGCTGCCGCAGATCACCTCCCTGACTCTCAATCAGTTGATCCATCCGAGCGCCCAGTTTCATGCAAGCCCCAAGAAGATCGTGACTCGTCTGTTCAAGCCCGCGAACGTGCAGCCGGTGGCAGAGAGAATGGTCGTGGACGGAGTGGAAGGCGTGATTCTTCGGCCTCAGCCGGTGAAGGCGAGCCGACGGATTATCGTCGCGACCAAGAACCATAGTCCCTTCCACTTGGCGCCGTCCAAATTGCTATTCACTGGCGAGTACCGTTTGTTCCCGGTATCGTCTTCAGGTTTGAAGAAAAACTGGAGCGTCCAAACCGGAACTCTGGTCGATTCCGTCTACGCAACAGTAACGGGCAGTCCTTTACAGACCGAAGCGTATCAGGTCTTGGATTCACCGTTCAATCTCGACGAGTGCCGCACACTCAGCGTGACCTTAGTGAGCCATGAAAGCTTTCCGGCAGCTGCGAGCGTACAGCTAACCGGTGACGGGAAGGCGCTTGATCTTGGGCCCGAAATCTTCGGCCTCGATCAGCTGCCGGAAGAGACCCTCGAGTTTGCTTTGCCGGAGTCATCCGGCGAGTGGCGAGTAACGGCGATTCGTATCATCTTCAGGTGCATCGAGTCCGAATGCAGCCAGAGCCTCCGTATTGCGATCAAGGGCTTCAACTTCATGCCGCGCAGCTAGCCCGCCATGCGTTGCGGAAGCCGGAAGCATAACGCCGTAGAATGAAATTTACCCAGTATGCCAAATAAACGCATTGGTATTCTAACCGGCGGCGGCGACGTCCCCGGTCTTAACGCGGTCATCAAGACCGTGACTTACCGCTCGGCCGAGATCGGTTACGATGTCATCGGTATCCGGAGAGGATGGGAAGGCTTGACCCACCTGAATCTGGAAGATCCCTCCAGCGAGTCCCGTTACGTTCTCCCTCTCAATCGCGAGAATACCCGCGCGATCGACCGGACCGGAGGCACGATGCTGCATAGCTCGCGCACCAATCCCCTCAAGATGAAGAAGCTGCCGGATTTCCTGAAGGATGCAAGCTTTCCGACGAAGAAAATCACCAAAGACGGCGTCGATTCCACCATCTTCGACATGAGCTCCCAGGTGCTGAAAAACATCGAGAAGCTCGGACTGGAATACCTGGTCGCCATCGGCGGCGACGATACGCTGAGCTACGCCGCCCACCTTGACCGCTTGGGCATGAAGGTCGTCGCGGTTCCCAAGACGATGGACAACGACGTGCGCAATACCGAATACTGCATCGGTTTCTCCACCGCCATCACCCGCGCCACGGAAGCCATCGACCGGCAGCGGACCACGGTCGGATCGCACGAGCGCATTGGCGTGTTCCGGATCTTCGGACGCGATGCCGGCTACACGGCACTCTACACTGCCTACGTGACCTCGATGCGCTGCTGCATTCCCGAGTACAAGGTTGACCTGGAAAAGCTGATCAACCTGCTGCTTGAAGACAAGAAGAATAACCCCAGCAATTACGCGCTGGTGCTGTTGTCGGAAGGCGCACAATGGGAAGGCTATCAGCTCCGCGAAACCGGCGAAGCAGACGCCTTCGGTCACAAGAAAAAGGCCAATGTTGCCGAAGACTTGAGCGATGAGATCAAGAACCGCACCGGCGATGAGACCATCGTCAGCGACCTGACCTACGATCTGCGCAGCGGCAACCCGGACTTCATCGACAAGATGATTGCGACCACCTTCGCCAGCATGGCGATCGATACCATCCACAAAGGTGAGAGCGGCAAGATGATGGGCATCTCCAGCGGATGTTATGCCGCGGTGCCAATTCCCGATCCGAAGCTGGGTCCGCGCAAGGTCGATCTCCCGACGATGTACAACACCGAGCGCTACCGGCCGTCCTACGCCGATAAGCTAGGAATTCCGATCTTCCTCACTCGCGCATGAAATGGCCCGTAACCTGGCTTTCGAAGTGGCTTAATGCTTTCCGTAAAGCCCCGATATCGGGGCCGTCGCAATTGACCGGCGAACTGCGCGAGCGGATTCGCCGGTCGTTCGATGAATCGTCGCAGGATGAAGAACATTTCCCCTCGACCATCGATCCGCGCATCTATCACGTCCGGCTGATCGTGCAAGTATTTCGGGCCGTTGGCCGGCAAACGCGTCCTCGATGTGGGCTGCGGCAAGGGACGGTTCGCACGCATCCTGCTCGACGAGAATCCGGGCGCTGAAGTCTGGGGCCTCGACATTTCGGAAGAGATGCTGAAGTACGTTCCCAAGGAGATTCAGACCCGCGCGGGCTCGATGACCGAATTGCCGTTTTCCGACTCATACTTCGATTGCGTCTACGCGACGGAATCGCTGGAGCACGCGGTCGAAATTGACCGTGCGGTCGCGGAGATGTGCCGCGTCCTGAAGCCCGGCGGACGGCTCGTCATCATCGACAAGAACGCGGAGCAGGCCGGCCGGCTGGAGACTCCGCCCTGGGAGAAATGGTTCCACCGGGAGGAGTTGGAGAAATTACTGCGTCGCGACTGCCGGGACGTTTCCAGCCGGTTCATCTCTTATTGGGAAGATGTGGAGCCCGACGGTTTGTTCATCGCGTGGATGGCGGAAAAGTAAGCGCCACACTCATTTCTGTCTTCTGCCTTTTCTCAGCGGTCAGGCCGATTTACCGCAGATGAAAACTTCCACGCCCAACTCCCTGAACGCGGCAGCTTTGGCGGCTAGAGCGAGGTCGGCGCCTTCCGCCGAAGGGGCATACGCTAGTTGAATGTGATTAGACTTGTGGCGCGCCATCAACTGATCCCGATTGACGCCATACAAAATCGTATTCACCTGCGGCCATTGCGACGTCGTGATGCTCCAGCGGCGCTTCACTTCTTCTTCCGGTAGCGACACCACTGCCCCGCGGCCGATATCGATCTTCAGCTTTCCATCTTCCACAAACACGCGGCTCCAGACAATCTCTCCCGGTTTTCCGACACCCTTCAACGTCCCTCCACCTAGCCGGAAATACATCGGCACCTGGCGTTCGCTCGAACAACCTTGCCACCCGTCCACGAAATGCTGTGGAGGCGCGGCTCCCGAAATCTGCATGACCCAAACAAAATGGTCGCCATACTGTTCGCCGTAGCGGACATCGTGCAGCGTGTTTTCCGGATCAAAACGGAGCTGCCGCCACAGCCGGTAAGTGAGCAGGCCGTCGAGTCCGGCGCACTCGTCGACTTCATTGAAATGGGGCAACGCTTCCCCTTCGTAAAGCACCGCGGACCCGTCGGCGCGCTTCACCGGCGCCCGATCCACGTTGTTCAACATGCCTTCCACCAGGTCAGAGGCAGGGACCAGATCCTTCAAGCCTTGCTGATATTGGATGCCGATGGCATCGCAACCGAATTCGTCGGCAATGCGCAGTGCGGCGATGTACATCTTGCATTGCTGCAGAATCTGGGCATCGGTAAGTTCTGTGGCTTCGTCCTTGCCGAGGTCGAATTTCACTCCACGGCCGTCGAGCCAATCGCGGACCGCCTGCGCTTCGCCATCCGCTACGCGAAGCATGGCTGCATACAGCGCCGATTGGCTGAGTCGCTCTTTGTAGACGCCGAGCGGATTGAGAATTTCGTCGGGGATGATGGCGTTGTACATGCCCATGCAGCCTTCGTCGAAGACGCCCAGGATGGCTTTTTCGCGCCGCAGCTCGGCTGGTGACCTGCTCGAGCGGCTTCCACGGCGGCAGCGGGCAAAGTTGCGCGGATCGAGCGGACGCACATGGCTCAGATCGTGCTTGACCTCGCCGCTCTCGAGCCAGCACTTTAGACCGCGAGAGCGCGAATTCGTCGGTGAGGTTTTCGCTCCACAGCGTGGAATACTTCACGCCAGCTTTGGTGAGCGACGCGTTCAGATTGAGCATGCCCACCAGTCCGGGCCACTGGCCGCTCCAGTTGGCAAACGTGAGGATGGGACCCTTGTGCGAGATAAGCCCCGCCAGCACGTGATGGCTGTACTGCCAGACGGCTTCGATCACCATCAGCGGCGCGTCCTTCGGGAATGCTCGGTGAAAACCTGCATGCCGTAGCGCTGAGAATCGATGAAGCCGTGCTGCTTCACAGGATCGTAGGGGTGCGCGCGAACGAGTTGCGCGTCCAAGCTTTTCGGCGGCGGCGGTGACGGCAGCTTCCACCTGTTGCTGGGCCGGCCAGCACTTGCGGTTGGCATCCAGCCGGAAGTCACCGCTAGCGATAAAGTAAATGGGTTGTGGCATATGTCCGCCTTCTATAATATGCGGACTTGCGAGGGGGGTTCGCGAAGTTCGACCGGCAATCCTCCGTCTTTCGGCAATCCGAGTGTCAGCACGTGCCAGGATGGCACTTCCTCAAATTGCATCGGGTTTTCGTCCGGGCCTGCCATCAGCGTTGTTCGCCACCTGGCGCCAAGCGCGATGAGCGTGAGAATCGCCAGAATAACGACATAGGTTCGGCGATCCTGCAGAACTGGCGTGACCCGAAAGATCCAGTTCGCGCGCAAATCGAGCGGCAGCGAAAACACAATGCGCATTCCCAACAGCCAAAGACCGAGCATGAGGATGCTGCAGGCGAGTAGCGGCACGTTCACCTCGCGCCACGGATTCGTGAGAGCTGCAGCCTGGAACGCCGCCGAGATTTCTTGGCTCTGGTCCTTGCCCTGAGCCTGGTTTCGGAGCAGGAAAATAGCGGCAGCAAACCCTAGCGGCCTGTGGCAGAAGTCTCTCCAACGGCGAGAAGCAGGCGAAAACGCCTATTCCACAAAGAAGAATCAATGGCTTGCGAGCCTTGTAGAGTAGGCCTTTGGCCTGCGTTGACTTCTGCCACAGGCTGCTAGACTAGCCCCAAATAGAAAGCCAGTATCAAGCGATGCTTCCGGCTGCGAAGCAGTGTCCGTACGGTGAACTGGACGATGGCCGTTTGCGGGCCGTTCCCAAATCGCGGCACCCAACGCTGGCTGCACCTCGATCGTTCCTGGGCGGAACTCTTCTCCGGCAAACCTGGCTAATCCAGACTGACGCACGAGAAGTTTGCGGCGTCGTCGGAGCTCCCGCTGCCCTTGTACCGAGCCACTTGCGGATACGGGCAGAGAGGCCGGGTACGGGTAGTTGTTCCATGCTCGACGTGTGCGCCGATGATTTGCTGCGGCGCGTTGCCTTTCTCTACCCAATCCATCACTACGGCCAGCCAGTCGACGGATCCGCATCCCGGCCCGCCGCTGCAATGGAACATTCCGGGGATCATGAAGAGACGGTAGAAATCGCGTGTCGGCTCCGATCCCATGCGCTTACTGACTGTCTCATAATATTCAATTCCCGGGAACGGGTTCACCTGTTGATCGGCCCAGCCCGAATACTGCACGATCTTGCCGCCGTGTTTTTTAAGCGGAGCAAGGTCCGGATTGCGCGCATTCAATTCCGCGGCAGCCTTGGTCAGGCGCTCCGGATCGGAATCGAAATTGAACATCGTATAGCTCCACGACGGGCCCGGAGCGGGATACAGCATGGCGAACTTCATCTGACTTTCCGCGCGCGGAAGCACGGTTTTATCGGGCGCGATGAAATTGTCCGGCCACACCGGCTCGCTGCCGACAGGCTCGCCAGGAAAAAGCAGCTTGCCCTTGGAATTGTGTACGCCGCCGTAGATCTTACCGAGAGCTTCGATTTGCGGCGCGGTGAAGCAGTCCGCCGAATCTCCCGCGGAGCACTTGGGAACATCGCGCGTGGCATCGAACTTGCAGCGGCGCGGATCGTCGATGAGGCCGTCCTTCAAGCCGTCGAGGGCATCGCATTTCTCGTAAATCGCCTTCGTCAGCAGCGAGAGTTTCTCCGACGGAATGGCGCCGGCGCCCACTTGCGACTGCCCGATCCACATACGTCGCAACGAGTTGCCGGTGTTATAGAGCCCTGGCGCTCCCACCACCAGGCCGTCGAAATCGTCCGGGTAGCGCTGCGCTTCCTGCAAGCCTTGACGCCCGCCCGTAGAGCATCCTACCCAATAGGAGTACCGCGGCGCCGCTGCATAATATTGCTTGATTACCAGTTTCGACAGCGCGGCGGTCTCGTGCACCGACAGGTACGCGAAGTCAATAAACTTGCGATGCCCGTTAGGATTATCGGGCGTCACGTATGCGAAGGTGGCAAGCGCTTCTTTTTTCGCGTCGTGTCCGGTATCGGTAGATGCGGCTGCGAAACCCTTTCGCAAGGCATTGTCGACCCCCCCTATGCTGATCGTGCCCGCGGTTCCTCCATTGCCTACCATTTCGAAACGGTCATTCCACGCCGTCGGCAATTTAATCGCGAAACCGGCTTCGGGCCAGATCACGCCGCGGACGTCGCAATGTTCAGGCAGATTCGGCTTCGCGGCCACCAGTGTTGCAGAGTTGATCTTGACCTGGTCGCCAAAGGATTTACTCGATAAGGAGTCGCATGGGATTGCAGGTCCCGATGCCAACAGGATTGAGCCTGCCGAAGCCAATAGAATGAGCCGGGACCCGAAGCGGATGGAATGCATAATCGTACATAATATGCTTTTTTCCTGTGTGACAGGGTCCAGTCGTCAACAAGCCGCTATTTGACCACTTCGCTCTTCAAGCCTCAGGTCTCAATCGCGCTCGAATTTTTCGCCTGGCTACGGTGCTACTATGTTCCGAAGGGCCGAATAAAGCGTCGATATGCGGCCGATCATAGGCTGCAGCGGCGGTGCCCAACGTAGAATCGAGTCGCAACTTTGGCGTTCGTCTCCATCACGCGCCTTCGCCTCCGATCTTGGCTGTATCTGCCCGCGTTTCTCTTTCAAGGCGTGCGAATTGGCCGGCAAGCGGCGAAAGCCGACGGTAATCTCTCGGTCAAACTGCTCTGGGACAAACGCAATACATTCTGGACTGCCACGAGTTGGTCGTCAGATGTCTCGATGCGAGCTTTTATGCGGGCCAAGCCTCATGGGCCGGCTATGGGAAAACTGGCTCGCTGGTGTGACGAGGCCGCTGTCGCTCACTGGACCCAGTCCGGCTCGGAGCTTCCTTCCTGGGAAACTGCGCATCAGCGAATTCAACAGGAGGGCCGGCCCTCAAGAGTGAACCATCCGTCAGCGGCCCAAACGACGTTTACGATTCCGCCGCCGGTAACAGCCCGCGCGCAAGAATTGCGTTTTAAGTAAGGTCGTCGAATGGTTCAAGGATCAGACAAAAAGGATGAAACCTCAAGTTGAAAGCGCCGGTGTTGCCCCGCTGTCGGATAGTGTGAGACTCGGCGCGGCCCGCGGCTCGAAAGTTCTGAAATTCGACCAGCAGCGAGGTCAAAGTCAAGGTTATTTCCATTGCCAGGAAGGGGACATTTCTATCGAGGCTTGACACATTTCCACACATTTCCACTTTGCCTTGACACTTCTTTGGATCCATGCGACAATTCGTCAAACCGAGTCTAAATCGTTCTTTCCTGGCGTCCCTGTAGCCTCCAATCCCCCGTAGAATTTCTACGCTTTGACGCGTCTCTGTCCCGTTCTCTGCAACGAAAGGATGCTACTACCCGTGAAGCGTTTCTCTGTTGGCGTATTCGTGTGTGCGGCTTTGCCCGCGATCCTTGCCGCTCAGACCCGGTCTCGCGCCACGCCCGATTTTCCGGAGGCGGCCGGCGCCCAGCGTGGCGGATCATCGAAAACCATGTTCCCCGAAGTTCGTGCGATGCACGAAATGGTCGGTGGCGGAAATAATTTTGTAGTTGAAGCTGGGATGCGAATCCTGCGCGAAGGCGGCAACGCCGTGGATGCCGGTGTAGCCGCGGTTCTCGCGGCCGCGGTCACGGAAGAAGACCACTTCAGCATGGGCGGCGAGATGCCGGCATTGGTCAAAATGAAAGGTCAGCCGGTACAAGTCGTCTCCGGCGTGGGAACGGCTCCGGCAAAGGCAACCATCGAGTTTTTCAAGAATCGTCCACTGGAACCGTGGGAGACGGCCGATCGCAAGCCTCCTATTCCCGCGCAGGGGATTCTGGCGACCACTACGCCGGGTATGTTTGACGGAGAAATGCTGGCGCTCGAGAAGTTCGGCACTATGACTTTCGCTAAAGTGGCGGAGCCCGCGATCGAACTGGCCGACGGATTCCCGACGACGGAGGTTTTCGCCGATACGCTGAAGCGTGACGACTCGATGCTGCGGCGTTGGCCGTCGTCGGTGGCCTTCTTCTATCCGGGCGGCAAATTGCCCACGCGCGGTGAAGTGTTTCATCAGCCGGACCTGGCGCGAACCTTGCGGGCTCTAGTTACTTCAGAGGAAAAAGCGCACGGAGATCGCATCAAAAAGATCGATGCCGTCCGCGACTATTTCTATCGCGGTCCGGTGGCTAAAAAGATGGGCGCGTTCTCGGAAGCCAACGGCGGACTGGTCACATACTCCGACATTGCAGCCTTCCACGCTGAGATCGACACGCCGCGCACTACTACTTTCCACGGCTATGAAATCGTCAAACCGGGTTTCTGGACGCAAGGTCCCGTGCTGCTCGAGATGTTCAACCTGCTCGAGAGCTACGACTTGAAAGCCATGAAGTACAATTCACCCGAATACCTGCACACACTGGTCGAGGCTGCCAAACTCGCCTTCGCGGACCGGGACAAATATTATGGCGATCCCAAATTCAGCAAGATTCCCGAACGCGAGTTGTTGTCGAAGCAGTACGCATCCGAACGGCGCAAACTGATCGATCCGATGCGGGCCTCATTGGAATCGCGTCCCGGCGTCCTGGGAGATCGAAAGATCCCGATGCCCGACGGCAACGTCGCCAAGATCGAAGTCAACGACACTACTTGCGTCGATGTGATGGACCGCATGGGCAACGTATTCTCCGCAACCCCTAGTGGTGCATGGCTACCCGCAGTAATGGCCGGCGATACTGGAATTGCTTTCGGAACGCGCTTGCAGTCTCTGCTTGTCGTCCCAGGACATCCCAACGTAATTGAAGCCGGCAAGCGGCCCCGCGTCACGCTAAGTCCGACGTTGGTGCTGAAAGACGGTAAACCGGTTTACGCCATTTCAACGCCCGGCGCGGACAACCAGGACCAGGCACTACTGCAGGTGATTCTGAATCTTATCGAATTCGGGATGACGCCGCAGGAAGCGGTCGAGGCTCCACGGTTTCAGACGGAAGCATTCTACAGTTCGTTTGCAACTCATCAATTCGCGCCCGGCCAGTTGAACCTGGAAGATCGGATTCCGAAAGAGACCGCCGAGAAACTGGCTTCCTTAGGACACAAGGTCCGAGTGACCGGTCCCTGGAGCAACATGTCGGCGCCGATTGTCATTAAAGCCTCCCAAGGCGTGCTCGAGGGCGGGGCTGACCCGCGCCGCGGCCGCTTCATCAACGGAAATTAAAAGTAAGCTGCGGCCTTACCGGCAATTTGTCCCCGGACTTGCAAAAGGAGTTGTACAGGATATGTGTCTCAAGACAAGCTTTCTTTTTGTAACCGTCGCGACCTCGCTTTGGGCGCAGACGACATCGATTTCCGGAACAGTGACGGATCAGTCTGGCTCCGTCATTCCCGATGCGCGTGTGCAGGCGGCACCGAGCGGAGGCGGCACGAAATCCACTACCCTTACCAACCAGCAGGGCCTCTATCTCATCCCGGCGCTCACTGCCGACGATTACATCGTTCGAATCGATGCGCCGGGCTTTTCGCCAGTGGAGAAGACGGTCACTCTGCTGGTCGGCCAGGCGCTGGCGCTGGATATTCAAGTGCATCCCGCGTCGGTTAGTTCGACGGTCAATGTGAATGAAGAAGTGGTTGCGGTTTCCACGTCCAGTTCCGCGGTGGCCGGCAATATCGACCGTGCGCAGATGAGAGATCTACCGCTCAACGGGCGCAATTGGATGAACCTTGCTCTCATGGTCCCGGGCGTGACAATCAACGATGTGGACTCCAATAATCCAATTGGCGGCGTCGACGGCGGCAAGTTTCAGATCAATGTCGACGGCCAGCAGGTGACGCAGAACAATTCGGGTTCGGGTAACGGCCAGCCCCGCTATAGCCAGGACGCTATCGCCGAGTTTCAGATTATTACCAATCGGTTTGACGCGACTCAGGGCCGATCCTTGCGGGCGCAGATTAATGCCGAAACGAAAACGGGGTCAAATCAATTTCACGGTTCCTTGTTCGGCTACTTCCGGGACAATGTTTTCAATGCCTCCGATCCCGTAGCCCATAAGGTGCTTCCGTATTCCGACCAGCAATTCGGAGGAACATTTGGCGGACACATCATCAAGGACAAACTCTGGTTCTTCGGTTCGTTCGAAGGCGAACGCAATCCCGCCACAATCTACGCCACACCCACCGGCTTCAACCAGACATTCACTCTCCCGTCGTTAAACCGGAACCTGGAGTATCTGGTCCGCTTCGATTACCAGCGCAGCGAGAGCAGCCGTTTCTCCCTGCGGCTCAATGCCTACACCTACTCGAATCCATTTACCGGTGTGAGCGGCACAGCGCATCCCTCAACCGCGACTTCCGCCAACGACTACGCCACCAGCGCGTTGCTCACATGGTCGAAAGTGATCAATCCGCAATTCGTCAATGAAGTGAAGTTGGGCTTCAATTACTTTATGTATAAAAACACTGCCATCGTCCCGAGTCAGGGGTACGTTCTGCCAACGGTGACGGTTGGCGGTCCGTATAACTATCCCAAGGAAATCGCCATGGAAGTATTTTCCGGACGCGACGATATGTTCTGGAGCAAGGGGACTCACAGTATCAAGGCGGGCGGCGAGTATCTCGCGGAATTCCATCACGGTTACTTTCCGCAGTATGTACGCGGTGTCGTGACTTCGTTCAGCGGAAGTCCTTCCAACCTGGCGGCGATCTTTCCGGTGTGGAACGATCCGTCCACATGGAATATTGCCGCGCTGGCTCCTTACGCAAATACTTTGGTTCAAGGTTTCGGCAGCTTTAACTATGATCTTCAACGGAATACTATTGGTTTCTGGTTGCAGGACGATTGGAAGGTTCTACCCAAGCTCACGCTGAACCTCGGCCTTCGATATGACAACGACATCGGCATGCTGAGCAGTTCCTTGACGCTCCCCAGCGGCCTGCTGACTCCGCACCACGGCGATAACACGAACTTCGGACCTCGCCTTGGATTCGCGTGGGATGTGATGGGCGATCACAAGACCGTAATCCGCGGAGGCGCGGGACTTTACTATGGCGATATCGAAGCCAACCAGTATTACGATCAGGCGCTGTTTAATGGAGTGACCACGCTTCAGGCCTCGGTGGAAGCGAAACCCGGAGTGCCCCTCAATTTGTCCGCGCCTTTCGGCTCCATTACCGGTGCGCAATTTCTAAACGGCTCCGTCCCGGCTCCGCAACAGGCTTTGCAGTTAGTAGATCCGAGTGTGCAAACGCCATACACGTTCCAGACCTCCGGCGGCTTCGAACGACAGTTGTCATCCAACTGGACGGTCTCGGCAGATTTCGTCTTCTGGCGCATCTACCATGAATGGGAACGCGTCGACCAAAATCTGACTTACAATCCAGTGACCGGCTTTAACCTCAATCCGAATACCGTGGGCCGGCCCAACCCGAACTTTACCTCCATCGATAGATTTGTCACGCCCGACGCTGCCGGCGCAATTTATCAGGGATTGCAGGCCCAGATCAAAAGGCGGTTTGCCAAAGGCCTCATGCTGGCAGCCGGATATACTCTGGCCAAGACCAAAGATTCGAGCGGCGGAGCGTTCTATCTCCCGAACAACCAGTTCAATCTGAATGACGAGTGGGGCAATGGGACCAACGACCAACGCAGCACGCTAAATCTGAATGGAAGTTATAAGCTGCCCTGGGGCGTCATGTTTAGTTCGACCTACCATTTCGGTTCTGGCGCCGACTACGGCATAACTGCCGGCAGTAGTCCGTTTGCGAACGGCGGCACCAATCGCACATTCCTGGCGACCACCAAGGTTTACGACACTCCATCCTGGAACTACGCGGATTCGCTCGATCCGGTTTACGAACTGGTGAAGCGGAATGCGGCCTACGGGCAGCCCATTCATCGCGTGGACGTCCGATTGTCGAAAACCTTCACGCTGAAGGAACACTACCGGTTTATCGGTATGTACGAAGTCTTCAACCTGTTCAACCATTCGAATTTTGGAACGTACAACAGTTCCATCACCACCGCGAGTTTTACGACTCCGGCGCAGAACACCAATCTGGAGTACGAGCCTCGCATGATGCAACTCGCAGGACGCTTCGAATTCTAGCTTTACGGAACTTGGGCGACGCGCTGCGAAAAAACAAAGGCAAAAACCAATCGGGCCACGAATGCACACGAATGCACACGAATAAAAAAACCGAAGAGTGCGTTCTGGCGTTGGTTTTATTCGTGTGCATTCGTGTGTATTCGTGGCCCGATGGTTTTTGCCTCGATACCTGGATCCCCGCCATTGACGCAACGGAACGGTAGTGCTACTTTGGAGCCATGTCGTGGCTCGCGATTTCAGTCGCCTGCGCCGGGTTAGCCATCTACGTTTCCCGGCATTAGCTTTCCTCCCGCTACTTCCGGTAAAATCGTAACGTAGCGTGTAACTGCTTTGAACTTCCCAGACAAACTTCAGATCGGACCGATTACGGTTGCGCCGGCGACGGTCCTCGCTCCCATGGCTGGCGTTACCGATACGGTCTTCCGCCGTTTCATCCGCAATCTGGGCGGATGCGGCCTGATCATGACCGAATTCACGAGTTCGCATGGAGTGAGCGCGTCTGTGCGCGCTAAGAAGCCCACGCGGACGCTTGAGCGTTACCTCGCGTTCGAGCCCGAGGAGCATCCCATCTCTGCTCAGTTGTTCGGCGCCGACCCCGCTGTGATGGCGGAAGCTGCCCGCGTCTGCGAGGGTTTGGGGTTCGATATCCTCGACATCAACTTCGGATGCCCGGTGAACAAAGTCGTGAAATGTAACGGAGGCTCTGGGCTGCTACGCGACCTTCCGCTGGTCGAGCAGATTTTGCGGTCCGTTCGCGCCGCTATCAAGATTCCCTTTACATTGAAGTTCCGCGCCGGCTGGTGCGACAAAGAATTAGTTACCGTGCATATGGCAAAACTCGCCGAGGACTGCGGACTGCAGGCCATCGCGTTGCATCCCCGCACCCGCGAACAAGGCTACAGCGGCCATGCCGATTGGTCTCGCATCGCCGAGATCAAGGCTGCCGTCAAGATCCCGGTCATCGGCAATGGTGATATCGTAACTCCGGAAGACGCGATGCGAATGATCCGCCAGACCGGTTGCGATGCCGTGATGATTGGTCGCGCGGCCTCGTCGAATCCATGGATCTTCCGCCAGATCGAGCAATACCTCGCGACGGGAACTTACGAACAGCCTACCCACCAGGATCGCTATCAGATGATGCGCACGTACTACCGCATGTTGGTCGAGCGTGAAGAGACGGATTGCACCGGTAAGATGAAACAGTTCGCGACCTACTTTACGCATGGCGTGGAGAACGGCTCCAGACTGCGCGCCGCGATTTATCACTCCGGCGAGGCCGAACAAATCCTCGATCTGGTGGACGCGTTTTTCTGCGGAGAACCCGTGCTTGCCTGAGAGCGATCCTCCCAAAAGCGTCAAAATCATAACGGACGGTTCCTGTTTGGGGAATCCGGGGCGCGGCGGCTGGGCTGCCATCCTCCGATATGGCGAGCACAAAAAAGAAGTCTACGGCTGCGCGCAGCTGACCACCAACAATCGCATGGAACTTACGGCTGCGATCGAAGCCCTGCGCACCTTGCGTCACCGCTGCGACGTGGAACTGGTAACGGACTCCGAGTATCTGAAGAACGGCATCACCAAGTGGATTCAGAACTGGCGCCGCCGCGGCTGGAAGACGGCGGAAGGAAAGCCTGTAGTCAATCGTGACCTATGGGAAGAGTTGCAGGAATTGGTGGAGAATCACTCCATAAAATGGTCCTGGACCAAGGGCCATGCCTCCCATGCCGACAACAATCGGGCCGATGAACTGGCTACCGAAGCTGCGCGCAACCAGTCGACATGTAAGTGAACGCTACTGCAGGACAAAGTTCACCTCGATCTCCGTAAACACCTCGACGGCTTCCTGATTCAGCAAGGTCGGTCGATATACCCACCGGCGCACGGCGTCGATGGCCGCGGCAATTAACATAGGATGTCCGCTCACTACCCGGAGATCCCGGATGTGCCCGTCGGCGGAGATCTGAGCTGCCAGGCGGACGGTTCCTGAGATGCGCGCCTGTTTGGCTAGCCCAGGGTATGCGGGCTTTGGTCCGAACACCAGCTTAGCCGCTTGAACGCCCTCCCCGACTCTGATTGACGCAGGTGCGGTAGCTGCAGGCGCAGGCTCGCGCTTCGGTTCCGGCGGAGTCACAACGAACGAATGGCCCGGCAATTCCGTTACTCCTGGGATGCCGGTGGAACTTCCGTAGCTTCCGCTGCCGCCGTCGACAATCGCGTAGACTGGCGCGCCAGGTAAGTCAGGGCCGGTCGCGACGCTTGTGGGAATGTGCGCCGGCGCATGGAACGGCTTATAATTACGTTCCGCTCCAGGGAACACGGAGCTGACACTTGAACGACTTGCATGTGTCTGTCGAACGGGTTCCGGGAATTCAAGTGCGCGCGGCAAGATAAGGTTTACGGGTATCCTGGCTTCTATCCGGGCTACCTGCAGCATCGGTAATGTTAGCGCCGCGCCCAGCAGAATGGCTTGCACAGTCATGGAGGCCGCAAAACTCCACGGCTTAGTTCTTCCGGCGCCATCAGCCAGAGTGATTTGTTCAAACATTGTTCTCACCTCCGCTCAAGTAGACACCGGCTCCGGGAGGTTTGTTTCATACTGGTGGGCATGCCGGAAGAGAACACAAAGAAGCTCCGCAGCCAGGAATGGTGGGGCAGCAATCAGGATTACTACAATTTCGCGCGCCGCGCGTGGATGAGGTCTGAAGGCTTCGCGCCCGACGCCTTTCATGGTAAGCCGGTGATTGGAATTTGCAATTCGTGGTCGGAGTTGAATAACTGCAATGCGCACCTTCGTACCGTCGCCGAGGCGGTAAAACGAGGTGTGTGGACGGCTGGCGGCTTTCCACTCGAGTTCCCCACCATCTCGCTCGGCGAACTGGTTATCAAACCGACTGCGATGCTCTATCGCAATCTTATGGCGATGGATGTGGAAGAGATGATTCGCGCCAATCCGCTCGATGGCGTGGTGCTGCTGTGCGGCTGCGACAAGACCACTCCCGCCCAGCTAATGGGCGCAGCCAGCGCGGATCTGCCGGCCATCGTGGTTCCAGGGGGACCCATGCTTGCCGGTCAGTGGAAAGATCGCCGGTTGGGCTCCGGGACCGATGGCCGAAAACTATTCGATCTCTTTCGCACCGGAAAACTGACCGAAGAGCAGTGGAGCGAAATTGAAGGCGGCATGTCTCGCAGCTCCGGACATTGCACCGTGATGGGCACCGCTTCGACCATGACCAGCCTGGCGGAAGCGCTGGGCATGACGCTTACGGGCAGCGCCAACATCCCCGCACCCGATTCGCGCCGCCTCACCAGCGCCGAGATGAGCGGACGCCGCATTGTCGATCTGGTGCGTGAAGATGTGCGGCCTTCCCAGGTGATGACGCGGCAGGCTTTCGAGAACGCCATCACAGTCGATATGGCGATCGGCGGATCTACCAATGCAGTGGTGCATCTCATCGCCATCGCCGGACGCCTCGGCATCAAACTCGACCTCGACGAGTTTGATGTCATTTCGCGCCGTACGCCGTACATTGCCAACATCAAACCTTCGGGCGAGTTTCTGATGGAGGATTTATTCTACGCCGGGGGGCTTCCGGCGGTGATGAAAGAGATCCGCCACCTGCTCCATCAGGACCTGATCACGGTAACCGGCAAGAGCATCGGCGAGAACATCAACAATGCCGAATGCTGCCGGCCCGAAGTGATCCGTACGGTCGCCAATCCGCTACATCCGGAAGGCGGAACGGTGGTGTTGCGCGGCAATCTCGCGCCTGATGGTGCAGTCTTCAAACAGACCGCCGCATCTCCACACCTTTTGCAGCATCGAGGTCCTGCTTACGTCTTCGAAAACATTGAGCAGATGCGCGCGGAGATCGATCGCGAAGATTTGCCGGTGACGAAGGACACTATCTTGGTGATGAAGAATTGCGGCCCTAAAGGCGCGCCGGGGTTTCCCGGAATGGGGTCAGATCCCCATGCCCCGCGTTTTGCTGAACCAGGGTGTGAACGATATGGTGCGGATTAGCGATGCGCGCATGAGCGGCACGAGTTTCGGTACAGTAGTGCTGCACACAGCGCCGGAGTCCGCGATCGGTGGGCCGCTTGCGGTAGTACGCACCGGCGACGAGATCTCGCTCGATGTTCCCAATCGGAGCATTGAACTCTGCATTTCCGCGGAGGAGTTGCAGACACGGCTGGCGGCCTTCACGCCTCCTCCTCCCAAGTACAATCGTGGCTACGGGCGAATGTTCCTGGAGCATGTGACTCAGGCTAACGAAGGCTGCGACTTCGATTTCCTTCGGCCGGTGTCGTGAAGGAGAATTAGTGCCGCGCTTGCAGGAACTGCCGGACCTGCTCATACGCGGCGTTCAGTTCCCGCATTTTCCGCTCGGCAAGATCGCGGAATTCTCGCGCCATATTCGCGACTTTGTCCGGGTGATTCTGCGCGGCGAGGCTCTTATACGCTGCGGACGCTTCTTCCATCGACGCACCAATTGGCAGCCCTAGAACACGAAACGCAGCAACCGCGGCGGCGGACGCTCTTACTACAGGCCGGCGCGGCGGCGCGGCACGCTCTTTCGGACGGCTCTGTTTTTTCTGGCTGGTCAGCGCCTGCATGGCAGCTGCAAACTCCGTGGCCGCGCTGGCTCGCGACAGGCAGAGGTGCAGGCGCCAGGATCCGCATCGCAGTTCCAGTTGCCCGTAACGATAAATGGTTAATTGCCGGTTATCGTCGGCTTTGGAACCGATCACCTCGGCATCGCGCGGAGCAGCTTCCCGTTCAAGAAAATTACACGTGCCCGCTTTGATCGTCAGGATCTGGGTCACCGGTTCGTAACATCCCTTGTTAAGTGTTACGAAACCGTCCGGTAACACCATGAGGGTCGACGCGCCGATAGACAGGCCGAACGCCACATTCGATTCAAAGCCTGGGGCCTGATCGATGAGCGAGGGCGAAACCCGAAGGCGCCGGACCAAGGTGGCCTCGCCTGGCCAGCGCTTCAAGTCGTCAATGGCTTCCCCGTCGTAACACCAGACGCAGTCGCATTCGACGATCGAAGCGAAGGCCCGACGAATCGCTTGAAGCTTCTTGATGTCATCGTCGGAAAGCCAGTAAAATAGCGGCACGCGATCGGGGTCGAAATGAGTGTAGAAGTGCTCTTTCGAGCTCTCTTGCAGCTCTCCTCGATCCTCGCGACGGGTTAACGCTTGCATCCGCGTGGCGAACTCCTGCGCGCTCGCCAGACTCGAAGTCATAAGCCAGGTTTGCAGGTTAGGAGCTGAAATATCCACCAGACCGTAGTAGAGGATCGGAAGCTCTTGGTCGTTCGTGAGCGAGCGCCGCATGCTGGAATCGAGTGCGGCATCGGCCGGCCTCGTTTCCCTCTCCAGAAAATTGACCCGGCCAAAGCCTACCTTGAGCTGGCTATATTCGATCCCCATGAAACGCCCGCCCTGCCAGACAAGCAAACGTTCGGGAAGAAAGTAAAGCGTGCTATCCGGTAGTTTGACCGCCGGCGGTCTGATGTTTGAAATAACGTGGTTGGGCAGCGAGGGCGACGCTGGCGGGATGTCCACGCGAGCCAACGTTGGTGGCTGCGCCTTAAGTCCGTTTGTAAGACTCGCTTCCCGGACGGACCAGACAGAATTTGCCGATACGAGAGCGGTCACCGCCTGCTGTAGAATATCCAGGCGCATGGTCGTCTCGTCTTCATTCCCGTAGAGTAGAACGGTGTGTGTCAAGCGCCGGTACAAGAGGCTCAAAACTAACATCGCGCCGAATCCCGCCACCGAGGCCGCCGGCCAGTACAGAAAAAGCGTTATCAGACCGGCCGATATGGCGGCTGCGCCGGGTAGTGCAAAATTCCTGAATCTGCTGCGCCGGTTGATGCGGCGCACAACCTCTTCAGGCGTCGTATCACCGGCAATCTGCACGCGGTTCATCCGCGTACGGTAGCAAAATCCGCCTCTGGCAAATGATATGTGAGTTACACCAGCTGGTATAGTAACTCGTGTCGAAACGGACATCTCTTGGTGTATCTTAATCATTTCCGGAGGGTCACTTCAACCTTTTTCCCTCCGGAAAAGTTAGTAAGCCATAACTTCAAGCTTGGCTGTATCGAATCGCACATCGTTGGGGTGACCGGCTATCGTGAATAGTTGACCCAAATCGGACTGGACCATGCCAGTTGCCCGGCACTCTGTTCCACCCGGACATAGTAGTAACTCTCTCCAGGCTTCACACTATTGTCACGGTATTCGAAAGTAGAGGATGATGCCCCGGGCGTTACGGTGTGCACGAACGTATTGTTCTTGATCACCTCGATGCGTGCGATGGGCCCGGTGCCTTGAACATGCACCTTGAGCACCGGTGTCTCTGAGCTTTTGAAAATATCGCCCATCAGGTGCTCGCCGATGCGTACGTCTACGATGATGTTGTCAGTTGCGGCATAGGCATGCCGGGCGCGCATGGCATCCAACAAATCAACGCGCGTACGCGGCTGATCGCCTTCCACCAGCAGGCAGGCATACGAATCATGAGTCGCGATGTGATCGGAACTGGCCTCCACTCCAAGCTTCAGCCCCTTGGCCCAGGCATTCCAGATAAAGCCGGCCGGACGCCAGCCTTCGCCGTGATGATAATACCGGCGTTCCGGCGTATCGGCTCGCGGAGCGTTCTCATACTCGTAGGACGAATTCAAGCCCTGGTAAATCTCCACGAGCGGCTCCAGTTGAGGATCGTTGTCGCGCCAGTCGGTACCCTGGTCCGACGCGGTGCTGTGAGAAGCGGTCAGACCCTTGCGCTCACGCAGGTATGGATAAAGAATTGGGCCGCTATCGATCTTACCGGTCATCTCGCCCGGTTGGATTGGCAGTTCCCGATTGCCCCGCTCGGCGAAAAACGTATTGCGGTGGCCGTTAGGATAATTGATGCTGCGCTCGGTGCCGAACAACGGCCAGAAGCGGCCGGGAACCAGGAAGAGATCCTCCGACTTTTCAGTGCGCCACCAGTTATATTCGGTGTTACCGTACTGATGGTCGGTCACCTCCATGTAATCGTACTGCCCGGCGGTGAAAGCATAACGATAGAAATCGAGCAGTGATCCGTCCCCAATTCCGTCCGGAGAAATGTCCGTATGGCGGTGCAAGTCGCCCCGCAGGATGCGATATTGTTTCCCGCTTAGCTGGTAGCGATACGCGCGAATGGCAGCGACATTGGCCGGTTCATTCGGATGCACCGGCACAGCCTGCTCGGCCGGCTCCTGAAACGCCGTGAGCCGGATTGGCGTGGCAGCGCGTGAAGGCTGCAGTCGCGTGTAGGCGACCTCGGTGGTGAACGGTGCGTTGTGTTTCCAGGTTCGACCATCGGCGGACCACGCGAACCAAAGCCGTCCCGCCGTGTCAACCGCGCCGGCTGTTCTCACATCGTTTCGCCCGCCGGTGTCCGCCAGTTTGACCGCGGGCATCCAGCGATCGCCGTCGAGAGAAGTGGCCAGGACCTCCCACATGCCGCCGCCGCCCCAATTGTTTTGCACGCGCGTCCGGAAACTGGTCAAGGAACGGCCCACCGCCCAGATCCTCCCGCCTTGATCCACCTGCAGATTCACCATCTGGAAATAGTCGCGGTATTGCGGCGGGATCGCTGCCATAAGATCCGCCGCAGGCTGCATCAGGCGACCGGTATCGAGCACAGCAAGCCGTGTCCCACGCGTGCGATATAGGCCGTTGCCGCCTCGTGGACTGAAATGCTGGCTGTTCCAGTCTTTGCCCCAATTGACATCCGCGGTATCCCATGCGATCCACACGCGCCCATTACGATCGCAGGCCAGGGAGACGTTGGCATCGAAGCCGGGTGAGTGCGTCACCTGCCGGCGCGCCTCCAACTCGCCGCGGCTGTTCAAACGCCGCAAAAAGATATCGAAGTTGCCATTCTCATAGCCATCCCATGCGATCCAGACATTGCCGGTCGAATCGGCGGCCGCTGCCGGAACCCAGTTATCCGCCGGCCCCGTGCTCACCGCTATTTCGTTCGACCAAGCCGAGCCGTCCCAAACCTTCATAAGGATCTCGGACCGGCCGGCACGGAAGCCTTGCCAAATCAAATCCAATTTACCGGCCGAATCGCGTACCAGGGTGTGATAAAGATTCGGTCCCGCTTCGCCGCTAACCTTCTGTCTTTCGGACCATCGCCCAGCCTGAAGATAGCGCGCATATATTCCCCACACGCCGTCACCCTTCGCCGACCAAACAGCCCACAACCGGTGTTGCCCGTCCTCAGCAAGTGCGGTGCGGAAATTATCGGTGAGATCTCCGCTGATCCGTTCGGGCGGAGCCCAGCCGGACGCTCCGCGATGAGCAACCCAGACGCTGTCCGCGCGCTCGGCGTAGGAAATCCAAGACGCCCAAAGTTCGCCGCGCGAGTCGGCAGCGAGTGACGGATAATCGTTCTCACCGGGCTGCGTGGTCAACACGACGGTGGTCGGCAGACGCTCGACCGAAACCTCGCCATCCAGGAATTGGAGCGGGTGTCCCAACGTCACCTGGTCGAGCGTGAAGGCGAAATTACCAGATGCAGTCTTAACCTCGACGCGTGCCTCGGAGGGCGCCTGCAACACCGCAACAATCCCATTGGGAATCAGTTCCCAAGGCTTGGTATGCACGGGATCGTACCCCCGAGGCGATGAGGAATCCATGTAGTTGGTGGCGCGCGAAGTCATCGTCCAACCGTTATTGCCCGTGAGTGCGTCCTCTTTCTCGAAGAACACACCGGTGAGGCGCACGATCGAACCTCGATTGATCGTCATGCCGCCGTCCCAGGTTTTCGGCCGAATCCGCTGAACGCCAAACATGACGCGTAGAGTTATGGCATCTTCCTGGCGCGCATCCGCAACCGGCGTGGGCGCGATTTGGGCAGTCCTCAAGTAGACCGGTAAAGCGACCAGAGCGAGCCCGCCGGCTACGATGGCAAGGAAGGTTTGTTTCGACATGGTAATCAAGAAACTATCACAACCCTCTTGTGTGACAGACTTCAGTCTGGTATCGCTCCCGACAAAATGACTACTCCGCGGGACGGCAACGCCACTCTAACCGAGCCTGTCCTGTCGAATTCTACTTTGTTTTTCTGCGACATCGGAAACCCGTCTCGATTCACCGGACGGTCATTCTCAAAATAGTCGTACCTTTCCAGTTTCTTCCGCGCAAATCCGGGGATCCGGACGTCGACCGTTCTCGATTCGTCCGCATCGTTCACCACCATCACGCTGATGTTGTTCGCCACGAGGGCGGCTACCGAGCGCAATCCGGGAGGAAAGCCCGACTCCTTTGCTGACATGATCCGTGAGCCTCGGGAAAACAGACGCGACATCAACGACCAGGTATAGAACCACGGACGGCCGGCCTCATCTTCCGGATGCCCCATCGCCCGTCCTTGCGTATTCCAGAAACCCCAGATCTTCAGCGTCAAAGCATCTGGGATCGCCGGATGCGGCCGGCCGTTCACCACATGCATGGCGTCGTCGAGGTCCCACGCCGAAGCCCCCATCCATCCGGCCCTCGCCACCTGCGCGACGAAGTCTGCCATGAGCACGCCATACTCGTAATCCTTGACGCGCGGCTGCTGATCGCCATTCACGCGTCCCTGGATGATCCCCGCCTCTCCCATATACAGATTTTTCCGAGCGGCCTGCGGGTCGGTCGCGAGCAGCATTTCCCGTTTGGCCCGGAGCAACCGCTCGACATCGCCATCGAATAACTCTTTGTCTCTCACGTACCAGTGCATTTCCCAAAATCCGATTTCATCGTGCAGTTCTTGCGCACAGCGGTCGAGCCACTCCCAATTACCCGAATTATCTGGACCCGCAATCGGCAGTGCCTGCAAACCATGCGCATCGAACGCCTGCCGCAGTAATCGCATCCCGGCAGCCCAACCCGCGTAGTCGACCTTGCCTTTCGGCCACATCCAGTTGCCATTCGGTTCGTTGAAGAAGTTGTAATACCGGATCACGGTATAGCGCTTCTGCGTGATCAGATATTTAACGAAATCCGCGATGATTTCGGCCCAACGAGGATCCTGAGGTCCGGCGAACTGTTTAGGAGGATCCCACTCCCCCAACATCACGTCGATCCCTCGGGACTGCGCGTAATCGAGGATTGCAAACAAAGGTCCAAGCTGTTGCTGCAGTTTGGCTGGATCGAGTTCCCACGCGTACTGCGGTTTGCCCGCCGCGTCGAATCCGAGCCAATAGCCGCCCGCTCGCCACATCACACGAAAGAACGCAGGCTTCATGAAATCGAGGCGCGCCAGCGTCAACTTCCACTCGGCTTTTGAGGGAGGATACTCGTACGGGTCCCACTGCACCCCCAGACCCATAAAATGATCGGCTACGCTGGTCTTCAGGTCAACCGTAACGGTCGGCGTCTCAGCCGCGGTCAGAGCCGCGCTGGCGAGAGCGAAACATGCGAATATCGCTCGGTGACTGAAAAGGTGCATCGAGAGAATGGTAATCCATCCGCTACAGTGCGCCCTCAACGTCTATGATTCGGCGGAACGACATTCAGAAAAATGCCGGTCAGTCCGGCGCTAAATAGAAAGAATGATTTTGGTTCAAGCCAAATCGAGCTTTACGCCGGCCGCTGCATCATAGATGCGGCCGATCAAGCGTAATAAACGGTTTCTGGCACCATCCTTGGATTGTAGAGGAGTATTGTAGAGGAAATCCGAGTGACGGACGTGTGTCCAAAAAATGGGGCTCACTCGTTCCTTTTGCGCCATCCTGCTCCACGAATATCTACAGCGCCGATGAGCTATTGGACTGTTAGACGGGAACGTTGAGTGATGGCGCCCACAACAGAAAAAAAATCAGGCTGTACGTCGGAGTGGAGACGCACAGCCTGGGATAGTGGACGCCGGAGCCTTTGCTGGGCTCCGGCCGGCAGGAACCGCGGAGGAACGGTCGCCTTGCCCTTAGTCTTCATATCAATAGTCGGATTGAGGTGCCAAAATTCTCAATAATAATTTTGACGATTATCCGCGCAGGTATTTGTTGAAGAAATCGAGAGTCCGCTGCCAGGCCAGTTTGGCGGCGGATTCATCATAACGCGGCGTGGTGTCGTTATGGAAGCCGTGATTGGCGCCCTCGTAGACATACTCCTGGTAGGTGATGTGATTGGCCTTGAGCGCTTCCTCATATTTGGGCCAATTGCCGGTAATGCGCGCGTCGAGAGAGGCGTAATGGAGCATCAGTGGCGCTTTGATCCTGGCAGTGTCTTCCGCCGATGGCTGCGAACCGTAGAAGGCGACTGCGGCGGACAGATCCGAGCCCATTCGTACCGCGAGGGTATTTGCCATGCCGCCTCCGAAGCAAAAGCCGACTACGCCGAGCTTACCGTTCGATTGCGGGCGCCCTTTCAGCCAATGAGCGGCCGCCAGAAAATCTTCGGTCATTTTGCCTTTGTCCACCGTGGCGAACAGCTTGACGCCCTTCTCCTCGTCGCCCGGATAACCGCCGACGCTGGTCAGTCCGTCGGGTGCCAGAGCAATGAAATTCGCCACGGCCAGGCGTCGCGCTACGTCTTCGATGTACGGGTTCAGACCACGATTTTCATGAACTACCAAGACCACGGGGAGCTTGCCGCTGATGCTCGCAGGGCGCACGAAGTATCCCTTAATCTCGCCGTTACCCTTCGGTGAAGGGACGGTCACCATCTCGGCCTTGATGCGACTGTCGTCTTTGGGAACCTGGTCCGCCCAGGCGAAATTAGGACGCAGTGCCTCCCAGATAGCCGTTACGGTCAGGCTTCCCGTGGCAAATTTCTTGGCGCCGTCGAAGAACCCCCGGCGATCGATATCGCCGTGCACGTAAAGATCAAAGAGGTTTAGCAACTCTTGTGGAAATTCGGACGCTTTTTTTCGTTCCATGGAAGGCCTCTCCAAAGGCACAGGGCGCCCGTTTTTCTTTACGGGGCGAACTCCACTTTCTCATAAAGGTCGGCAAGGTTCAACCTGCAGCCGATGGACTGCAAATCGATGAAATCCTCCAACTGGGCTGCGGAAGTCAGTATCCAGCGCCCATCAGGCTGTTTCGAGAACAGATCAGCGTGAACGCGGTCGGACGCCACCATCAAATATTCGCTGAGCGATTCGATCGAGCGAAAATGTTCGAACTTGCGTCCGCGATCATAGGCTTCGGTGGTGGGGGAAAGCACCTCAATAATGAGGTTGGGATTGAGCAGGGTATCCTGTCGGGAATCTTGGAACTGGCGCTCGCCGCACACGGCCACGACGTCGGGATAAGTGTAGAGACCAGTCGCGGGGATGAATACGCGCATATCCGCCGTATAGGCTTCGCAGGGCCGTTTGCGCAATTGCTCCGAAACCTCACGAGTAGCATTACTGACCAGCAGGTTGTGGAGTCGCACGGCGCCTGCCATGGCAAACATCTCGCCCTGGTAGTATTCGCTCCTGAATTCGGCTGCGCGCTCAATCTCGAGGTATTGTTCCGGAGTCAGGTATGTCTTAGCTTGGGTGGACACAGTCGACCTCTTGAGCAAAGGTTAGCACGGCGCGGAGGAATTTCTGCTCCCAAAGCGCGCAACGGTAACACCCCTTACAATTTTTCCTATCCCTGCGCGGCGAAACGGGAAAGCCGCCGGCCGGCGCTTCTCCACCAACGTTTTTCGCGGCCCTGGCTGCTAGCATCGAGGCAGAATGAAGAAGACGGATATTGCGCAGCAGATTGCCCGTGAGACCGGCGTCACTCCAGGCGAAGCAGCGGACCAGGTGGACGAAGTGGTCTCTTCGATTTTAAAAAAGTTGAAGAACGGCCAGTCCGCCAATCTTCCCGGCCTCGGCCGCTTTCGCCGGGACGTTCAGGGAGGGCTTAAATTCACTCAGGCTTCACGCCGGAGGTCCGATGTCAAGCGTTAGGTTTGCGTCCATCGAGAAGGTGGCAAGCGTCGTCCGTGATGCGCTGAGCCGCGGCGCGACCGTCGAGATCGACGGATTGGGTTCGTTCCGCAAAATCGGAAGCAGATACCGGTTTCATCCTCGAGACTTGCCACGCGTCTTCGTGGCCTACGTTCACGAGGATGCCGTCCCGGCCGGTCGTATCTTCGACGCACTCGTTTCCGCCGGATTCAATCCGTGGATGGATGAGCGCAAACTGCTCCCCGGGCAAAACTGGACTCGCGCAATTCAGAACGCGTTAGAGACATCGGATTTCGCGGTTTGCTGCTTTTCCCGCAACTCCATCCAGAAGCGCGGCGGATTTCAAACCGAAGTTCGTTACGCCATCGAGAGTTCGCGCCGTCTGCCGCTCGATGAGATTTTCCTCCTGCCGGTGCGGCTGGACGATTGCCCGGTACCCGCGGAAGTTGCCCGTGAGGTGCAATATGTGGATCTGTTTCCCCACTGGGACGCCGGGGTCGCCCGCGTGGTGGAGGCGATCCGCGTGCAAATGTATCGGCCGCGGGCCGCGTGAATCGCGTCCGCGGTCGCGTCTGGGGACACTGTTGCGATACGACGAAACGCGATAAGCTTTAGAATCATGTACCGTATCTCTCTGGCTACTTTCATCGGTCTGACTGCAGCCTTGGCGGCATTTGCGCAAGCCGAGCATCCGACCCTCGCAATCGGCTCACCCGCGCCCGACTTCTCCTTGCCGGGTATCGACGGGAAAACCCATACCCTGGGGGAATATGTGGCGTCGCCAGTCCTCGCCATTGTTTTTACTTGCAACCATTGCCCGACGGCGCAGCTTTACGAAGGCCGGATCAAGAAAATTGACGAAGATTATCGCTCCAAGGGCGTCAAGCTCATTGCCATCGAACCCAACGATCCCACGGCGATCCACCTCAGCGAGCTCGGCTATACCGATGTGAGCGACAGCTTTGAGGAGATGAAGATCCGGGCGGAGTATCGTCATTTCAATTTCCCGTATCTTTATGATGGCGGGACACAGTCAGTGTCCAATGCCTATGGCCCCAAAGCCACGCCCCATATCTTCATCTTCGATAAGCAGCGCATCCTGCGCTACGAGGGTCGAATCGACAATAGCCAGCGGGAATCGCTGGTAAAGACGCAGGACGCGCGGAATGCTCTCGACGCTATGCTAGCCGGCCAACCCGTGGCCGTCGCCCACACGCCCGTCTTCGGATGCTCCACCAAATGGAAAGCGAAAATCTCCGGCGCGGCGCAGGAAATGGCCAAGATCGAAGCCGAACCGGTCACCGTGGATGGCGCTTCTGCGGCCGACTTGAAGGCTCTTCGAGCCAACTCGACAGACAAACTTCTGCTGGTGAATTTCTGGGCAACATGGTGTGGGCCGTGTGTGGGCGAGTTTCACGATCTGGAGACCACCTACCGTATGTTCAGGAACCGCGATTTCAACCTGATCACCGTGTCGACCAACTTACCCGACGAACGCGCCGGAGTCATGAAAGAGCTACAGAAACAGCACGCCTCAAGCCGTAATCTGCAATTCGCGTCGGAAGATACATACGCGATGCAGGCGGCTTTCGATGCCAAGTGGGAGTCCGGAGTGCCGTTCACCATGGTGATCGCCCCCGGCGGCAACGTGCTGTACAAGAAGGAAGGCGAGGTGGATATCTTGGAACTCCGGCGCATTATCCTGGCACACTTACCGGACCAGAGTTACGTCGGTCACGCGGCATATTGGGCGAGTAAGTAACGTTTAGGGCTCCCAATCGGACGGAGGGTGGGCATCCGATGTGGAGCATGTCCGGGCGTCTCCTACCATTACAAATTGCGTGATGCCCGGCTACCGCGGGCGAAATCGCCGGGCTACGCGAGATGCCGATCGAGGGCATTACATTTTCCGACGTCCAGATCCCGGCCAAAGAGATTGATTTCCGCGGCGTCACGATCGATACGGAATCCGGGTAGATGTGGTGTCTGGGCTGTTGGCTCTATCAGCGAAGGGTCTTCTTTCAACCGCAAGGGACCTTAATCGCATATCACGGCAACATCTGCGGCAGCGCTGAACTCTTTTCCTTGAGTGCGGAATTCATGTTTCTCGATTGCCAGGCCCACCATATCCGGTGAGCGCCAAACAACTCGTGTTCGCGCCACCAGCTTAAGCCGGCAGCCATTTTCCAGCACCGCCGGCCAATTGACTGCCACGTCCATCCGCGATCCTGGCGGCGGCGCGTCCGAACATCGCAGACACATGCCTCCGCTACTGAGGTCCAGTGTTTCGGTTCCTATCGCGGCATACCGTTTATGTGGTTCCAGGATTGTGTAACGGGCTTCCCTCCGAAGTGGAAATCGTCTCGCTCTGCGGCGCTCTTTCATCATGTTTCTATGATCCGCTGCGATGGGACGACAAACAATAGACAGGAAGTTACATTTATCGCCCGTACTAAGGTACTATTCCGGCGCTTGCGGGAGAGGCTCTTTCGGAAGGTCGAGCGGAGTAAAAGTTGGAGTTGCGCCAGTCACGTAGTGTGCGATCTCATCCGCGAGACGGTGCTCCTCCGGAGTGGTCGCGAGTTGCTGCGCGCGTTGAGCCGCGGATTTGGCCTCTTCTATTTTGCCAATCTGAAAGGCCGCATAGGAGAGCGCCCGGTAATAGGCGCAAGCCTCTACGCGCTCCAGTTTCTTTACCAGATGGAGCCGCGTCACCGCTTCAGCATAATTCTGGTTGTTAAAAGCATAAGCTCCAAGAAGCGCCTGAGCCGCCGAGAAAGTCGGATCAATCTCGGTAGCGCGGCGCAGCGCTGCGACGTAGTCAGGCTCCGGTATCGAGGTGCGCAACTTCACCGCATAACTGAAACACAGCAAGGCATCGTGTGTGCCGGCTGCGAGGGATTGCCGAAAAAAGGGAATTGCGGTTTGAGGATGAGGGGCGCCGAGATTGAGCCACGTCAGGGCGTCGAGAGGCTCGGATCTCAGAGGGTTGGCATGAGCAAGTTGCTCGAGAGTCTTGATGGCAATGTCGCGGTGGGGTCCGTAAAATTGGATGGATGCCAGCATCACCGCAACCTGCAACGGATCTCTGGGCGTCACCACCGGTTCGGCACCAGGTTTCGCGATCTTGCCTCGAATCACTCCCTCGAAGAAATGGTTGCCCCGAACATACGCCTGAAGGTCCGCCTGAATGGCCTCGACCGATTTGCCGTAGATCTGTTCCAACGCGGTGTCGCTCGCCTCGCCGCGGCCGACGGCGATCAGCAGACGCTCGAATCCCGGCGAGTACGCCTTATCGAACTTCAGCATGTGCACCAACGCCCAACTCTCCGCGTAGAAGATACCGATGCGATCATTTTCGTTGTATGCCCCGGACCGTGAGTCGGCTTTGAGAATGCCCCTCAAATCAGCGAGCCCCTCTTCCGCGACCTGTAGGCGGCCTGGAATAATCCGCCCGACGAGAATTTTTCCGCGCATGGGCGTCAGCGTGGAGTACAACTCCGCGAAACCTTCATTGAGCCATAAGGGCAGCTTCATGCCAGCCTGATTGATCACGGCGTGCGTGTACTCATGCAGGATCATTGGGTAGTGCTCGGGTAGAAGGTCCTGCATGACGATGAAGTCATGCCGGAATAGTGGCATGTAGTAAGAAAACGTTCCGGGGCGTGTTCGATATGGCGCATACTCTTGCTCATCGCGAAAGGCCACGACCGTCACCGGCTTTTTCTCCGGAAGTTTCACGCCGAGGATATCGCGAAAGGCCGTCCGGACCTCTTCGAACACGGCCAACGCTTGCCGTCCGGTCTTTTCACCGGCGGTGGTGTATAGCTCGAAGTTCTCGGAATGCATGCAGATCCAAGGGCTGGCGGCTGACGCTGGTGGCGGCGCGGCGTGAAGGAGCGTCAACAGAAAAAGGGCGAAGGAAACCCTCCTGCTTTGCATTTCTTGAGCGTAACAGAGCTACTCGTAACGCGACGCTACTCATAACGGAGCGCGACGCTACTCATAACGTAGTGCTTCGATGGGATCGAGACGCGAGGCCCGGATGGCGGGGAGCAAGCCCGCGATCAGCCCGATCACCTCCAACACGACGGTCGACACGATCACGGCGAAACGGGAAATCTGCAGATGGATATCGCCGGTACCGGTATCATCCTTGAAGATCGGACCGAGCAGAGGCAGGGTCTGGATGCCGGCTGTCGCGGCCCATCCGATCAGAACGCCAAGCAATCCCCCGGCAGTGACAATCACCATGGCCTCCAGCAGAAACTGAAGCAGGATGGCGCCTCGCGTCGCGCCGATGGACTTCAGCACGCCGATTTCGCGGGTGCGTTGCGTGACCGAGACCAGCATGATGTTCGCCAGTCCAACGCCTCCAATGGCTAGGGTCAAAGCGCCGATGAGACCCAGCAGCACTTGCAGCGCGATTGACATGGTGTCGATCATTTTCATGAACTCGTTGAACACGATTACCTCCAACGCGCGTTCATCGGCAGGCGAAAAATTGTGCACCCGGGCGAGCACCTGACGCACATTCTTGACGGCCTCCTTTCGAAACATCGGATTGGCGGGCATCCAGACGATGTCGCTGGGATATTTCGTATCGTGTAACAAGGATGCCGTACTTAACGGGATGAACACGCATTCGTTGTCGGGTGTGTTGTAGTTCGAGATCTGGGTTTTGCTCTTCAGCAGGCCAATCACCTGGAACTGCAATCCATTGATCGCGATGGTTTCGCCCTGTGGCGGAATTTCGCCAAAAAGCTTGGCTGCGGCCTTCGCGCCGAGTACGGCCACCCGTTGCTTGGTGAGATAGTCCTCGGGTGAAATCCAGCGGCCGGTTTCAATCGTCATGTTGCGCACTTTGCCGTAGGGCGGCTCTACCGCGCGCACGGACATATTCTGTTGGCGATAGCCTCTGACGACGGTTGCGCCCCGGACAAACAACTCAGCCGAAACGGCTCCCACCAGGGGCACCGTGTCGCGGATCAGTTGTGAATCTTCCAGCACTAGCCGGATCACGCGTCCGGAGCGTTCGCCTCCCGCCTGGGCCGAGGTCTGGCCTCCGAACATGAGCACCAGATCCTGTCCGACGGCCTGGAACGAGAACTGAAGAGCCTTGCCGAAACCTTCGCCATAGGAGTACAGAATCACAAAGCAGGAAACACCCCAGGCGAGGCTCGCCATGGTCAGAATGCTGCGCTGCCGGTTGAAGTTTAGGGCCGCTGCCGCTTCGCCGATAACGCCACGGAGGGTCATATGATGGCTCCTTGGAGCGGACCATCGGGTTTTGCGGTCTGCGCGGGTGCGCAGCAACCTGCTGAACGACTACCTCTCATAGCGGAGAGCCTCCACGGGAGTCAGGGACGCCGCGCGCCACGCTGGGATCAACGATGACGCGATCGCAATTACCGAGAGCGCCACGAAGGCAATCGCGCTGGTCTTCTGGCTCACCGGTAAGCCGGGAAACATGTCCGGCATCTTCACCAGTTTGAGCGCGCTGGAAATTCCAAATGCCGCGCCCCACCCGATCAGCCCGCTCGAAAACGCAAGCACGCAGCCTTCAACCAGAAAGTCGATGAGAATCTTCGAACGCGTAGCGCCCAGCGCCTTGCGTAGACCAATCTCGCGGGTACGCTCCGATACCGTCACCAGCATGATGTTCATCACGCCAATCCCGCCGAGCGTCAGAGTTACAAACCCAATGAAGCCGAGAAAAACCGTCATGGAATCGAATATGCCGTCCACCTGTTTCTGGTTCTCCACCGTGTCCCACACATGGATCGCGCTATCGTCCCGGAGATTAAAATCGTGCGCGCGGGCGATCACTTTCGTGACTTGTTTGCGGGCTTCTTCAAACTGCGCTAGGGATCGCGGTTGATAAAGAATCTCATCGAGATCACCCGCCGTGTAGGACTTGGTGGGCGGAACGTCACGTGCCATGGTCGTGTACGGCAGCCAGATCTTTTTTTCGTCCAGGCCGGAGTAGCTGCTGTCCTGATTCTTGTCCGCCATTACGCCAACGATCCGGTAGGGCAGGGAGTTGATCGCAACGATTGCGCCGGCGACGTCGGGGCGCGTTCCGAACAACTGCTTCTTCACGTCGAGACCGATCACACACACGCGCTGCCCGGATTTCTCTTCCCGTTCGCTGAAGAATCGTCCCTGGTCGATCGGGATGGTCCGTAGATCGGGAAAGAATGCTTCGACGCCGGTGACATCGAAAGTGCCACTGTTGAAAGGACTGGCCGCCTTAACCTGTCCATCCAGTTCGGCGGCCACACGTTTGACCAGATAACACTCGCGGCGCAGATTTTCTACGTCCGAATAGTTCAGACGAATGCGGCGTCCGGCGCGTTCGCCGCCGGCCTGCATTTCTGTCCGACCTCCGAAGACGATGACGATATTCTCGCCCAGGGATTTGGTATTGTTCCGCTGCCCTGCTTTGAAACCATCGCCCATCGCTACGATCAGCACGATGGACGCGATCCCCCAGGCGATGCCGGCCATGGTGAGAAGGCTGCGTAATTTGTTGCGCAAGAGGCTGCCAAGTACCTGGCGCAGCATCTCGTTGAGATAAGTCATGGTTACTGCAGAATGACTTGCTGTCCCTCGGTGAGTCCGCTGAGGACCTCAGTCTTAGCGCCGTTGCTGATGCCGGTGCGGATCGCGACTTTCCGCATCCCTTTTTCATTGGTCGGGTCGGGTTGCTGCACCGCCGTCGACTTATCTTTGTTATAGACCACCGCGCCTTCCGGAATCGCCAGAACCTTTTTGTGTTCTTCGAGAATGATTTCCGCGTTGGCGGTCATCTGTGCCTTCAGGATGTGTTTGTCGTTTGAAATTGAGACACGGACTTCAAATGTCGTCACGTTGTCCTTTTCGGTTCCCATGGGCGAGATCTTGGTCACATGACCGTCGAACTTCTGGTCTTTAAATGACTCTACGGTGATACGGGCGGGCTGACCCAGATACACTTTGCCAATGTCGCTCTCGTCCACCTTGCCCTTCACGTAGACCTCGTTCAAATCCCCGATCGTCATGATCAGCGTCGCGCTCGATCCCACCAGCAGGATCGAACTCACCGCCGTACCGACTTCGCTGTCGCGGGACAGGACGACACCATCGATCGGCGATACTATCGTCGCGTTGCGCAGGTTCTCCTCGGCCTCTGAGAGCGTGGCCTGCTGCTGCTCAAGAGAAGCCTGCGCCTTGGTAATCGCAGCCGCGGCCGAACCGAGATTCGCTACCGACGATTCCTGCTTCTGGACCGCGATCTCATAGTTCTTTTCTGTTTCCTCCCTGGTGTTTTGCGCGATCAACTTGCCGGCAAACATTTTCTCAGCGCGCTCCATGTCGCGTTTGAGGAAAGGGACGTCGCGGCCCTCGGCGTCGACTTTATAGCGATCATAATCGGCGCGCGCAGTTTTAAGCGCCGCTTCCGCCACATGGACAGCGGCCTCCTGCTGGTGCAAAGCCGGCAGGAGATCGTTTTGATCGAGTTCGCAGATGACCTGCCCTCTGCGAACTACGTCACCGACGTTCACGGGCAGCTTCTGAATGATTCCGCTAGCCTTGCTCTTGATTTCCACTTGTGTGACCGGCTGAATCTTACCGGTGGCTACGACTGATCTTGCCAGATCGATGCGCTCCACTGTGGCCAGCTTTTCCGGATCGATTTTCACCGGTTTCGTCCAGATGGATTTCGCCGCAAAGATGCCTGTGCCGATCAGGATCAGCACGGTCGGCATAATCCAGAGGAAGTGCTTGCGTTTCCTTGCTGCCGCCATATGCTATTTTGTCACCAAGAAAGTGATACGCGCGAGAGGCTGGAAAGTTCGCAATGAAAAGAAGGCGAACACCGACTTCCGCTCCACGGCGACAGTACAGACCGAAGAGACACTGTTGCGACTGACCGCCAAGGCAGTCACTGAAGAGGGCGCGGTATTACGGCTTCACTCGCTTCGCAGCGATCGGGATGGTGCGCTCGCCGACTTGCGCTGTCAGCTTCAGATCGTCCCCGGAAACTGTTCCAGTCAGCACAGCTTTGTAAGTTTCGGTCACGACCGTGAAGCTGACTTTATCCCCGTCGATCCAGCCGTCGGTGATTGGCACTTCTCCACGGTTGTCGCCGGCAGTTCCGGTGAGCTTACCGCCGGTGAGTTGGAAGGTAAACGTGACTTGCCGCGTTCCCTCTTGACCTTCGACAGAGGCTTTCCATTTGCCGGTGAGGTCTGCTCCAAAAGCGAAGAGTGCAGTCAAGAGTAATAAAGCAAACAGTCGCATGATCTGAGGTTCAGTATATACCCGACTTGTCTGGTCTCGGAAAGGTCAAGTGCCACCAGGGTGGCAAGCTGATTGCTACCCTGGGTCAGTGCCCTATCACGTGAAGCGTCACGAAACCATTTCCGAAGCGATCAAGCGCGTTGCCCGAGAGGAAATGGACACGGCCGCAAGCCACCTTTCACATCCCCCGAGCAACGGCGAAGGGGTGCACGAAGCTCGCAAGAGCGTTAAAAAAACGCGTGCTCTGCTGCGTCTGGTTCGATTCGAATTGGACGCTGTGTATGGGCGAGAGAATCGGGCGCTGCGCGAGATCGGACGACAGCTTTCTCCCCTACGGGATTCCGTCGCGCTGATCGAAACATTCGATGATTTGCGGACAAAGCACTCAGAAGGCGTAAACAAGAGTGTTCTCAGCGCCGTCCGTCATCTGTTGGTCAGTCAAAAGGAGCAGACCGAAAAAGAAGCTCAACTCAATCAATTGGCGCCTGCGGCGGCCAAGTCGCTACGTGCGGTTGCGGAGCGCATAGAAGCATGGCCGCTCAAAGGAACCGGATTTGCGGCGATCCGCGACGGAGTCGAAGCGGTATTTCGGGGGGCGCGGCGGAGCATGAGGCAGGCGCAGAAACATCCGGATGCGGATCACTTCCACGAATGGCGCAAACGGGTCAAGGATCATTGGTATTTCACGCGTTTGATGGAAGACCTTTGGCCGGAGGTAATGTCGGCGGAACGCGAGACGCTGCACTCCCTGGAGCAATTTCTCGGCGACGATCATAATCTGGCTGTGTTAAGCAAGACGCTGCGAGCGGAAAAGCAGTTCAAGCCGCTGCGCAAAGCGATTGAAAAGTATCAGAAGGAGCTACGTGGCGCGGCCAACACGCTCGGAGAACGTGTCTACAGCGAAAAGCCGAGCGAGTTCGTGAAGCGCACCGAACATCTTTGGGATCTCTGGCGCGCCGAACCAGAAGAAGTGAAGGAGTTACTGAAAGAGCAGGCCTCGGCGGTTCAATGAGTCAGTCTTTGCCCATCGCGATCACATAATACATCGCGTTGTCGCTGCCGACGTTCTTGAATCCATGCTCCTCGCCGGAGGAAAAGAAAACCACATCGCCGGCGCCCGCGTTCTTGGTGGTCCCATTGATCATAACGGCTAAGGTGCCCTGACGAATAATCACCATCTCGTCGTGACCATGATGATGCGGTGGGTGCGGCGCCATTCCGGGAGCCAGTTCGCTGATGTGCATTTCGAGCGGACATCCATCGTGCATCGCGCCTTTCAACACAGCGCGAGAAGTATTGGGCCCGTTCTTTTTCACGGGCAGATCCGCGAAAGTATAGATCTTAGAGGGTAGGGTCGCTGGTTGGGCAGACGCTGCCTGAGCTGCAAGCAACGGAAGGAGCGTGGAGAGATCTCTGCGAGTGTACTTCACGGGAGAAGTATACACCGCTTGGCGGTCTACTGCTTCAGCGCCGCCAGAAACTGCTCCGGATTGGCTACGCTCATCAACAGACACGAGCCGTCCACGGTGGGAACATACACGACATGATGCGGATCGGTGATAAATACGAGCGCCTTTGATTGGTCGGCGAGACGATACCATCCGGCTTTGTATCCGGGGTAACCGGTACCTCCTGAGCGCCATTTCGGCTTCAGCTTTTCTTCCTGCGAAAGATCGACGGCACGCGCGGATTTCAGGACCATCTTATCCTTGGGCACGAACCGGCCGAACATATCGCCCCGAATGGTGATGCCCTCGTTCGACACTTCGAATTTGACGTGCCGAGAGGCGAAGGCCGCCCACGTTGCCACCCCGCCGCCGATCAACACGACCAGCAGAATTGGGATGAGGATCAGATACACGCTGGCATGAGCCGGGATGATCGGGAATACTTGAGTCGCCATCTGTTTGTAGTTTACGGCACCGCCCACTTTCAGCTTTCCGCGCCGCTCGATACAAACACGTTACTCCCAAAAAGACGCTCCAGGTTAAAGCTGATTCAGTTCGGCGATCCTTTTCTTTACCACTGAAGAGAACTTCTGAACCTCATCGGGTTCATATCCAGCCGCGCGAAATGCGGCGTGGACCTGCTCGTCAGAGAGACGCCCAACCATCTGTCCCAGCCAACGGGCATCAGCGATGGGAATGCGCTTGCCGATCCACTCCAGATGCACCCGGCGGATGAATTCCGGCAGCGCAAACAGGTGTATCAGTGCCGGTCGAGTAGGCACGCTGAAACTGACATATTCGGTAGTGGTCTTGGTAATGAATCTGGAATGCTCATAAGCGTGGAGGTTGCCCTTTCCGGCAGCTCTGGTAACACTCCACCCCGTAGTTCCAAAACTCGCTCCGAGATCGCTCACCAGATATACCGGCTTGCCGTCGATTTCGCGGATGGCATTGTTCTCATCCTTGAGGTCCCAATTATTAATCAATGCCATCATCACACGTAGCCCATTCCATTCGCGGCTACCTGCGAAGGGATCGTCGCGCCACTCCCATTCACCAATCTTCTTGTCTTCCTTGGGTTCGCGCTTGAGCCGGACGTTGCGCAGGGAGCCATCGGCAGACACCAGATTCTGACCGCGATGCAACCGGGACATCTTTTCTACTTTAAGTTCCTGTAGGAAATAGTCGTCGTCCACGAAATAACCGGCTGCCCAAACCAAGCGGGAGGCCGTGGTTTCCGGACGGGCTTCCTCGCCTAACTTAACTTTCCATCGCACGCCGTTTCCATCACGCACCGAGAATTTAGGATTGGTGCCATCCAAATCCTCTTTCAGAAAAGTGTAAGGGCCGCGGGGCTCGTCGTTCTTTCCGCCGGCTCCGTAGAACAGGTCGCGAGATTGGATGTCCACCGGGTCGCGCCAGAGGGCGCTGATACCCGGTGAAGCCGGCTCTCTCGATTGCAATCCTTTCTTGCCCGCACACATTGCGGGAAACTGCACCGCGACGATGAGCATGGGCGCCAGCAAACATTTTGTTACGCGGTTGGTGAAGTGTCGCAGCATCGCGGCGGGATGTGCAAGACGGATGCCAAATTGCAAGGGCACCAAGAGATTGGAATGCTTGTGAAATGTTTAGTACAGCCTGGGGACGGCGTGGTGCCGCTTGTGAAGGCTATCACACGCGCTCGCAGCAGTGTCGAGATTGTTATCTTTCGCTTTAATCGCAGCGAAATTGAGCGCGCTCTCGCGAATGCGGTGACAAGAGGCGTGCGCGTCCACGCCCTTATTGCCTACACCAACCGTGGCGGCGAGAAAAATCTTCGCGATTTGGAAATGCGGCTACTAGGCGCCGGGGTTACGGTTTCGCGCACGGACGATGATCTGGTCCGCTACCACGGCAAGATGATGTTGATCGATCGCCGACAGCTATTTGTCCTGGCTTTCAATTTTACATTTCTCGATATCGAGCGTAGCCGGGCCTTCGGAATAATCACGACCAATCGCAAGCATGTTCAGGAAGCCGTGAAACTGTTCGAGGCCGACACGAAACGGACTCCGTATGTCCCGGGAAGCAATACCTTTTTGGTGAGCCCGGTGAACGCCAGGAAAGAGCTCGGAGCCTTTCTAAAAGGAGCGAAAAGGCAACTTCTGATCTACGATCCTGAAGTTAGCGATCCGGCGATGATCCGCCTCATCGAAGCGCGATCGAAGGCTGGAGTCGAAGTGAAAATCATCGGGACTTTAGCCGGCAAGAGCGAGATTCTGGGGGCGCGGAGGCTGATCGGAATTCGGCTGCACACCCGTACCATCATCCGTGACGGCGCCCAAGCCTTTGTCGGAAGCCAAAGCCTCCGCACTCTGGAACTTGACGCACGGCGCGAAGTAGGTATAATTTTCCGCGATGTGAAGGCGGTGGCCCGTCTGACCGCGACTTTTTACGAGGATTGGGATGCCAGGCATGGGAGCGAAGAACAGGCGGCAGGCGTTGACAACAATGTAAACGATATCACCATCCATGCATTGAAGGTTGCGAAGAAAGTGGCAAAGGCGGTTGCCAGAGATCTTGGCCCCATCACTCCGGTGGTAGAGACGACGGTGAACGAGATCGTGGCGGACGGGGCTCCGGTCGGGCTCAACTCGCCAGAAATCGAGGCAACCGTGAGGAATGCCGTAAAGGCCGCGGTACGAGAGGTGGTCCGCGGATTTGTGGAAGAGGCCGTCGAGGTTAGCCAGGCAGACAAGACCGGCGAATGAAAATTACCTTCTTTGTACTCTGCGCGGGATTAGTCACGCTATCGCTCCGCAGCGATCCGGTAAACCCGGACTCCGCCATCCTTCAGGACTTTAGCAAGCGGGTAAACGATTACGTGCAGTTGCGAAAAACGGAGGAAGCGAAGCTATCAAAACTCCGGGCCACCGACTCCATGGACAAGATAACTCACTACCAGCACGAATTGGAACGCGCCATCATGAACGCGCGGAAGGGCGCCCGGCAGGGAGACATTTTTACGCCCCCGATTGATAAGGAGTTTCGCAGGCTGATGGGTTTTGTCATGCAAGCCGCGGATGCCGCTCGTATCCGGAAGAGTTTACGAGATGCCGAGCCGGTCGCCGGCCAGCCTCAGATTAACCACCCTTATCCGGCTGCCGTTCCCCTGCAATCGACTCCACCGTCCATTTTGCTCAACTTGCCGCACCTTCCGGCCGACATCGAGTACCGCTTCGTCAGCCGTACCCTGATTCTGTTGGACACCAAGGCGAACGTGGTGATCGATTATATGCCCGACGTGGGTCCTTAAAGACGGCAACTGTCATGCGACGAACTTTCCTCTTTTTCGCGATCCTTCTTGCGTTCTGCCCCCGCGGGCCGGGCGCGGACCTTAGTCTGCCCCTGCTTCCCAAGTCGGTCAGATTCGCGGTCATTGGAGACAATGGCACAGGCGAGAAACCCGAATACGATGTAGCGAGGCAGATGGAGCTATTTCGCTCGAAGGTGCGCTTCGACTTTGTTCTGATGCTCGGCGACAACATTTATGGCGGCCACAGCGCCGAAGATTTTAAACGCAAGTTCGAGGAGCCTTATAAGCCACTGCTCGATGCCGGAGTGAAATTCTACGCGTCCCTCGGCAATCACGACCGGACCAACGAGCGCTACTATAAGCCGTTCAACATGGGCGAGAAGCGCTATTACACATTCAAGTACGGCAATGCGCAATTTTTCGCGCTGGACAGCAACTACATGGATCCCGAACAGCTGGCTTGGCTTAAAGACAACCTGGGGAAATCGGACGCGGCGTGGAAGATTTGCTATTTCCACCACCCGCTCTATTCCGACGCTAAATTTCACGGACCCGATGTGGACCTACGCGCCCGGCTGATGCCTATTCTCACAGCCTCGGGAGTTCGCGTCGTGCTGTCAGGGCATGAACATGTTTACGAGCGCCTAAAACCGGTTGATGGGATCTACTTTTTTGTCCTGGGGAATGCGGGCGAGTTGCGGCCTCACGATTTGCGGCCGGCTGCTCAAACGGCGAAGGGCTTCGATACAGACCGTTGCTTCATGCTGATGGAGATCGCCGGGGATCAGCTTTATTTTCAGACCATTTCACGCACTGGACAAACGGTAGACTCGGGAATCATCGACAAAGGAGCGAAAGCCACTCCCAACGAATCCTCTGCGCCCTCGTTGTCCTCGCGGTAACCTTACCGCAGAGGGTCAGGATTCACGTTCCGAGCCCGCTCTTCAGCCAGTTGACGCCGTAAGGAATTGATTTCCCGCCGCAGTTCGATGGTTTGCATACTCTCGTTAATCAGTTCGGTTTTCAGATGCTCTTTTTCTTGCTGCGTTTTGTTTGAACCGTTTGGCTGTTCAGGAGTTTCCGTAGACCGGGAGGCCACAACCGGCACTCCCCGGAAATTCGAGTATTCGTCCACGGGCGTGGGGCCATCGATCGTCATATGGACCGAGACCTGAGGTGTCCGCCGCATGTAACCGTAGCCGCCCGCGGCAAGTTCTCCCGGACCCAAATCGATGGGGGAAATCTTTTCGCCTCCGTCATCGATATCGAGAGTTGCGTGACGGGCTCCCGTGATGGCGCTCGACGTCCGATCCCAGCGAATCAGGAAAGCGCCGTTGATATCGTAAGTCTCTAAGCCCAGCCCTCCAGGTTTCGCAATTCTGCCCCATTTGAGGAAAGCGGTAATACCGCCTGCGCCGAGCAAAATGATGATGACGAGCGCCCAGACCCAGCTACTCTTTCGTTGTCCTCGTGCCGCGGATTCGGCGACGTCAAAACTGTGCAGCCCGATCTCTAGCGGCTTTCGTTCCGGAGGTTCTAAGGCAGGCTCCGGCGCCTTTTCCGGAGATTTATTGTCGGGAGTTGCAGGCAAAGAGCGCGCGTTTCCTGCAGCTACGGCTGCGAGCACAGTCGAAACCGGTTCCGGCAGAGGCTTGGGCGTGTCGTTCGGCGTTGTTGCGCGGGCTCGTGCGGCAATGGCCGGTGCTGGTTTTATTGATGGAGCCGCCGGCACCGGCGCAGAAGGCTCGGCCACGGGAGCCGCCCGCAGAATCACATCAAGATCATTCGGGTCGAGGATCGCGAGTCCGAAACCCGGCGGTTCGAGCTTGAATTCCCGAACCGGCGAATCGGATTTCAGATTGCCCAGCTTGTCCCTGAAGAAAAAGCCGGCTCGAGTGGGGTGCAGATTGGCGGGCCGCAGGACCGCCGCAATTTGCCATCTCTCGTGAAAGAAATCCGTGTAAAGCTGCACATCGACGGGCGAGAGGAAGAGTTCCGAACGAGTATGCGAGTGATACCATCCGAGAGGCTTCATGCCGGAGAGTTCGGGATCGGACGGCGCCTGATCGAGCAGGCCGGAAAGGCCTAATTGATCTTTCACCGAGAGAGTAAATGATGGACCGGTGGAGTATTCGCAGTGAATCTGGCGATGCGCCCGAATATGAATGGAGCCGCCTTCATGGACGCCAAAAAAGACCCCGCCGATTTCGACGCCGCCTCGCGGCACCGAGTAAAAAGCCTCGACCGCCAGGACACGAATCTCGTTCAGGACGGACGCGAGGACCGTGACCCGAAAAGGGCATTCGGGGACGGTCCAGAGCAGAATTTGCGGTTTATCTTCTTCCACGGGTCAATCCGCATTTTAGCGCGGTGCGGGCGAACCTCCTATACGCCAGGCATCACATTTTGTGGTCTGCGGGCAGGAGGCAGCTTTTTCTAAGAGCGCCAGCTGCGCAGCGGCAGTTTCCGGACCTCGGTCACGCCGGGGGCCGCTCTGGATTCACCGGTTTGTCGTGCTTTTCGGTCTTTTCGTGCTTTTCGCTTTTTTCAGGTTTCGCGACAGCAGCCTTGACGGGGCTGATGAGGATATGCGCGTTGCGGCCTTCGAGCCGCGGCATACCTTCCACCGCGCCGAACGTGGCCAAATCCTCGGCGAAGCGGATCAGCAGTTTCTTGCCCAAGTCCGTGTGAGCGATTTCGCGACCGCGGAATTGCACCACAGCCTTCACGCGATTGCCCTCTTTCAAAAATCGGATCGCATGGTTCTTTTTGAAGTCGTAGTCGTGGTCGTCAGTGTTGGGACGAAACTTCAGTTCTTTCACCTGAACCACATGCTGCTTCTTGCGAGCATCGTGCTGTTTCTTTTTCTGCTCGTATTGATAATGTCCGTAATCGATGGCTTTGGCAACCGGTGGCACCGCAGTCGGGGATACCAGCACCAGGTCGAGCCCTAATTCCTGAGCCTTACGTAAAGCCATCGCAGTGGGCATGACTTCAGCAGTGCCGTCCGGGAACACGGCCCGAACCTCTCTTACTCGAATGGATTCATTAACGTTTTCGCGGCGTGTCGGCCGGCGCGGGGGGAAGTTTCTTCCTGGAATCATGAAGGATAGTTTTCGGCTTGCTACTACGTTAGCAGAAACCGAGTCGCCGCGCAGCGCGTTCACGTCAAAACTGTTCCAGCTTCGACCGCTGGTATTATTTCGCTTCCGGTGGCGTTTTGAAGCGCATAAAAGTGAAAACGGATACAATTGTGAGGCATGTCGCGTATTCGAACTTTCGTTGCGTTCGGCGCCCTCCTATCCCTTGCATCCTGCTCCGTTCATAGGAGTGCCAAAATCAACCCTCCGAGCGGGCCGCCCAACGTCCGCACGGCAGACCTCGCTGATAGCGATGAGGATCACCGGGAGCCCAAGCGCTATGCGGTGCAGGCGGAGAACCGTAAACCGTCTCGCAGTTCGGAAGCGCCGGGCGACGTGGACGAGGACGATCCCGATCACGGCGACGGTCCCGATGCGGATTCACCGGATCTTGCCGCAACATTCTTCCGCATGCAGCGCTGGCAGCAGCCTGGCGATTTCCCGATGGAACGATATCTGAAGGCGCAATCCGATTCGCATCGTTTGCCGCCCATCGCTCTGGGAGCACGCTCCAACACGAGCGGCATGTCCGCGAAAGCTGTCCCGACTTTCGGAACTTGGCAGCCTCTCGGTCCGGGCAATGTGGGCGGTCGCGTCCGCTCAGTCGCCATCGACCCGGGCCATCCCGGTACGGTGTATGCGGCGGCTGCGTCCGGAGGCGTCTGGAAGACGACCGACGCCGGCCAGACATGGAACCCGATCAGCGACTTTCTTCCGGTCCTGGGAGTCGGGTCCATGGCAATGGATCCGACCAACCCCAGTACGCTCTACGTAGGAACGGGGGAGGCACAACATAACGCCATTACCCTCCGGGGAGTCGGAATCTTCAAGACGACCGACGGCGGCCAGACCTGGAACCTGCTCCCCTCCACCGGCACGTCGAGTTTCTATTACACCAACGCCCTCGTCGTCAGTCCCAATCAACCCTCGCACATTTATGCCGGCACGACGTCGGGTCTTTTTTACTCGCCTGACGGAGGCGCGACCTGGAAGTCACAGGTATTGAAAGCGGGGACATCCTATAATTGCGAGTCTCTAGCGATCCGGTCCGATCAGCCTACGGACTACGTCTTCGCCGTATGCGGGACCAGTGTCAACGGACTCTCTACCTTTACCATCTTCCGCAATCAAGACGTTGCCGGTACGGGAACCTGGGAGGCCGTATTCACCAATCCCGCCATGGCGGATACAGCTATTGCGCTGGCGCCATCCGCACAAGGAACCGTTTACGCGCTCGCTTCGAGCAATGACTCTAAGAGCCCATTCATTAGCGGCCTGCTCGGGGTCTATCGATCGACTCAAAATGGCGATGCCAATAGCTGGACAACACAAGTTGACACATCCGACCCCAGTAGTGTCGGGGCCAACATCCTCAGCTATCCCACGTGCACTTACTCCCCGACTGATCATCATGGGATCGCCTGGTATGCAGAAGCCATCGCTGTTGACCCCAAGAACCCGAATGCGGTTTTCGCGCTGGGTGTCGACGTCTTCCGCTCAGACGACGGCGGCGTGACTTGGGGCTGGACCAATATGGGCGGGGGCGGTCACGTCGACGAGCATGCGATTGCGTTCGATCCCGGCTACGACGGGCAGAGCAATCAAACGATCTGGTTTGGTAACGACGGAGGGATGTTCAATACCGTTAATGCGTTAGCGGCGACTTCCACGGGCAGTCAGGCATTCTGCAGCACCAAATCCATTGCTGTCAAATGGAACAATCAGAATCACGGCTTCGCGGCGACGCAGTTCTATCACGGCACGGTGGTTCCGGGAGGAGAGTCTTACTTCGGAGGAACCCAGGACAACGGCACTCCCCTCGGGACCGACGCCCTGGGTCCGAATGCCTGGACTTATCTGTATGGCGGCGATGGCGGCCAGGTGGCGGTCGATCCCATCGATCCAAACGTCATGTTCTACGAGTACACCAACCTGGCTTTGCGCAAGACCGTGAACGGGGGATTCACCAATTACTCCGCGATCAACGGCATTACCGAGACTGGCAGCGATTTTCAATTCATCAACTACTACGCGCAAGATCCCGGCGATCCACTGAAAATGTATACTGGAGCGCTCCAGCTGTGGCGCACCGTCGATGAAGCCGAAAACTGGACGGCTGCGAGCGCCCCCATAAGCAAAGCCAGCGGAGCGACAGACACCATTTCGGCGATCACCGTGGATCCCAACAATCCCAACCATCTGCTCTTCGGCACCTCCACTGGCGGCCGTATCTACAACGTTACCAACGCGCTCACGTCCGACAAGACTTCGGTCTTCCCGTTCACTTCACCGCGAGCCGGTTACGTCTCCCGGATCGTCTTCGATCCCGTCACCTCCGGGAAGATCTACGTTGCATATCGTACCTTCCGCTCGTCTCCCACGACCGACAGCGAGATTTATGAATCGAACGATGGTGGTAATTCCTGGGTAGCTTTGGGCGTGAACGGAACTGCTCCTCTGCCTGACATCCCTGTTGATGACCTTCTGCTCGATCCAGATGATGCAACCCGCCTGTACGCCGGAACGGACGACGGTCTTTTGGCTAGTTTCGATGGCGGTATCACCTGGACCCGCGACACTAACCCCTTCGCCGATGCCCTGATCGAGAGCCTTATCGTGCAGCATCAGGGCGGCAATAAATTCCTTTACGCATTCACGCATGGCCGCGGCGTTTGGAAGGTAAATCTGAATACCACGATCGCGCCGCTTTGCCAGTATGCGCTCTCCAGTTCCGCACTTTCACTGAACGCCGACGAGCAATTCGGCTCGATTACGGTCAATACCGATCCCTCGTGCACCTGGACGGCGCAGCCCGGCGACTCGTTTGTAACGATTCAGAGCCCAGCCGGAGGCCAAGGCCCGGGAACCGTCTACTTCACTGTCGAGTACAACAACGGAAGCTCTCGGAACGATACCTTCTACGTCCAGAACCAGCCCGTGAAGGTCACGCAGTCATCGACGGCGTCGGCGAGCCATAGCGGCTCAAATGACACCCCGGAAATTGCCAGGGTGGTCAATCAACTGCCTTACGAAGACATTTCGAACAACATCAACGACACATCAGCCGCTACCGATCCCGTTCATTCGTGTACCAGTTCGGCGGATTCCCGGACGCAATGGTGGACTTACACGGCAGCTGAATCGGGCCAGGTCATCGCGTCGGTCACCGCCGAAGCGTACTCTTTTGCGGGCAATGCGGGCACCGCAATCACCGTCTATCCTTATGTCAGCGGCGCGATCGGTAACGAACTTGCGTGCGGCACGCTGTCGCAGCAGGTGAATGCAGCCTGGAAATCCGTTGCCATTCAGTTCCCCGTCGCCGCGGGTTCGACGTACATGATTGAACTCAGCAGCACGAACAACAACACGGCGTATGAGATTTTCGACGTTCTGCTGTTGCCCTCCGTAAGCTTGAGTCCGGCAAATCCCACGATAGCGGCGGGCGGTCAACAGAAGTTCTCGGCCAGCGTGCTCGGCACACCGGATACGGCGGTGCGATGGATTCTGTCTCCCGCGCTCGGAACGCTGGACAACGCCGGCAACTATACGGCGCCGGTCTTGATCGATTCGCCGACGCAAGTCACCATTACCGCGAGGAGTTTCGCGAACTCGAGCGCGGTTGCATCCTCAACCGCTACTATTGAGCCGCCGCCTGTCGCATTCTCGGCAGCCGGCATCGACAATGCCGCCAGTTTCCTGAGCGGTGGTGTGTCCCCAGGCGAGATGGTGACGGTCTTTGGCACCAGCCTGGGACCCACAACTCTCGCGTATCTGCAGGTCGATCCGACAGGCAAATTTCTGCTGTCGAATATCGGCAATACGCAGGTGACGTTCGACGGAACACCAGCGCCGCTCATCTATACGGCGGCGGGTCAACTGAGCGCCATCGTGCCCTACGAAGTGGCCGGCAAAGGAGCTACAAGCGTCCGGGTCACCCACAATGGCGTGGCTTCGCCTGCGATTTCAGTGCCTGTCACCGATGCTGCGCCCGCGCTTTTTACTCTCAACCAAGGCGGCAGCGGGCAGGCGGCTGCGCAGACCGACAGTCTGCCGAATTCGTCGCAATATCCGGCGGCGAGGGGCTCCGTGATCGTACTCTACGGAACCGGGGAAGGCCAGACCACGCCTGCCGGGCAGGACGGACTGCTCGCCTTGACCGCACCCTATCCCGCTCCGATAGCCCCTGTAACCGTGCAGATCGATGGCAAACCTGCCGTGGTCCAATACGCCGGCACCGCACCGGAGGATGTCGCTGGAATTTTGCAAGTGAACGCCGTTGTCCCCGCCGATGCCACAGCGGGCGACGTCCCCGTAGTGTTGCAGATAGGAACTCATACCAGCCGTTCCGATGTAACGGTCAATGTGCTGGCTCCGGACTCACGGTTTGGCGGGTTCGCTTACGATAACACCGGAACGGCCAACTGCGTAATTAACGTATTCAAGCCCGGAGACACGACGCATCCCATCACGTTGGGAACGGTCGCAGGCGGCAAGTACATCGTGTTTTACGCAGAGCAGGTAGGGAATGATTGGGGCATTCAGGTCAACTCGTCGCCTATCCGCATCGTGCAGCATGTCGCGAGCTATGTAGGCACAATCAGCCAGCCCTATTGGACCATTACAGGAACCTCCGACGCTCCATTTCCGCGGTGAAATTCTGCGCGCCCTTCAGTCTGTGCCTTTTGGTGCGCGGGCCGATGAACCAGCTGCGCGGCAGCCGTTATTTCAGAACATCATCGATAAAGCCGCTCGCCCGCGGGTCATGCGATTGCCCCAGCCAGAAAATCGCCTGCTTCCTGACCTCCTTATCGCTACTGGTCTTGGCAAGCTGAATCAGCAATGGAATGCCCGCGCCATTAGGAATCTGCTTGAGCGCGAAGACAGCCTGGCGTCGCACGTGGGCGTCCGGATCCTGCTGGGCTGCGTTCATAATCAACGGCGATTGCTGCATGCCGCCCTTCTGGGCGAGCCACAGGAGCGCCTGGCTCCGCACGCGTGGGCTCCGGTCCTCCCGCGCGGCCTCGACGAGCGACGCAATCGCGCCGGCTTCCTTACTGACGGTCAAGGCGAACGTGGCCTTTTCGCGAACCTGATCGTTCGAATCATCGCGCAGCACTTTGCGGACGGCTTCAAAGCCGCTTACACCCCGCGCGTTCGCCAGCCAGAATAGAACTTTCTCGCGGAGGTTATCGGGTTGTGAAGGAGCCAGCATCGCTTGCAGCGCACGGTCCGCTGAAAAGTCCCGGTGCAGCGCAATGGCTGTAATCAAAGGTTCGTAATGCGTCTTCGAGCCGCGCTGCGTCCAGCTATGCACCAGATCCGCCAGCAGGTCCACGCTCTGGGCCGGCTGTGCGCCAGTCAAGAAAAGGAACGGCAGGCCTCCGGCATCGAACTGGCAATCGAAGCTGGAGACACGCACCTTCTCCAGCGCGCGATTCTCAAAGCGGAACAGCACCAGCAACGTGTCCGGGCCCTCCAGGCGCACGATATTATTGCGCTGCTCGTCGATACCGCACATCCTTCCCTGTCCTGGGACGGCGGGAAAGCTATACGCCATCCAGAGAGGCGTGGCAGCGGAAGCTTCCACTTTATGGAACTCCTGCGCCAGCGTTCCAGCCATGGCGCGGGATTCCAGCTTGCCGTTGATGACGTCCGGTTGCTGAGCGCATGCACAGGCGTACGCGCCGGCCAGCGCAAAAAAGACGAGCCGGGTCACTTGAGTAACTCCATCAAATAATCGGTCGAGTCTTTGGACTTCATCAGGCTGAGTTTCTCGACGATGTTACGCTTCATCTCAGGGTTCGATTCTTTTCGCGCGATATCCACCAAGGCCTTGGCGTTCCGCTGAATAAACAAAGAATTCACGATTTCCCTTTTCGTGGCGGTATCTTGTTCGGAGGGATATAGCGCGACCAGACCGTCTCCGGCTTGCTGCGAATGCATCAGACCCAATGAACGAATGGCGGCCGACCGTAACTTCGGGTCTTTTTCGGTACGCAGAATTTCCAGCAAACGATTCGGATCGCCCAGCAGGAACATATTCTCGAGAACTACGTCCTTGGCAATGCCCCCTTGATACAGCTGAGCCAGCTTGTCGCTCTGGTGAAGAATGCCCAGATCGCGAATGGCTTCCGTCCGAAGCTTCGGATCCTGCTCGGTGCGCGCGATATTGAACAGTTCGTCAGCCGCGCGGGCTACCATCAGGCTGTTCAAAGCTTCCTTGCGGATCGTGAAGTCGTGCGACGCCTTGTAAATGCCGGCGATGTCCGCGGTGGCGTTCTTGTTGCCGCTCATTCCCATGTAGTTCAGGGCGCGCAACTGGAGGTCGGGATTGGAGCCGCCCTTTGCCATGGCAAGCAGCAGTTGTTGCGCCTGCGGCGAGTTACTTTGCGTGAGCACGAACAAGGCGCGATCTTTGAGGCGTATTGACGACCCGGACTTCAGAACCTTTTCGAGCAGCGGCACGGCCCTCTCGGGATCGCCATTCATGAGCCCGTTGATCGCCATCAGCTTGATCTCTTCGTTGGCTTCGGCGTTGGGATCCACCGGTTTGCCGGCTTGTTGCTGGATCTCCACCGTCAGCGCCTGCGCATCGTTCTGCCAATCGCTGGAGGGATACTGCTGGCGAAGCGCCGCCAGAGTGGCCAGGGCTTCGTCGCGGCGTCCTAAACGGTTCTCCGCGTAGGCCCGCCAATAGAGCGCGCCATCGGCCCGCATTCCTTTGGCCTTGGCGATCGCGTCGAAAATCTGCCGCGCATCCTCCCAGTGTCCTTCGTCGAGCGCGTGCGTGCCCCGGTCGTAATTGCGGTCTCCCGATCGCTCCTTCATGTGCGCGTGGACATTGATGGGAGGCTTGGGAGCCATTGGCGCCTTCGGTGGAATGGGAGGCACGGGTGCCGGCTGCGGCTCCTGCGCGCTGGCCGCACAGACCAGTGCTGCGGCCAAAAGCATGGATTTCGTGAAGTTCATAATTTTTCCTTTGTGCCCGCGAAAGACCGCGGCTGCGAGCCCGAATCTGTCCGGTTGAGATTAGATTCGAGAATGCGCAATTTGAACAACAGACTCTCCGACTCGATTCTGGCTTTTATGTCCGCGGAATCGGTGCCGTGAGAGATGTCCAGCAGGACGCGCTCCAGTTCGTCCAACACCTGACCCAGTGCGGGATCCCCCGAGTCGGAAGCGGTTTGCCGGTACAGCCGGTTTTCGCTGATCAGGTTGCGGGCGCGCTGACGCTCCTCCGAGTCTTCCGCCGCTTGATCGGGACCGTTCGCCATTTCGGACAGTACCATTTGCGAACGTTCCAAATGATCGCCGAGAGCCATCAGCAGCACCCGGTGGCGACCCTCGGCGGAGATTGCCGCCAGGCTGACCGGCACAGTGGTGGTTCTGCTGAAGCGGCCGGCCATAAAAGCAAAGACCAGCATTGCCGCTGCAGCCGCGACCGCAAACCAACGGGTACGGATGAGCCCAGGGAGACGGAAGCCCTGGTTCAGCGGCTGAAGCTGGGGCTCGATCCGGTTCCACATGCGCGATTCGAACGCCAAGTGTGGTTCCGGTACAGGAAGGTCGTTACATGCATCGAGTACCCGGGTCAGGTTCTGATAAGCAGCTTTACAGACCGGACAGGTTTCCACGTGCGACCGTATGCCGGCCTCAGACGCCGGCGGGCTCTCGCGATAGTACAGCATCACCAGATCTTCTTCCGCCGGATGATCGTTTGTCATCACGCGACTCCTTTCGCGGAATTAAGCGCCGGCTCCAGAACGCGGCGTAACTTTTTCAACGCGCGAAAGATACTATGCTTCGCGGCGTTAGGCTGAACGCCGAGCGCGCGGCTAATCTCTTCGATCCCCAAACCGTCGTGATGCCGTAGCGTAAACGCGCAGCGTTCCATGTCGCTCAAATCCTGCATGGCACGGGCAAGGATCTCGCGCAGTTGCGCGCTCTGCATTGACCGTTCGGGAGAAGGACCGGCGGCCTGAAGGTTCAGCAGGATCCGGTCGTCGTCGTCCTCAGTCTGCGCGCCGGTTGTCTCCTGCCGCCGCTTGCGAGCGCGGAGCACATCGAGTGAGCAATTCACACCGATGCGATGGATCCAGGTGCCGAAGGCGGCCCTTCCGTCGAAGCGCTTCAGCTGTTTGTAGGCGCGCAAAAAGGTTTCCTGCACAATATCTTCCGCTTCATGTGAATTGGCGGTCATCCGCCAGGCCAGGCGGTACACAGCTCGGCTATGACGGTCGACGAGGACACGAAACGCGTCGGGATCGCCGCGCCGCGTCAGTTCGACAGCCGCTTCATCGCTGATTTCCATCCGGCTGACAGTTTAGACTACGCGAGGCCGCTACGGTTAGCCGGACCCCGCCAACTTTTAGCTGTACGGGGCTTGAGATCAGTGCGAGACGGTGACGGTAAGGTTCAGGATTTGATTCGTCGGCGACACCATGATTTGCAGCGGCAACGGACCCGTGCGCTTGTTGGGGTCAGCGGTAAGCGTAAGAATTGCCGCATCGTGGCCCCTCAGATCTGTCTTGTCGAATTTTGCGCTGATGCCGAGGCCGGCCAGCGGCCCCAGGGGGCACACGACCATCAACGACGCCGGACCGGGCAGTGTATTGGTAATCTTCACGGTCTCCGGCTTGCCGCCGGTAAGATCAATCCGGATGCGGTCGATCTTGACGGCGGACTGCAACGCCGCGAGGTTCGCCTCCGGCGATTGCCCCATACTCCCTGCCTCGCCTGGCGCGGTTGAGTCCGACTTTCCCTTGCCGGCGCTTTCTGAAGCGCCTTTGTTGTAATACCAGAACCAGACTCCATTCTCGGTTTTCCAGAAGCTGGCGAACGGTTGCTCCATGGTTTTCGGACCGACCATAGGAAGCAGGACCGGCATCATCCCGACGATCACCACTTTTGCTTTTGTGAAATGGTCGGAATATTCGATATTGCCGATTTTGAAGCTATCGAGGAGCGGCTTGGTAATGACATAGAAATCGTCTTTCGATTCCTCCGCAACCAGAGCTTCGCACTGCCGGTATTTTCGCGAAACGTGATAATCGTAAAACTGCGTGATGCGGGCTCGCAGAGCGTCGTCGATGTCCTGCGGCGGTTTATCGAGCGTAGGTGTCTGGGCCCGCAGAGCAATCGCGACGAGCAGAAGCGGCAGCAAGCGGTGCATTTCTCAATTATCGTTCCATCGGGGTTCCGTAGCAGGAAAGAGCATTGTCCAGACTCCCAAAACAGATGTGCCCGTTTGCGACCGCTAGACTCGAAGGGGAAGTGTGGGGACGGATCGGCTCGCTGGAGTAAAGTATCCTCCCTGTCGCCGCATCGAGGGCCATCAGAGTGTCATTCGCCGGCCCCGCGGCTAAGACCATTACCATGCCATCGGTAACTACCGGGGTCCCCGGACCGCTCAGATTGTCCGACGTCCAGGCAAGTTCCAATTTGAGATTACCCGGCGGTCCGGTAAGTTGAAAGCCCTTTATGTCGTGCAAAGTAGCGGCATAAATCCAGCGCACGCCGGCCGCATCCTGCCAGGTGGCGAGGCCGAGGAATTCGTCGCGCGAATCCCGGTATTCCGCTACTGTGACGAGATTTTCGAACCCGAGAAGAAGCAACCGCCGATCCCGTGTACTCCGGGCGATCAACTGGTGGTCATGATAGTTGATTGCGATCTCGTCTCCAGCCGCGCCATAAACCTTTCCAGTTGGGCTCACGATGATCCTCTGGTCTTCTTTGGCAGGAGAGAAAAGGGGCTTTGCGCCTGGTCTCTTTACATCGAGCGACCAGACACCGTGCCGTGCGTTGTTGCACTCATTCCGGACTCCAGCGTAGACTCTGCCGCTCCAGAAGTTAAGACTCGAATAGTTCTCTTTTGGCGGCAGAAAGCCGACTGGCGCGCTGGCATCCGCGCCATCCGAAACGCGGAGGATGTGCAGCCGCCCGCCGGAATCAACCGCGTAGAGTGGTCGCATCCCTCCAGCTTCATCGTCGTCCTCGTCATCTGTCACGGGCTCGCCGGAGAAATCCTCGTCCGGGTCGGGTTCGATTACCGGCGTAGGAGGCTGGGCAAGTGGGGCGCAAGCTCGTGCCGCGTCGGTCGCGAAATGCCGTTTCCAGAAAAGCGTGCCCAGATCTGCGTCGACGGCATAGAGATTGTCGCGGGAATCGGCGATGAAAATCAGTTCCCGTACGCCGCGGTGGGTGATCGTGGGTCCGATGATCACAGGCGCCGACAGGCGGCGTGCCTCCGGCAAAGGTGCTTCGAGTTGCCGTTTCCAAAGCAGTTTCAGATTCCTGACATTCGCTACTGTCAGGGCCTTACCGTGCCTTTGCCACCCGCTGCTCTGCGGATCGCCGCCCAGGCTCAACCAATCGCCGGCGAGTGCAACAGCGTAACCACCCGCTATCAAAGCCGTTATTGCGAACGGAATCCTTGCGCGACCCACGTTCTAGATGATATCTCGTTAGACCGGAAGTACTATGGAATCTTACGCGTAAAGCAAGAGTGAAGCGCATGGCATTCCAACTCCTTCTGCTCCGCAGATTGAGGTAGGGCACGGGCTGCAACCTGGGCTTTTCCTTTGGAACCCCGGTAGCTCCATCAGGAAACCGAACGCCTACCCGTCTGGGGGCAGATACTTTTATTGTATTGGTAAGGTGCGCCAAGAACTTGGGAGGTTTTGGGAAAGTTGACCAGAGGCCACTGAAAACGCTACATTAGTTGATGCCAACCTGTTCCGTCCCCATCGTCTAGCCGGCCCAGGACATCGCCCTTTCACGGCGGTAACGGGGGTTCGAATCCCCCTGGGGACGCCATCCATCTCACTTTGCCAATACTTTGTTAATTAGCTCTGTAATGTCGGGATTGGCCCCGGGTTTCTCCAACTCTGCCAACAGCGCCGCCTTCTGGTCGGGCGTCAGCACCTTGACCATCTCCCTCGTTGCTGTCAGTTTGGCCTGAATCGCTCCACTGACCATGCTGGTCACTTCTGCGGCAAAATCCGCCGATAGTTTGCGATCCAGTTCATCGTCGGGTTTGCCTGACAGAAGATTGCGATCGATATTCTTCGCGATCTCGGCAATTTTCGCCGTCTGCTTTTCCGTCTGGGCCTTCGCGGTGGTCTCCAGAGCCTGGGCCTTCTGCTGCAGCGCCTGCTTCTGGTCCGGAGTCAACGCGCTTGCCTTAGACGCTCCATCCTGCGCCCACAATGCCGGCATGCCAGAGAGTAACAGTATCAGCAAATACACACGCTTAAACATGAACATACAGGTCTTCCGCTGCCAGTGTACCCTGTATTGGTGTCTCGCCAATTTCTCATAGACACCGACACCGCGTCTGACGATGCCGTAGCCCTCATCATGGCGCTGCGTTCGCCCGAAATCAGCGTTCTCGCGATCACCACCGTCGCCGGAAACGTTGGCGTCGCACAGGCGACAACCAATGCGCTTTATACCGCCGAACTTTGCGGCTCCAGCGCGCCCATTTTCCAGGGCGCCGCGCAACCTCTCGAACGACCGCTGGAGGACGCCACATGGTTTCATGGCAAGGACGGTTTGGGCGACCGCGGCTATCCCGCTCCTCGCCGGCGCGCCGAACCCGGTAGCGCGGTCGACGCAATCATCGACCTGATCGAGCGTAATCCCGGAATCGAAGTGGTGACGCTCGGCCCGCTCACTAACATCGCGGTCGCACTCACCCGAAAACCTGAAATCGCCTCGAGCGTCAGCCGTTGCGTGGTGATGGGCGGCGCGCCCTGCTGTGTGGGCAACGTCACTCCGGCCGCCGAGTACAACTTCTGGACCGATCCCGAAGCAGCCCGGATGGTTTTGCGCAGTGCGCTGCCGGTGGAACTCATCGGCTGGCACCTCTGCCGCGGAGAAGCCGTCCTGAACCCGTCCGATATCGAAGGCGTGCTGGCGCTCGACACCCCCTTCGCACGCTTCGCTATCGACTGCAACGCGCACGCGCGCAACGCCTTTCTCGAACAGACCGGCGAAGACGGAATCTCGCTGCCCGATCCCGTCGCGATGTCGATTGCGCTCGACCCGTTGACCGGCACCTCCTGGTCGCGGCACTATACCGACGTAGAGATCGCCGGCGAGCTGACGCGCGGCATGAGCGTCGTCGACCAGTTGAATGTTGCCGCAAACCCGCGCAACCGCGAAAGCTGGCGCCATTTCCTGGATCATCCGGCCGCAAACCAACGTATGCTGGACCCTGGACGTGCCGCGGTGGAAGAGAGCGCTCTTCAAGTCGCTTGCCTAACCGGGTTGGTCACGAATGTGCTCTGCTGTAGATATGCGGTTCGTCCCATTGCTGCTCCTGGTGCCTGCGGCTCTGCAGGCAGCGGACGCGTGTTACCCAAACAAGTTGGCCGGACCGTATGCGTTTGAACTTGCAGGTCAGACGACGATATCAGGCGCGTCCCAGCCCACCGTGGCGCTGGGACGCATCAGTTTCGACGATAACGGCAAAGTGAGCGGCACTTCTTCGATCAAGTTCGCGGGATTTCTTCTGGGAAATCCAGTCACCGGAACCTATGAGGCCAATCCGGATTGCACTGCCACCTGGCAACTGCAGGACGATTCCGGCGCATACCAGCATTTCCGCGGAAAGTTTACGCCCGATGGAAGCCGCGTTCAGTTTCGTCAGACCGATCCAGGCGGCGTTCGCAATGGGATCATGCTCAGGACTTCCGACTCATGCACCGCGGGCGACCTGAAGAGGCAATACAGCTTCAGCGTCTCGGGCAATACCATCCCCATGAATCCTGGAGAAGTTGCGCATAGCGTGTCCGGAAAGGGTGTCATCGACACTGCCCGCGACGGCGATTTTCAGGTGGACGGCGACTGCGGTGTCCATTTCAGTTTGACCGTCCCGCCATCTGACGGCCAGACCGCAGCTTCGCCGATTCCGATGCGCGGTTTTCTGGTAAATGCAGGTAAGGAAATCCTTGCCTTCCAAACCGATCCGGGCGCCATGGTTTCCGCCCGTCTGACTGCACTCCCGTAAAAATCATGATGCCGGGACTTTGTGCCGTCTGCCAGCACGCCAAGATCATAACCTCCGACAAAGGCTCAATCTTCTATCGCTGCGGTCTGTCCGATATCGATGCCCGTTATCCAAAATATCCGCGGCTTCCAGTCATTCGCTGCGACGGCTATAAATAGTCGCCTAAATACTGGATCGATATAGCGCGCCGGCATAGGGCAGCGAGGCATAGGGCAGCGAGGATTAAGAGGGCTCCTGAAATCTGGATGGCGGCACCGAGTCCGATGCGATCCTTGAAGGCTCCGCCGGCCGCGGCCATCACTCCACCGGCAATGGCGGACGTGAAATTGAGGATGCCGTAGGCGGAGGCGCGCAGATTGGACGGCACCATCTGGCAGGCCACCGGCATCAGGTTGCAATCGAAGAAGCCGCGTCCCAGGCCAAAGCAAATGAGGCCCGGGATGAGAACCCACCAGTCTCCGGTAGCGCCGACGAGAAAGAGAAAAGGACCGGCAAGGAAAAAGCCGATCGCCTGAGTCCAGAGCCGGCCATGGATGTTGCGGCGCGTCCAGCGGTCCGCCAGCCAGCCGCCGAGGAGAATACCGGCAAACGAGGCTACCTGGATATAGAAAGTGGACGAGAATCCCGCAGCGGTGAGGCTGACGTTGTAGCGCTCGAACAGGAATAGCGCCATCCAGGTGTAGACGCACCAATAAGCGAAACCGGCCAGCGTGTTGGCCAGAACCAGACCCCAGAAGGGACGCACCCGGGCCAATTGCCGCATGGCATCCAAGAAGGGAGTGTCAGTGGTCGCGAGTGCGCGGGAAGGCCGGGGAGATTCTTTGAGTGTGACCGACAGCAGCAGCGCATAGAGTATACCGACCACTCCGAGAACGAGGAACGCGGCGCGCCAGCCGTAATGGTCGCCCATCCAGCCGCCGCCGAACCCGCCGAGCACGAGTCCGGCGTAAATTCCGCTCTGGTGCAGGCCGGTGGCTCGCGAGCGCGTGTCTTCGCCGTGATAATCTGCGATCAACGCGAGCGCCGCCGGGAGATAGCAGGCCTCGCTAATCCCCATGAGGGCGCGGGCGAGCAGCAGTTCGTGATAGTTACGCGAACATCCCGTTAACCACGTGACGATGGACCACACTGTCAGGCTGGCGAGAATTACGCCGCGCCGGCTGAACCGGTCGGCGAGCCAACCGGCCACGGGGCTGAGTAAGCCGTAAATCCACAGAAACGCCGTGCCGAGAAGACCGAGTTCCATGTTCGACACACGTAGATCGGTTTGCAGCAGCGGGAAGACGGAGAAGATTACCTGACGGTCGACGTAGTTCAGAAGCGCGACAATCCAGAGAAGAGCTACGACGGTCCAGCGGTAGCGAGAAGCGGTCATGGGTGGTTGCGCAGGCCAGCGGCACGCCCTGTCGCTGTGCGGGCGAGAAATTGAAGGCGCTTCATCTAGCTTGCTCCAGCAGGTGATCGCAGCCGCGCGCGCAGAGCGCCATCATGGTGAGCGTAGGATGTTTGTCGCCAGTGGAAGGGAAGGCATTGCCTCCAAACACGTACAGGTTCGGTATATCGTGCATCCGGCAATAAGAATTCAGCACGCCGTCTTTGGGATTCGCGCTCATGCGCGCAGTTCCTACCTCGTGAATGGAACCCCCGAGTCCGCGTGCGGTCGACGGAGTCTTGAGTGCGTCGGGTGAACCCGGGGCGCCGGGAAAACCGGCCGGACCACCGCGTTCGAGGCCAGGCATCACTTCTCCACCGGCTTGACGAAAAAGCTCTTCCGCCTTCTGCTGGAAATCGGCAATAAGCCTGTAGTCATTCTCGTGATGCGTGAAGTGGATCTTGAGCACGGGGATGCCCCATTTATCTTTAACTTCCGGGTCGAGCTCGACGAAGTTCTCTTTGCGCGCGAGCATCTCGCCGCCCGCAATCCATATGCGCGCCTGGGCCACATAGCGGCTTTTCACTTCCTTTTTCCAGGCAGATCCGTAGCCCGGGAGCGACGCTGCGAAGGACGGATATTCCGTTTGGCCTCCGGTTGCGTTCATCACGTAGCCGCGAATGAAGTCTTTCCGGGTGGATTTCAGGTCGAAGTTATTGAAGTTTGCAATGGTGATCCCCGCGGACTTGCCATCATCGAGACGACTGGGACCACCTTTCAGCTTCGGCAGGATACCGCTGATCCCACCGGCGCTCACCTGGTCCATCATATAGTGGCCCAGCGTACCACTCGAATTCCCCAGACCGCCTTTCGCGGAGAGCAACAGGAGGCGCGTGTTTTCCAGCGTCGAAGCTGCCAGGATCACGTGTTTCGCGTCGACGTCGACCGACTTCATCGTGAACCGTTCGATATAAGTGACGCCTTGCGCCTGATTGTTCCCATTCATGCGGACGCGCGCGGCGACGCTATCCGTCCGGACATCGAGCCTGCCGGTTTTCAGCGCGACTGGCAGCGTGACTGCGACTGTGTTGAACATCGCTCCCACGTCGCAGCCATTGACACAGTTGCCGCAGAAGTGGCACGGCGGACGGTTATTGTGCATACGCGTCAACTGCGCCAGACGGCGGTGAGTTGTAGGCCACTCAAGACTTTTGGCCGCGGCCGTAAAAATGGACTCCGCGCAGTTTAAGGGCATTGGCGGCAAGAACACGCCGTCGGGGAACTGGGGAAAACCCTCCAATGACGCGCTGACGCCGATGAAGCTTTCGACGCGGTCGTAGTAAAGCTTCATGGCGGAATAATCCACGGCCCAATCCAAGCCCCAGCCATCGCGTGACGCAGCTTTGAATTCGTAATCCGCCATGCGATCGCTGGCGCGCGCCCAGTGCAGGCTGCGACCGCCGAGCACGCGCGAGCGCCCCCAACGATAGACGGTGCCGGGCGCCGTGGTGTAAGGATTCTCTTCGTTATCGAGCATGATGCGATAGTTCCGCTCGTTGCCCGAATAGCGGCGCAGTTCGCCAGGCTTGCCCTGACCGCGGTAATCCATCTGGTAAAGGAACTTGTGCTGGAAATCCTTGGCTGGATTTATGGGGCTGCCCGCTTCGAGCATGAGGACCTGCATCCCAGCCCTGGTGAGTTCCATGGCGGCCCAGCCACCGCAAGCTCCGGATCCGACCACGATTGCGTCGTATGTTCTGGCCATGTAATTCCTAGATCTGGTGATGCTCCGGATGGGTGCATGCCGGGAACGTCGCGTTGTACGAATTGCCCTGGTAGTCGAGGCTCTCGATCATCCCGGCCCGCGAAGTGTAAAACGCAAAGGTATTGTGTTGTTTGATGAGACGAAAAGCGGGGTGCTCGGGATTGGACATGCCTTCAACGATCGCTGCTCGTCGTGCCGCCGCGGCAGTGTGGAAGCCGGCGGCTCGCAGCGCGGCCATCGCGTCCCGCCAGGACTTTTGGGCAGCGGCCGGCGAAGCTTGTAGAACGAAGTCTATATAGTGCGCGCAGTGGGCTTCGCGTGCGCCGGGGGTGTCGTCGGTGGGGATCAGGATTTCGGTGAATGCCTGCAGGGCGGCGAAATCGTCAGCGGGGAAGAATTTGGGAATGTAGTCGCGGAGCAGCGGGGGTTCGGGCGGCGCGACTGAGGAATGATGGTCCCCGGCAGCTTGCAGCCAGTCGGAGAAGAACTGGGCCGCGCCGGGGAGGGCGGCGGCGCGTGAGGCAACCTCGAGAAGTTCGCGTCTGGATAAAAAGCGCATAGTCGACGCACTGATTATATTCGTGTTTGGTCCTTGCCGGGGCGGAGATCGTTCCTCAGTAGGAAGCCCTGCAAGCCCGAACACGGCTACTGCGCAGCCGGGAAGACCACAGATAACGACAGTCCGCCTGACTGGTGGTCGTGGGCCGGGCGCCGGATCACTGTATACCGAAATTATGATCCTTTAGGACTGTACACGGCAAGTAGAAGGCCCGGACGGTGGGGCATTCGCACGGCCGATATTGCAAGCTCCGGTTCACTTTTCAGAGCCAAATAGCCCGCAAATCATACTTACCATTCGTTTGGATATACGGACTACTACGCAATTGTTTCTTTGAAAGCACTACGGCTCACTATGCACTAAATTCGGTATTGTATGGCACTCGCTATCCATGGTGTTCTTAATGAGCCATGAACAAGTCATCACGTAGGTTAGCGTACTCAGCGATCGCTTTCGCATTGACCGCTCTGGGCGGATATGCCAACCCGATTGACAATAGCACGGGGGCGCAAATGCCCAGCTCTTCCCTTCATCCCTCTTATACGGCGCCGCTCGGCGGCGACATCACGGAAAGCAGCTTCTCTTCTGGTGAGCGTCTGGTAGTCGGAAAGGCTTCATGGACGGGGGCAGAACACTCAAACACCTCCCCTGGCGGAGTCGCGATGTTCACTCCTAAAACCGGCAAGGTAGAAGCCTATGACGGCGCAAGCCAGTCGCAAGGGACTCCCGCGCTCTCAGGCAACTACTCTGACGGCACCACCACGGACGCAGTCGCTACGGCGATTGAAAGTTCGGATTCCGACGGTTCCACGCCGACAACCGATTCCAGTTCAGGAACTACGCAAGACAGCGCCTATGCGGCCGATTCGGCGGATCCGTCGTTTACTACGACGACCAGCGATAGTTCGAGTGACGGCGGTGCAGCCGGCAGTGTCGCGATCGTTGTCACAGGCGCTGTTCCGGAGCCATCTACGCTGATAACCGCCGGATCGATGTTTCTCGCTTACGGCCTGGTTGCGTTTGCCAGTCGGAAGCGCGCGTAGAATATTGGTGGTATGTCGTTAGAACTGTCTCAACTGCTCAAAAAGGTGATCGACAGCGAAGTCCCTGGCTTACTCGCGGTGTCCGAGAGCGATGCCGGAAGGAAAGAAGGGGGGGCGTGGTCGCGCAAGGAAGAGTTGGGGCACCTGATCGATTCGGCTTCGAATAATCATCTGCGTTTTGTACGCGCCGCTTTGGAGGCAGAGTTTCATGGCCCTTCCTACGACCAGAACGGCTCGGTTTCGTTGCACGGATACCAGGATTCGAACTGGTTCGAGCTCATGGAATTCTGGCGACACTATAACCTTTTGTTGGCTCAACTGATCGCCCATATCCCGGAAGAGAAGTTGAAGACGCCATGCAGGGTCGGTGAGAGCCAACAGGTCACCCTGGAGTTCCTCATCGTGGACTATGTGGCCCACATGCAACACCACCTCGACCACATCCTTCGCCGGGCCAAAATAACATCATGCCCAGGAGCGTTAGGGGTCTGAGGCACGGCGAGGGATGGTCTGCGCGGCGGATTGCCGAAATGTCCGTCTGGTTATCGCCGGGGCGATAGACGACTGGCGAGCCCACAGGAGTGATAGACTCTCCGGGATATGAGATTTTTGTTGGCGGCCGGCCTCTTGTCTTGTCCCGCAATCCTGGCTCAGACGGCGATGGGGCCGGGTGTGAGGATCCTGTTCGGAATCACTGACGAGAAGGCGGTGCAGTGGGACGGTTCGGTGACCGCTCGGGGCACGGAGGTGCAGTCGTTGGATGGATGGCGTTTTGAGCGTCCGGATGCGGTGTCCGGCACGACTTGGAAGGCATCTTCGCGGCAGCCCCGCCTGTTTATCAACGGCCTGCAATTCGATCTTCAAGGCAGTCCGCTGCCGGTGGTTCCAAATGGAGTGATCGTGCGGCTCTCGCAGGCGACTCCAGGGGCTGAACTTGCGATCACTACCACGCAAGGAAATTTCACGGTGCGAGTGGCCGACCTGGCGCTGGGGAAGACGGTGGATAAACTGAACGGCCGGGTGTCGGTCGATCTATTGCCGCCGGTCACGCACTTGACGAACGATCCCGATGAGCAGGACTATCCAGCCTCCGCGGTCGGCAAGGATGGAACGCTCTGGCTGGCCTATGTTAACTTCAGCCACAACAAAGAGCACGACCGTTTGCGCGCTCCGCTGAAGTCCGCGCCGGCGAATTTTGCCGACTATAAATCGTCAACCGGCGGCGATCAGATCGTGGCGCGATCCCTGCGGAGCGGAACGTGGAGCGCCCCGATTGAGATCACGTCTCTGGCTGGCGATATCTACCGGCCCGCGGTCGCGATCAACGGCAGTGGACGGGTGTGGGTTTTCTGGGCGCAGAATCAGAGTAACAATTTCGATATCTGGGCCCGCCCGATCGACAACGGATCGCCTGGAAAAGCGGTCCGGATCTCAAGCGAGGCGGGTACGGATATGGATCCGGTCGCAGTGGCCGATTCGCGCGGGCGAGTCCGGGTCGCATGGCAAGGCTGGCGCAACGGACATGCGTCGATTATGATGGCGAGCGAGGATCATGACGCGTTTACGGCTCCGCACACGGTCGCGGCGTCGAGCGGGAATCAATGGGATCCGGCCATCGCGGCCGATGCTTCGGGGCATGTCACGGTTGCATGGGACGCGTACGACAACGGAAGTTACGATGTTTTGGCGGCTACGAATACCGAAGGCCGGGAGTGGGGAAAGGCTTTCGCGGTCGCCGCGACTTCGCGCTACGAGGCTTATCCCTCGATAACCTACGATCCGACCGGCAGGCTGTGGGTGGCATACGAAGAAGGCGGCGATGGGTGGGGCAAGGACTTTGGCGCTTATTCGAGCGCGGGCGTTTCGGTGTATCAGGGTCGCGCGATACGGTTGCGGGGCTTCGAGGGCAATGGCCGGGCAGTAGTGACGCGTATGGACCCTGGCACCGTCCTGCCGGGACCGATGGTCATCAAGGCCGATAACCGGCATCAAAACGATTCCGATGCATGGCTGAACGTGAACCCCAATCACGCCAAAGATCGGCCGGATGCACGCTCGACCGAGAATTTGTGGGCGCCGAAGAACACCCTTCCCCGGCTAACTTCCGACAGCTCCGGGCGGCTTTGGCTTACGTTCCGCAGCGTCAATCCGGTGTGGTTCGGGACGCTCGGCACGGTATGGACGGAACTGGTGACATCATACGACGGTTCTAAATGGTCCGCGCCGGTGTACCTCGATCACAGCGACAATCTGCTCGACAACCGTCCCGCTGTGGCGAGTGTCCGGCCGGGCGAGTTGATTGTAGTTGGGTCCGCGGATGGGCGAAGGAATTTAGAATTGGCGCAACGGCGGCTGGCGCCGGCTGCGGCAGCGGGCGCCATGCCGGCGAAGGATCCTTACAACAACGACCTGTGGGCCAGCTATGTGAATCTAGGACCCGGGGGAAAAATCGAGACCGTGGCGGCGAATCCAATTGCAAAGTCGTCGATGACGCCGAAAAATCAAGCCGAACGCGACGCGAAGGCTCGCATGCGGGCGTATCGTTTGAAGTCGGGATCGAGCACTCTACGGCTGGCGCGTGGCGAGTTTCATCGTCACAGCGAAGTCTCGGTGGATGGCGGATTCGACGGCACGTTGCTCGATCAATGGCGGTACGTGATCGACGCGGTGGATCTCGATTGGGTGGGTTGCTGCGACCACGACAACGGGGGCGGTCGCGAATATTCGTGGTGGATCAATCAGAAGGAAACCGATCTATTCTACGCGCCGGGCCGGTTCGCTCCGATCTTCAGCTATGAGCGCAGCGTTCCTTATCCCGAGGGCCATCGCAACGTGCTTTTTGCGCAGCGCGGTGTCCGGACTTTGCCGAGGCTGCCCAAAATGGACAACGACTCCACGGGTCGCGCGCCCGATACGCTGATGCTGTACCGCTACCTAAAGGAATTCAGCGGTGTCGTAGCGTCGCATACCAGTGCCACAAACATGGGCACCGACTGGCGCGACAACGATCCGGAGGTGGAGACATCCGTCGAAATTTACCAGGGCGACCGTCAGAATTATGAGAAACCGGGGTCGCCGCGAAGCAGTACGGAGAAAGATTCGATCGGCGGGTATCGTCCGAAAGGCTACGTCGACCTGGCGCTTGAAATGGGCTATCAACTGGCGTTCGAGGCCAGTTCCGATCACGTGTCGACGCACATGAGCTTCGCCAACGTGCTGACCACGGGAATTACGCGTGAAGAGATCCTGGACGGCTTCCGCAAGCGGCATCTGTACGCGTCGACCGACAATATTGTGGCTGAATTCAGGTCGGGAGAGCACATCATGGGCGACGCGTTCACCACGTCTACCGCGCCGTCGTTCGAGGTGAAATTGACGGGCACCGCACCGTTCTCGAAAGTGGTCATCGTGAAGAATAATCAGTACGTCTATTCGAAGGAGCCCAAGTCCGCGAATGTCAGCTTCGCGTGGCGGGATGCGAATCCCACGGTAGGGAAGGTCAGCTACTACTATGTGCGCGGGGATCAGGCAAACGGAGAGATCGTCTGGGTTTCCCCTATGTGGATCACATACACAGGCAAGTAAGTTGTCTGTATTGCGAACGCTTACAGCTTGGCCAGTTTCTTTCTGATCTCGCCGGCGTTCTTGGCGTCGGGCGCCAGTTGTAGATATTTGGCATAGGCTTCTTTGGCCGCTTTGGTATCGTGAAATTTCTCTTCTGCTTCCCCGAGCCGGAGGTAGGCTTCCGGGAACGTGGGGTTCCATTTGGTGGCTTCGGTAAACCTTGCGACGGCTGCGGCCAGACTGCCTTTCTTCATGTAGAAGAGACCGACCGTCACTTCTTTTTCAGCCTGAAGCGGATTGAAGGCGTACTCCTTGGGTTTTACCGAGTCGTCTTCCTCGGGCGGCTCGGACTCCTTGGATTGGGACTTGGCGGCGGGTTCCTTGGAGTCCTTGGATTGCGCGGGACAGGAAACCGTGAGGCAGCAGGCCAGGAAACCCGAATACAAATATTTCTGGAAACGCTGAGACATCTTAATCTTCATTATTACTCTGAGTTCGGGGAAACAGAAAGGCTTGCCCCCAGCAGACATAGGTGAGAGTTCGCGCTCGCAGGCAAGAGGCACAGACTGAAGTTGTGTTACCCGGGCGGGCGGCGGACATTAATTTCTGTTATGATTCTCTTTCCGCGCCCAACTCTCGCGTTCCGGTTGAAACCATCCGGCAACATCGCGAGTACATTCACTTGAGGTGTCTTCAGTGACGCAGCGCGGCCTTATTCATTCCCCGGCCCACATTGGCGGCCAGACCATCATCGACCAGGTGCTTCGCAATGCCGAGGCTGGCCAGTTTGAGCTAGGCTACACCGTGCTTCTGCCGTGTATTTTCAACCTTTATTTGCACCCTGAGGATTATGCCCGGTTGAGCGGTATTTTCGCGCACATCCGGGACGACGCGAAGCGCGCGCTACGGGACCGGATCGCACAGCTTAATAATCCTTCACCTCGCGGATTGGGATTCCGCAGCCGCAAACTCGAGAGGAAGGAATATAAGATCGCGGGATCCGATTTCCTCTTTGAGTTCTTTTCGGACGATGATGGGAGTGTTCCGCGGGGAGATGTCGAGATCCACTCCGAGCTGGCGGAAACTCCGCGGCCCGGTTTCCACGGCGTACGGACCACGCTCATTGAGCGCGAACCCAGCGTGCAGACGGCGAGACTCGATATGCCTTCGCGTCCAGGGCCGGGAAGGCCTTCCTCCGATCCGGTTGCGAGTGTTGCCGAGCGCGTCTATGCCGAGATTCGATATGAAGACGATTCGGGTCCGCAACTCTACCTGGTGACGCAGGACGAAGTCAGCATCGGGCGGGGCGGTGACGGACGCATCGTCGACCTGGCACTCTATAGCGACGAAGAGATCTCCCGCGAACACCTGCGTCTGCGGCGCGATCCGGGGCGCAATCGTTTTTTCATTATCGATCGAAGTATGAATGGGACGGCCGTCGACGGTCGCAAACTGGTGCGCGATATCGAAGAGACTTTGCCGGCAAAAGCGACGATCGCGCTGGCCGATCAGATCAAGATGCAGTTTGAGCAACGGTCATGACCTTGCACATGAACGCAGAACAAATCTACTCGTGTCACGTTTTCCTGGCAGTCGCGTTCCTGCTGCTGACCATTGTTTTCGTCACGATCGAGAGCCTGCGCCGGAGACGTTAATCATGGGAGTGACTGCTCGCTGGAGATCCGCTACCGCGACCGACCCGGGATTGGTGCGCGAAACGAACGAGGACCGCTGCTACGCGGACGACGAGTGCGGCATCTTCCTGGTTGCCGACGGCATAGGGGGACATGCAGGAGGCGAAATTGCCGCTGAACTGGCAGTCGACACGATTCGCCTGTCGCTATTGAGCAGCCGGGGACCGGCGGCATCCCGGGTGCGTGCAGCCATCACGGAAGCGAATAACGTGATCCACAAGACGGCGGACGCAAATCCCGCGTGGCACGGCATGTCCTGCGTTTTGACGCTGGCCGTGGTGGAAGAAAACCGGGTTACGGTCGGACATGTCGGAGATTCCCGGATGTACCTGATCTGGAACGGCGCAATCCGCAAATTGACGTCCGACCAGTCACCGGTTGGCGAGCAGGAGGAATCGGGAGTACTGACGGAATCGCAGGCGATGCGGCATCCTCGACGTAATGAGGTTTTCGTGGACGTGGGTTCGCAACCGCGCCAACTGCAGGACGATTTCATTCAGATCCGCCAACTCGAGTTCAAGCCGGACGCGGCTCTGTTGCTGTGCAGCGACGGTTTGAGCGATCTGCTGACCGCGGCAGAGATTCTGGCAATTGTTGAACAGTACGACGGCGAGCCGCTGGTTGTGCCGCAGGCTTTGATCGATGCGGCATTGGTGGCGGGCGGCCGCGATAATGTCAGCGTCGTTTTCGTCGCGGGTAGCAGCTTTCTTGGAAGCCGTTCGATCCGGATGTCGGTTGCGCGCCAGAGGCTATCCGCTACCCGTGCGCGAGGAACGCCTCCGCCGAGCGTGGCGCCGCGGAGGCCTCGGACGCCCATGTTGTTCGCCGTCCTGTGTCTCTTCTTGGGATTACTACTTGGCTTGACCGGCGGATACGTGGCGGCCACTTTTGCTCCCTGGACTTCTTTCCAGCTACCTTGGAAGCCGGCTGCATCTATCGAACTCCCCCAAGCGGCGCTCCCTACACCGCCTCCGGACAACCATGCCCACTGAAACCATTCCACTGCGCAAACCCGAAGACAGCCATGACGGTCCGGCACCCTTGCGCCGTTTCGGACCTTACCAGATCATCCGTAAACTGGGCCGCAGCATGACCGATGTTTACCTGGCTCGGGATACCCGTAACGAACGGCTGACAGTGCTGAAGATCGTGGAAGAATCGAACGATCCTTACACGCAACAAGTGCTGGTGGCGGAGCGGCGCGGCGCGGCGATACAAAAACAGCTGCATGATTTCGATCCGCGCTTTGTAGAGATCTATGACTACGGGCAGATGGAAAACGCGTTTTACGTGGCGATGGAGTACGTCGAGGGGCGCAGCATCGCGGATATTCTACGCGAGTCTGGACGCATTGATCCGCAGTCGGCCGCGCGGATTGCCATGGAGATCTGTTCGCAACTCGAAAAACTCCATTCGCACCAGGCCGAGATCGATGGGCGGCGGCGCGCGATTGTACACGGAGATATCAAACCCTCGAACGTTCAGATGACGGCGAGCGGGCAGGTGCGACTGCTCGATTTCGGGATCGCCAAGGTGATCTCGTTGACGCGCAATCTGACGCACCACGATTTGGGCAGTCCGAATTATTGTTCGCCCGAACGTCTGGCGAGCGCGCGTGTGGATCAGAACGCGGATTTGTGGGCCACGGGCATCTCGCTGTACGAAATGGTCTCCGGGACGCTGCCGTTTCAGGCCGAAAGTACGCGCAAGCTGGAGAACCTGATTCGCTCCAAACGGCCTCCGCGTCCGCTTCCCGAAGATTGTCCCGAACGACTGGCGATCATCATCGGCAAGAGCCTGGGGTCGGATGTGAAGCGCCGCTATGCAACGGCTTCGGCGTTCGCAGCCGATCTGGAATGTTTCCTCAACAGCCGTCCCACCATTGCCGAAGCCGAATTGCGCAACACGGAATCGAATCCCACGATCGAGTCGGTGCGGGTGATCGACAACGAGGCGGGCTCCGCGCCGCCGTCCGCGCCTCAATCGGAAACGGTGTGGCAGACGCTGCTGCGAGTGCGAGTTCCGAAGCGGGTCGGGCGCTATGCGCTGGCGTGGGGAGGGGCGGCGTGGATGCTGGCCGCGAGCGGAGGGCTGATGATCGCGGCTACCGGCGCTCGCTACTACTACCAGCGATGGAACGAAACGAAGCCGCTGCGCGCGCACACTAGTGTTGCAGGACTTAGCAACGCGGAAATCGCGTCGGACTGGAGCCTCTTGCAGCAGTTGGAAACACGCGGCCGGTGGCTCGGCAAGCTCTCGCCCGCGCATGCCGCGGCGAAGGATCTGGAAACCGCATATATGGCCGAGGGCGACCGCATTATCGACAGCTACCGGAACTCTCCAGAGCAGGACACCACCAAGTTCGACTGGCCGCGAGCGCAGACCGTGCTGGAACATGCGCAGGAAATAGATCCGGCTGATTCGACGATCCAGGGAAAGGTTGCGCTGGTGAAGGGATATGTGAATCTCAACCTGGCGATCGGCGCGCAGATTTCGGTCCGGCAGCACATGGAAGATCGCGTGGACCGGTCTCGAGAGGGCTTCGAAATAGCTGCGCAGCTGCTGCCCAAGGCTCCGGATCCGCATTTGGGATTGGCGCGGCTGTACGTCTATTCGTACCGGCTGCTGGATAAAGCTATCGAAGAATGGGATCAGGCGGAACAACGTCATTACAAGCTGGGCCCCCGCGAATTTGAGCAGGAGGCGAATGGCTTCCGGCTGCGCGCACAGAAGGAATTGTACGAACTCCACGATCGCGGCTCCGCCAAAGAAGACTTGGCGCGAGCCAAAGAACTTTACTTATCCATTCGCGATTACAACGATGTGGCGCAGCGTCTGCAGATTGTCGCGCAAGACGAGAAGGCGCTGAATCCACCGCCCGCGCCAGTTTTGCCCGCGCGTGTCGCGGCTGTTAAAGCACCGGCGAAACCCGCACGCCAGACAAGGAGGGCCCAAACTTGGCAGTCACCAAAAGCTGGGAAGAAGCGGAAGAGCTAGCCACCTCCATTAAGTCCGGCAAAGCCCGCGTCAAACGGGAAAAGCTTCGCTTCCCCGGGGCGATGTGGCTGCTGATGGCTAGCCTGCTGGTTGCTGGTGGCCTGGAGACGGTGTATTCCGCGAAGATCTACCGGCAGCACGAGACAGGCGCGCCGCAGACTTCGCCGCTCAATCTCAATACGGTGAAGAGCGCTGATGAGATCACGCCGTACCTGCAGTTTTATCCTTCCTCGACCCAACGCGACGAAGTCGCTGGAACTCTTTTCAGCTATTTGGAACTGCACCGTCCGCTTGCGAATATCGGGGCGCTCGCGAAGATGTGGGCGGGATTGCAGCCGAAGGATGGCGGCACGCGTTTGCGTCTTAGCCGGCTCAAGCCGTTGTGGATTGTGCGATCCGAAGAGGGCTTTCGCGCAGGACTTCATCCGATGGATCGCGATCTACTTCGCATCATTCTGGGTGGTCTATCTCGCGTGGCGCATTTGCCGTTTCGACTGCGACCCTGCGATTTTGCCGGCGGTCCATATTCTGACGGGGCTCGGGTTGATTCTGATGATTAGCTTGCGCGACCCGCTGCGCGATACGGAAGAATTTGCGAAGTTTGCCAAAGGGGTGGGGATCGGGGCGATTTTCCTGCTGCTGCCGTTGATCCCGGCGTTCAACTACCGGCGTTTGGGGCGCTGGACTTACTCACCGCTGCTGGTCGCATTTGCGCTCTTTGCGGGATTGCTGCGCTTCGGCACGGGTCCGGGTGAGAGCGATGCGCGGGTGAATCTGGGTCCGTTCCAGCCGGTGGAGTTTATCAAGCTACTGCTGGCTTTATTTCTCGCGGGTTACTTTGCGAGTAAATGGAGCCGCCTGCGCGACTTGCGCGAGAAGCGCTTCCTGCGTTTCATGAATTTGCCGCGCTTTGAACATGCCGCGCCGGTTTTTGTGGCCGTTTCAATTGGGCTGGCGATGTTTTTCTTCCTGAAAGATCTTGGTCCGGCGCTGGTCACGGGTTTCCTTTTCCTCATCATGTTTGCGCTGGCGAGGGGCCGGGCGGGACTGGCGATGTTGGGAATCGTGATGCTGGTCGGCGGAGTTACGGCCGGCTATCATCTCGGGCAGCCGAAGACTGTGGTGGACCGGATTTCGATGTGGCTGGGTCCGTGGGACAACAACATCCACGGTGGCAATCAACTGGCGCACGGAATGTGGGCGCTCGCTTCAGGAGGTGCCTTTGGGTCCGGTGCGGGCTATGGCGATCCGTCGATGATCCCTGCAGGAGACACCGACCTGGTGTTGCCGTCGATCGGTGAGGAGTGGGGTTTCATGGGAGTCGCCACCATCGGGCTGCTATTTGCTTTTCTGGCTGCTCGCGGTCTACGCGCGGCTCTGCGCGCTCGCACGGAATATGGATTCTTCCTCGCCGCGGGTTTGACTACGCTGCTGATGCTGGAAATGCTGCTGATCTCGGGCGGCGTTTTGGGCGCGGTTCCACTTTCGGGCGTGGTGTCGCCGTTCTTGAGTTCCGGGAATTCGGCGATGCTGGCGAACTTCATTGTGCTGGCTCTGATTCTGGCGATTTCGGCGGATGGGACCGACAGCCTGAAGTCTGTCACACAAAGACGTGAGGAGCCGTTTCGCGTGCCGGTCCTGGTTTTGGAGTGCGCGCTGGGGATTTGCTGTGCGGCGCTTTTGTGGAAGGCAGCCGACTATCAGGTCTTCCATGATCGCGACTATCTGGCGCGGGATGCACACGTGTTTGAAGATGACGGGGTCAAGCGCGCGCAGCACAATCCGCGTCTGAATTCGCTGGCCCACGAGATTCAACGCGGCAATATTCTGGATCGGAACGGGTTGCTGCTGGCGACCAGCGATTGGCAGGAAGTGGAGAAGCGGAAGGGCGAATTCGAGAAATTGAATGTACCCGTCGAGCAGAATGTGGCGCGGCTGGACAGCCGGTATTACCCACTCGGTCCGGAGACGGCGCAGTTGTTGGGGGATTGGCGTACGGCGGAGAATTTTCACGCGACCAACACGTCTTTTATCGAACGCGACTCCAACACCAAACTGCAAGGGTACTCGGATTATACGGAACTGGCGCCGTTGATTCGCTACAGGCATGCCCCGGGGAACTCAGAGATACAGAAACTGCGAAATCGCGATCGCAATGTGAGGACGTCGCTCGATGCGCGGCTGCAACTCGCGGCATCGGAGATTCTACGTCAGCACCTCAACAAAGCGCATCTGGAGCATGGCGCGATCGTGATGATGGACACGCATACGGGCGGGATTCTGGCCATGGTCAACGCACCGGAGCCTTCGTTTACCGCGCCCGCCCAAGCTCCCCATCATTCCACGGATGAGTTGCTCGACCGTGCGCGCTATGGTACTTATCCTCCGGGATCGACGTTTAAGATTGTGACTGCGATGGCCGCGTTGCGGCTCGATCCGGAGAATGCGAAGCAGACTTATGCGTGCCGCCGCCTGCCCGATGGACGTGTCGGCGCATTGATTCCCGGGTGGAACCGTCCAGTGCATGATGACGATAAAGATCACGCGCACGGTTCTTTACAGATGAGGCAGGCGATTATCGTGTCGTGCAATGGCTACTTCGCGCAGCTCGGAGTTTACCGTGTGGGGACGAAGGCGCTGGCAGAGACGGCCAAACTGCTCGAGATCTCGACGGGCCCGGAGAAGAACCTGCACAAGTTTCTACCGTTCGCCGCCTATGGACAAGGGGAAGTGCTGGTGACGCCATTCAAGATGGCGCGTATCGCGGCGACGGTCGCGAACGACGGCATGATGCCGCAGGGCCGATGGGTGAACGATGGCAGCGACGCGCGATCGACTGCGATGCGGCGCGTGATCGACGCCGATTCCGCCCGATTTATCGCCGACGCCATGAGGGGCGTCGTGTTGGAAGGAACTGCCCGCGGAGCGATGCAGGGCATTGACTTTCCGGTCACGGGGAAGACCGGGACGGCGCAGTTGGACGCCGGCGAGCCGCACTCTTGGTTTATAGGGTATGCGCCCGCCGGCCCCGCGCCGCTAAATCAACCCCAGATCGCCTTCGCCGTGCTGGTGGAGCATGGCGGATATGGGGGCTCCATGGCCGCCCCGATCGCCCACGATTTGCTGCTCGCGGCGGAAAAGCTCGGCCTGTTCCAAACTACCACCAACGGAGGCGCACAGCATCCATGACACTGACCGATTTTGTCGAACGCGTAGGACGAACGATCTTCGAAGCTCCATTCGGAGGTGGGGCTTCGAAGAGTGCGGGGGGCGCTGAGCTGGCAGAGATCCGCCACGCCATCCTGGACGAGATCGAGCGCAAGTCGCATCGCAGCGGCGGCTCGGAATCTCTTTCCATACAATCGAATCTGTATTCGGATTCGCGGGGCCGATCCGGAGCAGGCCGGGGCGCTGGAAGGCGATTTCCTGCGGGAGTATTTTGAGAATGAGATCCGGCAGGCGCTGGGGAAATCGGAAGCGCAGCATCCGGAGGGGCTGCGTGTGGTGGTGGACGTTTCGGCCGAGTCTCCCGAAAAAGGCGAACCCTGGTTGTCGGTGATCACCACGTTTGAGGAACCGCCCGCAGCGCCTAAGCCGCAAGAATTAGTGGGCCGCCTGACCGTCATGCATGGCTCGGCGGGTGAGACGGCGATGCTGGTGGATAAAGCTCGCACAAATTTGGGCCGCACGCTCGACGTGTATCGTACGCAAGGGCTGTCGCGCCGGAATCACGTGGCGTTTGTCGAGGATGACGACGTCAGCCGCACGGTGTCGAGAGAGCATGCGCATATCGAGCGCAGTTCGGAGAGCGGCGAATACCGGCTGTTCAACGATCGGTTCTACTCGCGGGAAAAAGGCGAGTCGTGCAATACCTGGATTATCCGCGACGGGAGCAGCCAGGAAGTGCATCGTAATGGGCGCGGCGTAAGGCTCCAGGATGGCGATGAGATTCATTTGGGGCGTGCCGTGCTTCGATTTGAACTGGGCGTGATCAGCTTGCGCTAACTGCTCCGACGGCGGAGCGTGAACGAAGATAGCTTGGCGCGCGGCAAGGGCTGCTTCGGAGCCTGGTCGACCAAACCGCAGTTGTCCTTGCCGATTGCCAGGCAAGGAACAGACTGAAGAGGGACTAGCAAAATCTCTGAGGTTAGCTTTGGCTCATGTCGCTGGAGGTTCCTCCGCCGGCGGGCACATAGCACTTGGAGGTATAGTCCATGACCATGCGATCAGCGTTGAAGCGCCAGCCGAGGGTACGGATCGTCCGCTTCATGCGCTTGATCCAGCCGCGCGGCAGGCCGTCCTGGTCGCGTTCATAGTAGAGGGGAATTACCTCCTCTCGCAGCGTACGGTACAGGTCATCCCGATCGCGGGTATCGTGAACGTGCATATTCGTATGAGTTCTGCCGGTGCCGATGCCAAAGCCGTTCATGCCATCATACGCTTCCGCCCACCAGCCATCCATCACCGACAGGTTCAGCCCGCCGTTCAGGACCACCTTTTGTCCGCTGGTGCCGGAGGCTTCGAGCGGGCGGCGGGGATTGTTGAGCCACACGTCCACGCCTTGCACAAAATGGCGGCCGACATTGATATCGTAGTCTTCGACAAATACGAACCGTCCTGCGAATTGCTTATCGCGCATGAGCTGAGCGATGCGCTGTAGAACTTGCTTACCGGGCTCATCCCGGGGATGGGCCTTGCCTGCAAAGACAAACTGGACTGGACGTTTGGCGTCGTTCACCATTGATGCGAGCATCTCGATATCTCCGAGAATGAGGTCGGCCCTTTTGTAGGTGGCGAAACGGCGCGCAAAGCCGATGGTCAATGCGTCCGGGCTGAGGACTCGTCCCAGGCGCTGCAGGATGTCCGCGGATTCCTGACGACGCCCGGCCTGCTCTACTGCACGGCGCCGTACGAACTCGAGTAAGCGCGATTTCAGGCCGACGTGAGTCTCCCACAGTTCGCCGTCATCGACACTCTCGATCCCTTCCCAGATGTGCGGATCGCTGCCGTGTTCGTGCCATCCGGTGCCCAGATGACGGTCGTACAAGCGGAACATTTGAGGTGCTAGCCACGACGGGACATGCACCCCGTTGGTAATGTGACCTATGGGAACTTCGTCCTCTTTGCGATTAGGAAAAAGACCGGTCCACATGGCGCGCGAAACCTCGCCGTGCAAAGCGGAAACGGCATTGGCGCGGCGCGAGAGTTTCAAACCGAGCACAGTCATGCAGAAATCTTCGTGATGATGCTCAGGATGCTCGCGGCCGAGCGACATCAGATGATCGTGCGAAATTCGCATCTGGTCGCGCAGCGGACCGAGATGTTCTTCGATGAGTCCGGCAGAGAACCGATCGTGGCCCGCGGGCACCGGCGTATGCGTGGTGAAGTTGACTTCGCGCGTCACAGCCGGCGCGGCTTGTTCGAAATTGAGACCCTCGTCCTCCATGCGGGTACGGATGGCTTCGAGCACCGCAAACCCGCTATGTCCTTCGTTGAGGTGCAAGGCTCCCGGATTGACGCCCATGGCCTTTAAGGCGCGGTAACCACCCACGCCTAACAGGAGTTCCTGGCGGATGCGGACGCGTCCATCGCCGCCGTAGAGACGCGAGGTGAGTTCGCGGTCCTCCGGCGCGTTGCCTTCCACATTGGAGTCGAGCAAGAGCAGGTCGATGCGGCCGACTTTCACCCTCCAAACCTTCGCGTGGATGGTCCCGCCGCGCGTTTCGATCTGGACGGTGATGGGCTTTCCGCTAGGGCCGATCGCCAGTTCCATGGGCAGCAAACTGATATCCGTCGGAAGATACTCTTCCTGTTGCCATCCATCGCGGTCGAGGCGCTGACGGAAGTAGCCCTGTCCATAAAACAGTCCCACAGCGACGAGCGGAATATCTAGGTCCGAGGCGCTCTTAATGTGGTCTCCGGCGAGTACGCCCAAGCCGCCGGAATAGATAGGGAGCGATTCGTGGATACCGAATTCAGCTGAGAAGTAGCCCACGGGGCGGGTGCGCAGAACTGCAGCATGCTGCGAGCCCCACGTCTTGTCGCTGCGCAGATACTCTTGCAGCCGGCGATAAGCATAGTTAATCCGGCTGTGCAGCAGGAGTTCCGCCGCCCTCTTTTCGATCTGGGCCAAAGGCATTTCAGCGAGGAGCGCGATGGGGTTCTGATTCAGCGCCCTCCAGCGCGCAGGATCGAGGCTACGAAAAAGGCTGACAGTATCCTGGTCCCAACTCCACCAGAGATTGCGTGCGAGAGACCAGAGTTTTTCCTGCGCCGGTGCGATGAAGCGGGCCAGGGTACGTGCTTCGCTGACGATCGGCGCGACTTCGGCGGCGGCTTCCGTGAGCATACGGATCTCTTCGTCGCGGAAGAGGCGGGGTTCGCGCGTCTGCACGGCGAGAACTCCCTGGAGGACGCCTTCGTCGATCAACGGGACCCCCAAAAAGGACTGATAGGCGTCCTCACCGGCGTCTTTGAAGTACTTGAAGCGGGGATGATTTTTGGCATTTTCTACGGCTATGGGACGCACCTGCTCGGCAACCAGGCCTGTCAGGCCTTCATTCAGTCCAAGACGCAGAGTGCCGATGCAATGTGGGCGAAGACCTACCGTCGCGGCCAGTACCAGATTGGCGCGATCGGGTTCGAGGAGATAGGCGGAGCAGACCTCGGTCTGGAAACGGCGTGCGATCAGCGCTACAACGTTCATAAGGGTCTCGGCGGGTTTGCCGCCTCCCTGCGCAGCCGCGCTGATCTCTTCGAGCGTCAATACATGATTTTCGTCGGGAGCTTCTGATGGGCTCATGGTCTGTGATACCTCAGGTTTCCTGTCCGAGCTTCGGGCGGCAAGGTTCCGATTGTCGTACGACGGGGTAACACTATAGTCTAAGCGGCTGGGAGCGGCAAGAGCAATTGATTCCTTCTATCGACTGTATTCGACGCGCCCGATTGATGAAAACCGGTTAAAACATCATGCGGAACGCGATTTGCACGTAGCGCGGGGGCCGAGCGGCGGTCGGCAGCAGAAACGCCGTGTTCACCTGCTGGTCCTGATTGTTGAACTGCGCGGTGGAGTTGATGGCACTGAACTGCGTATGGTTGAACGTGTTGTAGGTTTCGAGGCGCAGTTGTGCCCGAATGCGGCCTTCCTTCAAGGGAATCGTGCGGTAGAGCGAGAGGTCCCAGTTTTCGGTACCGGGACCGGTCATCGTGTTCTGCCCGAGATTGCCGAATTGCGGCGCGGTGCTGGTGGACAACCATGGGCCGGCATTGGCGACGCTTGCCTGACCAGCCGGTTCGGGCGGAGGGCCGAAGCGCGAGGCCAGCGGAGCCGTGGCGTTAGTGACTTCCATCCTGGCCGAGTCGGAAGGCGTACCAGTTGGCGTAGTGATGCCGGTGACCAAGCTATATCCAGGCGTGATGGGGGCTCCCGTTAGCATCCGAGTGACGCCGGCAAGCTCCCAATTGTCGGCGACCCAGCCGAGTGGACGGAGATTTGTCATCCTTCCCGGTTTCGGCAGGCTGTAATAAAAAGTGCACGTAAAGACCTGCGCGCGATTGAAGCCCGCCGGACCGTAGTTGCGCGACCGCGGATCGAGGAATGGATCCACCGCGCTACCGTATCCATCCGAAGTATCCAGGGCTTTACTGAAGGTATAGGAAGCGCTGACATTGATGCCGTGCGAGATGCGGTGTTGAGCGGAAAACATCAGTGCATGGTAATTGGAGTTGGCGGCGAACTCGTAGAGATAAAGATCGCCGTAGGCCGAGTAGGGGCGCAGAAAGTTAGTAGGCAGGGAACTGGTGTTCACCGGATTCTTATTCTGCGGATTCAGATTGAGGAACTCCGCTCCCGCCGGGACTGCATTGATGTTGCGCTCCCATAACAAATGACGCCCGAGCGAGCCGGAGTAGCCAAGGGAAAAAACATTCGACCCGACTCGGCGGTCGATTTGAAGATTGAAGTTATAAACCTGCTGCTGGTGAGGAACGCTCGACAACGAATAGACCGTGCCGCTTGGCGCGAGATACGCCGCGGATGCGGATGCGGCGATGTCGGCTAGCGTGCCGTAATACTGCGTCGGCGTGTAAACGGTTGGGGGGTTAGTCGTCAGATACATGGTAGGGTTGCCGGCGATCCGGTCGTAGTAGACGCCACCGCCGCCGCGGACTGCGGTCCGGCCGTCTTTGAAGGGATCCCAGGAGAACCCGAGGCGCGGAGCGACGGAGACGGGGCTCAGTTTATAGGGCGATTTCGAAACGCCGTTGGCGCCTGAAAGAACCTGCCCATCGGAGAAACTGCCGACGCCGGGCACGAAATCCCCCACCAAGCCATACGCGTAGGTCGTCCCGGTCCGTGGATCGATGCCTACGTTCTGACTATTGACGACCGCGGGCCTGATCAGCACCGGCGCGTTTTGAGGGTTCCAGGCTTGCGGAGAGAAAGAGTTTGACTGGAGATTGGTATTGTACTGCGCGGGATCGTGATAAAAACGGATGCCATAGCTGAGCGAAAGATTGTTCTTCACTTTCCAGTCGTCCTGCACATACCACTCGGTATTGGTGAAGATGTAGTTGCCTACGGGTGCGGCGGTTGCTTCGGAATAGGAATCGTAGTTGCCGAGTAGCGCATTCGCGTAAGAGTTGTTGGCATCGAGCGGGTTGGTTGAGTCGGTGTTGAAGCTGACGGTGCCGTTCGCGGCCACATTTGCATTTTGCAGCTTCCGCGTATGTTCAAAATAGACTCCCATTTTCATGACATGGGTGCCGTGAATCTTGCTGAGGTTATCTATGAAGCTGTAAACCGTGTTATCCCAGTAGCCGGGCTCCGCGCCCCTGAGGGAAGGATTCGCATAGTGCTGGATGCTGCTGAAGGTCATGTCCGGAATCAGGTTGAGCGGGTTCAGGGAGGAGTTGCGCTGAGGGATGACAATTCCCAGGTTGGTGCGATCGACCAAGGCGGGATCCTGCGGTTGATAGAGGCTCCGGTTCTGACTCTCCGATACAGAGGCTTCATTGAATAAGCTGGGGGAAAGAGTATTGGTGGAATGCAGGGTCGCCAGCCGGCCCGGTTGGGAGTATGAGATAGGACTGAGGACGAAATTCATCGAGCCGGTCACAAAGCCGGTGTTGCCGGTGTTATAGGGAACGTTCTGATGATCCGCATTATTGGTGCCGCTAAAAAACAATTGCCAGTTGTCGCGCGGAGACCAGTCGATCCGTGCGGTCTCGATGCGGCGATTATAGGGCTCCGACGCCGCCGTGTAGTAGTTCCATTGATAGCGGTTGGCGAGGCTGGGATCAACGAAGTTGGGCAAGGGAAACAAGTTCAGGATCGCCTGTCCTACGGGAGTCAGCCGCGATGCCGGAATCACGTTACCGGGAAACGCCTTCTTCGCGTTGAGCGGGTCCTCCACGGTGATCGCGCTGCCGTTGGTGTTGTACGACTTGGAAAAATTGCCCTGCCGCTCCAGTGCCGTCGGCACGGTAACTTCTTCGACACCGTAGGCAACTACCTGGTTCTGGAACTCCTGATTGAAGAAAAAGAAGAGATTCTTTTTCCGGGGCAGGATTTTGGGTAGAATCACCGGACCGCCGATCGAATAGCTGCCGATGTTGTAACGGTACTCCTGTCGCGGTCGACCGGCTTCGTTGGAAAAGAAATTGTTGGCGTTCAAATCCTCATTACGGAAGTAATAGGATGCCTGGCCGTGAATGCTGGTGCTGCCGCCTTTGGTGATGATATTGATCGAAGCGGGGTTCCGGCCCGACTCCGCGGAATAGGCCGACATCAGCACCTTGACTTCCGCCACGGAATCCATCGAGGGGGTCACCAGTAAGGTATTGCTTGCTCCGGTATCGATATTCATGACGCCGTCGACTGTAACGTTCTTCTGGTCCTGGCGCCCCCCCATGATATTGATGGTGGTGAGGCTGTTGGGGCTGGGCGCATCGCGGCCATCGCTAGTGTCAACGACGCCGGGCATCAGGCTGACGGCATCGAAGATGTCGCGACCGCGCAGGGCGATCTCGTCGAGCTGGTTTCCGGTAAGCGTGCCCGACCGCTCTCCCGTTGTCATTTCAACCGATGCAACTTCGGCTTTCACGGTCACTGTTTCGTTGACCTGTCCAAGTTGCAGCTTGATCTGTCCGACGGAACGCGCCTCGCCGGTGTTGATGGAGATGCCCGTCTGGCGGTACATCTTGAAGCCTTTCGCCTCGATGGACAATGTGAAGGTCGCCGGCGTCAGGTCAGGAAAAGTGAAGAAGCCATCGCTGGTGGTGGTGACCGTTCTAACGAAGCCGTTGCCTTCCGATGTCAAAGCAACGGTCGTGCCTGGGATCACCCCTCCTGCGGAATCCTCGACGGTACCGGCGAGGGAGCAGGAAGTATTTTGTGCCGGCAATAAAGCTGGTAACAGGAGCACTAGCAATAAGCGTTTCAATGGGGCAATCCTTTCCCGAAAAGCGTATGTATATCACAAGGGTAGGAGGGGGCCTTCCCCGAGGAGGAAGATTGAGCCCGGCAAAAGACTCGTAGCGAATCCTGCGTTCGATTCGCGAGCGTCACGAGTTGTTTGTCCTGCGGCTCGGTCGTTCTGTCGTCGCCAGTGTTGGAAATGGCGCAATGTGGATCGCGGCGCATCGTAAGGGCATGCCTTCGCAAGTGGAGGCAGCATGTTCTGACATCATTAAAGGCATGAAGATTGTGTCTGCTATCCTGGTTGCTTCGAGTCTCCTGTGCGCCGCGGAAGTGAAGTTGGGCAAGCCGCTCACCCTGAAGTCGCCGATCGCTGTGGCCATGCTGTTAGCGCATGCGGATGAGTATGCGGGCAAAACCGTGCAAGTGCAGGGCAAGATCACGGCTGTATGTCAGATGATGGGCTGCTGGATGGAGTTGAGCAATGATGCCAATCAAAGAATCAAGATCAAGGTTGAGGACGGAGTGATTGTGTTTCCCAAAGATGACGCGGGCAAGGTCGCGGTAGCCGAAGGAAAGTTCACCAAAACCGAACTGACGCGCGAGCAGGCTGTCGCGCAGGCCAAAGAGGAAGCCCAGGAGAATGGCAGGAAGTTCGATCCGTCCAAGGTGAAGGGCAGGACTACGCTCTACCAGATCGAGGCCACGGGCGCAGTGATTACTCAATAAGAGCAGAGTTGTAAAGCAGTTTTAGCACTTTGCGGCCTCCTGATCGCATATCATAAAGCTTTCATGAAGTCTGCAACCCTCCTTCTCCTTTGCGCCACAGCCCTGTGTGCCGATGACGGGTTATGGCTGTTCAATCAGTTCCCGGCTGACGCGGTCAAGCAAAAATATCAGGTCGACGTCACGCCCAAATTCCTGGATCATTTGCGCCTCTCGACCGTTAATCTCCCCGGCGGCGCGGGCGCGTTCGTTTCCCCTAACGGGCTGGTGTTGACCAACTGGCATACTGTTTCCAATTGCGTTCCCAGTGGCGATAGTGGAGCGTTTTATGCGGCGACCGGCTCGTCGGAAGTGAAGTGCGCAGGTCTCGATGCCAAGGTCCTGGTGAGCATGGAGGATGTGACGGCAAAGGTGAAGGCCGGCATCAAAGACGAAACTCCGTTGGCGGAGGCGATGGCCAAACGTAACGCAGCGATTGCCGCCATCGAGAGCGAGTGCGCAGCCAAAACTCATATGTTCTGCAGCGTCGTCAACCTCTACTCCGGCGGGCGCTACGACCTGTATCAATATCAGCGTTACACCGATATGCGGTTAGTTTTTGCGCCCGAGCTGCAACTAGCGTTTTTCGGGCGGGAGCGCGACAGCATTACCTACTTGCGCTACGGACTCGACGCGGCTTTTGTCCGCGCTTACGAAGATGGCAAACCGGCCGCTACTCCCGACTATTTGAAATGGAGCACGTCGGCTATCAAGGACGGCGACCTGGTGTTTGCTTCGGGGAGTCCTCTGACAACATCGCGTTCAACTACTGTGGCTCAACTTAACTACTATCGCGACACGGCGCTGCCGCTGCTGCTCGCGCGAGTCGGGTCTCGGATTAAGCCGGTGACTAAATTTTCGGCGGAAAATGAAGGCAATAAAAAGCTGGCGGAGCCGCTCCTGAAGGATCTGCTGGCGACTTACAAATCGAACGTGGGCAAGCTCATCGGGTTAAAGGACGAGCGACTGCAGATCCGGAAGGCGTTGTTTGAGCAGAAGATCCGGAATGCGGTTGAGCGCGATCCGAAGCTAGGGACAGAGGGCGGAAAAGTTTGGGACACCGTCTCTACGGCTTATAAAACATGGGCGCGTCATGAGAAGACGTACGAAATCCTGGATGGTTCACCGGCTCCGGGCTCAACGCTTTTCCGGATCGCCCGAAAGTTAGTGGAGGGGCATGACTTGGGCGCGGACGCCGATGTTCCGGTTAGCGCGGAACTCGAAACCACCATGCTCACCATGTATCTCGATGAGGTGCGGAGCCTGAATGAGAAATATGCTCCGATCAAGACCATCATGCATGGTAAAGCGCCAGAAGATGTCGCGGCGACCATCATGAAAACAACACACCTGGCGGATCCGGCAGTGAGGCGTCGTTATGCGGCCGATCGTGGGTCGATCGCCAAGTCCGACGATGGGATGCTCAGGCTGGCGATGCAACTGGAGGAGCCGGCGAAGGCTCAGCGCGCGAGGCGTCAAGAGGAGATCGGGTCGCTAGAGGTTTCAGCGGCTGAAAAGATCGCCGGGTACCGATTGAAATTGTTCGGGGCGGCCGACTATCCCGACGCCACCGGAACTCCCCGCGCCACGTTTGGTGTTTTGAAGGGGTATACGGACCGGGCGGGTACGCCTCAGCCCTACGCATCGACTTTCAGCGGACTGTATTACCGGCGCGGGAATACTCCAGAGAGCCCTCATCTGGTTCCGCAGAACTGGCTGGATTTGAAGGATAGCCTCAATATCATCGCTCCACTCGATTTCGTGAGCACTTGCGACATTGGTGGCGGGGGATATGGTGGGCCGACGGTTAATAGAGCCGGTGAACTGGTGGGGATAATCTTCGACGGAAATCTGGAGAGCTTGCCCGCGACCTATCTTTATAGCGATGAGCAGGCCCGTGCGGTGCACGTCGCCGCGCAGGGAATTGTGGAATCACTGGACAAGATTTACAAGGCTCCTGGATTGCTGCTGGAGTTGGGAATCAAAACTAAGAAGGCGGGAGATAAGCCTTCATCTTAGGAAGAATAGAGGGGCAGTTCGATGCTGCCCCTCACATGAACGACTAGCGCCGTTCTTCCTTCGGTGCCGGCTTTCCGCCGCCGTGTTGTTGTGCCGGCGCGGGATGCTGGGGTGCGGCTTGATGTTGCTCGCGCGGCGCTTCCGTATGCTGCGCAGGTGCTGAGCGGTTGACGTTGCCCTGGGGGCGGTTCATTTCCGGACGTGGCGAGGCAGGAGCCGGCCGGGCTGTCTCGGGACGCGCTGCGGGAGCGGGCCTGGCCGTTTCTGGCCGCGGTGCTGCCGGGGTTGGCCGGGAAGGTTGGGCGCCCGGTGCTGCCGGACGTCCAAATTGGGCACCGGACTGACCAGGGCGTGCGTAAGGTGATGCCTGACCTGCCGGCCGTGGTTGGGCGTAAGGGGACGCGGGTGCTCCTCCCGGACGAGGTCCGTTTGCATAACCCGAGCCACGGAACGAGCCGGGCGCGGCGCTGTGGAACGCCGCACTTTCCCGAGTCACAGCCGGATGAAAGTTGTTGGGCACGCCGGGGCCGGGATGCTCGAAGACACCGCGGTTGTAGCCGCCGAAATTACCGCGATTAATTACGGTAGTGCTGTGGGAGATATACGTCGTATGGTTGTAAACCACCACACCACCATGCCAGTTCGGCGCCCAAGCGTGGTAGCCCCATCCATAATGGGCGAAGAGTCCGATCGAAATGGCAGCAGCGAAGCCGATGCCAACGCCCGCGGCGAAGACCACTCCACGCGGTTGGGCATAGTAGTAGCCGCCCCACGGTGATAGGCCGACGCCATAAACTCCCCACGGATTGTAATAAGGAACGTAGACAAACGCAGGATTTACCGGTTCGATCACTACGACCCCGCCGTCATACACGACACGGTTCTGGGGGGTGGTCCGGAGGGTGCCTGCCTGTTGCGCACGGAAACGCATTGCCTGAACGGCATTCATCACATCGCCGGGCTGGTTGTAGTAGGCGTTACCGAGAGCACCGGTCCAACTCTGATTGCGAGCCAAGTTGGCGAGCACGTCCGGGAAGGCGGTGAGCGACTTGATGCTCGGATCCCAAGGCATAGTGTTTGCGGCCGCAGCGCGCTGGTCCGGCGGCATGCCGCCATTCTGCTGCATCCAGGCGTTGGCATCCATGACCTGCTGGGGATAGGTGGATGCGGTTAGCACCTGAGCTACCAGGGAATCCGGATAGAGAGCAATGGGAGCCACCAGTTGGTTGAGTTGGTCAGCTCCGAGCGGCGCATAATTCCCCGCTGGGGGAGGGCCCTGCTGCGGATACCCGGGAGGCGGTTGTTGGGGATATTGCTGTTGCGGGTCTTGAGCGAACAAGCCCTGCTGGCTATAAGGGATTAGGAGGAGCGAGACAGCGATCGCTACGAATCCGCGGAAGCCCTCATAAGCGACTTTCCTATATTCTTTGACGTTCGAGTTCATTGCTTGCCTTTCCATAGTGGAGGGTATCAGATTCAGATTAAAGATCCCTTCATGCGCTTCGTCTTTCAGCGAATACCACATTCGGGGCCAAGCTTTGCACGGGGAATGCCACTCGCTGCGTCATTACCGGAAATTAATCAGTAATCATGAAGAAGCTCGATTCGGATGTGATCGGGTTCTTCGAGAAAGTCGTGGCGCGTTTCCGCGCGAGAGAACGCTATCGGGTCGATCACGCGGTCGGCTGTGGGCTCAAAATCCTCCGGCCATCATCGGCGAGAACTTTCGCGGCATGTCCGGCCTGAAACCACTGTAACTTTTGGGGTTGGCATCCGGCGGCGGGCAGCGGCGATAAGGTCTGCGCTCACCAGGTGAAGGATAGTGTTGCGCGGTAGAACCAGCCTTTCGGCAAGCCCGCGACGTTCGCTGATATCGGTGAGGGGAGTGTCGAAGTGCGTGCCCGAATCGAGCTGATTCCCGTACGGAGCAGGCATGTCTTCCGCGCCCGCCAATATTCCAGATTTATCGAGACCATGGCAAAAGAGACGGGCTTGAACTGGAGCCATGAGTCCTGTGCATCAGGTCGGTCGAATTGGGGCTGACGTGGTGGAAATGAGCCACCGATGGCACCACAGCTATCCCGATCTATGCGGCCAAGGCTATCGAAATGGATAGTAGCATTGCGGAGGGAGCGAGGAGCACCCGAGCGGGATCTGACAGTCTATGGATTACATTTGCGATACAGACAGGAAGAGCGGTCGCTACAGTGCTGAGTGTCTCTAACTGGCCTGGTTTGGGTCCTGGTACGAGTATATTATCAGAGTGATTTAAGCGTAATCATAGACGCAAATTCGCCATGATATGCTGAGAACACTTCGACGGAACTGACACTTACAGAACGAGACACGATGAATGTCAAGGAACGAATTTTTAAGGGAGAAACAGTGGGTTATCTGGTTGCGTTCTTGTATCTGCAGTTGCTCGATTTTCTGACCACTATGGTGGGAATTCGCGTCGGATTGGCGGAGTCCAGCCCTTTCATCCGATGGATGATGAATTCGAACCCGGCCGTAGGTCTTGCGGCGTCGAAGATCGTCGCCGTGTTAATCGCCGGCATCTGCATCGCCACCAATCGTCCGAACCTCATTAAGTGGGTGAATGGATGGTACGCCGCGCTGGCAGTATGGAATCTGTGTTTGATTCTCACGATACATCACTAGAGTTGGCAATCTTCAGCCGTCAGTTTTCAGTTGTGAGTCCGAAAGGGGCGCCGCTGCCATCGCCCACAACTCTCGTTCTGCAGCTGACCACTGAGAACTGAAAACTGATAACTTATCTCTATGAATTCTCGTCGTGCATTTCTTGGGACAGCTGCGGCTGTTTTGCCGGCCGCACAAGCATTACTGGCTGCCAGGCCAGGGCGCTTCCCGCGTGCTCGGCGCCAACGACCGGATCAATGTCGGCATCATCGGCGCGGGCATCCGTGGCGGCCAGCATTGCCGCAACCTTGAAGAAGATGGCGGACGCAGACGGCAAGATCCAGGTGGTCGCCGCCAGCGAGATCTACACCAGGCGCAAGGAGCGCGCGAAGGAACTTCTCGCGCTCACCGATAAGGACATTCACCACGATTACAAAGAACTGGTGGCGCGGCCCGATGTCGACGCGGTGGTGATCGCCACGCCGGACCACTGGCACTTCCGCATGGCGATGGACGCGATGCTCGCCGGCAAGGACGTCTATCTCGAAAAGCCCATGACGTTATAAGATCGAGGAAGCGAAGGTGCTCGCCGAGCACGTGAAGTCGACCGGCCGCGTGATGCAGATCGGCAGCCAGTACGCCTCCGAGACCCAGACCTTCAAGGCGCGCGAGATCGTGCAACAGGGACTGCTCGGCAAGATCCTGTTCTGCCAGGGAACGTACTCGCGCAACAGCTATCACGGCGAATGGAATTACACTGTCGAGCCCGATGGCACCGCTGAGAATATCGATTGGAAACGGTTCCTCGGCTCCGCGCCCAAGCGTCCGTTCAACGCCGACCGCTATTTCCGCTTCCGCAAATATTGGGATTACTCCGGCGGCATCTCGACCGATCTTCTCTATCACCGGCTGGTGCCTTTTCTGTCAATTCTAGGGCCGCAATTTCCCGTGCGCGTGTCGGCGAACGGCGGGATTTATGTGCAGAAGGACCGCGAGGTGCCCGACACGATGATGACCACCATCGAGTACCCGGATTTCTCGGTCATGATGCTGTCTTCGATGGCGTCGGATGCGCCCAACACCTTCGTGCATCCCGTAATCTACGGACACGAAGCCGTGATGGAATTGCGCGGCAGGGAAGTGGTGGTCACGCCCGAACCGCTGTTCAAGAAACAGTTCAAGGCCAAAACCGGGCAGGATGTGCTGCACGTAGATGCGACCGGGCCCGAGTTTTATCAGGCGCACCTCGATAATTTCTTTGGCTGCATGCGGGATCGCAAGAAGCCCAACCTGGACGCCGATTTCGGTTATAAAACCATGGTCGCGATCGGGCTGGGTGTGGACGCCTATCGTGAGCAGAAACAGATGCTGTTCGATCCATCGACCGAGCGCATTTTGAAGAACGCTCCGAAGCGCCAGACATTCGAAGGAGACGGCAAGAACGTAGACGAGACACAGGCATGAAGAAACTGATACTGATCGCATTCGCGTTGGCAGCGCTGCAGCTATGCTCCGCGCAGGAATACAAGATCGCCATTGTCGGGCTGGTGCACTCGCATGTTTGGGGACACCTGACAACGATCCTGAAGAGCAAGGACGTGAAGCTGGTCGGAGTCGCCGAACCCAATCCCGCGCTGCAGGCCGAAGCGGTGAAGGCGGGCGTCGACAAAAGCGTCATTACCGGCGAAAATTACGTACAGATGCTGGATCGCACCAAGCCCGACATCGTCTGGGCGTTCGTCGAGAACAACCGGCATCTGGAGATCGTGAAAGCCTGCGCGCCGCGCAAGATCAATGTGATCTTCGAGAAGCCTCTGGCATCAACCGGCGCCGATGCGCGCGAGATCCAGAAGATCGCCAAACAGACCGGCATCCGGATTCAGACCAATTACCAGATGGCCTGGTGGCCGGCGAATTACGTAGCGAAGAAAGCGGCGGAAACGGAGTTGGGCCAGGTCTACCGGTCTGCACGGCATCGTCGGACATGGCGGCCCGGGATCGAAGGGACCTCGCAGCCAGTACTTCTTCGCGTGGCTGACAGATCCGGTGAAGAACGGCGCCGGCGCACTGATGGATTTCGGTTGCTACAACGCGCTGTGGTCGCTGTGGTATCTGGGCAGGCCGGAGACAGTGTATGCGACCGCCAATCACCTTCGTCCGGAGGAGTTTCCCAAAGTGGAAGACAACGCCGACATGCTCCTCCATTACAAGAACGGCGTGGGCATTTTCGAAGCGAGTTGGGACCTGCCGCGGCCGCTTTCAGGATCTGGAGGTGTACGGGCTGAAGGGCAGCGTCTACATGGAGCAGAAGAGCGTGACGCTCCAAAAGGGCAAGGAGAAGGCGCAGAACTTGTCTTTGACGGCTCTCCCGCCCGAGGAGAGCGAGCCGGTGGCTTTCATGAGCAGTCGCATCCGTCAGAATAAGCCGATAGAAGGCGTGACCGCAATCGATATCAACGTCGGCGTGATCGAGATTATCGATGCGGCTAAACAGTCCATCGCTACAGGGAAGGCTGTAAAGTTTCCGCCGGCGCAGTAACGGCCGTCTGACACCTTCAAGTCAGCCAGGAACCGGGAGTCAGATGTCGTAGTACATTGCGAATTCGTAGGGATGCGGTCTTAGGCGGATGGCGTCAACCTCATTGCGGCGTTTATATTCAACGAAAGTCTCGAGCAGGTCTTCGCTGAAGACGTCGCCTCTCAGCAGGAATTGGTGATCGTCTTCCAGGCAGTCAAGTGCTTCGTCAAGGGAGGACGGCATGGACGGGACAGCCTTCTGCTCCTCCGGAGAAAGATGGTAGACATCTTTATCGAGCGGTTCTCCCGGATCGATTTTGTTCAGGATGCCGTCGATACCGGCCATCAACATTGCGGCGAAGGCGAGATAAGGATTGGCGGATGGGTCCGGTGGACGGAACTCGACGCGCTTCGATTTGGGATCTGGCGAATACATCGGAATGCGGCACGCAGCCGAACGATTCCGGCGGGAGTACGCCAGATTGACGGGCGCTTCGTCGCCTGGTACCAGCCGTTTATAGCTGTTGGTCGTAGGAGCGATGATGGCCGACAAAGCACGCGCGTGCTTCAGAAGTCCTCCGATATAGTGCAGCGCCATATTACTGAGCCCCGCGTAGCCGTCCCCCGCGAACAGCGGTCTCCCCTTCTTCCAGATTGATTGATGAGTATGCATGCCGCTGCCCTTGTCGCCGAAGACCGGTTTGGGCATGAAGGTAACAGTTTTGCCAAACCGCAGGGCGGTCCTTCGCACGATGTATTTGTACAACATCATGTTGTCCGCCGACTTGACGAGCGTGTTGAAGTGCTGGTTGATCTCGCATTGGCCGCCGGTCGCGACTTCGTGATGGTGGCATTCAATGTGGAGACCGGACCTGATCATGGTCTCGATCATCTCGGAACGCAGATCCTGGCAGTGGTCGGTCGGGGGCACCGGGAAGTAGCCTTCTTTGTAGCGGGGCCGATCACCCGGATTGTCCTTCTCGCGGCCTGAATTCCAGCGGCCCTCCTCGGCGTCGATGAAATAGAATCCCGGAGTGGGCTTCTGATCGAAGCGGACGTTGTCGAAGATGAAGAACTCAGCCTCCGCACCGAAGTAAGCCGTGTCTCCCACGCCGCTCGCCTTCAGGAACAGCTCGCACTTTTGTGCGATCCAACGCGGATCGCGCTCGTAATTTTGTCTGGTGATGGGGTCCTTCACATCGCCGGTCATCACCAACGGTTGGCATTTCGGTGAAAGGATCCATGAAGGCCGTGTCAGGATCCGGAATGAGCAGCATATCGCTTTCATTGATCGCAGCCCAGCCCGGATACTGGATCCGTCGATGCCGAAACCGGTGTCGAATGATTCGATATCCAACTCGCTGATGGGATAGGAGATGTGATGTTGAAGTCCGGGGATGTCGCTGAATCGGACATCCAATTGACGGGCGCCGTTCTTCCTGGAAAAATCTAATACTTCCTGCGGACTCATCGTGCGTTCTCCGATAACCACGTAGGCAAATCGTCGGACGGCGGGGTCGCGACGCAGCGGACAGTTGATTCGTGGAAAAAGGGCCTGTGCAGTCCTCTCCGCAATTACAGGGAGGGGATGAACTTACTAGAGTAATTTTCTTTGGGTCAGACCGGCAAGAAATAATAATTTATCGCGCGTATCAAGAAAAGAAGGCGGGAATGAGGCTTTAGCAGCCTGTGGCAGAAGTCTCTCCAACGGCCAGGAGCAGGCGAAAACGCCTACTCCACAAAGAAGAATCAATGGCTTGCAAGCCTTGTAGAGTAGGCCTTTGGCCTGCGTTGACTTCTGCCACAGGCTGTTAGCGATGCCGCTGCGCTACGGCTTTTTTTCAACTATATTGTTGCCGAAAATGAAGCCGAATTCCGCGACCGCACGGGGTTGGTTTTTGAGCAAGCCATTGCGTCCGAATGCGTCACCGGGAGTGATATCAGTAGCATGAACATAGCCCAGGTCTCCGCGCGCGAAGAACCCGCCGTACTGAAACGTGGGCGTGACCGTGACCGACGTAGCGGCACTCCCTGGGCCGTACATCAGGTTGACCGCGCCCGTCTGGCCGTTCCCCGTACTGGTGAGGTATTCAAAGCGCGCGGGAAAGGAAAAGCCATGCTTGAACGCGTAGCTCAGCAATACAGCTCCGCCGCGAGTGGATGCGCCATTGGTTACGCCAACCTTCTTATCGGTCGGCACATCGGTGTACTGAAAATAGGGTTGCAGAATCCAGGATCCCTTTGTGTACGTGTAAATGACATTGTAGATACTTCCATTGTTTTGTACCGGCGTCGCATAGGTCTCGAACGCGGTATGGCCGTAATTCCCACCACCCACGAACGACAGAGCGTGCGGACCGTTCGTGTAAGTTAGTGATCCCGATAGCCAGGTGTACCGGTTGGAATAGAAACCGTCATTCCAACTCAAAGAAGCAGCGAATTTACCCATGGTTTGATTCAGCTGAATCCCCCGATTCACTGCGTTTTCCTGGTTCCAGACCAGACCACGGCTTACGTTCAGATTTTCAAATGTGAAAGTATATTCTGCGCCGATGAGTGTGGGCAGCGACCCGATTGCAATCGAAGTATTTTTTCCCGCCTGCAATTTCACAAACGCCACCGGGACGGGCCCATAGAAATCGCTCAAGGTCTTGTCCGTGGCAAGGAAAGGTGTCCCAAGCGAGGAGACATTATATGCACCCGCTTGTAGATAGAATTGGAACCATCCATCGGTCTTTTGAATGAAGACCTGTGCGTTACTGAGGGCTGCGTTTGTGGCATGATCGCCAGCCGCATAATTTCCAGTCCATGAACCTAGACCGTCGAGAATACCGTTTACCGCAATCTTGCCGAACGGTCCCGCATCAAAGATGGCTGGCGGAAGCATAGAGATAGGTCCCGTGACTGAAGGAGTTGAGAGCGCAGTCGGCCCTGTGGGCGCCGCTGGCGGGATGGGTGCCTGAACAAGCGCGTTGGGAGCGGATACCACGGCGGTCGGGGCCTGGCAAAACGCTGTGAAAGTTGATCCGGCGGAAACTGCGGCCACTATTAGAAAACGTGTTCCTTCTAGAATACTCATGGATTCTCCATCTTTTTCTTGTTTATTACTTATAAACAATCTATGAGTCTAACGACGCGGTTTGTAGGAAAGCCAATCAAACTTTTCAATCCCATGAACAACGCAGGGTTATGGAAAGAGGTTTCTGGCCAACGATTTATGAAGAAAAACTTATGTCACTTTGATTCGCGCGTCCGTCGCCAGGTCATTTCAGACGAGACGTGAAATGTAATCGTGTCGCAAGGTGGAACTGCCTCATCGATTCTGATTCAACCTGCGTCAAACAGCGTTTCCGCAACTTTGACCGGCACCAAATCGGTTCGCTCGGCGGTGGCTGGATCGTTCTTCTGGAATAGCATATCCCGGTCAAAATGAACGTATCCTCGTCCGCTTGACCGATCCAAGTCTCGCAACAGAGTCATCGATTCTTTGCTCACCTGGTCCACACGCAGTTTCTATACTATCCTTTTGCTTTTCTCATCACAACAGAAGTTTTACCCCTGTGTGCCCCAAACACTTCAAACTCATTTCAACCTCACTTTTCTTTCATGCCTCCTTGAGAGCCGGCCCCGTACACTACTTCTAAATCGCCTGCGAAACCTCTATGAAGACCCATCTGCTGACAGGACCGCTTCTTTTACTCTCGGCGCTAGGCCAGACACCCGGCCAATCGTCTTTTGTTCCGTCGAACTTTCTCATTCGCGCGCAGTTGGTGTTGGTACCGGTCACGGTGACTGACCACGACGGAAAAACTTTACGAGGTCTGCAGTCGAAGGATTTCACGATTTTTGATGAGGGAAGCCGCCAGCAGATTATCTCAGTGAGCAGTGAAGACGCGCCTTGCTCCGCCGGCATCGTGCTGGACACCAGCGGCAGCATGCGAACCACGCTCAGCACTGCCAAGAATGTCGTGGATGCATTCATCCGGGTGGCGAATCCGCAAGACGAATTTATGCTCGCAACAGTCTCGACGCAGCCCCCTGCGGTATCCGAATTTACCACTGACGTAGCGGCTCTTGAAAAGCATATACAGTCCGCCCGGCCGGGAGGCTTAACCGCCCTGATCGATACTATCTATCTCGGCCTTAGCCAAATGCGTGAGGCGAAGCGTCCGCGGCGGGCGCTGCTGATACTTTCCGATGGTATTGACAACCATAGCGAATATTCGAGAAGGAAGCTGTTGCAACTGGCGGTCGAAGCCGATGTCCAGATCTACACGATCATCTTCGATAACACTTTGACCGGGGGACAGGCAGCCACTGTTCCGTTCCGCCCTGGCATGATCAACAAGGCCGTCGATCAAGCGCCGGAGCGCCAATGGCCGCGAATGTTGGAGGAGCTTGCTGAAAAGACCGGCGGCCTTTACTTTCATGTGCGCACCGACGCTGAAGCTAAAGACGCCGGGATCAAGGCCGGCCGGGCGCTGCGCAACGAGTACGTCATCGGCTACCGTCCCTCGGAGTCAGAGGCGCCCGGAAAATGGCACAAGGTCCGCGTCAAATTGCACGCGCGGGAGGTTAATGTTTACGCCCGCGACGGGTATTAACCCGATAGCCGCACACGCCTCCAGCCATTCGTTTCGCAGCGGCAATGTAAAGCTCGGGTAAATTTCTCAAATCGCGTGTACAATTGCTTGCGTGGAACCCATTGCGCGAGACTACGGCGCCCGTTTGCTGCTGATTGACGACGACGAGAAACTGTGCCGGCTGCTCCGCGATTATCTGGAACCGTTCGGTTATTCAATCGACGCGGTGCACAACGGGACTACCGGGCTCGAGCGCGCACGGCTAGGCGGCTACTCGGCCGTCATTCTCGATGTCATGATGCCGGGGATGAACGGCTTCGACGCGCTGCGCGAATTGAGGCGCACCTCGCACGTTCCGGTCCTGATGCTGACGGCATTGGGCGACGAACCCGACCGCATTGCGGGTCTCGAGATCGGCGCGGACGATTATCTTCCCAAGACGTTCTCGCCCAGGGAACTGCTGGCGCGCTTGCGGGCCGTGCTCCGGCGGTCGATGGCGAATGCTGCGCCGGCCAGGGACGCCGCGCCTCCTCCCGTTTCGATCGGCCACCTGTGGCTGGATCCTGCGGCGCGTACGGCAACCCTCGGAACTCAATCCCTGGTGCTCACGACTGTGGAGTATGACATCCTGCTGGGGTTGGTCCGGGCCGCACCGCGCGTCAAGACCCGCGAGCAACTTCTGCTCGAAGTGGCCGATCGCGATTTCGAAGCTTTCGACCGCTCCATCGACGTGCACATTTCGTCATTGCGCAAAAAACTGGACGATGATCCAAAAAACCCGCGCTTCATCCACACCATCCGAGGCGTAGGCTACTGTATCCGCAAACCTGATCTGGTAGAGCAACAACCACGTTGGTCTGCCTCGCGGACTAATCCTGTGGGACCGCAGGAATGAAAGTCAGGTTCGGATTGGCGGCCAGAATCAGCTTGCTCGCAATCGCAAACTTCGTAGTGCTGGGACTGGTGTTTGCAGCGTATGTGAGGCTCCAACTGAGCGCCGATATGAAGTCGTTCCTGATGACCGCGGCGAGAGAGCGGATCATTGCGATTTCGCGGCAGATTGCACTCGACCTGCAAGACACCGCCGCAGCAGACCGTACCGCGCTGTTAAGGCGCTTCTCTAACGAATATGGCGTAAACTTTCACTTGTTCCTCAATGAGGGAGAACAGATCGCGGGAGATCCGATTGCTCTGCCACGGATGGTGGCGGTCCGAATGGGAGGGCCGGGACATGGCTCACCGGCAAGGCCGCCTTTGGATGATCCAATGAGGCTCGGACCGCCCGTTGAAAAGGGCCCGCCTGGGAGTTCACGTCGCGGTGTCCCAGGCGGCGACCCTTTTTTTGTCGAGACAGCAACGTCGCCGCGCTACTGGGTGGGTGTCCGGATGCCCGTCTACGATGCGAGGTCACCCATGCCTCTCCGAGGAACGCTGTTGATTGATTCGTCGTCCCTGTGGACCAACTCGTTTTTCTTTCAACTCAAGCCGTGGCTGGTGATTGCCGGCGTGGCATCGTTCATTTCCGTGCTGTGTTGGCTCCCCTTCGTGCGGGGCACGACGCGCGCTGTCCACCGTATGCTCGCCGCCACTCAAACGATTTCCGCGGGCCGGTTCGACGTAAACGCCGCATCGAAACGGTCCGATGAGCTGGGCGAGCTAGGCGCCTCGATCAACCGCATGGCTGCGCAAATCGATTCATTGGTCCGGGGACAGAAGCGCTTCCTGGCGGATGCTGCGCATGAGTTACGTTCGCCGCTTGGCCGAATGCAATTAGCCGCCGGTATACTCGAGCGCAAAGCAGAGGATAACGAGGCTTGTTACGTAGCGGATCTCAAGGAAGACATCGAGATCATGTCGGAACTCACCAACGAATTGCTAGCCTTTGCCCGCGCCGAAAGCGTGCGATCCGCTATCCGGCTGACCCCGGTGGCCCTCGTGCCGCTCATCGAGAAAGCGGTGCGTACGGAGAGGCGTCTGGGCGTCGATATCCAGGTCGAAATCGACACTAATTTGCGTGCGATGGCTGAGGAAACCATGCTCGGTCGTAGTGTGGCAAATGTCCTGCGCAATAGTATCCGGTACGCGTGGCAGGCGGGGCCGATTCTGGTGTCGGCGCGACCGGAGAACGGCAGCGTGCTGATCACGGTATCCGACTCCGGACCTGGAGTGCCGGAGGAAGCGCTCGAGAAGATCTTCCAACCGTTTTACCGGCTGGACGAATCGCGCAATCGGCGCACCGGCGGCGCGGGCCTGGGGCTCGCTATCGTGAAAAGCTGCATGGATGCCTGTGGCGGAACGGTGTCGTGCAGGAACCGGAGGCCTTCGGGTCTGGAAACCACGCTAAAGCTGAAAAAAGCGGTTTAGCCGGGGTCTGCCTCGGCAAAACGGATCATTGCGTAAGTATCCGATTGAGGACCGGTAGCGGGAGCGCTCCTTCTTTTAACGCTCGATCGTGAAAATCGTGCAGGTTGAATTTATCTCCCAGCCACTTCTTTTGGTCGTCGCGGACAGAAATCCAACCGCGCCAACCGAGGAAGTAGGTCGGCAATTGCGCCGACGAAAGCTTGGCGCGCTGCAGTTTGCCGGTGGCTTCTTCGTTTTCCTGGAAAGTATCCTTCTCCATCAAGTCGAGCGCTTCCTGGTCAGTCATTTTGCCGGTCTGCAGCTTGATATCGATGATGGCGTTGGCCAGAACTCGGAGTTCCTGCTTCTGGAACGTGAGTCGCAGTTCCGGCGAGTGATTGAGAAAGCCCTCGTCGAGCATCGTCTGGGTCGCGTACTGGGCCCAGCCTTCCACGTACGGACCGTTTCCATATAGCGAACGCAGAATGCGGCGCGTCTTCGGCTGCACATCGTTGGCGAATTCTGCCTGAACCCAGTGTCCGGGCATTGCTTCGTGAAGGGTGATCAGCTTCAGGTTGTAGAAATTGTATTCGCGCAGCTTGGAATTGACTCGGTCAGGCTTCCAATTGTCCGGGATCGGCGTCACCCAATAGAAAGCACCCAAATTTGGCTCCAGAACCGGCGCTGGGTCGAACCCGGCTACCGAATAGATGCCGCGCATAAACTCGGGCGTCTCGATCACCTGCAGATTACCGCGAGGGGGGAAGGTCAGCAGATTCTTCTCCTTGACGAACGCACGGGCATCCTCGAGATCCGCCTTGGCGTCGGCGATGTAGCTGGCCGGCGTCGAATGTTTTTCGGCAATGCGTCCGAGCACCTCACTAATGACGCGATTCTCGCGCTCGATGCCTTTCAGTTCGTCATGCGTCCCGTGAACGGCGAACCATTGCTGGTGCAATCCGGACGCGATCTCCAGCATGCGGGCACGGACGATCTTCAGATCGGATTCCGCGCTGGCCAGCACGTCGGCTGGAGAGCGATCGGTGCCGAGCGCAAAGCGAAATTTGGTTTTATACGCGTCTTCGCCGAGACGCCAGTCGCCCGGCCCGCCCCGGCGTGGGAGTTCGTTATCAAGAAACTGATTGAAGCCCTTGAGCGCCGTGATCGCGGTGTCCGCGGCCTTGTCGTAATCGGCTTTCAGATCGGGCTGTACTTTGGCGCGGACATCTTTGTCGATCAGATCGATATTGCCGTCGTTCTCTTCCTTGGCGACCTGGATCCATATCGGCGGAACATGACGTAGGTTCTGCCGGGCCTGCAGCATTAAAGTGGGGAATTTTTCCAGACGCGCGATGATGTGGCGCATGCGATCGGGTAGCGGCGCATAGTCGAGCACGAACGGAGCAAAGATAGCATTCCCCGCGAGTTCGACATAGTAAGTCGGATTCGTCAGCCAGGTTTGCGCGATATCCATATCGAAGAGGTTGAGCGCAATCTGTCCCTGGATAATTTCGTAGTCGGCACGATCCTCCGCTGAAAGTTTCTCCCGGTCAATTTTGGCGAGACGCTGGTGGAATTCCGAATAGAAGTTGCGCTGCTGAAATACGGCCTGACGGCTCAGGTTGTCGAGTTGAGAATCGAGATCCACGCCACGATGCCGGTGGTAGCCTTGCGCAGTGGAATTGACCGGAGAAAAGGCTAGTGTAGTATAGACGAACTCCTCGGCGAGAGGCTCAAGATTCTGCGGTTGCTTTGAACCGCAACTCGTGAAAAGAAGGAGCGGGACGCAAACGCCAATCGCTTTTCGCATGAAGAACTTATTGTAGGACGGAAAGCCCCGGGTCTTTGGACAGTGGATTGCAGTAGGGCGGCCAATCGCGCTCAGCATTTGCGGTAAGCATACAGTACAATAATTCGGCAACAAGGAGCATATTTAATGCGACGCAGAGATTTCTTCGGATTCAGCGCGGCACTGGCGGCGGGGCAGGCGAGTGGAGCTCCGGCGGCAGCACCGCCATTGCTTATGAAGTTGGGCACGCAGCATGCCGAATCGGACGAGATTTTGAAGACCATGGCTGCCTTCGGGGTAAATCATATATCCGCCCGTACGCCGTCGAAACAGCTCGACGAAAAGTGGTCGGTGGAGTCTCTGACACGGCTGCGCGAGCACATCGAAGGCTTCGGCCTGACGCTCGAAATGATCGAACTGCCGACCAACTCCTACATCACGACCAGCGGCATCAAGAACGTAATGCTGGGCAAGAGCCCGGAGCGGGACCGCGAGATCGACGGCATCTGCGAGATGCTTCGCAACATCTCCCGCGCGGGCATCCCCCGCGCCAAATACAACATGACGATCCTGGCAGTGGTCCGCACCGAGCCTACGCCTGGACGCGGCGGCGCCATGTACAGCACCTGGGACTCTGCGAAGGCCAAGGAAGATCCGCCGCTGACCGAAGCTGGGCCGGTCAGCGCCGACGTGTTCTGGGAGCGCATTACGCATTTCCTGGAACGGGTTGCGCCCGCAGCCGAGGAGTACAAGGTCAAGATTGCTTGCCATCCGCATGATCCGGCGAGCCCCGGTGGCAAGCCGTATCGCGGCGTTTATCGCGTGATGGCCAGCGTTGAAGGTCTGAAGCGCTTCATCAGCATTAAGGAGAACCCGTATCACGGGTTGAACTTCTGCCAGGGCACGGTATCCGAGATGCTGGACCGTCCTGGCGAACAGATCTATGACGTCATCCGCTATTTCGGAGAGCGCAAGAAGATTTTCAACGTGCACTTCCGCAATATCAAAGGGCGGATCGGGAATTTTCAGGAGACTTTCCCGGATAACGGCGACGTGGACATGTTCCGGGCATTGCGCGTATATAAGGACGTCGGCTATGACGGTATGATCATGCCCGACCATGCGCCGCACATCGCGGGCGACGAGGGGGCGCGGCAGGCTTTCGCCTTCGAGTTCGGATATATCGCCGCGCTGATGAAGATGTTAGGGTAACTTCGTCAGGCGACAACTGTGAGGTCAAGCGAGCTTCGCGTCGCTGAGCCGAATCTGAGGCACGGGCTTTCCATCCATCTCGGAATGAAACGCCCGGTCCTGCAAAGCCAGCTGGGCCGGTACGATGCGGCCGCTTATACCCAGGTTGCCCCACTTTGCCGTGACGCTCGCGTCCTCAAGCTTCGCGGAATAAGCCCGCTGAAGGAAGCTGTGCTCCAGTTCATCGAGCGGCATTTCGGCGCCGGACATCGCCAGGGTAAGGATCGCGTAAGCCGGTCCGGTATCGGCCCAACGAATCGTGCGCGGCTGGCCGGGCGCGAACCAGTCGAGGGAGATCGCGAAGATGTTTCCTTCACGAGTCATGCTGACTTTGGGTTCAAACGCTCCCATCGCAGCTTTGCGAATTTGGAGGCAGAGGTTGGCGCCGCCCAGGTTGATGGCGATGTGTTCGGCTCCGTCCGCAGGCCGCGGATCCGGCTTCAATCCTGCGATATCGAATCGCAGCCGAAATCGCGACGCCAGGAATTCGCCGTTCTTGATGCGATCAAGACTTGGGTGCTTGTCGCCGCCGTCCGTCTGGAAGTTCACCAGTCCCAGGAGCCAACCGCGATCTTGGACGGTATACAGAAGGCCTGACGCAAAATCGTAGTCGTCCTTGATCAGACGCGCCTGCAGGTAGTGCGCGGGCCTTTGCGGCCCTCCCCAATACGCCAGCAGAGGACGGCTCTGCACCCAGAAATTCCCGCGATTGGCGGAGCCCAGACACCAGCCTTTATCCAGCCAGGTGGTTCCCTCGACTGGCTCCGTCGGAGGGACTGCGGCGCGGAAGATTTCGCGGTGCTGCCTCGGCTCGCCGCTGATCACGAACAGGGGCGCAATCTCTACCGGGCAGCGGAAATCGAGGATGGCAGCATCGCTGTCGCCCGGACGCCGCTTCACTTCCTCGAGCGTCGCGAACTGCACCGCGCCGCCGAGCGCCTTCTGCAACCAAAGCGGCGAGCCGATATCCGTTGAGTAACAACGGCTCATGGGACCCGCAAGTTGTTTCGTCGCGGCGTGCCAGTGCTCTCCGATATGCCTCCAGGCGCGCTCTTCCAGCTTGGCGGCGAGGTCCAGAACACTCTGCTCCCTCAGCAGCATGCGCATACGCGTCAGGTTCCCAAGCGTCACCTGAATGTAGGTGGGGCTGTTGTATTCGTCGAGACTGCCGGTGAGATCGACTTGCGCCGCGAAGCGATGGAGGCGATCGTGCGCATACGCGCTGAGTTCATCATCCGTGAGCAGCGCCGCGGCCGCCAGCGTGACGAAGGTGCCCTGCACCGCGATGTTGGTGTAGGCCATGGTCACATTGCGCTTACGGATCGAGTAAGCCGCACGCCGGATGGACTCGAGCATGCGCGTTCGCACGGCTGTCGGCAGTTCGTCTCCGTGGCGAGCCTCGATCATGAGCAGTTGAGCGCCGTTGAAGTCAGCCCAATTGAAATCGGCGGAGTCCATTTTTTCCGGCGGTTCTTCCAGGAAATAGCCCCAGATGCCGAAAAATCTGCTCTTCGGATCGGTAACCTGCAGGGCGATGGTGCGATCGATGACGCGGGCCGCTCGCTCCGCCCGTTGCGCGCCACCGGCTTCGAGCAAGATCAGCGCGTACGTAATCGCGTCTCGTGTCGCATGGACATCGGCGCTGCGGACCGCCGTACCATAATGATACTCGGCGCCCTGGTGGTTCCTGAGCATATCCTCTTTGGGGTCGAAGCGGCGATCGAGTTCCGCCACTACGGACTCGATAATGGCGCGGTCCCAGTCTTTGTTCCAGACCGGTAACGAGCTCTGTGCGCGGAGGGCTTGAGCAGCGGTTCCGGCGGCGAGAATCCTTCCTAATTCGCGGCGGGTCACATTTACAGCATACGGTGTGCTACAAAGGGGCCATGAACCTTCGAAACAGAATTATGAGCGTAGTGGTTACCGGCAGCCTTGGAGTTGCCCTATGTCTGGCCGCCGCGAGCGTGACGGTCAACGTGAAAGATGCGGATGGAAAGAGCGTTGGGACGGCGAAGATCACGACATCTGGAACGGGGATTAAGATTGCCTACAATCTGAAAGGCCTGACTCCCGGAGAGCACGCCATGCATATCCACCAGAATGCTAAATGCGAAGGGCCGAAATTCACGACTGCGGGCGGACACTTCAATCCAGCGGGCAAGAAACACGGTCTGGAGAATCCCGAAGGCCATCACAACGGCGACATGAAAAACTTTACGGTGAAGGCGGACGGCACGGCGAAGGGTACCTTGATGGATCCCGATGTCACGATGGGTACCGGCGCCAACTCCATCTTCGCCAACGGTGGGACGGCGCTGGTTATCCACGCCAAGGCCGACGATATGAAGAGCGATCCAGCCGGAAATGCCGGTGACCGAATCGCCTGCGGCACCATTACGAAGTAAGGCCGTTTCCACCTGGTAGCTACTCCACAGGAGGCTTGAAATCCGCCAAGTCTCCTGCGGCGCTCCAAACAACCGGTTCCCGCGGCAAGTACGGAACGCAACCGGTCTGCTTCCCGTGAGTTCAACGCCGCAATGAGACCTGTGGAACTGATTTACGCTTAAGGTATGGTAGTCGCTGGACGGCGAAAGTCTATCGCTCTCTTCATTTCCCTCGGCGCCGGACTGATTTCTGTTGCCCTCCTGCTCTACATCGGGTGGGTGCTCCTGCGCTGGCGTTCAGGACCTCTGTTGTTTCTGGGTGTCCTGCTCGTACTCCTGCTGATTAGCGGCGTGGTTCTCTTCACGGTTTTCCTGGTTCGCGAGATCCGGCGCAACGAACAGAAAGACGCGTTCATCAATGCGGTCACGCATGAACTGAAAACGCCGGTTGCGTCGATCCGGCTGTATCTCGAAACTCTGCAGAAGCGATCGGTCGAAGACTCCAAACGCAAGGAGTTTTACGAGATTATGCTGAAGGATAGCGACCGCTTGCTCGAATCCATTGAACAGATTTTGCGCGCCGGGCGCATTTCTCCGGCTAGCCGCAGACCCAATCTCTCGACAGTCGACCTGGTCTCCATGGTGAACGACTGCGTGGCACGCGCGCGGAGCTTGTACAACCTGCCATCCGGGGCGCTCGTATACCGGCCCAGCGCTCCGGTCATGGTGCTCGCGGACGTCGACGAAGTTCGCGCGGCCATTTCCAACCTGGTCGATAACGCTGTCAAGTACTCGGGCAGCAACGTACGGGTGAGTGTCGAGACGGCTGCCGTCGATCAGAAGTACGCGTGTGTGCGGGTGTGCGACAGCGGGGCCGGGATCGAGAAGGGTCAATTGAAGGAAGTTTTCAAGCGCTTTCACCGCGTACCGGGACCGACGTCCGCTCGCGTTCCGGGTACCGGATTGGGCCTCTACATCGTCCGCGCCGTCGCCAAGCGCCACGGAGGCCGCGCTTGGGCGGAGAGCGACGGCGTGGGCCAGGGAAGTACGTTCGTTCTTCAATTGCCGATTGCCAGATGACTCCTCCTCTGCTAAAACGAATCCTGATTGTCGAAGACGAACTGCACCTTGCCGACGGACTGCGTTTCAATCTGGAGGCTGAGGGCTATCAGGTTAGCGTAGTCGAGACCGGGGAGGCCGCGATCGAAGTTCTGGTCACGCAGCCAGACCTGTTCGATGTGGTTGTTCTGGACGTGATGCTCCCTGGCAAGGACGGGTTCACGGTAATGTCGGAGGTGCGGCAGGCGGGGCAGTATGTGCCCACCCTGATGTTGACGGCGCGCGGGCATCCGGACGACGTGTTAAAAGGATTTGCCGCCGGCGCCGACGACTATCTCACGAAGCCATTCGACCTTGCCATTCTCATCGCGCGTATCAGCGGCCTGTTGCGCAGGCGCGAATGGCTGTCGGCACGCCGCCCCGCGCCGCCTTCGGATGTCTTTACCTTCGGCGACAAATCGGTCGACTTCAACCGCCTGGAACTCCGGGTGCGAGAGCAGGTGTTTCCTTTGACATTGATGGAAATGGGCGTGTTGAAGTATTTGATCCTGCATGCGGGGCAGCCGGTATCGCGCAAGAAGATGCTCGAAGATGTGTGGGGTTTGCGCGAAGATACCGATACGCGAGCGATCGACAATTTTATCGTCCGGTTGCGGCGCTACATGGAGGATGACCCTACGAGGCCGCGC
>CAVZRE010000050.1:0-81191 GCA_963777595.1 Terriglobia bacterium
TTCTCAGTTATCAAATGGCTTCAAAGATGGAGGAGGACTACATTTCCAGGATACTGCCATCACAGCAGCATGAGTCAACCTGTCCATCATCATGTGTGCCACAGCTCTCAGTGGATACCTACTGCTGCTGTCAGGCTGCTCACCTGACAGAAGAGTCGTTGGATCACAATCACTCAGGCCCACCACGCCAGCACTTTAAACATGTACTTTACATCAACATCACCAACCATCAAGAATCAGGCAAGCCTCAGAATCATGCCCATCCTCATCACCCCACCCCCACGACGACATACCACCAACAGTCCGTCTACAGGTCACCTGCCGACCTCTTTGACACTGAAGTCAGCACCAGCCCATTCAACTCCCCAGTGCCAAATCCCAGATCATCTTCCAAACAGCACTCCACCATGCTACGCCGCACCCCCATGCCTGCCCCGCCACCAAACATCACCAGCCGCCCCCCCCCCCGCCACCCAACCACCCAACACCCACACACACCAACCGTCATGTTGCCAACAACCGCCTTCCCAGCATCACTTTACCATGCCAAGCTCCAATACTGCCTGCTGTTCAGGCGCCACCGCCATGGCCCGGCATGCCAGGATGGGAGGCTCGGCCACGTGCCCACCACACACCACCGAGGCCAAAACCGCACCATGGAATCAGCCACATGGAATGCATGCCGCCCCCCCCAAAACACCACCCCCGCCACCCCCGTGGCCACCCAACCAACCAACCAACCACCATCACCACCACCCGTCACCCACTTGTTGGACCAGCACCAGCGCACCATGCCCACACACACACACGCTTGCCCCCAGATGCAGGCGCCACCTGAAAATAATACGCGATCGACAGCCGGTTGCTCCAGGCCTGCTGCCTTGGTCACCCACTCCCCGCCACATCATCACCACACCGGCATGATCAGAGTCACCAACCGCTGCCGCCACACCCAGAATCATCCAGCCGGTTTCTCAGTCCGGCATCGACAACCGCTCGACGACAAGGTTGACGACGAAAACGACCCGGTACCTTCGATGGTCGCGGCCAGCATCCAGCGCGGGCCAGGTTGACGTCACCAGGTCCCACGGCAAACTGCGCAGGTGCCAACGTCGGCATACTGGAAGTCCTGCGCCGGCGCCGCGCTCACGGGGGAATTGGAAGACGTTCGGCAAGCGACCAGAAATATCGCGGCCAGCGCAGCTAGAGTGGCGAAGCGCATGCCCCGCTCATTTTACCCGATCGCTATCGGTCAGCGAGTCACCCAGATCGGGCTCGCCCAGGCCATCTTCTTGTCGGTCTGAATCACGCGCACATAGTAGTACGACTCTCCCCCGGCACTAGAAGCCTGATCGCGATATTTGAAAGCGGCGGTCTTGGTGCCCGGCATCAAGTTATACACAAATGTCCCATCTTTGATCACATCGATGCGTTCGACCGGCGCGGTACCCTCCACGTGGACGTCGAACTCGGGAATCCCATGAATCGTAACTTCCTCCCCCATCAGATGGTCGCCCAACGTGAAATCGAGGAAAATCTTATCGTTGGCGGCATAAGTTCGCCGCGCCTTCAGCGATTCGAAGATCGACGCGCGGTCGATATTCTTTACCCATACCGCGGCGAATGAGATATGCGTCGAAGCATGGTCCGAACTGGCAATAAAACCGAGCTTATGATGCTTCGCGAGCGCGTCCCACACAAAGGTTTTGCTATCTTTCTCGTAAACTGCCTTACCCAGCGGATCCGGCGCGCCGTTGTATTCGTAAGTGCTGCGCATGCCCTGGTATATCTCGACTAATTTTTCGACCTCCGGATCGTAGTAATCCCAACTTACCTGTTTACTGCCCCATGCCGAAGTGTGCGGAATCGAGATGGCGTTCTTACCCTTCAAGGCGGCAAACAACCCCCAGGGACTTACTCCCTGATCACCGATTTCATAATTCGCCGGCACCGGCGTGTAATCGCGCGCCAGATTGATGATGTTGCGATGACCCCACGGCGAGTACTGGCTGCGTTCATAGGAATGCAGCGGCGAAAAGACACCCGGTCTGTAGTAGAGATCCGCGATCTGTTTCAGACGCCACAGGTTGTAGCGCCGGGTGAGATAGCGGGTGTGGTCAGTGATGCCGATGTAGTCGAGCCCCGCGGCATCTGCGGCATAGCGCATGGTGTCGAGCAGCGAGCCATCCGCAATCCCGCCATCTTCCGAGATATCCGTGTGGCGGTGAAGATCTCCGAAAACTAAACGATATCCTTTCAACATGTGGACCGGTCGAGCCGGGGGAGCCTCCTTGCCGGCGACATCCGTCGACAGGATCAGCGGCAGGGCAGGCTCGCTACCCGCCGGGGCGCCGAACTCATACGGTCTCGCCAGAACCACGTTGTGCGTAGATCCCGCCGGATAGATCGCCCACACCTTTCCGCCCGCGACGGCTATCTGGACCCGCTGATCGATACGTCCTTCGCTGTAGGGGAACATCGACGGTTTCGACCAGGCGGACCCGTCCCAAACGGTCATGCCCACCTTTAGCCAGTTCTTGTTCATCGGTTGGCGAAAGAAGAGCCGGAGCCGCCCATCACCGCCCATCGATAGCGCGGGAGCCTGCATGCCCTTCTCGCCCGCCAGTTCGCGAAGCGCGGCAGTCATCTCCGGAGCGCGATAGAGTTTACCGCCTTGCAGGCAGGCCATCTCCACATCGCGTCGCGGCCGCAGGCCACTGTCCGGCGAATCCGACGCCCAGGCTTCCGGACCGGCTTCCCACGCGATCCACAGCCGGTCCCGTCGATCTAATGACAGCGAAACATGGTTCTCCAGACGTTTGGTGTGAGCGACGGCTATCTCCTCAGACAACTGGCCATTCGCGCGCAACGTCCGCATCATGACGTCATAATCGCCTCGGTAGCTGTCCCATGCTATGTGAAACTCGCCCGACGCGGATGCGGCAACTGCGGGCTCCCAATCGTTGGCGAGATTCCGCGTCACGAAACCCTCAGGTTTCCATGCGCCGCTTTCGTGAATCCGATAAAGGATGTCGAGACTCGCGGCGCGAAACCCCTGCCAGACCAGCATCACCCGGTCGCCGTGCGAAGCCAGTGCCGGCTGCACGTCCGGCGAAGGATCAGACGTCCAGCGTTCCACTCTTCCCCAACCCGATCCGGGGCTGAAAACGCGTCCGTAAATGTCCCAATTGTGGGCCACCTGTGCGGGCCACGCGATCCAGACGTTACCTGCGCCGTCGATGGTGATTGCGGGCTTGGAATAATCGCCGGAAACTTCGGTTACGCGTTTGGCGGAACTCCATTTACCATCGCGGCATTCCGCGGCATAGATGTCGGTGGTATCGTCCGCTTCGGAGTACGAAACCCAAGCCGTCCAAGCGATTTCACCGCGCGCGGCAATCGCCGGATGATCGTCTTCCCGAACCCCCGCCGTGAGGGGAACAATCTCTTTTAGTGCGGCCTCAACCTTGGGATCGACGTGATTGCCGGGACCCGGATCCGCTCTCTGGGCTAAAGCTGCGGAAGTCGCGAGAACAACAGCCAAGGCAAGACGGACCATAATGCAATCCATCATACCGCCCGCGACCGGGTGACAGGTTCCAGTTCGCGTCCCTTTTCTGAAAGGTAGAAGACGGCCGCTGCGCAGCTGGGGGACCACAGAAACCGAAGGTTTACCCCATGGATATCGACATTGTTTTTCGGAGCTATCCGTCCGCCTGAACACCGACGGACCAAAGATTGTGTTGCAGACGCGCCGCGGTCAATTCATTCGCGGTTGACCTTAGCTTCGGCGATACGGATCCTCGTCAGCGCGGCTTCGACCTTTTCTTCGAGCTCTTTGAAATCGGCGTGAATGATTTCTTCCACATCACTCAAAACGTTGGCCAACCGGCGGCTGGTAATGTACGCATTCACCATGATGCCAATCAGACCGAGAAAGGCGACCGCGGCGACGATGACGCCGATCATGAGCCAAACCTGGGAGTCGTCAAACACTTTCAACTAGTATATCGTTAGAAAAGACTGGATCATGGTGGCGAGGCTCCACGCCTGCGCCGGACAACCTCCCGGATGGTGAGGAGGATCGCCGTCGAAGACTTCGGGAATTTGGTCCATCCCCTCACTAGTTCGGTACTCCCGCAAAGGAGATAACCAATGCAGGCAACGCTGACGCGCGGCAGCATCCCCGCCGTGGGCATCGAAGTGCGCCGTTGCGAAAGGTCCCATAAGCCACGGCCAGACCGTTCCTTGATGGTAGGCGGAATCGCGCGCGGCAACTCCGCCGGCGTAGGTGCCGCGATACTGGGGATCCTTCGGGGAAAGCGTTCGTAAGCCGAAAGGCGTCAACAGCTCACGCTCCACCACTTCGAGTACCTGCCTGGCAGCCGCGGGTTCGAGCAGTTTGTGGGTGAGGCTGATCGCGAAGATCTGGTTGGGACGGATGGACGCGTCGTTAGCACGCCCGGGTTCCGCTCCATCGACATCCACCACGTCGAAAAGGCAGTTTTCCGACCCGTTCCAGAAGTTCGCGCGGAATGCCGCTCGCGTCGTCTCCGCCAGGGACGCATAAAAGTTTTTCCGGATACTATCCTGTCGGGCGGCAAACGATTCCATAATGCGCAGCGCGTTATACCAGAGCGCCTGGATCTCGACCGGCTTGCCGCTACGCGGCGTGACCGGCACGCCATCCACCCTCGCATCCATCCAGGTCAGCGCGATACCCGCTTCACCACAATGGACTAAGCCATCCCTATCGAGGCGTATATTGTAACGGGTCCCTCGAATATAGGCGTTGATGATCCCGCCCAACGCGCCATAGATCCGATTAAAGATCCAGTCGTAATCGTTGGTGCGTTCGGCATAGGCGCGCACAGCTTCGAAGTACCACAACGCCGAATCCACGGAGTTGTACTGCGGATCGGTCCCACTGTCGGGGAAGGTGTTCGGCAGCATTCCATCCAGAATCCATGAGGAGAATTCTTCGAGGACCTCTTTCGCCAGCGTGCTGCGCGCCGTACAAAGCGTCAGGCCCGGGAGCGAAACCATCGTATCGCGGCCCCAGTCTTCGAACCAGGGATAGCCCGCGATAACGCTGTGGCCACTACTCCGCTTGACGATGAACTGATCGGCAGCCACGGCGAGGTTTCCGCCTATCGATTTACGCCTCACGATCTCGGCCTGGCGAATTTCAGGGAGTGCCGCAATTTCCCTCGGCTCCAGAGAAGCCATCAGTCCGGCCTGAGGGCGCGCGTTCAAATCAAAGTGAAGGACAAACGGCTGAAACAGGTCTTCCACATAATCGAGGCCTCGCTCGCGTTCCTTCTGATATTCGAAGTTGTAATACCAGTCTCCGGATTTTTCGACTCGCCCGGCGTCATGGCTAAAGTATAGAGCCGGCAGCGTCGTCATACGGCCTGATCTCCAGCTGTCCGTCCGAGGCCGTAAAGTCCCGTCGAAAGCGTTCATTCGCCGTGTTAGTTCGTGGTAGCCGCGAAAGGCAAGCAGCGGCCGGATCTCCAGCTTCACGTCACGCTTCGACCGCCGGTCCCTGGGCGCGCAGAAAGTACTCCACCACCACGGTGTTGCTCCCATGCACCAGGAAGACCTGCTTACTCAGTTCCACATCCTCGATTTGCCACGTGAACGTAGGGAAAGGTTCCTTGCGAAAAGAGATTTGAAACTGGTACCCGTCGGGATGCACAGTTCCGGGATAGGTATTCACCGACAGTTCGTAGCGCTTGCCATCGATCACCAGTGTCTCTTCCAGCTTTCGATAAAAGCAGAAATCGTTTCGTCGGTGGTGCGAGTGCCGCACACAACAAGCCATGATAGCGCCGCGTGTTAAGACCGGTTATGGTCGACGACGCAAATCCGCCGAGACCATTGGTCTCCAGCCACTCGCGCTGCGATGCGACTGCGAGATCGCGGCACATCCGGGCGGGAAGGTAGATCATATCGCTAAGTATTGGGGCGTTCGGCTGCGGAGGGCTTTGGAGACCTGGAGGAACTGTCTCCGCCGGTTCGATTTCTCCCGGGATCTTGCCCGGCAAAGCCCGCCGGATTTTCGTGTACACGCTCATGGTATCGGCCTTTCATCCCGGAAGCGAGAGAAATTGCGGATTCTCCAAAACGATCCCGTAGTTTATCAGCGGCTGCGAGCGCCTTCGCCCAACGCTCCTGCGACTGCGGGTTGAGCAGATCGAGTTGACCCTGCTCGCGATCGAAGCCCGAGGCGTGGATCCCGAGCAGCCGGATCCTGGAGCCACGCTTTCCAATTGTGCCGGAAAAGCTCGCGGATTTCCGCAAAAATTTCATTATCGAGTTGAGTACTGCGCGCTGGGGAGTGAGCCCGCGTAATGGTGGCGAAGTCCGACGCTGCGTAATTTAAGTTGCAGGGTGCGGGCATAGAGTCCGTGCTCGCGCAAGCGCCTTCCCACCTGTTGCGAAAGGTGCGAGAGAGTGGCCTCAAGCTGCTCAAGATCGGCCGTGTCTTCGTTGAAGGTGTGCTCGTGGCTGATGGATTTCGGGTCGCTACTTTCTCCGACATCGCTATCGAACCAGCCGCCGGCATCCTCGCCCTTGGCCTTACCGGCGAGCGCCAGTCCCCATTTCCCGAACTTCTGTTCGAGAAGGCGCTCGTCCAAAGCCGCCAGATCCCCGATGCGGCGAATGCCCAGCCGGTGCAGATTCTGCTCCGTTACTTTGCCGACGCCGGGGACTTTGCGTACTTCGAGCGGCGCCAGGTAGCGCGCTTCGAGTCCAGGCGCGACCCACAAAATGCCATTGGGTTTGGCCTGATCGGAGGAGATTTTGGCCACCAGGCGCGATGTCGCGATCCCGATGGAAGAGTTCAGCCCGGTCTCCTGCTTGATGGCGTCGTGTAAACGCTGGGCGGCGCGCAGCGGCGGACCGTTCAGGCGTTCCGACCCCGTCAGATCAAGATAAGCTTCGTCGATCGAGGCCATCTCCAGCTTAGGCGTAAACCGGCCAAGAATGTCATAAACCTTGTGCGAATATTCTCGATACCGCTGGGGATGTCCGGGAACAAAGATGGCATGCGGGCAAAGCTTAGCTGCCGTGCGCAAAGGCATCGCCGAATGGACGCCAAATTTGCGTGCGGCATAAGATGCCGCTGAAACCACCCCGCGCTCCGTGGCCTTGCCTCCGACGACGACCGGCTTGCCTCGCAGAGACGGATCGAACAGTTCTTCCACGGACACAAAGAAGGCGTCCATATCGACGTGGAAGATGATTCGCTGGGGGGTCATAAAAGCTTTGCCGTCAGAACGCGGGGAATGCCAGCCAGATCATCGGCAACTGCGACGTCCCGCCATCCAGTTTCCGTCATTGCGCGCACGGCGTCCAGACTCTCGAACCCTAATTCCACGAGCAGCAAGCCCCCGGGTCTAAGGACGCGAGCGGCCTCCGCGACAAGACGCGCGTAGATCTCATTGCCGGTTTCACCACCAAATACGGCCACGTGAGGCTCAAAATCCCGCACTTCGCGCTGCAATTTCTCCCGGTCGCGCAGCGGCACATAGGGTGGATTGGAGAGCACCGCGTCGAGCGAGCGCGCGGTGAACGCAGAGAGGAGGTCGCACGCGACAAATTCGACCTTAGCGCCCAGATCGGCCGCGTTCCGCCGCGCCACATCGATGGCCGCGGGCGAAATGTCGCATGCGAATACTCCGGTCTTCAACTCAAGCGCAACCGACGCGGCAATAGCGCCCGATCCGCAGCCTACGTCCACCACCCTCGAGCCGGACGCGATCCGTTTGACGGCGGCTTCAACCAGGTGCTCGGTTTCCGGACGCGGGATGAGCACGGCCTGGTTCACGCGGAATTCGCGTCCATAGAATTCCTGCCGGCCGGTGATATATTGCGTCGGTTTGCCGCCCAGCCGCTCGTGCAAATACCGCCCATAATGGATCCACTCAACCTCTTTCAACTCGCGCTCTGCGTGAGCATAGAGGTAGCTGCGCGAACTCCGGACCGCATGGGCCAGCAGCACTTCAGCGGTCAGCCGCGGCGCGGAGATCGCCTTGCCTTCGAGCAACTGGGTTCCCTGTAAAAGTGCGGTCTGCAAAGTCATCGACGCCTTTGTATCAAGCTTTAGCCTGTTCCGTTACCGCAGAAATGCGACAATCCAAATTATCGGCCATGGTCGCAGAAGGGGCAAGGTACAGGAATACCGTGAATCGCTTGGTCCCGGGCTCATCCCGAGCATGACCATCCTGGCTGCCCCATCTGACGCCGGTAAGCGGCTGGATCTCTTGCTTCACGAACGTTTGCCCGAATACACCCGCTCCCGGCTCCAATTGTGGATCAAAGAAGGCCTCGCCCGCATCGATGGGAGGGTCGCGCGCTCTTCCTCAACCATACGAGCCGGCGCGCAGATTGACTTCGAGCCCGGCGCGATTCCCCAACTGAACGCGACAGCAGAAGATATCCCCCTTCGCATCCTTTACGAAGACGAGGATCTCGCCGCCATCGATAAGCCCTCCGGCATGGTGGTGCACGCGGGAGCCGGCAATCACTCCGGGACGCTGGTCAACGCCATCCTGCACCACTTTAAATCGCTCTCGAAAACCGGCGGCGAACTACGCCCCGGGATTGTCCATCGATTGGACCGCTTCACCAGCGGCGTCTTACTCATCGCCAAGAACGATGCCGCGCACCAAAAACTGGCAAAGCAATTCTCCGACCGCGAAGTCGAGAAGTTCTATCTGACGCTCGTCCACGGAGCCGTGCGACCCGACCATGCCCGCATCGACAAACCGATTGCGCGCGACCCGGTTCACCGCGCACGCATGACGACGCGCGTCGCCTCCGGCCGGAAAGCCTGGAGCGAGTACCGTGTTCTCGAACAGAACTCTCGATTCAGCTTTCTCGAAGTTCGTATCGGCACCGGCCGGACGCATCAGATCCGTGTGCATCTGGCGAGCCTGGGACATCCCGTCGCGGGCGACCGACTCTATGGCGCGAAGACTAAGGCCGAAGCCATACCTGAGCCGCCGCGCTACTTCCTGCACTCGCATCGCATCACCTTCGCGCGACCGTCCGATGGCCGGCGAATCACGGTAGTCTCGCCGCTTCCCGAGGATCTCGCCTTATGGAAATCCGTCGCGCTCGAACAGCTTTGCGATAATAACCACAAATGAAAGCAGTATGGCTCGTAACAGGTATTTGCGCGCTCGGTTGCGCGGCTTTTATAGGAAAGGCGTTTCAGTCCCAGCCGGAACCCCAATCCCCGCCCCTGAATCAGACTCCACCGACACAGGCCGAATCCGTCAAAGACGCCAATCGCATCGTACTCGATGTCACTCGTGTGAATATGCTGTTCACGGTCACGGATAAAAAGGGCCGCTTCATTACGAACCTGACCCAGGACGACTTTGAAGTGATCGAGACGAAGAAGAAACAGGTGATCCAGCAGTTCACCGCCGAATCCAATCTCCCGTTACGGCTTGCCATCCTGGTCGATACCAGCAACAGCATTCGGGACCGTTTTCGGTTTGAGCAGGAGGCCGCTGCAACGTTCATCAACGGTACGGTCCGGCGCGGGATCGATAAAGCCATGATCGTGAGTTTCGACACCAACGCCGAACTCGTGACGGATCTTACCGACCAGGTAACGGAACTTGACAAAGGGATTATGGGACTGCGTCCGGGCGGTGGCACGGCTCTCTACGATGCCATCTTTTTTGCCTGCCGCGACAAATTGCAGAAAGATCAGCCGCGCGATAAATTCCGCCGCGCGTTGATCGTTGTGACGGATGGAGAAGACAATCAAAGTCACGTCACGCGCGATCAGGCATTAGAAATGGCGCAGAAGGCCGATACCGTGATCTATGCGATCTCAACCAATATCACGCACATCGAGACGGACGGTGACAAACTGCTGAAGTACCTGACGACGGAGACGGGAGGGCAGGCATTTTTCCCGTTCAAAGTAGAGGATCTGGAGCAATCGTTCGAAAACATCGCCAACGAACTGCGACATCAGTACAACATTTTCTACCGTCCTGATCCGCTGATGACCGACGGCCTTTATCATGCGGTGCAGTTAAAAGTGAAGGACCGCAAAGATTACGTCGTACGCGCCCGCAAAGGCTACTACGCTCCAAAGCTGTAGCCGGCATTGAAGGCGGCTGCAGCGCTGCTGGGGCAGACCACAAAGTAACGATGGTCTGCCCCCGGCATGAAAACTACGCCTTAACCGGCCGGTCCGACGCTTTCCACTTGGCTTCGTCGTAGTACATCGTCTTCCCCTGACGGTAAGACTGCACCGCGAGCGAAATCAAAACCTGGGCATGCGCGCCGATCTCGACGTTCAAAGTCGGTTTCTGACGACTGCGCATGCATTCCAGGAAGTTGCCCATATGCGCCGCCATCAGATCCTTCTGCTCGACGGGAATCTGAAAATCCTTGTCATGGCCAAACTTCGTCGCCCATTCCGGATCGATAAAGTTCTTCCCTTTCTTCTCTGGCTTGACGGTGATATACGGCGTCGACCCTTCGAACATCCCATGTTCCACCATGATGATGGTGCCCGCATGTCCGCGGATCAAGCCCGGAATGTGCTGCGAATTCGCCATCGACGCACTAAGCACCAAGGAATGGCCCTTCGGATAATCGCCGATCAGATGGAAGGTGTCGGGCACTTCGCGTTCGTCCTTGAACTGGTAGATGCCGCCGCCCGCCACTACTTTGGACGGGAACTGCGCTTCACCCCAGCAGATATTCATCGGAGCGACCACGTGGTAATAGAGGTCGGTGGCAATGCCGCCCGAGTAATCCCAATATTTGCGGAAGCGGAAGAAGCGATCGGCATTGAAGGGCCGCGCCGGAGCCTTGCCCAGCCACATCTTCCAATCGATGAAATCTTCGCCTTTCTTGTCAGGACCGGCGTCGGCGTCGATAGGCCAGTTCCACTCGCCTTCCACGGAATTGCGGTGATACGACCCTTGGCTCATAATCATGTTGCCGATCATGCCCTGGGCGATGGCTTCCTTGGCTTTCGCCCACTGATCGCCCGAAGTCGTCTGCGATCCCACCTGAATGATGCGCTCGGTCTCTTTGGCCGTCTGGACGAGTTGGTGCGCTTCGTCGATGGTGTGGCACATGGGTTTCTCGAGGTAGACGTCTTTGCCAGCGTCCATGGCCGCGAGAGCGATTGGCGCGTGCCAGTGGTCCGGCGTCGCCACGATCACCGCATCGATCTCCGAACTGGCCAGCACTTCTTTGTAATCGAGCGTGCCGGGGACCTTGTGGATCTCCTTGTTCTTGTTGAGCCGCTTCTGATAAACATCGCAGACCATGGCGATTCGCACGTTGTGTGAATCAGCCAGTTTCGCCATTTGGCCCGCGTCATAGGTCCCGCGGCCGCCCGTGCCGATCACCCCGATGTTGATACGGTCATTCGCGCCAATCACTTTGCCTTTAGCAGGGCGAGCGAAGGCGCTCCTGGCAGCGCCTAATGCGGACGTCACCGCCGTCGCTGTCTTAAGAAAATTTCTACGGTCGAGATTGCTTTCGGACATACTCAAAATCCTTGCAGCCGGCGGTCTTGGCCGCGGGCGGATAAATTTTTGGCTTCCGCTACAGTTTATACCGTGCGAACGCCCTTGGCTAGGGAGTGGTACCCTACACTTCGGAGTCAATTCATGAACATACGGCCATTACACGACCGAGTCATCGTCAAACGAATCGAAGATACCGAAACCAAGCGAGGGAGTCTCTTCATCCCCGACAGCGCCAAAGAGAAGCCCCAGCAGGGTGAAGTGAAGGCTGTGGGTACTGGCCGCTTGTCCGAGAAAGGGGAGCGCGTCGCCATGGAAGTAAAGCCCGGGGACCGTATTCTCTTCGGCAAATACGGCGGGTCGGAAGTGAAAGTAGACGGGGAAGAATGGCTCATCCTCCGCGAAGATGAGATTCTCGGCGTCATCGAGTAACTGCGCCCAAAACGCTGGTATTGTTCTTTTCCGGCCGTCGCGCATCATACGGCAGACCCTTGAAGTTGGCGGTCTGCCGGGCTGCGCAGCGGTCTCAAACGTTAGCAATAAGGCCGCGTCCCGGTAAGAGCTTTTCGCGACGCAAAAGTTTATAATGCCGTTGAGGCCAATTCCCATCCGGCGATCCAGAACCTGTCTCACCGCGTTGATCTGCGTCAGCCTCAAGGCGCCGCTATTTTCAGCACCTCCGGAATACCGTCCTACTCAAGAGGAACTCAACCGCCTGGGAGAGCTCAACTCCGAATTGCAACGCGACATTGCGGGTCTCGAAGCCGCAAAGAAGCCGGCGGACCTCATCTCCGACGTCGCGATTTACCACAAAGCGGCGGAATGGCTGCTCCGCTATCCCGAGGAATTCTATGCTCCGGACTCTCTAGCCAAAGCTACTGCAGGCGTGCAAAAGGGTCTGATCCGGGCGCGGCAACTCGCGGAAAACGCCCATCCCTGGACCATCCAAACCGGCCACGTGGTGCGCGGGTACCACTCGCGCGTCGACGGCAGCATCCAGCCCTACGGACTCTCGATACCCGCATCGTACGACCCTTCCCACCCCGTGCGTCTCGATATCTTCCTTCACGGTCGCAACGGTAAACTCACCGAAGCAACTTTCCTTGCGGCACAGGAAAGCGGGAAACCCGCGCCACCGGAACAGTCATTCATTCAACTTGATGTATACGGCCGGGGCAACAACTCCTATTTCTGGGCGGGTGAGACCGATGTATTCGAAGCCCTTGAATCCGTGCGAGCGCACTACAATATCGATCCCGAGAGGATCGTGCTGCGGGGCTTTTCCATGGGCGGAACGGGCACCTGGGAACTGGGCCTGCACCATCCGAGTTTGTGGGCGGCGGTGGAATGTGGCGCAGGCTATAGCGAAACGCGAGATATCGTGCGCGATACCGTGGAAGACCCGCGTTGGAAGGCCGCGCTCACCATTCATAATCCGATTCTCTGCGTGCGGAATATGGTGAACGTGCCGATGGTAGTGTATGCCGGAGAATTAGATCCTCTGCGAAAGTTTATGGTGCGCGTGCAGGAGGAGCTAGGCAAACTCGCTCTGGAGCCAAAAGAATTGCGCGTGAAGTTCCTCGTAGGGCCGCAGACCGGACATCGTTTCAATCCCGAGAGCAAGAAGGAATCCGACGCTTTCATCGATCGCTCGCTCCCGCGGCGGGTGCCGGAGCACTTTCGCTTCGTCTGCTACACCCCGCGCTATGGCAGCGTGTGGGATTTCCACGTCGATACGCTCGAAGATCTTTACCGGCCAGCACTGCTCGAGGGGACGATAGATCGAATCACCACGAACAACGTTGCAGTTCTGACACTCGATAGGCCGCGGGCCATCACCATCGACGGCCAGCGCCTCCAAGGCGCCGCGTTCGAGCGGAAAAACGGCAGGTGGAAGACCGGGATCAGCCCGGGATTGCGCAAGCGCGCGGGTCAGCAGGGTCCCATCGATGACGCCTTCCAGGAAGCTTTTCTCTGCGTACGTCCCGCTACGGGGGACGACACCGTGCTCGAGGCTTTTCGCCGGGAGTTTGCGAAGTTCATGCGCGGAGATGTGCGGGTCAAGAAACCGGCGGAAGTGACGGCGCGAGACATCGCGGATTTCGACCTGGTCCTGTTTGGCGAACCCTGGACCAATCCGCTGATCGCCAGAGTTCTGCCCAAGCTGCCGGTGCGCTGGTCGAAGGAGCGGATCGAGATTGCGGGCAAGACCTACCCGGCAGCGGGCCGCCATGTCGCGCTGATCTACCCCAATCCATTAAACCCAAATCGCTACGTGGTCCTCAACAGCGGCAATACGTTTCACGGTCCCGAAGGATATACGCAGTCAAGTTGGTTTCTCTATCCGCGGCTGGGGGACTATGCGGTTGTCAACAACGATAGCGGGCTACCCGATACCTTCGGTTATTTCGACAAGAACTGGCGCTGATTCGCGACCCGGCTCCGGCCTGGGTGTTACCATAAAAAATTCCCCGCAAATGATACGAGCTGTTAAGGGAACCAGAGATCTCCTGCCTCCGGACACCGCCGTCTGGAACCACGTGGAAGGCGTCGCGCGCCAGGTGTTCGCCGCGTACAACTACCACGAAATCCGCACGCCCATACTCGAAGAAACGCAACTCTTCGCGCGCGGCGTCGGCGCCGACACGGACATCGTCACCAAGGAGATGTACACGTTCGACGATCGCGATGGCTCTTCGCTCACGCTCCGTCCGGAAAACACGGCGTCGGTAATTCGCGCTTACATCGAGCATCGCCTCGACCAGCGGCCGGGACTCCAGAAGCTTTATTATATGGGCCCCATGTTCCGCCGCGAACGTCCGCAGAAGGGGCGCTACCGGCAGTTTTATCAGATCGGCGCGGAAGCCATCGGATCCGAATCGCCGGCCATCGACGCGGAAGTGATCGAGATGGTGAGCGAGATCCTCACCCGCGCCGGCCTCACGGGTTTCGAGCTTTTCATCAACTCGGTTGGCTGCTCCAACTGCCGGCCCGTGTACGTCGAGAAACTGCGCGAAGCCCTGAAATCCGTGGCCCCACGATTGTGCGGCGATTGCCAGCGACGTTCGGATACCAACCCGCTCAGGGTGCTCGATTGCAAAGTCCCGGAAGACCAGCCCATCATCGATCAACTGCCGTCCATCCTCGACTATCTCTGCGAGGTCTGTAAACCGCACTTCGCCTCTGTCCAGCAGTATCTGACCGACCGCAACATCCCGTTCACGGTTAAGCCGCGGTTGGTGCGAGGACTGGATTATTACATGCGCACCACGTTCGAAGTCGTGCATGGTTCGCTGGGCGCGCAAAACTCGGTGCTCGGCGGAGGCCGTTACGATGGACTGGCCGAATCGCTGGGCTCGAAAGTTCCCGCTCCAGGGATTGGCTTCTCGATTGGCGAAGATCGCCTGGTGATGTCGGTCAGCGACCAGCAACCCGCGCACGGCCCTGAACTCTATATTGCGCCGTTAGGCGAAGCCGCACTTCGCCATGCCGGAATTCTGGCACGGGAGCTGCGGCGCAAGGGCCGCCGGGTGGAAGTCGGCACCGACGCCAAACTGAAAAAGGCCATGGAACTGGCCAACAAACTGAACGCCCGTCAAGTGCTGATCGTCGGCGACGACGAAATTTCCGCTGGAACGTACACGCTGAAAGACATGGCGACGGGCGAACAAACGAAAGTAACAAGACAAAACATCTAGCCACGAATGCCTACGAATGCACACGAATAAGAGATTCCCGAGCCGCTCTTTGTTTTATCCGTGTGTATTGGTGTGCCTTCGTGGGCCAGTGCTTTTCTAAACTCATGCCAGACGACTTACAGCTCGATTTTCTCGGCGACCTCCGCCGCACGCACTCTTGTGGACAACTCCGCGCCGCCAACGTTGGCGAGCGCGCTCTTCTGATGGGATGGGTTTACAGCCGGCGCGACCATGGAAAACTCATCTTCGTCGACCTCCGCGACCGCGACGGCCTCACCCAGATCGTGTTCGAATCCGGCATCGCTGAAGAAGTCCACAAGCGGGCTGAACAGATCCGGTCGGAGTTCGTGATCGCCGTCGAAGGCCATGTGACCATGCGGTCGCAAAACATCAACCCCGATCTTGCGACCGGGGAAATTGAGGTCCTCGCGGATCGTGTCTGGATTCTCAATTCATCCCTCACGCCGCCGTTCCCGATGGATGAAAGGTCCGAGGTAGCGGAAGACGCGCGCCTCAAATATCGATACGTCGACCTGCGCCGTCCGCGCATGCAGCGGAATATTATTCTTCGCTCCAAGGTCTCGTTCGCGGTGCGCGAAGTCATGTACGCACAAGGCTTCCTCGAAATCGAAACGCCATTCATGACGCGATCCACTCCCGAAGGCGCGCGCGACTATCTGGTGCCCAGCCGTGTCCAACCAGGCACATTCTACGCGCTTCCCCAATCGCCACAGATCTTCAAACAGCTCCTCATGATCGGCGGCTACGAAAAGTATTTCCAAATCGTGCGCTGTTTCCGCGACGAAGACCTCCGCGCCGACCGCCAGCCCGAGTTTACCCAGATCGATATCGAGATGTCCTTCCCCCAGGAAGAGCAGATCTTTGAAACCGTCGAGCCGCTGGTCATCAAGGTATGCGAAGTTGCAGGCTTCAAAGTCACCGCGCCCTTCCGCCGGATGAGCTATGCCGAGGCAATGCGCAGCTACGGCATCGACAAGCCCGATTGCCGTATCCCGCCGTTTCATATTTTGAGCACAGCGCCCATCACTAACGGCCCGTTCACCGTTGCGATCCACATCCCGAAGACCGGCGCGCTCAGCCGCAAGCAGCGCGACGAGATCAAGGCTGAAGGCCAGCAGCGCGGGCTCCGCGTCTTCGACGACTTGAAGAAGATTGACGCTTCCATCGCGGAGCAGGCACGCAGTCTTTCCGGCGCGAGCGACGAAGACTTCCTTTTCCTGGTCGAGTCGCTGGGTCAGGAGCAAGGACCGCGTCCCGAGGAAACGTTCCTCAAAGCCTGTGGTCAACTGCGGCTCTCCGTCGCCCAGAAATATAACGACAAACATAAACTGCTCGATCCCGGGCGTTTCGAATTCCTATGGGTCACCAACTTCCCGATGTTCGAATGGGATGAGGAAGATCAGCGGTGGGTCGCGGCCCACCACCCTTTTACTTCGGTGGTCGACGAGGATATCGAAGCTCTCGGCAACGATCCCGGGAAGTGCCGCGCCCGCGCTTACGACCTTGTGCTCAACGGCACGGAACTGGCGTCCGGCTCGATTCGTATCCATCGCCGCGATCTGCAGTCCAAGGTCTTCGCGGCCCTCGGCATGGACGACGCTGAAGCCCGTCGCCGTTTCGGCTTCCTGCTGGATGCGCTGGAATATGGAGCGCCCCCGCACGGCGGTATAGCATTAGGATTGGATCGTCTGGTGATGATCCTCGCGGGTGAGACGTCCATTCGCGACGTGATTCCCTTCCCCAAGACGGCCAAAGGAACCGATTTGATGTGCGAAGCCCCAGCCGCGGTGCCCGAACGACAATTAAAGGAGCTGGGCATCGCCCTGCTGCGAAAGTCGCCGCTGTGACAGACTTTAGTACCTCGACTGTACACAGACTTCGGTCTGGCCTTTTTATAACACAGACCTCAGTCTGTGCCTTTTTTAGGAGCGAATAACGTGAGAAAGAAAATCACCGTAGTAGGCGCCGGTAATGTCGGCGCGAATTGTGCCATGTGGATCGCCGGTAAGGAACTTGCCGACGTGGTCCTCGTCGACGTGGTCGAAGGCGTCCCGCAGGGAAAGGGCCTCGACCTCCTGCAAGCTGGCCCTGTCAACGGCTACGACGTCATGATTACCGGCGCCAACGACTATGCGCCCACCGCCGATTCCGATATCGTAATCATCACCGCCGGCTTCCCCCGCAAGCCCGGTATGAGCCGCGATGACCTTCTGCTCGCCAACTACGAAGTAGTCAAGACCGCCACCGAGCAGGCGGTGAAGTATTCGCCTGACTCCATCATCATCGTGGTGACCAATCCGCTGGATGCCATGGCGCAAACCGCGTTCATGGTTTCGAAGTTCCCCAAGCAGCGAGTGATCGGCATGGCCGGAGTTCTCGACACCGCTCGTTTCCGGACGTTCATCGCACAGGAATTGCAGGTCTCGATCGAGAATGTTACAGCGGTCGTGCTGGGAGGGCACGGCGATACGATGGTTCCACTGGTGCGACTCAGCAATGTCGCCGGCATCCCGCTGACGGAACTTATCGAAGAATCGAGACTGAAGGCGATCGTCGAGCGCACGCAAAATGGCGGAGCGGAAATCGTCAAGTACCTGAAGACCGGCAGCGCCTATTACGCTCCGTCCGCGGCGGCCGTGGAAATGGCTGAGTCGATTCTCAAGGACAAGAAGAAGGTTCTTCCCTGCTGCGCATATCTCGAAGGCGAGTACGGCATCAACGGCTTATACGTCGGCGTGCCTTGTAAGCTGGGCACGAACGGCATCGAGAAAATCTACGAGCTCAAGCTCACCGCGGACGAAACCGCTGCGCTCCACAAGAGCTCCAATGCTGTCAAGGAACTGGTCGAAGTGATTAAGTCGAAGATGTAAATTCGACTGACGCTTTCCTCCATTTCTCCTTGCCGCGCCGTCTCTTGGACAAAAGCCTGGCGTGGTATCTCCGGTCCAGCGGAAGGTCGTGGACGTCTCCGGCCTTCCAAAGACACGGACGAACCTGGTCTGGACGGCGGCCACGCGCGTGCCTAATGGCGATCCAATGATTGCGATCGACCTCCACGCATATCGGTTGATGGATACCGCAAGAATCCTCCAGCCGTCGAAGCGCAAACGCGCGTTCTCCAATTTCGCTCGTTGCATATTCTGACGACTCCATCACAAACTTGCTGCGATATGAGAACCTGAAAGTAGCTGGGTGTGGCTGCGAATCCGTAACATTCGTCACACCTTCTACACTAGGTTCGTTAAGATAAAAAAACGTGAGCAAATCATCCGGTACCCCACGCCGCGCATTTCTCCAGCAAGCGACGCTTGCCGCGGCTGCGGCCCAGACACCGACCTCCAAGAAAACCGCGCCGCCCGGTGGTCACGTGCCAGTCCGGATCCCGGGCAGCGATCCGGCTTATCCGCGCACCTTCGAAGGACGAAACCTCGCCATGCTCGCTTTTCCGCTGGGCGGTGTCGCGGCGGGCAGTTTGAGTCTCGGCGGACGCGGTCAGCTTCGCGACTGGGAAATCTTCAATCGTCCAAATAAAGGCTTTCGACCCTCCTACTCGTTCCCCTCCATCTGGGCCCAATCGGGCGATGCCAAGCCGGTAGCACGCGTCCTCGAATCCCGCATCCTTCCCCCCTACGAAGGCGCTAACGGACTCGGCTCCGACAATGCTCCGGGCCTCTCGCGTCTGGCGTCTGCACGATTCACCGGCGAATTTCCCCTGGCGCATCTCGACTTCGAGGACCACGAATTGCCCGTCCAAGTCTCCCTGGACGCGTTCTCTCCTTTCATTCCGCTCGACGCCGACGATTCGGGTTTGCCGGTCGCCATTCTGCGGTACCGCGTCACCAATCCCAATCGGGCGCCGGCGAAAGTATCGATCGCTTTCTCCATCGACAATCCCATCAAAGATCCGGCACAGCCGCGCAATGTCGATACCCGCGTCAACGCGCGTCGTGAAGGCGGAGGCCTGGCGGGCATTGTGATGAGCAACCCCAAAATTGCCGTCGACCACCCGATGAGCGGCGAGTTCGCCCTCTGCCTGGCCGATCCCGAGAAGGCCCAGGTCTCCATGTGGCGCGGGTGGCCGCAGAGCCGCTGGTGGAACGCGCCGTTGGCTTTTTGGGACGATTTCTCCGACGATGGGCAACTCGGTCCCGAATCTCTCCCGCGCAATGGCGTCGCATCCTTTTGCGCCCAGAGAAACATTCCCGCCCTGGCTTCCGCGGACTTCACCTTTCTGCTGGCCTGGCGTTTTCCCAATCGGACGCCGGAATGGTGCGGCTGGCACGCGCCGAAAGGCGACGAAAACACCATCATCGGCAATCATTATTCAGAGCGCTTCAAAACCGCCTGGGACGCCGCGGAATATACGGCGACAAACCTTGCCCGCCTCGAAGCGGAAACCCGTTTGTTCGCCGCCACTCTTCGCGATAGTACCTTGCCGGGTGTCATTAAGGAGGCAGCCGGCGCTAATCTTTCCACGCTTCGCAGCACCACATCTTTCCGCACGGCGGACGGGGAGTTCCACGGTTTCGAAGGGTCGAACGACAGTCGCGGCTGCTGTCATGGCAATTGCACGCACGTTTGGAATTACGAGACTTCCACCGCCTTCCTCTTTCCAACTCTCGCTCAATCCTTGCGAAAAGCGGCCTTCGGCTACTCGATGGATGATGCGGGCGCCATGCACTTCCGTCAGTCTCTACCCGATGGCAGAGACCGCTCCGGTTTCGCCGCGGCCGATGGACAGATGGGGCAGATCATGCACGCCTATCTCGATTGGAGCCTGACCGGCGACGACGCTCATCTGCGTGAACTGTGGCCGCGGGTGAAAAAGGGCCTCGAATTCGCGTGGGTCCCCGGTGGGTGGGACGCAAATCGGGATGGCGTCCTCGAAGGCGTCCAGCACAACACCTACGACGTGGAGTTCTACGGACCGAACCCGTTGTGCGGCATCTATTATCTGGGCGCGTTACGCGCCGCCGAGGAAATGGCGCGCGCTGTAGGCGAGACCGCATCGGCGACGGAGTACCGCCGTCTTTTCGAGAATGGCAGCAAGTGGATCGACGCGAATCTCTTTAATGGCGAATACTATATTCAGAAAATCCGCGGTTTCAAAAAAGAGGAGATCGCGCCGTCTCTGCGCAGCACCATGGGTTCAGACGACACCGAGAATCCGCAGTACCAGGTGGGCGAAGGCTGCCTGGTTGATCAGCTTCTCGGGCAATATCTTGCCGATGTCGCCGGTCTGGGGCCGCTCGTCGACCGCGATCACATCCAAAAGGCGGTTGCTTCGATCTACCGTTATAACTACAAACGGAGCCTTGCCGATCACGACACCGTGCAGCGCACCTTCGCTTTAAATGATGAATCCGCGATTGTAGTCTGCGATTACGGCAAAGCGCCGCGTCCCAAGATCCCCTTTCCTTACTTCGCCGAACTCTTCACCGGGAGCGAATACATCGCCGCCGTTTTGATGCTGTATCACGGCATGGCCAAGGAAGGCGTGGAGTGCATTGGCAACGTTCGCGCACGCTACGATGGCGAAAAGCGCAATCCCTGGGACGAAGCCGAATGCGGCCATCACTATGCTCGCGCCATGTCGGCCTGGTCCGGAGTGGTGGCACTGAGCGGTTTCCATTACGATGGACACACTGCGGCAGTCGAAGCCCTCCCGCGCATGAACGTTCCCAACTTCCGCTGCTTCTGGTCGACCGGAACAGGCTGGGGCTCATTTTCAGCGACCGGTTCGGGCCTGCGTATCCAGGTGCTGAAAGGCCAGCTGACCTGCCGCAGCATCGACTTTCGAGGTACGGGCAGCCGAAGCACCGTTACGCTGGCAAACCAGCCGGTCCGGCACCAGATCTCGGTTCGAAACGGCATCGCTCGACTTGAGTTCGCGCAGTTGGTTACTGTTGCTGCAGGCACGGAGCTGCGGCTGGATGTGCGCGCATGACGGATCGTCCCTGGCTTTCGGTTGTCGGCGGATTTTTGGGCGCAGGCAAATCCACGCTGATTCTGGCGGCGGCCCGCGAACTCGAGCGGCGTGGCCGCAAGTCGGCCGTCATTCTCAACGACCAGGGTGAGTCGCTGGTCGACACGGTTTTTGCGCGTCAGAATGGCCTGGATGCAGCTGAAGTGACAGGAGGCTGTTTCTGTTGCCGCTTTGGTGAACTGATGGAGTCCGCGGCCACGCTCCGCGCCCATTCTCCTGATGTAATCTTTGCCGAACCGGTCGGAAGCTGTACCGACATCTCGAACACGGTCCTTCGCCCTCTGCGCGAAACCTACTCACGCGATTTTCGACTGACTCCTTTCACGGTCTGTGTCGACCCGGCCAGAGCGCGCGAGATCCAAAGTCCCGGCTGCAATCCACACTTCGCTTTCCTGTATCGCAATCAGCTCGACGAAGCCGACTTGATCTGCTACACCAAGGCCGATCTCTATCCCGATGCGCCTTCGATGCCCAACAGCCGCTACGTGAGCGCCGTGACGAGCCAGGGAATTTCGGCATGGCTTGATGAGATTCTCTCGGGTCAGCTCCCAACCGGCGCCCGCACCCTGAAGATCGATTACGACGAATACGCGCGCGCCGAAGCAGCCTTAGCCTGGATGAATTTGAGCGCGGTAATCGAATGCCGTCCGCTGATGACGCCTGCCCTGCTGCTGGGCCCGCTGCTCGACCATATCGCGGCCGGCGTCGACATTGTGCACCTGAAGGGCACCGACCAGTGCGACGCGGGTTTCGTTAAGGCGGCCCTTTGCCGCAACGGGCAGGAAGCACAAGTCGAAGGCGCCCTGGATGCATCTCCGTCGAGCCATCACGAGATTCTGATTAACCTGCGAGCCGCCGGGGATCCCGATCAAGTGCGCACCGTCGTGGAGGAGGCGATGGCCGATCTGCGCGGCAAAATCCTTTACCAAAATATCTCCTGCTTCACCCCCGCTGCGCCGGTTCGACCTGCATAGCGTAGGTTTCGCCCCGTGCTTTGCCGGTTGACGGCAGCATGGCGAAGATGATTGCCATCGCAGCCGGGTGCATCAATCCGGCTACCAGAAATACCGGTGAATAGGAGAATTTGGTCACGACGTAGCCTGTGCCCAAACTTGCCAGCATCCCTACCAGCGAGCCTCCCATCCCGGAGAACCCGCTCACCGTGCCCACCTCGTACCCCGGGAACAAATCTGTCGGCAGGGTTTGCAGATTCGCAACCCAAAAGCCGTGCCCCACAGTGAGAAAGCAGGTCGCGGCAATGGCGAGAGCCGCGGTGGGAACATGTGGCGCGGCAATCACTACCGGCAGACAGATTGCGCCGATCAGCATCGCCGTCTTCCGCGCCCTCAGGATGCCCCAGCCGCGCCCGATCAGCCACCCCGATAACCAGCCACCCACCAGATAACCGGCGCCGCCGAAGAGGAATGGCACCCATGAGTACCTTCCTACCATGGCCAGATCGAAGTGGCGTTCCTGCTCGAGATACCTTGGCAGCCAGAAGATCACGAAGTACATTACCGGATCGGTGAGTGCCCTCGCGATTGATATCGCGATGCAGGCGGGCGTCCGCACCACGCGGCTCCAGGCGACCTTCTCCGCCGGCGCAGCCTGAGTCTGCTCGGGCGGCAAGATATCGTCCTTGAAGGCAGCATATTCGTCGGCCCGCAGGAAACGGTTCTTGTACGGCGGATCGTAGAGTAAAAGCCACAAAACAAGCCAGACGAGTCCGACTACTCCTACGCCAATGAAGGCGGCACGCCAGCCGAAATGCGAGGTCAGCCACCACACTGCCGGCGGAGCCATCGCCGACCCGATCGAAGAGCCCGCATTGAAAATTCCCACTCCCAGGGCGCGTTGTTTTGCCGAGAACCATTCGGATACCGCTTTCGCCGCGGCTGGCCAGTTTCCGGGTTCGCCAAGTCCCAAGAGGAACCGGCAGACGCCGAACGAGACCGCGTTCCAGGCGAAGGCGTGCAGCACGGCGGCGACGGACCAGAAGCCGATAAAGAAGGCGAAGCCGCGTTTGGTACCGAGCCGGTCTACGATGTAGCCCGATCCCGCGTACATGATCGCGTAGGCGAGGAAGAAGGCCGCGACAACCCACGAATAGCCGACGTCGTCCATAGGCACTTCGGCGCGGAAATCCTTGGAGACGATCACCAGCGAGAGAGCCAGACGGTCCGCGTAGTTGACCGCTGTCGCGAGAAAAAGCATACCGGCGATGATCCATCGCATCCTGGGGATTTTCATCGTCCCCTATTCATACCATTTTGGTAATGCCCCTCGTCGCCGGGCTATGTCAAACTTGAAACGTGAGTCCACCGACCATCATTCAAGGTGGCATGGGCGTGGGTGTCTCCGGTTGGCGGCTGGCGCAAGCGGTATCCCGTCTCGGCCAGTTGGGTGTTGTCTCCGGCACGGCGTTGGATCAAGTTCTTTCGCGGCGACTGCAGGAAGGCGATTCGGGCGGACACATACGGCGTGCCCTCGATCATTTTCCCTTTCCCGCCATGGCCGAGCGCGTCTGGCGGGCCAATTACATCTGCGGCGGAAAGGCTTCGACCGATGCCTATCGCAAGCTGCCAATGCACCGCCGGCAGAATCATCGCGAGTTGGAAGAACTCTGCATTGTCGCCAACTTCGTCGAGATCTATCTCGCGCGTGAGGGGCACCAACATCCTGTAGGCATCAACTATCTGGAGAAGATCCAGATCCCCCACCTGCCGCAGATCTACGGCGCCATGCTCGCAGGAGTGCAGTACATTCTCATGGGCGCGGGTATTCCGACCCGGATTCCCGGCGTACTGGATCGCTTTGTGCACCATGAAACAGCAACTTACCCTTTGGCTGTGACTGGCGCGTTAGAGGGGGATGATACGTCTGTCCGCTTCAACCCCCGGGACTTCATGGAATGCGACCTCCCGCCGTTAAACCGTCCGCAGTTTCTCGCCATCATTGCTTCCAACACCCTCGCGACCACGCTGCTTCGAAAATCGAACGGCAAGGTGGATGGTTTCATCATCGAAGGGCCGACCGCCGGCGGACATAACGCACCGCCGCGTGGAAAGATTCAATTTGACGCGGCGGGCGAACCGATTTATGGAGAGCGCGACAGGGTCGATCTCGGCAAGATTCGCGAACTCGGAGTACCTTTCTGGCTGGCAGGCGGCTTCGGCAGTCCGGAGAAATTACAGAACGCTCTGGCCTCTGGCGCCGCCGGCGTGCAAGTGGGAACGCCATTCGCGTTATGTCTCGAGTCGGACCTGCTTCCCAGCTACAAGCGCTCGTTGCTCGACCTGGCCCTCGCCGATGCGGCTCATGTTGCTACTGATGCGCTGGCCTCACCGACTGGCTTCCCCTTCAAGGTGGCGCAACTCGAAAGTACACTTTCCAACCCTGGCGTTTATCGCGCGCGGGCGCGCGTCTGTGATTTAGGTTACCTGCGTGAATCATACCGAACGGCGGACGGTGAAATCGATTACCGGTGCGCTGGGGAACCCGTGACCGTCTATATCTCTAAAGGCGGGAAGGCCGAGAGTGCCGAAGGACGGAAGTGCCTTTGCAATTCGCTCCTTGCCAACATCGGTCATCCCCAGGTACGCGCCGGCAGACATATTGAAAATGGTCTGATCACCGCCGGCGACGATCTGATTCATGCGGCTCGTTTTCTGCCGCCCGGCAGCAAGGAGTATTCGGCGTCCGACGTGATCTCGGCTCTATTGACCGACTGCCAGTTGGGCTAGCCGTGAAAACCCAACCGAGCAGCGTGGCGCTCATTTTCCAGTTCCTTCAGCCGATGGTCGGCCAAAACAAGCTGGTGTTCGTTGAAGACTGCGATTCCATGGCGCTGCAGCAGCGCGGCAGTGACGCCGGACTCGCCTCGCTTGCGAATTCCACGGAAATGACCGTTATGAATATAGCTTCGACCGCATGACGGGCTTCCGTCTTTCAGCACGGCTACGTGCACGCCATGCGATCTCGCGAGGTGCAGCGCGTTCTGCGCACCCTCAACCAAAAAGCCAGTAACATCGCTGCCTTCGCCATCCAGCACCGCGGCAAAGCCGTCGAGCACGGCAAAGCCGTTCGCGCCGATAATTTCGGCGGGCGGACGGGGAACCGGCAACCCGGCGCTCACCTCCGGGCAAAAAGCTAGAGTTCGTCCCTCGGCGAGCCATCTGTCGACGATCTCGCTGGCAAGTTTGGTATTGCCACCGTCATAACGAACATAGTCGCCCAGCAGACACGAACTGATCAACACTTTTTCCATTTCAGATCCGACACGTTGGGATTTGCGTGTTGGTAGCTTTCAGTCTGCGCCCGGTTCCGAAGTTTGTCCAGAGGGTACCGGTACGTCGTACACTTTCGGCGGTAACAACTTCTTTTGCGATTTACACGCTTTATTTTCAGTCATATCCGAGAAGGCCCAAGCTATCAGGCGGCACCTCGATTGATATAACCAGAACAGGAGATTAAATGTTATGTCACTTCAGGTACTAGCCGCGTCTTGCATCAGCAGCTCGCAGGAATTTAGCGGTCAGTGGCCACTCTGCGATGCCACCTTGGTTAAGGCTTGAGTAGCGTGGTGGCCAGCGAAAAGCCAGCAGACTGACACGTGTTACACAAGCAGTTTTTGTACGACTTTGCCTTCCAAGTCGGTTAACCGGAAATCCCGGCCCATGTATTGGTAAGTCAGCCGCGTATGTTCCATTCCCAGGCGGTTCAGAATGGTCGCCTGCAGATCGTGAACGTGGATGGGATCTTCTGTGATGTGGAAACAGAGGTCGTCGGTAGCGCCAACCACAGTCCCCGCTTTCACGCCGCCACCCGCCATCCACATACTGTACGCCACCGGATGGTGGTCGCGCCCTGCGCTGGCGGCATCTTCCGGCTTGCGGATCTCGCTCATCGGAGTGCGGCCGAATTCGCCGCCCCATACCACCAGCGTCGAATCCAACAGGCCGCGTTGCTTCAGGTCCTTGATCAACGCCGCGGTCGGCTGATCGGTCATGTCGCAGTTCTGCTTGAGCTTCTTATTCAAATCCGTGTGATCGTCCCAACTAGCGTGCATCATCATCACGAAACGCACACCGCGTTCCACCATGCGCCGGGCCAGCAAACAGTTCGTCCCGAATTTCTTAGTGGGCTCCTTGTTGACGCCGTACATCTCCAGAGTCTCGGGAGACTCCTTGGAAAAATCAACCAGTTCCGGTCCGGCCATCTGCATCCGAAACGCCAACTCATAGGAGTTGATTCGGGCGGCGATCTCCGGGTCACCCTTCTGCTCCATATGAAACGCGTTGAGATCGCGCATTGCATCCAGATCCATGCGTTGCCGGTCTCGGGTGATGCCGGCCGGATTCGACAGGTACAAGATTGGATCGCCGGAATTGCGCAGGATCGTGCCCTGGTAGGTCGAAGGCAGAAAGCCGCTCGAATAATTCGACGCGCCGCCGCTGGTGCCCGCGCCCGAGGCCAGCACGACGAAGCCCGGCAGATTCTGCGACTCACTGCCCAAGCCGTAAGTCACCCAAGCGCCCATCGTCGGCCGCCCGACTTGCGTGGTGCCGCTGAACAGGAGCAACTGTCCCGGGTGATGATTGAAGGCGTCCGTATGCATGGAGCGAACCAGGCAGATATCATCGGCGACACTGCTGAGGTGCGGCAGATAATCGGAGATCTCCATACCGCACTGGCCGCGCGGCGCGAATTTTCGCTGGCTCGCCATCACCGCAGCGGTCGGCTTGATGAACGCCAGTTGCAGATCCTTAGTCAGCGACGCGGGCAGCGGCTTGCCATCCCACTTGGTCAACTCCGGCTTCGGGTCGAACAGATCGAGTTGGCTGGGACCGCCCTCCATGAACATGAAGATCACGTTCTTGGCCTTGGCCGGAAACATCGGCGGTTTCGGCGCCAGAGGATTGGCGGTGGCTGCCGCCGTGGCTCCATAGCCATCCTTCTGCAGCAGGTCTGCGAGTGCAGCGATGCCGACGCCCCCGGCGCAATCGCGAAAGAAATTCCGGCGTGACAAAATGCGGCGATACTGCTCGAGTTCCATGATTTCTATTCCCGGGTGATAAATTCGTCAAGATTCAGAAGCACGCGACTGATGCCAGTCCAATCCTGCTCCTTATCAAAATAAGTGGCAAGGCGATCCTTCTCATGAGCCGTGGGTTTGCGCCCCAGGCATAATTCGAAGGCATAATTCAACCGGTCGTTAAAACTTGTTCCCGGCGCTTGTCCTTCCACTCGTTTCGCCAGCGCGCCGGCCGCCTCGAAAAACACCGGATCATTCAGGAGGTTGAGCGACTGCAGCGGTGTATTGGAAATGCGGCGGCGAGGGCAAGCCAGATCCGAATCCGGTTCATCGAAGTTGACCAGGAACGGATAAGGCGTGGTTCGCTGGTAATGAACATAGAGCCCGCGCCGGTATTTCAACTTACCTGGCGATTCCGCGTACTTGGTTGTAGTTCTCGCGTAACCCAACTCGTTCACCCCGTCCGGCTGAGGCGGCTTCACGCTGCGTCCGCCGATTTCGTCGTTCAACAGACCGCTGGCAGCCAACGCTTCATCGCGGATGGACTCCGCCGGGAGCCGAACGCGCGACTGCCGGGCGAGAAGGAGGTTCGCGGGATCTTTCGACTCCAGGTCCGGGCGAGCATCGGAGGACTGGCGATAGGTTGCCGACAGCGCAATCTCGCGCAGAATTCGTTTCATGCTCCAGCCGTTTTGAAACTCGCCGGCGAGATAATCGAGCAATTCGGGATGGGAGGGCTTGTCCCCCTGCGTTCCGAAATCTTCGGAGGTATTGACGATTCCATGGCCGAACATTTCCTGCCACAAACGGTTCACTTCAACTCTCGCCACCAATGGATTGTCGGGGGCCATCGTCCATTTCGCGAGTTCGAGGCGTGTGGTGGCGTGGGCGGGCGGGAGGAATGACGGTGTTCCGGGGTCGACTTCCGGTCCCTCGTTCTTGTAATCGCCACGCAACGCAATATATGTGACCGGCCGGAGCGGGTCGTCCTCCATCGCATAAGCCTGGGTGAACGGCGGGAGAGTCTTGGCCAGTGCGTCCAGTTTGGCCCGCAATTCCTTCATCTGCGGACCAACGGGCGATCCCTTGATGAGCACCGGAAACGATCCACGGACGAAATAGCTGGTCAGCGCCCTCTGCTCACGCTCGCTACGCTCCGCCGGCGGCTTGCGAATGGTCCGTTCCGCGTGGTCGAAACCGGCGCGAAAACCGGTGCACGAAAAGTCCCAATCAAGATCCTTCCCGGGATGATCCAACGCACCGATCATGCGCGCCTCCCACAACGCCTGAAGTTCCGGAACGTTGTATTCCTTCAGTAACTCGTTGTACTTGAGATCATAGGCCGGCTTGGCCTTCAGATATGGATCGAGTTCGCCCGGCAGCGGAGCATCGATATTGGCTTCCATTGCGCGGTTGAAGTACGCGAGGATCTGGTAGAAATCCTTTTGCTTGATGGGATCATATTTGTGATCGTGACACTGTGCACAGCGCACGGTCATGCCCAGCCAGACGGTGCCGAAGGTTCCCGTACGATCTACCAGTTGTTCGAACCGCGTCTCACGCTGGTCAACGCCCGCCTCACGATTCGTCAGCGTCTGGCGAAAGAAACCGGTCGCAACCTTCTGTTCGACGGTTGCATTCGGCAACTCATCGCCCGCGATCTGCTCAATTGAGAACTCGTCGTACGGCATGTCACGATTGAGCGCTTCAATCACCCATTGCCGATATCGCCATGCCCATGGACGCTCCAGATCCTTTTCGTAGCCGTCACTATCGGCGTAGTGGGCCAGGTCCAACCAGTAGCGCGCCCATTTTTCTCCGTAGTGTGGAGATGCGAGTAACCGGTCGACCACGCGTTCATAGGCATCGGGCCGTTTGTCGTCCAGAAAATCCTGGACTTCTTTCGGAGCCGGCGGCAGCCCTGTCAGATCGAGAGTGACTCGACGGAGCAAAGTGGCCTGGTCGGCGGGCGGCGACGGCTTTATCCCCTCGGCTTTGAGCTTTGCGAGGATGAACTGGTCAATATCATGCGCGCCGGCCGGACGCCGGATCGGCTGCAACGACCATAATCCAACGTGTGAGCTGCCGGGCCAATTCGCCCCTGCATCGATCCACGAGCGCAACGACGCGATCTCGGCTGCGGTGAGGTGCGGACCGCCCGGGGGCATGAATTTACCATTCTTGCCGGTCACCATATCCATCAGGCGGCTATGTGCCGCATCGCCTGGCTGAATCGCTCGCAAGGCAGCCTGCGGATCGTCGAAGCGCAGATTTTTCATCTGCACTTGCGGCCCATGGCAGGCATAGCAATGTTGCTTGAGGACCGGCTGAATATCGCGGGCGTAATCGGGCGTCGCAGCCTGGGCCAGGGCCGCCGGGAGCAGAAAGCCACAGCCCGCCAGGAAAAACAACCGCATAAAGAGAACTATAGCGCGTCTGTGGGCAGGCTTCAGCCCAGTGCCGCATAGTACAGGTGACGCTCGGGTCGGCCTGACTGTGGCGCAACGAGCCTGAACAATCAACGAAGTGCGGGTCCTGCGCTCCTGGGGGCCCCGGCCGGACGCGGAGTAAGCCCCACATTCCTTGAAGATAGGGGAAGCAGCGAATTTCGCTTCAGCCCTTCGCTTCAGCCCTCCTTCAACACCTCTGCCCAGGTGACTTCCTGGCGTTTCTCCGCAGCCATCCTGCCCAGGATAGAAGTCAGAGTCGCATCCACAGCATCTTTCGCCATGGAATACGGCTTCTGGTCGACGATGCTGGTGAAGAACGCCTCCACCGCGTCATTGGTGATCTCGCGTTTGGACTCCACTTTCGTGGGATCTTTCTTACCGGCCTCGAACCAGCTGTAATAAGTCCGCGTGGTCTCGAGCACGCCCTTGGTACCGACGAACTGCTCCCTCACATCCCAGTAAGGAGAGGCCGGAAGCTGAGTGCCCATCAACCATCCTTTCAGCCCGTTGGGATATTCGTACGTGATGTTGTAATGGTCGTTATTATCCCCGTTCTTGCGCGCCTTACGTCCGCCATCGCCAATGGCTTTCAGCGGATGGGACTTGGCGAACCAATTGAGGACATCGAGGCCATGGCAATCCTGTTCCACGATGAAATCGCCCGAGGTTTCTTTGTTCATGCCCCATCGGCGTATCTTGGCTTCGGCCGGATCCATCGGCGCCAGCGGTCTGCCCGCAAAGACATTGCCGGCCAGGATCCAATAACTGATCATCAGGTTGAGGTCTCCGAGCATACCGTAGCGGAGCATCTTCAGAGCCGCCAAATACTCCGGGCTGAAGCGCTGCTGAAAGCCGAACGCCACAGTCCTCGATTTGTCGACTGCCTCGGCGGCCTTCATCAGACGCAGGACGCCTTTCACATCCGCGCCGGCCGGCTTTTCGCAATAAATATGTTTGCCGGACTTTGATGCCGCTTCGAAATGTTCGGGGTGCAGGTATACGGGAGTCGCAATGAGCACCGCGTCAATGCTCCTGTCGGCTAATAGTACGTTAAGGTCCTTCGTCGCCGGAATATTGGCTGCACCGGGAATCTGGGTCTTGGCTAGATCCAGGCGATCCGGATAGATATCGCAAATCATGGCCAAGCGGGCTCTTGGATCTTTGGTCATGAGGCCGCCGACGTAGCGTCCGCGTCCCCCGGTCCCGATGATCCCGAAGGACACCGCGGAATTGGCCTGATAGCCAAAGGCGACAGCAGGCGTAACGATCGTCAGCCCGGCGGTGATGGCTTGACGGCGAGTAACTTCATCCATAATGGACCTCGATGGTAGTTGGCTGGCTTAGTTCCGAGCGGCCGGACGGCGCTAGGTTGCAACGTGGCGATAGGATCTGGACCGCGTCGCGTAAGTTCGCAAACGAGATGTGTAAACGACCATCATATATCGAGGCGAGCCACGGATTAGAAGAATTCTACGTCGATCTGCTCATGCTCGGCGGCTACCTTCTCTCCTAGCGCGGCAGCATGCACCGACCGCTCACTGTGCATGGTGTACGATCCTGACAGTAACTCGGTAGCTTTGGATTTGCGGATTTCGGAAGGAGCCTTCCGGCCGAGCGGTTCCAACTGTTCGTCGATGGCGTGATGCATCGACTGCAAAGCTTCGACGATATGACCGATGCGTTGGCCAAGGCGGTCCTGGAACTGCATCGTTTGCACGGCGGCGGCGATTTCTTCGGCCAGTGCTTCGCTTCGCTCACCCGCAGAGGCGACCGATCGCCGCATATTTCCATGGGCGCTCTCCAAGTGGCCGAGCGCATCCTGAACCTGATCCTGAAGTTCGGCAATCCGGCTGCGGTCGGCGCAGGCCATCCCACCAACCTCCGTTTCAGCCGCTTTGGCATCGCCCGACAGGCTGAGAATCGTCGCCCGAATGTCTTCAGTAATTTCCTGGCTCCTGCGGGCTTGGGTCCAAAGCTCCTGAGCCACGATCTCGAAGCCGGCTCCCCTCTCGCCGATGTGCGCGGCTTCAATCTTGGCATTAAGGGCCAGGATGGTATTGCCGAAGGCTATGCGGTCGACGTCAGCCAATGCGCGCACGATCCGGTCCATGTTCTGTTCGATGGAATCCATGCGCTCTACCAGTTTGCGGCAGATCTCGCTGTCACCCACGATGCGGTCAAGCAAGTCTTCGAGCGTCGTACGCGAAGTAGACAGTAAGGCGCCGACTCCGGCTGGGGCACCCTCACCTTCAGAACTCCCGACGAGCCGGGATGCCTCATTTACCCCTTCGCGCGCTCTCTCCACCATGCGTTGAAAATTTCCGCCCACCTGAGTGACGGCCTGCTCCATCAACTGGTTGGCGTTGCGCAGTTGAGCGTCAACGACGGGCAACATTGGAAGCTGAGCCTCCACAACATCTTTCAGCTGCTCCAGACGCCTGGCGCGGCTCCAGCCGAAGACGATGACCCGGACCCATGTCCCGAAGTTCATCTGACAGGCTCCGGGACGGGGGCGGGGAGGCGATCCTGCAATAAAGGCCGCATGTTCACTCAATTCTTTTATCGGCTTTGGGGGTGGATCTCTTTAGGCCGGCGGCAGATAATTCACCAGAAAGCGCGTTTAGCGGTGCTGACGGAACCGCAGAACAGGTCGCCTTTCCAGGGCAATCCGGCCCTCGCTCGCCGTGGCCGGTTCTGGTTGATTGACTCCCCCCCGCTACGTATGTTAAGTTCTTTAGTTAATCGCACTTCGCCGTTTTCCCTAAATCATGGAAGCAACTTTACATGCGCTGGGTCGCATAGTGCTCTTCGGGCTGCCGACCTCCTTTCTGGTGATTCTGTTATGTATTTACCTGAAAGCAATGTACTTCAAGCCGTTTCAGAAAATGCTGGCCGCTCGCTACGAGGCTACTGAGGGAGCCCGTAAGGCGGCCGAGGAAAGCCTTGCCCGGACCAATGCCAAAGCCCAGGAATTCGACGCGGCCTTGCAACAGGCCCGCCAAGAAATCTATTCCGAACAGGAACAGTATTTGAAAAAATTGCGCGATCAACAGGCATCCGAGACTGAGGCGGCCTTACGCGCCGCGGAAGCCCGTCTGGCCCAAGCCCGTGAGCAACTCGCAGCCGACGCGGCTTCCGCCCGGTCGAGCCTGGCGGCACAAGCCGACGTTCTGGCTTCACAAATCGCCGACGCGATCCTGAACGGGAGGGCCGCTTGAAAAGATTCGCGGCACTCTTCATGGGCTTGGGGCTTTGCCTCGCGCCGCTGGCTTTCGCCGAAGAAGGGAAAGGCGAGAAGAAGGCCGAGTCGGAGCCGAGCATGGTCTGGGAACTGGTGAATTTCGCTATCCTGGCTGGTCTTGCGGGCTATTATTCGGTAAAAAAAGGCGGACCGTTTTTTAACGCGCGAGCCGCGGACATCCGCAAAGGGATCGACGACGCGGAAAAGATCAAGGCGGAATCGGATGCGAAGATTTCCGCCATCAACAGCAAGTTGGGCCGTCTGGACTCCGAGATTGCCTCCTTGCGGGAATCCGCGGGCTCCGAACGCAGGGCAGCGGAACAACGGTTGAAAGAAGAAACGCAACGCGAGATTCAGCGGATCAGCGCGCATGCCGAAGCCGAGATCGATACCGCCGGAAAGAGCGAAAGGGTCGCCCTCCAGCGGTATGCGGCTAAGCTGGCTCTGGAACTGGCGGAAACCAAAGTGCGGGCGCGGATGAATCCCACTGCCGAAGATGCCCTGGTGCAAGCCTTTGTTCACGGCCTTGGGACTACCAACCCGCGACCGCAAACCCACAACTAAAGAAACAGAATGACTTCTTCCGCAGTAGTAACCCGATACGCCAACGCCCTCGCCGACGTCGTCATGGGAGCGGCGGGCGCGGGTATTGAGCCGGGCGAAGCAGCCGCTCAATTGCGCGCCTTTGCCCAAACGGTCAAGGAAACGCACGACCTGCACAACGTCCTGATCTCGCCGAGTGTGTCGCTGGCCCGCAAACGAGCGGTGATCTCGAAGATCGCGGAAGTGCAGGGGGCATCGCGGATCGTGCGTAATTTTCTGCTGGTACTGACCGATCACCGGCGGCTGGACGCTTTGATGGAAGTCGCGTCGGCTTTCGAGATGATTGTCGACGAGCGGCTCGGTTTTGCGCGCGCGAGCATTCAGTCGGCGGAGGCGCTACGTCCGGACCAGCAGGATGCGCTGGTGCAGAAGATCTCGGACACTGACAGGCAAGAACGTTCGCCCGACTTACTCGGTGAATCCGGAACTGGTGGGCGGCGTAGTCGTGAACGTTGGTTCCAAAGTTTACGATGGCTCGGTGCGTGGTCAATTGGCAGCCATCGAGCGGCGGTTGGTTATCGGGTAGCGACCTGGGGTCGCCACGCGGGCGAGGGTGCCCGGCCCACGATACGTTTAGACAGGAAGTCTGGAGACAGAAGTAGCATGGCTCAGATTAGAGCAGACGAAATTACCAGCATTCTCCGGCAGGAGATTGAGAATTACGAGCGGGCGATCGATGTTTCCGAAGTCGGTTCGGTCATCTCGGTAGGCGACGGAATTGCGCGCATCCATGGCCTCGAAAAGGTCATGGCGGGCGAGCTGATCGAGTTTGGCCACGGCGTTTCCGGCATCGCCATGAACCTGGAAGAAGATCAGGTCGGCGCGGTGCTGCTGGGCGAGTTTACGCACATCGTCGAAGGCGATGAGGTGCGGCGCACCGGGCGCATCATGTCGGTGCCGGTGGGCGAAGCGCTGATCGGCCGCGTAGTGGATGCGCTGGGCCGTCCGATCGACGGCAAGGGTCCGATCGCCACCGAGCAGTTCAATCCGATGGAGCGCATCGCGCCGGGCGTCGTCGACCGGCAGCCGGTGAAGCAGCCGATGCAGACCGGCATCAAAGCGATCGACGCCATGATTCCGATCGGCCGCGGGCAGCGCGAATTGATCATCGGCGACCGGCAGACGGGCAAGACGGCGATCGCGCTCGACACCATCATCAACCAGAAGGGCGGCGACCTGATCTGCATCTATGTCGCGATCGGGCAGAAGCGCTCGACGGTGGCGCAGGTGGTGAAGACGCTCGAAGATGCCGGCGCCATGGAATATACCATCGTGGTATCGGCGTCGGCGTCCGATCCGGCGCCAATGCAGTATCTCGCGCCTTATGCGGGATGCGCGATGGGCGAGTATTTCCGCGACAAGGGCGGCCACGCGCTGACGATTTACGACGATCTTTCGAAGCATGCCGCGGCTTATCGCGAAATTTCGCTGCTGCTGCGCCGTCCGCCGGGTCGCGAGGCGTATCCCGGCGACGTGTTCTTCCTGCACAGCCGTCTGCTCGAACGCGCGGCGAAGCTGTCGAACGAAAAGGGCGGCGGTTCGCTGACCTCGCTGCCGTTCATCGAAACGCAGGCCGGCGACGTTTCGGCTTACATTCCGACCAACGTGATCTCGATCACCGACGGGCAGATTTACCTGGAAGCGGATCTGTTCAACTCCAACATCCGTCCCGCGATCAACGTGGGTCTTTCGGTGAGCCGCGTCGGCGGCAGCGCGCAGATCAAGGCGATGCGGTCGATCGCGGGTACGCTGCGTCTGGATCTGGCGCAGTATCGCGAACTGGCGGCCTTCGCGCAGTTCGGCTCCGATCTGGACAAGGCTTCGCAGGCGCAGTTGAATCGCGGTAAGCACCTGGTGGAAATTCTGAAGCAGCCGCAGTACGCGCCGCTGCCGGTGGAAAAGCAGGTGGCGATCATCTACGCCGGCGACGCAGGGCTTCATCGACGATCTGCCGATCGAGCGCTGCCGCGCGTTTGAAACTGGACTGTACAGCTTACATCGACAATGCCAAGCCGGCGATCTGGTCGACGATCAAGGAAAAGAAGGTTCTGGACGACGAGTTGAAGAACGACCTGAACACGGTCGATCAAAGATTTCAAGCAGCGGTTCGTTGGCGAGAAACGCAGCCGGCCGCGGCAGCCAAGGCGTAGTTCGCCATGCCGAGTCTCATCGACATCCGGCGGCGAATCCGCTCGGTCAAGAACACGCAGCAGATCACGCGGGCCATGAAGATGGTCTCGGCGGCAAAGCTGCGGCGCGCGCAGGAGAGGGTGATCGCGGCCCGGCCGTACACCAAACTGCTCGACGACGTGCTGGCCGATCTGGCAGCCGCCGCGCAGGGCGATCCGGAAGTGGGTTCGAATCCTTTGCTGGCGCAGCGTGAAGAGAAGCGGATCGAACTGCTGTTCTTTACCAGCGACAAAGGTCTCGCCGGCGCGTTCAATTCGAACCTGATCAAAGCTTCGCTGCGGTTCTATGCGGACCATCCGGACGCGGAGATCAGCTGGTGCTGCTGGGGCGCAAGGGCCGCGACTTTTATCAAGAAGCGCAATTCGAAGATCCTCTCCGAACACGTGAATGTCCTCAACAAGGCCACTTACGCGGATGCGGCGGAGATCGCCAAGGTCCACGGTCGAGCGCTTCAAGAACGGCGAGATCGATGCGGTTTATCTGTTGAACAACGAATTCAAGAGCGTGATCCTGCAGCGGCTTTCGGTGAAGAAGCTGCTGCCGGTGAAGCTGCCGGAAAAGCCGGTGGAGCACGACTACGATTTTCGAACAGCCTCCGCTCGAGATGCTGGAGCGTCTGCTGCCGCGCTTCGTCGAAGTGGAGATTTACCGGTCGATGCTGGAGACCACGGCGGCGGAGCATGCCGCGCGTATGACGGCGATGGACGCGGCGTCGAGCAACGCGAAGGAAGTGATCGAGACCCTGACGTTGAACATGAACCGCATCCGGCAGGCGGCAATTACCAAGGAAATTATTGAAGTCGTCAGCGGCGCGGCGGCGGCTGAGGGATAGCAAAGGCACAGCCGAAGTCACGAGAAGAGAGAGATTACTATGGCAACAGTAGCAGCACCCACGAACGTTGTAGGCAAAGTAGTCCAGATCGCCGGACCGGCCGTCGATTGCGAGTTCCCCGAGGGACAGATTCCCGAGATCTTCACGGCCATCCGCATTACCAGCGAGGGCTTCGATGTTCCGACGCCGATCGACATCATCTGCGAAGCTGCCCAGCATATCGGCGAGGGCCGCGTCCGCACCATCGCGATGCAGCCCACCGAAGGCATGGTGCGCGGCATGAAGGCGATCAGCCTGGGCGTCCCGATCACGATCCCGGTCGGCAAGGAAACGCTGGGCCGCGTGCTGAACGTGATCGGCGAGCCGGTGGACAACATGGGACCGGTCGAGGCGAAAAACGTTCTTCCCATCCACCGCCCGGCGCCATCTTTCGAAGATCAGTCCACGCGGCTCGAGATGTTCGAGACCGGGATCAAGGTGATCGATCTGCTCGAGCCCTATCTTCGCGGCGGAAAGATCGGGCTGTTCGGCGGCGCGGGCGTGGGCAAGACCGTCATCATCATGGAACTGATCAACAACATCGCCATGAAGCACGGCGGTGTGTCGGTGTTTGCCGGCGTAGGCGAACGGACCCGCGAAGGCAACGACCTGTGGCTCGAAATGCAGGAAGGCGGAGTTATCGATCCGCACGACTACACCAAGTCCAAGGTGGCGCTGGTATACGGCCAGATGACCGAGCCGCCCGGAGCGCGGCTGCGCGTCGGCTTGACCGGACTGACTGTCGCCGAATACTTCCGCGACGAGGAAGGGCAGGACGTGCTGCTCTTCATCGACAATATTTTCCGCTTCACGCAGGCCGGTTCGGAAGTGTCGGCGCTGCTCGGCCGCATGCCGTCCGCGGTAGGTTACCAGCCTAACCTGGCCACCGAAATGGGCGACTTGCAGGAACGCATCACGTCCACCAAAAAGGGTTCGATCACGTCGGTGCAGGCCATCTACGTGCCCGCCGACGACTATACCGATCCGGCTCCGGCGACCGCGTTTGCTCACCTCGACGCCACCACGAACCTTTCGCGCGCCATCGCCGAACTCGGCATTTACCCCGCGGTCGATCCGCTGGCTTCGACATCGCGCATTCTCGATCCGCGCATCATCGGGCAGGAGCACTACAATTGCGCCCAGCAGGTGAAGGGAATTCTCCAGCGCTACAAGGATCTGCAGGACATCATCGCGATTCTGGGTATCGACGAACTGTCCGACGACGACAAACTGATCGTCGCACGGGCGCGCAAGATCCAGAAGTTCCTCTCGCAGCCGTTCCATGTGGCGGAGCAGTTCACCGGCCTGAAGGGCAAGTACGTCAAGCTGGCCGATACGATTCGCAGCTTCCGGGAAATCGCCGAAGGCAAGTACGACGATCTGCCCGAACAGGCGTTCTATCTGCAGGGCACGCTCGAGGACGTGATCGAGAAGGCGAAGTCACTCAAGGATCAGGAAAAGAGTTAGCTATGGCGGAAGAAGGCGTACTGCAACTCGAGATCGCGACGCCGGAACGGCAGATGGTAGAGACGGAAATTCTGGAAGCGCAGATTCCGTGCTTGGACGGTTTCATTGGCGTGCTCCCGGGGCACGCCGCACTGATCTCCGAATTGAAGCCCGGAGTCCTGACATATCGAACGTCGACTGAGACGAAGGTGCTGGCTATTTATGGCGGCTTCGTCGAAGTACTGGACAACCGCGTGCGGGTGCTTGCGGATGACGCCGAGCGCAAGGAAGAGATCGATTTGACGAAAGCGCAAAAGGCTATGGAAGAAGCGTCGCAGCTGCTCATGGCACAAGGCGCGGCGTCAGACCCGGCCGTGGCGTTGTTCGAATCGCAGCGCGCGGAAGCCAGGCTGGAAGCCGCGTCCAGGCAAGTCTGACTGATGTAACGGCTTCAAACCTATGATGGTGTGCCGGTGTTGCGCCGATCGCACACCAGACGTTCTGTCAGACGGATTGCAGCATGGCAATCACTTGTTGCAGAGCGTTCCGCGCGCCTTCCTCACGGGCATGATCGTTGGGCGCGACCTTTGGCTGGCCAAGGCCGGAGAGCTCTTCGAACAACATCCACGCGCGGCTGCGGTCTACGCAAAGATTGACCAGATCGCGGGTCAGCAGGGCGCGTGCCTGAGTCTGATGTTCACCCTGGACCCAAATGTAAGGAATGGCTAGCGGCGCCCGTGTCTTGTAGGCTGCCAGATACTCCGGCAGTTCCATCTGATCGCTGTTCCAGGCAGATACCGGAATGACGCGGAAATGCTTCCGGAAGCGGCCGGCTACCGCGGCGGCATGGGTCGGCGACAAATCTGAAGGCGCCGGCACGAAGAGCTTAAACCGCTCCGACCATCGCGGACCGGCGTCCGGATCGTAGGTGTACAGCGCATGAGTCCGCGCGAGGACCAGGAGCGATTCACAGAGCCAGCCATCGGGTTCAACGGGCACAGAAATCACCGCTACCGCTGGACGCTGTGTCTTTGCCATAGCGGCCAAGCCGGGGAGAAGATGTGACGGTCGCGACATGCTGGATTGCAGAACGAAGGATTCGCGATGCGCGATCGCAAGATAGCCGAAGTCGGGAGAGAAGCCGCTGAGGTCTCCGGCTTCGAGGCCGGCGCGGGCAATCAGAATTTGGACTGGACGTCCGGAACCGAGGAGCCGGCCAAAGGATGACAGCGACGTGTGGGCCAGCCGGTCCGCCGTCTCGAACGCGACAATCGGCGGTAGGGCCATCAATTCCCCAACTCCGGCCGATTGCCAGTTGAAACGCGCCAGCATCTCATCGTGGATGGACGGGTCATACGCGGAATCGTTTTCGAGTTTCGCCAGACGGAGCGCCCGGAGCACGCGGGCCAGACGGCCAAGCTGAGTCTCGCATAATTCGCGTGCGGCGGCGAAACCGTCGTCCGCTGACAGGACCGCGCCGCGAAATGCAGCAACATCTACGCGGGGTTTGCCGGAATGGAGAAGGAAGAACGCCGGATCGTTCGCGGCATCGTGGAGAGCTTCTTCCAAAATGTTGAGTGTCGCTTCGCATCGCGAGCGCCGCGCGGGTTCCATCGACTGCAACGGATTGGCTTGCCGTTGCAGCGCTTTGGCCAGCAATCCAGGATTGAAAAAAGCGCTTACGCGGGCGCCCAGCGAAGCGGTGACCGATTGAGACGAAATTGCGCCGGGTAAATGGGTCCGGTCCACCAGCAGCATCTCGCGCAACCGCGCCGTGGTACGCCGCACATCGTCCCAGAAAGCTGTCCGCGGTGCGCGGTGCGCTTCCGCCAACGCCGCGGCATGCAGCAGGACCAGCGAGTCGGCGTGAAAGTTCAGGAGAAAGGCGCCGGCTGGAAGCAGTTTCCGCAGCCGGGAAATCTCCAGGCTGGAGCACTCCTTCAGCGAGGCGATGGCTGCCGGAGCCGCATCCTGCAGCGGGACGGACGTTTTCCCGTTCATGGCGGCAAAGAACGCGGAGGTGATGATCTGGGCATGCTCCAGTTCGTTCACCATTTCACGGAAGGATCTCGCGTTTCCATCGGGATGCACGCAGAGAGGATAGTAGGTCTCAAGAGCGGGGAATCCGACAAACTGATCGAGTAGGGTGGGGTGTAGCGCACCTTCCGGGATGGCTTCGCCGGGAGCCGGTCCGGCGAGATGAAAAGTTCGCAAGTGTTCGCGGGGTACGGCGGCCTCGTTGTTGGTCTGAGGTGCGGCGGCAATGGTTTCGATTAGCATATGTTCTTCTACACCGCGAAACGGTCAAGAGCTTTTTCGACGGCGGCCAGCTTCTGTTGCTGCGTCCTGCCTAGCCCCTGTGAGGTCGCAAGATCGTAGCGCGCAGCGTTTTCGTTGCGATAGAGCAAGCCGATGGGATAGACATCTTCGCGCTCGGCAATGTTGCGGGCCTCGTGCAGATCGTGCGGATTGTGGGCGGCGCGATTGGGAAAGAGACGCGCAATGCTGGCGTCGAGCGGAATGCCTTCGTCATGGTTCAACAGCAATACCTGGCTGAGGTCGTGTTGAACCCCGGCGAAGACGTGGGACGTAAAATGCGGGCAACGCTGCAGAACGCGGACAAACGACAGGCCTTTGTGCGCGTGGGCCGCTTTTACGGTGTTGTAGAGATGCGGCGGATTCCAGTCGATGGTCTGCGCGACAAAGGACGCGTTGTTAATCCCCAAAGTGACGCTCAGCGGATTGAGCGGCGGCAGCATCGAACCTCGCGGATGGGTGTTCGACTTCTCTCCGGTGCGGGTGGTAGGCGAGGTCTGATTCTTGGTCAGGCCGTAGATGTTGTTGTCGAGCAGCAGGACCGTAAGATCCATGTTGTAACGGACTGCATGAATCCAGTGCGCAGTTCCGATCGCGCAGCAGTCGCCGTCGCCGGTCACCATGAAGATGTCCAGGTCCGGACGCCGGGCTCGCACTCCGCACGCCACGGGAAAGGCGCGACCGTGCAAACCGTGAAAGCCGTAGGTGCTCATGTAGAAAGGAAAGCGGCTGGAGCAACCGATGCCGGAGACGCAGACCGTCTTTTCGGGGGGCAGTTGAAGGTCGCGCGCCAAGCGCTGAACTGCATTCAAAACCGCGTGATCGCCACAGCCCGGACACCATCGCGCTGCTGCGCCCTGATAACCTTCTAGAGCACAGGTTCGCGCCGGCGGTTCAATATCCCATTCCTGTTTTTGGCCGTACATTTAGAGTCGCTCCTGGTGCGATACGGATTGAACATCAGGGTACGGCCTATCGCTCTCGGCCTGCTGCCGGTCGGAATCGGCCTGGGGGCTTTGGGGCGTAGTTTTCAAGCAATATGCCGTATAAAAACACAGACTCAAGTCTGCGTTACGTTCTTCGAATAAGCTTTCACACATGGCGGATAGCCTCCAATCGGCGGCGAAGTTCTTTGCGGATGACTCCGGGCGGGATCGGACTGCCAGGCACGCGCGACCAGCAATCGACATCGACCAGAGTATGCGACCGCAGCATCATCGCCAGTTGAGAATAGCGGCGCGATTCGGCGGTAATGTAAGGATCGCCGACTTCGTCACTATAGTTCACTTCCACCGTGAGAACTTTGCGGAAGCGCGAGAAAATCTCTTTGAGTCCTGGCTCGAGCGGCGAAAGGAAGCGCAGGTGGACCGACGATACGCGGAAACCATCGCCGCGCAGCAGGTCGACGGCCTCTTCAATGGCGCCGAGCGTTGAGCCCCAGCCGACCACCAGCAGGTCGCCTTCCGGGTCGCCATGGACCTTGGGCGGTTGGAGTGCGGCCTGCATGACAGCCAGTTTGCGGCTGCGCATCCGCATGGCGTGCTGATTGATCGCGGATTCGTAAGCGACGTGGCTTTTTTCATCGTGGGCCAGGCCGGTGATCACATATTCGCCGCCGCGTTGTCCGGGAATCGGACGAGGCGAGAGACCGGTTTCCGTATCCCAGTCAAACGGCGGCACCTTGGGATCCCAAGGCGATTGATCGAGCGGAGGCGCGAGACATTCCTCCGTCGGATGCGGACGGGAGAACGGCTGCTGTCCCGTAGCGAGATTGGCATCGGAGAGGATGATCACCGGACCACGAAAGTCTTCGGCCAGTTTACGCGCCATGATGGCGAAGTGATAGCACTCTTCGATGGTGGCCGGCGCGATGACGATCTTCGGCACGTCGCCAGGCGAGGCGTGCAGCGCGGCCATCAGGTCGCCCTGTTCGATTTTGGTCGGCAGTCCAGTGGACGGTCCGCCGCGCTGCACCACGACGACGACCAGCGGGACTTCCGCCATCACGGCGTACCCCAGGAATTCCGTCTTCAATGCGAGGCCCGGGCCAGAAGTCACTGTCACGGCCGTCTTGCCTGCATACGAGCAGCCGATGGCGAAACCGATGGCCGCGATTTCATCTTCTGCCTGGTGCACAAAGCCACCGACCTGTTCGAGATTCGCCGCGAGGAAATGCGACACCGAAGTAGCCGGCGTGATGGGATACATCGAGCAGACTTCAATGCCCGCAGCCATCAGTCCTAAAGCCATGGCCTGATTGCCGTTCATGACCACCATTGGCTCAGTCGATTTCTCGGCCGGAACAGAGAAGCGCTGCTCCAGGTTCTCGACTCCCCAACGGTAGCCGTCTTCCAGCAGGTCGAGGTTCTTCTGCACGACGGCGTCGCCTTTCTTGGCAAACCGTGATGCGATGTTCTTCTTTACCGGGGCGTCATCGATCGTGTAGAGCGCGCAGAGCAGGCCGAGCACCCACATGTTCTTGCCTTTACGCGGATCGTCGGTGTACTTCCGGCACTGCTCTTCGATGGGACACTCCACCACGTCATATCCCAACGACTTGAAATGATGAATGGCGTCGGCGTAAGGCCTATGGATGAATTCGTCGGGATTGCTGGCCGCAATCTTATCGACGAAGACCAGCGTTCCGGGACGAAGGGCATCGGAATCGATTCGGCTATAGAGCACCTGCTCGTTGAGGGTGATGACGACGTCGGCTTCGTTGCCGGCGTTGGTGACTGGCTTCGTTCCGATGCGGATGCGGTTACCGCTGGCTCCGGCGCGAGAACGGCTGGGAGGTTCGATTTCGGCAGGGATGATTTCCACGGTCCAGATGCCGTTCCCGTGGCGGGCGCAGAGGTCGGCGAACATCTGACCGCAGGTTTGGGCGCCTTCCCCGGAATCACTGACGATCTCTACGATGTGCTGATCAACGATCTGAGGGGCACGCAACTGTCGTGCCGGTTGGGCTTCCAGAACTGCTGCTTCCATAGGTTTGTTTGTATCAAGTGATGCACGCGAGTTGCCATAAATAGAAGTCGCAGATTCGAGGATTCTTGGGGCGTTCTTTTGCCTATTCGGGGGTGGTATGCGTGATTTGGCTCGAATGAAGTAGCTATTTCGCGCAAAGCGATGTGTTTCTCGGCAAGGCGCACGACGCTCGATTTTCTTGCGCGGCGGATGTCGAGCGGTTTTTGGTGAGGGCGTAACGGTGTTGATCGAGGGCTACTTCTTATATCCGATTTTGCGGAGAAAAGAGTGGCGCGCGGAGCGATCTTCTTCGTTTTCGCAGCCTTTCGGCGAATTGCCGTCGATGACCCCAATAATCCCACGGCCTTGCGGCGACTGCGCCACCAGAATCTCCACGGGATTGGCTGTGGCGCAGAAGATGGTGCACACTTCCGGCACATCCTTGATGCGTCCCAGGACGTTGATCGGGAACGCATTTTTCATTAACACGACGAAAGTATGTCCTGCGCCGATGGCCTGCGCGTTGCGAATGGCGGCATCGATCAGATTGTCGTCGGTGCCCTCGGCACGAATCAGGCAAGGCCCCGAAGCCTCACAAAACGCGACGCCGAACTTGATGCCCGGCACGGCATTCACCAGGGCTTCGTAAAGATCTTCGGCTGTCTTGATGAAGTGGCTTTGGCCGAGGACGAGGTTCGCGCCCTCCGGCAGATCGAAGGGAACGGCTTCGAGATTCAGTTGAGTGTGGCTCATTGTCGTCTGATGAGGCGCTTCTCTTTGGATACCACGTCTTGCGGTAGCGGAGCGAAGCCCGAACCCGTGGCGTCCTTCTGGCCATCGGCCACCATCCAGGTGAGGAAGACCGTCAGCGAAGCTTGTTCTGCTTCTGCGCCATTTTCTGCGGCACGATTAAATAGGTGAATGAAGCGATGGGATAGGCGCCGGCGCCTGGGGCATCGGTGAGGGAGACGCGGAAGTCCGCGGGAATTTCGACGCCCTGCGCAGCTTGCGTCAGGCTGGCTGCGCTGGCTGAAACGAATGTCCCAGCGCGATTCCTGACCTCGGCGTAAATCACATTGTTCGTCGCCGCCCACGAGTAGTCCAGGTAACCGAGGCTGTAGGGAGTCTGTTTGACTGTCGCCGCGACACCCTGATTGCCGTTGGCGCCCAAGCCGTTCACAGGCCAATTGACGGATGCGCTGACTCCGTATTTTGCCTTCCAGGGCGGACTGATTTTGGAGAGATAGTCAGTCCACGTATAGGTTGCGTTAGCACCTTCCGATCGATGCACAAGAACAATGCCGGTATGAGGCAGACTAGCGCGCGGGTTGGCGGCGGTGATTCGACGGTCATCCCAATAGCGAATCTCGCCGAGGTAAATCCCCGCAATAACGTCGGGAGTCAGCTTTAAAACGCCATCGTAGACTCCGGGCAGATTATAGACCGGGACCACCGCTGCCACGGCTGAAGGGTAATGGTAAACGGGAAGCCGAAGTTCGGCCAACTGGGCGTCGGTGAGTGGCAGGTCCGAAGCGGCGAAGTCGGTCTTTCCGTCTCGCAACTGTACAAATCCTCCGCGCGTACCGACTGCCTGGTACGTCAACTCGGCTTGCGTGTAAGACTTGAACCAGCGCTCATAAAGAGGCAGGAGAGTCGCGGCGCCCGCTCCGTTGAGTGCGGCATAATTCGGAACGTAGGGCGCGACATAAGTAGTTGCTGAGGAAACCGATGAGATCCTGGTTGCCGAGCCTTTGGGTTGGGAGTCGCCCTTCGTCGCACCGGGCTTACGAGGTGAAGTTATCACGACGATGCCGGGAACAATGGGCCCCGGCGGCGCGTTGGCGACAACCGGATCGGGATCATTAACCGGTAGCGCCATGGGCGGCGGCGGAGCTACTTCGGCAACCAACGGCCCGTCATCCGGCGGCGGAGGCGCCGACTGCGTGACCGGCCGGACATCCGGGGTGACGTCCACCGCGCTATAGGTATGGCTGCGGAGCGGTTCGCGCGAGGCAGTCAGGCGCACCACTGGAAGCGGCGGAGATGGGAGCGCGGCAGTAAAGAGAAAAGCCTTCAGCAGATCTTTGGGCAAGGTTTCCGCCGGCGACGGGACGATCTCGCGCGCGCCGGAGACGAACGCGCCACCGGTGGTGTTCAACGCTGCAAACTGATGAGGAGGGGCGGTTTCGGGCCATTGCTCAGCAGGCGCAAGCGGTCCCCACGCGGCCAGATTGGTGGCGCGGGCCCAGTAGACTTCGCCAGGCAGGAAATGCTCTTCCGCGTCATCGGGAGGAGGAACCCAAACCCAGCCGAGATCGGAATGCTGCAGCCAGCGGCCGGTATGATATGGCGTCCAACCCCACGGTTCCGCTCCCACCCACGTGTAGCCGATCGATTGATACCAGAGCCAGCGGCCGTCGCGAAAGGGTGCCCATCCGGCTTGCGTGGCGGGCTGCCAGACGGTGCCGAAGTCGCCGGCCTTGATCCATTTACCGGCACGATCGAGATCCAGACGGCTGGCGGGCGCGTCAGCCTCGACCTTATCGAGCGACTCGCTCCAGCTATCCGACTCGACTGGACTGATCTCGCGAAAAAGGGAGAAATGCGTCGATTCGGGAACCGTGACGCGGGCCGACTGTCCCTGGCGGAGTTCCATTTCAGCCGACGGAATGGTGAATTGAGCCGCACCCTCGATGATTGCGAACTCGCTCCAATTGGGCATCGCCTGCAGTCGCAGACGCGAACCCTGGCGCAGCGTTGCCTGCGCGCCGGGAACCAGCAGATGAATGGAATTACCCGGATTCGCTTCGCCGGTAAAGTAGGCCAAGCCATGGTCCAGCGAGATGACGGTGATGCGCTGTCCGCCGGAGAGCCGGGCGTAGTCGCTCAGTTCCGCCAGACTTTCTCCAACCATGCGGAAGACGCTGGTATCGTCCAGTTCGATTTCGAGCGTGGCTCCTGCGCCGGTACGAATGCGAGTTGCTTCGGTTAAGGGGAGATTGAGAGAAGCTTGACGCCATGTATCTGCGGCGTCCAGTTGGACTTCCACCGAGCCATCGAAAGCTCCCAGCCGCGCGAAACGGGACGAGGCGGCCGACGCTGTCCCAGCGAGTAGCAAGGCTGCCAAGAGCGCACGGACGAATGCCTGTGTTACGTCCATCGTAAAGTTGACGCGCATGGGACGCGGACCGTTTACTTCTTCTTTTCAGGCACCGCTACAACCGGCGTTTTAATGATCTTGTCGAGCTCGCCTTTGATATTCTGGACTTCCACATTCTCCGTAAAAAATGCGCTGTCGTCGATTCCCAGGTGTTGAGCCCGAATGATTCCGTGCTTGTCGATGAAGACGATCATCGGAATATAGTGAATGCCCGGCGGATGCTGCACGAATTCGATCACCGTCGGCTCCGTGCTCATGCCGATAGGAAACATGCCGTGGGCGAAGGTTCGCGCGAAGTTAGGCAAATCGGTGGTAGCTTCAGGATTGAAAACGACCCCGAGCACCTGCACTCCTTTCGGAGCGTACTCCTGCTGGATCGGCGCTAGAACCCCGGCCAGATGCTGGCAATGCGGGCAGGTGGTCGACATGAACGCCAGCACGACGATATAACCCCTATATTGGCTCAACAGGACCTGCTTGCCCTGCATCTGGATCACGAGTTCGGGAGCCTTGCGGGGAATCTGCGGCTTGTTAGCAGCAGGAGTGGCATCAGCGCCGTGGAGTACTGCGGCCGTGAGAAGGAGCCAAAGGATGGATCGCATTGAGTGTATCCAGTTACTACTTTTTCGAAATCGTTGTTTTGGCCGGCATGGCCGGCTTGGTGGGCGTTCCAAGAATCTTGTCGAGTTCGGCGCGGATATTCTTCTCCCCTCCCGCAATGAAGTCGCTGTCGCCAATGTATTCCGAATAGATATTGCCCTTGCGATCGATAAACGCCATCATGGGCACATAGTAGTGGGGGTCGGGATGCTTCAGGAATTCGAGCGCCGATTCCTGACTGCTCCAGCCGACGGGAAAGGCATTGTGCACGTAGAGGTCGTTGAACTGTTTCAGGCCGTCCTTAGCGCCGGAGTCGATCACGTCGCCCACAAACTGTACACCCTTCGCTGCGTAGGCCTTCTGGATTTCGGCAAGAACCGGAACCAGCGCCTGGCAGTGCGGACAAGTGGTAAACATGAAAGCAATAGCGACTACCTTGCCGCGAAAAGTACTTAACAAGAGAGGATTGCCACTCTGCAGATTAAAAACGAACTCGGGCGCCTTTCGAAGCGGCTTGGCCTGATCCGGCGGCGTAGCCGCAACCAACAAACCGGCAACCGCCAATAGCCCTAGAAAAACAAAAAGTAACCTGGCTCGAAAAGTCGTCATAGTCTATAGTGTATTCCGTAGGTTTATGCTGGGTCCAGTGACCCCCGCAACTCTGCTGCAGCACATCCAAAAGCTTCCCCACCGGCGCGCCACTTTCCGGCAGCTACTTCGGGAGACGCATCTCGAGCGGGACGAGTTGCAGACCCGGCTCGACGAGCTGCTGAAGCGCGGCGAAGTCGTCGAAACGCGCTCGGATCACTTCGCGGCGATTGGCGGCAGCCGCGAGTACGCGGCCGGCCGGATCAGCATGCATCGCGACGGCTATGGGTTCCTGGTTCCAGACCGTCCGATCGAAGGCTTGCGCGGGGACATCTTCCTGCCCGAGCGCCAGACCGAGGGCGCCATGAATGGCGATCGGGCCATTGTCCGAATCAACCGGATTGAACGCGATGGCAAAGCTGACGGCGAGGTGATCCGGATACTCAAGCGGGCCCATCCGACGGTGGTCGGGGAATTCCGGATCACGCGCCGGGGTATGTTTGTGGTCCCGCACGAGGAACGCATCCAGAACTGGATCGAGATCCCGGAGGAATTGGCGATTCCACCGGAGGGCGCTGCGGCCAATCGCATTGGCGGCAAGAGCTACGTCATCTCGAGCCCAGCCGATCTGGACGGCATGATCGTGAATGCGGAGGTCGTCGAGTATGAATCGGCGGACGATCGCGCGGTGGGACGGATTATCGAGGTCCTGGGACGCCCGGGTGATTTTGGCATCGACGTCGAGATCATTATCCGGCAGCATCATCTGCCGCATCATTTTCCGCCGGCCGTGATCGAGCAGGCGCAGAGCGTTCCGCTGGTGATCGGCAAACCCGAACTCGCGGGAAGGCGCGATTTTCGCGAGTTGCCCATCGTCACCATTGACGGCGAAACGGCGCGCGATTTCGATGACGCAGTGTACGTGGAGCGGCTACCCAACGGCAATTACACGCTGCAAGTTCACATCGCCGATGTGAGCCATTATGTGATCCCCGATTCGGCCATCGATCGCGAAGCTCGTTTGCGCGGCACCAGCGTGTACTTTCCCGACCGCGCGGTGCCCATGCTGCCGTTCGAGCTCTCGACTGAGATCTGCTCGCTGAAACCGCAGGTGGACCGGCTGGTGATGTCGGCGCTGCTCGAACTCGACCACAACGGCGGTGTTATTGCGCAGGAGTTCTGCCGCGGCGTGATTCGCAGCGCGGAGCGCATGACCTATACCGGCGTTCATCTGCTGCTCGAAGGCGACGCAGCGATGAAAGAACGCTACGCGCCGCTGATCGGCCGCTTCGAACTGATGCAGGAACTGGCGCTGATCTTGAATCGCAAGCGCACCAAGCGCGGCTCCATCGATTTCGACCTTCCCGAACCGTTGATCGAGTTTGACGCGAACGGCATCATGACCGGCGTCTCGAAATCGCCGCGCAATATCGCGCATCGCATTATCGAGGAGTTCATGCTGTCGGCTAACGAGGCTGTCGCCGCGCATATCGAAGCGGCGGGCGTGCCGTCGATTTACCGGGTCCACGAACCGCCCGATCCTAAACGCGTTATGGAGTTCGAGGAAGTGGCGACGCATTTTGGGTACACGCTGGGAGTCGGGGCGATTCCGGTGAAGAAGTTCGCTTATACCGAAAGGAAGCGGTCCGGGCATCACGAGACGAAAGTCCGGCGGGAGATCGCTTTACCCGAGGGCGGGCTCAAGATCTCGCCGCGTCATTACCAGAAGCTGGTGGCAAAGCTGGAAGGCAAGCCGGAAGAACGCATCCTCAGCTACCTGATGTTGAGGTCACTCAAGCAGGCCCGGTATCGCGCGGAAGATACGGGACACTTTGCGCTCGCGGCGTCGCACTATACGCATTTCACGTCGCCGATCCGGCGCTATCCGGACCTGATGGTGCATCGCGTTTTGGGCGCACTGCTGGATGGGGAGAAGTATGGCAACGAGGATGAGATGGAGACTGTCGCGGAGGACTGCTCATTCACGGAGCGCCGGGCAGCGGAAGCCGAACGGGACCTGGTGGAGTGGAAGAAAGTGAAGTTCATGGTCGACCGGGTGGGCGAAGAGTTCCCCGGTCTGATCATCAGCACCGCGAAATATGGCTTCTTCGTGGAATTGGAGAATCTGTTTATAGAGGGGCTTGTTCCCATCGATTCCCTGCCCGGCGACCGCTACGCGTACAACGAGAATACCCGCAAGGTAGTGGGACAGCGGACGCGTCGCGAATTCTCGATCGGCGAGCAGGTGACGGTGATGCTCGACCGGGTGGATGAAGCGGAAAAGAAGCTGCAGTTTTCGCTGGTCGAACCGGTGAAGAGGAAGGGAAAGAAGCGATAGGGTGGACGCCGCATTCCAAACTTCGCGAATCTGGCGACCTGGGGGTCGCACGCGGGCCAGGGGGCCCGCCCCACTTTTTGCGGAAGGAACCCAATTTTCGATAAGTACTTTTCGTTTGTTTTATTTAGGAACGTGAAGAGGCCCGGTTGCGAGGGCGCAACCGGGTTAGTGATGACAAACGAACTTACCAGGAGATTCGGACGGCGGCTTGCGCACGGCGAGCCGTGGTGCCGTCGGGGGGAGCCTGGGTTTGGGCGGCAGCGCCGTACAACGAATACGGCGCCAGGGCTACTCCGCCCTTATATGCTTCCGTGAAGTACTGTTCGGAATTACGTGCGGCAGCACCGCTGAGGATGAAGTGATTGAAGACATTCGTGGCTTCGAAGCTTAACTGGATCTTGATCCGCTCCTTGATCGGGAAGATGCGGCTGATGCGAGCGTCGGTGCGGAAAATGGGCGCGGTGTTTAAAGCTGAGATGGATTCGAACGGCACACGGGTGGCGCCGCCAAGACCGTTGATGCTGCCGGTGCTCAACAAGCCTGCAGAGGTTCCGAGCATGGCAGCGGTCGGCACGGTGTTCACGGAGATGGTTGGAGGCAGCGGGAAGGAGGAACCCATGACTTCGACAGCCGATAACTGCCAGCCGTTGATCAGGTTACGATCGATCGCGCTATTTCCATGCACAAAGACGGGGTTGAAGATACCGTTCATCACCAGGCGATGGCGCTGGTCGGTGGCAGCCGATCCCTTCTCGCCGCCTTCGTTGTTGTTAAAGACCGAAGTGGGATAGGTCGGCGCATAGAGAATCCCGCTCGAACCGGCCGGGCCTCCGGCTGCGCCGCCGATGTCATCGTCAATGGCGTGCGACCACGTATAGTTCACTTGCGCCTGGAACCACTTGGTATAGCGCTTCTGCAATTGAACGATCATCGCGTTGTAGTAGCTGTTGGCATTGGAGGTCATGACGATCACCTTGCCGTAAGCGGGGTTGATACGCTGCGTGTAAATGGGCGTGGTGTAACTGCTGACCTGATTGCCGCCGGCATCCAGAATGGGGTAGGTGTAGCTAGCCGTGGGCGCGGCGGCGTTGCCGTCGTAGGCCGAGGTGATGTGGAGGCTGCGGCTCCAGACATAGGACACCGAAAGGCTGGTGTTAGGCGCGATCTGACGTTCAATAGCGAAGTTAGCCTGCTCGGAGTATGAGTTTCGCCAGTTCGAATCAGCGAAGTCGATGCTGGCCGAACCGGCGACACTGGGCGCGGCCGGCAGGTGAGTCGGAAATACCGGGCCGGCGGCAAGTTGCGCGGCATTTGTGCCGGTGAGGGAGTAGCTCGGCTGGTACAGGCCGTTGCTAAAGAAGAGGCTCTCCAGACCGGCGGTGACATACCGGTTATAGAACATGCCGTATCCGCCGCGCAGGACCGTCTTGTCGTTTAGCGAATAGGCGACCCCGAAGCGCGGACCCCAGTTGTTGCGGGTCTGTGGAATTCTGCCCGTTTCCGGCCACGCGGGGTTGACCTGACTCGGCTGGGGCAGGAAGGTCACTTCGTAGCGGACGCCATAGTTGACGGTCAACTTGGGCGTGACATGGAATTCATCCTGAGCAAAGAACTGGAGTTCATTCAGCTTGAGATCGAGGTTCGGATTGCCGATGGTCTGGCTGTAGCTCGACCAGTCTTTCGCCCCGGTTGTGTTGCCCGTAAAATCTTCGGCAAAGGCCGTCAGGCTCGGATAGGTAAAGGTCCCGTACTGATTGCTCAAATAGTTGATGTAGTCTTCTACGTGGGCATAGTCCATCCCGAATTTCATGGTGTGTTTGCCCATCGTCAGGGAGAAGGAGTCGGAGAGCTGGTTGCGCAACTCACTCGGCAAGAGCCTGGGGTAGCTGGTGGCCAGGCCGAGATAGTTGATGCCGGCTACGGTCAATTGTGCCGGTCCGAACGGGGGCATCAGGCTGGGGCTGGCGGGATCGAACTGGCGGTCCTTGAAGAAGCCCCACCGCGCTTCGTTCACGGCATTCGCCGAAACTACCGTGGTCAGTCCAACTTTCAAGGTGCGGTCGAAGACGGTGGTGTTGGCGTTGTTGCCATTGCCTGCGCCGGTGGTGTAGGATGCGCCGGTCTGAATCCCGTTGGGCGAACGGAAATCGAGGTAGTTCATTTCCATGGTCAGCCGGTTGTTGGTATTGATCTGGTAATCGATTTTGCCGAACAACAGGTTGTCATCGATGGTGCGCGGCACGAGTTGGTTTTTCACACGGCTCGAAATATAGGACTCCGCCGCCTGGCACTGCGCGGGAGTCGCCGGCGAGCCGCAAGCGCTGGATCCCGTTGCGATGTAGTTGCCGTTAACGTCAAAGAGGGTGTTCTGGTGGCTGTTGACGATGGGAGCGTTGCGCCTCTGCAGCTCCCCGTTGAAGAAGTAGAACAGCTTGTCCTTCTTAATCGGTCCGCCTATGCTCATGCCGGCCTGATGGCGCCATTCGGGGGGATTGAGTCCGTTGGCCGTGGGATCGGTCGCGTTGAGCGTGCGATTCCGGAAGAACCAGTAGGCCGAGCCGTGAATGGCGTCGGAGCCGCTCTTGGTGACGGTATTGATGACACCGCCTGAAGCGCGTCCGTATTCAGCCAGAAAATTGCTGGTCACTACTTGGAACTCCTGCACCGCGTCCTGAGAGATGTTATAGGAGCGGGTACGGCCGGCGTTCTCGTCGTAGAACTGATTGGTGGTGTCGACACCGTCGGTCAGAAAGGAGTTCCCTCCGGGATTGCCGCGGAAAGTCAACAAACCGAACGACGCGTCATTGGTAACGCCGGGAGTGAGAAGGACAAAACTATCGACACGGCGGCCGTTGATCGGCAAATCCATGATCTGGCGCTCGCCGACATTCGAGGATACTTCAGTTTTGACGGAGTCGACGACGGGAGCCTCGCCGGTGATATCCACCTGCGTCGCAGCGCCGGAAACCGAGAGTTTCGGCGACAGGCTCAACTGCTGGCCGACCTGTAACTCGACGTTTTTCAACTCATAGGATTGAAAGCCGGTTTTGGAGATGGTAACCGCATATCCGTCCGCAGGGACAAGTGCGGGGGCATTAAATACGCCCGCTCCGTTCGTCTCCAAATCGCGGTGAATCCCTTTGGCAGCGTTATCAATCACCACTTTCGCGCCTGGAATTACCGATCCGCTTGCGTCCTGAACAACGCCGGTCATGGCAGCGGAACCTGCCGTGGTTTGGGCGGAGAGGGAAAAAGCGAAAACGGCCAGAAAGACGGTGGCTCGCAATAGATATTTCTTCATGAAAAAAACCTTTCTTGTAAAGCTAGACCCGTTTGAACTATCGTACATCGATCTGTATTGCAGGTGGATGAAAAACCAGGCAAATCTGGCCTAGGGTCAGCGGGAGCGCCTCGGTCTCGCCCCCCGGCGACGAAGGCAACGCAGGCCTCCTTTGATTGATCACAGAGATTGATCACAGAATAGCAGACGTGAGTGCGAAATCGAACACTTGCGGTGAGGAATTTCTGATGGCTCAACGTTGCAGCCGGAGCCTCTCAAAAGCTTGTATGGGCAGCTTGCACATTAAATCTCTTGCCCGATGGGGCATGCTCGTGTCATCATGGGATCACGTGGAATGATTTAGGCCGTTTTCAGCCGGCCCGCTACTTGCAACCACGTAAAAAAGTGCTAAAGGGAAGTCGGTCTAGGTCAAAAAATTCGACCCTGGCGCCCCTTGGCTCCGGGGTTTTTTATTGCCCAACCGGAGTTGCTGGCCTCGACCGACCTGCCCTGCGCGTGATGAAAGGGCTAGTTATGGACGTCCGGCATCTAACCTCCGGCGCAGATGAATCGTGTGCCGTGCCCCTCGCTGGTGGGCGCGGAGAATTGCTTTCCGTTTCGGTTGCAGCCGATCCCCGAGATCTGGAGGATCTGCTCGACCGCCTGGCGCAATCGCAGTATCCCATCGATCCGCAGATCTATCACGACGCTGAAATCGATGGCCGCAAAGCGACGCTTATCGAGTTCCCGGCATACGCGGTGTGGCTTGACGAGATTCGCACCCTGCTTCGGGACGAGGAAGCGGTTACAATCCGTAAGTGCATGACACATACGGCGCCGAACTAAACAACGCCTCCACAAAGATTACCAGTGAACAGTGGCGAACCCTGGCCGCTGCGCACGTCGGCTACATGCTCGACGCGGCGGATGTGTTCCTTTACGCCTTCGCGCTCAACAGGATTCGAGCCGATTTCGGTCTCACTAACGCCCAGGCGGCGCTGGGGGCCAGTTTCACGCTTCTGGCTGCTGCGGCAGGAGGAATTGGCGGAGGAATTCTCGCCGACCGCCTCGGCCGAACGAGGATGTTGGTGTACACGATCTTCATTTACAGCGTCGGCTCCGTCGGCACGGCATTGAGTACAGGTCTAGTTTCGCTGGTGTTCTGGAGATCGATTGTAGGAATCGGGCTGGGAGGCGAATGGGCCGCCGGTGCGGTTCTGGTGTCGGAAGTCCTGGCCGGCCAGGCATCGCGCCAAAGCTATCGGCTGGATGCAGTCAGGCTGGGCGATCGGCTATCTACTCGCGGCGGCAGCCTCGGCGCTGATACTGCCACGCTTTGGATGGAGGTGGTTATTCGCGGTCGGGTTTCTTCCGGCGATTATTGCGGTGCTGATCCGGCGCCGGGTGCTGGAGCCTGAAATTTGGCGGCAGCACGTCCGCTCGAAGGCCTCAGCGTTTAGCCGTATCTTTCGTCCACCACTCGGACGGATCACATTGCGAGCCACTGCCTTAACGACCTCGGTCCTTTTCGCCTACTGGGGTCTCTTTACCTGGTTGCCGGGATATCTTTCGGCGCCACTGAGCGCAGGCGGCGCGGGGCTCAGCATGCTTCAGGGCAGCACCTGGATGATCCCGACGCAAATCGGCGCCTTCTTCGGCTACATTACCTTTGGCTGGCTGGCGGATCGCATCGGCCGCCGTCCGGCATTCTCTCTTTACGTGGTCACCGCGGCATGCCTGACACCGCTTTACGGAGTAACGCGGTCGGAAAACCTGATCTTCCTGCTGGGTCCGTTTATCGGTTTTTTCGGAACCGGTTTTTTTAGCCTGTTCGGCGTAATGCTGGCTGAACTCTACCCGACAGCGGTGCGCGCGTCCGGTCAAGGTTTCACCTACAGTACCGGCCGGGGCTTAAGTGCGCTCGCGCCCTTCGTGGTGGGTGCGCTTGCAGATCGTTTTGGACTGGGAGCATCGCTGGCCGTCAGTTCAGCGTTCTTCCTCTGCGGTGGCATCCTTATCTGGAGTTTCCCGGAGACCGGGGGCATGGAATTTGGCGAGGAAGCACGAGCCGCACCCTTTTCATGAGCTTGCATTCGGTCCATGAGCGAACGTCGGCGCATTCCTGCGACTGCGGCCCATTTTAGGACGGACCGCAAAATAAATGCTCCGCCCCGCGGATGACAGACAGAAAAGGCTGTCACACAAGAGATGAAAAGCGATGCTCTACCGTAGGGAAGGGGCATGCTGTGATACGCTCATTTCGCATGCGGAAATTAATTGTTACTTTATTTTTGTTGGGTTTGGCCGCTACGCTTGTCGCCGGACACTTTCGCCGGCCGGCCAATCTGGCCGCACAAGCCGCCGCTTCGGGACGCGAGCAGACGGTTACGTTTCTGATGACCTTCGGCTATCTCCGAGACGGCGAGAAGGATTATAGCGGCTCCATTGCCGCCAACGGAGGAACGATTCGCAATCTGGAGGGCTGGCGGTTCACGCAAAGCGACTCCCTCAATGCGCCCAGCTCCTGGAAACTGCGGATCAAGTTGCAGAACTTCGAGAACCAGCCTGACCAGCCCAACCGAATTCCCAATGGCGGAGGGGCCGCAGCACGCAACATCGTTCCGGCAGGCGTCTTCGTAACTGCAGACGCCGCTGCAACCTCCATTGCGGTGAGCACCGCACAGGGCAACTTTGCGATAGACCTGCGGAATGTCCAGTACGGCAAACTGCTCCGGTTCCTCGATGGCGATGTGCTGGTGCAGCGCACTCCGGCGGCCGTGCGGCTTTCGCCCAAGAACGCGGAGGAGCATGATTTTCCATCCATCACCGTGGCGCCGGATGGAGCTGTCTGGACAGCATGGCAGGCCTATCAGGATCGCGGCGATAACGTTTATGCGCGCCGCGCCACCGACGCGCAGCCGATGAAGCTTACTGAGACAAAGGGCGACATCTATCGCACCTCCATCGCAGCCGACAGCAAGGGCGGCATTCACGTAGTCTGGTCAGAACGGACGGACATCGACTGGAATCTGTACGAGCGGGTTTACAACGGAACCGCATGGAGCCCTCGCCGCACGATCACGACCAGCGCAACCAGTCCGAACATGTTCCACAAGCTGGTGCAGGCCACCGGCGCGGGTCCGCTTCATCTCATTTGGGTCGGCTATGAGGGCGGACAAGTCCTATCTATATCTGAGCAGTTGGAATGGCTCCGGATGGGACACCGGGAAGCGTATGAGCGAGGCCAGCGTGTGGGCGCCCGACGGCGCCGTGGCCAAAGACGGCAATCTATATCTGGCCTGGGACAGTTATCGCGACGGCAACTACGACGTCTTCTTCCGCCGCGTGCGTCCGGACGGCACGCCGGACGAGATCGAACAGGTCACCAAGTCGCCACGATTCGAAGCCCATCCGTCGCTCGCGATCGATGGACAGGGGCGTCCGTGGATGGCGTGGGACGAATCCGGCGCAAGCTGGGGAAAGGATTGGACGCACGAAGACATTTATCGTTCGACAACCCTCTACGCCAATCGATCGATCAATGTGGCGATCAAAGATGGCGGCGTGTGGAAGAAAGGTCCGGATTTTTCGGCGGCTGTTCCGGACCGATTGCGCCGTTACTGGCAACTTCCGCATCTGACCACCGATGCCAATGGCCGCATTTGGGCCCTCTTCCAGATGCGATCGAGCGCCATCAACAATCGCGAAGATTTCTGGTGTGCCGGCGGCTTATGGGATCTCTATCTGACCACGGTCGATAAAGGCTACTGGCAGCCGGCTGCGATGGTTCCTGACTCCACGGGCCGTCCTGAGACGCCGGTGCAGATCGTGTCCGGAGGGTCGCGCGTCTTCATGACTTGGGCCCTCGACGGCCGGCATTACGGCAAAATCGTGCCCGGCTTCCAGGGAGCCACCATGGTCCATTACGACGTCGATATGGCGTCGATCTCCGGTAGCGGAGATAGCGGAAACGTGGAGCTCACAGCATTTCAACAGGGAGGAGGCGGGCCGAATGCGGCCGCGCAGGTGACCGAGCCGAATGAGAAAGAAGATGTAGCGCGAGTTCGCGGGTACCGAATGAACGTGAACGGGACGGAATACCGCATTCTGCGCGGCGACTTCCATCGCCACACGGAGATCTCGAATGACGGGTCGGGCGATGGATCGATAGAAGATTACTATCGCTACAACCTGGACGTTGCTTCGATGGATACGGGCATTCTCACCGACCACAATATGGGCGGCGACGTGGAGTACAGTTGGTGGCGCACCGAGAAGTCGTACGATCTTTTCAGGATTCGCGGACGCTATCTGCCGCTCTTCGGCTATGAGCGAAGCGTCAATTATCCAAATGGCCATCGCAATGTAGTGTTCGATCATCGGGGAGTGCGAACGCTGCCGGTGGGCCCCGACGAGAATCAGGGCCGGGCCAATAGCGGGGGCATCATCTATCCGTATCTGCGCCAGAATCGCGGGATTTGCATGGAGCATTCCCTGGCCACGGACCAGGGGACCGACTGGCGCGACAACGACACCAACCTGGAGCCGCTGGTAGAGATTTATCAGGGCTATCACGCGGCCTATGAATACGCTGGGGGGCCTCGGGCGGAGAGCGCCAACGATCACGTGACTATCCACGGTCCTTACCGGCCGCTGGGTTTCTGGTGGAATGCGCTGGATAAGGGTCTGCTGCTCGGTGTGCAGGCCAGCTCGGATCATATCTCGACGCACGTGAGTTATGCGCTACTATTGACGCCACAGGTGGACCGGACGACCATTGTCGAAAATATGCGGCAACGGCATGCCTATGCCGCGACCAGCAACATCGTGCTCGATTTCCAGGCGGAAGAAGCCAATGGCAAAAAGCATTTGCAGGGCGAGTGGATCGAAAAAGCCGGCCCGATTCGCCTGACGGCAAAGATCATGGGCACAGACCTCATTAAGCGGGTGGAGTTAATTCGGAACGGTAAGTTCGTCTATTCGCAGGAACCCAATCAGAAGAACTACAACCTGGAGTTCGCGGATCAGACGCCGCCTGCAGGGCGCAGTTATTACTATGTGCGAGTCCTGCAGCTCGATCGCAATCTGGCATGGAGTTCGCCGATCTGGGTGGGGCAGCGGTAAACTCGGACGCATGCGCCTCACCGCCGCGTTGGTCCTGCTCGCCGTGCTAACCGGCGGGTGGGACAGCAAGATCCATTCGGGCATCATCCACGCATCCCTTATGGCGATCCCGCCGGGAGATCGCATCCAGGAGCACTGGGGCGACGAGGTCTGGCGTCTACACGAATACGTTCAGATGGCCGACTGGATCAATACGCTGGTGTCGCAACGGGAAGATTGGGACACAGGCGGCCAAACGCTCGAGCAGCCCGGTATTCAGTTCTTTGCCAACGACTACCTGCTGTTTCCCTCAGCGCCGCACGCGTTTCAACACCTGGCTCCGGACGTGAAGGCGACCTACCGGCCGTACTTTCTTCGCGCGCTGCAGGCGCTACGCATGGAGTCTTCCGCCAATGCCGCGCGCTGGACGGGCAGCCTGCTGCATTTCGTCACGGATTCCGGCTCGCCGCCGCACGCTATCGGGTTGCACGGTTCCGCTCATACCAAGATGGAATCGTGGCTGGACACTTCGGTCATCGATCTGAGCGAATATCATCCGAAGATGTTAGGCGAGAACGATGAAGCCGCGGTGCAGGGGCTGGCCGCGCGCATGGATGACTTAATTGCATTCAGCGCCATCCGCGCCAACGCGATGCTTCCTTTCGTGAAGGTGGACGACCGCGCCCACATGGAGCCTCTCGCTGTAGAATCAGCCGCGGAAACGGCACGAGTCGCCGCGGATGTCATCCATACCTTACTGCAACTCACCGACCCCGAAACGAAGAGCGCTGGAGCCTCCTTCATCGCAACTATAACTGCCCCCGCGGTGGACGGAGTACCCAATCTCCCGGCGAAGCTCGTCCTGATGGAGACCGGTTACTCGACGTTGTCCGAGGAAGCACTACCGGCGTTTCACGCCTATCGCGGAGTGTTCTCGCTGCGGAACATTCCTCCCGGAGCCTATCGAATGGCGATCGAGCGGATCGGCAGCCAAACACTCTACCTTCCACCGGTCACCCTGAAGCCCGGCGAAAGGCTTCGCACCGACTACGCGCTTCAGGCCACGCCGATCCCGGGCAATCTGGTTCCCAATCCCGACCTCAAGCTGCACTGGCTCACGCGCGACGCTCCCGATCACTGGCGCCTGGACGCTCCGCGTCATCAATGGCTCTCCGACGACATTCCCGTGATCCCTGGGCAGGCCTATCGTACGGGCTGCGAACTTCGCGGCCAGGCTGCCGGCGGCGTCGAATTGCAATGGATGGCGCACGCGTGGGAGAACATGAAAACGGCCACGATACCGTTCGATTTCGCCAAATCATCCCAAGCCGAAATGTCCGTTACTGCGCCGGCGGGAGCGATCTTCGTGCGCTTTATCGTCAAGTCGCAAAAGGACCCCTCCTCCGCGGTCGCCGAAGTCTTTCTACGGCCTCGCCAGTAAAGTAGCCCGAACCCCGACGGGCTGGAACACGGAGCGAAGGCAGTTGAGAGAACGGGAAAGCGTATTTTGCAGCACGACCGAGCCATGCCGGGGCAGATTCCCATACCACCTCTTGAAACAATCTGTAAGATCGTTTAAGGACTAAGTTTGATGCAGCGCGCACCCCGACTCGTGATCCTTGCCTTTTTTGCCGTCTCCGCTGCGAAGTCCCAGGTCAGTTTAAAGGGTCGCGTTGTAGATGAAGACGGCGCTCCACTGGCCCGCGCCAGGATTTCCGCGCGCCTGGCGGATGGAGCCCCGCTGACAATCGAAACCGGCCCCACCGGCGCTTTTGCTCTGAAGGTCCCGGTGCCTGGCACCTACCGCGTTACGGTGCAGCGGACAGGATTCTTCCAGTTGCCGGAGCGTCCTATCGAGGTTGGACCCGACACGCCCGAGATGACTTTGGTTCTCAATCCGAATCGCGAAATTTTTCAGACGGTGAACGTGGGTGAATCATCCTCTCCCGTCGACCCCGATCAGACGGAGCGTGAACAGCGTTTGAGCGGCACAGAAGTGAACGACATTCCATATCCGGCTACGCAAAGTTTCAAGAACTCCCTCCGGCTGATCCCGGGGGTGGTGGAGGATCCAGCCGCGGGCGTGCACTTCCATGGAGGCGCGGAATACCAGACACAGTACACGCTCGACGGGTTCAACATCACCGACCCGATCACCGGTCATTTCGGCACCACGCTGGCCGTTGAGGGCATTCGTTCCGTGAATGTGCTCAGCTCCGGCGAGCCGGCACAATACGGCCACGGTTCGGCCGGGACGATGGCGGTGCGTATCGAAAACGGTACGGATCAGTATCACTTCACGGCGACGAATTTCATTCCGGGATTTGATACGCGTAATGGGGTCAGGCCCGGGGACTGGTCTCCTCGCGCGCGATTCTCCGGACCCCTGTACAAAGGCCGCGCCTGGTTCTCCGACAGTATCACCGGCGGCTACAATTCGGGTATCGTGACAGGGCTGCCGCGGGGGCAGAATACCAATTCCTCCTGGTCTGCCGGCAACCTTTTTCACGCCCAGGTAAACCTCACCCAATCAAATATCCTCTTCGGAGATTTCCTGGCGAACTTCACCAGCCAGGCGCACTCCGGGCTCGGAGCGCTTGACCCCATCACTACCACCAGTTCCCGCCATTCGAACGAATTCCTGGGCGCGGTGAAGGATTCACAGGCCTGGCGATCGGGCGCTTATATCGAGCTTGGCCTGGCGTTTCATCGAGTGCTGCATCAATCCACGCCGCAAGGCTCCAATCCGTACATCATTTCGCCCGAGGGCCGCAGCGGCAACTACTTCGTAAACTCTACCGAGCACGGGGGGAACAAGCAGGTCTTCATTAATTTCTTCCCGCCGGCGCTGCACTGGATGGGACGTCATCAGTTGCAAACCGGCGGGGATTATCAGCGGCTGGATTACACGGCTGGTTTCAAGCGCACCAGCTACGAAATCATAGGGCTGGACGGTCTGCCGGAGTATGTAACCAGTTTCGGAGCTCCCAGCAATTTCCACCTTGCAAACACCGAGACCGCGACCTACATTCAGGACCATTGGACGCCCCTTAAACCGCTTGCAATCGATGCCGGTCTTCGCCAGGATTGGGATCAACTAACTGGCCGTAGCGTGCTGGCCCCGAGGCTGGCGATGGCCTGGTCACCGTTCAAAGACTCCCGGACCAAGTTGCTGGCCGGCTACGCGATGCTTTACGACGCGTCGAACCTGGCAACTTTTGCGCTACCCTTCGATCAGCAGCCGGTCACCACTCCTTTTTCTCCCGCGGGCGTCCCTGGAACTCCCTACGCGACCACCTTTCTTCCCGGTCACAATCTCCAACTGCCGCGCTTCAACCAACTCAGCGCGGGCGTCGAACACGATTTTGGACATGGCTTTTATGGAACTGCCGACTGGCTCCGCAAGCGAGGCAGCGATGGCTTCGTCTACGCTCCGGTCAATGGCACGCAGCCGATCAGCGAACAGCAGTATTATCCCGGCGCGATTGGAGGGGGCGAGTACATGCTGTCCAATCTGCGGCGGGATCGCTATGACGAATATTCCGTTACACTTCGCCAGTCCCTGCCCCATCAATACGAATGGATGGTCAGTTATGTCCACTCGCACGCGCTTTCGAATGCGGTGCTCGACACCAACATCGACCAGACGCTGCAGGTCTCGAATAATTTCGGTCCCATGCCATGGGATTCGCCCAACCGTTTTTTGAGCGAGGGCTACCTGCCGGTGCACTTCAAGGATTGGGCCATCGCCTACCTTGCAGACTGGCGGACGGGCTTTCCGTTCTCGGTCGTCAACCCTGCGAATCAGATCATTGGAACGGTCGACTCGCAGCGCTACGGTTCAAATTTCGATCTCAATCTTCACGTGGAACGCCGGTTCGTATTATTCCGCTATCGCCTGGCTCTCCGGGTGGGTGCAAACAACCTGACCGACCACCGCAACGCGACGGCAGTCAACAACGTGCTGGGAGCGCCGGATTTCATGCACTTCTATGGGGATGAAGGGAGACACCTGGTGGTCAGGATCCGGATGTTCGGCCGGGTGAAGTAGTAGCCTTGCCACTCGCGCCGGGCGACGGATGCGAGGGTCTATCTAACGGTCAGCGACGCTGCCGTCGGCGAAACGTGAATTGGAGCGATTCACCGGCTTGTACGGGTGTTCAGCCGCAACCTTCTCATTCAGTTCCACGCCCAAGCCCGGCTTTGACGGCAACTCGGCAAACCCGTTCTTCACGACCACCGAGCCGCCATTGAACAGATCCTTGACCCACTGATCGTTTTTGGGTGCATACTCCTGGATCGTGCAGGCCGGCGTGGTGGCGTCGACATGCAAGGACGCCATGGTGCTGACTTCGCTCTGCGGATTATGCGGCGCCATCTCGATCCGGAAGGTCTCCGCCAGTACGCCGATCTTCTTCAACTCCAGAATTCCGCCCGCGTGACAGACATCGGGCTGAATGTAACTCACCAGGTGCCGCGTGCAGAATTCTGCGAAACCATATTTCGTGAATGCGCGCTCGCCGGTGGCTAGCGGCGCCTTGGTTTTGTTGCGCAGCAGTTCCAGTTCGCCGTAGTCTTCGATCTGTGTCGGCTCTTCCACCCACATGGGGCGCAGGCTCTCGATGCTGGTGCAAAACTCGATCGCCATCACGGTGGTCAGGATGCCGTGCGCGTCGATCGCGATATCGAACTCGTCGCCGACGGCCTTGCGTGCGGCTTCGAATCTGCGTGCGCCTTCCTTCACGGCGTGATAGGGGATCACGAGATCCTTCTCGACTGTGATGAAGCCCGACTTGGCCGCCGTGTAGCCCTCCTCTTTGGCCCGCAGAAAATCTTCTGGAGTCGCTGCCGACATCCTTATACATACGGATGCGCTGCCGCGCCGCGCCGCCTAGCAATTTGTAGACCGGCACACCGAGCGCCTGTCCCAGGATGTCCCAGAGCGCGATCTCGATCGCGCTGATGGCGGAATTCAAAATTGGGCCGCCGCGCCATCGCGGATAGCGAAACATGGCTTGCCACAGGAATTCGATATCAGTGGGATCTTTGCCGACGAGAAACCGCTCGTGCTCCATGATGGCCTGCGCGACCGTGGCCTCTTTGCTGGTGACCGACCCTTCGCCGAGTCCAACCAGCCCCTGGTTGGTGTAGACCTTGCAGTAGACCCAGTTGACCGTCCCCGCATTCACCACGAACGTTTTGAGTCCGGTGATCTTCAGGTTGAGTGCCTTGGCAGCGGGGCGGACGCTGTCGAACGCGGCCAGCCGGAGGGGCCAGGCGAGGGCCGACGCCAATAGAGTACGGCGGGTCATGCACGCCATGATATCGCGCCGCCGGCAACCGGTCTCTGAGCCTCAGTTATGAACGTGTTCAGATTTCGCTTGACATTCCCGCAGAGTAAAGCGGATTCTTAGGTTGAATATAAATTGAACGTGTTCAGAAAGAGGTTCCCGATGTCTAGCGTCAGCGCCCATGCCGTCTCTCTCGGGTCACCCTCGCCGTTCCCGGGCGACGGCTTTCGAGGCAACGAGGCTGGCCGAGATCAGTGAATTTATTTGATTCCGTCTGGCCCGCAACCGGCCGCAAGGAAAGATCGCATGAGCACGACTGAAAGAGTTCCCGGGAAGAGCGAGGCCACACGCGGGCGGATCCTCGACGCCGCCATCAGTCTGTTCCGCCGTCAGGGTTTCGAGACCACGACGATGCGTGAAATCGCCGCCGAGGCCGCAGTCGCGACCGGTGCAGCCTATTACTACTTCGAGTCGAAGAACGCGATTGTGCTGGCGTTCTATGACCGGTCCCGACAGGAGATGGCTCCCCTACTCGAAGAGGCGCTCGACTCATCGCGAGATCTGCGCACGCGGTTGCTCGCTACGATCGAAGTAAAGCTACTTTATTTTCAGCCAAACCGAGACATGCTCGCGGCGCTTGCCGGACGAACCAATCCCGCCGACCCGCTGTCCCCTTTCAGCCCGCAAACGCAGGAGATTCGTGATGCCGACATCGCTGTTTTTGCGCGCGCGATCGCCAGCAGCCGCACCAAGGTCTCGCGCGATCTGGAGCCGGTGCTGCCGCGACTGTTATGGCTTTACCAGATGGGTATTATTCTGTTTTGGATTTATGATTCGTCGCCGGAGCAACGTCGCACTCACACGCTCCTGGCTTCCAGCCTGGAACTGATCGTGAATCTGCTGAAGGCCTCGTCCCTGCCGCTACTGGCACCGTTCCGCAGGCGAGCTGTGAAGATCCTGGAAGGGGTGATGGAGAGTGACGCCGATTAGCCGTTTAGTTGAAACGACCGTGCAACTCAGAGAGCGATCCTCTCGGTAGAGCTGACCGGCGGATTTGAGGAGTCAGTTTTCGTAGGCTGGTTCTTCATCGAATGGCGCAGATCGTAAAACTGAATGCGGCAGTAATTGCAGTGATAGAGTCTCCCGCCCATCAGACCTTGCATGACGCTCGAGAAGGACTTGATCACCGGATCGATCTTGTCGGGTGCGATACGGCGCGAGACCTTATGGGTGTGGCATCGTGGACATTGTACGAATGAGGTTGGCTTCAGCGTGAACTCTCTCGGCGTAGGCTCTTTTACTCCGCATTTGCGGCATTGCAGAACCTCCCGATAGAAGAACCGCTGGTACCATTTCCTGTGTCGGCGAGTCAATCGCCCCCCGCATTTCGCACAAACCGACATGAGTTTCGTTAACCATGGTATTCCACATCCGCCGTTAAAACAACTCTGTCCAATAGAAACTTGCCTCCATCGGAAAGCCCGTCAGGTTTGCGTTTGCGAAAAGAAAAAGCGACAATATGAGTTTCCCCAGGCCAACGAATGCTGAAGAGGATCTCCGTGCATGGTGCTCGCCAGCACAATCTTCGCAATATTGACGTCGAAATCCCCCGCAACAGCCTCACCGTCATCACCGGGTTGAGTGGTTCAGGGAAATCCTCGCTCGCTTTCGACACCATCTATGCGGAAGGCCAGCGCCGCTACGTGGAGACCCTATCCGCCTATGCCAGGCAGTTTCTCGATCAAATGGAACGTCCGGACGTCGATTCGATCGAAGGGCTAAGTCCTGCCATATCAATCGAGCAGAAAACTACGAGCCGCAGCCCCCGCTCGACGGTGGGAACAATCACCGAGGTGTACGACTACCTGCGTCTGCTCTACTCTTCCATCGGCATTCCTCACTGCCCGGTCTGCGGAAACCCGATCGCGTGCCAGACCACGGAACAGATTCTGCAACACGTGCTCGCTCTCAAGCCAGAGGACAGGATCATGATTTTGGCGCCGATCGTACGTGGACGTAAGGGAGAGTACAAAAAAGAACTGGAACGTCTACCACGGCTCGGTTTTGTGCGAGCTCGCATCGACGGAGTACTACGAACGCTAGAAGAAGAAATAGTACTCGATCGCCGGAAAAATCACACGATCGAGGTGCAGGTCGACCGTCTTCAAATCCGCCCTGGGATCGAAACTCGCCTCGAAGCCTCGATCGCCAATGCCGCCAAGCTTGCTGACGGCCTGGTAATCGTCGCGGTCGTCAACGGACCGGAGCGACTTTACTCCTTAACGCTGGCTTGTACCGAATGCGGGACGAGCGTCCCCCAGATCGAACCCCGTTCCTTCTCTTTCAACAGTCCTTATGGCGCGTGCGAGACGTGCCACGGGCTGGGACAACGTTGGAGGTTCGACGCGGAAAAGGTCATCGTCGATCCGGGCAAACCGCTGCTGGAAGGGGGACTCGGACCCGGCGCGGGTTCGGCGGCGATGGCTCAACGCCTCACCGAGGCCGCCCGGCAATTCAAATTCAAACTCAGTACGCCGTTCGAGAAATTTCCCGCCAAGACTCGCAAATTGCTTCTGGAGGGGGGTGGCGATTTCCCGGGCATTCTGGCGATGTTGCAGGAATCGTTCGATGATGCTCCCGAGCAATACCGCGAATGGCTGACCGAATATATGTCCGCCGTGGAATGCGATGCGTGCCAGGGAAAGCGCCTCCGTCCGGCCAGTCTCGCCGTGCGGGTGAAAGGGTTTTCGGTTAGCGACCTCACGGAAATGCCAGTCTCGCGAGCGCTCCTAACCGTCGGCGGCTGGGAGTTGAATGAACGCGAGACGCAGATCGCCGGCCGGGTACTCGATGAAATTCGCAGACGGCTCGAGTTTCTGATGGCCGTCGGGCTGCACTACTTGAGCTTGCACCGCTCGGCTGCCACGCTTTCGGGCGGAGAATCCCAGCGGATCCGCCTCGCAACCCAGATCGGGTCGAAGTTGCGAGGAGTGCTTTACGTCCTCGACGAGCCCTCTATCGGCCTGCATCCGCGCGACAACGAACGGCTTCTCGAAACCCTAGGTCAACTGCGCGATATGGGAAATACGGTGCTGGTTGTCGAACACGATGCCGAAACCATTGAGCGCGCCGATTACGTGATTGATCTGGGTCCCGGGGCCGGACGCCTGGGTGGTGAACTGGTGGCAGCGGGAACGCCCGAAGAGATCCGGCACAATCCCAAGTCACTGACTGGACGTTATCTATCAGGAGCGCTGGAGATCCCCGTCCCAGCCGCGCGCCGGCGCCCCAACGGTAAGAGTCTGAAGGTCACCGGAGCGACCGAGCACAATCTGAAAAACGTCGACGTCGAGATTCCCCTGGGACTGCTCACCGTGGTCACGGGAGTTTCCGGCAGCGGCAAATCGACGCTTGATCAACGACATCCTCTACCGGTCGCTCGCGAAAGAAATCTACGGCTCGCACGACCAACCAGGCGCACACGAGGCCATCTCCGGACTGGACTTGGTCGACAAAGTCATCCGCATCGATCAGACGCCCATCGGCCGTACGCCGCGCTCCAATCCGGCAACCTACACCGGCCTCTTTTCTCCTATTCGCGACCTTTACGCCATGCTGCCCGAATCCCGCGAGCGCGGCTATAAGCCGGGACGCTTCAGTTTCAACGTGAAAGGCGGGCGGTGCGAAGCGTGCCAGGGGGATGGCCTGAAGCGAATCGAGATGAACTTCCTGCCCGACGTATATGTCACCTGCGACGTCTGCCGGGGCAAGCGCTACAATCACGAAACCCTGCAGGTGAAATACAAAGGCTACTCCATTGCGGAGCTTCTGGAATCGACTGTCGAGGATGCCTTGCCAGTGCTCGAAAATCATCCTCAGATCCGGCCCAAACTGCAAACGCTGCTCGACGTAGGCCTCGGCTACATTCACCTGGGCCAGTCGTCGACCACGCTCTCGGGAGGCGAAGCCCAGCGCATCAAACTCGCCAAGGAATTAAGCAAGCGGCAGACCGGCAAAACGTTTTATGTCCTCGACGAGCCCACCACCGGACTGCACTTCGACGACGTTCGCAAACTGCTCGATGTCCTGCAGCGTTTAACGGATCTGGGAAACACCGTCGTGGTCATCGAGCATAATCTGGATGTGATCAAAACTGCCGATTGGGTGATCGACCTCGGTCCGGATGGAGGCGAATATGGAGGCCGTATCGTAGCGAGCGGAACGCCGGAGCAACTCCTCCGCTCCAAGAAGAGCTTCACTGCGGAAGCGCTGCGCAAAGTACTTCCCGCAGGACAGGCTTTAGCCGCCCCGGTAACGTAAATGGCCAGCCGCTATCCTATCCAGCCGATGGATCTTTCCGGACTGCGCACGGTGTCTCTCGCCCAGCGCGGAGGCAAAGTGAAGGTGTCGGATTTCGCCAGCCCTTACCGGAGAGGGTCCGGCGTACCCGGACTGCTCGGTTCTCTGCCCCGCATTCTGGCCGGCGAAGATTTCCGCGCGGTGGTGGACGCCATTCTCGAGGCTCGCATCCGGGGACGACAGATTATCTGGGCCATGGGCGGCCATGTGATCAAGTGCGGAATGGCGCCCATCCTCTCCGACCTGATGCGCAGCGGCCTCGCAACCGCGTTCGCGATGAACGGCTCAGCGTCCATTCACGATTTCGAGATCGCCCTTGCGGGCCATACCAGCGAGGACGTGGAGGCCGTGTTACCCGACGGCAGTTTCGGCGCCGCCGAGGAAACCGGAAGCGAGATGAACCATGCCATCCGCGCCGGCGTGGCCGACGGTCTGGGACTGGGCGAATCGCTCGGCCGCGCCCTGAGCGCACTCGAGACGCATGACTCGCTGTTGCTGAACGCCTATCGCAACTCGACGCCAGTCACCGTGCACGTAGCCGTCGGCACGGATACGCCTCACACTCATCCGGCGGCGGATGGAGCCGCGATCGGCTCGGCCAGTTTGCGTGACTTTCAGTTGCTGTGCTCCATCGTGGCCGGGCTCGATGACGGCGGCGTTTATCTAAATGTGGGATCGGCGGTAGTCATGCCGGAAGTCTTCCTCAAAGCCGTATCGGCGACGCGGAACCTGGGACATCGTCTACAGCGTTTCACCACCGTCAACATGGATTTTCTGCAGCATTACCGTCCGCGCATGAATGTCGTGCAGCGTCCGCATGCGGGGAGCGGGGGTCGAGGCTACGCGCTCACCGGTCATCATGAAATTATGCTGCCTCTGCTGGCCGCCGCGTTGATTGAGAGTGAAGCGTGAGTGAAGAAGAGCCTTCGCCTCCGTTAGGGCAACAGGCTCCGTTAGGGGGAGATCCTCCGACCGGGGGGTCGCAGGCGGACGGGGGCGTCCGCCCCACTGACGAGATTTTCTGGGGCTGGCATGACTTCTTTCTGTTCCTCTTCCTCACCGCCATGTCCCTTGGAATGGGCATGTTGGCAGCGACCGGCATTCACCAGATGTTCCATCTCTCCGAGGCGCGCATGAATATCGTGCTCGTGGTCGCGCAGTTCGCCGCCTACGGAGTCGCCTTCACTTGTCTGAAACTTATGTTCCAGGCAGAATATGGCGAGCCGTTGCTCCGATCGTTACACTGGCTGCCGCCGCAGATCCCGCCGGGCACGCTGGCCTTCTTCGGACTTGGACAGGCGATCGCACTGGCTATGCTCGGCGCGCTGTTGCGCGTTCCTCAAGCGGAAAGCCCCATGAGCCGGCTGCTTTCAGACCGCCCGACATCGATTGTCATCGCGATTCTTGGCGTGACCGCGGCACCAGTAGCGGAAGAACTCGCGTTCCGAGGGCTGCTCCAGCCTTTACTCATTCGCCTCGCCGGAGTCGTTCCCGGTATTTTGGTGACATCCCTTCTTTTCGGCGCGATGCATTTTGAGCAGTACGCGTCCTGGCAATCGGTGCTCCTGATCACCCTCGCGGGCGCAGGCTTCGGCATCATGCGGTATCGCACCGGTTCGACTAAAGCCGCGGCCATCATGCACGCGGGTTATAATTCAGCACTGTTTCTTTATCTTTTTCGCCCAGAAAGGTCCACAGCATTAATGGTAGAAACCATCCAGTGGACAGACGCGGGAGTGGTCATGATCGACCAGACGCGCCTGCCCTTCGACGAAGCTTACGTTACCTGCCGCACCTACGACGAAGTTGCCAAGGCGATCCGCGACATGGTCATTCGTGGAGCCCCAGCCATCGGAGTCGCGGCAGCGATGGGCGTCGCTCTCGGCGTCCTCCACACTGAGGAAGCAAATCTGGACGCCGACTTCGAGCGTATCTGCAAGACTCTCGCCGCCACGCGTCCCACCGCGGTAAACCTGTTTTGGGCGATCGACAGGATGAAGCGCAAATTCTTCGAAGTCCGCAGTCGTCCGCTCGACGAGATCCGGCGCGTCCTGGTGGTCGAAGCGAAGGAGGTGAAGAGCGAAGACATCGCGATCTGTGAAGCGATTGGTCGCAACGGAGCGATTCTCGTCCCGGACAACAAAACCGTCCTGACCCATTGCAACGCGGGGGCGCTGGCAACTGCGGGCTATGGCACGGCGCTTGGAGTCATTCGCGCGGCGGTAGCCTCCGGCAAGCAGATTGACGTCTTCGCAGACGAAACCCGTCCGTTTCTCCAAGGCGCGCGCCTCACTGTTTGGGAGCTGCAGCAGGACGACATTTCCGCGACCCTGATCACCGACAACATGGCTGGCCATTTTTTGAAATCCGGCAGGATTGGCTGTGTAGTAGTGGGCGCGGATCGCATCGCCGCGAACGGTGATGTGGCCAACAAAATCGGGACATACTCGGTAGCAGTATTGGCGAAGGAGAACGGCATCCCGTTCTACGTCGCGGCGCCGATCTCCACGCTCGATCTTACTCTCGCGTCAGGCGACGAGATCCCCATCGAGCAACGCAACGCGTCGGAAGTGACGCATGTGTTCGGAGTGCCGGTCGCGCCAAAAGAAACTCTCGTTCAAAACCCAGCCTTCGACGTAACCCCCAATCGTTACGTCACCGCGATCATTACGGAGCGCGGAGTGGCCCGCGCCCCGTACCAACAATCGCTAGCTGCTTTGTGTAACGACATTTAGTCTGTCAGAGGGATGCTACGCAATCGGGCAGACCCACAAGAACAGACGGCCTACGCCACCGAGCCTTTTACCGACCATGGCGGGTTTCAGTAGTTACCTTGAAGCCTGCAGGCACCTGGAACAAGGTAGCATCCGGCTCAGTCCGAGTGATATTGGTAAGCTTGAAAACGCTCTCGCCCATCCGCGGATCGGTGTGCTTGCTCATCACTACCGTCTGCAGATCCTTTGAATACCAGGTCTCCGAAACGACCTTGATCTCATGCTCGTTGCCGATGCTGCCAGCCGCGATGGTATGAGTAATGCGAGTCCCGTCGGCCATCACGCCTTCCATCATCTGCGATCCCAGCGACTCGACTGTCTCACCCTTACGGGCCGGATGCGTGCGCACCTCAGCCTGTGGCGTAGTCGAACCGGAGGCGGACTGATTGCCCCGGGGGCCGCGCTGATGCTGGGGCATGTTCGACATCACGGCAGTTTTGCTATCCATCGAAATCACATGCGAGGTCTGCGCTACGGGGTCGCGCAGGAACACCACCGTTTTCCCGGCGCCGGTAGAAACCGGACCAATTCTGTCCATGGCCTGTTGACGGTAAGTACGGCCCTGGCTGTCCCGCGCGACAGTCGCATTCACGGTCCGATTGATGTGGCTGCCGTCCGACAGCGTTTGCGTGCTGGTGCTGACGATCTGCGCGGAAAAAGGCGATCCGGTGACGGTGCGCCCGTCGATACCGCGAAACTCGCCGCCAGGGCCGCCACGGCCGTGCATTTCAGGAGGGCCGCCAGGACCATGCGGAGGCGGAGGTCCATCGGGCGTTTGGGCGAATGCCGTCGCTCCTGCGAGTAGCACAGCCGAGCCGAACAACAAAATTTTCTTCATAGCGTTTCGATCCTCTTATCCTTTGTAAATAAATTAATACTGTTCAACAATGCGGATGGCCCGCGGCCACCCATCCATCCCCAGAAGAATTTCCGCCCTGGCACCATCGCCGTTAGCTTCCACACCCATCAGTTCCAGGTCTTCGGCAGTCAACTCGACCGGTAAGACGGTGGTGTCATCCAATGGCAGTGCCGGATCGGCATAAGGCAGGCTTAGATAACCAACGGGCACGGCCTGATCGAAATCGTAGGCTGCCGCGGGATGCGCCAGCGGGTGGTCCTTCGCGCGGTGCGAGGGAAGCCATACGATACACGTCACAGCGACTGCGACGGCAGCCAGCGTGTTAGCCCAGGCAAACCAGCGCGATCCCAAGAGGGTGATCTTCTCCGGTCGCGATTCCTTCCGCCGGGCATGATCGATCCTGGCAACCAGCCGCGCCACAGCGGTTTCTTCGGGCCGGAATTCAATCGGCGGGCACTGCACCGCCGCGATTCCGTTGCTAAGGCCGGCCAAGCGCACCCATTTTTCTTCACACTCACGACACGAGGACCGGTGACTGCGAACGATCGCGTCGCGCTCCGCCGGAAGCTCGCCGTCGAAAGCCAACAAAAGCTCAGCTTCAGAAACATGTTCAAACATCGTCACGCGCCCTTCCTATTTGCGCGAGGGCCTCGCGGATCATCTCCGCGACTTTCGTTACACTGACGCCGAGCGCCGCGGCAATTTCCCGGTATCTCTGACCTTCCGCCCGGAGATGGAGACATTGGCGCTGTTGATCCGGCAGCGCAGTCAACGCCGACCGCAGCAGTTTTACTTTTTCGAGATGCAGAACCCGCTGCTCCGGCGAATCCCCTGGAGCGCTGGCCAACGCCGCTTCCGGACGGTCTTCGATCGAGTCCACGTTGCGGCCATGCCAACCACGGCGCCGGTCGCGCACCAGATTGTGCGCCACGCGAAACACCCAACCGGCCAAATTCCGGTCCAGCAGGCCGGAATGCGCCGAAAGATGCCGGTGCAGACGCAGGAACACTTCCTGCACCAACTCCTCATTTTCGGGCTGATTTACACCCAGGCTTGCTACATACCGTCCGAGCGGCTCGCGCAATTCGCGAAACAGGTCGACTGTCTGGGTACGCGCAGCCTCACGGCCATGGACACTCGAAACCTTGAAACCCAATGCGGTGGTCCTTGTATCCATTGCCCTTACTTAAGATAACGAGGCACCGATCACTTTTTCTGAGAAAAGTTGTAAAGCGAAGTAAAACCAATCTCGGGTTGCTGCGACGCCGAGAGCCGCCGGCCGCAGTCGAGCCTATCGTAGACGAATGAGAGAACGCTCACGGCAGACTCGGCGTCTTACGACTGACGGTCACACGAGCACAATGACCGCGGCTCCGTCGATGGCGTCGTGCTTAATCGCTTGTAGGGCTTCATTGGCACGTTCGAGGGGAAATTGCGTGACCTTTGGGCGCAGTCCGATATCGGCTGCGAGCTTGAGGAATTCGTGCGCGTCCTGACGAGTCATGTTGGCGACGCTGCGGATCTGGCGCTCGCCCCAAAGGAGACGATCGTAATCGAATTCAGGAATACGGTCGAGATGTATGGCGTTGATCGCGACGACTCCTCCTTTACGGAGGCTGGATAACGCGGCGATCACCACGTCTCCGCTGGGTGCAAAGGTAACGGCCCGATCGAGTTGCACAGGTGGAGTCTGCTTCTCGTCACCAACCCATTTTGCGCCTAACGATTCCGCCAGCTTGCGATGTGAAGCACCTCGGGTCGAAACATAAACTTCGCAGTTCCACGCGTGGAGTACCGGGAGAGCGAGGTGCGCCGAAGCGCCGAAGCCGAAAAGTCCGACACGGTCTCCTTTTTCTACACCGGCGACGCGCAGACTGCGGTAGCCGATGATGCCGGCGCATAACAAAGGAGCAGCCTGGAGGTCGTCCAGGGCGGAGGGCAGAGGGTACACAAAATCGCGCCGCACAACGGCATATTCCGCGTAGCCGCCGTCGATGGTATACCCGGTAAAGATTGGCGCATCGCATAGATTTTCCATGCCGCGACGGCAATACGGGCAAGTGCCGTCGGTTCCTCCGAGCCACGAGACGCCGACGCGTTCGCCCGTGCCTTGTATTTCACCGACGATCTGGTGTCCCGGAATGATGCGTTCACGAAGCGGCGGTAACTCGCCTTCCACAATGTGCAGATCCGTACGGCAGACACCACAGGCGCGCACTCTTAGGAGCACTTCGCCGGTTTTAGGGTCTGGACGAGGAACGTCCATGAGATCGAGCGAAGGATCTCCTCGATCTCCGATTGGCCGGGGCCGGCTGAGAACGGCGGCACGCATATATCTTTTTACCGGGTCAGCTCGAAGGTTATATTGACACTGGCATGGATGTCAATGTTTCCGGGCTCAACCGGAGCGGTTTCGGCTGGTCCTGACTTGGCCATCGAAAGCTCGATCTGGTGCAGCGGAGAGACGACGACGGGTTGGCCTTCCTCGACGCGGAGCACCGGCCCGAGTTTCTCGTTCATCGCGACTGCCAAGGCTTCGGCCCCGGCTTTCGCCTGTTCCGCCGCTTGCGCCAGCGCCATAGCTCGAGCCTTGAACTCATCTTTGAGCATGAAATTGAGCCGATTGACGTTGTTCGCTCCCGACTTCGTCGCGATGTCGATCAGCTTGTGCAGTTTGGATAAATCATCAATCTGTACCCGGACTGTATTATTGGCCGTGTAACCGAGGATGGTCGGAGTGCCTCCGCCTTGCGGGTAGTGGTAGTTAGGGTTTACCGAGAAATTGACGGTTTTGATGTTGTTCGGGGGGACCAGTGCGCGAAGCTGGTCGACGACTCCGTTCGACTGTTTGGCGTTCAAGTCCGAGGCGCCCTTAGCGGTTGGATCCTGGGTAATTATGCCGATATCGAGTTGCGCACGGTCTGGCTGCGCAGAAACTGTGGAGTCTCCGTGAACCCGTACAAAAGGTACGGCAGGTGGCACGCTGAACTCCTGAGCGAGCAAGGACGGAAACGATAACACAGCGACAGCAATGCAATTCATCATAGTGCATAAATTCGCCGCAAGCGGTCTTCCATTATGGGCGATGACTTGCTGTAGCTAGCGCGGACCATAATACGAATGCTCTCCCGGCGATTGTTTCTCGCGCTCCCTGCCGCGATTTCGGTTCAAGCCAGCGCAGGGGCGGGACACTTAGACGAGTCTTTCCTCGACGACCTGAGCCGGCGCGCATTTCTTTATTTCTGGGAACAATCCGATCCGCACACAGGTCTTACGCTGGACCGGGCACGGGATTCAGGGCTAAAGAACGACCGGCCTCGTCGGGTCGCCAGTACGGCAACCACCGGTTTCGGATTGACGGCGTTGTGTATCGGCTACGAGAGGCGATGGAGGGATCCTGAAGAGATTCTCGGTCGCATACGGACCAGCTTACGGCACTTGGCCTATGTTCAGCCGCACGAGCGGGGTTGGTTTTATCACTTCGTCGATATGCACTCGGGCGATCGCGTTTGGAATTGTGAGATTTCAACCATCGATACCGCGCTACTGCTGGCGGGAGTGCTGACGGCTGGGCAATGTTTCTCCGAGGATGGAGAAATTGCGCGAATGGCGGAGGAGATTTATAACCGGGTGGACTTCAACTGGATGGTCGACTCCGCCACGGGACTTCTGCGTATGGGCTGGAAGCCGGAGTCCGGATTTCTGAAATGGGTGTGGGGCAAATATCGTGAGAATGCGATTCTCCATATGCTGGCGATCGGTTCGCCTACTCATCCGATCCCGGTGGAGTGCTGGTATCTGTTTCAACGCGACCCGGTAGATTTCGGGGACTACAGTTACGTGGGAGCGGGGCCGTTATTTACGCATCAGTATTCACAGGCATGGCTTAATCTAGGCGGTTTGCGGGACGGATCGCCGTACTTTCTAGACTACTTCCAGAACTCGGTTACCGCGACGCTGGCGCATCGCGCGTTCTGTCTTAGTCTCCGAAGTATGTATCCGAGTTACTCCGAGAATCTCTGGGGAGTTAGTCCGTCGGACAGCAACATCGGCTACCTGAGTTGGGGCGACGCTATGTCGCGCCGTAACTTTGACGGAACGATTGTTCCGTGCGCAGCCGCCGGTTCGCTAATGTTTACGCCGGAAATCTCACTGGCTGCCTTGCACGAAATGTATGGACAATTCGGACCCTATATATACGGACGCTATGGATTCGCCGATGCCTTCCATCCACTAACTCTCTGGGTCAATACGGATGTAATCGGGATCGACCAGGGAATCACATTGCTGAGCGCCGAAAATCTGCGAACGCGGCGAGTCTGGAACTGGTTCAGCCGGCAGCAGGATATTCGGAGAGCAATGGACCGGATCTTCGAAACCGAGGCGCAGTTCCTGGGGTCATCATGAAAAGATTGCTATTGGTTATCGCGGTGGCGCTCCTTCCCGGGCTGGCGCAGGCGCCTGAGGAGCAGGTTTTATCCATCGATCTTCGAAGCCCTAGCCGGTCATTCCCTCACGTTTGGGAGCAGATGTTCGGCTCCGGGAGGGCAATTCTCTCCCTGCGCGAAAGTTATCGCGACGATCTGCGGAAGGTGAAAGGCGCTACCGGGTTCGGGTACGTGCGGTTTCACGGGATACTCGACGACGAGGTCGGCGTCTACGGTCGGGACCACGACGGGAAGGCTTACTACAACTTCAGCTACGTCGATCAAATTTATGACGGGTTACTGGCGCATGGAGTGCGGCCGTTTGTCGAAATCAGCTTCATGCCGAAACTGCTGGCTGCTAATCAGACTCCGCATGCATTCTGGTACAAACCATATCCATCGCCGCCCAGCGATCCCGAGGCGTGGGCTCAGCTGATAACGGCATTTACGGAGCACCTGGTGGCTCGATATGGCGCCGACGAGGTTGCCAAATGGTATTTCGAAGTCTGGAACGAGCCGAATATCGACTTCTGGACGGGCGATCCGAAAGAAGAGACCTATTATGCGTTATACGATGTGACGGCGCGGGCGATCAAGAAGGTGGATCCGGATCTACGAGTCGGCGGCCCGGCGACAGCTCAGTCAGCCTGGGTCGATCGCTTCATTCAACATTGCCATGACAACCAGACTCCGTTTGATTTTGTTTCGACCCATATTTACGGGAACGAGAAGCCTATGGACGTATTCGGCAATGACACTCCGGTGGCGCGTAAAGATATGGTTGGCGCAGCGATCAAGAAGGTGCACGATCAGGTGGCTCAATCTACCGCGCCGAAGACTCCTATCATCATTTCCGAGTACAATGCGACTTATTTGAATCAACCCCAGGTTACCGATAGTGCCTTTATGGGACCGTGGCTCGGGAATAATATCAGGGAATGCGACGGACTGACCAGCATGATGTCGTACTGGACGTTCTCGGATGTCTTCGAGGAACAGGGCGTCATCCAGAAACCATTTTATGGCGGCTATGGAATCTTAGCGGAGGATGGTATTCCGAAGGCGGCGTTCCGCGCATTTGAACTGCTGCATGAATTGGGAGATCAGCGATTGATGCCCGATGCCGCCGACGCGCTGGTCACTAAACGTAAGGACGGCGCCGTCGTATTGGCGCTTTGGAATTACGCTGAGCCTGGCGAGAAGGGTGCGCCTCGGATTGTGCGGTTGAAGCTGTCGAATAGCGCGGCCAAGAAATACCAGATCCAGATGCTGGACCCCGCGCATGGATCCGCGCTCGCTGCTTGGATTGGGATGGGTAAACCTGCTACTCCGAGCCAGGTTCAAATTGCCAAGATGAAAGAGGCTTCGCGGTTAGCTCCCGCCGTGGAGCGATCTGTGAGCGAACCGATTCGCATCGAGTCGCAAGGTCTGGCTCTTGTGGTGGTGAAGTAAAAACTACTCCCCGCGAGCTTTCTCCACATCCCTCATGAGCCGGAGCGTGTTGCCACCGTAGATCTTGCGAATGTCCGACGCGGAATAGCCTTTCTCCAGTAGCGCCCTGGTCAAGTTGGGAAATTGCGAGACATCCCCAAGGCCCTGCGGCGTGCATGTCACCCCGTCGAAATCGCTGCCGATTCCGACGGCGTCGATTCCACCAATCGTAACGGCATGGTCGATGTGGGCTACCACGTCGGCCAGCGTGGCATGCGGAGCCTGCGACAGGAATCTGCAATTGAAATTGATCTGGATCACGCCATGCTTCCTGGCGAGCGCGGCGATCATCTCGTCAGTCATATTGCGCGGAACATTGCATAGAGCCCGGCAGGACGAGTGCGACGCGAATATCGGAGCCTTACTGACCGCCAAGGCGTCCCAAAAAGTCTTGTCCGCCACATGGGAAATGTCGACGATCATGCCCAAACGGTTCATTTCCTGAATTACCTGTCTGCCGGGCCCGGTGAGCCCGTCATGATGCCGGATGGATTTGTCGCGCAGATCACCCGATGAGTCGGCCCAATTATTCGTGTTGGTGTGAGTGAGGGTCATGTAGCGCGCTCCCAGGGCATAAAAATCGCGCAACAGTCGCGGGCTATCTTCGATGGCGTGGCCGCCTTCAATGCCAATGAGGGCAGCGATCATGCCGTTCCGGTGCGCGGCAACTATCTCGTCGGATGTGAGCGCTAACTTGAAATCATTGGAGTGGCGAGCAACGATATCGTGGCGTATGGTGTCGATCATCTGCAGCGCTCGATTCGCCGCAGTGTGATCTTTCGCGTATTCAGGCGCGACATAGGCCGCAAAGAAAACCGCTCCGACGCCGCCTTCGCGCAATCGCGGAATGTCGGTATGTCCTGACTTTGATCGCTGGCCAATATCGAAGCCGTTGACGGTCTTGCTCGTCACATCGTTGTGCGTATCGATGAGCAAGGCGGACCGGTGCACCTCCCGCACCTCAGCGTCACTCACCAAATGCTGTCCGTAGCAGGCGGCGATCGTCACGCCGATCAGGCAAACCCATCGCATCGGCACATTGTAGAACATCGGCCGGAACGGCCAAACGATGCTCTATCCTACGGCTGCCCTCGAAGAGGGTATGCTAATTCTTCGCATGCCCATCCTTCCTCTGACTCTCGCCGCCGTCTGTCTGCTTCTGGTCCTGATTCTTCTGGTGCGGCTACACGCCGCGGTGGCGTTAGTGATTACCAGCATGACGCTGGGCCTGGCTGCGGGTATGAATCCGCCGGCAGTGCTGGTTTCCATTCAAAAAGGATTCGGCGAGGCTCTGGGGTCGATCGCGATCGTGCTAGGGCTGGGAGCAATGATCGGAGCGTATGTCGAAACGTCCGGCGGCGGACGCGTGCTGGCGGACTGGCTGCTCCAGAAGTTCGGACGCGAGCGCGCGGTCTGGGCCGTACTGGTTGCGTCGTTTCTGGTGGGCCTGCCGCTATTTTTCGAAGTGGCTTTCATCGTCCTGATCCCGGTGATCTGGAGTCTGGCCAAGGAATCAAAGAAGTCGCTGTTGTACTTTGGCATTCCCATGGCCACGGCGATGACGGTTCTGCACGCCATGGTACCGCTGCATCCCGGCGCGGCCGCGGCATCGCAATTACTGGGGGCGGATTTCGGAAAAGCGATGATGTATGGAATCGCGGTCTCGATTCCAATGATTCTCATAGGCGGAATGGTTTACGGGAGATGGATCGCGAACCGGATGTTTGTGCCGCTACCGGCATTTGCCGACCAGCCGGAGATTGCGCGGGACGGGAAACCGCCGGCCGTGGGTCTGGTAATTCTGCTGCTGGTTCTGCCGGTGCTGATGATTGCGGCGTCGTTTATCGACCGCCAAAATAAGATTGTGCAGTTCATCGGGCATCCGTTTACGGCCCTTACCGTGACGGCATTGGCGTCGATGGTTCTGCTGGGCACACTGCGCGGCGTCAATCGCAACAAGCTCGCCAAATTGGCTACTGACTCTCTGGCGCCGATCGGCAGCCTGCTGTTCATCATGGGCGCGGGCGGGGCGCTCAAACAGATCATCGTGGACACCGGCGCGGGCGATACCATGGGAAAACTGCTGGCGTCGTCACACGTTTCGCTGTTACTTGTGGCGTTCCTGATGTCTGGCCTGATGCGTCTGGCACAAGGGTCAGCAACGGTGGCCATCCTCACTTCCGCGGGTATCATCGCGCCGATGGCAAAGGTGGTCGGCGGATACCACCCGGAGATGCTTTACCTCGCGGTCTGTTGCGGCGGAACAATGATCTCGCACGTGAACGACGCCGGATTCTGGATGGTGAATCAGTATTTCGGGCTGACGGTCCCGCAGACGTTGAGGACCTGGTCGACGGCAAAATTCATAGTGGCGATTTTTGGAATCGCAATCATCATGCTGGTTCAGAAACTAGTGGGTTGATGCCACGCGTTGCGAACCCACATTGGTACCATGAAAATTACCCTCACATGGCCTTGCGCTTCTACAACACGCTGACGCTCCAAGTGCAGCCATTTGCGCCCGCAACGCGACAACACGGTCCGCATGTACACTTGCGGTCCCACGGTTTACGATTTCGCCCACATCGGGAATTTCCGCACGTTTCATCTTCTACGATCTGCTGCGGCGGTGGATTCGCGCGAGCGGCTACAAACTCGATCACGTGATGAACATCACCGACGTGGACGACAAGATCATTCGCAACGCGGTGGCGCAGGGCAAGTCGCTGGCCGAGTACAGCGACATTTATACGCAAGCGTTTTTTGACGATGCGCAAGCTGCTGCGCCTGGAAACGCCGGAGCACGTCGCGCGCGCGACTGAACACATCGACGAGATGGCGGACGCCATCGCCAAGCTCGGCGACAAGGGTTACACGTACAGCAGCGACGGTTCGGTCTACTACCGCATCTCCAGTTTCCCGGATATGGCAAGCTTTCGCACAACGATTTCAGCGGCATGAAGGCCGGCGCCCGCGTGGATGTCGACGAATACGAGAAGGCCGATGCGCGCGATTTCGTTTTATGGAAAGCGCCTAAAGGAAGGCGAGCCGTTCTGGGACACCAAAGTCGGTCAGGGACGGCCGGGCTGGCACATCGAATGCTCCGTGATGGCGATCCAGTATCTGGGCGAGACGCTCGATCTGCATGCCGGCGGCATCGACCTGATGTTTCCGCATCATGAAAACGAGATCGCGCAATCGGAAGCGCTGACCGGCAAACCGTTTGCGCGTTTCTGGATGCATGCCGAATTCCTGCTGGTGGAAGGGCAGAAGATGTCCAAATCGCTGGGCAATTTCTATACCCTGCGCGACATTCTGGGGCGCGGATATCCGCCCGAAACGGTGCGCTACCTGCTGGCGTCCGTCCCGTATCGCAAGAGCCTGAACTTCACTTTCGACGGGCTGAAATCCGCGGCGACGGCGATCGATCGCGTGCGCAATTACAAGCTCCGGCTCGAGACGGCGAAGTTTCCGGACGGCGTCAACGAACAACTCGTGGCACGCAGCGCCGAGGCTGTCAAGGCGTTCCGCGACGCGATGGATGACGATCTGAACACGGCTGAAGCTCTCGCCGCT
>CAVZRE010000051.1:0-107530 GCA_963777595.1 Terriglobia bacterium
GCGGAACTGTCTAATGTCACGGCTACGAGTTGACACTTCGACATTCGCCGCGCGGGCGTTTGAATTAGACAAACGCTTCCCTTTCAGCTGAATCCGAAGGTCGAGCAAGCTGGCACCGAGGCTTGCACCTCTTATGGCCGACGAACTTCTCGTCAACCAAAGGAGAAACGAGCATGGCAACCGCTATCAGACTAACGAGCGAACAAACTACCGACAAGACCGCCATTCGCCCATTCCATGTGAATGTTCCGGAAACCGAACTGACCGAATTGCGCAGGCGCATCAACGCGACAAAGTTTCCTGAACGGGAAACGGTCACAGATGCAACACAAGGAGTACAGCTCGCGACGATTCAGGCGCTGGCGCGCTATTGGGCGACAGAGTATGACTGGCGCAAGATCGAGGCGAAATTGAACGCCCTGCCGCAGTTCATCACCGAGATCGATGGACTGGACATTCATTTCATTCACGTCCGTTCGAAACACGAAAATGCGTTGCCGCTGATCGTTACGCACGGATGGCCCGGCTCGATCACCGAACAGATGAAGATCATCGATCCGCTGACCAATCCCACCGCACACGGCGGAAAAGCATCCGACGCGTTCGATGTCGTGATTCCGTCGATGCCCGGCTACGGTTTTTCCGGCAAGCCGACCACGACCGGTGGGACCCCGCCCACATCGCGCGTGCCTGGACCGTGCTGATGAAGCGCCTCGGATACACGAAATTCGTGGCGCAGGGTGGCGATTGGGGCGCGATCATCACCGAACTGATGGGCGTGCAGGCGCCGCCGGAATTGCTGGGCATTCACACCAACATGCCGAACGTGATTCCGCTCGACATCGACGGGCTGGCCTTTTCCGGCAAGCCGGCGCCGGAGAATCTCTCGGCCGACGAGAAGCTCGCTTACGAGCGGCTGAGCTTCGTCTATGCGAAGGGCATCGGCTACGGCTTCCAGATGGGGTTGAGACCGCAGACGCTGTACGGAATCGCGGATTCACCCGTCGGCCTGGCGGCGTATTTCCTCGATCACGACGCGCGCAGCTACGAGATGATCGCGCGTGTTTTCGCCGGCGGGACCGAAGGCCTCACGCGCGACGATGTTCTCGACAACATCACGCTCACCTGGTTGACGAATACCGCGCTCTCCGGCGCCCGTCTCTATTGGGAGAACAAGGGGCGTCGTTCTTCGCCGTCAAAGGCGTCGTGGTCCCGACGGCCGTGAGCGTCTTCCCCGACGAACTCTATCCTGCTCCGCAGAGCTGGGCGGAGCGGGCGTATCCCAAACTGATCCACTACAACAAGGTGGAGAAGGGCGGCCACTTCGCGGCCTGGGAACAGCCGAAGCTCTTTTCAGAAGAGGTTCGCGCGGGCTTCAGATCGCTGCGCTAGTGGGAGACCAAAGGCAAGCGCACAAGGAGATCCCATGACTTTCGAAACGCTCGCTATACGAAAGGAGGGGGCCGCGCTGTTTGTGGAAATTGCGGCCCCCCCATGAATCTTTTCGGGCCGGAACTGGCCCGCGATCTGGGCTCCCTCATTCATCAAGCTGAGGCCGACCCCTCCGTCCGTGTGCTCGTATTCAAGAGCGCCGACCCGGACTATTTCATTTCCCATGTCGATTTGACACGGGTCAAAGAGCTAAGGGAGGAGGCCGCGAAGCTGGACGAAAAGTCGGTCGGCCTCCTGTTCCACCACCTGAGCGCAAGCCGCCTGGTCACGATCGCTCAAATCGAGGGCCGCGTACGAGGCATCGGCAGCGAGTTTGTGCTCGCATGCGACATGCGCTTCGCCGCGCGCGAGTCGGCAGTGTTCGGTCAGTTCGAGCTGTCCTTCGGCGTGATCCCCGGCACGGGCGCGGTCCAACACCTCACTCGCCTCATGGGCCGCGCGCGGGCGCTTGAGGTCATGCTGAGTGCGAGGGATTACGACGCGGATTTAGCTGAGCGCTATGGCTGGATCAATCGAGCTTTGCCCGCTGAAGAGCTTGGCGAGTTCGTGAGATCGCTGGCACATCGCATCGCCGGATTTCCGACTGCCGGCCATATCGCGATTAAGGATCGGGTCAACGCCATTGCGCTCGCGCCTATCGAGGACTTCCGTCGTGACTCCGAGCTCTTTGGAGTGGGATTACGCAACCCCGAGGCGCAAGACCTGATCCAAGCGGCTTTCAAACGCGGACTGCAGACCCGAGAGGCCGAAATGGACTTGGCTGGGATGTTGGGCGGTTCGGATCATACCCACAGTTAAAGAGGTGCCATTCTTGCAGACTCAAAACGGAACGGAGTGGTTTTATGACGAATCTTGCCTATCGTGTGGGTGCCGTGGCACTCATTTGTGGCGTTGGCGTGATTGCCTCAGGAGCGAGAGACGAAGGGCGAATGCCTGATTTGAATGGCGTGTTGGCTTGGCTTAACTCCCCGCCATTGAGCAATGAGGCTCTGCGAGGAAAAGTCGTTCTGGTCAACTTCTGGACGTACTCGTGCATCAACAGCCTGAGAGAGCTGCCGTACATGAAAGCATGGGCTGCGAAATACAAAGATGCCGGCCTGGTGGTGATCGGCGTTCACGCGCCGGAATTTGGGCTCGAGGAAGATCCGGCTAACGTAAAGCACGCCGTGTCTGACTTGACGATTGAATACCCCGTCCCGATCGACAGCAAGCATTCGATTTGGCGGGCATTCCGCAACGAATACTGGCCCGCCAACTACTTCGTCGACGCAAAGGGGCGAATTCGCTACCACCACTTTGGAGAGAGCGAGTATGTCGCGTCCGAGCGCATTATCCAGGCGCTTCTCAAAGAAAATGGTGCCACAGGTCTGGACGAGAGTACGGTACGCATAACGGGCGACGGGGCTGAGGCACCTCCGAGCGCAGATGTACGATCTCCGGAAACCTACGTCGGCTACGCTCGGGCGGAGAACTTTGCTTCGCCGGGGGGAATAGTGGGGGACTCTCGAAAGAGCTACAGCTCACCGGCGATGCCGACATGAAATCAGTGGGGACTTGGCGGGTCGTGGTACGTCCGTGCCGAAAGTGCGCTACTCGAATCCGCGCCCGGCAAGATAGTATTCCACTTCCACAGCCGCGACCTTCACATGGTCTTGGGCCCGGTAAAGAACTCTGCGCCCATTCGCTTCCGGGTAAAGCTGGATGGCGCCAAGCCCGGCGGCGATCATGGAGCCGATTCGAGCGCTGATGGCACGGGCGAAGTTCGACAGCCGCGGATGTATCAGCTCGTCCGGCAGAGGGGGCCGATCAAAGACGTGACCTGTGAGATCGAATTCCTCGATCCCAACATCGCGGTCTTTTCGTTCACGTTTGGCTAGAGGTATGGCCTTGTCTCTCGAATTCGACATCAAAAAAGTGGATTGTGAATGTATCGCGGGCCACTCGTACAAAGCTCGGATTTGGGCGACGCGGGCCGGTTAAGTCCGGTTGGGTGAAGTTGACCTTCCGTGACAACTACGGTGATGTCATTCTCCCTGAACGCCGTATCAGGATCGTAAGAAGTTCAACGTGGATCATGCGTGTCCGTCCGCCGCTTTCTCCGCTGCTGCCGCTATGATGGCTGAATGACGAGGCTCACGGTGGCCGCTGGGATAACGCTAGTGGCAACTCTTGCAGCCGGACAGACGCTGGCGGGCGCTCGTCAAGTTGATTATTGACCACGACCGTCTGGTGTTTATCAGCTTCCTTTGGCCCCCGGAGCGGCGAGCAGGGCCCGCGATGCAGGATCGAGCTTCTTCTGCGGCGCCGCGGCAGCCTGGCTGGAACTCGCTAGAACTCGCCCTTGCGCCGATAGCGAGATTGGACAGCGGCGCGGTAGGCGGACGATGCCTCATCGAGACGCGCGAGCGCATCCTTCACGCTGATCCCCACGGCGCCTCGAGCGGCGGCGATCATCGTCTGACACTCCTGGCTGTCGAGATATCGGGCGGCTTCGAGGAGGCGCTCCTCTTCTTCCGGACAAATAACGATAAATCCGTGCTTGTCGGCATGGATCAACTGGCCGGGCTCTACCTTGGTTCCGAAGACTTCGACGGGGCAGCCCCAACGCACGGGAAAGGATCGCGCATGTCCGACACAAAGACGCCGCGCCAGGGCCTTAAAACCCGCGGTGGTCATCTCGTCGAGATCGCGAATACCGCCGTCGGCGATGGTGCCCACGCAACCCAACGCGTGATGCATGGTGCTGTTCACCTCGCCCCAGAAGGCTCCGTAGGTTTGCGGCTTATCCAAGTCCTGCACCACAACGATTTTCGGGCCCGCGATGCCCGCGACATATTGGCGATATTCCGACCATGCGTTGGGATTATTGATGGGATGCGCCTTGTTTCCGGGCTCAACTACGACCGTGACGGCCCGCCCCACCATGGGCCCCATCTGGGGCATGAAGTCGATAGTCTCTTCGATATTGAAACCGTCGCGGGTGGAGTCCTGCGACGTAACTTGTTCCCAGCCGTTGTAAATCGTCGGGGTATTCCAGCGGCGCAGTTCGAGCATGTCGCCGCTGGTGAGAAGGGTCGGTTGCACTTGTGCGGTCATTGGCATTTTTATTTGTCCTTGCCGTCGCTAAGCCAGTCCAGATTGAACTTGGCCAGAATGAGCGACTGCGTGGGGAAAGTGTTGGCCACGCCTTTTTCGTACCAGCACAGGATGTCGCGATCCGGCAGGACGGCCAGATCGCTGTAACCGGCAGCGCCTGGTTCCACGACCCTTTTCATGCTCCAATCCTTGCCTTCATCGTAGCTGAGCTGTACCGTGAGATTCTTCCGGTCGCGGCTTTTGCCGGGCTGCTCTTTGCCGTCCGCGCGGGAGAGATTGTCAGGATTTACGAAGAGGATACGGTTGCGGCCGCCGGTGGATTTGGACGAAAGCCGCACCATGCTTCCAAAGCAGATGGGCTCCAGCAATTGCGGCTGAAATTCGGGATGCGACCATTTCGTTGAGCCGTCCTTGCTGTATACGATCAGGCGGCGCTGGGCTTTCGATTCGGTGCGCACGTTCAACATGACGCGTCCGTCGGTGAGTTGGATAGCGGCGGTCTCATTGGGGTAAACCCAGTCCGGCGTGTCGGGCACCGCGATGCCGCCCGCGTGCCAGGTTCGGCCTTTGTCATCGCTGTAAATGGTAGATGTGACGGAGGGACGGTGCGCCATTGCTCCGGTGCCGAGCGATAGCCAGATCGCCGCGAGAAGACGGCCGTTCCGCATCTGAATGCCATGGCCGGGGCCGATCGCCAGGACTTTCCAGTCGTATTTGGGGCGAAGTTCCTCGAACGCGGAGGTAATCTCTTGCGGCGTCGAGAAGGTGTTGCCGTCATCGTCACTGCGCGAGTAGAACGCGCGCATATACTCGAGGCAGAAAAGAAAGTGTACCGAGCCGGTTTTTTGATCGGCGATCATGACGGGGTTGTTGTAAGTAACGGCGTCGGGCGGCCCGAGATTCTTCGCCAGGGCGACCGGGTTCTTGATATGGGGTCCAGGGACGGAAGCAATTTTGGTGGGCGCGGAAAAAGTTTTCCCCTTGTCCTCGCTGCGACGCAGCAAAATATCCGCCGGGCCCCAATCGCCGCGCTCGCTTTGCCGCGCTTCGGTGTAGGCCAGAATGGTGCCAGCCTTGGTGACGACGATTCCGGGAATACGGTAAATGAGGTAGCCTCCTTGTTCACGGTGGAACAACTCCTGCCGCTCGATGTCATCGGCAAAGGCCGCGATGGAGGTGAGAAGGATGAACGCGGAGCAAGAGAGTTTTGTCATCGATTGGATTAATGTTTTAAAGACACGAGATGACCGGCTACAACTTTGGCAGAGCGATGGGCCGGCCGTTCCTCGCCGCCTGCAATCACAAATTCGTCTCCCCATGCGGCGATACCCGTTGTGACGAGGGAGTATGGCACGGTTCCAATTTTCGACCATTTGAGCGTTGCGGGTTCGAATGCGAGGACATCTTTGCTGAAGCGCGGGTGTCTATCCCGTAGCTCATATTCGCGGTCCGCGAACTCGCCGTCATTGCCGCCGAAAATCAACAGGCGTCCTTTCCACGCTAGCAGGCTGCTGAAAAACTACCGATTCGCATAGCGCCACGCCCTTCGCAATGTTTTTTCAATGTAGCTTGAAAAGGCGACAGAGAGACGATGTTCGCCTTATATTCGCCATTACTTCACCTATGCAGGGTGTCTGTCTGCCCTTTTGGGCAGTACAGACACACTTCTCCTGGTAGGGTCGGCTAGCCATTTGCCGGCACCAGGTTCCGCATGCGCACCAGGTTATAGGCTGTGGCCGCGAATGCAAACATCCATCCAACACGAAGCAGACCCTTGTGTCTGGTCTTGCGCAACATGGCTACTGTCTTCATCCAGCCGAAGATCTCTTCCACCCGTTTGCGCTTCTCTTGACTCACCTTATAACCGGTGTGCCGCGTCGTGCGGCCATCTATGGCGCTGTGCTTTTTCTTTTGCGCCACATGCGGCGTCACATTCTTTTCCCGCAACTGAGCCACATGATCTTTGGTGTCGTAATTCTTGTCTGCACCCAAAGTCACCTGACCTTCTCCCGGAATGTCTTCCACCATCTCCACAGAGGCTTCCCGTTCGCAGGTCCCGGTTGCTTCCGTTAGCCGTGTATTGACTACCAAGCCGTTGCGGTTCTCCATCAGCACGTGGCCGGCGAAACACAACCTCGCCTCTTTACCGGCCCCCTTGCGCGCCAACCGCGCATCCGGATCGGTGGTCGATTGGTGCGTATCGTTGCTGCGCGTCTCACCGTGAAAATTGACGGTCGGATTGCCCGGATCGGAATCTTCAGGAACACCGCCGCTACCGTCCTTTCGTTTAAAGCTCTTCATTCCCGCCCAGGCTTCGATCAGCGTGCCGTCCACAGTGAAGTGCTCATCGGACAGCAAATCCGCGTCTTTCGCTTCTGCAAGTACTTCATCAAAAAACAGATCCGCGACTTCACCCTCTAACAAACGATCCCGGTTCTTACTGAACACTGTCGGCACCCAGACGTCCTCATCCATGTTCATACCAACGAACCAGCGAAACAGCAGGTTGTAGGCCAGCATCTCCATTAGCAGCCGTTCACTCCGGATGGAGAAGAGAATCTGAATCAGCAGCGCTCGCAATAGCTTCTCGGGCGCGATCGAAGGCCGACCCATGGCCGAGTACATCTCTTCGAATTGCCGATCCAGCCGAACCAACACGCGATCGACAATCAGCCGAATCGGCCGGAGTGGGTGGTCGGCAGGCACGCGCTGTTCCGGCGACAAGTAGCTAAACATCGTGGATTGTTGAGTGTCCTGGCCTCGCATGTGTATAAAACAATTGTACTTAAAGATGTTTTATAAGACAAGAATAATTTCCAGGGACTTTTTCAGCATCCTGCTAGCAGCGTGGTGCACATCAAAGTCACGCCTGATAGTTAGTGCAATCGCGCTGCTTAGACCCGGACGTGGGCGGCCGTTCGAACTGGACACTTCGGACTCACTGGTCCAGGCAGTTCGTTGCACGTTAGTTGCCGAGCACCAGCACGGTAATCCAGCATTTATCACACTGGCACTTGCTTTGCTGCCAACTAATAGAGGTGCTTTATGTTAAGAACTAATCTATGGCTTATTCCAATAGTAATGATAACAAGTCAACTTCCCCTGGCCGCGGCTGAAATTCTTCCCGGTACGAGCATCCAAGTGCGATCCGACAATCCCATCGAGGTGGGCCATTGGGACCGTGGACGAGTGTATCCGGCGCACGTCGCTGCGGATGTGTTCGGTCGTGAAGGCCAGATGGTCGTGCCACGGGGTTCCTACGCGGAACTCTTGGTTCGGCAAACAGGACCTGGGCAATATGCCTTGGATCTGGAGTCGCTCACGGTCCACGGGCAGCGGTATGTTCTGGACACGACCGGTCCGCAATACAACATGCCGCAAGCTAACTACCGGCAGGGCAACGGTGTCTTAGGGGCAATCGCCGGCGCGATTGCGGGTGCTGAGGGCCAGCAGGTGGTGCCGCGCGGCGCAGAAATCCGGGTGCCGGCAGGATCGTTGATCACCTTCAACCTTCAGGAACCGCTGCACGTCGCGACTTGGAACGACCCCGGCTACTCTCAAGGCAGCTACCACTATCACCACGATAGAGACTGGTATCGCTAACCGCCTCCTCTCCGCGATAAGCAAACCACCACCGCACAGCCATCCGGCATCTCTGTTGTAAATGCTGCCAGCTCGCGCAGAATAGCCGTCCGCGATGATCTCCTTGAATTCCTCCATCAACACGTCTTCGCCGGCGCCCCACGACGCGATAATCATCATATCGTCCAGGTCTTTCGCGGCGGCACGCATGACTGCCAGTTCTGCTTTCCGATCGCGCTTTTGCGAGGGAACGTAAAAACCTCGCCATGCCGCATGATTGCCAGCGGTGTGCCCGACTCTAGATAACCCGCGAGGTCCTCGCGGAATTCGCGCATGGCGGCTTGACCGTTTCCATATAAGGACCTTGTGTACACATGCTAGGTGCGCTTTGGAGCGACTGCCTGACCCAACCTTCATTTCATTCCTCCGTTGACAGTAATCAAATTGCGGCACCTGCAGGAAAGTGATCAAGAACGAAGACATTGACTCGCTCGGTACGCTCGCGCGACCGGCACTCTTGGCCAATGCCACCATCTGCCTCAGGTGCGCGGTGGACCCATTCACGAGATTTTCAAAAAGCACAATTTGGATAGCTACCAGAAAAACGGCTCGCCGCCACCAGGCGCTGAGTGCCTGCGTCAGTTGGCTTCGGGCGCGAATCCTGAAACAGACCGTCTGAATAGCTGGCCAACGTTTACGTGCTCCTTTGGGTTTGTACACGATTTTGTGCAGAGAAACCGCGCAAGGTGAATATCGTGCGCAATATGCGCCTAGTGGATCAATAAGTTAGACGTTTTCAACGCCAGTACCGGTCCCGAGCCCCGCCCGGCTCACCGTGCTTGTTAAATAAACAGCGCAAAGAAGCCACCTATACAGAATTCTTACAAGCTCCGGTATGTCTTGCGCAAATAGATCATTCTGCTTTTTGCAAATAGGCACAATGGTCCTGGCCGCTCATGGAGAACAGCCCAGACTAAGTCTTTGATACGACTAAAGGAGCAGAAGCCTGTGACACCAGGACGGACGATTTAACGCTGAGTGCTTTTCGCGAACTTGGCGTAGAGTGCCGGAAGATCGAGAGTTTTCACGTCCCCTGGGTGTACCACGACGCGATATCGAAAGCGCAGCGACTTCCCGGGTTCAACGGTAATCGAGCCATTTTGCGACTTGTCATTGGTAAACACCGAAAGCCCAAACGGGTTTGCCGCAAACAGTCCATAGCCGCGCGCGTGCCACCGCACGGGGTGACTGGGATTTTCCGGGTGATCGAAAATCGCAACGCCAACCTTTTCCTCGCCAACCTCTCCCGAATAGTCGCACCAGTTCGAAGGCTTGCCCCATACCTGCTTTTCCCCAACCAACCCGTCGGCGTTCGTGATCTTCCCCGTGCCGCCAAGCTCATCCAATATCGGCCGCATCCGAATACCGAAAGCTCCATCCTTGCCATCTCCCCAAACCACTTTTACGACCGAAGTCAGCGTGATGTCAAAATCGATGGTGCGACGGTCCGGTTCCGCGTAGAACGTCATCACGCGAGTCTCGGTCAGCTGTACGTGATCTTCCCGGTCGCTCCAATCGAAAATCGCCGTCAGGGAACCTTTGGTTTTGCCGCTGGAAACCGCTCCGACTTTCTTGAGAATCATCTTGCCGCGCTTCGGAGGTTCTTTGTACGCGGCCTCGTTATTCCAGAAGTCGATGCCGTTTACGTTATCGTGAGCGAACCAGATGCCGCGCTGGTGGGGATGATCCTTCTTATCCTTCTCTTCTTCAGGAACATTTTCCATCGGCCATTCGCGGGTCACATAGGTTCCGCTGGCGGCTCGCACCGGCCAGAGGTATGGCTTGGTAACGTCGCCACCCGTCATGTAAAAAGTGCTGTAAGGCTTACCGTTGATGGACACTTCAATCTTATCCGCGCCCGGAGTCAGCTTGACTTGAGCGAGGCTCGGACAAGTGACGGAGCACCACGCCAGCAGGCCGATCAATGAATGTAAGGTTGTTGACTTCATGGTTATCTTCGAGGATCAACTCAGAATAGCAGCGGAGCGAACTCATTCAGGTAGTGGCGCCAGTTAATCCAGGTGTGGGCGCCGCCGCTCTGGTGAAAGACATGCTTGATTTTGGCGTCGTCGAGTATCTTCGACAGGCTTTCGGAGGCGGCAAAGAGGCTGTCGTCGGACCCGCAACCAATCCATAGCAAGTGCAGTTTCCGGTTCGCGGTTTGCGGATCGGCCATAAATTTCCCGTAGGACTGCGGAAAGTCGGCCGTATGAATCCCCGGGCTGAAGCCGCCGACATAGCTGAACAACTCAAGGTGATTCAAGCCAATTCCCAATGCTTCGCCACCTCCCATGGAAAGGCCGGCGATGGCTCGATGATCGCGATCCGTGAAGCTGCGATAGTGCGATTCGATGTACGGGATTACGTCTTCCAGCAGGTCGCGGCTAAAGGCTGCGAGGTTCGCCCCCGGCGCGGGGCTCGGACTATTGGGCGGAACGCCGTACCCGAATGGCATCGCGACGACAAAAGGCCGGGTTTTGCCCGCAGCCAATAGCTTGTCAAGGATCAAGTTGACATGACCGAGTCGCATCCAGGCAGTCTCGTCAGCATTGGCGCCGTGAAAGAGGTAGAGCACGGGATAACGCGCACTCGAATTTCGATCGTAGCCGGGAGGTGTGTAGACGGTCAGCCGGCGGATAGCCTTTAACGATTTCGACTCGTACCAATCGGTGTGAATTTCGCCGTGGGGCACGGGTTGTGCGTCGTAAAAGGCCGGATGATCGCCGGGTATTTCGAGAGCGCTCTGGATGGTGCCTGGGGTCGACCCGGTCTTCACATTGGGATTGCCGGGATCAATGGTCCGAACGCCGTCGATAGTGAAGTTATAATAGTAGATCTCCGGTTCGATCGGACCGAGGGTGAGGGTCCAGAGTCCGTCGCTGTTCTTCTGGAGAGGCTTGCTGCCTTTCATGAACTCACCTGTCAGCGACACGCCGGTGGCAGTCGGGGCGTGCAGGCTGAAAGTGACATGCCGGTCCGGACTGATATCGGGCGACGTGGTGCGTTGTCCACAGAGGGACGTACCGAGAAGCGAAAAGAGTAGCGTCCGATGCCGGAAAGAAAGCATGAACATAGCTTATCTCTCTCGCGTGGGGGCAGGAGTATTCTGAGTAGCCTGTCAATTATTCAAAGGTGCGACCGTCAAGCAAACAGAGCCGTTGCTTCCCGGAACAGATCGTCGGCAAAAACCAGGTCGGGTTTCCGCTCACCATTCAGATCCCAAACTGCCAAAGCGGTTGCATGGGCTCCCGCACCGTAAATCATTGCGTTCCGAAAGGCGCCGTCGCCGTTGCCCATAACAAATAGGTTACTGTCGAGCGGACTCAAGGTCACCACGTCGGGAACGTGATCGCCGTTCACGTCGCCTGTTGCCACTTCCGACGGTCCAAGATAGGAATTGCCAGTGCTGTAGCTTACCGGCGCGGCTAATTTTCCAGTTCCATCGCCTAAGCAGCACAAAATACCACTGTAGTACCGACGACGTCGAGCTTACCGTCGCCATTGAAATCGCCCGCTACACCTCACCGAATGAAATCACTAGTTGGTCTGATTACAAATTAGTGCTTGGAAAGTACCATCGCTTTCCCTCAGAGACGTAAACGGGTTCGCCGGTAACTGCCAGATCCCGCTTACCGTCCCCATTAAAATCACCTAGCACCATCGCTGCGCTAATTAAAGACGTGACGATGGAAACAGGCTTCCAGCAATACTACACGTACATGGCGTTGCCGTAACGTTATATGGGACGAACTCCGAGAAAAACTCGGCGGCGCCATCGCGACTGCAATCGCGCCGCTCATTCCGGAATGCCAAGTTTAAACAGACCGCCGGCCAGTGATGAGACCGACCACGAACAGGACTAGGAAAACAAAGAAGAGAATCTTTGCGATACCTGCCGCAGCTCCTGCTATTCCGCCGAAGCCTAAAATTGCCGCCAGTATTGCGATGATCAAAAATACCCAAGCGTAATGTAACATTATCCGCCTCCCACACTTGCTGGAGCAATCCAGTAACCAGATCAATATATCTCGAAGCAGAAGACCTCGTTGGAGCCTTCAGGTGTGAAGGAATACTGCCCATTCGGTAGGCTATCGCTTACTTCAAGGCGATAAATTCCATTGTCAAAATGCTTGATATCGACGCGGACCGGCTCAGGATTTCTGGCACCTCGACCGGTATGGAAAGTAATTTCCCGGTGGCCATTTTTAACGTCAAGTTTGTAGAGCTGAAGCTTTTCGGCAACCTGGTCCTTCGCTTTCAGGAGGAAAATCGGACTGGCTAGCGGAGTTCGGGCGGAAGAGGCGGCACCGGCCACGATATAGACGGATACATCCTTCTTGCTCTTCTGTTCTTTGGCTGTCGCTGCTTCCGTGGGAATAAGGTTGTCCGCCTGGACGAGATAGAGCACATCCGCTTTCTCCGGTATCGGACCCGAGTATTTTTGAGCTAAGAGGGCAAACGCTGCCAGGAAGAATACTACCTTTCGCATAATTATCTCCCGATCGGCCCTATTGTAACGCCTGTTAACCTTTTCTCTCGCCGGCCAGGGACGCGAGACAGATCTCCAATTCGGGAGCGAGGAAGTCATCGACGGCAATCACGGTGCCGGGCAAATCGCTATGTGTCGTACGCAAACCGATGACGCGCATCCCGGCGGCCAGAGCCGCCTCGACGCCCGAGTACGAATCCTCAAACACGATACAGTCGTGCGGCGACGCGGGAAGCAACTGGGCCGCCTTCAGGTAGACGTCGGGGGCGGGCTTGGGATTACGCACCTGATGTCCATCCACTACGTGACGAAAGAAGGCGCCGAGACCCGCAGCCTGCAACACGAACTTTATGTTTTCCGGTTCCGCATTACTCGCAACCGCCATTGGCAGATCGCGGTGACGTTGGAGAAACTCGCGGACACCGGGAACCAGGGCAGAAGCGAGGCTCGGTTCGGCGAGTTCACGATAGAGGCGCTCCTTGGCTGCGCCATGCTCGAAAATTTCTGCGTCGCTCAAAGCTTCACCCAGAAAGTCGCGCACAATTTGATCGTTGCGCTTGCCGTACATGCGATGGTGCATCGCCTCGGTAGTCTCGATACCAAACCGCCGGTTATAGAGTTCCCATGCCTGTCGATGGATCGGATTGGAGTTGATGATGACGCCATCCATGTCGAAGATGAAGGCGATCATTGCTGCTCTCCGCCGGCGACGGCGCCAGTTTCCTGATCCACCCAGGCAAGATAGTTGAGGGAGCCCTCGAGTACCGGCACGGCAAGTACCTCCGGTAGCTCGTAGGAATGGGCAGCTTCAAGGGCAATTCGCAGTTGATCGAATCGCTCCCGCCGGGACTTGACGATGAGCAGCCATTCGCGCGATTCTTCTATCGCGCCTTTCCACCGGTACACGCTGATGAGGGGAGCGACGATATTTACGCAGGCCGCCAGATGTTTCTCGATTAACATCGAAGCGAGTGTGCGGGCCTCTTCCTCCGTGCCACATGTGGTAAATACAACAATCTTGTCGGTCATAATAAAAATCCGTGGAATAAGTTCATGCGCAAATGTTAGTATAGATTTTCCAAGGCAGAACCTGATGCGCATTTCAATTGGCAAAGTCTTCTTCGCATGCCTGCTTGTGGGTTGCACAGCCTACGGAATCACCGTGCTACGCGGCCCTCACGTCTTCACTGAGAAGCATCGCATGATTGAACAACTGGAAAAAGAAAACGAGACGCTGAACCGGCAGATCGAGGACAAAAAGGCGTACCTCAGCCGAATTCAGCAGAGTCCCGAAGAGATGGGTCTGGCGATCGAAGAGCGGCTGAAACTGGTGAATCCCGGCTCGAAAGTTTCATGCTTCAGGAAAAACCAAAGCAAGATGGAGATTCAGCGGCCACACAAGGTTCTGGAAGCAGCTCGGCGCACTGAAGCCTCGCCTGCTGGCGCCTGCCGCGTCATTCGACCGTGAAAGACATCCTGGATCGAGCCCCGAAGCTTGCCGCGCTGGTCGTGGGCGACGTGTGCCTGGATCGCTGGTGCCGTTACGATCCGCAACTTGCGGAACCGTCGCGCGAAACCGGAATCCCGCGCACTGCAGTAATCTCGACCGAAGTGACTCCGGGCGCTGCCGGCACTGTGGCGAATAATCTGGCGGCTTTGGGCGTCGGTCGCGTCTCCGTGCTCGGCGTCATTGGGACGGGACGGGCACGGCTTCGAATTGCGGAATGCTTTGCTGCAGCGCGGGATCGAAGACGATCTGCTGGTGGAGACAGGGGAAGTTCAGACCTTTACTTACACCAAGCTCATCAATCACCGCACTGGGCAGGAAGACCAACCCCGCATCGATTTCGTCAATCAGTCCGAATTGCCCGTAGCCGCGGTACGACTGGTGCTCGACCGGCTGCTGGCGGTTTTCGACCTGTTTGATATTGTGATGGTCTGCGACCAGGCGGAAAGCGGCTGCGGCGGAGTCATCGGCGAAGGCGTCCGGACGCTGATTCAGGAACTCGCGCCGGTCTATCCGGACAAGGTTGTCATGGTGGATTCCCGAACTCAGATTGCGGACTTCCGCGGTGTCATCGCCAAACCGAACAATATCGAAGCGGAAAGGGCCTCGCAGGAGGCGTTGGGACGAGTCGATTACAGAGCGCTGCGCGAACACATGCGATCGCCACTGCTGCTGGTGACGCATGGCCGCGAGGGCGTCCTGCTTGTCACTCCGCAGGGCGAGAGCTGGGTTCCGACTGCGGCCGTCGAAAATCCGGTAGACATCTGCGGCGCGGGCGACAGCTTTGCCGCGGGATTTTCGGTTGCATATGCCTCGACACACGATGCCGCACTTTCGGCTGAATTCGGCAACCGTGTTGCGTCGATCACCATTATGAAGCCCGGTACGGGGACGGCATCGCCGGACGAGTTGCTGGCGGTGAAACCGTGAAGACTCTGGCGATCGACATCGGCGGCACTAAGTTCTCCGTGGCTGCATTCGATGGCGAGACGCTAGTCCGCAGAGAATCGCGCAGCACGGATCGCGAGGGCGGCAGGGCGTGGCTTGTGCCGCAACTCGACATCCTGCTCAATGAATGGAAGCAGAGCATGCACGTCGATCGATGTGGCATCGGCTTCGGCGGACCGGTCAACTTCAACACTCAGATGATCTGGCAATCGACCCACGTCGGCGGGTGGGAAGGTTTCCCACTGACGGAGCATATCTCCCAGGTGTTGGACGCGCCTGTCGTGATGGATAACGACGCGAATGTCGGGGCTCTGGGCGAATACCGGTTTGGGGCAGGGAAGGGCTGCTCCCCGCTTTTTTATGTGACGATCTCGACGGGTATCGGCGGCGGCATCCTGCTGGATGGTAAGATCATGCGCGGAGCAGATGGATGGGCGGGAGAAATCGGCCACATCAACCTGGTGCCGGACGGTCCGGACTGCTTGTGCGGATCGCGCGGGTGTTTCGAGCGGATGTGCTGCGGTTTATGGCTTGAACATGACTATCAGCGGAGCGCCCGCGAGCTAATGGAGGATCCGGTCTTCGTGGCGCGTTACGTCGTGTTGCTGGCGCGTGGTCTGAAGACTTGTATCATGGTCTTGAACCCGGCGCGAATAGTAATTGGCGGCGGATTGAGCAAAGCGGGCGACCGGTTATTTCAGCCGTTGCGAGAAGAAGTGGGCCGTCAGATCACGAACTGGTCAGGCGCCCGCAAGGACGTGCAACCGGCTGCGCTTGGAGATGACAGCGTGCTGTATGGGGCGCTGGCTCTGACGGACTTGCTCGCATAAACTCGTAAGGAGCACATGACTTTTCCAGAGCTTTACAGGCGCGATCTGCTGGAGACAATCAGTCAGATCGATAGCGCGAGTGTAGACCAGGCCATCGATTGGCTGGCGGAAGCGCGTGATAACAATCGCCACATCTTTACTTGTGGCAATGGAGGCAGCGCCGCCACTGCGTCGCACTTCGTGGTCGATATGCTCAAAGGCGCAAGCCACAACCGGGAGAAACGGTTTCGGATTATGTGCCTGAACGACCAGATGCCGACGCTCACTGCCTACGCGAATGATGTCCACTACGATTGCGTGTTCGTCGAACAGTTGAAGAATTTTGCCCAGCCGGGCGACGTCTTTATCGCAATCAGCGGTTCGGGTAATTCGCCCAACGTATTAAGAGCCATGGAATATGCAAATTCCATCGGCTGCAAAACAATCGCTATGACGGGCCGTGACGGCGGCAAATTGGGCCCCTTGGCCGGACTGAATATACACGTTCCTGCTCCTCATATGGGGCGAATCGAAGATGGACACCATATCGTTTGCCACATGATGTGCTACTACTTCATGGAGCAGTGATTGTTGTCGCCGGGTCCCGGTCGGGGAGGCCGTGATCCCGGCGCAAACGCCTCCCCCGGTAGTTGCTGAGCGGGTTGAAGATGATCAATGAAGACGTCAATATGAACCAATTTCGGGTCAGACGCCTCGCTAAAGCAGGTTTCAGGGCAAAGTGATTGTCATGTCGGAGTACCCGGCTGAGTACTGGCCGGTCGCCCGATCGGATGACAAATGCGCTGTCCTCGAAAAGGTATTTGCGGCTGCGCAGGTACGCGCTGCATTGCGAAACATATTGTCAAAAACCGCGTCAGCCTTCGGCTGAACTCAACAATATTTGAGAATTTTTCCGCTCCTTCCCTACTAACAAGTTGTGAACGAGCCGCTCCTGCTGCCTTTCCTGGCCATGGCCGCGGGAATCATTGTCTCGCACGCCACCACCATTCCGCGGTCCCAGGGTTCTCTGGCGTTAGCCGCATTCTTGTTGCTGTGCCTGGTGGCTCGTTGGCACAAGATCAGATGGGCAGCCTGGACTTGCGGCCTTCTTGCCGCAGCTTCGGCCGGGGCATGGCTCGAAGCCTACCATCGTCCCGGAACCATACCTGAACTCGACACGCCCGACGCAACGCCAGTGATCCTGGCCGGCTGTGTTGTGGAGCCATCCGAGGTACTCGAAGATCACGAGACGTTCACCCTCGAACTGGAACCCGGCGCCAGGGCGCGCGTTACTCTCTACCGCCGCGAGGGTCAACTGCCGAGAGCCTTCCGCTACGGGCAGGACGTCGAAGTGGAAGCAAAAGTGCGCAAGCCGCACAACTTTAACAATCCAGGCTCATTCGACGATGCCGGATATCTTGCCCGCCAGAACATCTACTGGCTCGCTACGGCTGGGGCACAAGCCACCGTGACCGTGAAAGCCGGTCGTTGCGGCTCCGACTTCTGGACCTTGATCTATCGCCTTCGTGCTCGCGCTCTGCTCCGTATCGATGACCTTTACGGCTCAGGCACGGCCACTTCGACTACAGCTCGTGAGTACGACGCCGGCATGATGGAAGCGATCCTGATGGGCGACTCCGCGCGGCTCCAGAAATCCTGGACCGAAGACTATCGAACGACCGGTACCTACCATGCGCTGATCATCGCCGGTGCACATGTGGCTCTACTGGCATGGATCCTCACCTTCCTTCTGCGCATTTGTTTCTTTCCGAAAACCGCGGCCATTCTCGCTACCGTTCCCATGGCTTGGCTCTACGCCGTCACCACCGGATGGCACACCCCTTGCATCCGCGCGGCAGCCGGGATCACCCTCTACGCCATTGCCAGAATCTTTTATCGCCGCGCCCGCATCCTGAACGTGCTTGCCGCAGTGGCAATCGGTTTCGTTTTTTGCGACCCTAGCCAGATCTTCGACGCCGGCTTCCAGCTTTCGTTCATCTCGGTTGCCCTGATCGGTGCGTTTGTCATTCCGATCTTGGAAGTCACCACCGGGCCTATCGCGCGCGCCCTGCCGGACCTTGGCGACGTAGGCCGCGACCCGCATCTCGAACCTCCCGTCGCTCAATGGCGCGTCGAACTCAGGTTGCTCGCGGAAACCCTTAGCCTAGCCACGCATCTCTCCATAGAAAAGTGCCGTTTGCTCGTCTCTCTGATAACTCGTGTATTGGTCTTTTCGGCGGATCTCACGCTCATTTCGGCGGTGATCCAGATCGGGCTCACCCTCCCGATGGCTATCTATTTCCATCGCGTGTCCGCGACCGGACTCTCAGCGAACGCCGCCGCTGTCCCGCTGCTCGGGCTCGTCGTACCGATCGGTTTCGCCTCTCTTTTCACTGGATTACGTCCTCTGGCGCATTGTGCGGTGTATTTCCTCGATCTTTCGCGGCGCGCGGTGGCTTTCCACGCAGCACTCGAGCCCCACTGGCGCATTCCTGACGCGCCTTTCTGGCTCGAAGCCGCAATCTGTCTCACGCTCAGCCTCGCGGCCATCCGCCTGTTCCGCCCGCGCGCCCGATGGATGTTTGCGAGCGCGGCCCTGTTGTGCACGTTTGTGCAGATTGTGCATCCTTTTCCTCCGGCGATCCGCCCGCAGGTCCTTGAAATGGATGCCGTCGACGTGGGCCAGGGCGACAGTCTGTTCGTGACATTCCCCAGCGGGAAAACCCTGCTCGTCGACACGGGCGGCATCCCGCATTTCGGGAAAACCCGTAAATCCAGCCTGGACATCGGCGAGAGCGTTGTTTCGCCCTATCTCTGGACGCGATCCATCAAGCGCATCGACGTTGTCGCGATCACGCATGCCCATGAGGATCATGTCGGCGGCCTCCGCGCGGTGCTCGAGAATTTTCATCCCCAACAGCTTTGGATCGGAGCCGCGCCGGAATGCGACGAATGGAACCATATCCGCCAGATGGCGCGCGAATTCGGCGTCGAGGTGGTGCCGATGCGTCAAGGCAACGGGTTCGGTTTCGGAGGCGCGCACGTCGAGGTGCTGGCCCCGGTGACCGATTACCAGGTGTCCGCGACGCCCACCAACAACGACTCGCTGGTCATGCGCATCAGCTTCCGCAAGATTTCGTTCCTGCTCACCGGCGATATGGAAAAGCCTATTGAGGAAGAACTACTCGCGAATGGAGCCGGGCTGAAAGCGGACGTGTTGAAGGTGGGGCACCACGGTAGCAAGACGTCTACTACCGAACCCTTCCTGGACGCCGTTCATCCTGCTCTTGCCGTGATTTCGGACGGCTACGAAAATTCGTATGGGCATCCCCATCGCAATACCCTGGCTGCTCTTGAAAGCCGGCACATTCCTGCATTACGCACCGATCAGACCGGCATCATCTGCATCTGGACCGATGGCTACCGGCTGCACTATGAGAACCGGGCGACGAGCATTGCAATGCAATAGCGGAGGGGTTTAGGGCACGACGGTATATTCAGAGCTCGGATCGTGGTTCGGCACGGCTTGGGCCAGTTTTACCGTGCGCAAAGCGTCATTGCCTGCCACCACCAACACCATACGAGCCGGATCCAGCGGATTCTGTCCCGCCTGCAGGAGAGCATCGCGTTCCGAGGCGTGGACGGCGCCCTGGGCCTCGAAACTGGCTCCGTTGTAGTCGATGCCAAGCTTCGATGCCCAAGCGTCCAAGGCCGAATTGGCTTCGGGACGGCCCACGAAAATCACGTCATGATGCTGCAGCGTTTCGACGGTGACTTCGAAATCCTTATAGATCGGAATCTGGCTTTCGTAACGGTTGAGAAACTCCCGCTGCAGGCACTCGGCGGCATAGCGGTTGGCGCCGGCTTCGCGCAGAGTGCCGTAGACCAGCACCGCCGAGGATAGCCGGTGCTCGATATCGGATGTCATGTAAACCGGTCCCTGACCCGGGTCTGGCTCCGTGAAACTGACACCGGCCGCAGTAAGAAATTCCTGTGCCGTCACCGGCTTCGTCGTATGGGCAGCGAAAAAGTCGCTCATCAACTTGAAAAAACGATCGTCGCCTAGTTTCCGGCGGACGGAATCCAGAAACAATGCTCCTTTGGTCTCTTCGCGCTCGAAGCGAATCGCGGCATTCGCCGGCTCGAGTTTCAATCGGCGGTACTCTGCCCGGACCCTTTCCATTGCCCTCTCGAAATCACGAGATTGAAGCTGCTCGTAGTATTTTGCGGAGCCGGCCACAAACCAGGTGTCCGCGTCCGACGCGGGAAGGACCCAGCCTTTCCATAAACGGTTTCGGTAGGACGACGTCCTCGCCGCCGGATGATTCCCTGGATCTCGATCGACTGGAGTGCCCGATGAGCGCGGCGCGAACCGCAGCTGGGGGCTCGGCGCGGAAGAGATAGTAACCCGACGGATACAGGCCGTCGTTCTTCGAGTAGTCGTTGCGCTGCGGAGTCCATTCCCGCTGATTGGGCTTGCCGATCTCGCCCCAGACCATGAGGTGCGAGGCCATGTCGGCGGTGACGACTTTCGCGTCCATGGTGGATGCGCTCACGAGCGGCGCGGTACGAAACGCGAGAAAGGCAAACTGCTCGTCGATCTGCCCGCGATATTTGCTGATAAAGATCCTGCCAGGCATGTCCCGAATCGCGGAACGTAGGGAATATACGTCCGGCTGACCCTTGGGATCGGGCTGGTATTCCAGACGGACGGTGCAGATCCTTGGCATTGTTGTCCCCCCAATAGAAACCCGGTGTATTGCCGAACCATTCATTCTTCGAACTGCGCCACAACTTGGTATGGTGGGTGCCGAGTTCATACATCGCGATCTCATTGTTCTTGGCATCGCCGATGAGCCATTCGTTCGTGTAGAGGCCATTATTGTGGGTGCCCAGCCGCTCGACGATTTCGTCGACATTGCCGCCGTATTGGATGGCCATGGCGTGCGCGAAAGGCGACCGGGGTGCCTTGCGTATTAAAAGGCGACTGCTCGAATGGTGGTTTCGGTGAGCACCATGCCGGCGTCGTTCTGATACCAGTCGGTGCCGCTTTCGATCCCGCCGGGATAGCTTTGCATCAGCATCCGATGGCCGTTGGCGGGCTGGATATCGAGCATCACGTTGGTCTGCTCGGCCAGGGTCAGCGGCCACCAGGTGACATGGCCGATGACCATTTTGCCGTCGCGCGTAGCCGGGCCAGTAGCGGCAAAAGCGCTGCAATGGTCCATGGCGGAATCGACGCTTCGCATCGCCGTAATGCGGCTTATCGAAGCTGAGGCCTTCGAGTCCGGTGGGGGTCATTTGCATGGCGCTGCCGAATTCGCCCAGTTCGACGGTGGTGTTGGCGACCACGATATCGATCAGGTCGATGCGCGCGTCCTGACCACCTGGCGCCGGCGTCGGAAGCGCCATCGGCGATGCCGCTCATTTCTTCCAGAATCTCCCGATCGAAGCCGCGCAGGAATAGGGCGTTGCCAGTAGGCGGGTATTCCGGGCTTGCGCGTCGCTTGGCCCGAGATCGGCGGCGCAGCGTGCGAGGTATTCGGGAATTTCGCGAGCCATCAGGTGGCCATGCTGATAGCCGCGCTCGTAGGGTTCGCCTTCGATGTGAAGATAAATCCAGCCGGCGGCCGGATAGCGATAGGCGGGGCCGAAGGTGGTGACGGCTGGCGGACCGGCCAGCATCGTTGCGGCGAGACTTCGTCGAGGGAGACGCCTGAGAACCACGGCTTTCCGTGAAAGGCGCCGCCATTGCCGGCAGTGAGCAGGATCCGATCTTCGGCGCGGCTGGCGATGAAGCTGGAGGGAGAGGCGGGTCCAGGCGCGTAGTGCCGCCGAGGGCGGCGGAATGTACGTCAAACGGCATGGAGGCCATACTCAGGGCAGCGCCGATCGCGATGGGGGAGCGGTCGAGATCGCGCACCTGGAGATCCTCGGTGCGCGCCCAACCGGTGAGTTCATAGCGTTTGCCGATGTGGAGGGGGACGGGCGCAAATTGCACGCAGGCATCCGAGGCTATGCCGGGCTCTACCCGCAGAGACTTTTTGCCCTCGCGCAGAACTACGGAGTCAGTTGCAGCCGAGCCCCGGAGCGAAGTCCAGGTCTTACCGGGAATCTCGAATCCGGCGCGGAAGAGCGGCGTCGCCGCCCAGGAGTAAGTGGTAACTAAAGCCAGGCAGCCAAGCAGGCGGTTCATTGCTGTCTCCTATTGTTCTATTGTGCCTGTTTGTAGGATGCGTTGCAGAGAAGCAGCCCGACCGTGCTATTCTGTCCGCCGGTATGCTCCTACGGTCTTCAGCGATGTGGCTTGTCCTGGCGGGCGCCGGGGTGATCTCGACCCGAGCGGCCGATTATCCGAGCCCCGATGACGGCGATTTTGTCCTGCGCGATTTCCGCTTCGAAAATGGAGCCACACTACCCGAGTTGCGCCTCCATTACCGCACGCTTGGTACTCTGCACCGCGGCGCGTCCGGCAAGGTCGACAATGCCGTCCTCATCCTCCATGGGACCAGCGGTTCGGGCGCGAGTTTTCTCTCCTATACCTTCGCCGGAGAACTTTTTGGAGCGGGCCAGATCCTGGACGCCAAACGATATTTCATCGTTCTCCCCGACAACATCGGCCACGGAGATTCCAGCAAACCGAGCGATGGATTACACGCCCGCTTTCCGCCGTATTGCTATCACGACATGCTTGTGGCGCAATACCGGCTGCTGACTGAAAAACTGGGCGTCGATCACTTGCGGTTAGTGATGGGAACGTCGATGGGAGGGATGCATACGTGGCTGTGGGGCGAACTGCATCCCGATTTCGTGGATGCGCTCATGCCGCTGGCGAGCGCGCCGGTAGGAATCGCCGGGCGAAATCGCATGCTACGCCGCATGATGATCGATTCCATTCGCAACGATCCGGAATGGAAGAATGGCGAGTACACCGAACAACCCAAGGGTCTTGACAGCGCAATTTTCTCGCTCTTCTTCATGCTCAGCTCTCCCATCGAACTGCAGAGAGTGGCGCCGACACGCGACGAGGCCGATCGCTATTTCGATAACTGGATAGCCGACCGGAGGTATCGCACGGACGCGAACGATTTTCTGTATCAGTTTGAGTCTTCCGGCGATTACGATCCTTCGCCGGACCTCGAGAAGATTCGCGCCCCGCTATTCGCTGTGAATTCGGCCGATGACGAAGTGAATCCGCCGGAACTGGGGATCTTGGAACGCGAGATCAAGCGAGTCAGGAAAGGGCGGTACATCTTACTGCGGGATCCGGAGGAGACGCGCGGCCATGGCACGCACTCGATGCCTGTAGTCTGGCGTGAGCACCTTCGCGAGTTGCTGCGGATATCGATGCAGCCACAGTGAGCGGGCTTTGACCACACCCTCCAATCCGACGTCGGTTGCGCTCCTCTCCCAGATCACGGCTCTCGTCTTGGGATGCATTGCCACAATCTGGGGCATCTTCTGTGTGTACACGGCAGCATTTCCAGGGCCCTGCGGAGACAATCCTGGGCCGGGCCTGGGAGTCATCGAAGCATGGGTACTCGACGTGCCCCTCGGCCTGCTGGCGCTTGCGATTGGAGCCTTCGTAAAAAAGGGCTCTTCAAACCTGCGGAAAGGTTGCCTCATCACCGCCGTCGTGACGCTATTGCTTCCACCGCTTGCGACTTTTTTCCTGCAACGCTGGCATTGCCCCTAAATCAGCCATCGCTCCGCAATCTGGTCATTCTCATCCGCGGTAATCATCCAGTCGAGGAGTGCTTGTCTCAATTCCCCGACCCTGCCCTTCTGCTGCGGATCATTTACCAGATTCCGCTCTTCATGGGGATCGTTGACCAAATCGTAGAGTTCGGCCCCATTTCCTGGATAGTAGTTGAGCTTCCACTGCCGGGTCCTCACCATCTTGGCATCCGGATGCCGGATCCCCGCGACTCCCTTGCCGGGTACAAATGCCATGTCAAGAGCTCCACCGGTAATAATCTCCGGAATAATATTTTCCGAAAACACCATTTCGCGACCCGGCGCCGGCTTCGCAAAACTGCGGCCCTGCACATATTTGGGTACGATAAGCCCGCATAGCTCCAACAGCGTCGGGACCAGGTCCACCATTTCTACAAACTCATCGCGCTTCCCCGCACCGGCGCCACCCGGATAGCGAAACAGAAACGGCACGTGCACCGATGCTTCGAAAAACACGTTCTTATCCATCAACCCGTGCTCCAGAAGCTGCGCGCCATGGTCGGTTCCGAAAATGACGATGGTACCGCGACCTTGTCCGGAATTATCGAGTTCCTTGAAGATCCGGCCGATCTCATAATCCACCATCGAGACTGCGCCGTAGTAGCTGCGATACATCCATTCGAGGCGCTCCGGGGGAATTAAGTATTCCGGCGACCGGCCCCGCAGTATCAACTTTTGCAAGGGCAGCGGCAGCTTCTGAAGATCCTGGAGAGTCACGCGTTTGGGTAGAGGAATCTCCACTCCGTCATACATCGAGTCATAGGGAGTGGCCGTATTGAACGGCGAATGGGGTTTAAAAAACGACGAGTATAGGAAAAAGGGTTTTCGCGCTTCCGTAAACTCGCGGAGCATCTTGCAAGTCTCTTCTCCCGTCCAGTGCTCGGGACTGAATTGGTACTCGACCGCCGCGCGAAATGGATTCTTTCCGGCCGGCACGCCCTTCGCCAGCGCACTGTAAGGCGTGGCCGCATGAGGATCGTTTGCTCGCCGCCATCTGTTGTAATCGGAATAGCGGTCGGTCGAGCCCACTCCATCGTGCAGTTGAACGCGGTCCCAGCCGGACTCATGCGCATGTTCGACGGTTGGCGGATAGAGATGCAGTTTCCCGACCGTGCCGGTTTGATAGCCCGCGTTTTTCAGCATCTTCTGCAGAAAGACCTCGCGTGGATCGCAAGGCGTATAGTTCACCCGGTTCTTATGGCTGTGCGGATAGCGTCCGGTGAAATAGCTCACGCGCGACGGCACACACACCGGCGCCTGCACAAACGCATTGCTGAAGTTCGCCGATTCGGCCGCGAGCCGGTCCAGATTCGGCGTGTGAATGAGTCGATTGCCATTCGCTCCCAGACAATCGAACCGGAACTGGTCCGCCATGAGGAAGAGAATATTCGGACGGGTGGGCCCGGCCACCTGCGCGGCGCTCGCGGCCGCAGTTGACGTCAGAAAGTCGCGTCGTGTATGAAGATTCGACATTTGGCACGACCATTATCCAACCTCTGGACGCAGCCGTGGGCGACCCTCCCCTTTCCTGGTCAGCCGAAGCGCCGGGGAACGAAGCGTCTCGGCCAACACTACTCTGAAACGGGCGACATCCGTAAATTTGCGATCATTTGAGGGTGATTGTTCCATCACTCGTTGCGGCTGGAGGAGGGGCGCTCGCCTACGGCGTACGCGGGCGGTCGTCCAGAATGTTCGGCCCCTCGATATGGCGGGGCGATGCGCGGCGGAAGGCGATCGCGATTACGTTCGACGACGGTCCCAGCGAGAGCACGCCGATGCTGCTGGACATCCTGCGCGAGTACGGAGCGGCTGCGACCTTTTTTCAATGCGGCGCCAATCTCCGGCGCCTGCCCGATATCGCGCGGCAGGTCCACGCAGCCGGACATGAGATTGGCAACCATAGCGACACGCATCCGCTGTGCTGCTTCCGTGGCCCAGCTTTCATCCTGGAGGATTTCGCGCGAGCGCAGCAGACCTTCCGCGACACCCTCGGCGTATCGCCCAAGCTCATGCGAGCCCCGTTCGGCGTTCGTTGGTTTGGCTATCGCGGGATGCAGAAACAACTTGGCCTTCTCGGGGTCATGTGGACGGTAATCGGACTCGATTGGAAACTATCACCAAGCGCCATCAGCGACCGGGTCCTCGCGGCCGCCTCCGACGGTTCGATTGTGTGCCTGCACGATGGCCGGGGCTGTACTGCAACTCCGGATATCCATGCGACTCTCGAAGCGGTGAAACGAATTCTCCCGGCATTACTCGAGCGCGGAATTCGCTGCGAAACGGTGAGCCAGATTTTATGCCCAGCAACGTAACCGAAGAAGTTTTAGACGTGGTCGCCGAAACCCACCGTATCCCGCGCGAGAAAATTACTCTCGACAGCCGCTTTGAAGAACTCGGCATGGATTCCATGGACGCGGTGAATATCCTCTTCGCGCTCGAGGAAAAGTTTGACATCACCATTCCGGACGAAGCCGCCAAACAGATCCGCAACATCCGCGAAATGGTGGACGGCGTCCAGCGGCTTGTCGATGCCAAGGCTGTCCAGCAGTGAGGCGCGTCGCCGTTACCGGCATTGGAGTGATCTGCGCCATTGGGAATACGCGGGAAGAATTCGCACGGGGCTTGCGCGAAGGCCGCTGCGGTATCGCACCGGTCAAGCTCGCGGATCTCTCCGGATTTCGTTTTCAGAACGGCGCGGAGGTCCGCGATTATGAAGCCGAACTCCATTTCGAGCCTCGGCAGATCGACCTCATCGACCGCTTTGCTCAATTTGCGGCGATCGCGGCGCGGGAAGCCGTCGCCGACGCGGCCATCTCCTGGACCGATGAGTTGCGCGAACGCTGCGCCATCGTCACGGGAGCGTGTGTCGGCGGCCAGAGCACCGAAGACCAGGGCTTCTGGGATATCTATAAATTAGGCCGGCCGCGTGTTCATCCGATGACCATCCCGCGGACCATGGCCAACGCCGGGGCCAGTTACATCTCCATGGATCTTGGATTGACGGGTCCAGCGTGGACCGTTTCGACAGCCTGCTCGTCTTCCAACCATGCGATCGGGCAGGCTTTTCGCATGGTTCGGTCGGGCGACGCCGATATGGCGATTGCCGGAGGCAGTGAAGCGGTGTTCAGCTTTGGAATCTTAAGAGCCTGGGAAGCCATGCGGGTGGTTTCCAGCGACATCTGCAGGCCGTTTTCCAAGGACCGCACGGGCATGACCCTCGGCGAAGGCGGCGCCATGCTGGTGCTCGAACCGCTGGAAATGGCGCTGGCCCGAGGCGCAAGAATCTATTGCGAAGTCACTGGATTCGGCATGTCCGCCGATGCGCGCCACATCACGCAACCTTCAGTCGACGGTCCGGTTCGCGCCATGCGGATGGCGCTGCGGGACGCCGCGACCCAGGTGGAAGCGGTTGACTACATCAACGCTCACGGCACCGGAACCGGCGCCAACGACTCCACCGAGACCGCGGCCATTCGCCAGTTGTTCGGTGAGCATGCCAATCGACTCGCGGTGAGTTCCACCAAGTCTATGCACGGACATGCTTTGGGCGCGGCGGGCGCAATCGAGGCTGCCGCAACCGCGCTCGCCATCCGCGACGGATTCATCCCGCCCACCATCAGCTACCGGGTTCCCGACCCCGCCTGCGATCTCGACGTGGTGCCCAACGAAGCCCGCTCGGTGCAGATCACCTGCGCAATGTCCAACTCTTTCGCATTCGGCGGGCTCAATGCAGTCCTGGTGTTCCGTCGCTAGCCGCGCCACAAAACGCCTACACGCCGGGCAGGTTTGAAGCGATCCCTGACCCTCCGTACCGATAGAGTGCTAAACTAAAGTTTCCACTCCACATACGTAAGTGGACCACGTAATTTCTGAGGTATTTGTGGCCGGTCATTTAACCCGAAAAGAACTCAAGTCAGACCAGGTTGCTGTCACTGTAGAGCAGACCGTAGAGTACGTACAAGCGCATCAACAGCCCATCGTTCGTGGTGCCATCGCCATCGTTGCGCTAGCCGTTGTGATTGGCGGAGTTGTTTTCTACCGCAGCCAGCAGCAGGGTGCCCGGGATGCCCGGCTTGCTGAGGCCATGGAAGTGTCTCAGGCACCGGTTGGGGCCGCCGGCGCGCCCGACGCACTGTCGTTCCCCACCATGGACGCCAAAGCCACCGAAGAGACCAAAGTCTTTTCGAAGCTTCTCGCCGATTACCCTGGCACGGAACAAGGCTACATCGCCGAATATTACCTCGGTGGAGTCTTGGTTTCTCAAGCGAAATTGGAAGAAGCCCGCAAGAAGTACCAGGATGTGGCGGACCATGGCGGCAAGAACATTGCCTCTTTAGCGAAGTTCGCGCTCGCTCAGATCGCTTTCCAGGAAAACAAGAGCGCGGAGGCGGAGACGTTGCTGCACGGCCTGATCGACCATCCAACGGACATGGTTTCAGCCGACCAGGCGACTCTCACTCTTGCTGACGGGATTAAGACAAAGAATCCGGCCGAGACGCGCAAACTTCTGGAACCGCTGGTGAAAGAGACCGGCGAAATCGCCGGCGCCGCAACCAAAATCTTGAACGAGCTTCCGAAGTAACGGCGGCTGGGGCTCAAGGATGCTGGCCCACCTTCGATTTCCGCTCGCGCGAAGCGGTGGGCGTAGATATCCCGAACCCGAACATCCCTATCGTAATGCCTTTCAACGCGATCGGGATCGAGTCGTGCATGCTCGTGCATTCCGCCGGCTCGAAGCGAAAACCCAGGTTTTCTCTCCCGGCATTTCCGATCATTTCCGCAACCGGCTGACCCATACCATCGAGGTGTCCCAGATCGCGCGCACAGTGGCCGGCGTGCTGGGCCTGGATGAAGATCTGGTAGAGGCCTTGGCGCTGGTGCACGACATCGGGCATCCCCCTTTCGCACACGCCGGCGAAAATGAACTGAATCGCCAGATGGCCCGCTTTGGCGATACCTTCAACCACAACATTCACGCGCTGCGTATCGTCGAGAGCTTTGAGCAGCGCTACGCGCGGTTCCCCGGCCTGAATCTGACCTTTGAAGTACGCGAAGGTATCGTGAAGCACTCGCGCGACCTGATTCCCGGCGAGAATCCGGAACTGAACGAATATCTTCCCGAACTGCGCCCGCCCCTGGAAGCGCAACTGATCGATCTTGCCGATGAGATTGCCTACGATTGCGCGGACCTCGATGACGGCTACTCCGCGCGCATGTTGACACTCGACCAGATCGTAGAAGACGTACCTGCGTTTGCAAGGATTTTCGAAATGGTGGAAACGCAATATCCCGGCGCGTCCGAACGGGAACAGTTTCAGGAAACTCAGCGAAGTCTGATAAACGAACTGGTATCGGGGCTGATCGAAGGGACTGCGGCGGCCGCACGCGAATCCGGAGTCGAAGACGTCGACGCGGTGCGTCGTTGTTCAAAACGGCTGGCCGCGTTCACTGCGCCGGCTGGCGACACGGTGACTTCGCTGAAACGCTTGCTACGGGGCCGCTTGTATTCGTCGCCGGTCCTTGCCGACGGCAGGGTCGAATCGATGTGTGCAATGGGACGCCTTTTCCAGTACTTCCTGGAGCATCCGGACAGACTCCCCGACGGTCAGTCAAGCCATGTGCAGCCCATGCCCGCCCACCGGGCGGTTTGCGACTATATCGCCGGCATGACCGATGTTTTCTTCCGCCGGACGTATGCCGAAATCTTCCACGACTCCCTGGTGTGACGGACTTTCGTCTGTCTGCCAGAGAAGCGCGCGCCGATCTATCCGTGATCCTTACGCTTCTTCGTGATCTGCTCCCAAGGCACCACATTGCAGCGCTTCGCCCAGGCGTCATATGCCGCCTTCATCGCCGTCACCCGACCGTTTTCCGATGCGGCCAGATTGTGCATTTCGGTGCGATCGGCCGCTAAATTATAGAGTTCCCAGGTGTCCGGAAATTGCGATACCAGTTTCCAGTCTCCTTGCCGGATGGCGCGATTGCCGCTGTGCTCCCAGAAGATGAAATCGTGCAACTCGCGAGGTCTGCCTTCGAACGTCGGAACCAGGCTCTTGCCTTCGAGCGGCAGCACCGCACGCCCCTGATACTTGTCCGGATGCGCAACTCCGGCGGCATCGAGCACCGTCGCGTGAAGATCGATAATATGCGCCCGATCGTGGTGCAGCGAGCCCCCTTGCTTGATCACGGAGGGCCAGTATGCGATAAAGGGCGTCGCGATGCCGCCTTCGTGGACCCAATGTTTATAAAGCCGAAACGGCGTATTACTGGCATTTGCCCACGGACGGCCATAGCTGGTGAACGAATCAGCCGGACCTGCCGGGACTGGCTTCTCGCCTTTAATTCCTTCCTCAGCGCAGCCGCCGTTGTCGGACAAAAACATGATCAGCGTATCTTCTTCCTGGCCGAGTTCCTTCACTTTTCGCAGGACACGTCCGATATTCTGGTCGAGTCGGTCGATCTGCGCCGCATAAACCGCCATGCGCAAATCTTCATCATCCTGATGCTCCGCCTTTTCCCATTCCGGGACTTCCTCGTCGCGCGGCGTAATGCCCCACTTCGCCTGAACGATGCCGGTCTCGATCTGACGCGCATGCCGCTCCCGGCGCAATTGGTCCCATCCCTTGCGATACTTACCTCGATACTTTGCAATGTCCTCGGGATGCGCGTGCAACGGCCAGTGCGGCGCGGTGAATGCGAGATATAAGAAGTAAGGATCCGGCTTGCGGCCGTATTGATCGATGAGGTCTACGGCATGGTCCGCGAAAGCGTCCGTCTGGTAGTAGCCTGGTTTGTCAGGCTTCCACGGATTATTATCGAGCGCCATCTGACGTTCCGGCCGGAAGTAATTGTCCGCGCCTTCAATCAACCCGAAGTAATGCTCGAAGCCCCGATCGACCGGCCAGTGCGGACGCTCCTGTCCTACATGCCATTTGCCGACCATCAGCGGATGATAAGGGCTGCCTTTCAAAGCTTCGGCGATCGTCACGCACTGATCGTTGAGGAAGCCCCGGTAGCCGGGCAAATGATCATCGAGCACCATGTGGCCGATCCCTGTCTGATGGCTGTAGAGTCCGGTCAGCAGCGAGGCGCGAGAAGGGCAACATCTCGCGGTGTTGCAGAATTGCGTAAAGCGAACGCCGCCTTTGGCAAGGCGATCGAGACTCGGTGTGGCGATTTCCGAGCCGTAGCTGCCGATATCGGAGAATCCCATATCGTCCGCCATGATCAGGATGATGTTGGGACGCTTACTGGGCCGGGCCTTCGCCGCCCGCACTACGAACGGCGCCGCGGCGGTGGAGAAAAACTGTCTGCGATTCATAGAGATATTTGGATGTTGCGAAACTTGACTACATGGTCGTGCGGCTGCTGCCCATGCATCTGGAAGCCGATGCCGCCCCGCAATGACTTCAGGCCGTCATAACGATTCACCTGGCCGCCATCAATCCAGACGTCGACCTTCGGTCCGGCGCACTGGATCCGATACTGAACCCAGCGCTCTTCCGCTCCCCGTATCGACGACGGCTGATGCAGATCATAGATCGCGCCTGTCATATTCTTTGGATCGTTATAGTCGATCTGGACTTCTACTCCGTCGCCGGGCGAGTGCGCCGGTCGTGCGTCGCCCTTGGTTCCAAACTCGCGTAAAGGCTGGCGGATGAAGACGCCGCTATTGCCTTGGGGAGAGATCCAGAACTCGAGCCGCAGATCGAAGTCGCCGTATTCCTGATTGGTAAAGACGTAGCCGGGTCCCGGCTTCGCGCGATCGAAGCGTCCGACAATCGCGCCGTCTTCAACGGTCCAGAGCCCATTGCCCGCTTTGTGCCAGCCGTCAAGATTGCGTCCATTAAACAGGGATTGTGGAGCCGCTACAGCGGGCGCGGCAGCCCCCAGCATGATAGAACTGAATGCCCGTCGTGTGATCATACGTTCTCTGGAGCGACATAGAAAGCAAGAGGGTGGCGCGTGGGGAAGCCGATGTGGTCCTGGGAGCCTCCGCTTGATCCCGGCCGAGCTTCCGTCCTGATGATTAGTGTGGCCTGCGCGTCGGCGATCGCGGTCCCTAACAAGTGACGCCGATTGGGTTTGTTCATATTGTTCCCGGCAAATACAGTATATTGGCACCAGCGTCCCATAAGTGTAGTGCGCCGGACTGGCCGGCGGCTGGCCTACCCAGTTTCTCACTGACGACGGGGCCACGCAGCACCAAAAGAAAAGCAGCGTCGCCGCTGTCTAAGGGGTCAGTACTAGCCATACGGTATCTGTTCGCATCCAACCTTCGCTCCGCTCGGCCACGGAGATTGTAACCGGACTATCCCGCCCATACCATTGGTGTAGAGGCAAATATGGGAACACGACTTAGCAGGTTTTGGAAAGGCGAAGAAGGACAGGATTTAGTAGAGTACACCTTTCTCGTCGCGTTGGTGGCCCTGGGCGCAGTAAGTCTGCTAAAAACTCAAGGGTCTTCCGTGTCAACTATCTGGGTAGCTGCGAATACCACCGTGCAAGGCGCGGCAGTGGCAGCAAGTTAGCCTATGCAACCGCGGGTAAAACATTATTTAATAAATGCTCTCAGCGTTACGGCGCTGGTGCTTTCGCTTGCAGCCGTACAGAGCCCGCTGTGGCGGCCCGTCCTCGGCACTCCGTGTTTTACAGCCAAAACCGGCGGAATCGTGTTCTTTGACTACGGCCGGGAGATAGAAAAAGCTACGATTCTGCAAAGTCACACCGCCAGCCTTTCGGCTGTGGGTCCGCATCAGCTAGCCATTCACGCGCACGCTCCCGGACATACCCGCATGCTGATCAAGTATAAGGATGGTGAGCGGAAGTTATACGATGTAGTCGTGCTGCCTGGCTAACAACTAACTGTATCCATTTAGGTGCACTTACCACTGTAATCAGTAATCATGTCGATTGTTTACAGCGTCTGATACAGGTAATGTAGGTACTACCCTTATATGGACTCATTTTATCGGATCAGCCGCAGCGAGGATGGGCAAGACCTTATCGAATACACTCTCCTGCTCGTGTTTATCGCTCTGGCTGCCGTCCTGATCCTCCAACAGGCCGGCTCTTCCGCGCAACCGATTTGGGCCGGCGGCAGCGAAACTTTGCAGAACGCCGCCGTGCAGACAAGCTAAGTTACTTTATCCCGCTAATTCGAATGGCAACCGGACCACCGGCTACCGGAAAATGTATCCGGATCCCACTGCCCGCCTTCTGCCATTTCAACGGCGCGTGCGTTCCGAGCGCCGTAACGCGCGACTCCCCGGCGAGCGACACATCCTGCATTACCCAATCCCCTTTAGGCGCTTCCGGGAAAATTGCATAAACATCGCTCCCCTTGGCAGTAAAGAAGGCCTCGATGACTGCTTGTCCCGGTTTTTTCCGATCGACAAAATCCGTGATTTCGTAGTGTGTCATGAACTGTTTCCCGGATTCAAGTTTGGGGACCTCGCCGGCGCTGAACTGGCGAGTCTTCTTCCAAGGCTTGGTCCCATAGATGGCTTCGCCGTTCACCTTGAGCCAGTCACCCATCTGGATCAGGCGTTCTTCCATAATCACCGGAATGCGGCCATCGGCCGTCGGTCCGATATCAAGCAGTAAGTTACCACCGCGGCTAACCAGGTCGACTAACATCAGAATCAATTCGCGCGGCGTACGGTAATTCTCCAGGTGCTCGTTGCGGTTATATCCGTAAGACATACCCATGCCGCGGCTTTCTTCCCAGGCATGCGACCCGCTATCGAGTCCGGCGGTATATTCGGTGGTGAAATAGCTTCCGTCTTTATGCCGCGTCTCTTTGCCCCAGCGGTCATCGACTACCACCTCAGCCTTATCGGGGGCATCGTTGAACAGCCACGCCAGCAGTTCCGGACTGTGCCACTGCTCGCTGGTCAAGTCCCATTCTCCATCACTAAAGATCACGGAAGGCTGATAACGAGTCACTACATCTTTAAATTGAGGATGGAGGTGCTCGGCGACAAACCGGGGCTTATCCTTTAACCAGAGCGGGTTGTACCACTCGTAGAGTGAATAATATAGGCCCATTTTCAGGCCTTTGCGGCGTACCGCTTCCGTAAGGCTTCCCACCAGATCGCGGCGCGGACCTGTGCTGACCGCGTTCCAGGGACGCCCCCAGTCGCGATCGGCATCCGCACTCGGCCACAACGCGAAGCCATCGTGATGTTTGGAAGTCAGCACCACATACTTTGCGCCCGACCGCTCAAACACATCCGCCCACCGGTCCGGGTCGTAAAGCTCGGCCTTGAACATCGGCACGAAGTCAGGGTATTGGAAATTCTCGCCGTAAGTCTTGTTATGGAAGGCGACAGTCGCGGCTTTGTGCGTAGTGAGCGAGTTCCAATACCATTCCGCGTAAGGCGTCTGTCCCGGTTGATTGGGGGGCGCAAACGACGGCACGGAGTACAGCCCCCAGTGAATGAAGATTCCAAAGCGCGCCTCCTGGTACCAGGAGGGAGTCGGACGGCGATTGAGCGAATCCCAATTAGGTTGATAATGAGTCTGGCCGGAAAGCGCCAGGGCTGTAGTGACGAGGAGTAGGGCAGGTCGAATCATCGGAATGCCCCGATGTTATCAGACCTGGCCCCGCCCCCACGTTCCTTAACGGAGTACAGTCAGATTGGCGGCTGAACTGGAGGCAGTCCCAATCGTTACCACCACCGGTTGCACGCCCGTTTTAACCGTGGACGGCAGCGTATAGTTGACTTGCATAACACCCACCAAGCCGACCGGGATGCCTGCAAACTGCACCGGAGCGCTGATTCCGCCGACGGTTACCGTAACGGGCTGGCTCACTGGTTTCGGTAAATTAGCCGCTGCCGTTCCGGCGGCCGGAGCCGCGCCATCTGCCACCGAGGGCGACACCGCACCGGCACCGGTGATGTAAAGGGTCAGCGTGCTGCCCAGATTACCGCTGGTATTCGGAACCGGCGCGCCGCTGGTATTGGTGAAGATGGCGGGAGCCGTAGCGCTGGCAGTGAACGAGTAATTTGAACTTTGGCCGTTCGACTGGACCACGAGGGTGGACGCGCTGCCCACCGCGGTCTCGAATGGAATTTGCACGTTTAGCTGGTTCGGCGAGACCACATATAAGGGCGCGTTCACTCCGGAAATCGTGACCGTCACGCCTCCCAACGAGGTCGGCAGCGGAATTGACGTTGCCGACTGGGTGGAGGTCGAGAGCCCCGTGCCGAAGATGGACAAAACTTCGCCCGGCGCATAAGAGTGGCCGAACGACGCCCCATCGGCGATACCCGTGATGGTCGGAGTCGACGCCCCGGCGGTAACTGTGACGGTTACGGAAGCCGCCGCGTTCGTAAATGTCGAGTTGTCGCTATTGTATTCCGCGGCGATATTATTGGCGCCGGCGGCGAGTTGCGCGGCCGACACCGTCAGCGATGCGGTAGCGGTGCCTCCCGTGCCTGAGAGCGACGCACTGCCTAACGTGTTCGTGCCCAGAAGAAAGACGACGGAACCGGTTGGCGTCGTACCGTTGGAACTGGTCACGGTCGCAGTGAGCACAGTGCTGCCGCTCGTGGTGAGGGATGTTGCACTCGCTGAAACCGCGATCTGCGGGGTTAGCCGGCCGGGAACGCCATTCCAGGCGGTAAACAAGTTAAAGACATCCACCGACCCTAACCCAGTGACCTGATCGTAGCCTGCGGCAGCGTTGTAGCCGATTGCAGATACCGGGGTGGTGCAGCCGCGACGCGGGCAGACCGGCGTAACGATATTATTGCCCGTGGTGATGTCATGAAAGACGCTCGAAGAAGTCTGGGCCAGCGTATAGAGTTTGGGATTGATGTTGCCTAGCCCCGATGCCGCCAGGTATTGATTCAGTAGCGCCACGATTCCGCCGAACACTTGCGCGGAGGCGGAAGTGCCGCCGACTACCTGTAACGAACCCGCACTGTAGATCAGATAGCCATCATGATCTTCATCCGCCGCCATCGCCACGTCCGGTACATCTCGGGCCCCGTCGCTCGGCACGCCGACGCCGGTTTGCCACGTCGGTTTGGAGAAGTAGATACTGGCGCCACCGCCGCTGGCAGCCGGCGAACCGTCAATCGCGCTGGTATTCCACGACGTCTCGGGAATGTACGATAGCACTGAGGCTCCATTGGCGTTGTTGGTGGTGTTCCAATAAGTCCCGGTGCCTTCATTGAACGCGTTTCCGCCCACCCCGGTGACTTCGGGGATGGATGAGGGCTCATCGACAGCTAGAAGGTTAGCGTTGGAGGTACCGTCGCCCGTACAGTCCGCCGCGCCGGAATCACCCGACGCGGCCAGCCAGGTCATGCCCTGCGTCGTCGCCTGCTGCGCCAGCACTCGCATCGAAGCAGACTCCGCGCTGCCGTTATCCGGCTCGCAGGACCCGTAACTTGAATTCATTACCGGCGCCAGATTTTGATCCACCGCGTAGGTCCAGGAATCGGCTACGTTGGGAGCATAAACATAGAGAATCGTAGCGCCGCGGGCAACTGCTCCGGACCACTCGAGGTCCAGGTCGGCCTCACCTAAATCGCCGCTGGAAGTAGTTCCGAAACGTCCGCTATTCGGCACCAGGACTTGAGTCGGAGCCTGCGCGGGAAGATTAAACATCGTCTGAAACTGAGTGATATCCGAAACCGTGATTTGGGCTTGGCCCACCACCACAAGCTTCTGACCTGTACCGTTGATGCCCTGAGCGAATAAAGGCTGAATGTCGTAAATAGTGGCGAAATCATCCGGCGCGAGTGAATTTCCAGTCCGGGAGGAGGTGTAGTCTGGAGCCGGTCCCCGCATCTTCACACGAGGTTTGAGACGGAAGTCGCTGAGGCCGCGAATACTGCGCACCACCGGCTGGAGCGCCGCCGGAATGGAAGGTTCACTCGAATTCGCGAAATGCGTTTCTCCATCCACAAGGTAGTTGTGTAGCTGAGTACCAAAGGCAGTTTGCACGGCCGCGGCGGTACCGTCGAAGGTCACAAAATTTCTGGCGCGCGCGGTGCTCGTCACAACCAAACCCTGGCTTTGCAGCCACGACGTCGCAGCCGACAAATCGGCATCGCTCAGTCCAAACCGTGCACCATATTGCTCCGGCGTCAGCCACTGGTGAAAACTGGGCGAACCGGCAGTCTGCTGCGCCGTCATGAGTTGATTGAGATCGGTTTGCTGCGCCGCCGACATCTGGAAATTTAGCGTCAAGTGCGTCAACTGCATCGACGAGTCAACCGGGCCCTGATCATATTGAGGCTGTGCTTTCGGATGAAGATGTCCGTTGAGATACACGCGCTGACTGTTATCGACGGCGGTCAGAACACGATTGAGGGGCGCAGCCTCGGCGTAGCCAAGACTCGCGGCGAGCAAAGCGGCGATCCACCATCTGCCCGGCCGTAAACATGGCCTTTTCACAGCAACAGCGACGAGAAATTTAGAAAACATGAGTGAGTGACTTCTCCCGATACGACTTCGATGACGATAGTACAACTTGTGATCTTGACGCGACTCGGGCCGCCGGCGTTTCGACTCGCCGGCGCCCGTGTACCCGGCTTTTGGAGGTGAGGCCGGAGATCATGTTCCAGCAGATACAGCCAGATGGTGGTTGGTTTCCACGAAGACTTCGAATTAACCTTCTTTACCGTGAGTTTGCATTACTTTGCAGATTCAAGCGCGTGAAAAAGGTAGTGTTAAACGAGAGTAAGCTGACAGCGGGTAACGCAAAACGAGCGACGGACATATTATGGACATGGAGAACATGAAGCAGCGCGCATGGCGGGCGTGGGCTTCCGCCGGACTGCTGGCGGTACTCTGCGCCGTGTTGGCCGTGCTCCAAAGCGGCCTGATCAGCGAAGTTAGCACGGCAGAACGCGATCGCCTCCAGGTGCAATTGCAATCGGGGTTGGCCCGTCTCAGCGCCGACTTTAATGACCGTGTGGCCGCCGCTTGCGCAGGTCTCATGCCGGAATCCGCGCAATTCGATCAGGCTGGCCCGCAGGCGGTCTATGCGCAGCAGTATCGCCGCTGGAAGGAAACGCACGAGCCCATTTTTCGACGGATCGCGCTGGTCATCCCGGCAAACGGCGATCTGGAGCTTTATTCGCTCGACCTCGATAGCGCGCAGTTCTCACCGGCAAACTGGCCTGCGGACTGGTCCGGGTTGCGCGAAACCTTACAGGCACGGCTCCTGGGAGAACCCTTGCGCACGTTTACGCCGCGAGAATCGGCACTGATCGAATTGCCGCACTTCGGTCCGGCGGTAGATGAGTTTGGGGGGCCCGGAGTTCAGGAACAGGATTGGATGATCGTCGAGTTGAATCTGGATTATCTTCGCGGCACTGTGCTCCCGGAATTGCTGTATCGATACCTCGGCAAGGACTATGACGCTGAAGTCGTCGTGGCAGCCGATTCATCCAGCGTCATCTATCACTCCATGCCGGAAAGCCAGCGTCTGGGGGAACGCAGCGCGGACGCGACCGTTGGCTTACTGGACAACAGCTTCGCTGGAGTTACGCGGAAACAACCGCGGGCTCCCGGCCTGCGAGCGACTCCGGTTTCCCCAGCGGCGCTCACAGGTCCAGGACCGGCAGGGCCGGCGCGCTGGAAACTGTTGGTGCGCCATCACGCGGGCTCGGTGGAGGACATTGTCGCGCGCGCTCGTTTGCGCAACATCGCAGTGTCCGGGTCGATTCTGCTACTCATTCTGGCAACGGTGACGTGGCTGGTTCGGATCTCCCGCCAGGCTCAGCGGTTGGCGGAGCTGCAAATGAACTTCGTCGCCGGAGTGTCGCACGAATTACGTACACCGTTGACGGTCATCCGTACAGCGGCGTTCAATCTCCGCGGTAAGATAGCCTCACGCCCCGATCAGGTGGAACGCTATGGAAGGCTGATTCAGGATGAAAGCGAAAAACTCGCTGTGCTGGTGGAACAAATCCTGCGTTACGGGAGTTCGCGAAAAGGCCGCGTCATTCGTGAACGGGAGCCGGTGTCCATGGAGTTGCTGATTGAAGAAGGTGTGCGGTCGAGCCGCGTCAGTCCGGATCTGGTACTCGAGAAGCAACTCGCGCCGGGCCTGCCGCTGATCCTGGCGGATGAACAGGCGATGAAGCATGCACTCCGGAACCTGATCGATAATGCGGTCAAGTACGGCACTGAAGGCAACAACTGGATAGGGGTGTTCGCGTGTACAGTAGAAGACGAGCATGGACAAGCGGTCGAGTTTCGGGTCGTCGATCGCGGCCCGGGAATTCCGCTCGAAGAGCAGCCCCATATTTTCGATCCGTTCTTCAGGGGACGCCGCGCGGTGCAGGACCAGATTCATGGCACCGGGTTGGGTCTGAACCTGGTCAAAAAGATAGTGGAAGCCCATGGCGGGACAATCAGTGTGAAAAGCGAGCCGATGAAGGGGACCGAGTTTACCGTGCGGATACCCGCCGCGCCGCCGGAGTTACAGGATGAGTTCGCGCATTCTACTAGTTGAAGACGAACCGGGATTGGTGCTGACCGTCTCGGATCTGCTAAGCACCGAAGGTTACGAGGTAGAAAGCGCCGCCGATGGCGAGAGCGGACTTAGCAAGGCCATTAGCGGCAAGTTCGATCTGGTGATCCTGGATATCATGCTGCCCCGCAAAACCGGCTTTGAAGTCTGCCGGGAGCTACGCCAGAAAGGCATCGACGCGGCCATCCTGATGTTGACGGCAAAGACTCAGGTGGTAGATCGTGTGGTCGGCCTGAAACTGGGCGCGGATGACTACCTGACCAAACCGTTCGATCCCGCCGAACTGCTGGCGCGCGTCGAGGCTTTACTGCGCCGCGTACAAAAAGAAAATCGGATTCCAGTACAGTCGTTCCAGTTCGGCGACATCGAGATCGATTTTGAGCGCGCCTTGTTATTGAAGGCCGGGAACCCGGTAACCCTGGCCAGCAAGGAACTGCAGTTATTGCGCTACCTGGTGGACAATCGCGGACGAGTGGTACCCAGGGAGGAGTTACTGCAAAACGTTTGGGAGTATTCGAGCGATGTGTCGTCGCGAACCATCGACGTCCATGTGGCCTGGCTGCGCCAGAAGCTCGAGGACAATCCGCAGAACCCTAAGCACATTCACACGATCCGAGGTAAAGGGTACCGATTCTCGGCGTGAGTTGTAAAAGGGTTTCAAAATTGTGCTAAGTTCGTAAACTCTATGGCCAGGACCTTTATTTGTTCGCGCGCTCCCGGTAGTATCGGAAGTGCCGATGCGATTCTTCCACTCTAAAAACCCATTAGGTTTCCCGGTGTGGCTTCCGTTGTTATTGGGAGCGGCGCTCTTCTTCGCGGGACACTATCTCGCAGGCGAGAAGCATCGTCTGCGGCAGAGGACCCCGGTGCCTGTGCATACCGTCTCCTGGAAGCTTGTCTCCACTTAAACAAAAAAAAGGCCGCGGCCCGGTAGAATGCGTCACCGAGCCACGACCGATCGGAGAGCGGTTAGATTGTTTAGTCTACCGGCCGGGACCTCCCGCCGGAATTCCGCCGATGGCACCTCCCGAAGCCGCGCTACTCAGATACACGTGAGTCACACCGGTCGTGGCGTCATAGGTTTCCAGAGAATAGTGCAGTTCGCAAGGCGCTTGTGTCGTTGAAGTAGTAGTCAATCCGATCACCCCGACAACTTCCGTGCGCGTGGCCGTCGAACCGAGTTTGGCAAACGGCAGGGCCACCGATGAGATCTCGCCAGCGGTGACAGTGAAACTGGTGGCTGTCCCGATGGCGGTGCCGGCGCTATTATTGAATGAAATGGTGCCGGTGCAAGACGCGGCCGTGCCATTCGAGGCGTTGGAGGCCAGATTGGCTACGTTGATCTGAATGGTTTCAGTGCTTCCCACACCCACAGGACCGATAGTCGTGTCGCGCGTGGTGGTAGTCGTCGTGGTCGTCTGAGCGTAGCCGGCGACGGCGGCCATGAGGATCGTAAATGTAATTCTTCGAAGGTGCATTTTTGCCTCTTGTAGTTGGTTTCTGAAACCGGACGCAAGTTTCTCACCCGGATCATTGCCCACCTTGACGGCAATCCCGGATACGGCAGTACTAAAAAGGAGAGTATCTTTACCTGCTTTGCCAAAAGTTACGCGGCTTAACCGTGACTTTAAATAGATTTAACATTCTTAGCATTCGGTGACCCTGCGCTCGCCACTCCGACAGCTACCGGCTTCCTCACCAATATTCGAAACACCACAAAAGCCGCCGGATGCAGAAAACCCATGATGTAGAAGAGTGCGTCATAGGAAAAGTGCTGGACAATGTGCCCTGTCATCCACGTGAACACGGCGCCTCCCAGTCCAGTGCCGAACGCGGCCAGCCCGGACACCGACCCAACTACGTCCACGGGATAGATATCGTTCGTCACGGTATTCTGATTGGTCTTCCACGCCATATGCGAGAATGTCACCACTGAAATCACGACGAGTGCCATGCCCGCCGATCGCGTGTGAGGAATGAGCACGCTGAGCGGCATCGTCAACGCAAAGGGCCACATCCCGGTAATCCGGGCACTGAGCGGCGGCCAACCGCGTTTCACCAGCCATCCCGAAAAAAGTCCACCGAAGATGGAGCCCAGATCGGCCGTAAGATAGGGCAGCCAGGCTATCGATCCTATCTGCGCCATACTGAAACCGCGCTGTTCTACCAGATACTTCGGTAGCCAGAAGAGATAAAACCACCACACTGGATCAGACAGAAACCGCGACCAGAACAGCCCCCACGTTTGAGGAAATCGGAGCAATTCGATCCAGCGCATCCGCCGGGCCGCGGGAGTCCTCGCGCCAGTGCCTTGGATCAACGTCAACTCTTCTTGAGTGATCAGGGGATGGCGCGCCGGAAGACGGTACAGCCAGAGCCACGCGACGAGCCATACCAGTCCGGCTGCTCCGGTCACGACGAACACGAACCGCCATCCGGACAGTTTGTAGAGCCCGACAATCAGCGGCGCGGCAAGAATCGCACCGAGCGCCGCGCCGGACTGCGTCACCCCATTCATGAAAGCTCGCTCTTGAGGCGGATACCACTCGGAGGTCGCCTTCGTCGCCGCCATGAAGTTGCCGGGCTCGCCGATCCCCAGTAACACGCGAAACGCTCCGAGACTGAACGCGGAGTTCACCAGGCAGTGAAGCATGTTGCTGATCGACCACCATGTCATGAAGGAGGCCATCGCGATCCGCGTACCCCAGCGATCCACGATGACGCCGGATACCAGGTACATTACCGTGTACGCGTAAAGAAATGCCTGCAGGATGTCGGCATATTGAATGGCGCTAAGGCCCAACTCTTTGGTCAGGACCGGCGCAAGAATCGAGAGCGCCTGGCGGTCGACGTAATTGATGACGGTTGCGGTGAACAGCAGCGCGGCAATATACCAGCGCAAATGAGGAATTTTCACTGCGAAGAGGCCATCGTGGAAGCTCGCAGCGCTGCCAGCATGGAATCCTTGGCCCGGTAAATGTGCTTGCGGAGAGCGGTTTTTAAACCTTCCGCATCCTTCGACTCCAGGGCAGAAACAATTGCTTCGTGCTCCGCCTGTTCCTCCTGCATGCGCACGGGCCAATTGGTTTCGGCCGCGTGGATACGCACGATCTTGATGTGGGCATTCAGGGCGTGGTACATCTCGAGCAGTTTTCGGTTCCCGGCAGCTTCCACAATCATCTGATGCAGTTCCGAGTTGTCCATCTCGTGCATCTTGCGATCGTCGTCTGTAATGACACGGCGCTTGAGGGATCGAAGGAGCTCCTGCAGCCGACGCAGCTGATCCGGCGTAATCCTGGCGATGGCCTCCTCGCCGGCTAGACATTCCAAAGCGCAGCGGATCTTAAAGGTCTCATCGACCTCCTGATGGTTCAGGTTGGCAACGAAGGTCCCGCTGCGTGGGCGAATCTCGATAAGTCCCTCTGTCGCCAATTGTTGAATTGCGCCGCGAACAGGAGTAAGACTCACGCCGAATTTCTCTGCCAGTTCTTCCACGTTCAGGCGTTCTCCGGGCTTTATCTGGCAGGAGACAATCGCTTGACGCATCGCCTGGTAAACCGAATCGACTGCCCGCTCCCGCTGAATCTTGACAAATTCCATGTGATTTCTATTGTTTCAGATTCGCAGCCTAAGAAAATAAAGAGCGTGTAGGACGTCCGCTTTATCACAGAGCAACTCTCACCTTCCATTTCAGATAAAAAAATTGCCGCTTTGGCACTCGACACTTCAATTTGCCGAGCATAACCTGAGTGTCGTTATGACTCTGTCGTCTGCCCGTTCGTTGGCCGTATTGTTATTGCTCTCGACCACCGCAGCTGTTGCACAGGTTTCAAACGCCACTCTGCTTGGAACCGTAATAGATTCCACGGGAGGCGTGGTTCCCGAAGCCAAGGTTGAAGTCAAAAACATTGCCACGCTCGCGACGCGTTCCGCCGTTACCGGCAATGACGGCGAGTACGTGATCCCCGGCTTGCCCGCCGCGCACTACTCCATCGCGATCAGCAAGACGGGTTTCAAGACAGCCAACATTCCAGATATCGAGTTGAGCGTCGCCCAACGAGCGCTGGTGAACGCGACCCTGGAAGTGGGAGCCGTTGGACAGGAAGTTACCGTGGCCGCCGCTCCGCCAATGGTAGAGACCGCCGAATCGTCGGTACAGCAGGTGGTGAATCCGTCATCCGTGGAACTGATGCCGCTTAACGGCCGTAACTTTTGGCAACTCACGGACCTCACGCCCGGCGCGACTTATACACCCGGCGGACAGGGAACGCAGACGGGAGGCAACTCGATTCGGGCCAGGGTGGTCAACGTCACCATCAATGGCACTGCGCCGAACATGATCGGATGGTATCTCGACGGCGCGTTCATCACTGAAATGCAACTGGGGGGAACGATGATCCAACCGAATGTGGACGCCCTCCAGGAATTTAACGTGGAGAGTTCGAATGTCGCGGCCGAGTACGGACACACGCCGAATGTGGTGAACGTTGCGCTGAAGAGCGGCACGAATCAGCTTCACGGGACAGTGTTTGAGTTTTTACGGAATTCGGCATTCGATGCCCGCAATTTCTTTTACAAGCCGCCAGTGGGATCCACTCAGGGCATAGAACCGCTGCGCCGCAATCAATACGGTTTTGCGGTCGGAGGGCCGATTCGCAAGGATAAAACATTTTTTTTCGCGGATCTGGAACGTACCGGCCTTCTACAAGGCGTCGATTTCAACAACATAGTGCCCAGTGTGGCGGAGCGCGGGGGTAACTTCAGCCAATTGCTACAAGGGAGTAAGCCGACGGTCCTACGCAATCCCGCCAACAACTATCAACCGTTTCCCGGAAACATTGTTCCCGTCAAACCTGATCTCGCCGCAGGCGCAGTTTTTCCTGCAATACATGCCGCTGCCGAATACGGTGCAGGGAGCCACGAACTATTCGGCGGAGACGAACAACCTTTTGGAGCATCAGATCCGCGCGGACATGCGAATCGACCAGCAATTCTCCAGTTCGACAACCTTGATGGGACATTACTCCATTAATAATAATGATGAGCAGGATCCCAATCAGTACCCGACGTTGGGCTTTTATCCACTGCATAGCCGCGCGCAGAACGCGACGATATCGCTGGTCCACATTTTCAGCCCGAAATGGATCAATAGCACCCGCGTCTCGTACTACCGGGATTACTTCTATTTCGCGGGTGCTCTTCAAGGCACCAATGTCGATCAGGAGGCCGGCGTCCAGGGCTTCAATAACACGACTTCAGTCTACGGATTCCCGGAGATCACCATTACCGGCTACTCGAATTACACCGGCGGTCCCTTCGACCAGCGACCCAAGCAGAACCGAATTCGGGACTGGCAGTATGCCGACGACGTCAGCTACTCGAGCGGCAAGCATAGCATCAAATTGGGCATCGATTGGATCCACGACGATGCGGGCTTCATCAATGGCTCGGCCGCAGTCGGCATCTTTAATTTCCTCGGCACTTACTCGGGCGATGGCTTTGCGGACTTTCTCCTCGGCTATCCCAATAACGTGACGCGCGACTATTTCAAACAGCTCAACGGCGACTGGGCTAATTTCCCAGGATTTTATGCGCAGGACAACTATCGCGTTACGCAGAACCTGACCCTGAATCTCGGGCTCCGGGTGGAATTGAATGGCTTCTACAATGGCATCCGCGGTCAGAAAAGCGCCTTTGATTATTCCACCGGCAAACTGATCATTCCCTCGACGATCGATCCCAACGTTCAGCTGCTGACCTCGTCGCTAATGCAACTCTTCGCCGACCGGATTGAATACACGAAACAGGTGGGGCTTCCCAGCTCCATCCAGTCGACCCAGGTGAATTGGGGTCCTCGTGTCGGGCTGGCATGGCGTCCCGCGGGTAGATCGAAATTTGTGGTCCGCAGCGCCTTCGGGACATTTTACGCGTTTCCTGACAGCAATACGATCAACAACACGGTTGCCACGGTTCCTTTCATTGCCGCCACCACGGTTTTCAACGACTCGCCTCCCACCATTCCTTCGCGTACGTTCGGCAACTTCTTCGAAGGGCAGCCGAATGTCGCGGCAAACCCCAATCCAGGTCAGCCCTGCCCGTTTGGTTTTGTGGCAATTTCCTGCGCGACGCCGAACGTCGATACCGGCGCTGTCGTCGAACGCAGCGAGGCAGTCTACGAGTGGAATTTCGCGCTGCAGTATCAGCTTTCAAAGAACTCGTCCCTGGACGTGGCCTATGTCGGCAATCGAACCACTCACTTGAATCAGAATATTTCTACCAACGATCCTCCTCCCGGTCCGGGCGCGGTGCAGACCCGCCGGCTCTATCCACAATGGGGAACGTTTACGTATTCTGATTTCGGAGGCGATGCCTACTACGACGCACTACAGGCCAAGTATGAGGTCCGGGACTGGCACGGGTTGACGACTCTGGTCTCCTGGTCTTATTCAAAATGCATCGATACCGGGACCGAGCAAGAGGGAACAACTCTAGCGCTACTATCGTCCTATCGCGCGCCCTGCGATTACGATTTGCGCCAGGCAATTGCCGGCAGCTTCAGCTACGCGCTGCCGTTCGGTCATGGGAAGCAGTTCCTGACCAATGCGCATGGAGTCGTCAACCAGCTGCTGGGCGGCTGGGAAATGACCGGGATCGTGACCCTCCGGACCGGGCTACCCTTCACGCCCGTAATCAACGGCGATAATGCCAACACCGGCGTCAGCAATCAGCCGCCGGTCGTAATCGGCGCTCCCACCTATGTCGGCTCCCCTTCCTGCTGGTTTTATGTGGCGGCGAATCCATCTTGCGTGGCTCAGGCCCCTAATGCCACCAGCTCATTTGCCGTGCCCGCCCAGTACACCTATGGCGACGGCGCCCGAAATATCCTCCGGGCCAACGGATTGAAGCAAGTCGACTTCACCTTGATGAAGTTTTTCCCGATTACCGAGAAGAGATATTTCGAGTTCCGGGCCGAGATGTTCAATATCCTGAATCACCCGACTTTCACCGCCCCGGGCGCGGCGATCAACAGCTCTTCCGGCGGCCAGATCAGTTCCACCTTGAATGCCGCCCGCATCATTCAACTCGCGCTGAAATTTCAGTTCTGACGCGTTCGAAGCTTGCGCGCAGGAGCCTCGGGACCGGCCACTCCATCCTCCACCGTGAAGATCCGGTTCTCGAATTGCGGATTGATGTAGACGTCCTTACGAATGCCTTCCAGATACTCCCGCCTCCAGGCCGCCGGACTGCGCCCCTCTGTCGCGGTGAACAGCCGGGTGAAGTGATGAACGGTCTGGAAGCCCACCTGCTCCGCGACATCCTTGAGCGCATAGTCCGAGTATTGAATCAATGTTTTGGCCTTCGCGATCCGGTAGCGCTGCAGGTACGTCAAGGGGCGCATGTGCATGGCCGCGTGGAAGTGGAGGCGTAGCGTCCGCTCCGTACAACCCGCGGACCGGGCAATTTCGCGAATCGTCAAGCGAGTCTGGAAACCGGCGCGAATGCAGCCGAGCGCGCGGCCCAACACTGAATCATGCGGCGCCGTCCCGGTTTCGTCCGCGGACCCGGCGGATGGCAGCCCGTGCTGATCCTGTCGTAAGTAAAGATAGAGGAGTTCGGTCAGCAGGACGCTGCATAATTCACGATAGAAGAGCGACTTCTGGTCACCTTCGGCGCGGATTCGTTCGAGCCTCGCGGCCAGCGCAGGTTCGTTCCACTGCAGCACTGTGGCGGCGCGACGCAAACGCCGCAGCAGACTTCCGGGACGGACGCGAAACTTTACATCCAATGTACGCACTAATGATTCCGCGCGAAATCCGTGCGTCTCGCCCGAACGAATGAGAAACAGTTCGCCGCCGCGAACCGGAAAGAGTTGGTCGCCGACGGTAAACTCCCCTTTCCCGTCCAGGAAAAGAATCATTTGTAGATAATTGTGATCGTGCAGACGTAGAACCCATCCCGGACCATAATCGTAGCGAGCAATCCACAACACATCCACAAGCAGACCAGCCATGCCATAATTGTATCGATTTTTCCGTTTTAGACAAAAAGATTGCTGACCTGTGACTCGACATCGAGTACCGCAAGGGCATAACCTGAAAACCAAGAGGTTAGTGTGTTTCAATCCACGTTGAGATTTACATTACTTGCGGCGGTGTTAGCCGTGTGCGTTTCACCAGTTTCTGCCCAGACCATGTTCGGCCGGATCTCCGGTACCGTCACCGATCCTTCCGGAGCAGCCATTCCAGGCGCCAAAGTCGTGGTTACTAATGCGGATACGCAGGCTACGCGTACCGAGATGACCAACGAGCAGGGATTCTACGTCGTCGAGAATCTCGCCATCGGACCGTACTCCGTCACGGCCGATCACCCGGGCTTCAAACGTTCCCAACAGACAGCCACTTCCGTGGTCGCGGACGGCAGGCTCACGGTCGATCTGCGGCTGCAAATCGGTGATGCTTCCCAGACCGTGGAAGTGATTGCCGAAAGCGCATCGCTCAACAGCGTCTCGGCTGAAGTGTCGCAGGTAGTCGACAGGAAACAGGTTGACAACCTGCCGTTGAATGGGCGCAGCTATATGGAACTGCTCACGCTCGTCCCCGGCGCGGTGATTACCAATCCCGATCAGTTCAGCGTGCTGACCTCGCTGAGCGCCACCAATCAGTCCGTAAACGGGCACCGCACCAATTCCAACAACATGACCGTCGACGGCATGGTCAATCTGGATGGTGGCGCGAATGGCAGCCTGATCAACAACATCAGCCCCGATTTCACGCAGGAGGTCAAGATCCAGACCTCCAACTTCTCGGCGCAGTATGGCCGGTCGGCAGGCGTGGCGTTCAACCTGGTTACGAAGAACGGCACGAACGACTTTCACGGCGCGGCGTTTGAATACTTCCGCAACGACGCCCTCGACGCTCGAAATTACTTCTCGCCGACCAATACAGAGCTTCGCTTCAACGATTTCGGGTACAACCTCGGCGGCCCCATCAAGAAGAACAAACTCTTTTTCTTCGCCGGCGAAGAGTGGAAGCGGTTACGGCAACAGGCTGCGCCCATCCGCGTTACCCTACCCACTACCGCGGAATTGCAAGGCAACTTCGTCGGCACCGGCAAGACCATCGATGAACCCGGGACCAAGACTCCTTACCCCGGCGATATCGTTCCTGCGTCGGCAATCACCCCGGACGGCAGGGCCATCGCAAACATCTACACCTACGCTACGTCGCAGGCGGCGACCTTTACGAACACCCCGATCACCAACAACGCGATCTTCGAAGTACCTAATCCCCTTAATTATCGCGAAGACCTCGGCCGCATCGATTACCGAATCAACGACAAACACACGCTCTACTTCCGCTTTGTAGACGATTCGAACAACATCTATCTCGCCTACGGTCCGGGCAGCGTCAGTTCCTCCTATCTCCCGGTAGTACCTGAGAACCGTAATCGTCCGGCCAGAAGCGCGTTGCTCTCCGAAACCTGGCTATTCTCGCCCACCGTGGTGAACGAAATCCATTTTGGCGCGAGTTGGAATGGACAGCGCTATCAGAATCTTGGCGACAGTTGGCAGCGCAGCACGCAGGGATTTACCTTCCAGCGCGTCTACAATTCGGTGGGAACGTACGCCTCCGGAATTCCCGATGTAACCGTACAGAACTTCGAACAATGGAAAGGTCCGGACCAGACTCTTACATCCCCGATCACCAACATCGACTTGAGCGATAGCGTCTCCATCGTTCGCGGCGAGCACTCCATTCGCTTCGGCGCTTCGCTCACGCGTTACCGCAAGGACCAGAATGGCCGCTCCAACTACGACGGCAACATCGCGTTCAATTCGAGCAGTACTTCCAACACCACCGGCTATGCGCTCGCCGACGCGTTGCTCGGCAACTTCTATACCTATACCGAAGCCGCTTACGATCCCATGGGTCACTATCGCTACACCGAACCGGGCGCATTCGTCGACGATTCCTGGCACGTTTCGCGCAAGCTGACCGTGAATCTCGGCCTGCGCTACGAATACATGATGCCGTTGTACTCGACGGTGGACAACCTGGCAAACTTCGTGCCGTCGCTCTACAACCCCGCGACGGCCGTAACCGTGAACTCATCCGGCGTCGTGGTGGCAGGTTCCGGCAATATCTACGACGGGCTACAGCGCGTCGGCAGCGGCGTCAATCCTGCCCAGGCCTACCTGGTGCCGAATGCGACCAACCCGGCGATCCTGGCGGTGCCGGACGGTGCTCCGCGCGGCATGTACAACGGTCAAAACACGTGGCAGCCTCGCGTCGGCTTCGCCTACAACGTAGCCGATAAAACCGTCATCCGCGGCGGATTCGGCATGTTCTACGACCGGATCCAGGGCAACCCCACCATGTACACGCTGAATAATCCGCCCTACGTGGGAAGCGTCGCGTACCAGAGCGGCAGCCTCTCGAACATCACCGGTGGCGCGACCGTCAACGCTCCTTGGGGCACTATCCAAACTATGGATCCGAACCTCAGAACTCCTTATTCCGAGGAGTTCAGCTTCGGTATTCAGCGCGAGTTGCCCATGCACCTGTTCGCCGAAGTAGACTATGTCGGCAGTTTTGGACGGCACCTGCTCACCGAGCCGGATATCAACCAGCCCAGTTGGGCCGTCCTCGCCGCGGCATCTTCCAAAGCCAACGAAAACTATCTGCGCCCCTACGCCGGCTACTCCACCATCGAAGAATTCAAGAGCATTGGCACGTCCAACTACCACGGGCTGCAGGCTCGCCTGGAGCGCCGCTACGCAAGAGTCCAATTCACCACTGCTTACACATTCTCCAAAAACCTGGCCGACACCTCCTCCGACACCGATAACAACTACAACGGCTATAACGTTCACGCCGCTTACGGCCCGGCGTATTCTTCCAACGCAGGAGCCTCCATGGACGTGCGCCACACGTTTGTGGGCACGGCAGTCCTGGAACTCCCCAGCTTGAAAAACTATAACCGCTTCCTTCGCGAGCCGCTAGGCGGTTGGCAGCTCAGCGCCATCATTCACCTGCAGACCGGCTTCTACTACACCGTCACGGGCAGCACGCTGATCGGCACTCGGTCCGCCAATTACATCGGTGGCCCCGGCGTTCTGCCGAATCCCGGCGCGAACGGCTGGTTCAATCCGGCGGCCTTCACTGCCGCGGCTCAAGGCGCTTTTGGCACTTCCGGTTTCGGCAACGTGGAAGGTCCCGGCATGCAGATCTACAATCTTTCCGTCTCCAAATTGTTCAATCTCATCCGGGACGGCAGAGTGAACCTTCGAGTTGGCGTCGATTTCCTGAACGCCTTCAATAACGTCAACTTCGAGTCGCCCGCGACCACCGTCACCAGCAGCGGTTTCGGCACCATTTCCTCGGCCTACCCCCCGCGCAATATCCAATTAAAGCTAAAATTGCAATTCTAGGTATGGGCGAAGCGACGGTTCTCAATTTCAACGCCACAAAAGGCGATAAGTTCCGTAGGGGGTTCGAGCGGAGGATCCTCTACACGCGCGACTTGATGACCGTAGTACTCGATATTGACAACGGCCCCTGGCCGGCGCCGGACCCCTATCATTCGCATCCGCATGAACAGATCACTTATCTGGCAGAAGGCGAGATTCTCTTTTTCGCCGAAGGTCAGGCGCCGCAACGAATGGCCGCGGGAGATTTGTTCGCCGTACCCTCGGATATCCCGCATTCTATTCAACTGCTCTCGAATCGTGCGCGCCTGGTAGACACCTTCTCTCCGATCCGCGAAGACTTCTTGTAACCAGGCTTCGGTCTATACAGTTCGCGCCTCGACACAGCTACCGGTAAGTCTTGTCGTCAACCCGGCTCAAATCTACCGCGTCGTTTAGCACCCCGATCGTCACAATAGCGAACGTGAAGACATTGGTGCCGGGCTCCAGATGGCCGCCAAAGGCCTTATCCGGATTCGCCAAAGTCATGTGTGCGTGAACCGCGCCATTAATGATGTAGCCATTCATGCTGATCAAATCGGCGGGCGCAGTCGGATCCTTCACGTACATATTTTTTGAAGGGAAGTCGCGATTGCTGACCTGATGAACCTGGTAATTGCGCACCGATCCAGCCCCGGCCAGAATCACCGCATTCTTGATCTTCTCCTGGACCAGCATCTTCTTGATCCCGTCCAGCAGATCGACGCCGAATTTGAAGCGCAAAATTACGATCCGATCGAATTTGCCCGTGAGGGCATAGACGTCCGGAACCTTATCGCTATTCAGTTTGCTATCGCCTTCGGGAGTCGGCGCGGCATTGACGATCTCGTGCCGGGTCTCCTGAGCCGCAAGGATAGAGGAAAAAATGAGGATCGGAAACAAACGTCTCATTGATTTTGTGCCACTTCCACGCCGCGAGTACTCACATAATATTTAGCGAGCATAAACGACCGTTCCCAAGCTGGCAGCGATTGAGGATCTTTGGTATACGACAAAAAGCGCCGTGCCACCTGCGCGAAGTGCTCTTCATGACCAACGCGAAATCTCTGCGGGATCACCAGACGCGCCTCATGCTCCTTTTGCTCGATCGCGAGGCCAGGCCACCGCGTCTGCAGGTCGGCCACCTTCTTCCGTAGCGCGCTAAAAACGCCGGCTCGCGCTTCGGCTCCAGGCACAATGTAGACTTCCGGCACAAACTTCTCGGCGGCGCCCTGACGGATTTCGGCGCTCGCTTTCGTCCCCCGGAAGGCCGCTTCGTAAGCGTCCCCCGATCCCGCCGGGGCTTCCCAATTCCAGACAATCTCGAGCTTCACATGCACGCCCCGCAGAGTGTAGTGGACGGAATTGTTGCAGTAATAATCCAGGCCGTCCGGAACGTCTGCCTTGCCGGTAACCAACTCTAGCTGCTCTCGGGATAGCGTCAGTGGCCAGCGCCGCCCGCCGAGCACTTCAATCTCCTGGCGATAATCGAAAACCTGATCGGGAAGCAGCGTCCACTGCACCAGATCGACCACATGCGTGCCGACGTCCGCCAGACCTTCACCGATTTCCGCCACGTCGAAAAACCACGGTGGCCGTCGCAACGGCAACCCCGCGACCACCTTCATAATGTGATGAATGCTCGTGGCAACTACCCCGGGCGCCTCCGCGTCGCCGGGAACGGGCTCGCCAAAAATATCGGGTGTGTTGACCAGTTCGCGCTGCAGCTGCGAAGTCACCTCATAGCGCTCAGTCATGATGTCGTAGGCCACCACCTTCTTCGAGGCAGCGACGTCGAGCGCCTGTTCCAGGTTCGGTAGATCGCTCGATGAGATGATCCAGGGTTTGTCGGCCAGCACGTTCAGACCGGCCTCAATCGCCGGAATCATCCTGTCGATTTTGCCGCGATTGCGACCCGTGTATACGACGATGTCGCCCGCCCGATCCCGCAGCATCTCGCCCAGCGAATACGGCGTACAGTGAATGTCCAACTCCCAATTCGTCGGATTGACAGCCCGCGAGTTGAAGAGAGAAACACGATTCAAATAGTCCAGCAACTCGGGACCGAGCGGAGCGTACACCGAGGCCCGTGAGGCAAGCTCGGGATACATCTCCTTTTGCAGCAGCGTGGCATGAAAGTGCCCAGGATCCAGAACGATCAGTCGCATCAGTACAAGTGTAGCGGCCCAAAGAGGACACGGTCGTGGAGGACGGCACCCTGAGCACGCCGGGCGTTGGTGCCATCCGGATATCCGCCCCGGAGCCCGGTAATCCGGGAGGCGTCCCAACCGCAGCGGAGTTGAATGTGCAATCGGCTCAAAATAGCAAAATACAATTGCACGAAGGCCCATCGCCATGTTCCAATACGCTTTGCTCACCACTGCAAAAGTCTTCTCGGAGCGGGTTGTCATTGCTCTTGGAATCGCTATTCGTGCTTTCGAGGACTTCTTTGTTGCCACTATGGATTCAGCCGTGAGAAGTAGCGAGGCGTTCGCATGATTCCGGCAGCGACCGAGGGAACCCGCAGCGCGGCGGTAGACGAGAAACCGCCGCCTGGCCGCTTATTTGTCCTTGGACTGCAACACGTTCTGGTGATGTATGCGGGAAATGTCGCGGTACCGCTCCTCGTCGCCGCAGCTTTGCGCCTTCCGCCAGACCAGACGGCATTTCTGATCACCGCCGACCTCTTCGCTTCCGGACTTGCAACGTTGATTCAGACCCTGGGGCTCTGGAAGTTTGGCGCGCGCCTCCCCGTCATGATGGGCGCGACTTTCCTTTCAGTCGGCCCCATCATCGCCATGGGCTCCGATCCAGCCATCGGTTTGAACGGCTTCTTCGGCGCTCTCTTACTCTCAGGAATAATCGGCTTCCTGATTGCGCCTCTGATCGGAAAAATTCTCGGATTGTTTCCCAATGTGGTTACGGGCTCTTTAATTACTCTGCTCGGACTTTCTCTGCTATCGGTGGCGATCAACTGGGCGGGCGGCGGAATGCCAACCTCGGAACAAGTGGTTGACGGAGTCAGGATGTCGGTCGCTAATCCTGCATACGGGCAACCGCGCGGATTGGCTATCGCGTTGTTTGTTTTTGTGGTGACCGTCCTGGTGGGCAAATATGGCCGTGGGATCTGGCAGAATCTCGCGATCATGATCGGCATCGTCGCCGGCACTCTGGTTTCCGTGCCCTTGGGCATGGTGCACGTTCAGGGTTGGACGGACGCCGCCTGGGTTTCCCTGGTGCTTCCCTTCCGTTTCGGCATGCCGACCTTGCATTTCGGCGCCGTCATCACCATGTGCATCGTCATGATCGTGACTCTGGTGGAATCGACCGGCGTTTTCCTGGCCTTAGCCGAGATTACTGAAAAGAAGTTCGGACCGGCCGATCTGGTACAAGCCCTGCGTGCAGACGGGCTGGGAATCGCCTTGGGCGCAATTTTCAACGCCTTTCCGTACACCTCTTTCTCGCAGAATGTCGGCCTCGTATCGATCACGCGAGTCCGTTCGCGGTACGTCTGCGCAGTAGGCGGCTTGATTCTCATCGCGTTGGGACTGCTTCCGAAGATGGCTCATCTTGTCGCTGCCGTACCTGAACCTGTCCTGGGCGGGGCGGGACTCATGATGTTCGGCACCGTGGCCGCAACCGGCGTAAGAATTCTGAGTTCCGTAGATTTCGCGCGGCGTCCTCATGATCTGCTCATTGTCGCGAGTTCGCTTGGGATTGGGCTAATCCCCACCTTGTCGCCGCATTTCTTCCAGCATCTTCCCGAGTGGATTGCGCCGGTTACCGGCAGCAGTGTGGTGCTGGGAACGCTGGTGGCAGTCCTGCTCAACCTCTTCCTGAACGGCCGTGGCTAGCAGTCTGCGCCTGCTGTTCGTTTCGCCGACTGCGCATACGAGTGTGATCTAGCTCCGCACGGGTTTCCGATGACCGGCTTGCCCGCTAAGTGACATAATCGTTCCAATGAAGAATCAGGTGTGTCAGTAGGTATCACTATGGACCAAACCCGCCGAAACTTTTTATCGAACACCGTGCTGGCCATGGCCGCCGCAAATCTCCAAGCGGCCGGGAACGGCAAGCGCCCGAATTTTGTCCTCATTTACCTCGACGATTCCGGCTGGGCGGACTTTCACCCTTTCGGCGACCCGGCCTATCGCACGCCGAACGTGGAGCGCCTGGCTTCGCAAGGCTGCGCTTTTCACAATTTCTACGTGACTCAGGCGATCTGCTCGGCTTCGCGTTCGTCGCTGCTCAGCGGATGTTATCCAGGGCGAACCAAAGTTTTTGGCGCCATAGCCCCGCGCGCTCGCGGCTTGGATCCTCGATTTGCCACGATGGGCGAAGTATTCAAGGCGAGTGGGTATCGTACTGCGGTCTTCGGCAAGTGGCACATTGGCGATCAACCCGAGACGCGCCCGCCGGCGCGCGGCTTCGACGAGTCATGCGGGCTCATGTATTCCAACGACATGTGGGAAGGTCACCCCGAACACCCGGAAGTCTGGGGCAAATATCCATTGCAGTTCTGGGACAACGGCAAGGTAACCATCGAGCGCGTCACCAAAGAGCACCAGGCCATGCTGACCACCTGGTACACCGAGCACGCCGTCGACTTCATTGGCCGCAACAAGGAAAATCCGTTCCTGCTCTACGTCCCGCAGTCCATGCCGCATGTGCCCATCTTCGCCAGCGAGAAATTCAAGGGCAAGTCGGGCGCAGGATTGTACGGTGACGTGATGATGGAGCTCGACTGGTCGGTCGGCGAAATTATGAAAGCATTGACCAGGGCCGGGCTCGACGACAACACCCTGGTATTCTTCAGTTCGGATAACGGTCCCTGGATCGTTTACGGCAACCACGCCGGAAAGACACCGTTCCGCGAAGCCAAAGCCACCGGCTTCGACGGAGGCACCCGCAGCGCCTGCATCATGCGCTATCCCGGTCGAATCCCGGCGGGCATAATCTCGAAACGCGCGCTCTGCACCGTGGACATGCTGCCGACGATGGCATCTCTGGCGGACGCCAGGTTGCCCGCCAACCCCATCGACGGCCGTAACGTATGGGACTTGATCACGAACCAGCCCCTCGCCAGGAATCCGCACGACTACTATCCTTTCTCGACCGGACCTGTCTTCGAAGGTGTACTGAGCGGCGATGGCCATTGGAAACTGCACTTGCCGCACAACTATCAATCGCTCGATTATGCCGGCAAGGACGGCTTTCCTGGCAAGTACAAGACCAAGCGCATCGAACTCTCGCTTTTCGATATGCAGAACGATCCTTTCGAAACGACCAACGTCATGGACGCTCACCCGGACATTGTCAGGCAGCTCCGCGTCTTCGCCGAGGAACACCGCCGCGCGTTCTACCCAAACCAGCAAGCTCCGGTGTGACAGACTTCGGAGCAAGCTGCGACATTCGGCAATCGTGAATCGCAGGGCGGCGAATCGTGGCCGCAGCCACTTTCATTCGATCTGAAGTAGACGATCGAACCTCATCCTGTACCTTTTCAGCGTGCCCTTGTGCCCCTACAGTTTTCCCCTTTCCCCGCCGATATAAAAACAGCATGTGGGTAATCATTGGACTTGTAATTGTCTTCGGCTCGATCATAGGCGGTTTTCTGATGGAGAAGGGCAATCTGTTGGTATTGATGCAGCCTGCCGAACTGATCATTATCGGAGGTGCGGCGCTGGGCACCATCTTGATTGCGAATCCCTTGCCTATAGTGATTCGCATGTTCAAGGGAATTTTGCGCGCGCTCTCGGGATCCCGCTACACCAAGAAGTTCTACCTTGACACGCTGACGATGCTGGGTACAATTTTTCAGACGGCCCGCAAGCAAGGGTTGGCAAAACTCGAAGCTGATGTAGATGATCCCGGAAAGAGCCCTCTTTTTACTAAGTATCCATTGTTTCTGAAAGACCACCACGCCCTTGATTTCGTGTGTGACACTCTGCGGGTTGCAGTCACCGGCGGAGTGGGCGCGTATGAGATCGATCAGGTGATGGAGATCGACATGGAAGCGCACCATGCCGAAGCTCATCCGCCGGTCGCTGCATTGCAAACCGTTGCTGACGCGCTGCCGGGTCTCGGTATTGTCGCTGCGGTCCTTGGCGTCGTTATTACCATGGGGGCCCTTGGAGGGCCGCCAGAGGAGATCGGACATAAGGTCGCGGCGGCACTGGTCGGGACATTCCTAGGAATTCTGCTCTGTTACGGTGTGTTCGGACCCGTATCGAGCAAATTGGCAGGCATAAATAACGACGACGCAACCTACTATCAGTGTCTGCGAACGGGGTTGTCAGCATTCATCAAGGGAGCGCCTCCCATCCTGGCAGTAGAGTTTGCGCGGCGATCTCTACCCCACGAGGTTCGCCCGAGTTTCAAAGATGCGGAAGCGGCGGTGCGAGGCAGCAAGAGCGCGGCATCGGAAGGCGCGAGCGAAGCTGCATAGAGAAAGGTCCATATGGAACCATCAACTGCCCACCCAATCATCATAGTCAAGAAGAAAGGCGGCCACGGTGCACACCACGGAGGCGCCTGGAAAGTCGCCTACGCCGATTTTGTCACAGCCATGATGGCGCTCTTTATCGTCTTATGGCTGCTAAACACCAGTCAGGACGTTCAGAAAACCATCGGTGGCTATTTCCTCGACCCGCTGGGTAAAGGCAAAGATACGGGAACCGGCATGCACGGTTCCGGTGAAACCGTCAATCTGAAGAAAGACGATATGCCAAAACTGAAGGAGCAGATCGAAAAAGCAATGAAGAAATTGCCCCAGTTTCAGGCCATGAAGAACCAGATCCGTCTCATTGTGACCGGCGAAGGCCTGCGCATCGAGCTTCTAGAAAATGAGAAAGCGGATGCCACGTTCTTCGAGTCCGGCAGCCCTCAGCCAACGGAGAAATGCCGTGGGCTTCTGGCCTTGCTCGCGACCCAGTTGGGAACACTCGACAACAAGCTGCTTATCGAAGGTCATACCGATTCCAGACCCTTCAATACCGACCATAATTACACCAACTGGGAACTCTCCGCGGACCGAGCGAATGCGGCGCGGCGTCTCATGGAAACAGACGGATTGAAGCACGGCCAAGTGGCCCAGGTGAGAGGCTTCGCCGATCAGAATCTGCTCGTCCCGAAAGACCCCCAAAACGCGTCCAACCGTCGCGTCTCCGTAATCGTCCAATATCTGTCGGGCGCAGTGCCAATGCCCACGACTATAAAACCTGGAGCTGATAAGCCGGGCAAAGCCCATCAAAACGTAGAAGGTTCTTCGCCAGCTTCACATTCAAAGTGATCTCCTTATGATTGCGCACGACCGTAAGACTGGCCATCTTCCCCGACTTCCGCAATAAGGGAGCGACGCTGCGCGGAGATGAGACGGCTTGCCCATCAATCCGGGTAATCACATCGCCTGCTTTCAGGCCCGCATTATCGGCCGCCGCTCCCCGGGTTACAGACCGCACCAGTACGCCTTCTCGTACCCCGAAGAATTCAGCCAGTTGCGAATTCAGACTCTCTGTTTCCACTCCTAAAGCCGTGCTACGCCAGGAGAACATGTCATATGGCGTGTCTGGCATCATCGGAGGCTCGGGAGGAAACGGCGGCATCGGAGTGCCGGGCGAAATCATAAACAGTGCCCCCGCTGGTCTCGACCCGATGGTCGCGCTGAACGATTGCTTCGAACCGTTTCGCCAAACGTCCATCGCCACCTTCCTTCCCGCGACAGTCTCCGTTACCATCCTGACAAACTGCTCTCCGCCATCCACGTGCTGGCCGTTGTAATCGAGGATCACATCGCCCCTTTTGATGCCGGCGGCCGCCGCAGGAGACCCGTCCGACACCCAGGTTACTTCCACCCCCTGAGGCTCCTTCAGCCCCAAGACCTTGGCCCGTTCATCAGTTACATCTACCACCCCGATCCCCAGATAGCCGCGGGATTCGGAGAAGGTCGATGCGGAGTGCGCCTTCGGAGCCTGGCTCTGGGCGGCAGGGAGCGGCAAGCCCATCGGAACGATCGCAATGAGGCCCCCAGCCAGCGTTCTAATGTTAAACATTATCGACACTCATGTTAGACGAAATAGAATTCAGAATGTCCCCAGCGTGGCATGCATCTGCTTGAGCGCATCCTGAACCCGGCTCCGTACATAGTGGTTGTCTTCCTTCTGAAAAACATCCTGCAGGATTCCGACCATGGCGTCATCGTGGCGGCTGGTGAGAACCTCGATTGTCTCCATCCGGACACCAGCGTTGTCATCGTGCAGCAGAACCTGGGCCAGCGTCTGGCGAACTGCCGGGTCGCCCGCGAATGTCTTCAGCCCCTCCAACGCCTTCAGCCGCACTCCGGCATCGCTGTCGTGAGCCACCGCGTCAAGTAGAGCCGCGCGCACCGGCGATGATTGCGGGCACTCCTTCAACATCCCAGCCGATTCCACCCGCACACCGGGATTATTCTCCTGCCGGATCGCGTCGAGCAGCAGGCGCTGGATCTTGTCGTCATCGAGCCGCCCCGTAATCTCGCGCCTCTGAATCTCATCGAGGGAAATGCGGACTGTCCCGGCCGCCTGCGGCTCAATCGCCCGGATCGCCGATGAAAAAGCCGCATTTTCCACACCCGCCTGATTCACTCCGAAAGCACCCAGGGCGTTCGCTCCCGGACCGGTCAACCGCGCCCCCAGGTAACCCACGGCGATCAGCGCCATCGCGCCCAGTGGTACTCGTAAACGCAACCCGTCATGCCAGATCTCCCTCAAGAAACCACCAACGCCCAGCCAGCCACGGTGATGCAGCGGCTCGCGTCCCACCTGGCGGGATAGATCCCCCCGGCACTCCTGCAGCAGGCCCGCGGGTATGGACATCTCCCGCGTATCAAGCGCCGAGTGGATCGCCTTCTGTAGCTTGAACTCCTGCGCACACCCGGCGCAACGTGCGACATGATCCTCCACCAACTCTTCAGTCGCCGGCGACACTTCGCCATAAAGGTACAACGGGATCGCCCGTACAACCTCCTCGCACTTCATACAAATTCTCCCAATATGCAACGCATTTTCTGTGTGGCGCGAAATAGACAATTCTTGGCGGCTTCCTCACTGGTTCCCAGCATCTCGCCGATATTCCGCAGACGAAGGCCCTGATAGTGCCGTAATTCGAAAACCATACGCTCCCGCGGCGACAGGTCTTCGAGAGCCGAACTGATTTTCTTCTGCAACTGGAGGTTCCAGGTATGGCGTTCCGGATCCGCCGAAGGACCTTCCTGCGCAAACTGTTCCATTCGGTCGAGCGGACCCTCGGGCGTGTCGATCACTGTCGATTCCTCTCTTCGCACCTTGCGCTTGCGTAGATGGTCCAGGCAGATATTCGTCACGATCCGGTACAACCACGTATGAAAGCTGCAGTCGAACCGGAAGGCATGCAAGTTCTTGTAAACGCGAAGAAAGGCCTCTTGATAGATGTCCCGTGCATCCTCAGGCGACCTCAGCAGATTCATGGCAATCCGAAGAACGTTCTGGTCATAGGTGCGGACTAGAGTCTCAAACGCGTCCGCGTCGCCCCGTTGGGCAGCGCGAATGAGTGTGGCTTCGTCGGCTTGGGTGGCCATTCGGTTGGCGAGGACTCCAGCTGCTAACACCATCGGCAAAATTTATAGACGTACAGCCGGCAAAAAGGTCACGGAGAGATCCGCGGCCAGTCCTAAGCTCTACTAAACACAGTATCTTGAGCGGCTGGCGCGGCTTTTCCGCCTCGACCACCCGGAGACGGTCTGTCGCCGGCACGGTATAGTCGAAAACGAGCTTCTTCCGCGACGGCTCGCCTGACTGATTTAGCCGTGCCGCCCTGCAAGTTGCCGCAAAGGCGGTGTCATGACGCCCGCATGTTGTCCAGTTGTTGGGCATCTTTTGCGACGGCTGCGGCGGTCCCCTCCTTGGTCAAGGTGAGGCTAACCGCCCAGAAGAAGATTGCCAGCGAGAAGACAATCACCAGGCCGACGTCGATCCAATTTGGCAGAAGGTTGGCCGGGTGGTCGCCATAGCGGCCCAGAGCACCAATCACCAGATGCCCTGCGAACCACGGCCCGATCCAGACGGCGTTTCGGATCAGGTGCTCAGCGCCTGTTCTGGCGCGCCACCCTCCGATGGCGAACAACACCAAGCCCGCCAACATCGCGCAGGCAAGCTTCCAGGTAGACTCGAAGCCACCCCAATAGATGATCAGATTGGCCGAACAAAAGGCCGCCGGCAGGACGAGTTGAGGCATTGGCACCCGGTAGGACCGGGGCCGGCCAGAGTCGACTTTATGGAGCGCCGCCAGTGATACCGGCGCGAACGCGTACATGATCGCCGTCGCCCCGGTGATCACGTTCACCAACTCGATCCAACTCTTAAACGGCCCGAATGCGAGAGACCCGACCACCGCTGCCACCAGGACGGATACCACTGGTACCCCTTTTTTGTTCGTGGTAGCCAGGACCCCCGGCATCTCGCGCTCCTCGCCAAGTGCGTATGAGAGGCGTGCGGACGCACCCATGTAGACCACGCCGGAGCCCGCGGGTGAGATTACCGCGTCGATGATCAGAACTTTGGCGAGCCAGCCCGCGCCAACGGCCAGGGCGAGCGTGTACCAGGCTCCGAAATTAGACGGATCGGTCCCCAGCGGCTTCACCCAACCGCTGACGAGGTTGCGGGAATCGAGTCCACCGATCATCACCACCTGCAGCAGCGTGTAAATCACCGCCCCGACAGCCATCGCCGTCAACACAGCGCGCGACAAGTCTCTTTTCGGATCGCTCGCTTCGCCGGCGAGTTGGATGGCTTGCTCGAAGCCTTGCAGCGCGAACACAACTCCACCGCTCAGCGCGGCGAAGACGCCATGAAAACCGAACGGGAGGAAGCCACCGCCTGCATGGAAATTCACTGGATCGAACCGGAGTATGGCTACAACGGCTATCGCGAGGATGGGAACCGCCGTTTTCCACAGCACAACGATCACATTGCTCTCGGAGAGGAACTTCGCGCCGGCAAGATTTATTGCCGTAAACACCGCCATTAATCCAATGGCTACTACTACGCCGCGGCTATTTAAAAGTCCGGCGCTCTCGCCAAACTTGTTGATCATGCCAAAGTGCTCGTTAACCCAGCTAATACTGTTGACGTAGGAGATGGCGGCGAGGACCTCAACCGGAACCGTGAAGACCGCCTGCAGCCAGGCTGCCCACCCCGCTGCGAAGCCCGCGATCGGGCCATGTGAGTAGTAGGGAAACCTTGCCGACCCGCCGGCGACGGGATACGTGGCGCCCAGTTCTGCGTACGTCAGCGCCAGCATCGCCAGCATCGAAGCCGCTAAAATCCACGACAGGATTGACGCCGGGCCAGCCTTTTGCGCCGCGTTTAGTGCGCCGAGCAGCCAGCCCGATCCAATGATCGACCCCAGCGAGAGGAACATGAGTCCGTAAAAGCCGACCGATCGTTTCAGGTGGCCTGCAGTTCCGAGGGATCGCTCGTCGTGTTGGTTGATCATCTAAACAATCCTTGGCTTCCGGGAGATGAGAAATCGCTGCAATGCTTGGGCTCTTACGCAGAGTTCACAGTGGGAACACCGTCCAGCGCTTCAATGCCTGAGTTGGAAAATGCCCGGCACACTGCGCTCTTGCTTTGCGCTCAAACGGTGAGTTAGTCAATTCTAACCCATCAAGAAAAAAGCAGCGTCTCGGGACGCGAACTCGTCGGGAGATCGCGTGTCCGGCACGAACAGAACCACACCCGTTTTCACCGTTACGAGAGAGGGCCAGCCGCTGTTGGCGAGAGTCGAAAGTTTCTAGGACTTCCGGACACCTCGCGTGAGTTACAACCTCTTCTCGAATCTATTTCCTGGCGAATCAGCGTTTTACCGCTTCGCCCGGGCGGTTGCTCCCCACGCGCAGGCTACTCTCAAGGCGGGAAGAGCTTTCATCGAGAGAATTCGCCTCAACACAAACTCCTTCGGCTAACCACACATCCCCACACATACCCTTCCCGCTTCCGCAGAGAAGCGCTATCCCACCTCAACCACACACAACGAATTCTCTCGATATTCCTTCAGCGTCAGCGAACTTCCTTATAAATTTCCATCAGCGCCCGGATATCGGCTTTGTCATGGTCCAGCACATTCATCAGCGGCGGTCGCACCGGCCCCGCCGGCATTCCCAGCATCTCCATCGCATCTTTCATTACAGCGACTTCGTACCCCCGTTGCCTTTCCCGGATAGCATAGAGCGGCTGCACATAACGCGCCATCAACTTGTCGATGGTGACGAAATCCCGTTCTGTCCCCGCCTTCGCCAAATCAATCGAAAGCTTCGGAGCGATATTCGAAATGCTGGACGTGTATGCCTGCACTCCAATGGAAAAATATCCCGGAATACAGTCATCGCCCAAACCGCCGATCCATGCCAGACGATCGCCCACATAGTTCATGATGCGCTGATATTTTCGTACATCTCCCTGCCCATCTTTCCAGCACGCGAGCGAAGGGACGTGTTCGGCAATCCGCGCCACTTGCTGCGGCGAAAAGGACGCCCAATCGCGGCTGTAGATCATCAAAGGAAGGTCCGTCGCTTTGCCGATAGCTGCATAGTAATCGAGCACACCGGCGAAAGGGGAGTGCGAGTAATAAGGGGGCAGGACCAGGATGCAATCGGCGCCGGCTTGCTCCAGAAGTTTGGCGATCTCCACACCCATAGGCATATTGAATCCCGTGCCGGCGATGATGGGCATTCGGCCATTCACGGCTTCTACCGTCGTTCGCACAACAGCTTCTATCTCACTAACGCTCAGTGAATATAATTCGCCTGTACCGCCGGCGGCTACCATCGCGCAGAACGGAAAAGCGGCCATCTCGTCGACATTTCGCGCCAGACCTTTGAGATCTAATGAAAGATCTTTATTGAAAGGTGTAACAGGAAAGCCGAAGACGCCGCGCAGGCTAGAGGCAAATTCTTTATGGTTCACCAAACTGTTTTAGCACGATTCCTCACCTAACCTGGCGTTCTGGTCTTCCCACGGGCCTAAACGTGCTATTCCGTCCCCAGAGGTCGACATGAAGCGAACGCTGTTATTGAACTTTATTTCCGCGGGAGTTTTCTTGGGTGTCCAACCCGCTGCACTGCTACTTGCCCAGACTCTGCCAACCGCGACGGGGGAAACTCCGTCCGCCAGTCCGACCCAACCGATGAGCCAGGAATTGAACTCCACTACCGGTTCTGCGGGCGGCTCCGATCTGCTGCCGTCGGGAATGGACGACAAGCGATTTACGAGAGATGTTGCGAGGCGCGACCTGGTGAATACTGAACTGGCTAAACTTGCGTCTCAAAAAAGCTCAAGTGATAAGGTGAAACAGTTTGGGCAGAGAATACTCAGTGACCATCCCGCCATCAGCGAGCAAGTGAAACATGTCGCGAGCGGAGAAAATATCAAGATTCCGGCGAAGGTGGATCTTAGTCATAACTCCCGCTATGACAAGCTATCCAAACTGTCAGGTGGAGAATTCGACAGAGCCTACCTAAAAGATCAGACGCAAACTTTACGCGCTGAATTGAGGGACCTTAAAGCAGAAATTGATACCGGTAAAATTTCCAGCGTAAAACAATTAGCCTCGGACATCTTGCCGATCTTAAAACAACAGCTTTCTCTTGTAAAAAGTCTGACCAACGGTGACGTCGAGGTCTCGCGGGTAATCAAATAGCGGGTAGGATCGTTGTTGATACCCACCTCGACGCGCAGTGGCATGGGGGGAATCCTCATTCGGTTACACTCGACCCATGCTCCTCTGCCCGGTCCGCGACTGCCACCTACCCTTGCTGCGTGAGTCGCGGCGAGTGCTTTGCCCGCGCGGCCATTCCTTCGATATCGCCCGGAGCGGTTACATTAACTTACTGCAACCCCAGGAACGCCGTTCAGGCCAACCAGGGGACACGCAGGCCGCTGTCGCAGCCCGTCGGCGATTGCATGATCGGGGAGTCACGCGACCCCTCCTCGACGGGATCACGCGAGTTCTCAGTCCGATTCCCGGCGATGTGGTACTCGACACGGGCTGCGGAGACGGGTTCTACCTGGGCATGCTTGCGCAGCAGGCTCACTGTGACGCGCACGGCATCGATATCTCTATTCCTGCGGTTGATGCCGCGGCGCGGCGCTATCCCGAGTGCGAATGGATTGTGGGCAATGCAGATCGCGTTATCCCATATGCTGACCGCACGTTTTCGCTCGCCATGTCCATTACGGCAAGAATGAATTCCAGCGAATTTCGACGCGTCCTCCGGGACGATGGCAGACTCCTGGTCGCAATTCCCGCGCCTGACGACCTCCTGGAACTTCGAGGCGCCGGCCGCGATCGCGTAGCTCGAACAGTGGAAACCTTTGCGCACGAGTTTAAACTGGACGGCCAGCACCGCGTAACCACTTCCGCCGACCTCGATGCGGCTGCGGTGCAGGACATCCTGCACGCGATTTACCGGCCCAGAAGCGCACAGCCTGTCGAAGCCGCGAAGGTGACCTTCAGCCTGGATCTGCTGGTGTTTCGACCAGCCGAAGTTATTTGAATAACGCCAGCGCCGTGCGGGCACGCTTGCGCATCATGGCCTCGAACGAAACGCGCGGGATATCGACGAGTTTCCGTATCTCGCCACCTCTTATCAAGCGCTGCGCAGCATTGGGCATTCGTGCGACCGTGCGTTCGAACGCGCCGGAAGATACAGCCCGCATGCCGGCAATGGCGCGATAGTAGCCCTGCTGACCCTCTACCTTCTGGCATCCCGTGACCAACGCCGCGAGAACTTCGTGGCTTTCTTCGAGTTCTGCCACGACTCCTCCCCATTCGTCGAGAAATGGACTCAGTGGCAACAATGTGGCCGGTGATCGGCGTAACGCCTTTACCGGTCGCAGCGGATAATGCCGGTGTCCGTCGGCAGAGAGTCCAGTGTGCTGGTACACCCGGACCGCTTGTGGAAAGCGTCCCCGCGCGGAAAGATGGTCCATCACCGGAGCAGTCACCGGAGTGCGCTTCCAAAACCCCATCCCCTGTGTGAGATCCCCGCGATTGTGGGCCATGGTCATCGAGAGCCGCAGCAGATCCAATTCGGCATCGCGTTCCGCCGCAACCTGGTCGAAGACCGCCTGTTCGCGATCGATCTCGGCCTCGATCGCCCCCTGGGCTTCTTCGGCGGACGCCGTATCGCCGAGTTCGAGCAGCCGCCCGAGTCCCGCCGCGATCGCACTCCAATGTTCGCCATTGTGGCCGCTGACGCCGCGAACGGAGCGGGTTGAAATGCCCTCTTCGGTCCAGGATTGGGCGCTCAGGGCTAGCCGCAACAGGGGTCGCAGGCATCCCGGATCCCGCGTCTCCCGCCAGACGATGCCGCGAATTTTGGTGTCGACGTCGGTGGGAACGAAGGACGCCACAGTCGTATGATGGCACGCCAGACACACGGCAAAATAGTCCTGCAACTGCTCCTCTGACGATAATCCGTCACGCAGCATATTCTCCCAACTGGCGAGTATGCGTAGGAAGCCGTCACGCGAGTGTCCCAAGTCGACGAGGCGGCCAGGCTCGCCTGCAGGCAATCGCGCAGCGAGAAAAGGACAGGTGTTGCGAACTTGCGAAATCAGCGTTTCCGGAGAGATCCACTGGGCCCAGATTGGTGAAATCAGAATTCACCGCTCCGCTTGAACTTCTCTTTCACTCCTCGAACGTAATGCCGGGCTGCTTCATCGAACTTCTCCAGCTTCTGTTCCATGGTCAATCCAGCCGAGTCCAGAGCGGCAGCGATGACCGTCTGGCATTCCTGGCTGTCTAGATAACGGGACGCTTCAAGCAATCGATCTTCGTCCTCCGCCCGTATGACCATAAAGCCATGCTTATCCGCGTGGAGCAATTGGCCCGGCTCGACACGGCGCCCAAACACCTCCACCGCGCAATTCCACCGGACCGGGCAGGAATAGGCATGTCCCACACACATGCGTCGCGCCAACGCCTTGAAACCGGCATTGGTCATCTCATCCACATCGCGGATTGCGCCGTCGGTAATCGTGCCGACACATCCCAGCGCGCGGTGAAGGCTGCTGTTGACTTCTCCCCAGAAGGCGCCCATGGTGCGCGGCTTGTCCAGATCCTGCACCACGACAACTTTAGGCCCCTCTAGGCTCGCCACGTAACGGCGATATTCGCTCCATGCTCCGGCATTCTGCTGCTTGTGGACCGGATTCGACGGCTCGCAGACCACCGTGATCGCGCGTCCGGTCATGGCTCCCATCTGCGGCATATAATCCACCGTCGGCTCAAGGTTAAAGGCGTCCTCGCCGGGATTTTGTGAAGTGATCTGCTCCCAGCCGTTGTAAACCGTCGGCGTGTTCCAGCGTCTTAATTCCAGCATCTCGGCAGTGGAGATTCGTCTTGGGGGGGTGTCGGATTTCATCTCGATGTACTATGTTACAGCCGCCGCTTTGAGGGCTTCGCCGCGACCAGATGCATGCGTCCACCTGTCGCCGCTCTAAAGTATTCGATCAGCGACTTTTCAATCCCTTCCGCCTGCCGGAGTTTGTCCGGATCCGCGGCCCGATTCCCCGGATGCAGCAGGTAAATGCCAATGGTGAATTCCTTCTGCGACTCATGGACTCCGGGACGCCGCTCTCCACAGGCCGTGATCACGTCCTCGATACGCACCGGAACTTTCGTTCCCCGAAAGACATTCGGGCTGACCCACTGCGGGTTGGCGATCAGGAAGGTGTCTTTCACTTCTTCCGGCCCGAGCAATCCCATCGCATAGAGATCGAGCGTCGAGAAACCGGTCGGCAGATTCCACGGGTTGGGCACGCGGCGAAAGGTTCCGTCGGGACGCTGTTCGTAGACAAAACCCTCCATTTGCGACTTTTCCGAGTAAGGCTTGTTCGAGAACATTCGCCAGACCGAGATCGCCGACGGCGTGTTCAGAAAATCTTTCCAGTGCTCGGTGCTGCTGAACAAGTCCTCGATACGCCCGGTTGCCGGATTGCGGAATCGCATAGTAATCCCCCAACGATGCGTCAGTTCATGAGCCATCCAGCCAACCGCGTTGGCGTAGTTGTGATAGTGGTATTCGCCGTCATCGAGAAATTCGGCAAATCGTGGGCCGAGATAGATCGGTCCGGTTGCTGTCTGCAATTTCCGTGATCCTAAGTCCGCCCGCTCCACGATGTGCGCAGGACGGTCCCCGATGCCTTGGATCGCCACGTTGTAGCCTGCGCCCGTCGAGCCCTGGTGATTATGCAAATCGTCAATGCGAAAATCGGTCAGCACGACCGCCAGATCGTCCTGTGGCTCAACGCGTTGATAGATGTAGCGCAAATGCGGAAAGACGCTCTTGCTGACGCGTGGATAGTGGAAGACTTCAAAGATACTCCCCTCCCGGCTTCCTTGCGTCAAGGAAAGCCGCGGCGGTTGCAAACTTTGCGCCGGGAGAGGCAGGCGGTCGGACCCGGCACTCAACTCCAGATTTCCGCCGGAGCGCCGTCCCCAAAGCACATCAGCGCTCCAGCGGAGCCCACCGCCCAATACGGATTCCGCCTCGAACGTGCTCAAGTAAAGGTCCAGGCGATTACCGTCGATGTGGAAGCCGGGGACGCCTGTGCATTCGCGCAAAAGGTATGGGCGCGGACGGTCGGATGCGGCGTACCCGATCTCGCAGCTATGCGAGCCCCTTTCCAGGAAGACGCGGTACCACAGGGTCCCTTCCGGAACGTTCGTCACCACTCGATTCGCCATCTGGAAAGTGAAGCGCAGCGTCTGCCCGGTCCGGCCCGCGGATACCGAGACAATCTGCAGTCGCGGATCGGGCGCTTCGCCGGATGCGGGCTTTAGCATTGCGAGTGGCGGACCCTCCGAGCCGCCGTAGAAGAGGCCCACAATTCCATCCTTCTCGGCGATCTGATGGTAGCTGAACTCGATGACGCCGTTAGGTTGAAGCCGTGCCTGAAAAACGTTCGTGCCCAGCGGCTCATAGCCTTCCCCAAACCAGATGTACCGCTGGACCTGCCATGTCACCACGAACTCGCCCGGATTTTGACGGACGAAGATCTGGCTCTTGTCAGGATCAGGCGAGTTCAGCCCCCAAAAGACGCAGATCATTTTTTCCTGTCCGGACGACGCGCGGTCGTTCAACGATCCTGCCACCGATTCGACCGTTCCCGCCGGCCAAGTGTCCCGTTCGGCATACAACTGCGCTTCCGGACGGTCGAAGCTCAGATTGCCTGCGCTGTTGACGAAGATCTCGCGCCTGTCCCTGCCGGCGTAGGGGAACGCAAACAGCAGAGCGAGTCGCCACCCACGGCTGCGATTGCTGGCATAGTCCGGGCGCCCGAGCCCGGCTCCCAAGTCCTTGACCGGTTCCGCTTTCGAAACCGTCACCAGGTACGCGTGCCGGGAAGGCGTAAAACGAACGGTCTTCCCCTGGAGATCGAAGTAGTGCGCCGGCGAAATCAAGCCGTCGGCTGCGATTGGAATGACTGCTGACGCGGGCGCTGCAAGGAACCAGGCAGCCAGCATTGTCCGGAGCATCATGCGCTCTGCGATTGTAGCAGTGTGGGTGGTTGACAAGGCCCTCTCCAGCCTGATACAACCCGAATCACATGAAGCTTTCACGTAGGAATATTCTCCAGACGGCCGCGATGTCGGCCGCTGTGTCGGCCAACGCGCCGTCGATGCTGCAAGCGGCCGCCGCCGATTCGCATTGGCCCAGACTCGAAGCCGCGGATACTCCCAAACTGGCGCTCGAACTCTCTAACTCAGGTCCGGTCGCGACTTCGCCAGGCATGCGGCCGATGGGGAATATGGCCGCTGCCCATTTCGATGACGCTGGCCTTCGCCGTGTGAAGCAATTGGGAGTGAGTCACATCATCATGGGCGGCCCTACCATCCCATGGCAGGAGCAGGACATTCGCGCTCGCATGGATAAACTCAAAGCCGCTGACCTGACGCTCGGCAATATGATGATCGGAGGTTTTCCGAAGACGATCTATGGCAAGCCCGGACGCGATGAGGAGATCGAGAAGGTCCGCCAATCGATTCGCGCGGCCGGCCGTGCGGGGCTTCCCGTGGTGGAATACAATTTCTACGCGCACCGCATCGTCGAAGGTTATTACGAAGAGACCGGACGCGCCGGCGCGGGACTCACTGCGTTCGATTACGCCCGCGTCAAGGATCTGCCGCCGCTGCCCGAACGAAGGCGCGCACACGCTCGACGAGATGTGGGCGAACATCACCTATTTCCTCAAGGCCGTGATTCCGGTGGCAGACCAAGCCGGCGTCCGGATGGCGCTTCATCCCAACGATCCGCCCGCGCCCATCAGCCGCGGATCGGGACAAATCATGGGAACGCTGGCAGGCTGGAAGAAGCTGATCGAGATCGTGCCCAGCACAGTCCAATGGCATCACCTTCGATTGCGGCGTGACGCGTGAAATGGGAGAGGATCCCGTGGAGGTTTGCCGCTACTTCGGTTCGCGCGACCGTATCAATCACGTGCATTTCCGCAACGTGCGGGTCCGGAAGCCTATGAAAACTATACCGAAGTGTTCATCGATGAAGGCATGGTCGACATGTTCGCCGTGATGAAGGAGCTGGTGCGGCAGAAGTATCCGCGGCTGATCTATCCCGAACATCCGCGCGCCATCGATTACGATCGCGAGAGGCCGGACTTTCGATCCCTACTATCCGGGCGGCGGCGGTTATACGGGCTATGCCTACAACGTTGGATATGCCCGCGCGATGATGCAGGCGGCGCTCGATCTGTGAGTCAGCCGCAGGCTTCAGCCCGGGTCTTGCTATCGAACCCCCGTCACGCTGAAGATCTTACGAGTTGCGCGTAGGGAAGACCGTCGAACTCTTCCATGATCACAAGCAAACGCTGTGAATCAGAAGCCATACTATTGCCTCGCCTCGACCGTAGCAATCTGTTTACCTTTTCCCCCTACCAATGACCCAATCACCATCGCCACCGCCGGCGGCCGCAAACGAGCCGAGGCCGGCATATGCGGGCGGCACTTTGGAAGAAGAAAAATGCGACCGATCCCGGCAGCGCCTGCGAGCATCGCGCTAGTAGCCTCCGACCGCATTGGCGCGGCTCCAGTAGAGGCCGCCTGTCACGGCCGCAAAAGCTCCTGCCAGGAAGATCGGTGCCGGTGATGTTGAGGTAATAGTAGACCGGCCCCGGCAGCGTGTACCAGATCCCCCAGAACAGAACAAACAGGCTGACGAACAGGTTGGTCACGCGGTTCAGCCGGACTTGTCCCTTCTGCGAGAGCGGCTTCTTGCGCGCGGGTCCGATCATGTCCTGCGCAATCACCGAGCTCCAACCGAGCAGGTACGAGCTGTTGACCGACATCGTCGCGGCAAGCATGCCCGCGGTCACCAGTCCGAGCACACCGACCGGCAGGATCTTGGAGATCATGATGGGCATGGCTTCGAGCGAATCCACGTGCGGACCCAGCAGCGCCAGCGCGCCGATTCCCCACAACATCGGCATCATGCCGCGGCCCAGAAAAATGAAGCCGGTCCACGAGAAGACTTTGCGGCTGGTCTCCGGATCCTTGGTGGAAAAAGTGCGCATCGCCGTCGTCTGCCAGCAGGTATCCACCGCCATCCAGAGCAGGATCTGAAAGATAATGAAGCCCCAGCCGTAGTCGGGATTAGTGATCGGATTGAATCCGCGCGTCGCCCCGGTTCGTCAGCACCGCCTGATACATGTGCTCCCAACCGGCTTTATAGATCGTGAAGCCGGTGATCAGAATCGTGCCGATGCCCAGGAATACGAATTGAATGAAGTCGGTGATCACGATCGACACCATGCCGCCGAGCACCGTATAGAGCAGTTCCAGCAGCAGGATGCCCGTCATCATCTCTTTCAGGTAGTCGCGCGAGACGCCGCTGATCAGCAGCAGGAACGTGCCTTCCACTTTCAGGAACACGCCCATGTTGAGAATGCCGCCGATAGCCACCAGCACGCCGGTCAGGAGCCGCAGTTTGCGGCTGTAACGCTGCTCGAAGAACTCCGGCACCGTCATGATGCCCATCGCGCGCATCTTCTTCACCAGAAAACCGGTGCGTCCGATAAAGATCATCACCAGGCCGGCGATCAGGCCGTTGATGAATGACGCGATAGCCCGGTCTTGAAACCGAGCTGTGCGTAGTACATGAACGTGATGGTGCCGATCTCGGTGGCGGCAAGCGTCGCGATCCCGATATAGGTGCCGAGCTTCCGCCCCGCTACCAGGAAGTCGCCGAGACCGGTGACGTAGCGCTTGCCGTAGAGACCTGCCGCCATCGTGGCGGCGAGATAAGTAACTACAATGATCCAGTCGATGGGATGGAAGTTCATTTGACTGTGTCCGCTGCGTTCCTCGTCGAGCAGTTTGAACATCTGGAGCAGATCGGTAAGCCCTCGGACGGCCACTACCGCGAGGATGAAGACGAAGGCTAATCCGGCCACCGCGAAATCAAATTCCCAGAATCCGTACCAGGTCATAGTAAACTCGTCTTTGTTTGCAGAACCTCACTGTAGCGCATTTTGAAACGTTATTTGGCGCGGGCGGCGATGTGTCCATGGCCGAAGCGCCGGGACGCGTGAATCTGATCGGCGACCATACCGACTACAACGGCCTGCCGGTGTTTCCAATGGCCTTGCAGCGCCGCTTCCGAATACTGTTCCGTCCACGCGCGGATCACCTGATCCGCGCGGCGACCGTCGACGGTTATCGCGAGCGCAGCTTCGCGGTCGCCGATGAAATTGAACCTTACGAGCAGGGCGATTGGGGCAACTATATCAAGGCTTCGGCGCGCATTCTCACCCGGCACTTCGGAAATCTCCACGGGGTGGATATGCTTCTCCACAGCGACATTCCCGTCGCCGCGGGACTGAGTTCGTCTTCGGCGTTGGTGGTCGGCAGCGGTCTCGCACTCCTGGCCGCGAATCGCATCGAAGCACCCTTCGAAGAACTGATCGATCTATTCCCGGAAGGCGAGCGTTATGTCGGAACGCGAGGCGGTGCGATGGACCATGCCGTCTGCCTCGCGGGACGGCTTGGGCACGCTCTCAAAATTGACTTTTCTCCCTTCGCGGTCCATCCGGTACCTGTGCCGCAAGGTTGGCGATTTCTCATCGGACATAGCCTGGTGCGTGCTGAGAAATCGCGGGAGGTGAAGGAGCAGTACAACGAACGCCGCGAATCCTGCCGGCGCGCGTTTCAGCAGCCGCAACCTGTCCTCTCGGAACTCGAGCAGCGGCGGTATCGGCATGTGATCAGCGAGGCCGAACGCGTCGAGCAGGCGCGTGTCGCGATGATTAATAACGACGTCGAACTATTTGGCAGGTTGATGAATGAATCACACGCGAGCCTGCGTGACGATTTCGAGGTCAGCCATCCCGAGGTCGATCGCCTGGTACAGGCTTTTCTTGGCGCGGGTGCGGTTGGCGCGCGAGTCACCGGCGCGGGCTTCGGTGGTTGCGCCGTCGCGCTCTGCCGTCGAGAGGAGTCGGGCCGGGTCATGGGTGCGGTCGAATCGGCATTCTATGCGGACCGTCCATCCAGGCTCAATTTTCCCGAATATCTCCTCGAAGCCGAACCGTCTGCCGGAGCTCGAATTAGCGCGGCAAAGCTGGTGACCCAAAAGGGGACATGAGGTCTCCCCTACGAAGACTCGCAAACGCGCGGCCCGTCGTGAAGAGGATCGCCAAGAGCGGATCGCCGTAGATTTTCAAACGGTATCTTTTTTCTTGAAATCGAGGGACGCCGAATTCATACAAAAACGCTGTCCTGTCGGCCGTGGACCGTCGGGAAAGACATGTCCAAGGTGCGCGCCGCATTTGGCGCATTTCACTTCCGTGCGGGTCATGCCGTGGCTGCGATCCACCAGCAGTTCGACGTGATTCACGTCGACCGGCTTATAGAAACTCGGCCAACCGCTGCCGGACTCGAACTTGGTCTGCGAGTCGAACAACGGTTCGCCACAGCACACGCAGCGGTAGAGACCCGCGTCGTGGTTGTCCCAATATTCGCCAGTGAAGGCCGGCTCAGTTCCTCCGCACCGCGCTACCTTGTATTGCTCGTCGGACAACTGCTCGCGCCATTCAGCTTCCGTCTTCTCAACCTTCTCAGCCATAACCCCAGCTTACTCAAAAAACTCACTTGGTGAGAAGTGCCTTCCTGGCACGTTCGTCGCACGCATTTCCAGGATTGTTCTGGCGCGAAAGCCCCTCACGCCAAGCCGTTCTGAGCGCCCGGCGCGCTGCTGTATCGCCCGCAATCGCGCGATCTCTTAAGCGCGCGACGGCATCGCGCCAAAGTTCGGGGAAGATCCCGCCAGTCGCTCGCACCAGGAAACGCAGGTAGTTGCGTTCCACCAGGTAATCGAGGTAATCGGCCTTGTAATAGCGGCTGGTAGTGGCCCGGTGACGATGCTCTACTTTGGCGCCGCCACAGTATATCGTCGGCCAGCCCCTTTGCCACCCGCGATAACCGATATCCAGATCCTCTACATATGCCGGCCGGTAGCACTCGTCGAAGCCGCCCAGTTCCCGTAACTTTCTTGCATCGTACATGGAGCACCCGCCGCTGCCGTAAAGGACCTGCGTTCCATCCTCGCCAGGTGCGGGCTCAGCGCAATAGACGGGAAATTCAGCTCCTCCATCGCGATGCCAGAAACACAGTCCGGTTTCCTCGCGACGCTCTCCAGGCGGAAAAAAAATCTGAGCGGTCGTACAAAATAGATCCGGAGTTCTGTCGAACGGGGTCCGCAGCGCCGCAAAAAATCCCGGCTCAATCTGCATATCGTTGTTGAGCAGGACTACATGGGAGTAACGAGCGCTTTCGATGCCGCGGTTGACCGCCTCGGAAAACGATAACGGCTGAACGCTCGCATCGATATGTATTTGCGGATACTCCTCGCGCAAGAAGCTCGCCGTGCCGTCGCCGGAGCCGTTGTCGACCACGATCAGCTCGCCGGTGTGGGCCTGAAGATCCGCAATCACACCCGGCAGCATACTGGCGAGCAAACCACGCCCGTCGCGGCTGGGAATTACCACGGAGATCCCGGGCGTTAGCGGCGTACAAGAAAACCGTCGCACAGGCATAGTGCGAGAATGCCTTCCGGGGATGGTTGCTCCTCCGCAGAAGATCGCGGCTTTGGCGAGTACGTTCCACCAGATGACGCCCCTGCGCCGCTGGCTCCAGCGCCACTTCAGATGACGCCACAACACCCTGGTGTTCCGCAACGGGAAGTGATCCAGATGGTCGTTATAAATGCGGAGGGCGGTGCCGGCGGCGATCAGCGCCGCTATTCGCATCCTCCATTCGCCTCCCTGGCGGGTGGCGTGGACTGCGGCCCCGGCAATGCTGCGCTCGGCGATCGCCTTACGGCACGCGGCGAGGATCGCGCCAGTCCCTTGCCCGGCCGGAATCTCGATCCACTCTCCGCGGTGAGGGCGTACCCGAGAGACCACCAACAGTGCCGCGTCGGGATTCGCTTCGGCTACCCGATCCAGAAATTCAGTGCTGAGAGCCAGTGGACCGGTGGCGAAGGCAAGATAAACCGGCCGGTTCAAATAAGCGTGCCCAACGGCGGTAGCACCCGCGTTTGCCACATGTGCAGCGCCTGCGTGGCAAACGCCGTCGAGACTGGATTGACGTGCGGGATAAGGCTGCCGTTGTGCGTTCCGAAACTGAAGCCGCCATCGACGCGTGGATCCTCGGAGCGCATTTGAAATTTCGCCAACGTGTCTGCTTCCCTTTCCGCGCTGGCGGTATCGAGAGGTAGCGCCTCGCAGGCCCACAAGCGAACACGCAGAAGCTGGGCATAGACGTCGGATCGCGCAAACACCGGTGAAATCGTGAGTAGATACCCGCTTACCCGAGCGATTCCATCGGCCAGCGCCAGCGCGCAACGTTCATCGTCCAGATAGTAGAGCAGCGACTCCAGGAAATAGCAGAATGCGTGGAGGCGGTCCATCACGCGAAGGCTGTCGGCGTTGCCGGGAAGGAATGTGGCATAATCGGCGAGCGAACGCTCCAGATGACGAGCGAAGGCGCGCGCGAATTCTGCTTCCCCGGTGATGGCTGCTAGTTCTCGCCACGCCAAGGCAGCTTTAAGTTGATAGCAACCCGTATTGCGCGACCAGCGCCAGTCGCGGGCCACCGGCTCTTTTCCGGGAAGGGTGAGGATGGGATGGATCTCGCTGCCCGCGTCGAAATCGCGAATCATTGCGCGCCCGCATTCCCTCGCGCGCGCCAGCAGAAACTCGTCGCGGGTTTCACGCCACACGGCCAGCAAGCCGCGAACGATGATGCCGCAGTCGAAAAAATAGAGCATGGATTCCGCGCCAGGGCCGTGCTCGAAAGGAAAGTTGGAAACGCTCGAATCCCACGCATCCTGCGCCAGAAACCGCGTTGCGTGACGCGCGCGATGCAGAAACGCGGTGTCTCCGGTTACCGAATAGAGATACATGAACGCACTCGCCGAGTAGCCGGTGATCTCAGTGGAGATGGCCAGGTTGCAGCCCAGATCGGCGCGAAAGAAGCGGGCCACGCCTCCGCCCGGCTCCTGAATGCCGGAATCGAGAAACCAACGGCCCGCGCGGGTCAGGGCATCGGAATGGGTTGGTTGAAGATCGGTTGGTTGGGGACTGGAGCTGCTTTCATTAGACTGGCTGCTATCTCTTTTTATCAATGCGAAAGTCGTCAAAGTATGCGACTGTGTCCGCTTTAGTCCATACTCCGGCGCGGCCCGCCGTATTCAACCCGCTGTCGAAGGCGTCGAACACTTTACGGTGGTTGAAATACACCGCGACTTCGCTACCTTTGTATGTTACACGTAACAGGTTCCAGTCGCCAATCTTGATGGGATGCAGGACACCGACAGGTCCGAGCAAAGCCCCTTTCACCGGAACCGGATCGGGGCGCGCATCGACCACGCGAAACATGGCGATGTTGTGGTCCCGGGCGCTGGCGCGAACCAGGTAGTAGTTGTTGGAGTCGACGGCTCGGAAGACAACTCCCGCATCCTGACCCTGTTTGCCGGAAATGATCTTCAGTCTGACGCTGACATCCCCATCGAGACAGGTGATCTTGTCGAAGAGGCACAGGGGAAAACTGAATAGCGGGTCGGCCTTGGAATCCTGGGCCAGCACATTAGGCCGGCTGGGGGCATTTGGATCGCGCAACACCACCCACCGCGGAGGCGCACCCCGATTGGTCAGCGTGGAGCTCCATCCGGACGGAAGTTCCCCAAGCTTCGTCGAATCGAAGTTAATGTTGACCGCCGAGAAAAAGGGCAAACTTAATGCCGCGAGGAGCGTAGCTGCTATCTTCACCCGAACACCCAAGAGACAGCCGTCATACTTTGATTTTACCGCTTGTTTTGCGGTCCCTTGGTCCTTCTTTCAAAAGGACCGGGTGCGTGGCGAGAAAACGCACAGCTTGAGGTCCTATAGTACCTGTAGTTGCAGGCCCGTATCCTGTGTCAACCTTGTGCGGAGAGTCGTTGTTTGTTGCGCCAGCTCAGAACTCTAGGAGAGGCTTTCGCCTACGCGATGCAATTTCAGCATGTTGGTGCTGCCCGTCTGGCCTACCGGCTGTCCCGCGATGCATACCACGCCGTCGCCCGTCTTCAGCCAGCCGTGTTCCAGCACGATGCGGTCAATCTGGGCGATCATCTCGTCTGTGGAAACCTTGGGCGGGACCACCACCGACGTTACACCGTAATTCAGCGCCAGTTGACGCGCCGCTCCCGGCGATGGAGTAAATGCATAGATCGGAACAGCTGGGCGTAAGCGTGAGACCAGCCGTGCGGAGACTCCGCTGCTGGTGAAGACCCCGATGGCTGCCACACTGGCAACCTCCGCGGCGTGATAAGCTGCCTGAGCAATGATCTGCGCATAGCCGGACTTCTCTTCGGACGTAAGATCCTTGTAGAAGCGAAAACGCCGGGTACTTTCCGCCTGCCTCGCAATGCGCGCCATGGTCTCCACGGTTTGAACCGGAAACTTCCCAACAGCCGTTTCGCCCGATAGCATGACCGCATCTGAGCCATCGTAAATGGCGTTCGCCACGTCACTGACTTCGGCGCGCGTGGGATGCGAGTTCTCGATCATCGATTCGAGCATCTGGGTCGCGGTGATCACGATTTTGCCCAGGTAACGCGCTCGCTCAATGATGGCCTTCTGAATCTCCGGAACCCGTTCGAGCGCAATTTCGACGCCCAGATCGCCCCGCGCCACCATTACGCCGTCAGATTCCGCGAGAATGGCATCGAGATTGCGCCACCCTTCCGGCTTTTCGATCTTGGAAATAATCGGAATACGGGCATTCAACTGCCGGAGACGCGTGCGCAGGTATTTCGGATCGTCGGCGGTACGTACGAATGACAAAGCGATGAAATCGACGCCGGCTTTTACGCCGAATTCGAGATCTGCCTCGTCTTTCAAAGTGAGTGACGGCGCGCTAACCTGCACGCCGGGAAGATTGATGCCCTGCTTGTCCTTGATGGAGCCGCCCGAGACCACACGGCAGCGGGCCGCCACTCCATCGGTCGCGATTACCTTGAGTTCGACAGCACCGTCAGCGAGTTTTACGCAATCGCCCGGCTTTACGTCGCGAGCGAAGGGTTCATAAACCGTGGAAGCCATGCTCGTAGTTCCGAGGACTTCCGTGGTACTGATGATGAACTCCGCGCCCGTATGGAGATGACAGCCGCCTTCCTCGAAACGCCCCAGGCGGATCTTGGGTCCCTGCAGATCGAGCAGGATGGCCGCGTGCAGTCCCATGTCAGCCGCGATCAATCGCACGTTTTCCACACGCCGGGCATGCGCTGCCTGATCGCCGTGGGATGCATTAAGTCGGAAAACATTAACTCCGGCTGTAAGTAACGCTCGGATGCATTCGGGTGAATCACTGGCAGGACCCAAAGTGACGACGATTTTTGTATTTCGCATGAATGAATTAATTGGCGCGCGCGTGCTTTCAATCAGCGCGCACATGGCGGACTCACTTCATCGTCGCGGGAGGGGATCAGCTTTGTCAAATGTTACAGCAGTGGGGAACTGCTTTATGGCAAATCATCTCGGCCCCGAATGTGCCCACTTTGTAAAGCGTAATCTCTCGAGTCGGGGTATTCGAGGCCGGCAGAACCGCTGCGGTCACACCGCCTTCAGCATGTCGCGATGAGACACCTTGGTCTGAAATCCACTCTGCGCCAGGTTCTTGCGGATCTGGTCCGCGATCATGACTGAGCGATGGTGTCCGCCTGTGCAGCCAAATCCGATGGTGAGATAGCTTTTGCCTTCGCGGATATAGTGAGGCAGCAGATAGATGAGCAATTCCGAGATCCGCTCGATGAACTCCTGCGTCTGCGGGAACGACCGGATATAACGCGCAACACCGGGATTGCGGCCGGTCAGCTTCTTGAATTTCGGGATGTAATTGGGATTTGGCAGAAAACGAACGTCAAATACCAGATCGCTGTCGGGAGGCACGCCATGACGGTATCCGAAGCTGGTAATGTACACCATGATGTTCGACGCTTCGCTCTCGCCGTGGAACTTTTCGCGGATGAAGTGGCGCACGTCGTGAACTGTAAATTTCGAGGTCTCGATCCGCAGGTCGGCCAGCGCGCGGATGGTCGAGAGCTTCTTCCGCTCCCTCGCGATACTGTCGCGGATGGATTGATCCACGCCCAGCGGATGCGGGCGGCGCGTCTCGCTGAAACGCCGCATGATGGTCTCTGCGTCGGCTTCGAGATACAGCAGATGCGTCATCACGCTACGCTTGATGCGGTTGAAAGTTTCGGGAAAGCGGAGCAACCCTTCGCCTTCCCGAATATCGACGACGATGGCCGCGCGATGAATCGTGGTCGAATCGCGGACGAGTTCCGCAAACTTCGGCATCAGGTCGAGCGGAAGATTGTCAACGGCATAGTAGCCCAGGTCTTCGAGAACTTTGAGCACCGTCGCCTTCCCGGCGCCACTCATACCCGTGATGATGATGAGTTCCGAGCGGTCTCCTGAAGACGGGTTGCGCCCGGCTTTCTTAGCGGACTTCTTCGCAGGTTGCGCCATTCCCGTGTGAGGCTGCGGCGCTACGCTTCCACCAGATCGAAATGTCCGTCGCGGCGGCGAACCAGAACATTCACCGCGCCGGTCTTGGCATCTTTGAAGGTCAAATAGTCGCGATCGGCGCCCATCTCCGCAATGGCCTCCTCCAGCGTCAGCGCTTGCCGTGGTGCCTCGCCGTCAATGTGGTGGACCTTTGCCTTGGCCCCGTTCTTGCCGTGCTTGACCGCGGCTTTCATCTTCGAAGGAGCGGCTTTCGCCGGAGGAGCGACGGCCACGGGTTGGGGCTCGGCGGCAACGATCTCCTTGCGGGGAACGCGTTTGCTGTCCCGCCACTTGGCCCGCACTTTGATCGCCTGCTTTTCCAGCTTTTCGATGGCGCCGTGGATCGCGGTAATCAAGTCCGTATCCTCGGCAATCCCGACCATGGAATGGTCGTGATACTTCACCGTCACCTCGGCCTTGTGCAGGTGGCGTTCAGTTGATAGAACGATGCGGGCCTCGCACTCGCTCTTTCTGCCGTCCAGCATCTTGCCCAGCTTGGCGCACCGGGCTTCTAGTTTTTGTAGTTGGGCCGGAGCAAGTGCGACTTGCCGGCCAGTATAGGTGATACGCATGGCTGCCTTTATTAAACCGCGATTTACTCGCGAACGCGACGCTGATGCGTTGAAGGGATTTTCATGTCTTCGCGATACTTGGCGACCGTTCGCCGCGTCACGTCGATTCCTTGGGATTGCAGACGCGCGGTTACCTGCTCATCGGTGAGCGGGTGACGGGTGTCTTCGTCTTCGATCATTTTCTTCACCATCCGTTTCAGCAGCAGCAGCGGGGTCTCGCCGCCGGAAGGCCCCTGTACTGCTTCGGAGAAAAAGTACCGCAGTTCGAAAACTCCGTGCGGCGTATGGGCATACTTGCTGGCCACGGCGCGGCTGACGGTCGAGGGATGCACGCCAACTTCTTCTGCCACATCCTTGATCATCATCGGTTTGAGATAGTCGATTCCGAGTTGCAGGAATTCCATCTGGCGGCGCTTGATGGTCAGGCAAACTTTCTGGATGGTCTGCTTGCGCTGCTCAATGTTTTTCATCAACTGAATCGCCGAAGTGTACCGCTCGCGCACATAATCCCGAACCTCTTTGGTCGCGCCGTTATCGCGGTCGAGCATCTTCCGGTACTGGCTGTTGAGCCGTAGCTGCGGAATTTCCTCATCGTTCATCTGGATAATGAAATCGTCGCCATCTTTGATGAAGTAAACGTCAGGTTCCACCGATCGCGCGCCGGAGCCTGAGAAACGGATACCCGGCCTGGGATTTAGCTTGCGAATGACGCCGACCGCGATATCGATGTGTTCCTGAGGCCGGTGCATGATCCGGGCGAGTTCGCGAAACTGCCTGGTTTCGAGCAGCCGGAGATGGCTCGAAACAATCTGCCACGCGACTCCGCCCTCGGCGCCCCGGCTCTTCAACTGCAGCAACAGGCACTCGCGGAGGTCGCGCGCGCCCACACCCGCCGGATCGAGGGACTGCACTGCTTTGAGCGCGGATTCAACCTGCTCCATGGTATGTTCGCCCGCGCTGGCGATTTCCTCCAATGTAGCTGTGATGTATCCGTCCTCATCCAGGTTTCCTATGACGGATTCCGCCGCGTCCCGAATCCCTTCATCGAGCACCATCACGCTCAGTTGCGAGCGCAGGTGATCGGGCAAAGTGAACGGCTGCGAGAGGAAAGTCTCGAAGGACGGCTTATCCACCGATTCCGACGCCGGACTCTTATATCCGGGATCGAGGTAATCGTCGAAGAACGACCCGAAATCGATTTCATCGAACGGATCGGCTGAGGGAGTTTCGATGCCGGGTTCGGAATCTACCAGAGGGGCGGCAATCTCCGCCGCTGTTTCGGTGGTTCCCATCGCCTCGGCATTTGCGGCGATGCCGTTGCCGTTAAGGTCGATCTCGGGCGAAAGGCGTTCAATCTCGCTGTCGAGAACGCCGGAAGCTTCAAGGATAGAGCGATCAGAAGGATCGTGAACCGCTTCGGCTTCGAGTAGGGGCTGGAGCTCTTCGGGGGTGATTTCCTCACCGGCCTCGCTCGACTCTTCCAGAACGGGGTTATTCACGATTTCCTGGTTGATCATTTCCTTCAACTCAAGCCTGTTGAGTTGAAGGACCGTGACCATCTGAACCAGGCCCGGAGTCAAAATTTGCTTCTGCGCTACCTTTAGCTGCAGTCTGGGAGAAAGCATGCTCATCTATCCCAATTATAAGCGTTGCGGTTTATTGCCAAAGTGAGGGACTGTACCTAAAACCACCGTCTCTCTTTTTGTTTGTGACGATTTTTACGGACGAATTTCGAATTCGGAGCACCAATTGCCTGTCGCGAAAGGTCAAAGTCCGCGCTTACAAGAACTTGCACCCGCGCCGAATTTTGCCGCGTCCCACCTATCACGCGAGACACTAGTCTGTGCTACGTTAGCAGCCAGGGATGCCAATCCATGCGAATGACCAATTCGGAGTTGCCACGCACGCTCGGTGAGCTGCGGAAGAGCGCGTTTTCTGAAGAACGGCTGGGGTTCAGATCCGTTAAGGACGAACTGCGCGCCAACCTGATCTGTAAGCTGCAGCGCGATGAGCCGCTGTTTCCGGGCATCGTCGGCTATGAAGATTCCGTCGTGCCTCAAGTTGTGAATGCCATTCTTTCACGCCATAACTTTATCCTTTTGGGATTACGCGGCCAGGCGAAAACGCGGCTGGTCCGTATGCTGACTACTTTGCTCGATCCGTTCGTTCCGTATGTGGCAGGTTCTGAAATTCACGATAATCCGTACCAGCCCATCTCCAAATACGCGCGCGAATTGTTGTTACACCAGGGTGACGATACGCCGGTCTCCTGGCTGACTCCGCACGAGCGCTATGTCGAAAAATTGGCTACGCCAGACGTCACGATTGCCGATATGATCGGAGACATCGATCCGATTAAGGCTGCGCGCAGCGGCCAGGACATCGGGGACGAACTCACCATCCACTACGGCTTAGTGCCGCGCGCCAACCGCGGAATTTTTGCGATCAACGAACTGCCTGACCTCGCGGGTAAGATCCAGGTGGGCCTGTTCAACATCATGCAGGAAGGCGACGTCCAGATTAAAGGCTTCCCATTGAGGCTGCCCCTGGATCTCATGCTGGTGTTTACCGCCAACCCCGAGGACTATACCGCCCGCGGCAAAATCATCACTCCGCTCAAGGATCGCATCGGCAGCGAGATTCGCACCCACTACCCGGCTGCGCTCGACCAGGGGTTGGAGATCACCCGCCAGGAGTCCTGGACCGATCGTGCGTTGCCGAATGGAACCTCGCCCATCGAGTTGCGCGTGCCTGCTTTTATGCGGGAGATCGTCGAACAACTGGCGTTCAGCGCGCGCGAAGATAAACGCGTGGATAAGAGGTCGGGCGTTTCTCAACGCTTGCCGATTTCCGTGCTGGAAAATGTGGTTTCGAACGCTGAGCGTAGGGCCTTGCGCAATCGTGAAACTGTCGCGGTGCCGCGCGTGCTCGATGTCTACGCCGCTTTACCCTCCATGACCGGGAAGATCGAGCTGGAATACGAAGGCGAATTAAAGGGCGGTGACGCCGTCGCCAGGGAGCTCATTCGCCTGGCGGTCGGCAAGATCTATAACAAATACTACGAGGGCGTCAACACTTCGAACATCATCCAATGGTTCGATCTGGGCGGGACTCTGAAACTCGACGAGAGTGTGCCGGCAGAGCAGATGGTGCGTCAACTTGCCGGGATACAGGGACTGATGGAGAAGACCCGTGCCCTTGGTCTGGGAGTCAACGAGCCTGATGAATTGCGCGCTTCGGCGGCGGAGTTTATCCTCGAAGGGCTTTACGCGCATCGGCGGATCAGCCGGTCCGAGGAACGCGGTTTCGTCGCGGAAGAACGGAAATCGCCGCGTGAGGGAAAGGAAGAGCCGGGGAGTGGACCCGGTCGCCCGCCCCGGCGGCAGTTTAATTAGTTTTCAGTTTTTCAGTCGTCAGTGATCAACAGGAGGAGCGTCGCTATGAAGTTCATTAAGTACTCCAAATATTCGGGCGATGATTTTGGAATCGACGCTCAAGACCTGATGAAAGCTTTGTCCGATTTCCTGCTGCAGTCCGGCTTCCAAGCCCAGTTTTCTGAGTGGAACTCGAATGACCTGGAAGATCTGAAACAGGCGATCCAGCGAGCCTTGGAATCCGGTGAGCTTTTCCCCCAGGAACAGCTCGAAAAGATGCTGGAGCAACTGCAGGCCATGTCGCAGGAGCAAATGGATCAGCTGGTGCAGAACCTGGTGCAAAAGCTGGTCGACGAAGGGCACCTGACCTTGGATCCAAGCGACACGCAGGGCGAGCCGCGCACCGGCCAGGGCGGCAAAGGTCCGGAAACCCGTATCAAGTTCGAAGTCACCGATAAATCGCTCGACTTCCTCGGCTATAAGACCCTGAAAGACTTGTTGGGATCGCTCGGCAAGTCAAGCTTCGGACGTCACGATACCCGCGACCTCGCGACCGGTATCGAGTCCTCGGGCTCGAGCAAACAATACGAGTTCGGCGACACCATGAATCTCGATATCAGCGAAACGCTGTTTTCCGCCGTGCGCCGGGAAGGCCTGGGTGTGCCGATCAACCTGGAGTATCGGGATCTGCATGTCCACCAGTGCGAATACCAGAGCTCCTGCGCGACGGTTCTGATGCTCGATTGCAGCCACAGCATGATTCTCTATGGCGAGGACCGCTTTACGCCGGCGAAGAAAGTCGCGCTGGCGCTGGCGCATCTGATCAAGACGCAGTATCCCGGCGACAGCTCTGCGTTGCGTACTCTTCCACGAACGTGCCGAGGAACTGGATATCAGCCAGCTGGCTCGCGTCCAGGTGGGTCCGTACTACACCAACACGCGGGACGGTTTGATCCTGGCGCAGCGGCTGCTCGCCCAGGAACGCAAGGACATGAAGCAGATCATCATGATCACCGATGGCAAACCGTCCGCGCTGACGCTCGAAGATGGGCGGATGTACCGCAATGCCTTCGGTCTCGATCCGCTGGTCATCGGCCAAGACTTTCGAAGAAGTGAATCGCTGCAAGAAGCAGGGGATTCTGATCAATACCTTTATGCTCGCCAGTGACTACGGGTTAGTGAATTTCGTGCAGAAGGTGACGGAATTGTGCAAGGGTAAAGCTTATTTCACCACGCCGTATAATCTGGGCCAGTACCTGTTGATGGATTACATGAATCGCAAGACTCGCACGATTCACTAATATCTTTGTGCCTGCGATTCAGGCGGAGAAGAGCATCGACCGAAGCCGGTGCCACGCTCGTCGTCGCGTCAACCCGACCATGGCCAGCGCCGCCACGCAGAAAGTCCAGGACGAAGGTTCCGGAGCCGCGGCCGCGATGTTCTGGTCAATCCACGTGATGTTTGCCTCCACGCTCGTATCGACGAACATCTCGCCGTAATACGAACAGGGAGTCGCCTGGCCCGTATCAGGGCAGATAGCCGTGCTGGGGTTTGGGTTCACCGAGGGAGGGTTAGCGCAGATGCTTGTGTTTGGCACCACAAAGCAAGTGAGAAGGTCATGGACGCCGACGAGTTCATAGGTGCCGTTGACGTCGTAAAATGACGGTCCGCCTGAATCTCCAAAGCTGCTGTCCACTTCGTCAGTATAGGTAGGCGAACCTGAGAGAGGATCGTTGGCGGCAACTCCGTTATTGAAAGCGCCCACCAGCATGGTCGACGAGATGCCCAGACGGGTTCCGTTTGCGGAATATGCGTTTTCGCCGACTCGGAGCATGTAGTCGACATCATTCTCGCCGGTGTCTCCGTTCCCCGTGTCCCCAAAGCCGGCAACGATGATCGGTGAATTCGCAATATAGGTGCCGTCGAAAAGCTGATACACAGTCGAGCCCGCCGGCGCAGCGCTCGAGAGATCTACGATGGCGAGATCGGAACCGTCACCGGAACTATTCATATAAGCCAGATCAATCACCGAGGTTCCCGATAGCGTCGTAAAATTTGACGGACCGGTCCCAAAGCTCACCTGCGCGCTGACCCCATCTTTGCCTTCAAAGCAGTGTGCCGCGGTGAGTACCTGCGTCGGACTGATCAGTTCACCCGAGCAGCGTTCTCCACCAGCGACGATATACACCACGCCGCTCAGATTCACCTCACTGCTCAGAGTATTAAAAACAGTGCCGCCCGCCACGTAATCGTTCACGTTGCAGTCCTGTCCGGTTGCAATATTCGAAGTAGAGGTCGTGTAACACGCGGGGATGACGATGGCAAACGCGGGGAGGCTAAATAAGAATAAGGCCAGAAGAACCGGCCGGCCGGCTAGAGATACGCTGCGCGCCGCGCAGATCAGAACTTGGTAAAGCGACAATTTCATGTGCCCCTTTGGAGGAAAATTAACAGCTATTTAGCGCCTGGCCGGCTTCGAATACTTCGAACCCTGATTCGTAATGGGTCGGCCTTGTTATCCATGGTGCTCAATTTTTACTTAGTTGTCCATAGCTAAAAGGTTCTAAGCAAAAACAACTAAGTAGAACCCCGTTCCGGCCAAGGTGACGCCTGGAAGACTATCCTGCGCAAAGTTTTTATTTGAGGCCCTGCTCTGGAGAATGTGTAGGATTTCGCCACAATCCCCGGACTGCGATTGTCTCCGGCAGTTCTTCAAGAATTGTCTCGCTATACGAGACGAAATGTCAAGCGTCACACAGGTTTAACCACTTCCATTCTTGATCATTTCTAAATTTACTGTGGCTGCAACGCTTCCGGCATCGTCTGCCGATTGCCCACCACTTTACGCCATAGTTCGTTGAACCGCGCTTCTTCCATCGAGCGCTGTAGCTGAAAGCGAAAATCGTGTCCGCTCGCGTTCCAGCCTGAGCGACGCTCCAATGTCACAATACTGAGGTCGAATGGGCCGGCGCTCGCAATATTATCGATATCGGCCAATCTCCAGGTCCGCGATTCGCCAGGCTGGCGCGTCCGGAAAACGATGCAGTCTTCTCCAAACACAAGCGTCCCTTCCACTCCTTTGAACAGCCCACTCAATTTGGCGGGAAACTCCGCGAGCGCGGCGCTCTTGTCTGGAGCCAGCGCTGCGATGAAGCGTTGGTCTAATCGCTCCCGCCATACGGGATACACGGATTTCACGAATTCCGCCGGTAAGTGGGTGAATAAATAGTTCCGGTCGCGGCCGAATTCCCACTTCTGATCTTCATAAGTGAGAAGGTCCAGCGTATCTTGACTCAGTTCGAGTTGTTGAATTTCGGCATATTTCCAGCTGCGGGAATGCTTAGCGTGCTTGCCGCTCTCCAAATAGGAGATGCCGTCCGCAGTTACGGTGAGAGTTCCCACGCCGTCGTGGTGCAGATGACGATGCATCACGGGGAATGATTGCGCGGACGCCATTCCCGCAGCCATCATCAGGATCGCGCTAATTCCGGTTTCAGTTCGAAATGCCATTTCCATACCTCATAAATCGCGGGATAAGCTACCAGTTCTAAAACGAAGGACGTGACAATGCCGCCGATCATCGGGGCGGCGATGCGCTTCATGACATCCGCCCCGGTACCGGCCGACCACATGATCGGCACCAGGCCCATGAACATGCACGCCACCGTCATGAATTTTGGACGGATGCGCTTGACTGCGCCCTGCACGATGGCGGCCTGCAGATCTGCCAGATTTCGCAGGCGTCCGTCGCGGCGCGCTTGCTCGTAGGCCAGATCCAGATACAGCAGCATGAAGACGCCGGTCTCCGCATCCACCCCCATCAGGGCGATCAGTCCCACCCAGACCCCGATGCTCACGTTGTAGCCCAGCAAGTAGAGGAACCAGATTGCGCCGACGGCCGAGAAGGGCACGGCCATCAGGATAATCGCTGTCTTGAAGATCGATTTGGTGTTGATGTAAAGCAGCAGCGTAATGAGCAACAGGGTCAGCGGCAGGATGAACTTCAACCGTTGCTTGACGCGCTCCATGGCTTCATACTGTCCGCTCCAGGCGATGGAATAACCGGCTGGCAGCCGGAGCGTGTCGCGAATCTTACGCTTGGCTTCCGCGACATAGGTTCCGACGTCGCGGCCCGCGACATCGACATAGACGTAGCCGCTCAGCAATCCATTCTCATCGCGCAGCATAGCCGGTCCGGAGCGAACTTTCAGAGCTCGCCAGTTGCGACACCGGAACTTGGGTTGCGCCGTTCATCACCGGTACCAGCACGCGATTCAGGCGGTTGACATCGCCGCGAAAATCGCGGAAGTAGCGGACGTTCACCGAGTAGCGTTCGCGGCCTTCGACGGTGGTCGTGACGCTTCGCCGCCGACCGCCGACATCAGGACCGATTGCACATCGTCCACTGCCAGCCCGTAGCGCGCGAGTTCGTCGCGCTTCCAATCGAAGTCGAGGAAATAGCCCCCGCCGGTGCGTTCGGCGAAAACGTTGCGCGTGCCCTTCACTTGCGGCAGCAGCCGCTCCAGTTCCATCCCGATGCGCTCGATCACCGCAGTGTCTGCGCCGTAGATCTTGATGCCGACCGGCGTCCGGATGCCGGTGGTCAACATGTCGATGCGGTTCTTGATCGGCATGGTCCAGGCGTTGGAGGTTCCCGGAATGCTGCAGCGCTTCGTTCATCTCGTCCACCAGTTGTTCGGTCGAGATGTGGTCGGGCGTAAGGTGCTGCAGTCCGGTCCGTACCCATTGCGGCGCGTTTCTGGGCAACCGCTTGGTCCACCAGGTTTCGCGCTTCCGCCATTCTTCCACGGGCTTGAGCGTGATGATGGTTTCCATCATCGAGAGCGGCGCGGGATCGGTGGGAGTTTCGGCGCGTCCCGCTTTACCCAAGACCGTCCGGACTTCCGGAAACCGCATCAGGATGCGATCCTGCAGTTGCATCAGCCGTTGCGCCTCGGTACACCGAGATGCCGGGCAGCGTCGACGGCATGTAGAGCAGCGCGCCTTCATCGAGCGGCGGCATGAACTCCGAGCCCAGTCTTCTGGTAGATCGGGAGGGTAGCGAAGACCAGCACGCCGCCCCCGCGATCACCACCCATTTCCAGCGGAGCGACCAGGCGCAGACGGGCTCATAGATGCGGATCAGGATCCGGCTGATGGGGTGGTTTTCTTCCGAATGAATCTTCCCGACCAGCACCGCGTTCACCACGCGCGCGAGCCAGCGCGGCCGGAACTCGAAGTTACTCATGTGCGTGAACAGCAGCCGCATGGCGGGGTCGAGCGTGATGGCCAGCACCGCCGCCACGATCATCGAGAAGTTCTTGGTGTAGGCCAGCGGCTTGAACAGGCGGCCTTCCTGCGCTTCCAGCGTCAGCACCGGGAGGAACGAGACTGCGATCACCAGCAGCGCAAAGAAGCTCGGCCCGCCGACTTCCTTCACGGCTTCGATCACGACGCGATGATAGTCCTCCTTGCGGCCGGTGCGCTCCCACTCCTCGAGCTTCTTGTGGGTCTGCTCGACGACCACGATCGCCGCGTCCACCATCGCGCCGATGGCGATCGCGATGCCGCCGAGCGACATGATGTTCGACGAGAGTCCCATCATCTGCATCGGGATGAATGCAATCACAATCGCGATCGGAATGGTGAAGACCGGAATGATGGCGCTGGGAAAGTGCCAGAGAAAGATCATGATCACGATGGAGACAATGATCATCTCCTCGATCAGCGTGTGCTTCAGATTGTCGATGGAGCGCAGGATCAGTTCCGAACGGTCGTAGGCGCTGACAATTTTCACGCCGGGCGGGAGCCCGGGTTCCAGTTCGTGCAGCTTGGCTTTCACGCGCTCGATGACGTCCAGCGCATTTTCGCCCTGGCGCGTGACCACGATTCCCGTCACCGCGTCGCCCTGTCCGTTCCAGTCGGCGATGCCGCGGCGGATGTCGGGCCCCAGTTCGACCCGGCCCACATCTTTCACCCGAACCGGAACGCCGCCCGGGCTGGCCGAACAACACGATGCTGCCGATGTCCTCCGTCGACTTCGCATAGCCGCGGCCGCGCACCATGTATTCCGCGCCGGACATCTCCACCAGCCGGCCGCCGACATCGTTGTTGCCTCCGCGCACCGCTTCCACTACTTTCGTGATCGGGATGTTGTAGGCCTGCAGTTTGATGGGATCGACATTCACCTGATACTGGCGCACGAACCCGCCCAGTGGCGCGACCTCCGCCACGCCCGGCACCGCTCGCAATTGATAGCGCAGGAACCAGTCCTGGACAGACCGCAATTCTGCGAGGTTGTGTTTACCCGTGGTGTCGATAAGCGCATATTGAAAGACCCAGCCGACGCCGGTGGCATCCGGTCCGATCTCCGACTTCACGCCTTGCGGCAGGCGCGGGAGCACGGCCGACAGATACTCCAGCGTCCGCGAGCGCGCCCAATAGATATCCGTGCCTTCTTCGAAAATAATGTAGACGAACGAGTAGCCGAAATCGGAAAAACCGCGCACTGCTTTTACTTTGGGCGCCCCCAACATGGACGTCACGATCGGATACGTAACCTGGTCTTCCATGATGTCCGGGCTGCGGTCCCAGCGGGAATAGACGATCACTTGCGTGTCGCTCAGGTCGGGAATGGCATCAAGCGGCATCCTCATCATCGACCAGATGCCCCACGCAACCGCGAATCCCACCAACAGGAACACCACGAACTTGTTGCGCCCGCTGAATTCGATCATGTGGTTGATCATTTGGCCTTCAACCGGCTCTCCGAATCGATCAGAAAGTTCGCGGAGGTTACGATGCGCTCGCCTTCCCTCAGGCCGCGAGTGATCACGATTCGATCATCCAACTGATCTCCCGTCTCGACGTTTCTCGGCTCCAGATTGCCGTTGCCACGATCGATGAAGACGGTTTGCCGCGCACCGGAATTCAGCACGGCGTCCATTGGAACCGTTAGCTGGCGTGACCCGCCGAACGTAAACTCGACATCGACAAACATATCGGGACGCAGCTTCATCTCCTCATTCGGAACTTCGAGGCGCGCTTTCACCGTACGGGTCTGCGGATCTACTTGCGGCTGTATGTTGTCTACCCGGGCAAGGAACTCCGCACCGGTGCCGTAGGGCATTTTCACCATGGCTGGCTGACCCAGGTGAATCTTGGAGACATCAGCTTCGAACAGATCTGCCATCACCCACACGCGGCTCAGGTCGGTAATCGCATAGAGTTCCGTTTCAGGCGTGACGCGTTGATTGGCGAAGGAATTTCGCGCGGTGATGAAGCCGGCCGCGGGAGAGTAGATGGTGATCGACTGAATCGGCTTCCGGGTCCGCTCCAGTTCTTCTATTTGCGAGGCGCTCAAGTCCCACAACTCCAGGCGCTTGCGCGAGGCTTCCACGATCCCGTCACCATCCTGCATGACTTCGCGTGCTTTTAAAGCCAGTAAGTACTCCTTCTGGCTCGCCAGCATCTCAGGACTATACACCGTTACCAACGGGTCGCCCTTCTTCACTGGCGCGCCCATAAAGTCCACATGGACATGCTCGATCCAGCCCTCGATCTTGGGATGGACGCGTGCCACGCGGGTTTCGTCGATGGCTATCTTACCCACCGCTCTGAGAGTCTCGCTGACTGAGGTGTATTCGGCTGTCCCGAACTTCACTCCGATCATCTGTTGCTTCTCCGGCGAAATTTGTATGGTTCCAGCAGCCGGAGATGACGCTGCCGGCTCGTCGTACACCGGTACCAGGTCCATGCCGCAATCGGGCGCGATGCCGGGTTTATCCGACTTGTAGGCCGGGTGCATGGGATCCTGCCAGTAGAGGATTTTTCGCTCTGCTTTTCTTGGCTCGCCCTTCCAGCGGCCGGCGACGAATCCCGCGCCAACCAACACTGCCAAAGCGGCAATACGAATCTGAAGACTTAACAAAGCCCATTAGTGACCTCCTGCCATGAGATCCATGCCCGTTACTTCCTCCATGCGGGTAATTGCCAGGTGATAATTCAACATTTGCTCGTGATAGTCCATTTCATAGTCGAGCGCCGCGGTTTGATTGTTTAATATCGAGAGGAAATCGACTCCTCCTGTTTCATAGGCCGCGAGCGAGGATTCCACCGTCAGGCGCGCCTGCGGCAATGATTGTCTTGGTATAGAGTTCGGTGATCTGATATGCCGCGTCTGCTTGCGAGTAATCGTCGGCCAGTCGCAAGTCGAGAGCCAGTCCCGTTGCATCATAGGCATGCCGGGCCTCCGACACCGCGATGGCTTGCTCTGTCACTTCGGCCCGCTGTTTACTTCGAAAATAGAGCGGAATCTTGATATCCGCATGAAAGGAATAGAACGGCGGCAGCCCAGCCCATGTTGTAATAGCCGCCGGTGACGGCGTAGTCCGGATAGTAGTCCTTGCGCGCCAGACGAAGCGCGCTTTCAGCACGTTCGGCCAGCTTTTGATCCCGCACACGCGACGGCGAGCGTTCGCGTGCCATGCTCTGCAGGTCGGCCAAGGTCTCCTGCAGCGGTCCTACGTGCGGTTCTCCAGGTTCCGGCAGCGGCGTGTTCGACGGCAAGTTGAGCAGGCTATTGATCTCGGCTTCCCGCACATGTCGTTCGCGGTCGAGCTGCACCATCTTCAGATCGACAAGCGAGACCTGCAATTGCGCTTTGAAGACGTCCTGTTGGGCTGCTTTGCCGGCGGAATAACGAACTTCCGTGATAGACAAAAGCGACTTCAACAACGCCCGATTCCGCTCCAGCACCTCGCGGCCGGCATAGTAATGCTGCAAGCGGAAAAATGCCTGCTTGACCCGCGCCACGACGCTCAGCCGGACTTCGTCGAACTCCGCAAGATCCGCGTCGGCTTCCTTGCGGGCTACAGTCGAGCGCAGCTGTTGCTTCCCCGGATAAGGAATCTCCTGCGTGATAGAGAAACCAACACTTGACGTCGGGTTATGACCGAGCCCGGCGCCCGGTAACGGATTACCGTTGCTGTTCCAACCCGGCGAAAATATGGGCTCCGGCAGGCTCGATGCTTGCGATGGACGCTGCCGCGCGGCCTCGTACTTCTTCTGCGCAGTCAGGATCTCCTGATTCTGATCGAGAGCCTGCGCCACAAGATCTTCCAGTTTGAGCTCCTGGGCCCCAGCGCGCGATATACACAACGCGGCGGCCAGCAAGAATTGCAACTGCAATGATTTGCTCCTTCCATTGTTGATTTCTCGAACGCAGACGCAACGGGGACGTCGGTCTGTGTCTTTGCAGTCCTGGAACTAAATCAAGCTCCTGGAACTATATCAAGAAGGAAGAGTGAAATAAGAAAAGTTCGGGAGGGGTATCGTCAATCGGTCGACACCTCGTCGACGTTAATCGCCCGCCGCATGCCTCCACCTCAACGCCCACATGCGATCCGGCATCGAGAGTCACCACAGTCGACGAAATTGTCGGCGCAACGAATCGCTGCACGCCAATAGGATTTGCCTGGCAGGAGGAACGCGCCGGCATCCTCTTACACGCACCGTGAGCGCAGCACTTCTCTGCAGACTTGGCATCGAGGAGCTGCGCCCAACAGGCGACGTTAGAGGAGGCAAACAGGAGGAGTGAGAGGACGACCGTCAATCCCTGGGAGACGAATTTAGGTAGTGCTCTCATCGCTCTGGAATTTGCATTCCACCGGCCAAATGCCAGGAGTAACAAAACAAGAGGCTAGCGCATCCCTCGAGTCGAGTGTTGGGTCATACGACGCAATTGCCCTAGGGCGACGCACGGTCAAATCGCTCAAATCACGTCCGAACCCTCGCTCCAGCGTCTTACTTGGCCTTTGCCGCAGGCTTGTCAAAAAAGTCTGTCGCGTCGCGCGATCCCAAATAGGGGTAGTTGTCGAACTCCTCTCCGCCCCCCAACGCGCGTGGATCCCGCCAGTTCTTCAATTGCGCGTCGAGTTGCGCTGCCAGCCGCGCCTTCACCTCCGCACGGGAAGCGTCCGAAGCAACATTTCGCAACTCGGCGGCGTCACTGTGCAAATCGTATAGCTCCTCGCCGGGCCGTTTGCCGAAGCCGAGTTCGAACAGATTCGCCACCGCGGGATCGTGCCGGTGGTCCATCATGAATCGTTTGGCGGGGCCGGGATCGATATCACGATAGGTGTCGGCGCGGCCCGAATCGAAGCCTGCGGGAAAACGGTCCGGCCGGTAATTACGGATGTATAAGTAATCGCGCGTGCGGATGGCGCGCATCGGATAACCAGCCGTGCTATCGGGCTGGGCAAGGGTATGGCGTTCGCGGCCCGTAAACACGCGGTCTCGTCCCGAATCGGTCCAACCGGATTTCGATGAGATCAGGATGTTGAGAAAACTGCGCGCCGTCATTCCGGAAGTGGCCTGCAGGCCCGCCGCCTCGAGGAATGTGGGGGCCAGGTCCGGCAAGCTGATGAAGTCCTCCACCACGCGTCCGCCTGGAACCTTGTTTCCCCATCGCACAGCCAGCGGCACATGAGTTCCATTGTCATAGAGATTCGCCTTCGCCCGCGGAAACGGCAATCCATTATCACCTGTCACCGCGATGATCGTATTCTCCAGTTCGCCCGCCTGTTCCAGCATCTGCAGCATGCGTCCCAAATGGGTGTCGAACCATTCGATTTCGAGCGCATAGTCGAGAAGGTCGCCGCGCACTTCGGGCGAGTCCGCCAGCCCGCCCGGCAGGCGTACGTCGGTCAATCGCTTCCCAGCCTTCAGACCTGTTCCCGCTTCGTACGGACGATGCGGTTCGTGCCCGCCGTACCAGAAACAGAAAGGCTGTCCGGTAGAGCGCGCGGCCAGGAAGTCTGCGAAGTTGCGCGCGTAGTCGATGTTGTGGATTCCCGTGGTCGGCGGCGGACTCGTGCGTTTGTTATATTCCGGCCCCGCGGGATTGCGCGTTCTGCCGCCCGGACGAAAATCGCCCGGACCCCATCCTTTGCCCGTGAATCCTACCCGGTAGCCGGCCTGCTCGAGCAGATCTGGATAAACGTCGAACTTCGCGGGGAGCGTGCTCCAGAGATCGCCCCCCTGTTCGAGGCGCGCGAACCACTGGCCCGTCAATATGGATCCGCGCGAGGCTGTACAGGTAGGTGCAGCCGTATAGGCATTACGGAACAGAACACCCTCCGTGCAGATGCGGTCGAAGGAAGGTGTCTTGAGGGTCTTGTCACCGGCGATAGAAGCGAATGGCCAGGACCAATCGTCGGCAATTGCGAACAATATGTTAGGCCGCGGCTTGGCCGCACGGGCAGTGACCGCCGGCGATAACGCGGCAGTGCGTAAGAAGGCTCGTCGGGTTTGGGAGAATCGCATAATCGTAACCAGATGACTCCGTCGGAGAATGAGTATCTACATTGATCTTTTGCCCGGAAGCTTGCTCGTTCCAGCGGACTAACTCGCCCGCACGTAAGTGCTGGCCACCACCAGATTCCCGGCTAAATATTTCCAACTCGAAGGAAGTATCCACTTCGCCACGGGCACAACGAACTTCCTATGGGACGTCTCTATATGTCGAACCTGAAATACCCGGCCAACCTCAGCGGCAAAGCTCGATGCAGTCCAGTGATGAGGATGCAACCGGTCGACCCAGAAGAACGGGCGAGTCCACGCTGGAAAAGTATGGATCATCAACAGGAGAGTCCCGCCAGGGCGCAGGACGCGCCGCACTTCCTTCAGCGCCGCCGCGGGATCGCGCATATGGTCCAGGGCATTGAAGCAGATCGCGATATCGACCGACGCCGAAGCCAGCGGGAGATGCTCGCCTAAACCGCTCAAAGACAGCGACAGCCCGGACAAGTCCAACTTGTTCTCGTATTGCGGCAAGAGCGGATCGATCCGGATACGTCCGGCTGCATTTTCCAGAAAGTGAACCAGCCCGTACGGTCCACAGCCGATGTCCAACACGCGCTGCCCGTCAAACAACTCTCGCGTGCAAGCAAAACGAGCCAGTTCCTCGCTCCAATATTTCGGAATATCCAGATTCTGGTAAGGCGCGGCTTGCTCCCAGGTTTTCCAGAAATCCAGCTCCAGGCGCTGGGACGCCTGCCACCGGTCTCGCGATACGGCCTTCACTTCAGTGCGGCCGTCACCTGGTTGGGAATATTGCCCAGGCCGATATATGGATGGCGCATCGAGTCCAGCCTCACGATCCGGAAGCCTGAGGAATCGGGAGCGATCGGCATGCCCACAGCGCATGTGACTACCATATCCAAGTTGCCATCGTGCCCCTCGGCGTTGCGATGGTAGTGGCCGGCAAAAATATACTGGACGCCGTATTCGTGGAAGAGTGCGAGATAACGGGCTCGATGTTGTTTCGGAATATTGAAATACTGGTCCGGCTCGTCCGCGGTTACCAGGAAGAACGGGATATGTTGGAAGACGATGACGCGTCTGCCGTCAGCCTTGGCCTTGGCTAGCTCTGCGCGAAGCCATTTCTCCTGCTTGTCGGCCTCACTCTGCACGTTGATGGGCGCCTGGATCAAACTGGAGTCCAGCACAATACCCCGTATGTCGCCCGAATCGAACGTGTAGTAATCTGGACCCCAGTTCTTGCGATATCGGGCCAGCGACTCAGGCGTCGGTTCATTCTGGACGTCATGGTTGCCCGCTACGTTATACAGCTTGATGGAAGAATCGAGCTTCTTGGCGATGCGATGGAATTCGGCGATCTGATCGGCGTCGCCTGGCTTGTTCGTCAAATCGCCGGTAATGACTACAAACTCAGGCTTCAGCCGATTGACGCTGGCGATGAAGAATTCGAAATTGGCCGTCTCCTGCGCGAAGTCAGCATCCTTGGTATACATCCCGAACTGCGGATCGGAGGCCTGGATAAAGAATTTCGGCGGTGGCCCAAGCGGCGCGGCCGCTGATTCGCCAGCCGGAGGAGCAGGCGCATGTTGGGCCAGCAGCGCAACTGCAAAGAAAATTGCGACAAGGTGTCTCATTGTTTGAGGCTCCGTGTCAAACCCAATGCGCGGATTCGTTTATGCAAATTTGTGCGTTCCATGCCCAACACTCGTGCAGCGCCGGAAACGTTCCAATTGGACTCTTCGAGTGCTCGCAGCAGATGGTCGCGCTCGGCCGATTCCCGCGCCTGCTGCACTGTCGACCGCGGACCGCTCTCCCGCTCCATCCTCAGCTCGATCGGAATGGAAGCAACAGGAATAACATCTTCCGGGGTGAGAATCGCCATCCTTTCAATGACATTTCGCAGTTCACGCGCGTTCCCGGGCCACGAATAAGCCTCCAGCAGCGCATAAACATCGTCGCCTATCGTCTTAGCCCGAAAGTTATTACGAGAACAGAAATCGTCCAGAAAGTAATTTGCCAGCTGGTGGACGTCGCCGGGACGTTCCCGCAGCGACGGAACGCGTATCGGCACCACGCTCACCCGGTAATAGAGGTCCTCGCGAAACTTCCCTTGCGCGACCAGGGCGCTCAGGTCGCGATTGGTTGCCGAAACCACCCGCACACTCACCCGGATCGTCTGCTCTCCACCCACCCGATGGAACTCGCCTTCCTGCAGCACGCGCAGGAGTTTGGCTTGCGATCCGGCATGCAGGTCGCCGATCTCGTCGAGGAACAGCGTCCCATTGTCGGCTAGTTCGAATTTGCCGCGCCGCATGCTGGCCGCGCCGGTAAATGAACCTTTCTCGTGGCCAAATAGTTCGCTCTCGATCAGCTCGGTCGGGATTGCCGCGCAATTCACTTTGATAAACGGACCGCACGCGAACGGGCTGTTCTGATGGATGTGCGCTGCGAGCAATTCTTTGCCGGTTCCGGATTCGCCGATGATCAGCACCCGCGCGTCGGACCTTGCGGCCATCACCGCTTGCTCCACCGCACGCAGGAACACCGGACTGTTCCCGATCATTTTGGAGCTCGCGCCGACAATCTCCTTCAGCCGCTTGTTCTCTTCGCGCAAATTGCTCTGCGTGGTGGCATTCTTCAGCACCATGAGGACGCGTTCCCGGCTGAGCGGTTTTTCGAGGAAGTCGAAGGCGCCGCTCCGTGTGGCCTCGACCGCGTCGGCGATGGTCGCGTGACCTGAAATCATGATGATCGGCGCCGGGACCTCGAGTTGCTGCAGCCAGCGCAGTAGATCGATGCCGCTTTCGTCAGGGAGCTTGACGTCGAAGATGTAAGCGTCCCCGCGCGGCGCTTCGGGAAAACGGCGAAAGTCACCAGCATTCTTAAAAATATTGACCGCGTAACCCTCGCGCTCCAGGATCATGCGCAGCGACCGGCCAATATTCTCCTCGTCGTCAACGATATAGATTCGTTTCATGTTGATTGTTCGCAACACCTGCCGGCGAACTCAGATGATTTCATCGGCGTTTATTCGCGGCTCAGCAAGGTGTTACGCGGCAGGCAGAATGACGCGGAAAGCAGCCCCTCCCAATTCTCCGTCGATCAAATGGATATCGCCGCCGGAAAGCAGCGCGCCTTTGCGTGCGATCGAAAGCCCGATGCCCATGCCTCGTTTCTTGAAAGAAATCGTAGGCTGGAACAGCGAGCGGCGAGCCTGTTCGCTCAATCCCGGACCGGAATCGTGTACCTCGATCGCGATCCGGCCTTCCACTACTTTCGTAAAAGCCAGAATTCTGCCACCGGTACCAGCCGCTTCGGCGGCGTTTTCCAGAAGGTTGACCAGGATGCTCTTCACCAGATCCTCGTCGGCGAGGGCGCTGGGCGTATTCTCGGCCAGGTGCACGATGTAGCTGACCTCCGGGTGCGCCGCCTTCAGAAAGCCGATACGCTCCTCGAGTACCGCGTTGATGTCGAGCGATGCAGGATGCACCGGTGGTTCGGAGGAGAGCTCCGAAAACGCTCGCACTCTGCGTCCCAGGGATTCGACCTCATCCACCACGATCTGCGCTGCCTGCTCCAGAAAGATTTTGTTCGGTTCCGAAGCTTCCGTCCGTCCTCGCGCCACCATCTCCTCCACTGTGAGGCGGATCGGGGTCAGGGAGTTCTTGACTTCGTGGGCCATTTTGCGGGCCAGCACCTGCCAGCTGGCGAGCTGCGTCAGGTAGACCAGCCGGTCGCGGTTTTGCTGAAGTTGATGTGCCGTGTAGTTGAACGCTTCGGTCGCCCGTCCCACCTCGTCGTTGCGCCGGACCTCGATCCTCGTGTCGAAGTTGCCGCCTGCCAAATCCTGTAAGCCCGCCGTCAATTGCTCCATCGGCCGGCTGATTCGGCTCGCGATATAGACGAGCATCGCCGCCGACGCCATCCAGATCAGCGCGGTGAGCAGAATGTACACCCAGGTGAAGCCGCGCAGATTATGAGTCTCGCTATTCTCGACCAGCGCCCGTGCTCTCCGGTACTGTTCCGACAGAGTTTCCATGCCGACCGGAAGCGCCCTGGCGTAAACCAGAACGCCAGCAGGTTCGCGGCGGTAGAACTCAAGAAGATTTCCAGAGTCCGCAAGATTGATCTGTTCGCCTTCTCCGCTGTCCCAGAACTCGTTTGCCGTTTCGGGCCATTTTGCGCGGTCCGCCAGCTCAAAGCGTTTCGGCTGTAAATTTCCCGCCAGCGCGTCGCTACGCAGGCTATGCCGCGCCTGCTGATAATACTCTTTGCCGGTCCGTTCGATTGCCCTCGAAATTCCGTCCAGATCCCGTGCCGGCGTCAGACTAAGATTGAACAGCGCCGTCGTCAGCGCCACGGTTACCAGAACCGGCACAATTGTCGCGCCGAGGAATAAAAGCACGAGTTTATCGCGGAGACGGTTCATGAGTGCGGCTTCCGTAAGTCATCGAGCTTCAGCGGACCAATCTGTTCCGTGACGCGCACAGTTTCATCCTTGATCGGATGGCTGAAGACCTCGATCAACCGGCTGAGGCTGATGCCGGGTGTATCGACGATTCCGGCGGTCTCCTTCTGGTTTTCAGAACGGATCTCGAGACGGATCCAGATCGGGCGATCGGCCGGAAGGTTGGCCAGGTCGATTTTCAGCTGATCGAGACACCAGGCTTCCGCTGCCACGGTGGTGAGCCTCCTTGCGGACGGCTTGCTGCTGATTCCCGGCGTGACCAGCGTCACCCGGAAGCCGGTATTCGGGTCCTCCCAGATATCGTGGCTGACTGCGAAACGGTGGATCGTCCGGCTCTGCACAGGGCCGAACTCTCCGGTGAGGATGCTCAATTGCCCCAGATATCCAACCGTATTGCCGTCGTTGATCCTTTCGAGCGGTTTACCGGTCAGGAAATGCAAATTTGGCGCGCTGATCCGTAGAAACTCCTTGTCCAGACGCACCAATAGCGCCTGAGCCGTGAGACCCACCGCGATCGGCGCACCGGCAATTGCCAGGAGCCACCATCTCCGGGTGATGGAATTCATCTAGTAGTTCATGCCCACCATAAATACCGGGTCCATATGGCCGTCGCGGATTGGGACAGCGACGGCGAGTGTAAAGATGCTCCGAATCACGCCCACGCCCACCGAGTGGCGGAGGCTCGAATCTCCCGAACCGTGCCACAAAGCCCCAGCGTCATAAAACACTTGGCCGGTCAACCACGGGAGGCGATAACGATAGGTGACGGAGTTATGTACCAACCGGGTTCCGCCTAAAGGGTCGATCTCATAGCGGTTCCAACCGCGCAGCAGAGAGCTGGTACCGACCACAAAACGTTCGAAGAAGGGCGCGTCCCCGGAGATGAAACCACCCGTAAACTCGTCCAGGAACGTCTGATTCCCCCTCGTCACAGTATACGCTACGTCCCAATGGTGACGAGTGTAAGTATAGTCACTGCGCAGCGCGTGGCTGGCGGTGCGGATATCGTAGTCCACGGCGATATCCTGCGTCTGGTCCGTCTCTTCGAACTGGCGATGGAAGCGCAGCGCGGCAAACAACGCATTGGCAGAGTCGGTGTTGCCGGTCGAGGAATTGAGCAGGCTGACAGGTTGCATTTCCAGTTGCTGGAAACTGGCTCCTGCCTGGAATGTGAATGGACGAGCCAGCGTCACGGTAACGGTAGGTTGGAAGTTGCGGCGAGCGCGATAGGTTTGGGGAGCTTTCGGATCTTTTTCGATAGCGGCCAGGGTAGTTTGATTCCACTCTTCGTGCAAATCATCGAACTCGAAGCTCAAATGAACCCGGTCAGTGCCCACATGGGTATTCTCATAGGCCGCGGACGTCCCGGCGAACCGCTCGGTGAGAGCATCGCCGTCACTCACCAGTCCGAAGCTCAGATGATTGTCGTGCGCAATCGTCGTGCTGGCCGTCCCTTCCGCACTCCAGCCTTGCCTCGAGTGGTAAAGGAACTTGGGAAGCGTGACGTCAAAAACAATAGACCGGCGGTGGGCTTCAAAATCTACGCGAACGGTGTCAGGCTGGCTCCCCCGGATCAGGTGCGGAGTGACGGATTTGAGGTGTAGTTCCTTACGGATTTGCCGGGCGAGCTCTTCCAGTTGCTCCGGATCAAAATGGGAGCCGACCAATTGCTGGAAAGTATTCTGCAGCGACTTGCTCAACTTCAGCCCGGTCTCACCGCTTAACTGAACCGCTTCGATGATGTATTGGGTATTGGCGTTGGCTTCCGCTGCGACTTCCCGCGCAAGGAATCCCTGTCCGTCCGCGACTTGCATCACGGCGCAACAGGATAACAGAGCCGCCAGAAATGAGGAGGCTCGTACCCCGAAAAGTGTCATGTAAATCGTGAAAAGCACAGCGGATGCCATGCGCCAAACGACAGAAAGCAGAATAGATGGAAGGAGAGCAGGTGTGCCTGCTCCGCACAGGTGTGGGGACCGTTTACTTGGCCAGCGAGTTTGCCAGCTCAGTTGCAAAAGCGCTTTTGGGTTCATGCTCCCGCTCGCGCCGCTTTGGCTTACTGCTGCCGCTGCCGCCGCTGCTACCGTTACCGCTTCCGTTACCTCCTGGGCGCCCGTTGCTACGCTGCTCCCGGCCAGGTGCCGCTTGTTGTTGCGTTGTTGGTGTTGAACTCTTGCCCTTGGAAGGCTGCGCGGGATTGGCCCGAAGCAGTTTGTCTTCCAGCGGCGCACGATCGAAACGGCGAATAATGGCCTGCATTTCGTCCTGCGTGGGCGCTTCTACGAACGCGAATCCTTTGGATTCCTGCGTCTCATGGTTTCGGATGACCTTAACAGAATCCGCGACCAGGTCGTCAGCCGCCAGCCATTGCTTAATATCGTCGGCGGTGACCCACATTGGTAGGTTGCCAAGAAAAACAGTAAAGCTCATTCAGTGGTTTAGTTTACTCCGTTGTTTGGATTGTACTTCAAAAGGAGGGTTCCGATCTCTGCCAGTTCGATAGTAGCAGACCTCGTAAACCCATGCAAACAAAAAAGCCGTTATCCCGTTGGAATTCCTTGAGCGAGTGCTCGAAAAACCCAATTGATCCGGCCCTGCCAGCGATTCCCGCAGATCTGGTCCGCAGTTCCCACGGTTCGCTTGAGGTTTCTTCCCGCGCAAGCTCGCGAATCGCTGCATTTGTATCCCTATTCTTTAGATGCTTTCGTTAGCCATTCGGCGCAGGGTGGTTTTAACCGCGCGCCGCCTTCCTGACTTCAATGTCCCATGACTGCATCGAAACGCTTCCCGTCAAGAACCTATCTCATTGGAAATAGGGTAGAAATAAGTCACGATCGGAAGAACGGTCAACCGAGCACGCTTACCAGGCTCTTCTGCATCTCATCGGCAACCTTCAAAACATTGAGGTTGGCGCTGAATTCGCTCTTTGCTGACAAGAGCGCCACCATATTCTGACTTAGGTCCACTGTATCCGCCGGAGAACCAGACCCGGCTGCGGAAATGCGGCTTGCGGCTTTTTCCACTTGGCCCTGCGCTTGTTGTAAACCGCCCAAAGCGATTGATGACACGTCCATATGAACCTTATCGGCACTTCGCTGAAAATTTCGAGAAAGGCTCGCAGCAGGTGATCGAAGGTCCGAAGCCGGTAATCTAAAATTGGAAGCAGGTAATCTAAGGTTATGAGAAAGGTTATCGTCGCGGGAATCGGCAAAACTCCCTTCGGAGCGTTCGCCGATCGGGATTTACGCTCGCTTGCGGTAGATGCCGGTCAAAAATGCCTGGCGAACGCCAACATGCGACCGCACCAGGTGGAGGCGTTTTATCTGGGAAATTTCGCCGGACCCTCGTTCGTCGGCCAGAATCATCTGGCGCCGTTTGTCTCGACCGCACTCGGGATGACCGGCATCCCGTCCACTCGAATTGAAGGAGCCTGCGCCTCCAGCGGTTCCGCATTCTTCCATGCCGTACAATCGGTGGCGGCGGGACTCTACGACGTCGCCATGGTCGTCGGTGTTGAGAAAATGACGTCCCAGCCCACCGCGCGCGTGACCGAGATTCTCGCCGGAGCCGGGGATACTACGGGCGAAGGGCGGGCCGGCTCAACGTTCCCATCGTTATTCGCCATGATCGCCCGTCGTCATATGCACGAGTTCGGTACCCTGCGCGAGCACCTTGCCGCCGTCGCCGTAAAAAATCATGAGAACGGAGCATTGAATCCCGACGCGCAAATGCGTAAGGTGATCACTATCGAACAGGCGATGGCTGGGAAGCCCGTCGCCGACCCGCTCAATTTATACGATTGTTCTCTCATCAGCGATGGAGCCGCGGCCGTGATCGTAACCGCCGCGGAGTACGCTGGTGAGTTTACGGAGAAGCCCATTGAGGTGCTCGGAATCGCTCAGGCCTCCGATTATGTCGCGCTCGACCAGAAAACCGACATCACCACTTTCCCGGCGGTTCGCGCGGCTGCCCGGAAGGCCTATGAGCGCGCTGGAATAACGGCCCGCGACGTCGAATTCGCCGAGTTGCACGACTGCTTCACCATCGCGGAGATTGTCGCGATGGAGGACTTGGGCCTCGTCGAACGCGGTCAGGGCGGCTTTTTTTCGGCTGCCGGAGAAACCCGCCGCGAGGGTAAGCTGCCTCTCAACGCCAGCGGTGGACTCAAATCGAAAGGGCATCCCGTGGGCGCGACCGGCGCGGCGCAAATCTGCGACGTGGTGCAGCAGTTGCGCTGTGAAGCCGGAGACCGTCAGTTGAAGCGGCACTCTTTGGGTCTGGCGCAAAACTTAGGCGGTTCCGGAGCAACCTGTGTAGTCTCTGTCCTGGGAAGGCGTTAGCCAATGCGTACCGGAACTGTCTATACCGAAACAATCGTCCACATTGCGCCGGCAGCCTTCCAGAAGGACGTCCCTTACCAGGTGGCAATCGTGGAATTCTCAGACCGATCGCGCGTAACGGCGCGCATCTCGGGCGAAGCGGTGCGAATTGGAGACGAAGTGTTCGAGACCGGACAGCAGGACGGTGTATGCTTCTTTCAGAAACTCAAATGAAACTAGCTGACACGAATGTCGCGCATCGGCGTGGAATCGGCGTTCGATGTCCTGGTGCGTGCCCGGGCGCTCGAAGCCACCGGACGGAGCGTCATCCACCTGGAAATCGGCGAACCGGATTTTGCGACTCCCGCGCACGTCGTGGAAGCGGCCAAGCAGGCCCTCGACGACGGCTGGACGCACTACGGTCCGACACAGGGATTTCCGGAACTGCGCGAAGCCATCGCCCGCCACATCTCCGAAACTCGCGGGATTCCGGTCGGCGCGGAACGGGTGTGCGTAGTGCCCGGCGGCAAGCCGATCATCTTCTTTCCCATCCTGGCCCTGATCCAGCCTGGCGACGAAGTGATTTATCCCAATCCCGGGTTTCCCATTTATGAATCGATGATCAACTTTGTGGGCGCCAAGGCCGTGCCGGTGCCGTTGATCGAGGAACGCGGCTTCTCGTTTGACCTCGATATCCTGCGCGACAGCCTCACGGATCGAACGCGGATGTTGATTCTCAATTCCCCGCAGAATCCTACTGGCGGAGTGATTCCCCATGACGACATCGTGGCGATAGCGGATCTGGTCCGGGAACGCGATCTGATCGTGCTATCCGATGAGATCTATTCACGCATCTATTACGATGCTCCGCCATCTTCTATCGCGAGCCTGCCTGGTATGCTCGAGAAAACCATCATTCTGGATGGTTTTTCGAAAACCTACGCGATGACCGGATGGAGGATCGGCTATGGAGTGATGCCTCCGGTGCTGGTGGATGCAGTCAACAAGCTGATGGTGAATTCCAATTCCTGCACCGCCAGCTTCACCCAGCGCGCGGCGATCGCGGCGCTCACGGGTCCGCAAGATGCTGTGGATCGGATGGTGGCGGAGTTCCGCTGCCGCCGTGATGCGTTTTGCGCCGCGCTGAACCAAATCCCCGGCTTCCATTGCGAAATTCCCGGCGGTGCGTTCTACGCCTATGCCAACGTGAAAGAGCACCGGGATCGATTCGAAGCTTCTCGCCGACCGGCTGCTACAGGAAGCCGGAGTCGCGTGCCTGAACGGAGGAGCCTTCGGCCATTTTGGCGAAGGCTACATCCGCTTCAGTTACGCGAATTCCCTGGAGAATCTGCTGGAGGCCGCGCGACGCATCGGCGGCCTCGTCGGAGCCTGACACCGGGCGCTGCAGTCTGTCATACAAGACGCGCTAGAAGATCACTTTCACGCTGGCCTGGAGTATGCGCATGCCTGTGCTGGTGGTAGTAATCGATCCCGCCCCCGCCACCGAAATATTGGCAGCCGGCGGTCCCAGGTTCGGATGGTTGAAGATGTTGAAGCCTTCGAAGCGCAAGAGCACCTGTCCCGCTTCTCCTAACTTCGAAACGTTGAACCGTTTGAAGATGCTGGCATCGAAGTTGATCGCGCCGGGACCGTAAAGAATGTCGCGTCCGGAATTCCCGTAGTTATAGTTGCGTCGGCTGGCTGAAGGCCGCCAGATCGAACCAGTCTTGCACGCGTGCGTGTGAATCCCGGGGTGCCGGCGTAGGGGTTCCAATTGGGGCGCATTGCGTCCGTTGGTATTCGCCGAATTGACGCTGGTCGACGGAGTAAAAGGCTGGCCGCCGCGGATGGTCGTGATCCCGTTCACTTGCCAGTCTCCCACCAACCCTCGGACGAGCCGGTTCTTCGGGTCAAATTGCTTGCCGTGCCCGGCCGGTAGAGCGTAGGTATAGCTGGTGACGAACCGCTGTGGAACGCTTCCGGAAGATACCGCCCGTTCCCAGTCGACGTCGTTCACGTTCCGTGGCGTGATATCCCCAATCAACTGGCCGGAGCCCTCGTCAATCGATTTGGACCAGGTATACGACATCAGCAGCGAAATGCCGTTCGAATACCGCCGCTGCACACGAATCTGGAGGGCGTCATATTCCGAGTTCGCCATCGAGCTCACATAGGTGAGGGTGTTGAAACCCTGGTAGGGGAAGCGGGACGCCTGTGTGCCCGCTCCTGGAAGGGCGATGTTGGCATTGTAGGATAGCGAGAGATGAGTGCCTTTCGTGCCCACGTATCCGCCGTCAATCAGAAACTTCCCTACCTGCTGTTGCAGATTCGCGCTCCATTTGTAGATCACGGGCACCGAGCTATAAGGGTTGTAGCTGATCAACGCGCTGGTCGACTGGTTGAAGAAAGTCGGATTCTCCGCCGTGACCGGGAAGCCGGAGGCGAAAGTAAATGTGGGGATGACGCCGTTACCTGCGGGAGGGTTGTAGGTGGTATGGAAAGGCGGATTAAACACGGGACGCCCGCTGGCGCCTGCTGCGTCGGCCTCGGCATAGAATAACCCGCCACCGATGCGAAGCACAGTGTCGCGGGCAATCTGGTAGGCCAATCCAACCCGCGGCGCCCAATTGTTCTTGAGCTCTCTCACCAACGCCCGCGAATCGACGCCCGACGGAATGGTTCCCGCCAGCGAGGCTGGTATCAGCGAGGTCGGAGGAATGTTGTTGTTTGGGAAAAGCAGCACGTTCGGCCCGACGAAGAAGTTGGATTGCTGGTTATTCCGTTCGTAAGGCGCCGATTCATATTCGTACCGGATGCCCAGGTTCAGCGTGAGCTTCGGCGTCACCTTCCAGTCGTCGTTAACGTAGCCGCCATAATACTTATACCGGAGGTCTCCGATCGTCTCGTTGTTCAGGGTCTCCTGGTTGGGATCGCCCAGCAGGTAATCGGAGAAAGCATTTCCCGTGTACGTCGAGGTAAAAGCGAACAAGCCTCGGGCATTGGCGTCGATGTCAAACCGGCTTCTCACCCAGCGATATTCTCCGCCCACTTTGATGTAGTGCGACCCTTTGCTCCAAAGCACCGAATCGGTCAATTGAAAAGTATCCGATCCCTTCGTGTCCGGGAGAAATCCCGCCTCGCCAAGATTCGAATAGCCCGTGATGGTGATGGTCGGCAAGCCCGTCATATTCGGATGGGGAGGGATATAGCCGAAGCCAAACTGTGCGTCGATGTCGGTCTTGACGAAGGGACTGAGCGCGTTAGAGATGCGGTTGTATCCGGCACGAAAATCATTGATCACGGAAGCGCTGAATACGTGCGTCTCGCCGAACGCGCCCTGATGACCGCTCTGATTGTTGATGGATTGCTGGAAACTGGTGGACCCGACCAGGGGCGGCGCAAACGGTCCGGGAGCGGAAACATACAGCATGTAGTAGCTGTAGCGCAGGAACACCTTGTCCTTGTCGGAAACATTGTGATCGCCGCGCAGATCCCAGGCATTGCGATTGTTGACCGTCACCGGGCTATCCACGAAGTTGTTCGCCGTTCCCGGCGCATTTTGTGCAGGGATGAGCGCATCGATCAGAGCCGACGTCGGGGAAATCCGGCTGACGGGAATGATGTTTCCGGGGAAGACAGGCCTGGTATAGCCTGTTCCCGTGGGATTGGGAGTGGCCAGCAATACGATAATTGGCCACTCAGGCAGCA
>CAVZRE010000052.1:0-54443 GCA_963777595.1 Terriglobia bacterium
CGTTGAAGTGCTTTTCATAGAAGGTTTCTATCGCAGCCGCATGCGGCGCGGCGATGTGTGTGTAGCCCATGTGCTTCCTCACTACCGCTCCGTTCTTGGCCTCCCCCAACCCGTTGTCGTTGGAGTGCCGCGGCCGCGATTTGGTCTTCTCGATCAGCAGCTTGTTTAGCAGTTCGGCTACCCGATGGTTAATGAATTCGCTGCCGTTGTCCGAATGAAACCCTAATATCCGAAATGGAAACTGTCCAGCATCGCGATCAACACCGGAAGCAGATAGGCTTCGCTGATCTGCGCGGCGGCGCCCACCACCTCCCATTGCGTGACCTCATCTACCGCGTTAATGTGATACACCCCCTTGTTCCCCTCCCGGTCTCCCTGATGCACTGTGTCCACTCTCAGATATCCCGGTCGGCCGTTTGGCTCCGGCCGTCGCCGCTCGCCGATCGAAACAGCCGTGGGCCGTGTCGGCTGATAAGTAATCAGCCGTTGCCGGTATTGGGCACTGGCCCGCAACCGATACAAGTGCGCCACCGATATCTCCGCCAAACGGCTGAATTTCGACTCCCCGAAATCGTGGCACGCCCGATACAGAAGCTTCTGCGTGGCCGGCCCGCTCAAGCAGTTGTGAGCCTCATCCACCGCTGCCAGTAACTCCACATCCTCTCGCGTGTACCGCCGCGTAAAGCTGCGTCGTCGATAGCTCTTCGCCCTTACTTGCTCGCCACTCAGATAAAGCGTAATCAGCCGTGTCACCTGCGCTCGGCTCAATCCAGTCATCTTCTCCACATAGCGCCTCACCAGTCCCCGGCCGCTCCGCTTCAATTCCTGGTACCGCTGCCCGCGCAAGGCTCGGTTTATCCACTCGTATACCTCCTCGCGATTCCCTCCCTTGAATCCGACTTCCTCGCTAGCCTCCAAAAACGCCTGGATCTCCTCCAGGCTCAAGCTTCCTACTTCCATGCTGACGATCAATTCCCAGCATGGCGGACCGCTCCTCCAGGCTCATCTTGTATGAGAAACGAACTCTCGCTCCAGGCTCATCTTGTATGAGACAAGACTATCGACAACCGCCCTGCGTCGTATCATGTATGATGTGAATTTCCCATTCTGGCCACGCAAGCGAGCATTAATGCCCTGCGGCTCCATCGAATTCCAGTAGTCCAGCAAGCGATTTACATCATCGGGATGGACGACCTGAGTCCAGTTCCCAGTCGCCGTTTGCCCCACCGGCAGGCCGGTGTATTGTTGCCAGGCCTGATTGAAGAACTCCAAAGATCCGTCACGTGTGACCGACCAAGCGGGTACGGGAACCGTCTCTAGGATCGCGCGGATATCATTGCTTGAAATGCGTTCACTCGGCTCCAAAATCCAATCCTTCTTCGTTCTTTCGATGATGCCAGAAACGAGTACATCGTTGGGATTCAGGTGCAGACTCAGCTTTTTGTGCGGAACTGTCTAATGTCACGGCTACGAGTTGACACTTCGACATTCGCCGCGCGGCGCTTGAATTAGACAAACGCTTCCCTTTCAGCTGAATCCGAAGGTCGAGCAAGCTGGCGCCCGGGTTGCACCTCTTATGGCCGACGAACTTCTCGTCAACCAAAGGAGAAACGAGCATGGCAACGGCTATCAGACTAACGAGCGAACAAACGACCGGCAAGACCGCCATTCACCCATTTCATGTGAATGTTCCGGAAACCGAACTGACGGAATTGCGCCGCCGCATCAACGCAACGAAGTTTCCTGAACGGGAAACGGTTACGGACGCGACGCAAGGAGTACAACTCGCGACGACTCAAGCCTTGGCGCGCTATTGGGCTACGGAGTATGACTGGCGCAAGATCGAAGCTAAGCTGAATGCCCTGCCGCAGTTCCTGACCGAGATCGATGGATTGGACATTCATTTCATTCACGTCCGTTCGAAACACGAAAACGCGTTGCCGTTGATCGTTACGCACGGATGGCCCGGCTCGATCACCGAACAGATGAAGATCATCGATCCGCTAACCGATCCCACCGCACACGGCGGGAAAGCCTCCGACGCGTTCGATGTCGTCATCCCCTCGATGCCCGGTTACGGTTTTTCCGGCAAGCCGACGACGACCGGCTGGGACCCCGCGCATATCGCACTGGCTTGGACCGTGCTGATGAAGCGCCTGGGATACACGAAATTTGTCGCGCAGGGTGGTGATTGGGGCGCGATCGTCACGGAACTGATGGGCGTGCAGGCTCCGCCGGAGTTACTGGGCATTCACACCAACATGCCGAATGTGATTCCCCTCGACATCGACGGACTGGCCTTTACCGGTAAACCGGCGCCGGCGAATCTCTCGGCCGACGAGAAGCTCGCTTACGAGCGGCTCAGCTTCGTCTACGCGAAGGGCATCGGCTACGGCTTCCAGATGGGGTTGCGACCGCAGACGCTTTACGGGATCGCGGACTCACCCGTCGGCCTGGCAGCCTACTTCCTCGATCACGACGCGCGCAGCTACGAAATGATCGCGCGTGTTTTCGCCGGCGGGACCGAAGGCCTGACGCGCGACGATGTTCTCGATAACATCACGCTCACTTGGTTGACGAATACCGCGGTCTCCGGCGCTCGTCTCTACTGGGAGAACAAGGGAGCCTCGTTCTTCGCCGTCAAAGGCGTCGTGGTTCCGACGGCTGTGAGCGTCTTCCCCGACGAACTCTATCCTGCTCCTCAGAGCTGGGCGGAGCGGGCGTATCCCAAATTGATCCACTACAACAAGGTGGAGAAGGGCGGCCACTTCGCGGCCTGGGAACAGCCGCAGCTCTTTTCAGAAGAGGTTCGCACGGGCTTCAAAGCGCTCCGCTAGTTGGAAACGAAAGGCAACCGACAAGGAGATCCCATGATTTTCGAAACGCTCGCTACACGAAAGGAGGGGTCCGCGCTATTTGTGGAAATTGCGGTCCCCCCCATGAATCTTTTCGGGCCGGAACTAGCCCGCGATCTGGGCTCCCTGATCCATCTGGCTGAGGCCGACCCCTCCGTCCGTGTGCTCGTATTCAAGAGCGCCGACATGGACTATTTCATTTCCCATGTCGATCTGGCACGGGTCAAAGAGCTAAGGGAGGAGGCCTCGAAGCTGGATGAAAAGTCGGTCGGCCTCCTGTTCCACCACTTGAGCGCAAGCCGCCTCGCTCAAATCGAGGGCCGCGTACGAGGCATCGGCAGCGAGTTTGTGCTCGCATGCGACATGCGCTTCGCCGCGCGAGAGGCGGCAATATTCGGTCAGTTCGAGCTGTCCTTCGGCGTGATCCCCGGCACGGGCGCGATCCAACACCTCACTCGCCTCATGGGACGCGCGCGGGCGCTTGAGGTCATGCTGAGTGCGGAGGGATTACGACGCGGATTTAGCTGAGCGCTATGGCTGGATCAATCGAGCTTTGCCCGCCGAAGAGCTTGGCGAGTTCGTGAGATCGCTGGCACATCGCATCGCCGGATTTCCGACTGCGGGCCATGTCGCGATTAAAGATCGGGTCAATGCGATTGCGCTCGCGCCTATCGAGGACTTCCGTCGTGACTCCGAGCTCTTTGGAGTGGGATTACGCAACCCCGAGGCGCAAGACCTGATCCAAGCGGCTTTCAAACGCGGACTGCAGACCCGAGAGGCCGAAATGGACTTGGCTGGGATGTTGGGCGGTTCGGATCATACCCACAGTTAAAGAGGTGCCATTCTTGCAGACTCAAAACGGAACGGAGTGGTTTTATGACGAATCTTGCCTATCGTGTGGGTGCCGTGGCACTCATTTGTGGCGTTGGCGTGATTGCCTCAGGAGCGAGAGACGAAGGGCGAATGCCTGATTTGAATGGCGTGTTGGCTTGGCTTAACTCCCCGCCATTGAGCAATGAGGCTCTGCGAGGAAAAGTCGTTCTGGTCAACTTCTGGACGTACTCGTGCATCAACAGCCTGAGAGAGCTGCCGTACATGAAAGCATGGGCTGCGAAATACAAAGATGCCGGCCTGGTGGTGATCGGCGTTCACGCGCCGGAATTTGGGCTCGAGGAAGATCCGGCTAACGTAAAGCACGCCGTGTCTGACTTGACGATTGAATACCCCGTCCCGATCGACAGCAAGCATTCGATTTGGCGGGCATTCCGCAACGAATACTGGCCCGCCAACTACTTCGTCGACGCAAAGGGGCGAATTCGCTACCACCACTTTGGAGAGAGCGAGTATGTCGCGTCCGAGCGCATTATCCAGGCGCTTCTCAAAGAAAATGGTGCCACAGGTCTGGACGAGAGTACGGTACGCATAACGGGCGACGGGGCTGAGGCACCCCCGAGCGCAGATGTACGATCTCCGGAAACCTACGTCGGCTACGCTCGGGCGGAGAACTTTGCTTCGCCGGGGGGAATAGTGGGGGACTCTCGAAAGAGCTACAGCTCACCGGCGATGCCGACATGAAATCCGTGGGGACTTGGCGGGTCGTGGTACGTCCGTGCCGAAAGTGCGCTACTCGAATCCGCGCCCGGCAAGATAGTATTCCACTTCCACAGCCGCGACCTTCACATGGTCTTGGGCCCGGTAAAGAACTCTGCGCCCATTCGCTTCCGGGTAAAGCTGGATGGCGCCAAGCCCGGCGGCGATCATGGAGCCGATTCGAGCGCTGATGGCACAGGCAAAGTTCGACAGCCGCGGATGTATCAGCTCGTCCGGCAGAGGGGGCCGATCAAAGACGTGACCTGTGAGATCGAATTCCTCGATCCCAACGTCGCGGTCTTTTCGTTCACGTTTCGCTAGAGGTATGGCCTTGTCTCGAATTCGACATCAAAGACGTGGATTGTGGATGTATCGCGGGCCACTCGTACAAAGCTCGGATTTGGGCGACGCGGGCCGGTTAAGTCCGGTTGGGTGAAGTTGACCTTCCGTGACAACTACGGTGATGTCATTCTCCCTGAACGCCGTATCAGGATCGTAAGAAGTTCAACGTGGATCATGCGTGTCCGTCCGCCGCTTTCTCCGCTGCTACCGCTATGATGGCTGAATGACGAGGCTCACGGTGGCCGCTGGGATAACGCTAGTGGCAACTCTTGCAGCCGGACAGACGCTGGCGGGCGCTCGTCAAGTTGATTATTGACCACGACCGTCTGGTGTTTATCAGCTTCCTTTGGCCCCCGGAGCGGCGAGCAGGGCCCGCGATGCAGGATCGAGCTTCTTCTGCGGCGCCGCGGCAGCCTGGCTGGAACTCACTAGAACTCCCCCCTGCGCCGATAGCGAGATTGGACAGCGGCGCGGTAGGCGGACGATGCCTCATCGAGACGCGCGAGCGCATCCTTCACGCTGATCCCCACGGCGCCTCGAGCGGCGGCGATCATCGTCTGGCATTCCTGACTATCCATGAACCGAGCGGCTTCGAGCAGGCGCTCTTCCTCTTCCGAACGGAATAGGGAAAACCGTGTTTGTCGGCATGGATCAACTGGCCAGGCTCGACCGTGCGTGCCGAACACCTCGACGGGGATGCCCCAACGCACCGGAAAGGATCGCGCATGTCCCACGCAAAGACGACGCGCCAGGGCCTTGAAACCGGCAGTGATCATCTCATCCAGATCGCGAATGCCGCCGTCGGCGATGGTGCCCACGCAACCCAGCGCGCGATGCATGGTGCTATTCACCTCACCCCAGAAGGCACCGTAGGCTTGCGGCTTATCGAAGTCCTGTACCACGACGATCTTCGGGCCAGGAATGCTCGCGACATATCGACGATATTCGGACCATGCGTTGGGATTGTCTACGGGATGCTCCTTATTGCCGGGCTCAACTACCACCGTGATCGCCCTGCCCACCATCGGCCCCATCTGCGGCATAAAGTCGATCGTCTCTTCGATATTGAAACCATCGCGCGACGAGTCCTGCGCCGTGATTTGTTCCCAGCCGTTATAAATCGTCGGCGTATTCCAGCGGCGCAGTTCCAACATATCGCCGTCTGTGACGAGTAAGGGTCGTTTGATTTGTGATGTCTTTGGCGTTTTTAATCGGCGATTTGTCCTTCCCGTCCGTCAGCCATTGCAGATTGAATTTGGCGAGGATCAAGCGATTGCGCGGGGAAAGTATTGGCAGCGCCTTCTTCGTACCAGCACAGGATGTCGCGATCGGGCAGTACAGCCAGATCCGAATAGCCGGCGCCGCCTGGCGCCCGACCCTTTTAATGCTCCAGCTCTTGCCTTCATCGTAACTAAGCTGCACCGTGAGATTCTTCCGATCGCGACTCTTGCCCGCCACCTCCTTCCCATCCGCTCGTGACAGATTATCCGGATTCACGAAAAGGATACGGTCTCTTCCACCATTCATTTGGACGAAAGCGAACCATACTGGCAAAGCAGATCGGTTCCAGCAATTGCGGTTGAAATTCCGGATGCGACCAATTGGTTGCGCCATCTTTGCTGTAGACCACGAGGCGGCGATGTGCTTTCGATTCGGTCCGTACGTTCAACATGACCCTGCCATCTTCCAACTGGATAGCGGCAGTCTCATTCGGGAAAACCCATTCCGGAGTATCCGGCACCGCGATCTCGCCCGCGTGCCAGGTGGTACCTTTATCGTCGCTGTAAATGGTAGAAGTGACGGAGGGCCGGTGAGCCATGGCTCCCGTTCCCAACGATAGCCAGATCGCCGCCAGCAGACGACCGTTCTTCATGCTGGATGCCGTGACCCGGACCAATCGCCAGGACCTTCCAGTCGTACTTCGGACGAAGTTCTTCGAATGCGCTCGTAATCTCCTGCGGCGTCGAAAAAGTCTTGCCGTCATCCACACTGCGTGAGTAGAATGCGCGCATGTATTCCTGACAAAAGAGGAAGTGCACGGTCCCGGTCTTCTCATCGGCAATCATCACCGGATTGTTGTACGTCACTGCATCTGGCGGTCCCAATTTTTCAGCCAGAGCGACCGGGTTCTTTACATGTGGCCCCGGCACGGAAGCAATTTTGATCGCAGCGGAGAACGTTTACCGCCATCCACACTCCGGCGTAGCAGAATGTCCGCCGGGCCCCAGTCTCCGCGTTCACTTTTGCGCGCTTCAGTGTACGCCAGCATCGTCCCGGCTTTCGTCACCACGATTCCGGGTATCCGGTAGATCAGGTAATCGCCTTGCTCGCGGTGGAAGAATTCCTGTGTTTGAAAAGAAGGTTCGGCGGCCGTATGGCCCCAGGAAGTAACGTTGGCAGCAACAGATAGTTGCTATCGGAATTGAGTAGTTGTTTCATAAGTTCACATTTCGACATGACCCGCAATCACTTTCGCCGAGCGGTGCGCGGGTCGTTCCTCGCCGCCTGCAATCACCCATTCATCTCCCCATGCCGCGATACCCGTAGTGACAAGCGAATATGGCACGGTCCCGATCGTGGACCATTTGGCGTTGTGGAGTTCGAATGCCAGCACTTCTTTGCTGAAAGCCCGGATGCTATCCCGTCAACTCGAATTCGCGGTCGGCAAACGAGCCATCGTTCCCGCCGAAAATCAGTAGGCGTCCTTTCCACGAAGAGCGACAGCCCGCCTGCACTGGATTTGGAACTGGTGGCAGTTTCTCCCAACCGTGGCCTGGCGCGATAGCGGAAAGCATCGGTGAGGAACCGACGTCCGACAGGCGGGCCCGGGCTCTCCGGTGAGATCCGCTCCGCTGACCAGGTAGAAATAGTCCATCGAGCGCCGCCACGAGCGGAAAGATGCGCGGGGGGCCTGGCCAGGTTTGAAGCGGTTCTCCTGAACAGGTGCGGCGAGCGGCACGGGAAACGAGAAGAAATCTGAGCAAAGCGTGGACAGAAGAGGGCTGGTCTTGCCCACCTGCCACGATAGACGCGATCGTGCAGCAGCGCAGCGGCGAACATCGACATGGCGCGGGCCAGAAGTGCCGTTTGCTGAATCTCAACGCGGCCATCGTGAAGAGTGAGGCGCAGCGTACTTCGCCGACGAGCCCTGCGGAGTCTGCCCTCCCAAGAGCAACAGGCCGTGCTCAACCGGGATCGCGCCCCATAGCCGAGCGGGGTCGGCAAGTGTCCAGCCAGTTTCCATTGCGATGCGCCGCGCTCGTACGTGTAGATGCTGTCGGCCCAAATTTTCTTGCCGCCATCCCATGGAGGCTGCATCGAAATAGCTGCCGCCCGGCGACAACGAGATGGTCGTCGATGACTCCAACGAACTGACCGCCGAGGGCGTGTGGCAAATCCGGCAAATCGCGCCAGACCACGCGTATCGCTCGATCGGTGCGGAGAAGGAGGGATGGCTCATGAGGATGAGTAGACGCGGCTTAGACGGCAGCTTTGGGCATCAGCGCTTTCCTGCCGTCCAACTGAGCACCAGCCCTTCGGCGGTCAGACGCTTACGCAGCTTTTCATAATCGACGTCTTGAACGGCGACGCGATCCTCGATCGCGAGAATCGCTGCGAGCGCCGACGATTGACCTAGGACCATGAACACCGGCTCCATCCGAATCGAACCGAAACCTACGTGACTGGCGGAAAGGCAGAAGGGCACAAACAAGATTAGCGCATTCGCGTTTGCGGGGAACGATGGATTCGTAGGCGATAGGATACGGATGCTGGACCCCGCTTGCCGTTGCTGCCTTCGTTCAGCGGTTGACCATCGACCACAATTCTGCGTACGTCGCGTGCATGTCGATACCATAAGCGGCGAGTCCGACGGCGTTGGGCGCGATATCCGTGCCGGTGGCATGATGTTCGGTCATGACGTAATCCGAAATCATGCGCCGCGCTTCGCGCACATAGATCTGATGCGGCCAGCCGCCGGTCTTGACGAACTCGTCTTTGGCGAGTCCGAAGCGGGAGGTTTCGTCGCGAACGGCTTGTGGCACGCGCGGGTCGGTGGCAAGGAAATGCAGGAAGTCGCGCAGATAATCCTCATGACGCTTGCAGATTTGTTCGCGCTCGCTCCAGTTTGCCTCCGGATATTTTTCGCTGCCGCCGAGGAAATCGGTGGAAATGGGCCAGCGATTGTTGAAGTCCCATTTGCCGTTGGGTAAGGGATCGTATTTCAGGAAATCGGAAAGATGAAGCTGTTCACCGGCTTTTACTCGCGCCTCAATCCAGCGCGCGAGGAGTTCGAATTGAGCGGGATCGTAGTGGGGAGATGGAGCTAGAGGAATGCGATTATCCGGGCGATCCGTGAGGCAGATGCGGTAATTGTAGGCTTGAACGCGCGTGTCGGCCGAGCCGATCGTGCCAAGAGGCTCATTCCGCAGTAAATAAGGAAGCGAGCCCGATCTCGGATTCCCCTTTTCGAGCCAGGGATCGACCGCTACTTCAAATTTACCGCTGCGCGCGCCGGTCGAGAGTCCCTGAATACCGTTGATCGTTTCGCCATATTGCTCATTGCTTTCGCGTCCGACCGTGTAGGAGACGCCGGCCTTCGCCAACAGGTCTCCTTCATACCCGGCATCGATGAACATAGGCGCTTCACAGGTGTCTCCGTTCTCCGAGACGATGCGCGCAATGGCGAGACCGGCCTTATCGACGCGGGTGAGTCTTTCGTGAAACTTCACCACGATGCCCGTGCCGTGGGCCATGTCCTCGAACACGGCTTCGGCTACATGAGGTTCGAGCGTGAACTCTTCGGGCTTTCCGTAATGCTGACCAACCTGTCGATAGAACTCCCGCGCGAGGCCGCCGATGGCCGACTTGTTGGCGAAGTCCGTCCAGCCCAAGCCCCCGCCGCTCATGCCGCCGAGGTGTTCGCCGGGTTCGAAGATGACGGCTGTTTTATGGGAGCGCGAGATCTGCGCAGCGGCGACGACACCGCCTGATGTTCCTCCGTAAATGCAAACGTCGGCATGGAATGTTACGGCGTGCACTGGCGTTAACGGCAGGACGGCAATCACACCGGCGAGAACCTTTTTTGAAAACGACATGTTCTAGAAAATAAACTTCAAACCCAGTTGGGCGATGCGGCTGGTGGCGCTGCTGATGACGGCGAAAGTGGATGCGCCTACACTGCTGTTGGGCAGCGAGTAATTCGGATGATTGGCGCATTGAAGAACTCGCCGCGAAACTGCAAAGTCTGGTTTTCGGTCACATGGAAGACGTCGCTTCAGCGCAAAATCGAGATTGGCCGTGCCTGGTCCGGTCAGAATGTTACGGCCGGCATTGCCGAACGTGTAGGCCGGAGCTGCCGCAAAGGCGCTCTTATTGAACCACATTTTGGGCGTCGGGTCGCTCAAAAAAGGGTCGCCAACCAGATTTGCGCGGTTGAGACCGGTGGACGCGTTCGCTACATCGCTCGGGACCGTAACGCCAAAAGGATATCCCGTTTGGGCCGTCAGAATACCGGAGAATTGCCAACCGCGCAAACCAGGCGTTTAACAGATGATGAGTGGATCGAAAGGGAATTTCATACGCCCCGGAAAGAGTGAAGCGATGCCGAATATCGAACGCGGAGCGGCCTTTGTCGAGGTACAGGCGGGTGGGATCTTCCGGTTCTGCGCCTCCTCCGCTATCAACGCCAACCCAACTCGACCCGTCGTCCAGCGATTTTGCATACGTGTATGAGGCGAGGAAAACCAGGTTATGACTGTAGCGTTTCCTTGCTGAGACCTGCAGCGATTGGTAGCTGGAAACGAAATCCGTACTTGATAGGTGAGGCTCTGAAACTGAGGATAGAGACGCCGCGATTGCACGGGACCCGGACCGGGAGGCAAAGCCGCGTTCCCTTCCCGCGCCCTTCCAGATGCGTGCCCCGATTCCCGACATAAGAAACGGAGAGAGATGTCGATCTCAGAATTTCTCGCTCGATGCCAAAGTTCCACTGTTGAACGTAACCGTCAGTGTAGGTGTAGGGATTGTTGAACGAGAATGTAGGATTCACGGGGATCAGGGAACTGGCGGTGACGCCCGGAAAGACTCCAAACTGCAATTGCGGCGTAGTAGTCCCGCTACTGACGGCTTGAGTAAGAACGTAACGGCGGACTCGACGTACTATTGAGAAAAATATTGGCGATCGGCTGCGTCCAGAAGATGCCGTAGGCGCTCCGGATCACGGTCTTGTTGTCGCCGAATGGCCGAAAGGCCAGGCCGAAGCGCGGTGCGAACTGATGATAAGCCGGTTCCTTCAGTGCGTCGATATTGGAGAATCGGGAAGGGTAAGGAAAGGTTGTGATTCGACAAATGCGCGGCGTTCGGATACACTACCTGGCCGGTTTGAAAATCGAAATACGCAAAACGGTCGTTGGCCTCCCTCCACGACCCGTCGCCTTCCCAACGCAGCCCGAGGTTCAGGGTGAGACGATTGGAAACCTGGAAATCGTCCTGAATATAAGGATCGATGCGCGTGTTGCGAAGGCGCGTCGCGTCGAAGCCGGTAGTGTTCAGAATCGTCTCGGAGGCGGGAAGACCCAAAAGAAAATCTCCCATTCCGGTATTGAGCGACTTGCCCGTCGCGCCGGTAAATACGCCGGTGAAGGAATAGGTTCCCGCCAGATTCTGCGGTTGAGCGTTGTTCACGTGGTAAACGCGAACGTCGCCGCCGATCTTCAACGTGTTTCGCCCAATCACCCAGGACAGGCCGTCGATAAGCTGATAGACGCTTTCCACCCGGTAGAGCGGTATGTTGCTGGCGCCCCCGAAACTGTTGATGTTTGAAATGCTGATGCTCGGAGCGCGAAAGAAGCTGGGATCGGTAGTAAAGACGGGAAGGCCAAACTGACTCGCATAGTTTGTGCCGAGACCTTCAGGCAGAAGATCGTAGAGGTATCGCTGCACTCCGATCTTCAAGTCGTTCACCATGTGGGAATTGAGGATACGGGTATAACCAATCACTCCGCCCTGAGAGTCGATGGTAGTGTTCCCGCTGTTCAGGTTGATGCTGGGCGTGAGCGCGACCGAACTCGTTCGGGAATAGCGGACAAACAACTGATCGGCAGGGGTCAGGTTCTCATCACCACGTAAATTGATCTGATTATTATTGGTGGGATTATCCACTACCTGCGTGAAACTGCCTGAAGCGCTGGTGGTGTTGGGAAGAGGGTAGAGTGCCAGTATTTTGGACGCGATCGGGCTGATGCGCGACGCGGGAATCTGATTGTTCGCGAATTCCACACGAGTCCCGGAGGGGCCGATATCGAAAGGATCGTAGACCGCCGTATTGCCAAAGTTTCCCTGGCGCAGGGCGGCTGACGGCAGCGTGTAGAATTCCGTCGCCGATTGCCGCAGCTTCAACTGTTCCCAGTTGGCGAACCAGAAGGTGTGATTCCTGCCGCGATAGAGATGAGGCGATCGAGACCAGTACGGCAGATAAACCGGGCCGCCGATCGCGAAGCCATACTGATTCCTGCGCAGCGGCGTGGTTGCCGTAGAGAAGGTGCTTCGCGCATCCATAATGTCATTACGCAGGAACTCGTAGAGAGCGCCATGGATATCGTTCGTGCCAGACTTGATGGCGACATTGACCACGCCTCCCGAACCGCGACCGTTTTCGGCGGAGTAGTTGGATGTCTCCACCTTGAACTGCTGAATCGCATCGATCGAAGGGACCACCACCGCAACACCGAAGAGCGTTTCGTTATTGTCCAAACCATCGAGCGTCCAATTGTTGTACTCGGCGCGTTGGCCGTTCACGGTGAGTGCGGCTCCTCCCTCGCGCGAACTCACCACCGTATTTCCAGGCGCGCCTCCGGTGGTTCCCGGCACGAGCGACCCGAGCGAGATAAAGTCGCGTCCGTTCAGGGGGAGTTCGACAATAGTCTTGTTGTCGACCACTTCGCCGAGCGAGGACTTTTCCGATTCAACCACCGGTACGGACCCGCTGACGGTGATTTGATCGCTTACGTCGCCAGTCTGCAGCGTCACATCGACGCGGCCGGTCTGGTTGACGTCCAGGACGATGTTGTTCTGGGTGGCGCTCTTGAAACCGGGGACTTGCACTCTGACCTGGTATGTCCCGGGCGGCACTTCCGACACGACATAGTTACCCGACTCTCCCGAAGTTGTGGTTCGGACCGCCCCCGTCAGGGTCTCGAGGACCTGCACGGCGGCTTTTGGGATTACCGCTCCTGATGAATCGCGGATAGTTCCGATCAGCGTGGCGGACGTCTGGGCGCTCATGCTGAAGACACAAAAAGCTGCAGGAAGGAGAAATTTACTAGGCGACATGGGCTACTTTAGATTATCGATATCGATTCTGCTCCAACCGCAGACGCTTGTCAAGCGCTATGTTCGCAACGCGATTGTGGTACGCTATCGTTATCGATGTCTGGCGCCGTTTTTGCCGCTATTAAACAAAGTTCGGTCAAGGACCGGGTAGTGGAGGCTTTGCAGGCGGCCATGTACACCGGAAAGCTCCTTCCCGGCGCCGCGCTGCTTGAAATTCAACTTGCGCGCGAGTTCCACGTCAGCCAGACGTCCGTGCGCGAAGCGCTGCTGCAGTTGGAACAATTAGGTTTGGTGAAGCGCATCGCCAACAAAGGTACGTTCGTTACGAAGTTAACGCCTGCGCAAGTCGCCGAACGGCTCGAACTGCGGATGGATCTGGAATGCATGGCCGGGCTGCAGGCGGCGAGGTATATCAACCAGGACGACGAAAAGGCGTTGATGGGGCTGGCGGATGAAATGGTTGCAGCCACCCACGGCAACGAGTACTATGCGGCTGCTCATTCGGATCTCGAGTTTCACCGCCGGATGTGGTTGATTGCGCGAAACGAAACTTTGTATCAGGTGCTCGACCAGGTGGCCGCACCGTTGTTCGCTTTCGTCAGCATCGTGCGCAGCCATCTCGCGGACGATCTCAAGAAGGTAATTCTCAATTCTCACCGGGATATTGTCATCGCGCTTGTAAGTGGAGATTCTTCTGCGATTCGGTCGAAAATTGAAACGCATTTCGCCGGGTCGTACGAGCGCTTCACTCGTACGGAGTGAGTTATCCGGCGATTGCGCCGATGTCGATGAGGTACATCTGGCGGCTGTTACCCCCGTGCGGAGAATCTATTACAACCTTGTGGCGCCCCGGCGGGCCTGTGTCTGGGATGCGTCGAGTCGACCTGGCGGAGCGCTGAACCGTTAGCATAACTCCGTCTGGCCTCCTGGGGTCGTGCTGCAAAGCTCTTTGTGAGACCTTATTAATTAAGGCGGACCATCGCACTATAAGGAAGCAACAATGAGCGATGAAAAGCGAGGCCTGCAGAATCTGACCTCCCAATTGGTGATTCCGGTTGCTTTGGTCGTCGTTGTCGGAATCGCTCAAATCATGTTTGCTGTCCGTGTACTGACCGACGGCAAATCCGCGTCCTGGTTCCTGATGATTATGGTTGTGGGTGTGTTGCTGAACATGGGGATCATCGTTTACACGGTTAGTAGCCTCATCCGTAGCACCGAGCGGGTAGCTGCCATCGAAACATCCAATTCGCAATGTCGTGTTTCACAAAGAACCACTTTGGGGACTCGTGCTTTGTACTTGGTCGTATAACGCTATTATCCGCTGATCTGCTCCCCGGTCACTTAGCCGAAAGTCGCTAGCGTTAATCGGAAGTGCCGAGGCGGTGAACTGCGGAGGATGCCGGAGAGTTGAGCGCCGAGGCACTTTCGATAGCGCGACTTGAAGGAAGCCTTCTGTTCTTCGGTTTCCTCCATCGCCAGTAGGTTCGAAGGGTCTCCAGGAGTTTGGGACTTAGAGGAACATCGCAATCGCGATTTCCTTTTCCCTTCCGAACGTGGAGCACCATCCGCTGGCTGTCAATGTCGCTCACGCACAACCGGCATAACTCGGCGCGCCGAAGACCCGTCGCATAGAGAATCATCAGCACGGTATAGTGGTAAAGGTTGGCGGCTGCGCCGATCAGACGGGCGACTTCCTCCTGGCTCAGCACTGTGGGTAGTCTCTTCGGGCGCTTTGGAGAAGGCAGATCTTCGCGCTGATAGGGCCTCCGCAGCGTCTTGACGAAGAAGAAGCGGAGTGCCGCGATTCGCGCGATGATCGTGTTGGTCGCGAGCTTACGGTCGTTCAGTAAATACAGTTGATATTATCGAATGTGCTCCTGGTTCAGCAGGTCAGGACTCTTGCCGAAGTGCCGGGCAAAATCCTCAACCCCATGCAGGTAGGCTTCGATTGTACTCTGGGAGGCATTGCGACGCTGCAGCTCTTCCAGCATCCGTTTTCGTAGTTGAGTCACAAGGACCTCCTTGTGACCCAAAACTTACCGCTTCAACGTCAACTGCGAAAGCATACACGCGAAAGCGTCCGCCGCGCCGAGCGCTTCGTTCAAGTCGCGTTGTAGTCTCTTGACTTCTTCGCGTTTATGGCACCAGCCGGTCAACCTCCCCAAAGGCCGTATCTTGCCAACTTGACCGATTTGCAGTTTGGAAGGCGGTTCGCACCAGTTAGCGACCTCAGCGAGGGATGATCTCCGATAACGCCGGTGACGTAGTGCGTTGGCCCCCTCCAGATCCCGTCAACCGTTCCGGACAGCGATGCTGGCCGTGCCACGATTTTCCCGCTCGTCAATATAAAAAAGTAAGATGAGTGCTAACATGCGCCCCCTCACAGCCGCGATCCTGTATACCCTGCTGGCCATTGCCGCCTACTCCCAGACCACTTCCGACCCTTATACTTGGACACCGGTCATTCCCGCGCTCACCGTGCCCCGCGCGGACGCCTGCGCTGCGGCTCTCGCGGACGGCTCCGCCCTTGTTTCAGGCGGCATTACCGCCGATGGCAGTGCCCTCCCCTCGGTCGACCTCTTCCAACTCGGCACGGGCTTCTCCTCCGCGCAGGCGATGAACAACGCCCGCGCCGCCCATTCCTGCACAACGTTGAAAGACGGGCGCATCCTGGTTGCCGGCGGCAACGACGGCCACGGGAATCCTATTGGGACGGCCGAAATCTACAACCCAAGCGACCAATCCTGGACCGTCGTCGCCAACCTCAACGACCCCCGCTGGGGGCATACGGCGACTCTCCTGAAAAACGGACGGGTCCTGATCGCAGGGGGCCAGGACGGCGGCGGCCCCAAAGACACGCTGGAACTGTTCGAGCCCAAGGCGTCGGCCTTCATCCCAGTGCCGGTCCGGCTTTCCTCTCCTCGTATGAACCTCGCCGCCGCGCTACTGCCCGGTGACCCCGATAACCCGGATGGCTTTGTTGCCATCATGGGTGGCATGAACTTCGCCGGCGCTTCCGCGTCGGTCGATCTCTTCAATCCGGCGAAGAACACCCTCACCGCCGCCGCCCCGCTCTTGACCGCGCGAGCATCTCATACCGCAAGCACGCTCTCCGACGGTACGGTGCTGGTTGCCGGCGGCTGGGATGGCACGCAGGATATCAACACGGCCGAAGTTTACGACGTGCAAAAGGGAAGCGTGTCGAGCTTAGGCAACTTGAACACCCCCCGGCACGGACACTTTTCGATCGCGCTTCCCGGTAATGGGAACGTCCTGGTGGGGGCCGGTTGGGCGGGAAGCTCGCCGCTGGCGAGTTGCGAGCTATACAGTCCGGCCGAAGGCACATTCTCGACGATCGGTTCCCTCGCTTCGCCCCGCGCCCGCACCACGGCCGTCCCGGTAGCCGGAGGAATGGTGCTCTCGGCGGGCGGCGTTTCGACGGACGGCGTCACGCCCATCAGCGGTACCGGCGTTCTCCCCGCTCCCACGCTCACCTGGAATCTGACCGGTTTCACCGACCCCTACAAGGGAAGTTTCAACGTCCACGGCCGGAATTTCGGCGCCAAACAGCAGGTGACCCTGGGAGTTGGCTTTTCCAACATTAAGGAAAGTTCGTTCGAGGCGCTCGACCCTATCACCACCAATTTCTCAGACTTCGACGTCGTCACCAGCAGGGTGAGCACGCCCGTGCGTTCGGGAAACTGGACCCTTGTCGCCCAGACGTCCCTGAACTCGCCGCAGGTCACCGCCATGCAGCCGGTGATCTTCGCTCACGTAGATTTGACTTCTTCGTGCAATCCTTGCACGTTCGGGCAGACGGCGACTCAAGCCGCCAGGATCAACAATTCCGACCCTACTCTCATCAAGGCAACGCCTGCCGGTGGAGATGCGATAGCTTTCATGGACGGCAATACAATTATTGGCGCGGCCTCCCTGAATGCGGCTTCGAGCGTGGCTACCTCCTCATTCGCCCTGCCCCCAGGGGCGCATCCAATCACAGCGTCCATCGGAGCAACTGCCGGCGGATTTGGCGGTACCGCCGACGGGTTCGTCGGCCAATCGAGCGCCTTGAACCTCACGGTCAACACTGTCCCGACGACCGTCTCGGTATCCGCGACCCCCGATCCCGTGTTCGTCGGAAATACGGTCACGATCAACGCCGTTGTTTCCTTCAGTAAGAGCCAGCTCCCTGCTTCGATGCAAGGCACGACTCCAACGGGCACCATTACTTACACGATCGGCTCGCTAACAGTAGCAGCATTTGTCGGGAACCCGATCACGTTCCAGGCGCCCGCGGTGGGAAACTATATGGTTACGGCCAAGTACGGTGGCGATGCGTTCTTCACGCCATCCACCTCCTTGCCTGCGAACCTGATCGTCAGCGCCTTCTCCGCCACCTGGACGCCCTTGACCACTCAGCAGCCCAGTCTCGCCCACATGACGAATGTCATGGTGCTGTTGACGGACGGACGACCCATGATCCAGAGCGCCGACGACTTTGAAAGCTGGTTCATTCTGACTCCCGACGCCAACGGGAGCTACGCAAATGGAACCTGGACCACGACTGCGCCGATGAGTGTCGTGCGCCTGGACTTCGCCTCACAGGTATTACCGAACGGGAAGGTGTTTGTACTGGGCGGCGAGAACACGGCCGTCACCGGGGGCCCCTTCATCGGCAATGAAGCGGCTACCGGCGAGATCTACGATCCGGTGGCGAATACCTGGACGCCGATCCCACCGATTCCCAACACGACGAATTGCCCGTCGACCAATACCATCTCGGCCAATGTGACGTCGGGTTCGAATATGCTGACCAACGTTTACCCGCAGACCATCGGTCTTCTCGGCCTGACGCTGAGCGGTACGGGGATACCCACCGGCGCGACCGTCACGAAAATCATCGATCGCGCCACAATCCAGATCTCGGCGCCCGCTACGGCCACCAATAACCATGTTGCGATCGCAACAAGCCCGGCTTATATGTTGCCGGCATGTTTCGGCGATACTGAGTCCATGCTGGTGCCCGGCGGCACGGCGGGGCAAATCCTGCTGGGGAGCATTCTCAGCCCTGAAGCCTTTCTTTACGACATCGCGACGAACACCTACAGTCAGACCGGCTCTAAACTTCACAACGACATCAGTGGGGAAGAGGGGTGGGCCAAGCTGTCGGATGGGTCGATCCTGTGTTATGACTTGTCGGCAAGTCTTAATCAATCGAAGTTTCTTGCCGAGAGGTACATTCCCTCCACCGGTAAGTGGGTCGACGCCAGTACGGTAAACGGGACCATGCCGCCACTCGCCACCTTCACGGAGATGGGTCCTATCGTGCGGCTCCAGGATGGGCGCGCTTTGGTGCTCGGTCAAACCGGGAATACGGCGCTCTATATCCCTTCGACCAACACCTGGTCGGCTGGTCCGGTGATCACCGGAACTTTGAACGGCAATCCCGCCACGTTCGGCACGGATGACTCTTCAGCCGCAATACTGCCCAATGGGCACGTTTTATTCACGGCGGATTCAACGCCAAGTGCGGCCCCGGCCCAATACGTCCCGCCCACCCAGATTTTCGATTTCAACCCCTCTACGAACACGATCAGTCCGGCATCGCCGGCTCTTAACGATCCCAACCTTCTGACGAGTTCTTCGAGCAACACGAGCATGCTGATGCTTCCCACCGGGCAGGTGCTTTTCCACGATTCCTTTCAGGTGTTTATCTATACGCCGGTAGGAGGCGCGAGCGTGGAGTTCCTGCCGGTGATCAACAACATCGCATATAACGGAAACGGAATGTTCACTCTGACCGGCACTCAGTTGAACGGGCAGAACGCCGGCGCCGCGTACGGTGACGACTCGCAGATGGACTCCAATTACCCGATCGTGCTCATGACGAACAGCGCCGGAAACGTATTTTATGCCAAGACCACCAACTGGAGTAACTTCAACGTGGGCATCAGCAGCGCGGCGGAGACGGTAAACTTCACTCTCAATCCGAACCTGAAGACGCCTGGAAACTATTCCGTGGTCGTGAGCGGCGCCGGTATTCAGTCGTTCCCGGTGACATTCACCATTACTCAGGCGATGATCCTATCCCAATAAAACAACGAACGGAACATTGAAGAATAAGTTCTTGACGCGGCGGTGGGCGCTCGCAATGCCGACCCCCGTGCCGGCTGGTGTGATCTTTACCGATTTCTGCGCCAACCCTATAACGCGGGCACCGGCAATCCGCCGTAGTTAAAAGCCGCAGCGTTTGACGCACACGTTGGTGAAATTGATATTGCGATTCACCACGTAGGTCACCCGCTCGGCTGAGACACGACGTCTGAGTTCGTTCGCTACCTGGACGGTCGCGTCATACTCTGGGCCGGTTACGCTGAACAATCGTTCGCCTTGTTCGACGCTGACTTCATGCCCTTCGAGCGCAATCTGCAGGATGCTCGTAATCTCCGCTTTGCACGCTACCATCTTTCCTCCTCCGACCGGACCAGACCTTGTCCGTCGATCAAGTCCGCTAACCGCTCACGAAACTTGCCGGTGAGTGGTCTCTCAATGTGCTCCGGATACACCGACAACCTTTCCCTCAGTTCGAAGCCAGCTTGCTCAGTTACTGCTCGCAGCTTAACGATTGCCGGCCACGCTTTCTCCGGATTGATATGGTCCAAGGTTACGGGCGATATTCCACCCCAGTCATTGATGCCGGACCGGAGAAGATAGCCGTAGCGATCGGGCGACAGATTAGGGGGAATTTGCAGGTTCACTTCGCTGCCGAAAATCAGCCGCGCAACGGCCGCTGTTCTGACAAGGTCGAGCGGTTCAGGCTCCGGCCACTGGGCGAATCGAGTATCGGGTTTGGCGCGAAAGTTTTGTACGATGACTTCTTGGATATGTCCGAACCTTTCATGCAGTTCGCGAATGGCAAATAACGCGTCGACTCGCTCGTCCAGCGTCTCGCCGATCCCGATGAGAATGCCGGTGGTGAAAGGTACGCCCAATTCGCCGGCGCCTTCGAGCGTGTTTAATCTCGCGGCCGGCACTTTGTCCGGGCAAGCATGGTGCGCCTGTCCGGGACGGAGCAACCGTTTACTCGCCGATTCCAACATCATCCCCATACTGGGGCTAAACGGACGCAGCGTTTCAATCTCTTCCCAACTCATGGTGCCGGGGTTGGCATGCGGTAACAATCCTGTTTCGTCAAAGACAAGCCTGCACATCGCGGCAAGATAGTCGATCGTCGACTTGTAGCCTCGCTCGTCCAGCCAGTCGCGATAAGCTGGATATCGTAATTCGGGCCGTTCGCCCAAACTAAACAAGACTTCTTTGCATCCGGCGCGGCGTCCCGCGGCGGCCACCGCAACTACCTCGTCGGGAGTCATGGTGTGGGCGCGTGGATCTTCGGGGGTCCGCGCAAAGGTGCAGTAACCGCAGGTATCCCGGCACAGGTTAGTCAGTGGAATGAAGACTTTCCTCGAGTAAGTAATCACTCGTCCCGTGCGTCGTTCGCGAATGTCGGCAGCAGCATCCAAAAGGTTTTCGAGATTCGCGTCCACGGCGCGAATCAATTGGTAAGCGTCTTCGCGCGAGATCCCTCTGCAACGCGATCCCAGGGGAGGTGTGAGTATGCCTTGCGTCATTCCGCGCCCTCCGCCGCAGAACGGAGACTGTTGAAAACTCGAAGTCTGGCTCGCACCAGGCGGCTTACCCCTTCAAAGGCGGGCGTCATCGTCGCATACGGTGCCACATCTGAAGAGGTGAGGCCTTCCGTCAGCCCAGTGCGAAGAGCCAGCCGTATCTCCGTGTTGATATGGACGATTGTGACTCCAGCCGGAATTGCTTCACGAAAGTCCGCTTCTTCGGTTCCCGAACCACCATGCAAGACCAAAGGAACCCCGGCCGCCAATCTGATTTGCCGAATACGCGTTATGTCCAGGCGCTTCTTTGTCAATCCGCAAACCATGGCATGAGTCAGGCCATGCATCGTCCCCACGGCTGGCGCGAGAAGGTCTACGCCGGTCGCTTGTACAAATTGTCTGGCCTCCTCCGGATGAGTAAGATTTTCGGCTTCTTCCGGCTCCCGCATGTGAACGCGTGACCCAATGCCGATATTTCCGATCTCTCCCTCGACGATGATCGCGGGATTGATCGCTTTGAGTGCTTCCACGGCACGCCGGGTCTCAAGAACATTCTTTTCGAAAGGAAGAGCGGAAGCATCAAAGCCCACGGCGTCGAACCCCGCGCAAGCGGCCTCAACTGCCGCGCCCAGCGAATGGGTGTGATCTGCGTTCATAAAAAGCGCCAGATTATATTGGTCGCGAAAGCTCCGCACCAGAGCCGCTATCTGCCGGACTCCGGCGAAATCACGCTCCTTCCCCGACGCGCCGACAATAACCGGAACGCCTAAATCGCGGGCCGCTGACACGATCCCTTTCACCGCGACCAACTCGGACGCGTTGAAATGACCAATCGCCGTTCGGGTTTGCTCCGCACGGTCAAGAATCGCGCGAAGCGGTCGCCATGTCGAAGTCAGGCTCTGAACTTTCTCCGCGACGCGCGTAGCCATCTAACCCTCCCAGATCCTTTGCCACAGCCAGAAAGAACCAAGAACAAAGATCACGGCCGAACATGCCTTGACGATCACCGTATTAAACCTCAACTGACTGATGTACAGCAACACAGGCAGTAGCGCAGCCACAATGCACAGTTGCCCCATTTCGACTCCCAGATTGAAGGAAAACAGGGCCGTCGCGAGCAGGTGCCGCGAGAGATGAACTTCCTGCAGAGCGCTGGCGAAACCGAAGCCATGAACCAGTCCGAAGAAGAACGTGATAATCCATCGCCGATCGAACTTATCGAAGAACAGGTTCTCCACAGCAATGTAAATGATTGAGAGTGCGATGCCGGACTCCACTAGCCGGCTGGGTAATTCGACAATGCGAAAGGCTGCCAAGGCGAGGGTAATGCTATGCGCGACGGTAAACGATGTCACCACTTTGAGAATCGTTTTGAACGATCCGCCGATCAGTACGACGCCGAGCAGAAAGGCGATGTGGTCATAACCGGTAAAGATGTGCATGATTCCCATGCGCACAAACTGCAGCACCGTTTGGAATGCCGAAGGATTGGCATTGACCTCAAAGGCGCCGCCGTTTTGAAAGACGAAGTCCCGGGTCTCCCCACCGGCAGTAATCTTCGCTAAAGTCTGGTGAGAAGCGACTACGTCCCGGAGCATGTCACAGCGCAGTGTAAGTTTGCCGAAACCGCTTGCCGGAGAGGGGAAGACCGCATTCAATTGAACGAACAGGTGACCTTCGGGATCTTTCCAGAGCCGCGGTTGACCGATGGTTCCGGAAACCTCGCGGCCGTTGTTTTGAACACCGAGCTTCGATAACACGTATTGACGAATTCTGTCTTGGGATCGGGAGAGTTCCGAGGCATCCACCTGGGCATCATGGTTCTGGTCCAAGCCAAGCAGCATGTCGAGTTCGGGTACGGGTAGCTTAAGAGACCATGCCACTTGCCGCTCATCGACAACCACTTCGGCATAGGTCAGGCTAATGGTGTGCGCGTGCAGGGGGTGAGAAAGGATCGGTATGGCCAGCCACAGTAACCAGTTTCGCCAGGTCATATCGCCTTTTTCTCAGAATACAACCGCGGTCCCCTATACTGCCCAGAGCCGGGGACCGCTTCCAACAAAGTTACTTGGTTACTGACGGAGCGCTATTCGTGCCGTCCTTCTGCTGACTCGGCCACTTTGTATCGCCAGTGCTCCCATCAGGGTTCAACGTCTTGAGACGAGGCACCACAGCGAGATAGCGAAGCATGTGGTCAGGATCTTCGCTCCAGTGTTGATGCCAGTGCGGACCCGCCGGAACAGCACACACGGAACCTTCTTTGTAGGTTGCCAGGTGTGCTTCCTTCTTCTCTAAAGCCTCTTTGAAGGCCTCCAGGCTATCGACAGGAGCCCAGTAATCGTGACCACGCCCCGCGAGGAAGATGAACCAGGGTTGTCCATCGTGTTTATGAGCATTGGCTTTGTTGCGCAGCAGCTGGCTGACATGCGTATTGGCATGTGTCTTATGTCCGGAGGTCTCGTTCAGGTCGAAGAACGCGCTGGCCGTACCCCGATATTCGCGAGGGACGACTTTCAACTCGCGTACATCTTTGTAGGAGGAGACATTGAGCGTTGCGCTTTCCAGCGTCTTCTCCCGCGCACTGTCGGTTTCATCTTTGCTCTCTGCTCCGATGCGGGATTCCTCTTTCACGTAGGGATAGAGGTTCACGCCGTATCCGACCATTTCGACCACGCGGGTGGGTACCTTGCCGGTGTTGGTGTGACGGATATAGGTGTCCGGCGGGATAGCCCAAAAAGCGCCTTTGGCCCACTCATAATGTTTGTACGGCATGCCGCCGTCTTCCGGAGGCGCATCGCTGTACCACTCGGTTTTGCCCTGACCTTGCACCACGTAGTACATGGGCTCGCCGGCGTAGCCGAAAGTATGCCAGGCAGTCGATTGGCCTGGCTGCAGTTCGGTGACCATTACTAATTGTCCTTTGCCGCCGACATCCAGGATGACGCCTTGATGGCCCATCGGTGTAGGATGGAGCGCCATAGTATAGGTATCCATGCAGTAGCCGCTGATTCTTTTCTTATTCAACTCAGTCCACTCAGCTTTAGTCTGGGTGGATGGCTTGCCCTTCACTTCCAGCAGCCAGACGTTGTCGATGTAGTAATTCAAATCCTTGTCTTGGGGAACATCTACTTCGCCCGGCGTTCTATGCCCCCAGGCTGTCGCCCGTGCACCGCCCTGGGCAAATAAAGCACCGGCGCTAACACACGCAAGCAAAATCAATCGTAGTCTACGACCCATCTCGAAATCTCCTTTGCAACCGATTGCATTATTACAGCGTAGAATCGGCTGGATTGTCAAGGCGCGCAATCGTGTTTAACGCAACAAGATCAATGTTTTTTGTATTACGCAACCGGTTGCGTTGCCGTGCGACGACCGCTATGAGAGCTCACGGAATTGTGGAAGCGTACGCAGAACCTGCCCTACAGCTATGGATACCAACGCCATCAGGGCAAGCGGCGCGAAAGCTGGCACATCATGCAGCTTCTCTTTCGTCTGCAACCTGACCTTCTCCAAGTGATCGATCTCCTGATATGCCTGGCGCAACTGCGTGGCGTCCCGGGCATCGAAATATTTCCCGCCCGTCGCCGCGATACCCGAAATCAGCGCGGTCGCTTCGTTGAATCCCTGATTCTCTACCGTCGTGCCCAGCACCACCTCCACGCCGATGAAGTAAGTCTTAATGCCTTGCGCCTTTAACTCGTGCAGAGCAAGGTTTACGGGCCGTCCCGTATTATTTTCACCGTCCGTCAACAGAATGATCACGTTGCCCCGGCGGTCGCCGCCCGAGCGCTCGCGCTCGAGCATGTCTCGCGCCGTGAGCAGACCCTCCCCGATAGCAGTCATGCCTTCATCGCTCAAAGTCTGGTCGTTGATCATACGAACGTAATTCTCGACGTATGGGTAATCCACGGTCAGCGGCGTGACTACGTACGCATTATTGGAAAAAACGACCACTCCGATGCGATCGCTCTTCCGCTCCTTGATGAAATCGACAATAGCGCTCTTTACGGCATCGAGCCGTGTCTCCTCTCTGCCGGTTGGCGATTTTCGTCCGCCGGTCACGGGCATTTCCATGCTGGACGAAAGGTCCACCACCAGCGCCATGTTCAGCCCCTGGCTCTGTACGGTCCGCTCGCTTGAAGGAATCAAGGGATTAAGCAACGCCATGCACAGCGCGACAAGGCCTAAGGCGTCAAGAGCACGCGGGATCAGGATCTGCCACGCCAGAGACCCCGATTTTGCGCCAAGGTAGCTAACCAGTGAGTATCCCAGGTAGCTTTTCCGCCGCGCGCGCCAAACTAAGAAGGCCACTGCCAGCGCCGGCAATATATACAGACCGTTGGACCAGGTAAAGCGCATTTCCTAGCGCCGCTCGATCAGCACCGCGAACTTGCGCAGGAACTCGGGATGGCGGACCCGGGCACTGTCCGCCCCATCCGGCGAGTAGCGGACCAGATCGCATTCCTCCATCAGGTCGCCCACCAGTCGGGCCCGCTCCTCCCGATCGCCGGATCTATGTAAAGCGGTCTGCGTTTCGCGCGGCGTCAGTCCCCCGCACTCGCCCAAGCGCTCCGCGGCGACCCCGCGCAGAATCGTTGACGCGCGGGCATAGAAGATCTCGACATTTTCCGCGGAATCGACCGGCGCGAGCCGGATTTCTTCGAAGGATTCGCGAATCGATTTGTGGTGAATGCGTTCAGTCATCCTACGCTTCCAGAATCCGGAGCGCGCCCACGCCATCGCTAACGAGAATGCGTAGGCCAAAACGGCAACCAACCCGAGCAGACCCAGCGCGCCCGGCAACATCCACTCGATCTGCGAGACCGGAAGCACCGGCTTGTAGTCGCGCAAGGTGCCGGGCAGATCGACCAGAGTGCTGCGTAGCCCAACTTTCAAAGAGGGTACCGCTAGCGTTTCGGCAGGCGTATTGTCTTTGCTATTTGCCGGGGCATGCCGGAAATAAAACAGATTGAATGCGGGAACGGTAACGTCAGTTCGTCCGGTTTCAAAGGTCGTCAGCAGGAGTTTCACTTCGAATCTCTTCCTGCCGCCCGGCAGGTCGCTGCTCGAAGTGTGGACATCCAGAATCTCAAATGGCTCGAGCGAAAGCTGATCCTTCCGAACGTGATCCTGGACAAACTCGACATCGGAAGAATGCTCCACTCGCGCCGTGTATTGCAGTGTGTCGCCCGGATAGACTGCAGTCCTGTCAGCCCACACCTTGACCGCCATGCCGTCAGGCACAGCCGACAGTGTCGCGCTGCACAGGAGAAAGCCCTCAATCAAACCAGCCAGACAAAGCGCCTTCATGACTTCCTCCTCTTTTTCGCCAGCAGAAACGTCATGATCCGTTTCAGATAATCGTCCCCCGTGCGCAGTTCAACATGGTCAAGCCCGAGCCGGTAGAACCTGCGCCGCATATTCTCGCTTCGTTCCTGGAGCATGCCTCGATACTGGCAACCCTTTTTGCGGGAGAGCGTCATCACCCGATCCTCACCGTTTTCCGCATCCCTCAGCCGGAGAAACCCGCTCACTTGCGGCAACTCTGCGTCCCAGCGGTCCTCCAGAATCATGGGCACAAAGTCCGCCCGGTGCAAAACGCCGGTCAGGTATGGTGAGTCCCAGAAGGTCGCCGGTTCTACGAAATCGGAGAGACAGAAGACCACGGCTGTGCGCTTCAGAACGGAATGGAGCACCTCCATCGCAGGGCCGAAATCCGTCCGCTTCCCGCGCGGTTTCAGGTCATACAAGGTCTCGATCAGACGCCACGCCTGCAGTGTGCCTCGCTTGGGCGCCAGGTGAAATTCGACGCGATCGGTAAATGCCAGCAGCCCAACGTTGATATTGTCCTCGGCTGCGGAGAAAGCCAGCACCGCGGCAGCTTCGAGCGCCAAATCCTTTTTTGATTGATCCGTACTGGTGACCAGCATGGACCGCGAAACATCTACCAGAATCATCACGCCCAGTTCTTTTTCTTCCAATTCGCGCTTGACGAATGGCGCCTGCATGCGGGCGGTGACGTTCCAATCGATCTGCCGCGTATCGTCGCCCGGCTGATACGGCTTGTGCTCATCGAATTCAAAGGCGCGCCCGCGATTCCGGCTCAGATAGTCGCCCGCTCGATGATTTCGAACCGCGCGCGTCGCGAAGATCTCCACATATCGTAGGCGGTCGATGAGAGTTTGGGGCAGCATGAGGATGCGCTTCCGCTACGGAATAGGGACGGCGCGAAAGATTTCTCCCAGGATTTCATCGGCTTGAACGTTCTCGGCTTCCGCTCTCATCGTTCGGATCACACGGTGACGCAGCGCGTCGAAGGCGATCGATTTGACATCTGAGGGCAGCGCGAAATTCCGGCCCTCGAGAAAGGCGGTGCTGCGCGTCAGCGCCAGAAGGTGCTGGGCGGATCGCGGAGAGGCTCCGTGCAGGACCATCTCGTTGACCATGGAATTGGACTGGCCGTCCCCAGAGCGCGTGGCCCGCACAATCCGGATGATGTATTCGCGGATCTTCTCGTCGACATGAACCAGTGAGACCAGGCGGCGAATGTGCAGCACATCGTCGGGCCGAACGATCCGCCGAACTTGCGTCTCCGTGAGCTTGCGGCGCAGCATCTCAAGTTCGTCCGCATGGGACGGGTAGTTGACGTGGATCTTGAGCGCGAAGCGGTCGATCTGTGCCTCGGGCAGGGGATAAACTCCCTCCTGCTCGACCGGATTTTGAGTCGCCAGCACCCAGAACGGTTCATCCAGATGATAGGTTTCTTCGCCGATCGTCACCTGACGTTCCTGCATGGCTTCGAGTAGCGCCGATTGTGTCTTTTGCGTCGCCCGGTTGATTTCGTCCGCCAGGACGACATTTGCAAAAATGGGACCTTTGTCCGTGCGGAATCGGCTCACCGACGCTTCATAGATCTTGGTGCCGATGATATCGGCAGGTAGCATGTCCGGCGTAAATTGAATGCGTTGAAACTTCGCGTCAATGGTGCTCGCGAGCGTCATGATGGTCAGAGTTTTGGCGAGCCCGGGGACGCCCTCCAGCAAGATATGGCCGTATCCCGTGCGCTCTTCTTCTCCGCGGCGAAACGAGTACGGAATCACAGCCAGCAGGCCGATCAATAACCGGCGAATCAGCCATTCCTGCCCCACAATGACTTTGTTAATCTCGGCTTCCACCTGCGAGACAACGCCACAGGCGTCTTTACGATCCATCACCACCATCAGATCACCACTCTTATCAGAAAAAAAAGCAACGCCGCCGCAAGCAGTTCCCGGTATCTCTCGCGGGATTCGTATACCTGTCTGTAACCGGTTATCTCGCGTGCCCGGACAAAAATATCGCTGAAAGCCTGACTCATTGCGATGCCGGTGCCGGCTCGATAATATCGGCCTCCCGTGCGTTCGGCGACTTCCTGAAGCGTGCTCTCATCGAACGTTGTCAAAATCGGTTGCCCATCGGGGCCGGTGAGATACAGCGTTTCGCCGTTCCGCTCGCTGATCGGAATCAGCGAACCCTCGCGAGATCCAATTCCAATGCAGTAGGCCGGAATGTGGCGCTCCACCAACTCGCGCACTTCTTCTTTCAACTCTTCGCCGTGGTCTTCGCCGTCGGACAGTAAAATCAGCACCTTCTTGTTCTTCTCCATCCCCGGCTCGATCTCCGCCTGACGCGAGAGCACCACCATCGCGCTTTTCAGCGCTCCTCCTATATTCGTCCCGTATTGCAGCGCGCTTTGCTCCCGCAAATAGTCCGTGTAAAACAAGAGATTCTTGGGATCGCTTGTGAGATAGGAAAGTACCAGGCTGGTGTTGGCAAACGAAATTAATCCGATCCGGTCGCCCGAAAGCTTCTTCTGCACGAAAGAGCCGATGACTTCGGTGGAGCGGAACAATCTGGAGGGCCGGATATCTTGCGCGCGCATGGAAGGCGAGGTGTCGAGCAGAATTACCGCGTCAATGCGTCGCAGCTGAGCGACTTGCCGGCTGCGGACCGTTTGGGGACGAGCCAGCGCCAAAATAAGACAGCTCAGCGCGGCCAGTCCGAGCGCCATTTGGAGCCCTCTGCGCAACAGGCTGGATGGCCGCGACGCGAGCCCATACAGTGCTCCGCCCAATTGCTTTCGCGCTTCACGGAGCCGATATAGCGCGAACCCGCACCAGAATGCCATCGGGAGCAGCGTCCAACCCAGGTTTAGATACTCCGGTCGCAGGAAACTCATGGCCGATCTCTACTTCCCACATCTAACTTTGCTTAACTTTGCTTATCGGGCGCCAGTTTTTGTTGCTGCTCTTTGGGTTGGTCCGGATCTTCCCGCAAGATTTTCATGCCACCGCGCTTGAATTGCTCCTGGGAATCTTCCTTCTTGTTCCTCATCCCCGCGAGCATCCGGGCCGTTAACTCGAAGTCATACTTTGCGTCCCAATCATTGGGCGCGCCCGACAGGGAGGTCTTGAAACTTTCGGAGGCCTGCTGCAGATCCGTGCGGACTGCTTGTTTATCGGTTTCCGAAACGGCCTTCTGATACTCAACAATTCCCATCCAAAAGTGATATTCAGAGTCGTTCGCCAGCTCCGGGAAGTGCTGGGCGGCTCCTTCCAGCAGATGCGCCAGCTCCGCGTATTTCTTATCCCGATTCAGCAGACGCACCCGACCGAAGAGTAAGACCCGGTCCTCCCAGTACAGGAACTGCGCCGGCATAAGCAAGTGCGCGCCGCGCTTCTCCGCTGCCAGATAATCTTGTTCCGCCGTGGCATGGTCTTCATTCGACAATGCGCGATTGGCTTCCGCAATCTCACGAACCCAGCTCGCATAGGACAAGAGCAGCAGCGACACCGCCAATACCAGCAGTGCCGCTACCATTGCCACGATTCGTCGCGTGAGTCTCTTCATCGATCGCGTCTCACAATCCGCTGCCGGACCCGGCTATTTATGTTTCTCTTTTTCTTCGCGGGTCAAAGAAGTAATCTTCTCTACCGACGGCATCGCCGATTTTACGCCGTTCTTCGCACAGGCCTCATCGAACATCTTCCGGATCTGCGGATCTTCCGCATCATAGTCGATGGCAATCGGATATTCCTGAAATATGACCTTCGAAGATAACATCTGAACCCGGTTTCCAAACGCGGCGACTTTGAGAAAACGCGCCGGCGTCGGGCTGGGATTAAAGTGCTGGTGAAACCAGTTCAGTGGCGGAACAAAAACGGTGTAGGGGCCCCACTCTACCCGAACCACTTTATCGCCGTGGCCGTCCTTGAACGGCGTAGTTCCGATCTCAGGCGGCCAAACGAGGCTATAACCGTGCCCACCCAGGTACATCACGTTGGCCCCGGGTCCGTGCCGGTGTCCTAACTCATAGACCGCGGGCTGAAACTGTTCCACGTGCGAATCCAGATTGTCGAAAGCCATCGAGAAATGCCGGTTGACCGTTCCCGAGCCGCCTGATTGCCGCCACGCAGTTTCCATGACTCCATGTCCCGCCGGATACAGCTTGACGGTATCGACGTCCGGTACCAGGTTCGTTACCGATACGGCGTAGCCCAGCCCATCGTGATGGTTGGGATTCATTTCAGCCGGCTCGGGCCGGAAGAAGTCCAGCCGCCCGTCGAACCGGTCCATGAAATTGTGATCGTTATTGAAGATGAAAGTCAGATCCCGGTAGAAATCGATCGCCATCGGCGCCCAACCTACGCCATACATTCGCGCCGGCTCTTTGCCGGTGTTGACGATTTCATACCAGACGTTCAGAGGAAACGGAAAGAGCGTTCCATGTTTGAAATGAGCCGTCACCTTCTTGCCGCCCTGTTGCCAGAAGTGCGCCTCTCCTTCGCCGCTGAGGACCACAACCCGCGACTCGTACATATGCCGCACAGGCGTGCTCGTTTGTCCGGGCGCCACTTCCAGTATGAAACCGGTAGTGATACCGCCCGCTCCGTCCAGGTAGACGTAGGCGCCGCTCGCTCCATAGCGTTTCCACGGTCCCAGCTTCGTCTTCGTTAGGTCTTGAATGGCAAAGCCCCGGTAGACCGGGATATTCTCGCTCCTGAGGAATTTCTCCCATGGCGAATCGACCTCTTGCAGCGTGGTGTCTTTGCTTTTTGGGGCGATCTGAGCGGTTCCGATGCGCGGATTTCCGGCCAGAATCGTCAGGCCAAGAACCGCCAGCAACAGCCAAGCCTTGCCGCCGGAAAATTTCGATATAGGCACTGTGTTTCCTCTCATTTGTTCGACAGAACGTCCGAGTGCCGTCTGCAAAACCGCTGCGGAACGCGTCGACGACGGCATTAACGATACTATAACGCAACCGGTTGCATAGTTAATAGACTTCGAACATTTTTCCAATGGTTTTCTTATCGCTGGTGCGGGTGAGTGCCAGCATCAGCAACAGCCGGGCCTGCTGCGGAGTGAGATTGTCGCCATCGATGAACTCCGGGTAGCGGTTCGCGGGACGGCCCCTGCCGCCGCGCTGGCTATCCACCACCGGAATCCCCGACGCCGCAACTTTCAACAACGCATTCGCCTGCTCCGGCGCCCCTGTGCCGGTCGGAAACGCTGCCATCACGATTCCTTTGGCATGCCCTTCCTTGATCGCCGCATCCACCAGGACTGCGTCAGCCCCCACATAGGAATAGAGAATGTAAACCTTGGGCAGATCGGTCAGTCCGCTGACATTAAATTCCGACTCCGTCGTGTGCTTGCGAATTGTTTTCCGGTAGTAACTGACGCGATCCTTATCGACCATGCCCAGATCGCCCAAGTCTCCCGAATTCCAGGCGTCGACACGGTGGCTGATATTCTTGCGGACGTCTCTCGCCGCATGGATCTCGTCGTTCACCACTCCCAACACGCCCATCCCGCGGGATTGAGGGTCGACCGCGACGCGCACCGCATCCAGCAAATTCATGTCGCCGTCCGATCCCAACGTGCCGTGCAGCCTTTGCGCCGCTGTCAGAATGACGGGCTTGTCGCTCTTTACCGTCAGATCGAGGAAGTAAGCCACCTCTTCGAGCGCATTCGAACCGATCGATACGACCACGGCGCTGACCTCGGGTTCCTTCGTGAAAATGTCATTCACGCGGTTGGCCAGGGAGACCAGCATGGTTGTGGAAAAATCTCCGCTCCCGATCTTGCTAAACTCCTCCACCTCCAACCTTGCATAAGCTCCGAGTTGCGGGATGGACTCGAGTAACTCGTGTCCCGTAATTCGTGTATCCGGTGTAAAGCCGGGACGGACGTGGGCGATTGTCCCGCCTGTCGCGATCAGCCGGATCATCGGTTTGTCGTGCTCAGGCTTCTGCTGTCCGATCAATAGCGCCGCGGCGTAAAAAAATACCAGCAACTTCGTCATGGGTTCTCCTCTGAGTAATTGGTGACCTACGGATTCAAAGCATCGCGAGCCGTCTCCGCCTCTTCCGACGAGGGATACAGCTTGATAATCCGCCTGTACTGTTCCTGCGCAAGTTTCCGCTGCTGATCGCTCAGCGCCTGTTTGTGCTGGGAAGCGTAGACCCGCGCCAGTTGGTTGTGTTGCTGTGCCAGCAGCAACTCCGCTACCGATATATCCGCGTATCTCGGGTAGCTGCGGATAAAGGCTTGCTTGGCTGCCATCGACTTCTGGAGCGCTTCAACATCATTCCCTGGTTCGTCGAATCCGATCAGCACGTAGCGCGCATCCACCGCTTGCTTTCCGGCGGGCGCGCGCTTCAGATATTCCTTGAACGCGGCCAAATCGTAGTGATAGCCCGCCGCATACTTCGTTACCACCACTCCCTGCTCTTTCAAACGCCGTTCGATGAGCGCAATCAGGCTCGGATCGTTCGCGCCATGGCTCTCCAGGTCCTGAGTCATCAGATCTGTCAGATCCAACACCCGTTCACCCATCTCATAGAGGGCAGCCACTTGAGCCTCTTTATCTTTATCTGTCTGCGATTCGCTGTGGAATTTGGCAATCTCGGCGAGCAACTGGCTGACCTGTCTCGGGTCCAGGATGACGTCGAATGCTCGGGCCGGCACCGTCAGTAGCCAGCAAAGGGCAACCGAGAGACAGATGTGAGGTTTCATGCAGCGTTCCTCCCTGGTTCCGTGATATAGTGCGCGTGCGAGGACATAAAATGATTCCTGAAAATTATCTCGATCTCTTCGAAAAGAAGGCTTTCGCGAATCTGGGAACGCTGATGCCCGACGGCTCCCCTCAGGTAACACCCGTCTGGATTGATTTCGATGGCAGCCACATCCTGGTGAACTCCGCCAAAGGACGCCGCAAAGATGTCAACATGCACGACCGGCCAAAGGTTGCGGTCTCTATCATGGATCCCGACAATCCCTATCGTTATCTCGAAGTCCGCGGCACGGTGGACGAGATTACCGAAGAAGGCGCCGCTGCTCATATCGACAAGATGGCTTTGAAATATCTCGGCGTGGAGAAATATCCCTATTCCAAACCGGGCGAAGTCCGCGTTCTCTACAAAATCAAGCCTGAACACGCGAGTTCCATGGGATAAAACCTCATCGAGGTTTGCTAGCGAAACATATCCATTTGCGGGAGTCGCTTCAGCCCCTCCGAAGAGCCTTCACTTCGCTGCCACTCGTGGCCGCTGATGAGCGCGACCGGCACACCACCTGCTTTCGGCATTACCAATCCGGCCGCGGCTGCCAGTTCATCCGCCCTCGCCAGGATCGTCGCGCTCAACGAGCGTCCGCCCCGATCCTGCGTTCCGCGCAAATCCTCTACTGCTTCGATACCGGAAATACCGATCGCGACATTGATCAACCCTTCGCGCCAGGGCCGTCCGAACGTATCGCTGATAATCACGGCGCCGCATTTAAGTTCGAGGCGCAGCCGCCGCGCGGATTCGTCCGGATTCTTCGGCAAAACCGCTGCAAATTCGCATCCCGGAATGTTCGACTGATCGACTCCAGCGTTGGCCGTCACGAATCCGTGATGCGTCTCTGCCACAATTACTCCGTGATCCATCTTTACAATCCGCCTGGACTGCTGTAAAACCAACTCGATCACGCGCGCATCTTTATTCCAGCGCCGGGCCCAACCGGTCGCAAACTCCGACGGCCGGATGGTCCGCAAATCCACCAGCGCCCCTTCCGCCTTCGAGACGACCTTCTGAGCCACCACCAAGATCGTGTCCGGTCCGAGGGGTTGGCTCTCCCGGCGCGCCGCATCGGAAATCAATTGCCATAGCGGATCGCCTGGTTCCACCTCGGGCAAGGTCTTCAAACCTGCGATCCGAATGTCCATCGCCTATCCGTGCTTCTGAATCGCCCGCAGAACGGTTTTTGCCAGCGCTTTTTTCTCTGGCTCTCCGCTCATAACCGTGTTCGTCACGACTGCCGTGATCCCGAGTTTCCTGATAGGCGCGGCCAGTTCCTTGTCGGCCTCATCCAATACCAGAATGTCAATCAACCCGCGATAAATCTTGGCGACTCCCAGAGCGGAGACTTCCATCCCCAGACTTTCCATCATCGCGCCGGCAGGCCCTTTCAGCGCGCGGCCGCCGACAATCGGGGAGATCGCCGCGGAGGGACACTTGCGTCGTTCGAGCGCTTTCCGAATACCTGGCACGGCCAGGATGGGTCCCACGCTGATAATCGGATTCGATGGGCAGATAATGATTCCGGCCGCGCTGCGAAGCGCAGACAACACACCGGGCGCGGGACGCGACTTTTTTGCGCCCTGAAATTTTACGCGCAGCACCTTATCCTTCGCTTGCCTCCGAACGAAGTAAGTCTGGAACGCGATCTTACCCTCTTCGGTGTGCACGATGGTGCGCACAGGATCGTTGCTCATCGGCGCGACCGTCGACTTCACTCCCAGCCCTTTGGCGATCTCAGCCGTTACTGCGCTCAGAGACTGCCCGCGTCGAAGCCGGTCGGTGCGAAAAATGTGTGTCGCCAGATCGCGATCACCCAATTGAAACCACGTCTCTTCACCCAGACGGCCCAGCGCTGCCAGGCACTCGAAGGTATCCTTCTCGATGCCCCAACCATGAGCAGGATTGGCCACCCCGGCCAGCGTGTACATCACCGTATCCAAGTCAGGGGAAATGTACAGACCATAGATCTCGGTGTCGTCCGCGGTGTTGCCGACGACGTAGACCTCTTCCGGCGGCATCACTCGCGTGAGCCCATCCAGAAATCGGGCCGCGCCGACCCCGCCCGCGAGCGCCGCGATCATGCGATGCTCCAGCGTGAGTTAAATCCCCGCAGGCCGTAGGAATTCCTTGGGCGTCGCACCGTTCCTATGTTAGAATCCATCGGGTGACTCGGAGGAAAAGGACGTTGGGAGCTCGTTCGTGAAACCGATTGCGTAGATTTTCCTCTTATAGCGTTTGAACTAACTGGCCCATGCTATCATTACATCTTCCCGTGTGTCAACGAGTCGTCCGCATTCTGAGAAATAGAATCAAAGTCTGATTTTATATGCAACCGATTGCAGAAACCATGACAAAACTTCGTCGGCCTACGCTTCGCGATTTGGCCAAGACTGTGGGAGTGTCCGCCTCCACCGCTTCTCGCGCGCTGAACAATAACTCCGCGATTAGTGAAGAGATCAGGAAACGGGTTTTCAAGGCGGCTAAGGATGCCAACTACATTCCGAACAGCTTGGCGCGGGGCTTGGCACTAAAGCGATCTCAATTGATCGGCCTTCTGGTGCCGTCGATCGCGAATCCCTTCTTCGCGGAGATTTTGCGCGGCGCGCACGATGTTGCGCAGCAAAAAGGTTATGTCGTCGCGCTTTGCGACACCCAGCGCAGCCGCGAGCGGGAGGAACTATTTAGCGAACGGCTGTTGCAGTCTCAAGTGGACGGCTTCATTGTCACCGGAAGCGTGATGCTCGAAGAACGAATTCGGGAATGGCGGCAGCGTAACATTCCATTGGTTCTCGCCGGCCGCCGGTCCGCCGGACTGGGTTTCTCCGGCGTATCCGTGGATGACATCTCCGCCGGATACCAAGCCACTCAATACCTCATCTCCAAGGGTCACCAGAGAATTCTATTCTTAGGCGGCGCTGCCGATTCTTCGGCTACCAAAGACCGCCAGCGAGGCTATTTGGACGCCTTAGAGACCCGGGGTCTCACCGCGCTGACGTCATACGGCGACTACACCATGGAATCCGGCTTCAAGGAAGCTGCCAAGATTGCTAAGTCCGCGGATCGCCCGGACGCGGTCTTTGCCGCGAACGACCTGATGGCGATTGGATTGATCATGGGACTCGCCGGCTTTGGCGTCAAGGTTCCCAACGATCTTGCCGTTATGGGGTGTGACGACATCCCCATGGGTGCCTTAATTCGGCCGGCTTTAACCTCAGTGCAGATTCCGATGTATGAAATCGGCGCGCGGGCGATGGTCTTGCTGCTGCAGTCGCTGGAGAGGGGCGAATCCATGCGGTCCGAGTCAATCCTCCTCGATTGTCAGTTGGTGATCAGAGATTCCGCCTAAGCCGATGGAGGGAACGCAGCCGCGCTCATTAGTCACTGGCAGACGTTTCTTCATTGTTCTATTTCTATTCTTCAACGTCATCATCAATTTCATCGATCGCGTCAATCTTTCGATTGCGGCGCCCGCCATCGCGAAGCAATTCCACTGGGACTCTGCCACCATGGGCTGGGTTTTCTCAGCTTATCTTTGGACGTATACCATTTGTCTCATCCCCGCGGGTTGGCTGGTCGACAGGATGGGGACCCGATTGGTCAGTTCGGTTTCGATCATATTTTGGTCAGCGTCGGCAATGTTGACCGGAGCGGCAACCAACTTCACCAACATGATTGCTGTCCGTCTGGGTCTGGGTATCGGCGAAGCGGCGGCCATGCCCGCCTGCAACAAAGTAATCCGGCAGTGGTTTCCGTCCGGCGAGCGCGCTTTCGCTACCGCGATCTTCCATTCGGGCGTGTTCGTCAGCGTGGCCATTGCCAATCCGTTCGTAGCATGGCTGGTCTTACGTTCCGGATGGCGCTGGTCTTTTGTGATCGTGGGAGCACTCGGCTTCATCTGGCTATTCCTCTGGCTCCGCTGGTTCGATTTACCGGAACAATGTTCGTGGCTTCCCGAGCAGGAAAGAGAAGTGATTCTCCGGCAGCGCGACTACTCGGCGTCCCCATCCACCACCGACTTGTGGGCCGTGACCGCGAGCTTGCTGAGGCAGCGAACTATGTGGGGGCTCGCCCTGACGGAGGGCTGTGTCAATTATATGAACTACTTGTTTCTCAGTTGGCTCCCTACTTACCTGATGCACGATCGCGGCATGACTCTGATGCAGGCAGGGCTTTACGGTACCGTACCGTATATCGTGGGAGTCGTGCTGGAACTGTTTTTCGGCCGGCTCAGCGATCGGTTGCTCACGCCGCAACACCTGAAGAACGGAGGGCGCCGCAATCAGGTCATCCTGTTCCTCATTCTGTCGAGTGTGATTGTCCTGATCAGCGTGGTGCATACCAAATGGGCGATTCTCGCGCTGATCTCCATAGCGCTCTCATTCAACACCACAACCGTTACATTTATGTATTCCCTGACCAACGACCTGGTTGAGGATCCGCGGATTGCAGGCTCCGCCTTCGGCGTCATGCTGGTAGGCGGAAATCTTTTCGGGATGGCTGCGCCGGTGGTCACGGGCTATCTGGTAAAGGCGACGGGCAACTTCACGTCGGCCTTCGGATTATCTGGGCTGGTTGCTCTTGCCGGAGCTGCCATGGCCTACTGGTGGACGCGACAACCGATCCGGGGTGTCGTCAAGAAAAGCGTTCACGCATAGCAGAGGGCAAGCGCGGAACTATGGCTGTACCGCGAATACCATCACCGACGCATCTTGCCTGCCCCAGCGCGGAACCGCTACGTAGAGCCGGTTCAATTCCGCCACAAATAGCGAGATTCTGGCGCCTGGCCCCGTTGGTGCTTTCGCCAGCAGTTCGTAATGATCGCGGGTTACCTGCTCGAAAATCCTGACGAAGCCGTCGGCCCCTGACATGTAAAGCCGTTTGCGCGAAACGTCGTAAAACAGATCGTCGGTATCGATGGCGCCATCCACACTGGTCACCATCTGGCCGGACTTCATATCGAACACCGCAAGCTTCGCCGGCCTGCGACTGCCGATGAAAAGCCGTTGATCGGCCTCGTCCAGCGCCATGGGATAGAAACTCTTCACTGTCGAGACCGGCCATTTCTCTATGACCCGGCGCTTACCGGTATCGATCACGGCAATGTGACCCGCCGTCGGAACATTGACGAACATTTTGCGGCCACTCTTATCGAACTGGAAGGATTCCGGGTGACCTTCCAGATTAATAATGCCGATCAGCGCGCCTTCTTTCGCGTCGATCATTCCAATACCGGCATCAGCCCCATCGCCAAACCCTACATAGACACGCTGTGTGGCAGCATCGTACCGAAGGTTATCGGCATGAGGAATCGACCCCGCGGTGTGCACCATTCGATAGCTTGTCCCGTCGAATGCGTGAACCGCTCCTCCCTCCCCATCGGCTACGTAAATCAGATTCATTTCCGGCACGTAAACGATCCCCTCGGGTTCTTTCACGCCGGCGAGAGTCCGAATCCGCTTACCGGCAGCCAGATCAATGACCTCGACCGTGCCATTCGCCAATCCCGACGCAAACAATCGTTGACCTCCGCCATCCGCGGACATGTGATCCATACGCCCTTCTACTCCCGCAATCGTGATCGTCTGGATGAGCTTGAGGGGCTCGGGCTTCGGCTCTTGAGCAACTAGCGGCAGTGCGCAACAGCATGCCAGCGTGACTAGCGGAAATCCTTTCATACCTGGGCTATTCGCCTTTGACCTCGAACGTCAAAGTCGCAAAGAATGTTTCCCAATTGGCGACGCTCTGATCCCGATAACGTTGGCTGTAGCCAGTGGTGATCCGGCACTTTCCGTTTTGCAGAGGAATCGAGACCCGTCCGTTGCTGTCGGTGTGTCCAACTACCGAAGGTTTCGCCGGAGAGCCGGTCGTCCATGCCGTCTCGATCGTCAGGCCGCTCATCGGCTTTCCCTCGAAGAGAACCTGTACCGGCAGCGATTCGCCCGGTCTGAGCGTGGCCGGCTCGGTCGAAGGAATGATTTCAATTTTGAAACCGACCGGCCGCGTACTGAACGTCGACGGATTCCCATTCACGATTAAACCCTTCGCGTACTTGCTGTACAGTTCCGTAACGGGCTGGTCCTGTTCGCCGTGAACCTCCCGGTATCTCGCTACCATCGCGAGCCCCTCGTCGTCCACATAGGCCAGAAATTTCTTCGCGTCGTATTTGCGGCTGTTGGGGCTCAGGCTCGCCGTGATAATCAGGCTACCGCTGCCTGTGACGTGCGTATGCGTCACCAGGGCTTTGTGTTCTTCATGAAACCCCTTCAGCTCCACCGCACCATTTTGGCTCAGGATGCGAGTGTCCCGAAGGCGTTCCATCGCGGGAGGCCCCTCACTGTCGGGAAAGGCGTCGCCGTTGTGGAGTTCAATGCTCAGATCCTCGCCAGGCCTGGCGAGGAACCTGTCCGGCATCACATAGAGATCATGCGCCAGTAGCGGCGAGAGCGCTGCCGCACAGATAGCGGAAACCATTTTCCTAGATTTCAAGACATCCCTTCCGATTTCCGGGCGCAAGCGGTTGCAGACGCACAGCTTCATGATAGGTCAAGACGAATGCTACCGTCACCAGTTAGCCCTTTGCCCAAAGCGCTCGGATTCATAATCGAGAACCGGCTGATTCCGTTGCAGGCTCTCCAGCAGCGCGCGAAGTTCGTTCCAGCATTCCGAAGGATGGTGGCCAGCTTCTTAGCCACCGCGTCGTCGCGGGCGATGCCATCCAGGCGCTCGGTGGAGCGACTCCATTCGCCCACCCGAAAGTCGTGGTTAAAACATGACCACGGCATCCGGTGCGTTATCCAGAATAGATCGGTAATGCTCGTGGGCATGCCGGACTTCGAGACGGCTGCGGCGGCGCTCCCTCGCAAACCAGGCCGCAATAGTCCTTACCAACTAGAGGTCTCGTTGGTGGATCGAGCCTAAGTCATTTTTGTTAGCGTGAAATAGCTCAGGCTGCGCAGGATCGCGCTGGCTTTTCCGGTGGGAAACGCATCAGAGGCGAGGCCCGTCTTCACCATCAATGTCCGCAAACCGCCATCCTCGATTGACAATCGCGCTGCTGCTCCTCACTAGCACTGCCCACGCAGCCGAGAATCTGCCAGTAACGCCAGCCGAAACTCTATCCGGCCACAAATTGGAATTCCCGACGGCGCTTGCAGGCAAGACGGCGGTCTGCGTATTTGGCTTCAGCAAAGGGGCTGGAGATCGCACCAAAGTCTGGATGGAGCGGCTCTCTCACGACGGGATTGATGCCTGGTCGGTTGCCAACCTCGAAAAGGCGCCGGCGATGGTTCGGGGCATGATCCGCGGCGGCATGCGTAAGGGAACTCCCGCGTCGCAGCTCGACCACAGCCTGATCATGACCAAAGACGAACAAATCTGGAGGCAGGCTTTAGGAGTGAAGCAGGACAATCTGCCCGTGGTGGTTTTGCTGGATTCATCAGGGCAGATCTTCTGGAAATATGAAGGTGTTTTCAGCGACGAGGCTTACCAACAGTTGAAATCCAGGCTGGCGTCATCCGCCAGGTGACCATCACGCCACCCGTCGGGCGTTCGATTGTACAGAACTGCCACCCTCGCACGGATGACGCTGCTGGCGATAACGGTCCGGAATCGGTTAACCGACCTTGCGTTGAGTTGCCTAAGATCAGCCACTTAAGCCTGGGAGAGAGGATGGTCCACGGCCGGCGAGCAAGAATGGCTTTCCGGCTGCAAGCATCAACAGAGATGAAGCGGTACAAACGCGGCACGCCGCAACAACTTGCATTTGCGCGTCAAGCTTGGTTGACAATCGGGCAAATCGGTTGATGAAATCTTCAGCCAGCGTTATCGAGACGTCCATGAGCATTTACCGCATACCCTCAGCGGTGTCTTGCGATGGAAACTGAAGCTGGCGGCCATGCCATCACAACATCCTTCCGCGCTTGGACTGCGACGTTTCCAAGGGAACGGCGGCCATCCGTGTTACCTGGATCGGCCACTCCTCCTTTCTCCTCCAACATAATGGGCGCAATATACTACCATCCAATCTTCGAGTGTTGTCGACCGCTCCCGATTGGGCCGTTACGGCGCTTACGTCCGCCGGGACTGAGCTTCAACTGTTTACCGCCAATTCACGACGTACGGATCAGCCATTCTCATTAAGATCATTTAGATGTGCCGACGATTCGCCGCCTCGGCAAAGGGCGTCCGTTGCTGGGTGCCCACGGGACTCTCCGGATGGTTCCGGCAGCGTAGAATCGGTGGTTGCAGCGAACTCGGGTGGTGGAAGTCCACGCCACTTTCAGAAAAGGTCACTATCCACGGCGTTCCCGCTCAGCAAGCGTCAGGTCGTAGTGCGTTCGATCGCGACTGAACGCACTAAGGCGGCTGGGTGCTGAGAAGCAACGAACGATACGTCTACTTCGCTGGAGATACAGGCTACTCTCCATCGTTACAGGAGATCGGGCGCAGGTTTGGCGGATTCGGCACGGGTAAAGAGCTGGTGACTCACGCCATTCACGATTTCAGCGCGCACAAACACCGGCCATTCGTTTCCGTCAACTGCTCGGGTCTCGCGTACGAATAGAACAGACTACTGCCTTCCGCAGGTGGCTTTTCAAGTGTGTCGCAGCAGCCAGAGGCAACCTCGGAGACACATCATCGTCACTTCTTATCCGTCATCAGGCCGCTTCTCGATTGTTGGCAGTACCCAAAAAAGCATCAAACTCCATAGCGGGTTCCGGCAACGCTTCCTTCAAGTCGCGCTATCGAAAGTGCCTCGGCGCAAGACTCTCCGGCATCCTCAAGCGTTTCTCGCCTCGGCACTTCCGATTAACGCTAGCGACTCCAAGCCCGCCGGCCGGGGCAGGAACGTCTTTGGGGCGTCAAGGTGCGACAGATTCCAGATGCACCTTGATCCAGGAGTTGGGGATGGAGACGAGAGCGGGTCGAGTTCACGGGGCACGAATCGCCTGCCGGGGCGACGTCATCGCTTCCTTGCCTTCACGCATTACGACGGACCATTACGCACTGAAAACCCTCAGAGTACTGCGCGGTCGTCTTGCCGCTAAGGTAAGCCTACTGTACAATGACAGTGGTACAGTTGATGATCTTCACTCTAAACCCTTCAGCGGGCCAACCGCTCTATCTCCAGCTGATGCAGCAGATTCGTCACGCCATTGAAACCGGCGTCCTTCAGGACGGCGATGAACTACCCGGAATCCGCACGCTTGCAAAAGACCTGGTGGTGAGCCACAATACCGTCGCTAAAGCCTATTCCGAGCTCGAGCACGAAGGGTTGCTCGAACTCCGGCACGGCTCCGGCGCCTTTGTATCCGCGAAGCGAGGGACGCGCTCGAGGACCGAACGGCTCCTGGTTTCCCGGAAGCGAGTTCAGGAGTTTGTGGAATCGCTGCGGGCCGAGGGGCTGACGAACGAAGAAATCCATCGGCTCTTCGAAGCGGAACTGTACTACCCCGCTTTGGCCGATTAATATCAGGAGAACAAATTGCCGAAAGCAAGCGTTATTGAGACTCAGGGACTCACCAAGCGTTACGGGAGCTTCACAGCCGTGCGGTCGTTGAACCTTCGGGTGCACGGCGGCCGCATCACTGGGTTTCTCGGCCGCAACGGCTCGGGAAAAAGCACGACCATCCGCATGCTGCTGGGCATGACGCATCCTTCGGCGGGTACCGCAACACTGCTGGGCCGCCCGATTGGAGACGAGAAAGCCAACTGCGAAGCGCGCCAACACGTCGCCTATGTGGGAGAAGACAAGCAACTCTACGCCTACATGACAGTGGAGCAACTGATCCGCTTCACCCGGTCCTTCTATTCCGACTGGCATGAGGAAACGCATCTGCGCCTGCTCAGGCAATACCAATTGCCAAAAGACCGCAAAGTAAAGGCGCTCTCCAAAGGCATGCGAACCAAGCTGGCGCTTTTGCTGGCGCTCTCACGGAGGCCGGAGCTGCTGATCCTCGACGAACCCAGCGAAGGACTGGACCCGGTTTCGATTGAAGAACTGCTGCAGGAAATGGTAACGGCGTCGGCCAACGGGACCACGGTCTTCTTTTCCTCGCACCAGATCTCGGAGGTCGAGCGCATTGCCGAGCAGGTGTGCATTGTCGACAAGGGGCAACTCGTGGCGGATCTCGCAATGGATGATGTGCGCCAGGACTACCGGCGCATCACCCTTGGGTTTTCCGAAGTGCCGCGCGCGGAGAAATTTCAGATACCCGGAATTCGCCGTGTTAAAACCGAAGGACGGCAGGTAGTGTTGATCGCGGACCATGATGCCGATGCGGTAGTCGAACTGGCGCGGGGCATGGAACCGGCTACGCTTAACGTGACTCCGATCGGGTTGAGAGAGGTCTTCCTTGACGCCGTAAGCACTGAGGCGGCCCATGTATAGCGCGCTCTGGTATAAGAGCTGGCGCGAAAGCCAAGCTCGATTCCTATTGAGCGGCGCGACCATAGCAGCACTATGCGCGCTGTTCGCTCTTTTCCGCAATGAGGCCGATGCCGCAATCTCAGGCGAGCACAGAACCTACGCCGAGTTCATCTGGCGGGCCGTGTACAAGGGCTATCTTCGTGAAATGTTCGTACTCCTGGCGTTGCTGCTTGGCGTGGGAGGCTTGCTCCGCGAGCGGGACGCCGGAACATCCAGCTTCACCCTGGCGCTCCCCGTGAGCCGGCTGAGCCTTGTGCTAGTCCGAGCCGCAACCGGATTCGCTGAGGTCGCAGTTCTCTCCACAATTCCAGCGCCTGTGCTGCCTCCGATCTCTGCGCTGACGGGGCAGTACTATCCGGCGCAGCAGGCCTGGCAGTTCGCGCTGCTATGGACTGCGGGAGGCTCTTTCATCTTTATGATCGGCTTTCTCGCTTCCAGCACTTTCGGCGGCCCGTACACCGCGCCCGTAATAGGTTTCCTGAGTCTGCTGGTCTATTCGCTGATCTCGGACCTGCCGCCCTTCGACAAATACGGCATGGATATACACGACCTGATGAGCGGAGACGGAGTCCCGTGGTTTGAAATCAAAGGAGCAACGCTGACGGGACCGCTGCCATGGATTCCGCTGACATTGCTAACTTTTTCCGTAATCGGATTCGCGTTCCTCGCAGGTGGGATTACCCGGAGGCAGGATTTTTAGACTATGAACACCCGATTGCTCTTTTACAAAGCCTGGCTCGAGGGCCGCACCCGATTCCTGCTCATCGCAGCGAGCTTGACGATTTTCTGCGTCGGCACCGTTCTGGTGTATGGACACCACGAGCGAGCTCTCACGGAGGTTCTGCGCGCACTTCGCGGCGGCACCTACAGCGAGCAGGTTTACAACCTGTTCTATTCGGGTACCGCAAAGGGAATGTTTACCATGCTCGCGATTTTTCTGGGCCTCGGCGGACTCACCCGTGAGCACATCCGCGGAACGGCCATTTTTAGTCTGGCGTTGCCGGTAAGTCGGCTGCGGCTGGTGGCCACGCAGATGGCCGTGGGTTTGCTGCAATTGACACTTCTGTCACTTCTGCCGGCGCTTTTGATCCCATCGCTCTCGCTGGCGGTTCACCAATACTATCCCGCGTCACAGGCGCTTCACTTCAGCGTTTTGTGGTTCTGCTGCTGTGCGCCTGTGTATGCGGTCTCATTCTTCCTTTCGGTACTGCTGAGCGGAGAATACACAGCACCGGTCGCCTGCTATCTGATATTCATGCTGGAAGTACTGATTGCCGACTGCCGACCACTGCGCCCGCACCGCCTCAATCTGATGTGGACCATGGGCGAGTTCGGGACGATGCACTTCGATGCGCAATCGAATCTCCTGCTGAGCGGTCCGCTTCCCTGGGTGCGCCTCATAACTCTTCTGATTGTCTCCACAGCCTTGCTGGCGGCGACCGCGCGAGTTACGCAGAAGCAGGACTTTTAGTAACACGGCCTGGCTTCGCTCTATTTTTTTCCCGACTTCCAAGCCGTTCCTCAATCCCGACCCTTGACGCGATGGGAACAAAAGGTACCGGCTACGCCCACGGAACTTCTCCCAATTGGTCTGAAACTTCCAGCGTTCGCCAAATCTTACGATCAAAGCACTGTAGGCGGCCAGTTCATAAGGATCGCGCCGATATACTCACCTATAACCCCATTGAAGAATAGCTCGCGCTGCGGACAGTCCCGGGCGTATAAACGTCGTGGGAGACGGGCTGGGTTCAGACTCTGCTAACGACCATCCCGAGATACTGCGTTAGCGGAGACTGAGCCGCCAGCCGGACCGAAACGGTGCTATGCGTCAAGGAAAGTCAGTTTGCACGACCTGACTCGGGAGTTGACTCCACGAACCAGTCGAAAAAAACTAGCGGGGCAGTTTCCGGCAATCTCCATTTCTTCCGTGAGATGATCTACATTAGCGATTTCTAATTATGCACTTCGCCCGCGCAGCCCTACTGACGTGGTTCGCGTTGACAGCTATTGCGGCAGAGCAACCCGAGCCAGTTGTCCAAACGATTGGCCCTAGCTTCTCGGATTTTCGAGTGGCGGGTTGGACAGCGGCCCGATTAGCAATCCGAAGTTCAGGAGGGGTTCGGTTAATCGCGAACTTCGGAGGCTCACATGGCATCCGGGATCGTGGCGCCCTCGAACCCACCCGAATAAACGGTGACCTGTGGAACCGCATAGCACCCACATTACGTCTACCCATCTAACCGGCGAATAATGGCATCTTCCACCCTGCCCACGCTCAGTTGCAGCCGTTCCAGATTCAAAACCGTTCTCTGGATCTCCCTTGGTATTACTGCGCTCTTTGTCTTCATCACTTCGGAAGTTCTTCTCGTCACCGATTACCCCATGTACCACGCCTACCGTCTGCAGGTAATCGCCGACCGCCATCTCCTGATCCCCCATACACTCTCCGGCGTTATTGCGCTCCTGGCCGGCCCTGTGCAGTTCTCGTCGCGCCTCCGCCAGCGTCACCTGAAATTCCATCGCGTCCTCGGACGCATCTACGTTATCTGCGTCTTTATCGGTGCCTTGACCGGGATCGCCCTCGCCGCCGGCCGCCCCGGCCTTCCCGGAACATCGATGCAGGCCGCCGCCTGGATCGCCTGCACTACCGCCGCCTTCATAACCGCGCGTAACCGCCAAATCGTCCAGCATCGCCAGTGGATGATTCGCTCCTATGCGGTCACGTTTACGTTCGTTTCCAGCCGCGTGCTCAATCTCTGGCCCCGCTACTGGAGCCATCTTGGCGACACCTTGTCTGCCGTCGGCGTCATCGCCTTCACGCTCGCTTCGCTGCTTATTGTCGACCTCGGCCTCAACTGGCGCGAGCTCACCACCCGTCGTGCCTGAGGGTTGCCGGATCCGTCAATGCGCTCTTTTATCGATGCGGTCCATCTCTCGCGTGTACAGTTCGTTGTCCGGAAAGCGCCTGTGCAATTCCCCAAGGAGTCCGCGTGCACGGGCAGGATCGTTATCGCGCAACGCCGCCACCGCCAGCAGCAGCTTTGCAAATGGCTCCAGGTAATGACCGTGAAGCGCCGTCTCGCGAATCTCTTGGAGGCCTCTCTCGCGATCGACGTTCGAGCCCGTCACTCGCAGGAGAACACGCAGGGGTGCGGGCTTCAGGCTCAAGAGATAGTTCTCCATACCCGGACCAAAATACGCGTCGGCAGCCTCAGGCTTCGCCTGTAACAGTCTCTCGGAAAAGACGCGTGCCTCCTTTGTGAAGGTCAACGCGGCGAAGGATTGCTTTTCAATTAGACCCGCATTATCGGCACGCAAGCCCAAGGTCAGAGACTTGACAAATAGCGCATTGGAATCGGCGCCGGATCTTTGCAATGCTGCATCCGCCAGACGCTCCGCCTGGGCGATTTCCTGAACGAACAGCGCCTTCGTAGCCTGGATCGGGCCGCAACTTCGCGCGGTCTTTGAAGCGGGAGTCGTCGACAAAAAATTCAGATTCGAGAGCGCCCAATCGGGCCAGCTCTGAAAACAAGTAGGCCGCAGCGTTGGATGCCGGACCAAGTGAATCGTCCGGATGGCTCTGTTTCCAGGCGGCGAAGATCTGGTGTGCCTCGTCGAACTTCAGGTCGTACATCTTTAGCCAACCGGCGTAAAGTTCCGCTCTCCTGAGGTGCGGTCGCCGCCGGCGATGAGCCCGCAAGAGCGAGTATGAAGGCGCAGGGAACGAGGAGAAGAATGAATCCGGCATATTTGCGCATAGGAACGCGGCTACCACTGTTAGACGTCCTGGTGCCAGGACAGGTTGCCGCGGGGGCAGGAATAAGCTCTGTATCTCGAAGATGAACATCTCGTCATTCTGGCGTTTTTCAGGAGTCATTTTCTCGAGATATAAACAAATACTTGATGCTACCCTTGACGCGAATTCTGCTGCTCACGACCCTCGCCTCTGCTCCCTTCGGGCTCCTGTATGCGCAGGGCAGTTATGAGATTCAGGTGTATGGTTCCGATCTGGTTTCGCCTGGCGCGACAATGTTCGAGCTTCACAGCAACTTTACCTTCGAGGGCAGCAAGACCGTCGTCGACGGCCAATACCCCACCGAGCACCAGTTACACGAGACGCTCGAAATCACGCACGGCTTCAGCGACTGGTTCGAACTTGGCTTCTACGTCTTCACCAGCGCCGATGCGCGGGTTGGCTGGCAATGGGTCGGCGATCATATCCGCCCGCGCGTCGCCGTTCCGCAATCGTGGAGGTGGCCGGTGGGAGTCAGTTTGTCGACGGAGATTGGTTATCAGCGGGCCGTGTATTCGCCGGACACATGGACGATCGAGATCCGGCCCATCGTAGACAAGACCATCGGCAGGCTTTATCTGTGTTTCAACCCGACAATCGACCGCTCGTTTCACGGACCGTCGGTTCCGGAAGGCGTGACATTCTCCCCTAACGTTAAGGTCGGCTACGATATCACGAAGGTTGTCAATGCGGGCTTCGAATACTATGGCGCGCTAGGCCCGATCACTGGCTTCGACCCGCTGCAGCAACAACAGCAACAGATTTTCGCCGTCACCGATCTGAACTTCAGCCCCAAATGGGAATTTAACTTCGGAGTGGGTGTAGGCTTAACCGGTGGCACCGACCACTTGCTGGTGAAAATGATTCTCGGGCGACGGGTCACAACGAAGTAGACTGTACATCGCGCGAACAGACAAGTGTTCTGATTCAGGCGTGGGCCAGGGCCGGGGAAAGAGGGCTCGTTGAATGAACGGCGAGCGGGAGGGTGATGGTTAGCCGGGCGCCGCCCTCGCTGCCGTTCGAAGCCTCAATAGTCCCGCCATGAACGCGCACGACAGCTTCGACGAACGCCAGACCCAGGCCGTGCCCGGTCGAGTTTCGCCCCTTCACGCGACGCTCAAAGATTTGCGAGAGGACCTCCGGTTCGAAGCCCGGCCCGTCGTCTTCCACGACGAGCAACGCGGAGTCTTCCGAGCTGCTGAGAGAAATTGTCACGGTGCATGAGGCAGGCAGATGCTTCAGTTCATTGTCGAAGAGGTTGGCGATCATGCGATGGAGGAGAGCGGCATCCGCGGAGACTTCCAAGCCACCCCGCGCTGCATAAGTTCACACGCAGTCCCTTTTCCGACATGGACGGTTCGTACAGCTCGATCATGACTCTCAGAAGATCGTCAAGGTCGACCGCCACGCGATTCAGCCTGAGCGCATTTGCTTTGGCTTCGGCAACGTCAAGGGACTTATCCAGAAACTCCGTAAGACGATCCATGTCCTCAATGGCCGACACAATCGATTCCGATTCCTCGTCTCGTGCGCCTGCGGTCAGGGACATCTCCAGCTTGGCGCGTACCGCTGTCAGAGGGCTCCGAAGATCGTGGGCAAGCGATCCGGTGATGGTGTGCAACTGGTGAACCGAACTTTCGATGCGATCCAGCATACGGTTCAGTGTGATTGCCAACTGCGAGACTTCATCGTTTCTGCGCGTTGTAGGAACCCTGCTGCTCAAGTCGGCCTCACCGATCCTTGAAGCAGCTTCGGTGATCTCCTGAATGTGACGCAGCACGCGCCGGGTACTGTAAAACACGATCGCTGAGCCTATCAGGACGATCAGCAACCATAGAAGAACGAAGCGAAGACGCAATTTCCCGAGCACTCGCAGTTGATCTCGTTCGGACAGGCCAAGGTAAATTTGGCTTCCGTTGTTCATCCTGACGCAGACCACGCGAAAGGGCGTATCGAAACCGGTTACGTGTACGCTCGTCGGCGTATCCGGGACAATCTTGCTGTTCCTGACCGCAGCGAGATGGGCGTTTACATCCCCGGCTCCCACCCACAAACCCACCGAACCATCGGCGGCGGTTTGAAGGAAGAACACCGAATCGTTCAACCCTGCGTTGGCTGCCCGCTTGTGCGGCACCTCCCTGCTTGCGAGTTCGGCAACCTCTCCGACAACTCGTCTGTAGAGCACCCCTTTCGGAGTTCGCGCCGCCACATCGCTCAGAACTCCGGCCTCTCCGGCCAGCCAGGCATCGGTCCTCCGCTGAATATCGCCGGCGACAAACTGATGAAGGAATATGAAGACGACCATGGTGCCGCAGGCGAACGCCAGCGTAGCCCACATGGAAATACGCCAGGCAGCGCTCCGCATGATCGGTTTAGCGGTCTTTGAGAACATAGCCCACACCTCGCAGCGTTCGAATGAGGGGTCGACGCCCATCCGTGTCTACCTTCCCGCGTAGACGGTAGATGTGTACATCGACGACGTTGGTATCCGGCTGTATCCGCATACCCCAGACTTCATCAAGGATCATGGACCGGGTGACAACGCGGCCCGCATTTCGGCACAAATATTCCAGAAGAACGAATTCCTGCGGCGTCAAATTCAGGATCTCGCCGCTTCGGGAAGCCTCACGTCTGAGCAGATCCAGTTCGAGATCGAGCACTCGCAGGCGAGTGGCCTCGGCGACCGAAGAGCTGTTTCGCTTCACCAGATTGCGCAACCTTGCAAGCAATTCGGCAAGCGCGAATGGCTTGGTCAGGTAATCGTCGCCACCCTGTTCGAGACCTCGCACACGGTCATCCACCGAACGCCTGGCCGAAAGGATGAGCACCGGTGCGCGTAACCCAAGCTGTCGCAGCCGCAGGATCAGGCTGAGGCCGTCTTCGTCAGGCAGGCCGAGATCGACGACCAGTACGTCATGCGTGCTCTCGATGGTCATGCGCTCGGCGGTCCTGGCGTCCCCCGCTGCTTCTACCTGGTATCCGGCTTCAGTCAGCGAACGCTGCAGGAAGCCTTGAATTTCGACTTCATCCTCCACCAGCAGCACCCGCATGACTTGATGTTAATGCATTCGTGCTGGGTTCCTCTCTGGAATCTGACACCTGTGGCTGTTCGATTCGCGGGTTCGCCGCCCTACCTGCTTGCGAGAAAGTTCGCGTTGATGAACAGATCGTCATCCAGCGGTTCTTCAGGGGTCATTTTCCCTCGATATAAACGTAGAGGTGACCCTCATCGGGTCGAGTGTGGACCCAGATGAACGAATCGTCATTAACGAAAGACCGTCGCCTGCCGTCTCCTTATACATGTGAATCCTTGCATTTCGACCAACGTGACACCGAAGACCGCCATCTGACCAGAACGACCGTTCGCTGAACGGGCACCTCGATCTCCGGACGTGCGCCCACTGTTTCGGCACGGCTCACGCTGACTACGTGATCGCCGATTACATGCATCAAGACCCGTTCTACTTTCGGCACAGCAACGATTCTGCCGTGGACGGGCCAATGGCGTATCCAAATTTGGCGGTCAGCTTGGCGTCGTCATGGCATCCTCAAGGAATTCTGGCCAGATCTCGAACGAGAATTTTCAAGTAAACACAAATAGAAACAGGCAATGGGTAATTTTAAATTTAATATCGGCATCATCGGTGGTGGAATCGGCGGCGTAGCCGCGGCCGTCGCGCTTCATCGCGCAGGCATCGACGCAACGGTCTACGAAAGGGCGAACGAACTTCGCGAGGTGGGCGCGGGCATGATGCTTTGGCCCAACGCCACGCGTGTGCTGAAGGAACTGGGTTTGCTCGAACGAGTGGCGGCGTTGAGCGGCCCGAACCAGCATTTCCTCGTTCGCTCCAGCGCAGGCGCGATCCTGATGGATATCGGGCTGGGCCATTTCGACGTACCCGCCTTGTGCACGCGCCGGTCAGATCTGCTGGACGCATTGATCTCCGCGCTGCCGGCGGACCGTGTTCGTCTCGGCCACGATTTCGGATATTTGGAGCGGCAAAAATCCAGCGTAGGAATTCACTTCTCTAATGGTGTTTCTGTGGAGCATGACTTCTTGATCGGCGCCGATGGTATTCGCTCCCGCGTCCGTTCTCAATCACTGGGAGTTCACGAACCCATCTATCGCGGTTACACCGTTTGGCGGGGATTGGCGCGTCTTAGAGGCTCTGTTCCGGAAGGTTCGAACAGCGAAACCTGGGGCCGGGGAAAACGCTTCGGCATTCTCAACACCGGCGCCGACCGGTTCACCTGGTATGCTACGGCGAATACCGATCCTGATCACGTCGATTCGACCGAAGGCCGTCAGCGCGAGCTTCTGCGGATGTTCGCGGGATGGCACGAGCCGGTCGAAAGCCTGATTGCCGGGACCGAAGAAGGCGCCATCCTGAAAAATGGCGCGTACGATCTTCCGCCCCTGAAACGTTGGGGACACGGGAGAGTGATGTTACTCGGGGACGCTGCTCATCCCTGCACGCCGAATCTCGGACTGGGCGGTTGCATGGCGCTTGAAGACGCGCTGGTTCTCGCGAAATCGTTTTGCAAAGAGGCGACTCCGGAGTTGGCTCTGCGCCGCTACGAGTCGCTGCGCCGCCGCCGAACTCGCCATGTGCAGCAGCGCTCCCTTCTCATGGGGCATATCGGGCAGTGGGAGAACCTGCTGATCGCGGCCGGGCGCCAGGTGGTGACAGGTATGCTTCCGGCGAAAATCTTTGAACGGAATTTAAGGAAGGTTTATTCTTATGCGGCTTAGCACTCTGGCTCTCTGCACGGCGATTGTAGCGGCGGCGCCGCTCGTGGCGCAAGAAAGAGCCATCGACACACAGCGCAGCACCATCACGATTCACGTTGGCAAGTCCGGGCTGTTGTCAGCTGCCGCCCATGACCATACCGTCAACGCGCCGATATCCTCCGGCACCATCCTGGAGTCTGGCACCCCGCACATCGAATTCCGAGTTGAAACCGCGAAGATGACGGTGCAGCCCGACCCCAAAATCGACGCGAAAGATCAGGCAACCATCCAGACACATATGGAGGAGATGACACTGGAGACGAAGAAGTTTCCCGAGATAACCTTCCGCTCTTCCCACGTCCAAAAACTGGCCGACGGCCAATGGAAGGTCGATGGTGATTTGTCTTTGCACGGTGTCACCAAAGCGGTCAGCCTGACCGTGAAACAGGCCGGCGAGTCCTACACGACACACACCGTTCTCAAACAAACCGATTTTGGAATCAAGCCCCTCAGCATCGGTGGCGGAGTGATTAAGGTCAAGAACGAAGTGGAGATCGACTTTCAAATCTTCGCGCGCCAATGAAGACTGTTTTGCTTTTCATCGGCCCGCGATGGCGGCAGCCCGTACCGTAAGGGTGAAGGATGAGGTACCGGCACAGGTCGATTCGAAACTATGCGCTTCCGAAATAACAGTTACTCTGTTTGGTTGGTGTTGAATTCCGAAAGAGTGCAGCGACGTCCAACCTTCGCTTTGTACGCTGCATCCAATCTGGCTCCCTTATGGCTACGTTGATTCAGCCCCGTGTTGTTCGTGATCGGCTTTTCAGCGCACACGGCGTGCGTATGCACTCTTTTTGCATTGTTCGTCCGCCGCACTCCGGAACACAGGAAGTGGCGTTGCATTGGCTGGCCGAGGCCCATATCCGCGCGGAAGAAACTCACCACATGAACAACGGTCTTCCTCCAATCGATCCCAGCTTTGCAGCCTTGATGCCCAAACTGCTTCGCCGCTATGGCTGTTCGCCCGACAAAATCTCCGCGCGTGGCTGCGAATTGAACGATCATCTGCACACCTCGTGGGAAAAGATGGAAGTCTATCGCCTCGCGGAGAGTTCAAAAGGAGCTGGAATGTCTGTACGCTCGCAAGTCTTTGCACGCGGCGCGCAGCGCGCGCTTGATGTGATGTTTGAGGGTGAATTCAATGCGCCGGACGATCTCATTCATGTGACCTGCACTGGATACATCTCCCCCAGCGCGGCACAGTTACTCGTCGGCAGAAAAGGCTGGCAACAGGAGACACGCGTCACCCACGCTTATCACATGGGCTGTTATGCAGCCTTGCCTGCGATTCGCATCGCAAGCGGCTTTCTGGCCTCCACAACCGATCAGGCGCACCGGGTGGACATTGCGCACACCGAACTCTGCACCTTGCATCTCGACCCGTCGAACCACAGCCCTGAACAGCTTGTGGTGCAGAGCCTGTTTGCGGACGGTCACGTCCGGTACACGCTAAGCCGCGGGTCTGGCCCCACGTCCGCAAACACGCCAATCACGGTACCGTCCGGGTACCGCATCCTTGCCCTGGCGGACGAGATGGTGGCTGATTCGGCGGAAGACATGCAATGGAGTATCGGTGAATGGGGATTTCGTATGACCCTCACCCAGGAAGTGCCGGAAAAGATCAGCACTGCGCTCCGCGCATTTCTGATGCGATTGTTCGCACAGGCTGATCTCGATTACGAAGCCGAGAGGGATTCTGTCATTTTTGCGATCCACCCCGGCGGACCGAAAATTATCGAACGAGTCTCGGACGCGCTGGGCTTGCGCCCGGAACAATCCGTGGCTAGTCACAAGGTACTGCGCGATTATGGAAACATGTCGTCGGCAACTTTGCCCCACGTTTGGGATGAGATTCTGAAATCGGGCGCGGCCCACCCAGGGCAACTCGTGGCAAGCGTTGCTTTTGGTCCGGGCCTGACGATATGCGGTGGTTTGTTCCAGATCGAACAATGAACCCGCAGGACCTGGGTGATTTGGGTGTCATTGCTCCGATTGCCTGCAGCGTCATGCCTATGAGCAATCCGCCAGTTGATACGGTCATGCAATACCTGCTAGTCTGCCGCGCGGGGAGCACCTCGGACATCCGCTGGACACATTTACCATCTTGGCTGCCATATCGTGGCAGGGCTTTAGTCGCCCTTCACAGGGTAATCAAACAGTCTACGTTGTCCCGCATTCTCGTGCTTGTTCGTCATCAAGGAAGAATTCGTACATGCCGATGTTTGCGGTCAGGCGCCCGTCCGGAGCGACCGTGTGGCTCGAACAGGTTCGCGGCCGGGAGTCGGCTTTAGTATGGTTACCGCGGTGTTCGCCATTTCTCAACGCGCGAACCAGAGCGTACTCGCCTATCCGGCGCCGAGCCACGCCGCGTCCTGGCGCTCAAAATCACCCGCCGAAATCTGAAGGTCCAACCCACCATCAAGGTTCCAGTCGGGTACAAGTTCACCGTGCGAGTACGGGATGAACGGCGGCGATCTTTATGACCTCGCTAAAGTCCTCGGCCACTCGAATAGTAAGATGACCGAACGTCATGCCAAGCTGGCGCGCAAGCACATTGCCCGGACCGGCAACACGGCTAG
>CAVZRE010000053.1:0-6833 GCA_963777595.1 Terriglobia bacterium
ATAGGATGTGATTTTACGAGTGTCGACCGGCGCGCGTGCCGGTTCTAGTGAATCCGGGCGACCTGGTTTCCGTGCATCGGCAGCCCGGTGGAGGATTGCGGATGCGGCGCAGGCACAACGTCCACTGTGCTTTTGATTTTAGATGGCGCGAGGGCTAAACCTTTTCTCGCGACCATGGTTCGAACTGCGGCGGCCAGCTTCCGGTGCCGTTCCGATTCCTGGAACCGCCCCATCTTTTCAAGAATCAAGGAGTAACGTTCGACGGCGCTCGCAAACTCCGGGCTGTCCATCCCGGCAGTCGATTCGCGAATGCTCATCACCAGCTTAAACAGAGGCTCGGCCTTTTCATTCTGGCCCTCCGCGGAGTAGAGCTCTGCCAGGTTGTTGACGGTGTTGGCGACATCCGGGTCGTCGATTCCCCGCGCGGATTCCTGGACATCCAAGGCCCTCTTCAGCATCGTTTCCGACTCGCCGTTGTCGTGAAGATTGCGGTACATCTCTCCCAATTGCGCCATGACAGTAGCAGTCTTCGGACTTTTATCGCCCAGCTGCTTCTGGTAAATTTTCAGCGCTCTTTGAAGGAACGGCTCAGCCAGATTGAATTTGCCCTCGGCAACCAATACCGAGCCGACGTTCAGGCTGGAGTTGGCGACATCAATGCTGCCGGGGTTGTTGGCCTTATCGATATACTCAGCTGCGCGACGAAACGCTTTCTCCGCCTCGCTGAGCTTGTTCTCCGCACGGTAGACCAGGCCGAGACTGTTGATGGTGGGACCGAGGCGTGGGTCGTTGGGGCCGATGAGTTCCAATTCCCTTACGGCAGCCACGAAGGCGGCCTCCGCCTGGGGATAGTTTTGACGCGCGGCCGACTGCAACGCAAGATCCATGTCATGCTGCCAGTTCGCTTCATCGGCAAAGAGACCACCCTGAGAGCCAAGGGCCAGACAAACTGAGAGGCGGACGAGCCAAGTACCCATATCTTTAAAGTACGGCATAGGACACCCGGAGGTCTATAGGAAAGTAGTATACGTCTACAGCCTGCGAAGAGCCTAAAAGTATACTCGATCTGGTACGGCGGTGGTTATTTGCCGGATTTCAGGGCGGATTGCCGAACGGGATACTTCATCTTCAACTCTTCGAGCGCATCCACGATGATTTGAGACACGGCCAGGTTACGGAACCATTTCTTGTTGGCCGGGATGACGTACCAGGGTGCAAACTTCGTGCTGCATTTTTCGAGTGCATCCTGATAGGCCGCCTGGTAATCGTCCCAGAACTCTCGTTCGCGCCTATCCGCCGGCGAGATCTTCCAATTTTTGCTCGGCTCATCCTTGCGCGATTCGAAGCGACGCTTCTGTTCGTCCTTATCGATGTGAAGGAAAAATTTTAAGAGCACGACGTGGTTCTCGGCCAGCAGTTCTTCGAAGTCGTTGATCCGGTCGTAGCGTGACTTCCAGACCTTTTCGGGAATCATCTTATGGACCCGCGTGACGAGAACATCTTCGTATTGGGACCGGTTGAAGATTCCGATGTAACCTTTCTGCGGAACCGCTTTATGTATTCTCCAGAGGAAGTCGTGGGCGGCTTCCTCCGCAGTCGGAACTTTGAATGAGGTGACCGTGCATCCAGATGGGTTGACGCCTGACATCACGTGTTTGATGGTGCCGTCCTTACCGGCGGCGTCCATGCCTTGAAGCAGGATGAGCAAGGCATGTTTTTGTTCGGCGTAAAGCAGATCGTGCAGGTCTATCAGCTTTTGCGTATTCTTTAGCTGGATCGCTTCGGCAATATCTTTATCCGGAACGTGCGCGGTATCTTCCGGGTCGCGGTCCCGGAGTCGAAACTTCTTGCCCGGCTTGACTTCGAATCGTTCGCGGAGATCGTTTTTCATTGAGTCTTCTGCCAACCTTTTCACCTGCTGAACGTATTATGCACAGGGAAGCATGCGCGTGGCGCAATTTTTTTCGTGAACAAATTGCGGGAAAAGTGAGTCTTAGTAGAGAGTGGATCGCAATATTCCAATAGCGCGCCTGACGGAATCGAACGAGGAGGCGCGCGCCGGCGGTTCCCTACATCCCGCATGGATCGAGTTCATGCGATTCTGCCGCCAGCTGCAGCATGGCGAGATTGATCAGCTCAAGATACAGGACGGTTTGCCCGTGCTCGCCCAAACCGTAAGACAGAAAGTTAAGTTCACGAAGTAAGACAGTTTTACCCGACATTACCCTGGCTGACCAGACCCCTGGAGGCCGCTCCGAAAAGCGCTCACTTTTCGGCGCGGCCTTTTTTGCGTTTGGACGAAGACCCGTTTGGAGACTTTATGAAATTTTGGACGATACCATTCTTGATGACAATTTCAATCTTCCGGTTAGACGCTGCCGTCGATTCTACGCCTCCCAACCCAGATCCCGTCACAGCGCTGCCCGCCGACGGCGATTGGGGAATTCAGGCGCATGCGGCGCAGGAGGAATTCTTAGATCATAAACTCGCTGCAGCCGAACTCTCGGCCAAGCGAGGCGTGCAGATCGCGAAGCGCTTCGGCGGTGCGGACAATCGTCTGGCCGTCAGCTATTACCAGTTAGGCAACATCTATCGAGATTGGGGGCACTGCTCGGAATCGCGAGCTAACTACATGCGCGCCATCGCAGTGTGGGAGAAGCAGCCGGGAACTCAACCGCATTATATCTTCAACACCATCGTGAGTATGCTGGGCGCACTGTGCGAATGCGATCAGTTCGATGTCGCGGAAAAAATGCTCCGGCAGTACGATTCGCTGTTAGAACGCTACCATAGTGTTCCGCTCGATGAGGTCCAGATATTAACGGTGCGGGCGACGATGCTGCGGGCCCGGAAGAACTACAAACAGGCCGAAAATTATTATCGTGAAGCGATTCGCTTGCTGGAGGAAACTCCAGGCGCCACGCCACTTCGCATCGAGGAAGTACGAATCAACCTGGCGATGGTACTCGACAAAGAAGGCCATCGCGCTGAGTCGCTTGCGGAATCGGAACGTGTTATTCAATTTCTCGATAGCAACGGAGCTTCGCGCCCCGCGCTCATGTTTGGAGTCCTGAACAATGCGGCCTGCACGCTAGCCGATCTCGGAAAGCTGCAGGAATCCGAGCGAATGTTTGAGCAGGCACTACAGACGGCCACGGACGCATTTGGGCCTGACAGCCGGTTCACCGCAAAAATTATGCTGAACTACGCCCGAGTGTTGCGCGAAAACAAAGAAACACCGGCCGCCGAAGCTTTCGAAAAAAGGGGAGCCGCGGCTTTCCGTCGAGCCGTTTTGCAAGATCACGCGACCGTCGATGTAACGGATTTGCGATCGAGCCGGTAGGATTTGCCTGCCTAGCGCCAACAATCGGCGATCGAGCCGCGTCCGCACGTTTCCGTTCCGCTCGCAATTCCGGTGGCTTTATTGGCGCTAATTACTTCGGGCCTGGAGGTTACCGCCGCTCGAGTCTTTTCGATCGAGAGCGCGGTAGACTCCTTCGCTACCCTCCGGATAATGGGGCCTGCCATCCAACGAATAGAGGCCGGCACATCGCGGCTGAGTGCTATGACTTCTTCTTCCACATAAACGCCGCCGTCACGCTCTTGCATCTGCGACAAGCTGGTCATTCGCCACAGATACCCGTGTCCGCGATCCGGAGCCAGCTTATGCTCCCCCGTTTGCCCATAATTGTCGATTTCCTGCAGACGGACGACGCGGGTCGTGCTGTACCAATGAGCGTCATCGATCCGTATATAACTCGACTCGAAATCGCCCTCGAGAGCTGTCTTCGTGAAAAAAGATGTATTGCGCAGCAGGAGGGAGAATTGATCCTCATCGCCGGTTTGGCGGATGAGCCTCGCGTCCAACACACCCGGCTTATAAACATCTTTGTAATGGCGGTAATCGCGCGCTACTGCAACAATATCCGCGATTCTCGTGTTGGGAAAGAAAGCAGCGCCAATCCAGTCATGAATTAACCCGGAAGTGATTCGCTTCGGGTTTGTCTGGCATGCAGACCAGACCACGACTTCGCCTGCACGAACTCGCGCCAGACTGTCCGGGTCCTGATCCACGCGAAGAAAGGAACCATCACCGTGCAATCTCTGCTGCTGCGCCATATAGGCAGCGTGCTCATAAGCGTCCCAGGTTTTCAGCGTTTCGGGTTTCAGTTCCAGTTCGTCGGCGGACAAATGTGTAATCGCGGCCGCCGCGAACACGGCTTGAAGGAATATTGGATGCATCGAACGACGGCGTTGATTCCCCATACTCGCAACTTCTTGAGCATTCAGAGCGCCACGGGGCGATTGAATACCTATTGAGGTGCTACTACCACTTTCGATACGCCAGGAACTTTCCGTTATAGGTAACCACTACGCGGTCGCCTTTCGGATCCTCTACTTTCTTGATGTCCATTTCGAAGTCGATAGCGCTCATGATGCCGTCGCCAAACATTTCGTGAATTAATGCTTTGAGTGTTGTGCCGTAAACCTGCGTGATCTCGTGGAACCGGTACAGTAAAGGGTCGACGGGTACAGTATTTTCGAGCGATCCCTTCGTAGGAATCGTTTGCAGGGCCTGAGTGACGAACGCGCCGAGACCGAGAATGTTGGTTGCCGCTTCCGCTTCGGCTGCGGACATGGTCTGCTGGCCCATCAGGGCAGACGTTACCCAGACTGTGTGGCGTCCGACGGCCGCGGCGATCTGCTCAAAAGTCAGATTCTTTTCTTCTTTAGCTCTCAGAATGTGTTCGGTGGCTTCCTGCCTGCTGATCATGGTTCCTCCTTAAAAATGGCGCACAAAGAATTCCACCATCTGAGGATACATGTCCTCAGTGGGCGGCTTGGACTTATATTCCGTCACTAAGTGGACCTCGCACACTCGCCCGAGCTTGGCCATCTTTTCCTTCAACAGGTAACCCATTCGAGGGTTGTGAATGCCCTCGCCTGTATCTGCGACCGGCAAGGGTCGCAGGGGCCGCGTGTAATACATGAAGACCGGAGGGGCCGAAGCAGTGACATGGGTGATTGGAGACGCCTCTTCGTACAAATGCCATATATGGTCGTCCGGTTTCTGGCCTGGGCGAAGCCCGACAAGACGAAGGATTGGGCCCATCTTGGCGGTTTCTTCGCCGACCAGTTTAGTGATCTCTCGTGGATCGTACGTGCTCTGGCCGTCCACTGGACCGAGAACTTGTAATTTGGAGGACTCGCGTTTCACTGGATCGCTATTCGATGGGTCGGCCATATCAGGACTAAAGCCGACCCACATCAGAATTCCCGCGCCTGCCGATCCGCCGGAGGCCGCGAATTTATGGGGATCGAGATTCCACTCCTTGGCTTTGCTGCGCAGAAATTGAACCGCATGCGCGCCATCTTCCATAGGCGCAGGATAAGGCGCTTGCGTGGAATAGCGGTAATTCATGGTTGCCACGGAGATGCCATGAGCGAGCGCGTACTTCAACAAGTAGATGGGTATCGCGGTCTTGTCGCCTTGCACGAAGCCGCCTCCGTGGATATTAAGGATGAGAGGGGTCGGATGATCCGATTTGGCTTTCCAGAGATCGAGGACGTTCCGCTCGTGCGGGCCATAGTGGACGTTTTCCAGGTCGGGTTTGATTTGATACGGGCGAGGGCCCAACTTCTCTCCCGGCTGCTGGGCACTTGCAGTGAAGAGGCTCAGGATTGTGAATATTTCGAGTTTTGTACAGTTCATTTTGCGGCCTCATTCCTAACGCGAAAACTGCCGTCCGATTTGACGCTTACATGAATCGAGTATCCCGGTGAGGCGGCGGTGCGTGGAGGAACATCTGCAATCAATTTCATGCAGGCGGTCGTACAAATGGATATCAGTAAGAGCCGCGCAACCTTCATGATAGGGTCCATTATTTCATCTTGGATACCAATATTGGATGCGTTCCGCCAAAAGCCGCGCGCCGATCATGATAGCTTCTTTGCCATGGGCTCTTCCACTCGCCGACACTTTCTGGCCAGTCTCAGCGCCGCTGCCGCGCTGCCCGCCCTCGCCGCCGATGCGAGCGTTGATCCTCTTCTGCGACGACCCTGGACCGCGCGCTGGATTGCCATGCCAGGTGCGCCGCCGATGGATTATGGCGTCTACCATTTTCGCCGGGTATTCCGGGTTCCCACGCGGCCGCAGCAATTTATTGTGCACGTCAGCGGAGACAATCGCTATCAGCTTTTCGTGAACGGCACGCGCGTTGTGTGGGGACCGGCACGCGGCGATCTGTTTCACTGGCGCTACGAGACTCTCGATCTCGCGCCTTGGTTGCAGGCCGGGAAGAATGTGCTGGCCGCCGTAGTATGGAACTTTGCGGATCTTGCTCCGGAAGCGCAGGTGACGATGCAAACAGGATTCTTGCTCCAGGGAAAGGGCGTCGACACGGGAGCTTCATGGAAGTGCGAACGCGATGAGGCTTATTCGCTGGTGGGAGTCGATAGCGGCCAACTGCATGGTTATTTCGCGGCAGGGCCGTGCGATCGGGTAGATGCCAACAAACATTCCTGGGGCTGGGAGACGCCCGGGTTCGACGATTCGCACTGGAAAAATGCAGCGGTCGTCGCTCCTGCCGCCGGACGCGAGGCCCGCGACGTTCACAGCCGTTGGATGCTGGTGGAGCGGCAGATTCCGTTGATGCGCGAGACTGCTGAACCGATCGGAAAGGTGCGCCGTGCGACCGGGATGCCTGAGCCATCCAGCCTTTCCAGTGTCGCCATCCCGCCCCACACTCACGCAACCATCTTGATCGACCACGAGTATCTCACTACCGGGCATCCGGAACTGAGTGTCAGCGGCGGGAAGGACGGCATAGGAA
>CAVZRE010000054.1:0-91324 GCA_963777595.1 Terriglobia bacterium
GCTACCCTCCGGCATGGCCGTGTACGCTGTCTCGCCCGGTGGGGCGACCGCCACCAGGGTGGTACGAAACGCTGGCCCGTTGTTGAAGTATCTGTTTATCCCAATCGTGAACCTCATTCCCGGCATGAATCAGACGCCGGAGACCGCGGCCCGTCGGTACCTCCAGGCGTCGGAGTTCGGAACCGACGTCTCAGGGCAATTCTTCGCCTCGGCTCAAGGGAAGTTCTCAGGCCCAATTGAGGCGCAGCGCCAGCCACACCTCCACGATCGCGCCAGCCAGGAAGCCGCGTGGCAGGCCGTCGTCAAGGTCTCTGGCGTCGATTTCTCTTCCGCACCATCCTTGAGCGCGGTGTCCTGAAGGAGCGCCGGTCGCGGCTGAATCGCTCGGTAACCGGAATCAGCAGGCGATTGCGGAGCTAAATGATCGTCCGCGGGTCTATTATCGTACCAAACAGTTCAAAATCAGCAAAACAACTTAACCTCGCGAGGAGAATACATATGGAACGGTACCAAGATAAAAAGGTGGTGATTATCGGCGGCACGAGCGGCATGGGGCTCGCGACGGCGAAGATGCTCCTCGATGGGGGCGCGCGTGTTCTGGTGACGGGTCGCTCGAAGGCCGGCCTGGAATCGGCGCAGAAAGAGCTTGGAAAGGACGCCATCGTGGTTTCGAGCGACGCGCGGTCGTTGACGGACATCGACGCCCTCGCCTCTCGGGTGAAGGCCGAGTTCGACACCTTCGACCTGCTCTTCGTCAACGCCGGGTTCAGCATCCGAGCGCCTCTTGAGAGCATCACCGAGGCTGTCTACGACGAGATGTTCAACCTGAACGCCAAAGGGCCGCTTTTCGCGGTGCAGAAGCTCGCGCCGCTGATCAACCGGGGAGGCTCTGTCGTCCTCACGACCTCGATCGCCAACGTCAAGGGAATGCCCGGTCAACGCCGCATACGGAGCCGCCAAAGCTGCGCTGCGATCATTCGCTCGGACGCTCGCCGCCGAGCTGCTTCCTCGCGAGATTCGCGTCAACGCGGTGACGCCCGGTCCCATCGACACGCCGATCCTCGGGCAAATGTTTCCCGATAAAGACGCGGCCGCCCAGATTAGGGAGAAGATGACCGGCATGGTTCCCATGAAGCGCTGGGGGACAGTCGGAGGAAATCGCCAAGGCCGTCCTCTTCCTCGCGTTCGACGCGACCTTCACGACCGGCGCCGAACTTCCGGTAGACGGAGGATGGTCTCAACTCTAGAGGTGTGGACCATCCGCGAGGCGCTCCAGCCGTGAGCTGGAGCCGAATTAGCTGACATATTTTGAGAACCCAAAAGGAGTCCTATGAAAAGAGTTGTTTCGAGTCTTTCTTTCGTCCTGTTCGCCGCTGCTACGGCCTTGCGAGCGCAGAACCCCATGACCGCCGAGGTAACTGCGGTCTACAAGGGAGTGAGCGCTAATATCCTCAAGGCAGCTGAGAAGATGCCGGAAGCGGATTACGCGTTTAAGCCAGCCCCTGAGGTCCGAACTTTTGGACAACTGATCGCGCATGTCGCCGACGCGCAGATGGCGATGTGCAGCATAACGAAAGGTGAAATGAAGCGCGGCGACGCCGCCACAAAAACAAGCAAGGCCGATCTGGTTGCCGCGCTCAAAGCGTCCGGCGAACTCTGCGACGACGCTTACAGCGGGATGACCGACGCCGACGGGGCGGCGATCGTGAAGACGCCGCTCGGCAATAAATCAAAACTCGGCCTGCTTAATTTCAACGTGGCCCACGATAACGAGATGTACGGGACCATGGCGGTTTATCTGCGGATGAAAGGTATTGTGCCGCCATCTACCGAGGCTGCGGCGGCTGCCCAGAAAGCAAAATAAGCGTCACTTCGTCGACCTCGCGGGCGCACCAATGAGGCACCCGAGCAGTATCGACGTCTCAGCTGTAATTCAAAATGGCCGGGCCGACCTGGAAGCAGGTTTGGCCCTGCGCTGTTGCGAACGCTTCCTGAAATTGCACTGCGCCTGGCCCTGAAAATGTTGAGCGCCGTACCACAGAGCGAGATCTCGATGAGCGGAAAGACGGTCGTCATCACGGGCGCGACAAGCGGCGTCGGGCTGGCCACTGCCATCCTGCTAGCGGAACGAGGTGCGGAAGTTGTTATGGTGGGCCGTGATCGAACGCGGGCGAATTTCATGCGCACCGAAATCGCGCAATATGCTTCCGGCAACGAGCCCATCCTGTTCCTCGCAGACCTGTCGTCGCAGGCAGAGATCCATCGTCTTGCGGAAAAGCTTCATGGAAGTTTGTCACGGATAGATGTCCTGATCAACAATGCGGCCGCGGTGTTCGCAGAAAGAGAAGTGACGCCGGATGGTCTTGAGAAAACCTTCGCCGTTAATCACCTTGCGCCGTTCGCGCTAACTCACCTTCTGCTCGATCTCCTCCGGGTCGCGCCCGCCGGAAGAATTCTCACCGCGTCCTCGGAGTTCCATAGCGGAGAACTGGATTTTTCTAATCTCCAGGGTGAGCGGCGATACAACTGGTTGGGGGCCTATAAGCGCTCGAAGCTTTGCAACATTCTGTTTACTTACGAACTCTCAAGGCGCCTCGCAGGAACGACGATTACCGCGAATTGTTTTAGTCCCGGACCCACGCTCACACGCCTGGGTGACAACATGCGGGGTTTACCTGCAGCAGTCCCGTGGTTGTTAAAGCGCATTCCATCTTTGCTTGCATTTCCGGAAGGCGCAGCGAGAACTCCCGTCTACGTCGCGTCCTCGCCCGATCTCGACGGTGTCTCCGGCAGATTCTTCAGGCAGTGCCGAGAGACGCACACAAAACAGATTACGTACGACAACAGCGTCGCAGTCAGGCTCTGGAACATGAGTCAAGCGCTGTATGAGAGCCGCGCCAGCGCCGGATCGCGAACAGAGTAAGAAAGGAATGTTGAATGGTAGACGATCTCGGCACTTTTCATCATGAAGACGACGGATTAGACCGCGAGCTAGATTCCCTTGTGCGGGAAATGGCGCATGAGGAAGCCGTTCGACCAGTATCACTTAAGGACGACGGGATATAGGTTCCAGTCATTTGGGACCTGCCGAATCACCATGGAATAACTTCCGGGGTCGAGCTTTGACAGATCGACCCTCGCAATGAACGCCGTTGTGCCGTTACGTATTTCGGCATCCCCCGCCGGCAGAAACTACCGTCCGGTCGTTCATTTTCAATTGCAGTTCGTACGTCCCCGCCTTGCTCCCAATCGGAAGCTCGACCGTCAATCGCAGCGGAAGACGCCTGAGAAAAATCGGCTTCTCTTCACCGGCATTGCCGGAACGCGTTTCGGACGGGACCACTACGGTGTCGTCCACCCAGGCGAGTTCGGCATTCTGGGGGCGCTTCGTGAAAAACGAACCTTGCCTCAGCCCAATGAGCACTCCAACCACGAGCACAACAGCCGCGGCCGCCAGCGCCCAGCCCACGCGAGCCCGGCGAACCTTCGCCCGTTCACGGAACGCGTTGTTGAAACCGAGGAACTCGCGGTAGCACTCGGAGCAGTGCGTGATGTGATGCCAGTGCGGGTGGTCTTCGACGGCCTGATCCAATGGGCGCTCAGCCAGCTCGCGCAGGACCGCGTCACCGGGACAGCCCTTCCGCTCGGGGTTAGGGTAATCTCTGAGGATCGAGTCCTGAAGCTGCTTTTTGAGTCTGTCGAACTTTTCTACTGGCGACTCTTCAGGCGGCATCAGTCCATGTCATTATGGCACTGAAGGCACAGGCCTTAAACGCCCGCCGGGAACGATTCAGTCCCACGAAATGCCTGCCGCTTCCGCTGCTTTTCGCATCCCACGGTAAAACCGAGTTGTGAGCGTGTTCCGCTTCTGGCCGAATTCATCCATGAGCTCCTGGCCTTCGGCGTTGCGCAACATGAACGGAAGCATCTCCTTAACCCGGTCAAGTCCGAGAACGTCCAACTGCGCGACGATAAGGTCGACCTTCTGCTTCCTCTCCAGATCGGCAACCAGATCGTACTGATCCTGAAGTGACTCAAGGGTCTCGGCGAACAGTTCAACATCAAACTTGCGCCGTGCCCGCCGACCGCCCACTCGAAGGTCCTCAGCATGCAAGCGCGCGCGATTCAAAACCCGCACCGTGGGACGGTCGCCGACGTTATCGCCATACTTCCGGGAAAGCGAATGTACGGCGTACTCGGTGATCTCGGAAGCCCGGAATTTGTCCAATAACACACGCTCGGCGATTCTTACGAGCCGGTCTACGACCGGCACGACACCGTGCTCGATCCAGACGGGACACACGAGGTTTCCCTTCGCGTCCGTGTCGGCTATGCAGATCGGAACGATCTGGGGATGGGTTATTTCGTTGTAGTCGAAGGGGATGGTGATTACTGCCATGGCGCGTCCTCGGTCCGAAAACTTCCTGAAGACTCTGTCACGACCACGAGCCGAGGCGGCCTACAGAGTAGAGGGAAACGTCCCCCTGATGCCAATAAATACCACACAAATTGCCGACCATTCAAGAGCAATTCCGGGGCTCGGACACGATGAGCAACATACCCGCCTGGAAGCTAAGTTGAAGCGCGAACTTGGCGACACGGTGCTCGACTTGCTTGCCGATGACGCAACCGAAGACATCGTCCTGAATCCCGATTCAACACTGTGGGTCAAGCGAATGGGTCAAGGTTTTCAACACGTTGGTTCGATGCCGCCGGCCCAGGCGGCGAGCGCGCTGAACACCATCGCCGCTTGGAAAGGCACCGTCATGAATCACGAGCGGCCAATTCTTGAGACGGAACTTCCGCTCGATGGCAGCCGCTTCGAAGGTATAGTTTCGCCCATCGTGCGACGTCCGGTATTCGCAATTCGCCTGCGTCCCAAAAGGATTTTCTCCCTTATTGAGTATGAACAGGCGGGAATTCTTACTTGCAAAAGCGATCCGCTGAATCACCTTCGTAAGCGCGACAATTTCGTGGACGATGTCCGGGGCCTGAGTCACGCCCAGATCATCCGCGCTGCTGTCGCCGGGAAAAAGAACATCCTGACGGTCGGAGCGACCGGCTCCGGGAAGACCACGTTCGTGAACGCCGTCCTCGACGTCATGGCCGAGGTGGCACCCCATGACCGCGTCGTCTCAATCGAAGACACGACTGAACTTCAGTGCTCCGTCCGGAATCATGTCGATCTACTGGCCGTGGGCAGCGTGTCGATGCTCGACTGCCTTCGGGCCTGCATGAGATTGAAGCCCACTCGCATCGTGGTGGGGGAAGTCCGCGGCGCTGAAGCCCACACGATGTTGAAGGCCTGGAATACCGGGCACCCCGGCGGTGCAGCGACGGTGCACGCCAACGATGCCTTGAGCGGTTTGATTCGCCTCGAAAGCCTTGTGGCAGAGGCGACATCCGCGCCACAGCAGACGTTGATTGCTGAGGCTGTGGATTTGGTGGTCTTCGTTGATCAGGAACCCGACCTGATGGCCGGGCGAAAGGTCAGAGAAGTGGCGCTCGTTACGGGATATCGGGATGGCCGATATCAGATCGAGTACGTGTGAACGGAAAAGGAGAAACAGAGAAATGAATAAACAGCTTACTCAGTGGTTCGAAAGGCCGTCGTCCCGTGTCCTCCGGATGCGAGCTTCGGCTCTTCTTGCGCTCGCTTATGCCTTCGCCACACGGGCGAACGCGGCGGCAGCGGGCACCTTGCCGTGGGAACGACCGATGACTGCGATCGCTACGTCGCTGACCGGTCCCGTGGCTTATGCCATTGGCCTGATCGGCATCGCGATTGCCGGCGGAGCGATGTTGTGGGGCGGAGAACTCACCGAATTCGGGCGGCGGGCATGCATGATTGGCCTGGTCGTATCGGTTCTCGTCTTCGCAGCGCCCATGCTGTCGAGCGCTTTCGGCGTAACTGCGGCGGTGATCTAAACCATGGACGCGATCGACAAACCCCGAGAGACCATGATTCATCAATCCGCCAATCGGCCAAATCTCCTGCTCGGCGGCGATCGCGAACTGGTGCTCGTCATGGTGATGATCGCCGGTGGTCTCGCGTTCAGTCTCGCGTCGTGGTGGGGGATCGGTCTGGCTGCTGCACTGTGGGTCGCTTCGATGGGGGCCTTGCAACGCATGGGCAAGGCCGACCCGCTCCTCCGTCCCGTTTACCTCCGGCACATTCGGTACATCGATTTCTACCCAGCAAAGAGCGGTCTCCATGGCCAAACTACCGAGACGCCGAGTGGTTGGAGGTAAGCGCATTTATGCAAATCACCGAACATCGATCACGCGCGCGGGGCCTGGCCGATCTGTTGCTGCCGTTCGCTCTGATCGAAGACGGCATCCTGCTTCAGCAGGATGGGTCATTGCTCGCTGGTTGGTCGTTTCGCGGTCCGGACATGCATTCAGCCACGCACGCTGAAATGCATGCTCTGACCGCCCGTCTGAATTCTGTCATCCGTCTCGGCAGTGGGTGGATGCTAAATGCAGACCTGATTCGGTCCCGAGCTCCTGGCTATCCCGACCAGGGCTCTTTCCCTCAAGCAGTGACGCGGGTGATCGATGATGAGCGCCGCCAGCAGTTCATGGACGAGGGCGCTCACTTCGAGAGCGATTACTTTCTTACGCTCACGTATCTTCCGCCCATCGAGACGGAAGAAAAGGTAAAGGGGTGGATGTTCGAAGGGCGCACCGGTAACGGCGGTTCCGGCGTCGTCCACCAAATCCTCGAACGGTTCAAGTCGCGAGTGGAGATGTTCGAGAACGTCTTCGCAGCGCTCTTCCGAACCGAACGCCTGAGCCCGCCATGAATTCGTCGATGAACACGGATTTCCGCAGGTCCACGACAAGCTGTTGCGGTATCTTCGCCGTTGCGTCGGCGGCGAAGATCACCCGTTCGCCCTTCCCGAGATCCCCGTCTACTTGAACGAACTCCTTGCCACGCAGGACTTCTGCGCAGGCATTGAGCCTCAGATTGGGCGAAAGCACATGCGTGTAATCGCTCTCGATGGATTCCCCAGATCGAGCTTCCCTGGTGTGCTCGGTGAAATCGACTCTCTGCCGATGGAGTATCGCTGGAGCACCCGCGCCATACTCCTCGACCCGGAAGAGGCGCGCAGCTTACTGGACAAGTCGAGGCGGAAGTGGCGCTCGCGAATCCGCGGCTTCAAAGATCAGATCCTGAAGAGCCAGAACGGCGCGGTGAATATCTACGCCCAGAGTATGGCTGAGGACGCGGAGCAAGCCATGGGCGTGGCGGCATCAGGGGATGTTCAGTTCGCGCAGTATTCCAGCAACATCATCTGCTTCGATGAGGACCTCGACCGCCTGCATGAAAACACGCGACTGGTGATGAAGAAGATTCAGAACCTCGGGTTCGCGTGCCGTCTCGAAACAATCAATGCCGTCGAGGCGTGGCGCGGCAGTCTGCCCGGAGATGGATACCGGAATGTCCGGCGCGTCCTCCTGCACACGCTCAACCTGGCGGATTTGCTGCCGATCACCTCGGTCTGGGCAGGACTTCGCGAGAACCCATCCCGGCTGATGCCGAAGAACAGTCCGCCGCTGCTCTTCGCGGCCACTACCGGCGCCACGCCCGTTCAGAGTCAACCTCCACGTCGCGGACCTCGGGCACACGCTGATGTGCGGCCCGTCCGGAGCCGGTAAATCAACGGCTCTCGGGCTGATCGCCGCACAATGGTTCCGATATCCGCGCGCCCAGGTCTTCGCCTTCGACAAGGGCTACTCGCTTTTCGTGTTGACCAAAGCGGCCGGCGGGGAGTTTTACGACCTGGCAGGAGAAAAGACCGATCTTGCCTTCTGCCCGCTAAGGGAAATCGATTCCGATGCCGACCTCACATGGGCGGTGACCTGGCTTGAGGATCTGTGCAGCCTCAACGGCCTGACCGTCACGCCAAAGCATCGGAACGCACTCACCCAGGCGTTGCTGCAACTCCGACTGTCGCCGTCGCGCACTCTCACCGAACTGAGCGCCAACGTTCAGGATTTGGACGTTCGTGAGGCGCTCCAGTTCTACACGCTCTCCGGCCCGCTCGGCCAACTGCTCGACGCGGATGAAGACGTTCTGACCTCGGGCCGATTTCTTGACCTTCGAAACGGAGAACCTTCTTCAACTGGATGACAAGGCTGTGATCCCGGTGCTGCTGTACTTGTTCCGCCGGATTGAAAAGCGGCTCGATGGCTCGCCGACATTGGTATCGCTGGACGAGGCGTGGGCATATCTGAGAAACGATGTGTTCCGGGAGCGGCTCCGCGACTGGCTGAAGACGCTGCGCCGAATGAACGGAATCGTTCTGCTCGCGACGCAAAACCTCAGCGACATCTGCAATTCCGACATCAGCGACGTCATCCTCGAAATGTGCCCGACCAAGATTCTCCTGCCGAACGGCGAGGCGAAGAACCCGGCATCGAAGGAATTCTACGACCGCGTTGGTCTGAACTCGCGTGAACTCGACATTCTTCAGACCAGCATCCCGAAACAGCATTATTACGTGATCTCGCCGTTAGGGCGGCGTCTGATCTCCCTCGGGATTCACAACGTGGCGCTCTCCTTCGTCGGCGTAAACGGCCGCGAAGAACGGCAACAGGTTGAAGATCTCCAGGCGGAAATGCCTGACACGTGGCAGAGCGAGTGGCTGCGCGTTCGCGCCAGAGCACTCAAAGATGACCGGCTGCAAGGTTGGGCCGACTATTACGAGAAAGTCCAGAACGAAGTCGAGAGGAGTTTTCCATGCGCAAAAGTCTAGTCGCCATCGCGACGCTGATCGTCGTCAGCGTTCAAGCCCCGCAACCAGCGGCAGCCGGGGTATTCGCAACTGAAGTCACTCAGCTCCTGAACCATGCGCAGCTGATTATGCAGTACTTGCGCCAAGCTCAGCAACTGGAACAGGCGATCAAGCAAACGACGGACATGATCAAAAACAGTAAGATTCTTCCGGGCCAGATCTTCGGGCCGATCTCTTCGGACCTAAATGCGCTCGCATCGATCGTGCAGGGCGGGCAGGCTCTCTCGTATTCGCTTTCGAACCTCGATTCTCAGTTCAAAGCTCGATTCCCCGGATACGGATATTCCGGTTCCGGCTACTTCACCCAATATAGAAGCTGGTCACAAACCTCGCTGGATACGACACTCGGAGCCCTGCGCGCCGCCGGATTACAGGGCCAGCAGCTTCAGAGCGAGCAGTCCGTGCTGAGTTCGTTACGCTCGATGGCACAGACGTCTGACGGTCGGCTGGAAGCCCTCCAGGTAATGGGGCAGATCTCGGAGCAGCAGGTTCAGCAACTGATGAAGCTGCGCGAGTTGATGCTGGCCGACATGTCGAGCAAGCAGAGCTATCAGGCCGCGATCATTCAGAAGCAAGCCACAAGCGAAGCGGCCACGCAAAGGTTTTTCAATTGGACGCCGGAGGTATCTGATGGAACCAAATTCCAATCCGGCTGGAAGTGAGGAGTATGAGGTCAGCGTTAGTCGTGGTTTCCGTCATCGCCATGATCGGATGTTCGGTTTCAAAGGAACCGCCCAGCCCGATTGTGCAAAAGGCGGAGGCCTGCGGTGCGGGTTCATTGGCGGATACGTCTCTGGTGGCGGTTCAAGACTGGTTTGGAAAACATCGCGACTGCGCAGTGGCAGTCGACGCGATGTGCAAACCAGTTCGGGAAAAAGCACCGGCACAGTGGACGGATTCAACCGAAGGACGTGTATGCGTGGCAGCTCGGAACATTGCGCAATGGGTGCGTAAGCCATCCGACGACCACGAGAAGTTCCAGTCCGGCTGGAAGTAGGATAGCGCCGAACTGACTTGTTGAATCAGGCGTTGAGGATACGTGTGTCATGTGGCAGAGAATCAATAAACACCGAGCAGTCATCCACTTAGTCCTCGGCGCGGCAGCCTTCTTGCTGATTCTGTCGCCGCTTGCACACGCTCAGGGCAAAGCACCAAGCGCGATCCTGAACCAGTACCGATCGCAGCGGACTACCTGGTTCACGGCCGTCTGGCCGTTCGCGAACACTCTCTTCGGACTGCTCGCCACAATCGAATTCGCCTGGAGCGCTGCCGTCATGCTCCTGGAGAAATCGGACATGCAGTCATGGACCTCGGCGCTGATTCGAAAGCTCATGTGGATCGGCGCGTTCTATGCCCTACTGATCTACGGCCGCTACTGGATTCCTGCAATCACCGACAGTTTCGAATTGATTGGCCAGACAGCATCTGGGACCGGACCGATGGCGCCCAGCGACGTTTTCACGCGAGGCATCGACATCGCCGGGGCGCTAATGGCTACTTCCAGCACAGCGGCTTTCTTCACCAACCTCGGAACCTCGCTCGCGATGATCTTCACCGGGATCATCACGGCGCTGGCATTCATCGCCATCACCGTCCAATTCGTGGTCGCGATGGTGGAAAGCTACATCATCGTCGCCGCGGGCTTCATCTTCGTCGGCTTCGGCGGATCGCGGTGGACCGCACCTTACGTTGAGCGGTACATCGGCCTTGGCGTCGCGACGGGTGTCAAAATCATGCTCCTTTACCTGCTGATCGGTACGGGCATGAATCTCTCGGTCGATTGGATGACTGATGCCCAGAACATTGCCTCGAACTCGAGTCCCGCCATGTCGGCGCTCGAAATTATGGGCGCGTCAATCATCTTCATGATGCTGTGCTGGCAGATCCCTAAGCTATTTGCTGCCGTGCTCGGCGGATCTCCTGCGCTGTCTGGAGGGGACCTGGTTTCAAGCGGGGCGTTCGTCGCCGGCGGTGCGATGGCTGTCGGCTCGATGGCCCTCGGCGCAGCAGCGGGTGCGACTGGTTTGCTCTCATCAGGCGCGGCAGGCGGTGCCACCTCAGCAGGTTCCTCGTCGGCTGGAAGTGCACCACCCGCGATGCTGGCGTCCGCGGGTTCTAACGGCGGGGGAAGCGGGACCGTTCCGCCTCCGACGAGTCCCCCATCAAGTCCGTCCGGTGGCCCCTCGCAGCCTGCTGCTCCATTGAGTGATGCCGCCAGAAATTTGTCCGGCATGCAGCGGCGAATCTCTTCGCAAGTTCCTCCGGATGCCGGGCCGCACGCAACCCCGCCGCGGCTAAACATCGACAACCACGAATAAAGGAGTTTGATTGTGACCAGCGCTGTCCGATTAGAAGAACCGATCCCGATTGCTCAAAAGAACAGCCCCCACGGGCCCGAAGCGAAGACGTCGAAAGACGCGTACAATCCATACCTCGCCGCGCGGCGGGAATGGGACGAGAGATACGGGAACCTCATCTCCCGCGAACGTAATTGGAGGCTGATGGCGATCTTGAGTTCGCTGGTCGCTCTTGTTTCAGTGGGCGGAATGATTCGCCTCTCGACAAAGTCGCACATCGTTCCGTTCGTTGTTGCGATGGATTCCCTTGGCCGCACCGCAGCAGCTGGACCAGCGGAAGAAACTTCGCCCTCTGACGACCGGCTGAAACGCGCCACGCTCTTCAACTGGGTGGAGGATCTTCGAACCGTCACCACCGACGGAATCGCTCAGCGGAAAGCCATCGACCGCGTCTACGCTCACATCGCCAGCGGCGGCCAGGCTCAGGCATTCATTAGCGAATTCTACCGGGCCGATCCGCCACAGAAGAGAGCGGCTTCGGAGACCGTCAGCGTCGAAGTCCGTTCGGTTCTGCCGACCAGCGACCGAACGTTTGAGGTCGAGTGGACCGAGACATCGCGGGACCTATACGGCGCTGTCAAGGAGCAGGATCACTGGAAAGCCGCCTTCAGCATCGCAGTGAATCCGCCCACCGACGAGCGGATGGCGCGGATCAATCCGCTCGGCATTTACGTCACGAACGCCAGTTGGGGCAAGGTTCTCTAAAACGAAAGGATTATCGAATGCAATTCTTCAAACTCGTCATCATCACTACCGCTCTCGCGGCCGGTCTCATCGGACAAGACGCGCCAGTTCCGCCGGTACAAGCCAAGCGGCTTCCGCCGGACAAAACGAAACGCAAGGTACCGCCCGGAAGCGACAATCTCATCGACAGATACGATTTCGGTGCGCAGATCAACGCTCTCCAGGACACGAACTCCGTCCAGTCTGGTTCGCAGGCAGTCAATCCGATGCTGGCATCAAATCCGGGCTCGGCGTCGACTGGTGAGTCCGCCGTTCCTGCCGGTTTCAAGCCCAAGACCGACGTGCAACTCACCAAGACGGCACAAGAAGCCGTCCAGATGAGCGAAAAATGGATGTCCGAGCATAACCAACCTGCAGTGGGCAGCGACGGCCGCGTTCTGTATTCCTATGGCGCGGGCCTGCCGACCGTGGTGTGCGCACCTCTTCGGGTCTGCATGATCGAACTGCAATCCGGCGAAAAACTCGTTGGGGAACCGCAGATCGGCGACTCCGTCCGCTGGAACCTCTCGCCCGCCATGTACGGCAGCGGCGCATCATTGACATCGGTCATTGTTCTGAAGCCGCAAGGGCCCGGACTCGACACGAACCTGCTGATCACCACTGATCGCCGCGCCTACTATCTCCGGCTGCTCTCCAAGCCGGACGATTACGTCGCACGCGTTGCGTTCGCCTACCCGGAGGACGAGCAAAATGAGCGCAAATGGCAGCAGCAACTGGCGGCGCAGAAAGAGCAGCAGGCAAAATCGACTCGCATCGCAGAACTGCCAGCCAATGCCGTGGAGTCGATGTTTTTTAACTATCGCCTGAAGGGCGGCGACGACACGATCCGGCCAGTGCGCGTCTTCGATGACGGCAAGAAGACATACATACAGATCAGCGAGGCGGCAAAGAACAGAGAGGCCCCGGTTCTTGTCGTGATCGGCGCGGACGGCAAGCAGGAGATGGTGAACTACCGCGTTAAAGACGACATGTACATCGTCGATCGCCTATTCGAAAGGGCCGAATTGATTCTCGGCAGTGGAAAGAAAGCCCGCAAAGTGGAGATCGACCGTGAACGAAAAAGCTGAAACTCTCTCGGCCAAAATGGACGCTCCGAGCGGCCTTGATCTAAATCCGCGGCCTCCGCGATCCGTGCGGGTCAGTAAACGAGCCGCGGGAACGCTGATGGCGATAGCCGCTGTCATCCTCGGACTCTTCGCCTATGGGGGATACAAACGCCAGCAACGCCAGGTCGCGACGCTGGCGGAAGGGAGCATGCCGCACAACGTCGCGCCCGCCACAGCGGCCGGCGCAGAGATCGCGAAAGACGTGCCATCTGGCAACGTCCCGAATTCTCCGCAACAAAGGCTTACGGCGGCTGATCCGGGCATTCTGCAACCGCCGGGTGATCTGCAATCGCCGCAGGCGGGCCAACTGAGGCGGACAATCTCCGAATGGCGGACAGGTTTTCGTTCGGCAAGCACCTGTTCCTGCGCAGCCTGCTGCGGTCCAGATGCCGCAGGTTCGGGAGCCATCTCCGGAAGAACGCCGTCTGCTGGCCGCGTACGAGCGCGAACAGCAGGCAATCGTCGCACCGACCACGTCGCGAGAGAGCTTTGGATCATCAGGCTCCGGGGTTAGCCCGCAAATGAGCACTCCAACTCAAAGCAACGGCGGTGATGATGCCGCCCAGATCGCCCGCGCTGTTCAAAGCTTGATTCGCCAGAATGGAAGTTCACAGGTTACGCCTGATGCTGTCCGTGGTCTACTCGCCCAACGCTCCCAATCGGCAGACGGGGATGGCGAGCAGGCAGACCAAGGCCAGCAGAGCGGCAAAGAAGCGTTCCTGGCGAAAGCACGCGCCGGACAAGCCGACGATTACCTGAAATCCACACGGACGGCGCCACTTTCCCGGTACGAGATCAAGGCAGGCTGGGAGATCCCGGCCGTATTGGAGCAGGCGCTCAATTCCGACTTGCCGGGAGAACTGAAAGCGCTCGTCTCCTCGAACGTCTACGACACAGCCTCTGGCCGCTACCTCCTGATCCCGCAGGGTGCGCGGCTAATCGGCGTTTACAACTCACGCATCAACTACGGTCAAGACGGTGTTCAAGTGGTCTGGGACAGGGTCATCTACCCGGACGGCTCGTCGCTCGACCTCTCCGGCATGATCGGCCAGGATGCTCACGGTTTCTCCGGCTTCCGCGATAAGGTGGATCGTCACTACACCCGGTTGATCGGCTTCGCCGTCCTGACAAGCCTGTTCGCCGCGGCCTCGGAGATCTCGCAGAACCAGAACCGCTCGCTACTCACTTACCCGAGTCCAGCGCAGGTCGCCGGAAGCGCAGTCGGCCAGCAGGCATCCGACCTCGGCGCGCAGATAACGAGGCGCAACCTGAACGTTCAGCCGACGATCAAGATCGCCGTCGGATATCGTTTCAATGTTCGAGAGTCAATCGGGACATCCTTTCGACGCAGCATATATTCCCATAGCAGCGGCTGGAGCGCGGTAGCGGCGAAGTTGGTGCGCATCCTGGCTTTTGGTCACGATGTTCACCTTCGCCGATCAAAATTCAGCTCAGCGGGAAGGAGCCGTCCCTCTGAAGTGCGATTCGATCGCCGCTTAATCTGCTAGAGGTGGCGACGGAGTCTTGATCCAGTCGCTTGAAAGTCTGAGCCGTTTCAGTGCCTCCACGTCTTCGGCGAGATACGTCCAAAGCGTGAAGCGTTGTCGTGAACGTGTTTTGCCCTCAACAGCAGTTCTGGCATACCTCGCGGCGCGCGGTTCATTAACGCAGATGCGAGGCAATCTGAACTCCCCGAAGGGTCGGTATTTGGATTGGATCATTCCAGTACCCACGAGCGGACTCGAATATCTGGTTCTTGCTGCTTGAACAATCGCCAAACCTGCAACACTCGTGTCGCAGCGGTCCCGCGAGCGCCCAGTTGCCACCTTCGCAGAATGATCGTCTACCTTCGGACGGCTCACGGCCACATTCCAGAGACAAACCGTGCATTCTTCGTCGGAGAGTTCTCGGAGTACTCATTTCAATTGCAACGTGCGGGAATGGTGCTCCGCTGCCATTCAGGAGCTGAGCAGCGAGGATGGGAATATTCTCCCACTTACTATTTGAGTGCAGGAGATAGAAGTGCACGCAATCGGTCAGCCCCAGAGCCAGATCGGTTTGTGAGGTAGTGACGCGCACGAACCGCATCGGTCTGGTGAACGAGCATCGACTTACCCAGAAGCTGCTCGATGCTTAAGAATTCCACCAATCGCATGGGGGGCATGACGTGAACAGCACGCGGGAATATTGTCGAGAACGAAGCCATGTGCGCCTGAAACACTGACCCACGTTGAATGCGGGCCTCTGAGCATTGTAGTATGTCGCGGATCGCTTAATCAATGGCCGGCGCACTTCCGCTACACGAGCGGCAACTTGGAAGACACGCGCCTGAAGGGAGCGTCATCGCTTTTCCCCTGCCGTAGGCGGCGCGGTTCCCGTTTCCACATTTCCACAAACAGCCGGCAACCTACTACTGGATCTTCTACAGGAACATATAGGATTATATGCCCCCAGAATGCCGACGCTTCGCCCCCGGAATGCCGATAAATCCGCCAAAAAGCGCCCCTTCTTCACCGAGGAAAACTCAGTTCTCCACAGGCAGCGGCCAAGCGCCCCCAGAATGCCGAACCGTCTCTCGCGGATCTGTTGGCCGGCTGCCGTGCGGCCTGCCTGCGCCCCTAGAATGCCGAAGCCGGTTGTCCTTCGCGATGGCAAGCGCCCCCAGAATGCCGAACGCCGACTCGACATTTCAGTCCTGCTTTCCCCGAAAACTGTGATCCTCGGCGGTCACGAACCACCTCTCGTCGCGCCATACGGAGTGGAGGGACTCGTGGAGAACACAACGAACATCCTGACCATCAAAGAAGTCGCCGACATTCTGCGATGCTCGAAAACCCACGCGCAAAACGTAATCGAGGGCAAGGTCAACGGCCTGCCCAAACTCACGCACCTCAGCCTCGGCCGCCGGAAGGTGGTCCGGAAAGAATGGCTCGATCAGTGGATGGAGGCCAACAAGACCCGCTAGGATGAGCTTATGTCAGAATGCATCGTCCTGGGCGCAAGAAGGATTGCTATTCATGCGTCAAAAACGATTTCAAAAGGGAAGCGTCCGCCCCCGCAAACACGGCAAGAACAAAGTGTGGGTCGCCCAGTGGTGGGAGGACGGACGGAAGAGGTCCAAGGTGCTGGGCCGCTGCACCACGATGGGAAAGAGCGAAGCCGAAGCGGCCATGGCCGTGATCCTCAAGCCGCAGAACGAGGATGCCGGCCAAACTCAAAAGCCCGTGTATACCTTCGGTGTTTACCTCGAACAGGTGTTCCTGCCGATGTGCCACCGGAAATGGAAGGAGTCCACTCGAATGACAACTGAGCCCAGGATGGTCTTCCATCTGAAACCCGCGTTCGGACCGCAAGTGCTCCGAAGCATCACGCGCGATCAGATGCAGACGTTCCTGGACAAGAAAGCCGAGACACTCTCGCGCAGTATTGTGGACCACCTCCGGTGGGACCTCAACAACATTTTCAAGACGGCCCTCGCCGACGGTCTGGTGGACTCGAATCCAGCCGCGGCGCTCTTCACTCCGCCATGCAAGCCGGAGGGTGAGAAGAGGGTCATGTCGCCGGAGCAGATTCGTGTTGCTCTAGGTGTACTCGGCCCTCGGGAACGCCTTATCTTTCGTATGGCGGTGTTCGACGGAATGCGGCCAGGCGAGATTCTCGCGATTCGCATCGGCAATATCTCAGGAGAATCGGTGCTGATCGATCAGCGCGCTTACAAGGGAAACATCGACACGCCGAAGGGCCGCAAAGGAAAGCGGACGTCGCGAACCGTGGGGCTATCTCCGGGAACCATCGCCGAACTGAACGTATGGCGAATGCTCCTTCTCAAACAGGGGCCGGAATCGTACCTGTTTCCGACTGAACGGGAGACGCCGCTCAGACGCGATAACGTCTGGTACCGGGATCTCCTCCCAAAGTTGAAGCCGGTGGGGTTGGAGTGGGCAACGTTCCAGGTTCTCCGTCGAACGAATGCCAGCCTTTCCCGGAGAGCGATGATCGACGACAAGGTTGCCGCCGACCAGCGCGGTCACGGGCTGGGTGTCAGTCTGGAGGTTTATTCAATCAGCGGCGTACAACAGAAGATCGACGCAGCGAAGCGCCTCGAATCCGAGGTGATTCAATAATGAAACCCGCGATTCAGGGGAGGGTGGACAGCCGCGAAACCGGCCGTTCAACCGATTTCAGAAAGAAAACGGAGTAAACGGAGTAACGCTTGATTCTCGATTCTTCCCAAGTTATTGAAAAGATGGAGCGGGAGACGGGGTTCGAACCCGCGACGTCCAGCTTGGGAAGCTGGCATTCTACCACTGAATTACTCCCGCTCGTGCCGCAGCCCCTCAACTCTTTTGCAGCGGACTGCCGTTTTCCGCCGACTCTATTATCCGCGTGTCCCCTTCTTCCGAAACAGCAACTCCCGTACAAACCAGTGTATATCCATTACATGTCAATCGGTGGACTAGGAGGGAGCTAATCTCCAATTTCGATTCCTTGGTCATATAGGCTACTTTTTGCCACATCCCAATTCACTCTATTATTCTAAACGAAAGATGAACTGTAAGCGTCCGCCGGCGACCGTCTTTACTTTCGTTTCCGAATGGGCTTGAGTAAGGCGAGAAGGAAATCCGTGGACCCTATTTCTGGGAGAAATACCCTATAGCTGTGTGAGTTTTCGGTAACCGTGCGTACGGGAACGGGCGACCCTATTCAATCTGAAATAGGTGTACTCGAAACGCCGGAGACGGCGATGCGTCGTGATCTGGGTCGCCAGATAAGTCCCAGATTGCAATGGTTAATCGGGATGCCACTCTATTTCAGCCCGAAATAGGTCCAGCCAAAATGCGGCGGACGGAGGTCCGGCCGATCCGCAGCCGACGTGCGATTTCGGTTTTGGCCACTCCAAGACTGTAGAGGTTCCGGATATCCGCAGTTCGAAGGCCGGCGGTCATCGGCCGCCCCAGCCGTTTCCCGTTCTCCCGCGCATGAGCTAGGCCGCGAACTCCACAATCGCACTTCGAGGCGCAAGGGCGGATTACGAGCCGCTTACCTCCGAGGAATAGGTCATGCCAAAATCAGTTGAGCCGGGCAAGGAGCGATCTCCGGTCCAGTGATGATGGAGGGAACGGGGTTAGTCGGAACCAGCATGCAGGTAATCGCGGGCTGGTTTGACCCGGATGAACAGCACGTCCCATTGGATATGTTTGCCAGTGGCTGTAGGGCGTCCGCCAGGGAAGGTCTGATCAAGCAGTACAAGATCGGTTATCTCATCGACCTTGGTCAAAAGCCAGTTGGGAAGAGGGCGACTGCTGCGGCCAGCAACTTGCCAGCTCAGCAACTGTACGGAACCATTGAGGATTCCGTGGTCGTGCGGTTCCGCCAAGCGGTCCTTGCCATGATAGGTAAACCGAATCATACGCATGTTTTCAACGGCCGTCCAGAGCAGCGGATGGGGTTGCAGCAGCATTCATCTTCATTTTGCCGCGGGTCCGATGCCGCTGGAAGACCGAGCGACCTATTTCTCAGAAATAGGTCAGGCCAGAATCCGGCGAACCGAGGTGCGGCCGATCTGCAACCGTCGGGCGATTTCGGACTTGCTGACACCGGCGCGGTGCAGTTTTCGGATTTCCGCAGTGTGTGCGACCGCCGTTGCAGGACGACCCAGCCGTTTGCCGTTTTCCCGCGCATGCGCCAAGCCAGCCCTGGTTCGTTCCCGCAGAATCTCCCTTTCGAACTCGGCGAATATTGCGAGCAGTCCGGCCATGGCGCGACCAGCCGGCGTGGTCAGATCCAGAGCCTCAGTTAGCGAGACAAAGCCCACGCCAAGATGCTCCAGTTCCTGAAGGGTCGTCAGCAGGTCCGTCACCGACCGGCCCCAGCGGTCCAGTCGCCACACCAGCACTACGTCGATCTCGCGTCGGCGAGCGGCTTCCAGGATCTTCTCGCGGGCTTCTCGCCGCGCCGCACCGGAGTTCACCTCACGGACTTGCATGGCGATGATCCAGCCGCGCCGATTCACATACTCACGCATGGCCCGGTTCTGCATCGCCAGAGTTTGCTGGTCGATGGTGGAAACCCGAGCATACAGACCAGTTCGCAACATTTTTAGCTGTTTTCGTTGCTGGCCAAAAACGTTATTGGATTTCGATTTCTGAAAGGCCTGTTTGGCGGCCATTTTGAGATGGATCTCCTGCCCGGCCGAACACGTTCCTTTTCGGCCAGGCAAGAATCATTCTATTACGCGGCAACGGACCGTGCCATCCGGGCCAACGTCTCGCGGTAACTCCAGGGCATCCATTCCGACGGGTTCTGCTTCAACTCCTCCGGATGTCGCAACAACTTCGTGAGGTAATCGAATGCATTGACCTCGTTGAGCTCGCAGGTGTGGATCAGGCTCATGAAAAGGTCCCCCATCTGGGCTCCCTTCCGGGTCTTGTAAAACAGCGAGTTCTTGCGATGCAGAATGGCTTTCTTCAGGGCCCTTTCCACGATGTTGTTGTCCAGGGGTTCCGGTCAGACCGTCTACAGTGAACAAAATCCGGAAATCGCGAGCCCCGGATTCCCACAACTCCGCATATCTATGGACGGCGCATAATTCCTGCCGTCAATCGACTCGATCGCCACCAGGATGCGCATCTGTGGCGTGATCTGGATCAGGACGTGGCCTCCCACAACGCCCGGCTCAGCACTGCAAGATCCGATGCCGAAGCACCCTTTAACTGGATTCGTACCGTGCCATGCCGTCCTTCCAGTTCTATGGTGCATGCTGGAGCCGAAACGGCTCGCGGAGTCAGTAGTTCTACGAACGCCGGGACTGGTTTTCGGGGCGTTGCTTTCGCTCCCATCAGCCGCTTTAACTTGCCTCCATCGAGATGGAGTTCGGCAGCCGTCCGGTTGATGCCATCCTTGCGGGCCAGTTGGGCGGCTGCCGACCACAACTCGTCGGGAATGGGACTCTTTCCATGACGATTCTTTCTCCACTCCTCGAAACGGGCACGAACTTCATCGATTGTGAGTGCCCGGCTATTGCTGCGCATTGCCATTCCTCCTCCCCGTGATAACCGGCTGAAGAACGACGTTAGCAACTACGCCGACCAGATTTCATGCAGCCTTGCGGAAAGCTCACATAGCTGTGAGAAATAGGTCGAGCCAAAAGCGAACGGCGGTGCTAGTGAGATGGTTGGGGGCCCGAAAGCGACGGGATTCAGGCGGCCCGGAGTCGGGCGAGTCGTTCGTATCGAAATTGGTTACGGATGTTGGCCAGAAAGTGGCGGCCTTGAGATTCAGCCTGGAGGAACTGCCGGTAGTGCTCTGAGGAAAAGGCGAAGTAGCGATACACATCTCCGCTGCGGAATCGCAGGTACAGGGTTGAGTTCTCCGCATCGTACGCCGCCGACGCCAAGAGCTTCGATTCGATCGGTTGCCAAGTCATCATCTATCCTTTTATCATTCCGAATCGTGTCCACAATCGGAAGTTTGTGGACACGATCTCCATAAAGTTGGGTTTGACAGTCACGCCACCTCGGCTGATGCTGCAACTGCAGGAAAAAGGTTCCACGGCAGCAGTTCCTCGATGCGGTTGATAGGATGATCGGCGATACACCGCAACACCGTAGTCAAATAAGCCTCTGGATCAATCCCGTTCAGCTTTGCCGAGCCGATGAGCGTGTACATGGCCGCCGCACGTTCACCGCCTGCATCCGATCCGGCGAACAGATAATTCTGCAGAGCATTTTTAGCTCGGCGGCGCGCCGCCACACACGTCGGGAGGTTGCCTGAACGCCGATCGCCGCGACGGTGAGCTAAAAATGGATTGGACTAAACCGCTGCCGACACGGCGGCTATGGGTATTGAATGGACCGCTTGCCTTCGAATGGAAAAGTCTGTGGAGAAGTTTTGAAACAGAGCCGGGCTGATGCGAGTCTCAGACGACGATCTTAAGGGTATTTGCAGTAGAGAGCGCGTCAACGGGCTGTTGTCGAACGATGATCCATGCAGGAACACGCTAACAGGCAACACTTCGGCATTGCACTGGCACTGCCAAGCCCATCGGTCACGAGTTAGAAGCGGTGAACGGATCATGACGAGTCCGTAGGCAAAGGTGCAGACTTGCAAAGCGACCGCGGCAAGATCATAACCACGAGCATGCGACCCAGGTTGCATTGCGGGCATTGGTGCAGCGAATGGCCGGTGAGATCTTCGTAGCGATCTCGGTAGTCTTTCTCTGCTGTATTGGGCGGATCGGCGGGAGCCGGCATTCCGAGGAGTCGGCGACACTGCTCCAGTTTGTCCCGTCTATAGCGGTTTCCCAGGAAGCCGTAGTAGCGAATGCGTTGGAATCCATCCGGTAACACATGCAACAAGAAACGCCGGATAAACTCGTCGGCTGACAAGGTCATCGTTTTCGACTGATCGCCGTGACGATAGTCCTTCCACTGAAAGCGGACTTGATCGTTTTCGATGTCGAGAAGACGGTTGTTGGAGATGGCCACTCGGTGGGTATAGCGTCCTACGTAATCGAGCACTTGCTGAGGGCCGGCGAATGGACGCTTGGCATACACCACCCACTTGTAGTCTTTCAGTCGGGCCAGAAGTTGGGAGAAGGCGTTTCTTTCGCGAAACGACTCCAAGGCGCCGAAGAACTGTAATTTGCCGGCATCGTATGCCTTCTGCAAGGACTCCAGAAAGAGGCGGCGGAACAGACTGGAGAGAACCCGGACGGGGAGAAAGAAACGCGACCCGCACGCTATCCATCGCTGGCCATCGGGTGATAACCCTCCGCCGGGCACTACGCAGTGTAAATGGGGATGAACCTGGAGGTTTTGTCCCCAGGTGCGTAAAACGGCGAAGAAACCGATCTCGGCACCCAAATGCTTAGGATCGCCCGCGATAGTCTTCAGGGTTTCTGCCGTGGTTTGGAAAAGGATGCTATAGACTACCTCCTTATTCTGGTATGCGATCGCGGCGACCTCTGCCGGCACGGTGAAGACCACATGAAAATAGGGAACGTCCAAAAGTTCGGTTTGCCGGTCCTCGATCCATTGTGCCCTGGCCAGACATTGGCATTTGGGGCAGTGTCGATCGCCGCAGCTATTGTACGCGTTGCGTTCATAGGCGCACTGATCGCAACGTTCGAGGTGGCCGCCGAGAACTGCCGTACGGCACACCTCGATTGCGGTCATGACGCGCCGCTGTCCCACTGACATAGACGCGCCATGCTGTTGTCGATAAGTTTCTCCGTAGTGGCGGAACACGTCCGCCACTTCCAGCTTCGGGCGATCCACGGGACCGGCGCTCAGAAGTACTTAGGCGCGGCGGGTGCGGGTTCAACGGGTACCGGATGAGGGAGCAGGTCGAGCGGACTGGATGTCGAGCACACCTTGCGGGTGGCGATCCGCAGGTATCGAGCGGTGGTCGCGAGGCTGCGATGGCCCATCAGGAGCTGGATGGTGCGAACGTCGGTCCCAGATTCCAGCAGGTGCACTGCGAAGGCGTGGCGCATGGAGTGAGGAGTAATCGGTTTGCGGATACCGGAACATCGGCGCGCTTTCTGGCAGGCCAATTCGACGGAACTTCGGTTGATGGGTTGGCCAGGCACGTCACCCTCGAACAACCAATCCTTGGGACGTACCGTCCGCCAGTAACTGCGCAAGGTCTCCAGCAATTTGGGCGACAGCATCACGTAGCGATCCTTCTGACCCTTTACCGAGCCGCCAACTGGGTCCTGCGTCGGAAGACAACGGGACGCGGCAAGCAATCCTACAGCTATGTGCCGAACCGATCGATCAAGGAGATTTTGGGGTACCCGTTAACGAAGCAGTTTCGGGAACTGCTCGGGAGAGCCCCATGACCCCCACCCGCCGCCGTGTAGATGTGAATCCGGAAGAGTTGGATCCGCTCTTGGACGGAGCCCGCGAGACCCCGCTGAGCGAAGCCAATTGCGAGAAGGTCAAAACAGATGCGGGCACGGCTGCGAATCGGGTGTCCCAGCATTTTGACTGGGTGATTGGGTCGGGAAGCAAGGGCAGGGGCTGGCGAGCGGGAGAGAGCGCCAGCCCGACGAGTTTACGCTTTGTGTTTGGCGATGAAATCGGCGGCGGGCTCGCTGCTCATGCCGGGAGCTTCGGGAGCGAGGACTGCTCCGTTCACGATGTTCTGCTTGCCGCCGGACTCCATGTAGATGGCATTGGGAATTGCGCAAAGGATGTTCATGTTCACCGGGCCTCCGCCATGGCTCGCGAGTTCCACGCCGAAACCGTCCGAGATGGCGCCGATCTCGATCCACTCGGTGGGACCGCCGGAGCGGCGATTGTCCGGCTGCACGACGTCCGCACCCTTTTTCATGAGCAGGTCCATGAAGGCGTGTTTGTTGTACTCGTTCTCGCCACAGGCGACGCGCATGTCGAGCGCGGCGGCGATTTCCGCATAGCCCTCATGATCGTACGGCACGATCGGCTCCTCGTACCAGAAGCAGCCCAACTGCTGATAGACGCGGCCCCGGCGCAGAGCCTCCGGACGCTGGTAAGCCTGATTCGCATCGACCATGATGCGAATTCCCTTCCCCGCGGTCTTGAATCCGACCTCGATACGCTCAACGTCGTCATCCAAATCGAAACGGCCGACCTTCACTTTGAAAGCACGGTAGCCCATCTCCAGGGTCTCGTTGATGGTGCGCTTATACTGCGAATGGTCCTTATCGTTTTCGCGATACCAGCCGCACATGGCGTAGGCCGGCATGCGATCGCGCACCGCGCCGAGCATCTTGTAAACGGGGAGACCGGCGGCTTTGCCGAGGATGTCCCAGACCGCTATGTCGACTGCGGACATCGCGAATTGAGTGACACTCTGGACCCCCTGGTATTCGAGGGCGCGCCAAAGGTCGGCACGGATTCTCTTGGGGAAGGCGGGATCCTTTCCCATCAGCACGGGTTTGACTTCGTACTCCAGAATGGACTGAACCACGCGCGGTCCTCCGGAGATCATACCGAAGCTGCTGTAGGCCCAGCCAGTGATGCCAGCGTCGGTTTTGAGGCGTAGCACTACACCGCCGCCGTCTCCTCCGAAATCGTGGATCGCATCGCTGTAAGGTTCGGCGGGGACACGCAGTAGTTCGGTCTCAAGACCGGTGATTTTGATCTGCTTTTTGGCTTCCGCAGCCATTGCAAGACCGCGGCTCAGGGTACCCGAAATGGGGGCAGCCGCAGCCATCGTCAGAAGGTTTCGTCTGGATAACATAATTGCCTCTGTTGCCTCAGAATACCAGCCGAGCGGAGAGTTGGAATTCCCGCTGCTCGTTTGTTTGCCCGCTGTTCAACAGCAGTTGTCCGAAGGTGGGTGAAGTAGGGCTGATCACCGGATCTGCGCCGAACAGGGGATGATTCATGGCGTCGAGGGCGTCGACGCGCAATTCAAAATTCAGGCTTTCGCGGATCTTGGTTCTCTTCACCATGGAGAGATCCAATTGGGGTCCCCAACGATCACGCATGTCGCCGAAGTATAGTGACGCGGTGCGGAGCGTGAAGGCAGGTTGGATTTCGAAGGCAGGCGGGAGATTGCCGACTTGGTCCACTACGGCGCCGTTGGATTCGATTAGGCCGGTGTTGAACATCTTCGAAGGCGTGGGATTCGGGAGCACTGGGTTGCCGATGACAAAGACGCCGCTCGGCACGGTCATCGGCACTCCGGATTGCCAGGTGAAGTTGCCCATGATTTGCCAGCCTCCAACGAGACGGCTGACCAGGTCGTGCGTCGCATTGAGGAACGGACGTCCCGGACCGAAGGGTAGTTCATAGATCGGAGCGATGACGAAGACGTGGGTACGGTCGAAGGGGACGATGGTCCTCGATGGCAGCGGGTCCTGGGGGTTTAGATAGCTGAGCGCCTGAATGTTCTTGGAGAATGTATACGACGACATCACGGAAAGGCCATTCGAGTAGCGCTTCTGTAAGTTCATCTGTAGCGAGTTATACCAAACTTTCCCTGATGGAATATTCTGCTCGCTCAAGGCGGTGAACTCGGGGAATGGCAGCAGTAGCTGCTGCTTTGTCACTGTAGCCGCATTTAAGGAGGTGCCCGGAAGCAGGCCTGCGAAAGGATTCGGTACCTGCTGGTTGAGGTTGTTGGGACTGCCTCCCTGAGTCACGTCGCCTAGAGCGAGATTCTGTTTCGAGAGGGCATTGTAGGTGATCGTTACCGGAGCGTCGTAAGTTCGCGAGCCGACATACGAGGCTTCGATCCGGATCTGGTTAGCTAATTGTTTCTGGACGCCGACGGAGTAGCTATAGACGTAACCGATGCGTCCACTCGGATCGGCAAAACTGGGGGATTGTCCGAGTAGCGTCGCGAGGCCTTGGGACGATCCAACGGGCGAGAGCAGGCCTGAGGGAAAGGGATTAGAGACGGTGCCCGCGGGTGTCTGGTTTGCGTTGAGAGAAGCAACGTAAGGGGTTGTCTGGCTGAAGCCGTAGCTGTCGCCGAAGGAAACTTGAGGGATATAGGAGATGCCGAAGCCGCCGCGGAGGACGGTGGTCGGCGTTAGTTGGAAGGCCGCGCCCACTCGCGGCTGGATGTTATTCCAATCAGTGTTGAAGGCGCTCCGCGGCAGGCTCCCAACGCCGGTGAAGCCAATGCCACCATATACCTTGTAGCCGGGAAATTGGGTCTGATTGACTTGGGAGGAGATCGGATTTACCTGATTGGGGAAGAACCCGTAGTTGAGCCGGTTGTCGCGTTCGGTGAGTGGACCGAGCACATCCCAGCGCAGGCCGACGTTGATGGTGAGGCGGCGAGTAAGTTTAATATCATCCTGCACCCACGGCGCCCAATAACGCCAACTGTAATAGGGCCGCGCGATGTAATCGACCTCTCCCGACGTGGCCGCGCCCAGGAGCATGGAGGCTACCGCGTTGCCGGTGGTGGAGTCGGCAGTCAGGTAGTTCGCGCGGGTGAAGGTCTGATCGAAAGCAAACGTGCCTCCCGCATAGGCAGGCTGATAGTTGGCGAGGTGCATCAGGCGCATGTCGATGCCGGCTTTGATGTAGTGCCGGCCGCGAACCATGGAAACGGTCGGTGCAAGGCTCCAGTTGGTGCTGGGCGCGAACCAAATGTTACTGGAGGATTCGCCCAGGTACTGATAATTCGCGGCCGTGATATACGGAAACCGCGACGGTTCTTCAAACTGGCTCACGAGCGATGCGGGCAATCCAAGCGCGGCGGCGCCGGTAGACGAGTTGTAAACCTGGGGGGCATAGTTTTGTGTCCAGCGGTTCATCGAGGCGCGGATATCGAGGGTGGTGGTAGCGTTGAAGACGGTCACCGAATCGAGGACGACGGCGTTGTTGACCTTATTCCCATAACGATTGTCGGCGCCAAGGCCGGTCAGATAGTTATTGCTGATATCGTCCAGCAGTTGATTATTGTAAGCGTAGCGGGTATAAATGCGTTCTTTCTGGCTGAAGTTGTGATCGACTCGCGCGACGATGTTAGGAAAGACGTAATAGGTGTAGAGGGGCGAGAAGTAGTTATTCTGCCAGTTCACTGGGCCCGGGAGAACAAGGTTGGGCAGCGGGTAGGCGTTCGCCATTTTTGAACCTACGGGATCGAGGCGGTTGGCGGGAATGATATTGCCGGGAAATGGCGTGCGAGTGAATGTGCCGTTGACCGTATGGCCGGTGGCGGGATCATAGATGGTATTCAGAACGCCGGCGCTGTTGAAGGTTTGCGAGAAGTCGCCGGCGCGTTGAGCCGCCGTAGGCACGGACGATACCTGGCCACGCGCCAGTGTATTCCAGTGATAGTGTTCATACGCCACGAAGAAGAATGTCTTGTCAGTGCCTTTGTAGACCTTCGGAATCCAGACGGGACCTCCTAAGGTTCCTCCCCATTCATCAAGCTTGTCGTAATTCTTGGCGCCCCCGGCGGCATTATTGGCGAAGGTATTGGCGTCGAGGAAGGAGCGCTTCATGAAGTCGTAGGCGGTCCCGTGAAACTTGTTCGTGCCGCTTTTCAGTGCGACTGAGATTACGCCGCCGCCGTTGCGGCCGTACTGCGCGTCGTAGGCGCCGGTCACCACTTTGAACTCTTCCACGGCGTCGACGGGCGGGACGTAGGCGACACTATGGGCGGCCTGGTAAATCATGTCGTTGGGCGCGCCATCGAGTTGGAATTCGGCGCTAGGAGAGATGCTGCCGTTGATGGAAAAGTCAGAGAAGGCGCCGTTGGAAAAAGGCGCGAGCGAGGTATAGTTGGGCGCCGTCCAGACGACTCCGGGCACCAATTGCGCCATGAGGTTGGGCACTCGCGCAATTATAGGAAGGCCAGCGAGATTCTTTTGATCGATGACGGTACCGTGATCGGCTTTTTCGCCGTCGAGTAACGCGGCTTGTGCCGCCACAGTCACAGTTTCGCTTTGCGATCCGACCTCCATTTTGATGTCGAGGGTAGCGGCTTCGCCGAGACTGAGCAGAATGTTTTCGCGGGCGTAAGTCCGAAAGCCGGGCATCTCCACGGTGAGACGGTACGTGCCGGGGTTCACGAAGAGCAGGCGATATTGACCAACTTCGTTAGAGATGGCGGATTGTACAATCGCGGTTTCAGTATTTGTGATATGGACCTGCGCATGTGCGATTGCTGAACCCGAGGCGTCTGTAATGGTGCCGCTAAGAGTGGATCGAGCTTCCTGCGCGGCGACTGGCTTTGCAGTCAGCGTCAAGATAGCGAGGGCAAGAGTAGCGCCTGTGAAAAGCTCACGCATGTTCGTCATGGAACTCCTACGCCAAAAGAGTGGATCTACCTATATCATCCGGGCGGTCTTGAGTCAAGGCCGGCTCCGGTGTGTGTAAATAATGCGTGAAATGTCCGGTCGACCGACGGGTACGATTGACTGAAGTCCGCAAACGGAAGGATGAACGGATCGCTTCTCCAGATCGGGACTTTGGGGTGCTTCAGGGTGTATACTTTTTGTTCTGAAGTCTTGGGGTGAGGTCTCCATTAATGAAACATGCCTGTAACTTGCTCGCGCTTGGCGTGCTCGCCGGTCTTAGTTCATGGGCTCAAGATTTCCGCGCTACCATCTCCGGTCGAGTGACCGATGTCACGGGCGCGGCGATTCCCGACGCCAAAGTTACTGCGACGCAGGTATCTACCAATCAGGCCACCACCCGGACCAGCAATCAGGAAGGATATTTTACTCTCACCTATCTCTTGCCGAGCACCTACACCATTGAAGTGGAGGCGCAGGGTTTCAAACGCTTGAAACGGGATAACGTCACGCTGCTGGTGGCCGATAAGATCGATCTGCCATTCCAACTTGAGATCGGCGAAATGAACCAGCAGGTAACTGTCAGCGCGACTACTGAGATCCTGCAGACAGGGGACGCGTCGGGCGGACTCAACTTTGATTCCAACCAGACCTCCGAATATCCTTTGAACGGCCGGCAGGTTTACATGTTGATGGCGTTGACCCCCGGCGTGCTTTTCACCCAGGAGCAGTTCGGAGCGACCGGCTACTCCGGTACGCGCGGTTGGGACGTCTCGAGTTCCTATGTCATGAACGGAGGCGTCCAGGGAACTAACAGCTTCACGCTGAACGGAGCGCCGATCAGCATCACAGGCACATGGCAACTCGCGCCAAACATCGATGCCATCCAGGAATTCAAGGTCCAAACCAATACCTATGACTCTTCAGTGGGCCGCACCGGCGGCGGGACGGTCAATACCACCTTGAAGTCGGGATCCAATAACTGGCACGGGACGCTTTTCGATTTTATGCGTAACGAGATTCTGGATGCGAACTACACACAGAATAACCAGATCGGCGCACCGCGGACGAAGCACATCACACATCAGTTCGGCGGAACGCTGGGCGGAGCTTTAAAAAAGGATCGCGATTTCATCTTCGTCAGCTTCGAAGGGTTTCACGAGATTGTTCCGTTTCCCGTTGTCGCGAATGTGCCTCCGATGGATATGCGCACGGGGCAGAATTTCGCGGGATACGGTCAGACCATCTACGATCCATCGACCGGCACTACCTGTGTGAGCAAGGTATCGGTGAGCGGCACTTGTTCAAGCACTTTCGTGCGCCAGCCGTTCCCGGGCGACGTCATTCCGCTAAGCCGGATCAGTCCGATTGGCGCAAAGATTTTGTCGTATTACCCCGCGCCCAATACTTACGGCGTCACGCAGAATTTCGTTGACTCGGGGAGCACAGGGCTGTATCACTATTACCAACCGATTGTTCGTTACGATCGGATGATCGACGCCAACGACCGGTTCAATGCGGTCATCACCTTCCAGCATGGGCAGGAATTTCGTAACTCGACGGGCATTCCTGGAGAGGCCGAGGCCGGTGACATCGACAGCCAGCGGACCGATTTCAACGCGATCGCTTCCTATACGCGCATTCTGTCGCCTACCTCGATTCTCGACATCCGCGCGTCGTATGGGCGGTTTACGTCGTATTTTCCGGATGCGCTGACGTCTGGCGTGACTGCGTCGAGCCTGGGCATGACCGGACTCCAGCATGCGCCCACCAGCACATTGAATGTTGCGCCCATGATTCAGATCGACGATTTTACCGATCTCTTCGGCAACGGCGCGAACCTCTACACCTGGGCGACGGACAACCAGTGGGATTTCGCTCCGACGCTCACACTGACGCATGGCGCCATGACGTTGAGATTCGGCGTCGAAGGGGTCTATGCCATGCAGGCCACGGGGAGTATCGGACAGTCTAATGGGAGTTTCGACTTCACCCAGTACGGCACCCAGCAGTATCCGCTGGCTGGAACGTCCGCGTCCGTGGGAGCGGGCATCGCCTCCCTGTTATTGGGAATTCCGACGTCGGGTTTTGAAGATTGGAACGGGACCTTTTACCGCACCTGGCCGTACTTCGCCATTTTCGCGCAGAACGACTGGAAACTCGCCCGCAACCTGACACTCAACCTGGGCCTGCGCTATGACGTCCAGATTCCGTTCGTCGAGCGTTTCAACCGTGTGGATGACGGCTTCAACTTCAACACGACGAATCCAGCTAGCGCCGCGGTTACGGCAGCATGGGCTAAGGACCAAGCGGCGTATATGGCGAACAAGCCAGCGACTGTCTATCCCGCGGCACCAGCGGCGTTGCTGGGCGGGAAGGACTTTATTCAACCAGGAGGCAGTCGCCGACCTTACAACACGGACTGGGAGGATATCCAGCCGCGAGTCGGCCTCGCCTGGAATTTCGCGCCAAAGACGGTGTTGCGCACCGGATTCGGGATTTATCACGCGACTGCGACGCAGGCCGACGAAACCGACGGATTCAGCGAGCAGACTCCTTACATCCGAACGCTGAACGCCGACCAGACGCCATCGGCAGGCCTGACGGGGCCCTATTCTCTGCAAAATCCATTTCCAAATGGATTGATTCAGCCGCCCGGCAGCGCACTCGGCTACCTGACCAATGTGGGTAATAGCATCACCGTCGACCTGGCACAGAGGCCGATCCCGCGAACGTTTCAGTATTCGTTTGGACTTCAGCGGCAATTTCCCTGGGCGGTTCTGATTGACGCCGCCTACGTAGGAAGCATCACCGACCATGTTTCGATGCCCTATAACATCGACTATCTTTCTCTAGCGCAAGACTTAGCGGCGCAAAAGACGCCAGCCACTTTGAACGACGCAGTTCCCAATCCTTTCTATGGGATCCTGCCATCGAATACGACCCTAGGAGCCAGTTCCACGATCGCGGCCAAGTATCTGTATTATGCCTATCCGATGTACAGCGCCGTCACTATCGAAACGAACCCGTGGGGGCGCTACCGATACGACGCGCTGCAGTTACGCGCCACCAAGCGGTTCACTGGAGACAGGGCCCATGCCGGCGCTTTGACGACGGTTCTTTCCTATACTTTTTCGAAGAATTTCCAAACGGTCAACCGGCTGAACAACTGGGACATAGCGGAGACTCCCGTGCACGAGCTCGTCAGCTATGACAAGCCGCAAAATCTTTCCGCGTCGGGCGTGTGGGACCTTCCGTTCGGGCGTAATCGCGCGTTGCTCTCCAATTCGAACAAATGGGTGAATGGCTTGGTCGGCGGCTGGACCTTGAATTATATTTTTACCTACAACTCCGGGATACCCGTGGCAGGAATGAACTACATTTTCTCATGCGCCAGCCCGCTGGTTGCGGACCAGTCTCATGATCATTGGTTCAACAATACCAAGACGTGTTATAAATCGCTCGCCAATTACCAGTTAAGGACGGTTCCCGATCGATATCCCTGGCTACGTCAGATGGATAACATGACGATGAACCTGGCTGCGGCCAAGACGTTCCAATTGACCGAGCGTTGGAGATTCAACCTTCGCGGCGAGGCATTCAATTTGGCAAACCATCCTCTTTATGGGGCTCCGGACACAACGGATACCGACGCCCGCTTTGGGATGCTGCCGGTGGCGCAGCAGAATTTTCCTCGGCTGATCCAGATTTCCGCGAAACTTCTGTTTTAGCGCCTCGCAGCCGCTATACGAGGTTGGTTTTGCCGATAATTTCGGGGTTGAGCGATACACGAGAGCAGATTAAGGCGGTACCCTATTTAAGCCGTGAACGCGTATGTTTAAAAAAGCATTGACGTGAACGGAGACAATAATACAAAATGAAGTTTCCGGTTGCTCCCCCGGAATGCCCGCATGATCAGCCATTGCTCTGGCTCTTTCCCGCAGTCGGTCGAACTATGAAGATGTACCGTCGTTCAAAACACCTAAGCCTGATCCCCATCACCCTGTTAACGTTTACCTGCTTGAGTGCTTTCGCCGATGCCACTACCAGTCCCACGGTGACTTCCGGAGCTGGAACAGCTGCGAAGAAAGCCAAGGCACCCGCGAAAACGGCGGCAAGGAAAAAGTCACCCGCACGTCCGGCCACTGCTAAAACGGTGGCTAAGCCGGCTCCCGCTGCGGCGGCAAAGAACCCTGTGAGGACACCTGCGGCAACGGTTAAGGCCGGGACCACAATGCCAGTTGCCCATGCCGCTATTATTAAACCCGCAGTGGCGACGTCGGGCGCCGCTATCGTTCCCACTTCGCGGACGGTCACCCGCCGTCGCACGAAGCCCGTTTGGGTGCAGACTTGGGACGAGCCGACATTCAAAGACTCTACCGACGGGGACGCAATCGAAGGGGAGGACCTGGAAGTCAGAAAAGCAGCAGTGGAGGCGTTGGGACCTTATAACGGCTCGATCGTGGTCGTCGATCCGTATAGCGGACGTATTCTAACGATGGTGAACCAGCGGCTTGCGCTGGGGGATGGCTTCCAACCGTGTTCCACGATCAAAGTTTCGGTGGCGTTGGCGGCCCTGCACGAGGGCATGATCAAACAGACCGCGCTTGCGAAGTTGGCCCGCGGTAACCGCCTGGATCTGACGGAGGCGATCGCGCATTCGAACAACGGTTACTTTGCGAATTTGGGCATCAAGTTGGGTTATGACAAAGTTAGTTCGTACGCGCACCTGTTCGGGTACGGCGAGAAGGCCGGCATGAACATCCCTGGCGAGCATCCTGGTTACTTTCCGCCGAAGCCTCCGGCGAATGGCGGGATGGGTATGCTCACCAGTTTCGGCGAGGAGATCTCGCAGACTCCGCTGGAACTGGCGGCGTTGATGTCCGCGGTAGCCAACGGCGGCACTTTGTACTGGCTACAATATCCGACTACGCAGGACGAGGCTGCCCGATTCACGCCTCAGGTCAAGCGTCAACTGGATATCAAGCCGCTCATCGAACAGATCAAGCCGGGATTAAAAGGCGCGGTTGAATTCGGGACGGCCAAGCGCGCCAAACAGGACGAAACCATCATGGGCAAGACTGGCACGTGCAGTCAGGGCCGCACGCACTTGGGGTGGTTTGGTTCGTTCGACGACTCCGGATCTCGCAAGTTGGTGGTGGTGGTGCTACTCACCGGAGGCCGGCCATCCATTGGACCGATGGCAGCGGGGGTAGCTGGGGATGTCTATCGGCGTCTGGCACAGGACAAATATATCGTGTCAGCAAAGAATCGCCCGTTCAATTCTAGCGATTTAATCTCAACGCAAATCTGCTGCGCGAAGTAGATCTTCGTTAGCACTCCCTGGTCGCGGTCCTCGCGGAAGCTGCGCGGCGACCAGAGGCTGGTCCGGGCAGACTTCCAGGTTGCGATACAATTCACATGGCGCCCGGCACTAATCTCGACCGTGGCAGGCGCTCAGCATAAGGTCTTCGGGACCGCGGCTCTCGCCGTTAACCGAGCGGACAAAGCTGGAAGCGGCTCCCGATGCAGGGGCGCGGATGCATTGCGTCGATTCGCCGGCGACCGTGATCGCAGAGGCGAGAACGCTTGAGTAACTACCTCCCTGGAACGCCCATCCAGGTGCGGGTAAGTAAGTCGGCTTCGGTGACAGTCAGCAGAATCATCAGCCAGAAGATACCGCAAATCACGACCAACTTTGTCAACTTCGTGCTGTACTTGACGTGCATAAAGAACAGCACCACCAGCGTTGCCTTGCATGACCGCGATGGTCAGCGCGACAACGGCATTCAAGCGCCCGAGATCGATCAGCGCCACTTGCCAGGTGACGACGGTGCCGACCACCAGCGCAAGAAATACGCCCAAGTACACCGGGATCGGGACAATGTGAACTGCGTGTTCGGAATGTTGAGCTTGAGTCGACATATTACTTGTGAAGTCATGGTTATTTCCGAAATTGGGGTCGATCAGATACAACAGCGGAAATAGGAAAATCCAGACGATATCGACAAAGTGCCAGTAGAGTCCGACCATCTCGACCGGCGTGTGCCACGCCGGCGTATAGGCGCCCTGATTGGCCTTGATGATCAGGAAGATGCAGGAGTCCCACGCCGATGATCATATGAGCTGGCGTGCAGCCCGGTCATCCCGAAGTACAGAGCGAAGTACAGGCTGGCATGCGACATATCGACGTCCTTCGGGCCAATCATGCGGGATGGAAGTTGGCGCCAGGAACTTCGTGATGGATCCACTTATCGTGATACTCTATTCGCCTTGATTCCGAGAAACACGCCGCCGAGGAGCAGCGTGAGAATCAGAAAGATCACAATCAGCTGTATTGCCGCGCCGACGGCCGCGCATCGCACTGCCAGCGCCATGGTGAGCGAACTGCAGATCAGGACGAGGGTGTTGACCGCACCGAGCGTAACATTCAGCTTGGAACTGGCGGCCGCAAAGGACTCCGGATAATGCTGGCGGTAGGCTAGATAAGCCATGAACATGCCGCCGAAGAACATAATCTCGGTCAGCAGGAAACACCCACATACCGAGCGAGGAAGCTTCCTTCTGCTGTTCCTGGTTCTCGAAATGGTGGCGAAGTATTGTCGCGTGACTAGCCAACTTCGACTACCTCCTGAGCATGATACTCGTACGCCTCGACGGTGACGACGGGCGTAACTTCAAAGTTCGCGGTGGGCGGCGGGGAGGGAATTGCCATTCCAAGCCCGGTAGCTCCCCAGGGATTGGGACCGGCAGGCTTGCCGTACTTCAGCGACCACATGAAATAGACGAACGGAATGAGATACCCAACGCCCAGAACGGTAGCACCGGCCGACGAAAGCACGTTATAGACCTGGAATTCCGGCGGATACACGTGATAGCGCCGCGGCATTCCCAGGAAGCCGAGGATAAACTGCGGGAAGAAATGTCAGATTGAAGCCGAGGAAAGATGATGACCGCGGCGACCTTCGACCATAGAGCACGGGATACATGCGTCCGGTCATCTTGGGCCACCAGAAGTGGAGTCCCGACAGATAGCCCATGATTGCGCCGCCGACCATCACGTAATGGAAGTGGGCGATCACGAAGTAGGTATCGGTCAGATGAACGTCCATGCCGAGGCACGCGAGGAACAGGCCGGTGAGTCCGCCGATGGTGAAACAGCCCGATGAAGCCGATGGCATACAGCATCGGCGTAGCTGAGTATCGACGGAGCCCTTATACATGGTCGCGGTCCAGTTGAAAACTTTGATCGCGGAAGGGATCGCGACGATGTAGCTGAGGACCGAGAACACCATGCCGGCGTACACGGACTGGCTGCTGACGAACAGGTGATGTCCCCAGACCAGGAAGCCGAAGACCGCGATGGCCACGCTGGAAAACGCGATGAATGTATATCCGAAGGGCTTGCTTGCGGGAGAAGGTGCTGATGATCTCGCTGATCACGCCCATCGACGGCAGAATCATGATGTAAACCGCCGGGTGCGAGTAGAACCAGAAGAGATGTTGGAACAGGACGGGATCGCCGCCCAGCGCCGGGATCGAAGATTCCGATGTGAAGACCGCGTTCCATGGCAACGAGCAGGATGGTCACGGCGACAACCGGCGTGCCGAGAATCTGGATCATGGAGGTTGCGTAGTGGGCCCAGACGAATAGCGGCAGACGGAACCAGCTCATTCCGGGAGCGCGCATGCGGTGGATGGTAACGATGAAGTTCAGGCCGGTGAGGATGGACGAGAAGCCGGCGATGAAGATACCGACCGCGGCGGCCATCACATTGGTATTCGAGTAACTGGTGCTGAAAGGAGTATAGAAGGTCCAACCGGTATCGACGCCGCCGGTAAGCAGCACGTAGAGGGTGAACAGTCCGCCGACGACGTAGATATACCAGCTTAATAGGTTGATCTTGGGAAAAGCCAAGATCCTTGGCGCCGATCATCGGCGGTATCAGGAAGTTGCCGAGCGTCGCCGGTATCGAAGGGACCAGGAAGAAGAAGACCATGATGATGCCATGCATGGTGAACATCTTATTGTAGACGTCCGATTCGAGCAGGTCGCCGGCGGGGGTGGCCAGTTCGAGCCGGATCATGGCTGCGAAGATCCCGCCGAGGAAGAAGAAGAAGGTGATGGAGATGAGATAGAGGATGGCGATCCTCTTGTGGTCCGAGGTGAGCAACCAACTCTTCAGACCGTACCCATCAGTTAGGTAACTGCTGGGCTTTTCGGGCGCTTTAGTTGCGGTAAGCATATGAGTTTCGACTGTTGCGGACGAGGAGCCGGCGCGGAGTGCCCGCGGGAGCCGGAGCTTTCGGAGCGGCTCCCTAGCGGCAGGTGAAGGCCCGCCACCGTTCACTCCACTCATCGCCGGGTTCTGAGACAGCCCGGTCGAAATTGCCGGCGCGTGACCTAACGCCGCGGGCGAGTTAGGTCCGATGGATTTCACGTATTCGACCAACTGTTGAATCTGATCTTCGGTAGACAAGTCCCTGAAATGTCGGCATGATCGCCGTCGTAGCCATTAACCACTTGGGCAAGCGGATTGCACGATGGATTCGCGAATATAAGAGGCGTCGGCGACGACCGTGGCGCCGCCTTTGAGCTCGACTTTGGTGCCGTACAATCCTACAAGATTGGGAGCACGTCCGTTGCCATCGCTCTGTATGGCAATTGACGCAGCCGAGTTGCTGGAAGAGCGCTTCGCCCTTTTCGGACATCGAACCCATCGATGCCGCCGCCATTCAAGCCAGGCATCGTAGTCGTGGCGTTCCATGACATAGACAGTTCCGACCATGCCGGAATGCTTGGTGCCGCAATATTCGGCACAGAAGAGATGATATTCGCCGACCTTCGTCGGACGGAACCATTCCGTGGTGTAGCGGCCGGGAACTACGTCGGTCTTGGTGCGGAAAGCCGGGACAAGAAGTCATGGATGACGTCTTCGGACGTCAGGGTCAGCCGGATATTGCGGTTGACCGGGAATGTGCAGTTCGTTGATCTCGCGAGCGCCTTCGAGATGCTGAATCTTCCACATCCACTGCTTGCCGACGACCCAGATATCCATGGCGTCGGCGGGCGGCTTCGATTCATCGAAGAAGATCAGCGCGCCCCAGCCGAACATCACCAGGGAAAGCAGCAGTGGAATGACGCTCCAGGTGATTTCGAGCAGCATGCTGCCGGCGCCATGGTCGTTGAGCGGAATGCGGAACATCGTATCGCGACTTCCGCCGGTATTTAAAAGCGAAAACGACGATCACGACCGCGATCAGGATCGAGAAGAAACGCGCTGACCGCCACCAGATAGGCATAGAGCGCATCAACATGCGGCGCGAAAGTTTGAGGCCGACTGCGGGAAAATCGGCAGATATTTCCAGTCCATATGGTCCTAAGCGTCCGTTGGACGCGCGGAGAGTGACGCGCGCTTCCCCTTCTCTTTGACATCGCGCCGCAGCATGATGATGACGAATCCTCCCAAGAATAAAACAGTTGCTCCGCCTGCCACTCGCAAAATGTTCATGGCCGTCGTGGTGTACTTACCCGTAGAAGCGTCCCAGTGATAGCAGAACAAGAGAAGTTGATCGACAGGCGTACCGATCTTGTTCTGAGCGGCTTCGATGAGTCCCAGCCGGATGTCTTTCGATGCATATTCAATGCCGTAGAAATATTTTGAAAGCGGCCTTGCGGCGTCAGCACCATCACGCCGCTGGCATGCGCAAACTGGTTCGTGTGAGCGTCCCAGACATAGCGAAAACCGATGGCGTTGCGTCAGAGCCTTGATGGATTCGAGGATCGCCAGTCAGGAAATGCCAGCCAGCCGCGGTACCCTTGCGATCGTAGCGCTTCAAATAGGCATTCTTTCTTGGCAGCCGCGAGGGCAGAGGTGTCGCGAGCGTCGAAACTGAAGACCACCACTTCGAATTCCTGCCCCGGGTTGAAAGTAACGGCCTTCAAACTTCGTACCAGTCCGTTCAGGATCTGAGTGCAGAGCATCGGGCACTCGTAATAGACTGGCGCGAGGATGACCGGGCGTTTGCCAAAGTAGTCGCCGAGTTTGACGCTCTTGCCGGTCTCGTCCTTGAATTGCAGATCGAGCGGGACTAGCGAATCCAGTTTTTGATCGATACCGACGTGCTTTAGCGGTGTAGGACGATCCACTCCCTTCATATTGAGCAGATCCTGCGCGTTCGCTGACAAAAGCGAGGCGCGACGCAGAGGAAAGCCGGAAATGTGCTCAGACTTCTCATTTTGTGTCGCGAGACTCCGATCTCGCGTCTTCCTTCTTCCGGCTTGAGGCAATTCAATCACCTGCGCGGATCCGATGGCCGCCGCGCCAGTCGAGTAGACTTGTTGGGGTTGAGCCGCCGATGAGGTCACCGACGCTGCCCGCCGGGATTGGGCTTCCAGCCGGTAAACGCGCCTTCCGCCGTAACCTTCGACGGGAAGGCCCTTCTTCAGAACCAGATCCTTGGCGGCTTCGACCGGGATGCGGACGATCCCTTTGCCGGATCGACCCAGGCATAAGATTGCAATTGCTCGCTTCATCTTGCCGCAATTTCTCCAACTCCACGTGTGGCGAGCGCAGGTCGCCGCGGTCGACGATCGGGATCGTGGGGATCGCCCATGGTTTGCAGCCGCGGCTCCGGCGGCAGCAATTCTTTGCGCGCCTCGAGCACGCTGGGAGGCAGTTTCACCAATTCCTCATTCTGGTGTTTCAAAAGATACTCGAAAAGCGCCCACATCGCGAAGACAGCGATCACCGTGCCGATCGCCAGTCCAATGCCGAACTTAGTGACAGCAAAAATATCGAGATCGCTGCGCTCGTACGAGACTGCCGGATTTTCTTCCGGGTGGTGACCGTGTTTAGTGGGAGTGTCGTCCATGTGCCAGTGTCTTCTGCAAATCGGGAGCGCCCAGCGGCATCAGGGGCCGCTTGACCAACTCCATCAGGAACAAAGCTACAAATACGCCGCCCACCCCGAGCGGCGCGGCAAAGTCCAGCCAGCTTACGATGAAAGCCGCCGGTGTTGAAGTTCGGCTCGATCAGCCAGAACACGTCGATAATTCGCATCACGATGATGAAACAACGCCATCATCGTGAGGGTCCGCGGATTGCGCTTGATCGTCTGCGACAGCAGGATCAGGAACGGCACCACGAAGTGGAAGACCAGCAGAGTGAGCCCGACATACTGCCAGCCGTTCTGCAAGCGCGTGGTGTACCAGCGGAATCTCTTCCGGCAGGTTGCCGGACCAGATGATCAGCAACTGCGAGAACGTCATGTACGCCCAGAGCATGACGAAAGCCAACATCAACTTGCCCAGATCATGTAGGTGCTTCTTGGTGACCGCACGGGACATCGGCGGCTGGCCGGCGAGAAGGACCAGAACGGCGATGGCAGAACGCGAACACCGAAAGCCCCTGGCTGACGACCGTCAGAAATCCGAAGATAGTGGAGAACCAGTGGGGAGTCAGCGACATCACCCAGTCGGTCACAGCAAAGGTGATGGTGAAGACGTAAATTACGATCCCAGGGCAGCTGAGTTTCTCCATCATGATGGCATATTTCGTGCCACCCTCAGTATCCTCCTGCCTGGACCACTTATTCAGTAGGTACATCAGCAGCATCCAGATCGAGAAGTAGATCACCACTCGAGCGATCCAGAAGGGGGCATTCAGATAAAGCTGCTTCGCCTGAAGGACGTGGTCGTGCGCAACCTTAGTGGCGTCGTCCCATTCATAAAGGGCCGGAATGCCGAACAGAATTGGGATAAACAGCACCATCATGAACGGCAGCGTCCGGGAACCGGCCTCAAGAATCCGCCGAATCACCATGCCCCAGGCGCCGGCCGTCGCGTGCTGAACCATCAGCAGGGCGAGGGAACCGAGGGAGACACCGAACCAAAAGAAATATCCGACCAGATAAGAGCGGTAAAACTGGGTGGGCTCCATTACCCATCCAGCAACAGATGCCAATAAACCAAGCAAGCCAAGGAAGGCTGCTGTATTTCGATATTTTAGAATCCCATCCCTTAATTGGGAAGGAATAGCGTAGCTAACTGGGGCGGTCTGTATCATTGGGGCCCTCCCGTTTCAGTCACAGGAGTCGGTGTTTCGTCGCGTGGCGGCGCAGGGACCGCCAAGGCTTGCGGGCCGGGCAGTTTGGATCGCTGGTCAGCCGAGAGATCATTTACGCTGGCGTTCTGGCTAGCTTGCAATACGCGGATGTAGGCTGCGATCGCCCAGCGGTCACGTGGTTCAATCTGTGCGGAATACTTCCACATGGCGCCGTAGCCGTTGGTCATGACGTCGAAGAAATGCCCGACGCCGATCTGCCGAAGCCGATCGATGTGGTAAGAGGGCGGTTGTTTAAAGCCGCGCTGCACGATCATGCCGAGTCCGTTGCCGAGTTGTCCATGACACGGACTGCAATAAATATTGAAGCGCTCCTGCCCGCGATCGATCACCTGGCGGGTAATTGCGATGGGAAACTCGGTGGCTGGCTGTCCATTCACCATGCCGGTATAGAAGACCGTATCTTCGTCGAGATGACCACGCGCCACGGTGTTTTCTACCAGCTGGCGGGCGGATCGGCCATCCGAGAAGAACTGAGTGGAACGAAGGTACTTATACTTTGGTTGATCTTGCATGTCTTGACGGCAACCAGTGAGGGCTAGTGCTGCGAGTAAAACGGCGGACAGGGTAAAGCCTGTCACACAAGATGGACTAGTTCGCAACTTCGGCCACCTCATCTGGCTCAAGGCTTTGCAGAAAATCTGCGACTCTGACGCGGTCGAAATGGGGATCTTCAGCCTCGATACACAGAAAAAACTTATTACGGGAAGCATTGGCGAAGCGGGCTACATTAAAAACCGGGTGATACGGCATGGGGAGACCATTCAAAGCGATCATGCTGAAGGCAGCCGTGAGACCTGCGATCAACACAGTGCACTCGAACGTGATCGGGATGAACATGGGAACGCTGATCAACGGACGTCCGCCGATGTTCAAGGGGTAAGCGAGCGAGGAAGTCCAACTCAGCAAGCTAAACCCGCCCGCGCAGCCGCATAGTCCGCCGATCAGGGTAAACAGCGACACGCGATTATCGTGGATGTGCAATAGGTCATGCAACTCTTCGAGAGGCACTGGAGAATAGGCATCCATTTTGTGGTAGCCGGCTTCGGCGGCAGCGCGAACTGCATCGATCAATCCTTCAGCGGTGGAGAACTCCGCCATGATGCCGTGGATCTCGGGTTTCTCGATGATCATCGGGCAGTCTCCTTGGCGGGCTCTTTAATGCGCACTGGAGTCGGGAGCAGCATGCGAATTTCGAAGATCGAGATCATGGGCAGCACCCGGACAAACAGGAAGATTGCCGTCATGAAGAAGCCGAGCGTGCCGACGTAGGTGAAGATGTCCCAGATGGTGGGATAGTACATCTGCCACGATGAGGGCAGGAAGTCGCGGTGCAGACTGGTCACTACGATCACGAAGCGCTCCAGCCACATTCCGAGATTGACAACGATGGTAATACACCAGAGAATCACCGGGCTGGTTCGAATTCGTTTCGACCATAGGAACTGCGGCGTGATGATATTGCAAAGAATCAGTGTCCAGTAGGCCGGAGCGTAGGGTCCGAGCATCCGGTTCTTGATCATGAAGAATTCGTAGGTATTGGAGCTATACCACCCGTAGAAAGCCTCCATAATATAGCCGTACGCGACGACAGAGCCGGTGGCCAGCGTCAACTTAGCCATGTTATTCAGGTGGCGCATGGTGACGAAATCTTCCATGTTATAAAACTTGCGCACCGGAATCATGAGCGTTAGAACCATGGCGAAACCAGAGTAGATAGCGCCCGCCACGAAATAAGGAGGAAAGATGGTGGTGTGCCAACCCGGAACGATGCCGACCGAGAAGTCGAAGCTCACGATGGTGTGTACTGAAACGACCAGCGGCGTTGACAGGCCGGCGAGCAGCAGGCAAGCTTTTTCATAACGCGCCCAGTGATGAGCCGATCCTCGCCAGCCGAGCGAAGCCATACCGAAAATCACTTGCTGATATTTTTTCTTGGCCTGATCGCGAAGAGATGCGACGATCGGGAATAAGTCCGACATACCAGAACACCAGTGAGATGGTCGCGTAAGTCGAAACCGCGAAAACGTCCCAATCGAGCGGGCTGCGGAATTGCGGCCACAGGCTCATGGTGTTCGGGTAAGGCATCAGCCAGTAGGCCAGCCACGGACGCCCGGTATGGAGAACCGGGAACATGCCCGGCGCAAGCTACCGCGAACAACGTCATCGCTTCGGCGAAACGATTGATCGAATTGCGCCACGATTGATTCAAGAAGCAGAAGAATCGCGGAGATCAGCGTGCCGGCGTGGCCGATACCGATCCACCAAACGAAATTGACGATGGCGAATCCCCAACCGATCGGGATGTTGATGCCCCAGACGCCGACGCCTTTGATAAACAGCCATCCGGCCGAAATCACCAGCAGCTGCATGACGCCGAAGGCGACGAAAAGTCCAAACAGCCAACCAAGGCCAATTTTCCGGCGCAGTACGACGTTGGCAATCTTGTCGGTGACCGTGGCGAGCGTATGCCCAGGCGCGACCACCGGCCCGACCTGAATGGTATCGGGCAGTTCGACTGGCTGTGCTTTTGAAAGGTCCTGTTCCTGCGTTTCCATTAATGTCTCACTCCGGCTACCCTTCGATCTCCGGGTTGGGGTTGCGTAATTCTGCCAGGTAAGTCGTTCTGGGACGAGTGTTCAGCTCCGACAGAAGACTGTAATTCAGTTGTTCTTTCTTTGACTTGGCCACACGGCTGTTGGGGTCGTTGATATCCCCGAAAGTGATGGCCTCGCGCCGGGCAGGCGGCTTCACAAGCGGTAGTGATCTCGCCGTCCTGGATCTTGCGATCTTCCCGCTCGGCATTGATTTTAGCGTAGCTGATGCGCTGGATGCAGTAAGTGCACTTTTCCATCACGCCGCGGCTGCGGACCGTCACATCGGGATTGCGCTGCAGCTTGATGCTTTCGGTTTCCCAATCGGTAAACAGCAGGAAGTTGAAGCGCCGAACCTTGTAGGGACAGTTATTCGAGCAATAACGGGTCCCGACGCAACGGTTGTAGACCATGTTGTTGAGGCCGTCCTGATCGTGCTCGGTCGCGGCCACGGGACAAACCAATTCGCAAGGCGCATCTTCGCACTGCATGCAGGGGACGGGCTGGAAGTAAGTTTCGGGAGCGTCGGCGTTGCCTTTGTAATAACGATCGACGCGGATCCAGTGCATCTCGCGCGTATTGAGGACCTGTTCCTTGCCCACCACCGCGATATTGTTTTCCGACTGGCACGCAACCACGCAGGCGTTGCATCCGGTGCACGCGTTCTGGTCGATGGTCATGCCCCAGGCATAGCCTTCGTACTTCCACGTTTCCGGATAAACAGTATTGCCCGCGCCCGGCTGGTCGGTCATCTTACGGGCGAACTCGGGATCTTTCTGATACTCGGCGACCGTACCAGAGCGCACTACACCACGATCGTTGAGCACTTGCGCTTCGATCATGAAGTGCTTCTGAACCGACGCGAGCTTGAACTTCTCGTTCAGTTTCCGCAACGCCAGTCCGGACCCCCAGCGAAATGTTGCTCGTGGTGCGGATACGGTAAGCGTCGAAACCTGCGCCATTCCCTGCGCGGCCGGAATGAGTCCGACCGAAGCCTAGATGGACGGCGATGGAGTCATTCGGTTGGCCCGGCTGGATCCAGACCGCTCCCCAGACGGTGCGTCCCTGATACTTCAACTCGACGCGATCTTCGGGTTGGAGATCGAGCTTCTGCGCGGTCGCGGTACTCACCAGGACGGCGTTATCCCAGGTCAGTCGGGTGACTGGATTGGGAAGCTCCTGCAGCCAGGCGTTGTTGGCGAACTGGCCGTCATACACATACGGATCGGCATGGAACGAAATTTCCAATCCTTCGCCGGAGCGGCGAAGCTGAGGGCGACGGGATCCCTTTCACCGCGACCGTCTTCGCCGGCAGCGCGCTACCTGCAACCAATCCATCGTGAACCGATCTTCCGCCACCAGGCTTCGAAATCGGCACCGGGCTTTTGCGCCATCCAATAAGACCGGACCACGTTGTAGCCGGACTGTTCCGGACCCGGTTGATCGGCAGGCGAGGTATCGCTCAGCGGTGGATTGAAAGCCGCCAGAATCTCGTAGGTGGACTTGCTCTGGTAGAGCGGAGCGATCAAGGGTTGAATGATGGAAACCGTGCCGTCATAAGCGCGGGCATCGCCCCACATTTCGAGTGTGTGCGACAGCGGAATGTGCCACTGGCAGTATTGTGCGGTCTCGTCCTGATAGAAGCCGGCATGCACACGAAGAGGGCCTTCTGAAACTTATTCTGAAAATCGAGATCGGCGGGGGCGTCGTAGCACGGGTTCACGCCGATGATCAGGAGAATATCCACGTGGCCGGCATCAAGGTCCGCGATGCAGCGCCTTAAAGTCCGCGGTCTGATCCGTCGGATTGGCTTCGATCGGATCGGTGTAGACAACGGTGTTGCCGGCATTGCCCAGAGCTCGCGTTGATGGCGTGAGCGAGAGCGTGAACTTCGGGGCTTTGGTTGTCGCCGGCGACCACCAGGGACGAACCCTTGTGATCCTGCAAGTCCTTCACCAGCGCATTGAACCACTTGGAGTCAATCGGATTCGAGGTAGAAGTCGCGCCGGTGACTCCGATGGCGGCTGCCAGAGAGCGGGCGAAATCTCCCATCTGCGAAGGTTTAATCGGCAAGCGATGGTCGGCTTTCGCTCCGCTGTGGGTCGGAGTGGTTTCGACGGCGTAGAAGCGGCTGATGGCAACGTTCTTCGCAGCAGCACGCCGGCGATTAGCATAATCGCGGGCATAGCGAACGCCGCCCTGCATGGTGCCGAAGAGATCCGCATCGAGCGAAACCAGGACGTCGGCGGCATCGAGTTTGTAAATCGGATTGGCGTACTCACCAAAAGCAAGCTTCGATGCCTGCTTGTGAATTAGCGGAGCCAAGAGGCTCGTACTGAATCCACTTCGCGGATGGAAAACGCTGCTGGATGACTTTGAACTGGGAGCCCAAAGTGGGTGACGTGACGGTCTCGGTGAGAATGCGGATTCCAGCGCCCTGCTTCTTTTCCTGCTGTTTCAACTGATCGGTGAACTTTGCGAGGAACTGAGCGTAAGTGGTAATTTCGTGCTGATAGGTTACGGTCTGTGAACGATCGGGATCATAGAGACCGAGGACCGACGCTTGCGTCATGGCATCCGTGGAGCCGAGGCTGGCCGGATGTTCAGGATTGCCCTCAATCTTAGTTGGCCGTCCCATGTGGCTTTCCACCAAAATGGGGCGAGCCACACCACTCACAGTAAATGCCGAGGCGAAATACAAAGGCCGTCCGGGAATCACCGATTCGGGTTGATTCACATACGGCATGATGGTCTCGGTGGGCTGTCGGGTGCAGGCACCGAGTCCGGCCAAGGCGAGAGACGCGCCCATCAACTTGAGAAAATTGCGTCGGCCTTCCACGTCTTCCCATTCGGAGGCCTGACGGGGAAACTCGCGGTGCAGAAAGTCCTGGAAACCTTCGGTGCCGGCGATCTCATCGAGCGAACGCCAGTAGTTGGGACCTTTGGCGGCGTCGAGGCGCTGGCGAATCGACGCAAGATCGAGATGGTCCGGTCCCGGAGCGGTGGGTGCGGGTGCAATCCGGACCAACTTCTGCACGAACTGCCCGTTCAATTCTTTATCGTTGCTTTCACTCGTCATCACTAACTCAATCGGCGCGTGCTCAATCGATGCAAGCCCATATAGGACGCTTGCGCTTTTTCGTGTTTTACGTTACTAAGACTACTTCACTCGCAGCCACAAATTACCGGTGACAGGTCCAACACGTCTCCAACTTCTGGATGTGATATTCCTGAACCAGCTTTCGTCCAATCTCTTCCTGATCACCGTCGGGAACATAGCCCATGGTGGTGACGTACTTGCGAGGACGGACATATTCTTCGGGGTGCCGGTGACAATCGAGGCACCACCGCATTTCAAGATTATTCTTCTGATAAACGAGCGGCATCTGGTCGACGCGTCCGTGACACGTTTCGCAGCCCACTCCCTTTTTGATATGAATGCTATGATTGAAATAAACGAAGTCGGGAAGGTCGTGAACCTTCACCCACGGAATCGACTGGTCGGTGCGATAACTGGCGCGAACCGGTTCGAGTGTCGGACTGTTCACCCAGATCTGCGAATGACAGTTCATGCAGGTCTTGGTCGGCGGGATGTTGGCATACGCCGACGTTTCAACGGTGGTGTGACAGTAGCGACAATCGATACCCATCGAGCCGACGTGATGCGTATGACTGAACGGAATAGGTTGAGTTCTTCGGACACCCTGATTGGTGGCATAGGCCGAATTCGCGCCGAGTTCAAACAGCGTACCGCCGATTCCCGCGATCACGACCAGCGAAACGATGATGCTGACCTTTGAAAGCGTGTTCGCGCTTTGTGGAAAAATCTGAGCCATTCGTTCTATTCAGTTGTTACGATGTTGTGCCTGTGGAAACGAATTTCCTATTATGCCGTATTTCTTGCCGACACCCAAATTTTCTTTCGCACGTCACACAGACTTCAGTTTCTCGCTTGCTCGATGCAACAAACTCGCGCGGTGCCCGTTACAACAACCGCACGTCGCAGAGCAAATGTTCCGTAACGAAAGATTGTAGCGTGTTTCAGTGTAGATTATCTCGACACGGGAATCTGAGGGTCAAGGGGTGCTGAACGCCAACACGGAATCTCCCATTTTGCTCTTCAGTTTTCCGTGTCCGCCCGCACAGATTACGACGTATTGTTTTCCGAGCCATTCATATGTCATAGGCGTGGACTGAGCCGCGGACGGGAGTTCCGATGACCAAATCTCCGTGCCGGTATCGGCGTCGAACACATGCAAGCGAGGATCTTTGGAAGCGGCAGAGAAGATCAGGCCTCCGGCGGTCGTGATGGGTCCGCCCAAGCTGATGGAACCGGCGGGCCAGTCCGGTCCCATGCTGCCCAAAGGGGTTTGCCATCGCAATTTGCCGGAATTCAGATCAAAAGCGACCAGTGCGCCCCAAGGCGGCGGGTTGCACGGCTGCCCCGAAGGGGCGACCAACCAATCGCGATGCATGCCGAAGGGGGTGCCGCGTTGACGCGCGAATTCCCCGCCCCAAGCCATTTCGTCCGGGTGCTGCATCGCTGTGACCATCTCCTCGCGCGGAATCAACTTCATCACGGCAGCGACACGATTGGTGTTGGCGATAAGAACGTTGCGCACCGGATCCCACGCGGTACCGCCCCAATTCACTCCGCCGACGTTGCCTGGAAACGAAAGAGTTCCTTGGAAACTGGGCGGCGTGAACATGCCTTCGTTGCGCAAGGAAGCGATTTTGCCGGCGCACCACTTGCGCGCCTCAGGAGTCGAACCCCAGGCATCAGCGGGCATGAGCTTCTGCGGCACCATGGCGCTCCATAAGGGGATGGGCTGGCTCGGCGAAGCGTCCTCGCCCGGGACATCGCTTTTCGGGACGCCACGCTCTTCTACGGGGTGGAGCGGCTTGCCGGTCAGACGATCGAGCACGAAGACATTGCCCATCTTCGTAGTCACCGCGACGGCAGGTTTGCCATGATAGTTGATCAGCACGGGTTGGGAAGCAACATCATAATCCCAGAGATCGTGATGCACGACCTGGAAGCCCCAGACGAACGTGCCGGTAGAGGCCTTCAGCGCGACAACGGAGTTCGCCCATCGATTGTCGCCCGGACGAGCGCCGCCATAATAGTCGGGGCTCGCGCTACCGGTTGGAATGAAGACCAGGTCGCGCGCCGGATCGGCTGCCAGTGTCGACCAGGCGTTGGCAGCGCCGGTTCTTACCAGTTGCCGGTTCGCCCATGGGATGGGATCCCAGGTCCACCGAAGCGCGCCGGTGCGTGCATCATAGGCCCGCACGACGCCGCGCGGCATATCGACAGCCATATTGTCCGCGATCGACGATCCGGTGATCACCAGATCGGCAACCACCGTAGGGGCCGAAGTCACCTGGAAATACCCTTTGAATTCGGGGCCGTAGACTACTCCGTGCGTGAGTTCGACCTGTCCCGAGCGGCCGAAGCCTTCGCACAGATGCCCGGTTTTCCCATCGAGCGAGATGATTCGCGCATCGATGGTCCCCTCGAAGATGCGCAATTTGCAAGGGACGCCCGTGGGTGCCTTTGCGTCAACCCAAACGGCCACGCCGCGAGATGAGACTTCGGAGTAATCGTGCGAGCGATCGACCTTAGGATCGAACTTCCAACGTTCGGCACCGGTCTCCGGATCGAGCGCGATCACCTGATTGAACGGCGTACTGAGGTAGAGCAGGCCGTCGATCAGAACTGGCGTGGCTTCGAAGGCGGCCTTATCGTTCAATTCAGTTGCCGGCTGCAATGCGCCCGTGTGATATGTCCAGGCGATCCTCAGCTGCGCGACGCTCTTACGGTTGATCTGCGTCAGGGCAGAATAACGTGTGCCGCCGGGATCATGGCCGTAGAAGCGCCAACTGTCGTCAGCGGCTGGGGAGAGGGAGGCGACCGCTAGAACCAGAGTCAGACATCGCATAACTTGAACCGGATGGGACCCGACGAAAACTTCGGAATTCCTGTTCTCTGAGCGCTGGACAAATAAAACCCTAAACAACGCCGGTCTGGCCTCAGGGTTTATGCTTGACTTTCCCGACGAATTTCGCAGCTAGACTTTCCAGCAGATAATCTTCGTTTCCGTCATTTCTTCCATCGCATACTTCGGACCCTCGCGGCCGAGACCGCTATGCTTCATACCGCCGTAGGGCATATGGTCGGCTCGGAACATGGGGATATCGTTGATCAGGACGCCGCCGAAACGCAGTTTGCGAGCGGCATGGAAAGCGCGGACGAGATCGTTCGTAAAAATACCCGCTTGCAATCCGTATGGCGTGCTGTTGACCTGTGAAATGGCGTCGTCTAATTTGCTGTAGCGATATACGGCGACCACCGGACCGAAGACTTCCTGGCAGGAAATGCGCGCTTGCGGTGCGACATCCGTCAGGATCGCCGGAGTGATGGTGGCACGTTTGCGATCGCCGCCGGTAACCAGACGCGCGCCTGCCGCCACAGCTTCGTCTAGCCAACCCTTGACTCTAATCGCGGCCGCCTCATCGATCAGAGACGAAACGTCCGTTGATTCTTCGAAAGGATGGCCGACTTTTAGCTTTTCAGTAGAGGCTTTGAGTTGTTCGAGAAAGTCGTCGTACACGGATTCGTGAACATAGACTCGCTGCACGGAAATGCAGACCTGCCCGCTGTTGGCGAAGGAACCCTGGGTCGTGCGTGCAACGGCAGTCGAGAGGTCGGCGTCGGGCTCAACAATAACGGCGGAGTTATTTCCCAGTTCCAACGTGACCTTCTTCAGTCCTGCCGCAGCGCGAATTTGGGTGCCAATCGCGACACTGCCGGTGAAGGTAATCATGGCGATGCCTTCCTGGTGAACCATGCCCATGCCGAGTTCGGGGCCCAGGCCTGTAATGACGTTGTATGCGCCTTTTGGGACGCCGGCTTCGGCGCACGTGTGGGCAAAGCGAAGCGCGCTGAGTGGAGTTCGCTCGGCGGGCTTGTGAATCATGGCATTGCCTGAGGCCAGCGCCGGCGCCATTTTATGGAGACCAAGATTCAGCGGCACGTTGAATGGCGTAATGGCGCCGATCACGCCGAGGGGTTCGCGAACCGTCACTGCCATGCGACCTTTGCCGGTGGCGGAAAAGTCCATGGGAACCACTTCGCCGTGGAGTTGTCGCGCCTCGTGAGCGGCGGCTATCAACGTTTCACCGCATCGCTGGGCTTCGACACGCGCTTCCTTGATAGGCTTGCCGGTCTCCATGCAGATGAGACGGGTAAACTCATCGGCGTCGCGCAGCAGGTACTCCCGGATCTTCAGCAGCAGGTCGGCGCGCTCATAGTTGGACATTGCCGCCATAACGCGGGCGCCTTCCTGCGCCGCGGCGACCGCCTGGCCTAATTGCTCGATTCCGGCGCGAGGGACTTCGCCCACCGGCGTGCCGTCGTAGGGCAGGCGCACGACGTCGTGCCGGTCAGCGTCGACAAACTCGCCACCGATAAAAAGCGGAAATTTCTGTACGGTTTCAATAGTGCTCATAGGTTATACTTCCGGACGGATTTCAGAATCGGGCGAATGAGACGGCAGCGACAGCTTTCGCACAGGGGGCACCTGGCTCTTATCTTTGCGCGCCTCCTTTGAAAGATGATCGAGAAGAGTCTTCCGGACACTGGAAATATGCCGGCTCATGATGTTCTCCGCTGACGGCCGGTCATTCTTCTCGATTGCATCAACAAGGGCGTCATGGGCGTCAGGCGCGGTTGTGCTGGACAGAACGTAGGTCTTCCGGCGGAAAAGCCAGATCTGATTCTGAATGTTTTCGAGAACGTCACACAGCCGCTCATTACCGGTCGCGCGCGCGAGGGCGGCGTGGAAACTCACGTCCTCGTCAATATACTTGCCCTTGTCGTTAGCCTTCAGAAGACTGCGCAATCTCTTGACGCTGGCGCGCAGGTCTTTGATCAGTGCAGGGGGAAAATCGCCCGTGCGCACGGCATGCACCTCCAGAGCTTCCCGCAGGCAATAGAGATCGTCAACCTCTTTATTCGAAAAGCTTCGCAGATACGCACCGCGCCTTGCCTCGATACGGATCAGACCTTCCGCTTCAAGCCGGTTCAAGGCTTCGCGAATGGGGGACTTGCTGATGCCTAGCTGGCCGGACAGGAATTCTTCGGTCAGCCGGGAATTTTCGTCAAGGCGGCCCTCGAGAATATATTCCTTGATGCTTTTGTACGCCAGCGATGTCAGGTTAGTGGGGATCTTGAGCTTACGCATGGTAAGGCACTCCAGTATATTATATGTCACCGGGCATTCACTAAAACGTTCTATGCAGACTGACCTCGAGAGCTTTCGTCTGACGGTATTCCGAATTGTCGCTGAGCGTCACAGTTTTACAAGCGCCGCGGAGGCTTTGCATGTAAGTCAACCAGCGGTAACGGCTCACGTGAAGACGCTCGAAGAGGCGCTTGGCGTCCGACTGTTCGAACGCACCAACACCGGCGCCCAGTTGACCAGGGCCGGCGAACGGCTGCAGGCCTATGCCCGACAGGCGCATCAATTGATGCAGGAGACATTGCGCGAAATCGGGTCCATGAGCGGCGAGGATCGAGGCAGTCTTCGCCTGGGGGCGTCGACCACTATTGCCCAGTACTTGCTGCCGCGGATGCTCGCGGCCTTCCTCGAGAGTCACCAACGGATCGAGTTGTCGGTCCTGGGAGCCAACACCGCGCAAATCGTGGCGCAAGTGCTGGCGCGCAAGATCGATGTGGGATTGATCGAAGGGCCTCCAGGATCGGGCGACGTTCGGTTGGAGAGTTTCGTACGAGACGAAATTGTGGTGGTGGTCGCGGCGGAGCATCCGTTCGCCGCGCTACTCGGCGCTGGACCGACCGTGGCGGAGCTGGCTGGGGAGCCGCTGTTGCTGCGCGAATCCGGATCGGGGACCAGACGTGTTGTGGAAGATGCGCTGAGGAAAGCGGGGGTGGCACTGCGAGGGCTGCGTATCGTCATGGAACTGGATTCGACTGAGGCGATCAAATCCGGTGTGGAAGCGGGACTGGGCGTTGGCTTCATTTCGCGCTGGGCGCTGCGTAACTCGACGAACATTCGCGCAGTGAGAGTGGAGGGTCTCGAGATCAACCGGATATTCCAGTTTATCTACCCGCATGGTCCCGAACCAGCAGGTCCGGCCGGAGCATTTTTACGCTTTGCGCGACAATTCCGGGAGGATTATGAGGCGCCCTACTAACGGTGTCAGTTCTTTTCCGCCTTCGAGTTTGCGGGTGCGTTCTTTTAGTGCGTCCACTTCGAGGTCAGCCTCGTAGAACCACGCCGTGCGTTCTCGAGCGCGATTCGACGGCCGATGCCCATTTCCTGAAACTCCGTCAGCAACGATGTTTCAAACTTCTCGATCTCGGCGTCCAGACGCTCCTCAAAGCGGTTGATTTGGCACCAGGACGCGTCTCCAACTTGTTTTGGAGTTCAGGCGCGATCCTATCGTTGCTAGGTAGTTCTTCACCCTTGCCGCAACTACACTATCGACTTCTATTCGTGGCGGTAAGGATGCGTATGGGCGTGCGAATGGGCATCGCTGCGATAGTGCCGGTGGGCGTGGATGAGGTTGGCTTGCGCGAGCAGGCTGGTATTGCGGAGGACCTCCACAGGATTACCTTCGGCTGCGATTCTGCCATTTTGCAGGACGAAGCAATAATCGGCGATATCTTCCACGAGTCCGAGGTCGTGCGTTGCGGTGATTACCGTCTTACTACCGTCACCCCAGCCGATGAGCAGGTCGATAATCTGGCTCTGGCTGCGAGGATCGAGCGCCGCGGTGGGTTCGTCAAGCAGCAGGACCTCCGGATCCAAGACCAACACAGAGGCGATGGCGACTCGTTTTTTTTCGCCACCCGAGAGCCGGTGAGGAGGGCGATTTTTCAGATGGCGAATTTCGAGCATGTCGAGCATCTGGTCCACGCGCCGGATAATCTCGTCCTTCGACCAGCGAAGTTGAAGCGGCGCAAAAGCGATTTCATCAAACACCGTGGGATTGAAGAGCTGCACGTCCGGATTTTGAAATACCAGGCCGACACGGCGGCGAAAATCGAAGGCAAACTGATCGTCCTCGAAGCGATGGGCGTCAAGGGACTGGCCATGGAACAAGATCTCGCCGGATGCTGGAGCGTAGAGGACATCGAGCAGCCGCAGCAGCGTGGATTTGCCCGAGCCATTGGCGCCGAGAAGCGCCACCCGCTTGCCCGCCTCCAAACTCAAAGAGACGTTGTCGAGCGCCGTCACGGCGTCGTAGCGATAAGTAAGATTGCGCACTTCGAAGACGTTGGCGGTCATCTGCCCCACCAGATGCCGGCGATGGCTATGGCGGCGAATCCGGCCAGCCAATACCAGTCGGCGACGGTGGCGCTGAAGTCCTGCATCACGTGAACTTCGCCGCGAAAGCCGCGCGATTGCATGGCGAGATGCACGTCGCCGCTGAGTTGCAAGCTCTTGCTCAACAGTACGCCGACAGCGGAGGCGGCGAGGCGCCGTCGCTCGGCCGGCGCGAAGACTCCTACGGTACGGCTCTTGCGCGATTCCAACATCTCAAAGGCCGTTTGAAGAATAACGAAAATATACCGGTAGGTCATTCCGAGAATGGCGACCAGCACCATAGGACAACGAAAAGTCCGCAACGATTTCAGGACCCATGGCCAGGGGGTAGTGAGCACCAGTAGGGCGGAAAGAGTGGCCGCGGTCTCCGCACGCGAGGTCAGGAAGGCGGCGCTTCGCAGTCCTGGTTCGGTCATCAGAAGAGGGCCCCACGCGGCGATCGGATAACCAGGCGTTAGGAAGACCGCAGGAAGGGCTATGGTACCGGTAAAAAACAAGACCGGGCTCCAAACCCACGCGGCGAGCCTGCGGACGCTGACGCGAGAGACGAGCGCCAACAGCAACGCGACGGCGAAAATGAATCCGATGACGCGGAGTTCGCGGGAAGCGGCTACAACGAATACCAGCCCAAACAGACCGGCAACTTTTACGCGCGGGTCGACAAGCTGGAGCGCGCCGCCGGCAACGGCCATCTGCTCGGCCGTCGCCGCGTAATTCGATGTGGCAAGAAGACTCGAGAGGCTGCGCTCGATAAAGCTCTGTTTCATCCGGGACGCCTGTTGGTGGCCCATCCGGCGAGCAGAAATACCAGAATGATCAGACCGGTCCCGGAAACGGCGGAGAGCATGTAGCCGAATGACTTGCTTTTCAAGAACGCTGGAGCGTAACCAGGCATCGGCGCGGTCCAAAAAGAAGCGAGGCGCTGTAATCCGGCGGGCGCCTGCGCAGGCGGCAACTCGCTGCCGGAGGCGGCCGCCATCTGGCTTCGGGAAGCCTGGCTGGCGAAGTCCGCGGGAGACCATTCCCCCCATGCCGAACCAGCCGCAAGAATTCCCAGGGGAGTCAGGATCATCAAAATCGCAAGGGCGATCCAGAGAGGCCGGGTCGCGTTCCAACCGATCACGGCAGCAGACTCGTCCGAATGATCCAGCCGGGCATTGGGCGCCGTATTCCTTAGCAGAGAGGGCTCGGCCCTCTGGAGATAAGCGACGACTCCCGCGGACACCACCATCTCGGCCAGTCCCGCGATGGTGAGATGGCCGATCATCATTGCCGGGATGGCAATATGCAAGGGGTAAGGCGCGTAGAGGGGCGCTCCGGAAGCGTCGTGATAGAGGAGAGGCTGAATGCCAAACTCGATCGCTGCGATCAGCGCGGAGAGATTGATGGCTAGGTAGCCGGCGAGTGCGGCCGCGACAACCCGGCGAGGGGACGTGATGGGCGCGCGCCCGGAAAATAGACGATAAACGAAGTAAGCCGTCAGCGAACCGACGATGGCCATGTTGAAACAGTTCGCGCCGATCGCGGTAATACCGCCGTCGCCGAAGAAGATGGCCTGGATCACAAGGGCGATGGAGATGGCGAGGATAGACGCCCAGGGACCTAGAACGATGGTCGCGATTCCCACGCCCACGGCATGACCAGTGGTTCCTCCCGGCAACGGCAGGTTGAACATCATGATGATGAAAGAGAATGCCGCGAAGACGGAAAGCAGCGGAACCATTTTGGTGTTCAATGCCCGCTTCAGGCGGCGCAGAGCGGTGTACCAGAACGGAGCCGAACCGGCGTAGAGCGCCGCGCACGTTGCGGGGCTGAGGTAACCATCGGGAATGTGCATTCTCTATTACGTCTACGAGAGACTTCACCGGACAGATTGGCGGCGGACCAGAATGCGTCCTACCCTCTGCCAAAGTAGCATGATCTGAATAAGAGTGTTACGCGTTAATCGCGCGTTCTCCGCAGGCTACGATATCACAAGCTTCGTAAGGGCCAACCCTCCAAACAGAATTGCAAACAGATCGCTCCTGCCGGGAGCAACTGCAGGCTGGCTGGAGGCTAGAACCGCAAGTGTCTCTGCACACTTCGGGGGCAATCCAAGGAGTTAGGATTTGCGACCAGCTTGATCAACCTGAAGAGCCACTCCGGGAAAGGTGTTGGACGCGGGAGATGCCGTGGTGCAGTTCTTTCCCAAGGTTTCGCGGCGGGGCGAAGGCTTTCACCTGCCGATCGGAGGCAGAAGAGTGGGGAAGTTGACCCGGGGCGCAAGACCCTGCGCCGTGTTTTTGGAGTTTAGAGTGCGATCTTGTCTACCTCAGCCAGGATAGGCATCGGTATTACGCGCTTGTTGGTCCAACCCAAGGTCCGGATCATCGAGACGAACGCCATCAACTGAACCACAGTCAAACCTTGCCCGCTTCGTCTCCGTTCGGGGTCCGCAGGCCGATTTATGCCCGCGGACTACGTTCCTAGACGACAAAGATTCAATCGTCTATCTTGCGAGCGAGGCGTTGCCAGGATTGGAGGGTTACTGTCTAAGTTCGCCGAGCATTCCTTTTTCGCGCAGCCCGGTGAGCGCCAAGCCGTACCGGCCGCGAATTCCGGTCTTCTCGAAAATATGTTTCAGATGGATCTTTACGGTGCCGGTCTGGATCCCCAGATTGCTTGCGATCTCGCGGTTGCGAAAGCCCTTTTCGATGAGTTCAAGGACCTGCTGTTCCCGCGCCGTCAGCGGTGAGTGACCTGCGGCAGTGCGTATCTCCTCGCCGAAAATCCGCTCCTCCATCCAAGTCTGTCCTTCGCAAACCGCCTTCAGACAGCCGATCACGTTGGCCGGGCTTACCGTCTTTCGCAACACGCCCTTGGCGCCGCACTGCAGCATCCGCAACGCTTCCGGTTCGCCGATCCCGTGGCCCCAAATCACTACATGCACAGAAGGATTCGAGCGCAAATAAGAAAGAACCTCAGTCACACCCACGTCGCCAAAAGTACGATCGAGCAGCATAATGTCCGGCTTCAACGTACGAACCAGTTCCATCCCGCCGAGAAGGCTGGTGATGCCGCCCGCAAAGCTCAAGCCCTCACTCTGCTCCAGCAGAGATCGGATTCCCTCAATAGCAAGAGGCTGCGTATCGCACACGACTACCATATGGGTCTGATTCGGTTCGTTCATTAATGGCTCCTGACCTCCGGCGCAAACGCCTGATAGCGCAATAGCGCTCAAGAGGTATATCGGTTGAATGCTTTCGAAACTTTAGTGCTCGGGAGGCGAATAATTTCTCAAATTTTTCTACGCATTTTCGATTGTTTAGCCGAGAGGGCAGTTTGCTTTATCAGCGGCGTTTGCAGGCGCAGCTGAAGTTGACAATGGGTGACCGGCGCCACAGAGCCGGTCGGTCAGTTGGAATCGTTGCATTGAGCGCCGCGAAGGCACGCGAGGCACTGATTAGGTCGAATGAGGTGCGCCCGAATAACGTTCGGGATTCCTGGTGGCGGCGCGCAGAATCGAACTGCGGACCTACGGATTATGAGACCGTCGCTCTAACCAACTGAGCTACGCCGCCTGAGGACGAACCTTTTTATTTTACCATCGTGTGCGACGACCCGGCGCCCATGATAGGATTTCCGCGATGATAGATCACGGAATGATCACCACCACCTTTACTCTGGACGGCTGGCGGGTGACGCGCAACATCGGTCTGGTCCGGGGGATTATTGTGAGGTCACGATCGCTGTTTGGAACGATCGGGGCCGGGCTGCAGACGCTTGTCGGCGGCAATATCACGCTGCTTACCGAACTGTGCGAAAAGACTCGCAATGAGGCCTTTGAGCGGATGACGGCGCATGCCGCGGAACTCGGGGCCAATGCCATCGTCGGGGTGAGATACGACGCCACCGAAGTGATGCAGGGAGTAACGGAGGTGCTGTGTTACGGTACAGCAGTTGTGGTGGAGCGGATACGAGTGTAGCTGCTTCGGTAGCTCGATCACACGCTATTCAGACAAATTTCCGATCAACTTCCGGCGGGGGCGGGCCCTGCAGCGCCCAGCAGAGCGAACAGATGTACGTTAGTATTTAACCCAAATAGGGCTCGACCATGCCAGTTCGCCGTTCTTCTGCTCTACACGCACGTAATACCAATGCTGTCCCTTTTGAGCGGCGGGATCGGAGAACTGGAAGTCTGCGTCGCGGGAGTTCGGCGACCATTTGTAGATGTACTGCGCGTCGCGGATGAGATGGATGGCATCGATGTCACCCGTGCCTTGCACCTTCACGCGAATGCGCTGCGGCGACGTGGCGGAAAAGTCGTCACCCATGAAGTGCTGTCCGACCCAGAATTCGAGGACGATGTTGTCGGTCGCGGCATAGGTGTGACGCTGGCGAATCGAGTTGAAGATCGCCTCGCGTGAAGTGGATGGCGTGTAGACCAAAGCGTAGGAAATATGGGTCGAGTAGTGGTCGGAACTGGCGATGACCCCGATGCGATAACCCTTCTTCCAGGCGTTCCAGACGAGGCCGGCCTCCTGATAACCGCCCAGAGCTTTCTGCTCCTCGCCGTCCCTGATGCCGCGCGGGGCGTTCTTGGTCTCGTAGTTCTGACGCGCGCCTTGATAGATCTCGAGCACGGGATCGAGCTTGGGATCGTTATCGCGCCAGTCGGTGCCCATGGTATCGGTTGCGGAAGTATGAGGGATGGCGAGCCCGCCGGATTTGCGCAGGGACTCGTAGAGAAGCTGCGTGTCATTCGGTACTGCTCCACCGAAGCTCATGCTATTGAAAGTGAGCAACTCACCATCGGGCGTGTCGGGCAACTCGAACTCTTTATCCATGCGTTGAAAGAACGGCACTATGGAATAATTTCGCTTCGTATGGATGATGTTGCGATGTCCGAACGGATTTCCCATATTGCGTTCATACGCATAGAGGCTGGAGTAGCGCTGCGGGAAATGGAACATGTCTGTAAATTCTTGCGTGAGGTAGTTCCAGTAGTCGGTTCCACCGCCTTGATGGTCCGTGCTGGCGCCAAAATCCATATCGGCGGCATCGATCATGTAGCGATAGAACTCGACCAGAGAGCCATCGTCGAGACCGCCGATATCCTGCGAGAGTTCGGTATGACGATGCAGATCTCCGCGCACAATGCGAAGTTGTCCGGCTCGATGAGCGCGGACCCGCGCAACATCCGCAGATTCAGTTGGCGGAAGAGGAGCTGCGGCGGGAGAGGGAGCGGTCCACGCATGCAGTACGGGCGCGGCTGAAGCAGTGGGAAGTGCTATCGAGCCAGCCATCACACGATTGGAGTGTGGGCGGCTGGCGAAGGCCCAATCACGATTCTCGTTCGGCCAGAATGCCCACAAACGCCCGCCAGACGCCGTCATCGACATGCGCGCGCTCTTGCGGGTCCAACTCTTGGCGAGCGGCATCGGCGTGGTCCAGCGTTCGCCGTCGAGCCGCGTCAAGTAGGTTTCCCAAAGCGTACTGGGACGGTAGGCGTTACGGCTGAAGCGGCGTTTGAAGGCGAGCCACAAACTGCCATTCGGATCGAAGTAGATGAGCGGATCGCTATTTGACTGACTGCCGAGCGCCAGCGCATCATTCGCTGGTAGCGGAGGAGGCGCAAGAACGCGATCGCCATTGAGACACACGATCTCGATCTGGCGAGGGCCGCCAAGGGGCGTACCAGGCGCCTTTTCGCCGAGAGCGGCTCCAAGATCCTTCCCCCAATTCACGCCGCCGGTCTCATACGCAATCCAGGGATGGTCCTGACGATCGATGGCGATGGAAGCATAAGCTTCAAAGCGCCCGGTGGCAGCGATGGGTCGCTCCGCACTCGAGTCCGGACTGCGGCGAATAGCTGCGAGAGTAGACGTCGTAACTCTTGTCATAACGATCCCATGCGATCCACGCCGTGCCATTTTGCGTGACGGCGACGGCCGGGGACCAATTGTTTTGCGGGGAGTCCGTCACGTGAATCGACTCCGACCACTTGCCGCCAACCAGATAACGCAGGCGGATCTGCGAAGTGCGACCGGTGAGCGATTGCCAAACGACATAGATGGAGCCGTGGGGGCCTTGCGCGACATGCGGGTCGATATCCGGTCCCGGATTGTCGCTGAGCGTGACCGGCTTTTCCCAGACCTGATTACGGAAGGGCATGGCCAGGATTTCCCAATTGCCTGCAGGCTGGCCGGCAGCTTGTTCAGACCATATCAGCCACGGCGTTCCCGTTTCGTCGACGGCGACCTGTGGTCTGTAGAGATCTCGTTCGGAGACATCGCTGGCGTGTCCAACCGGCAGAAGGCGGGACCATCGCTGAGCGCCGTAGTGCCGAAGGTTGAGTTCCTGCCGGTTGTCGTGAAAGGAGGTCCAGGTGGCCCATAGCTCGCCCGCGTTAGATCCAGCCCCGATGGAGGGCAGATCGTGCTCGCGAAGTTCGGTACCGGAAAGATCGGTGGCATTGGGTAGACGCATCGCGACGATGTGTGACGCGCATTCCTTAGTTGCGCCGGCGGTCAACTGCATAGGAGCGATGGAGCAGCGGCCATTGTTGGTGTCGATGGTGAGACTCGTCCCGTCATTTCCGCGACCCGCGACAAGCAGGCCTTTCGGCATGACGACAGCGCCGGAAACGCCGGAGCCTTCAACTGGCGAACTCGAAAGGATCTTGTCGAGACTGGTCTTCATGCGCCAACCGCCTTGCGGGAGGATGCGATCGGGCAGTTCAAAGCGGTAGCCGTCGAGCGAGTCGATTTCACCCGAGGCGATGTTCATGGTGCCGTTCCATTCCGAGGGCTGCGCATCGCCGACGCCCATGAGGACCAGCACTTCAAAGAGATTCTCTTCGGATGTGCCGCCGGGTTGTGACGCATAGGCTTTACGCATAGCTTCGTCAGCGCGAGCGCGAGCCCGCAACGAATCGATGCCGCCGGTGATCTGGCCCCAGAGGACTACTACAAGAAAAATGACAGCGGCACTCGCGGCCGAGATAACCTTCATATGGGGCATTTATACCATCAACACGGATATGACCGGCGATTCAACGGAACGTTTACCCTGGCAAGTGACCAAAAGCGCGGCAACTTATGACGCCATCGGACAGCTTCCGGTGCAGGTCGTACTTGAAAACGTACGCAGCATGTACAATGTCGGATCGTTCTTCCGGACCATCGACGCGTGTGGCGCAGCGAAGCTTTGTTTGTGCGGTATTACGGCGTCACCGCCCAAGCACGCCATTACCAAGACAGCGTTAGGCGCAGAAGAGGCAGTCCCGTGGGAGCACACCTGGGACGCGCCCGGGCTGGTAAGCCGGCTACGCGCAGAAGGGTGCGAGATCGCGGCCGTCGAGACGTCGCTGCACGCGGTGGATTTGTTTGACTGGCAACCAAGGTTTCCGGTCGCGCTGTTGTTCGGTCACGAGACGGACGGGCTCACCTCTGGGTTGTCGGGGATGGCGGATACACACGTACGGATCCCGATGTTAGGAAAGAAGCATTCCCTCAACGTGGCGACGGCGGGCGGAGTGGTGCTGTTCGAGTTGCTTCGGAAATATCGCGCGCTGTGGGGACGATGACGAATTAATCTTCGGGAGGGCAGCCGATCCCGGTTGGCCGGTATCTCGGCTACGCCGATTCTGCTGGAGGAAAGGGTTTGCTCTTTTGAGATGGCAACGGGCCGCTAGTAACTTAAACCGCGCCGGGGTGTGAAACCGCACACCAGAGATCAGTCCCGTCAATGAGAAACACCCTTCCCGACTACGGAGGAAAAATGGCGGATTTCCACAACGTCTCGCGGCCGGAGTGACGGCAAGGCTAGTTACGTGTAGCCTTGTTAAGTGGGCAAAAAGGAAAAGGAAGACGGCGAACTTCTTACGTTTGGGGAACGGGAGGTCCGGATATCAAATCCAGGGAAGCTATACTTCTCAGAAGCGAAGATTAGCAAGCTCGATCTCGTAAACTATTACTTGTCCGTTGCACCCGGCGCGTTGAATGGGATTCGGGATCGCCCGATCGTGCTCAAACGCTTCGTGAATGGCGCAGAGGCCGAAGCGTTCTACCAAAAGCGCGCGCCTTCTGAGCGCCCATCCTGGCTGCGGACTGTGCTCCTCTCATTTCCTTCCGGCCGCACCGCCGAAGAGATCGTCGTGGATGATGCCGCGGGGCTGGCATGGATCGTCAACCTCGGGTGTATCGAGTTGCATCCGCATCCGATCCGCTCGGCGGATCTCGACCACCCGAATGAACTGCGTGTGGATCTCGATCCCGGACCCGGTGTTCAGTGGCCGGATGTCCGCACGGTTGCGCTCGAAGCCAACGCCTTCCTCGAAGAGATGGGGCTTCGGGGCTGGCCCAAAACCAGCGGCTCGAGGGGCATGCACGTCAATGTGCGGATAGAAGCGCGTTGGACCTTTAACGAAATTCGGCGTGCGGCAGTGGCACTCTCACGCGCCGTCGAACGTCGTGTCCCCGCCCTCGCCAGTTCGAAATGGTGGAAAGAAGAGCGTCACGGCGTTTTCCTCGACTATAACCAAAATGCGAAAGACCGAACTACTTGCTCTGCCTATTCGGTACGGCCACTTCCCGACGCACGGGTGTCCACTCCACTGAGGTGGACCGAAGTCCCCGATTGCGATCCAGCCGACTTCACGGTGTTCACTGTGCCCAAGCGTTTCCTGGAAGTCGGCGATCCTCACGCGGGCATGGACGATGCTGCCGGATCGCTCGAAAAGCTTTTGGAACTTGCCGCGAGGGACGAATCGGAAGGGCTGGGCGACGCGCCTTGGCCGCCGCATTTTCGAAAGATGGCAGGCGAGGGCTCGAGGGTGGCGCCGTCGCGCGCCAAAAAAGCCGCGCGAAAGGCCGCCGCAGGCCCGACGGGAAAAAATGCCGTTGATCGTGGTGGCGAACTCACCGGACAAACACGCCGCCCTGGATGGTCTCGAGAGGTGGAAGAACCGGCATCCCGAAACAGCCGCGCTACCTTGCGACAGACGACGTCCTGGTAGACTCGATGCGCGGCCGGTTCTCAACCTGGACACGTATCCGTATCAATTTGCGGCACGTCCCAGAAGACCTGCGGCCTGCCCGGAGACTCCGGATCCCGACGACGACCCGACCCGCGAATGGCGCGCGCAATCGTCTACGTCCCGCTCCCGAAAATCGCAGTAAGTTCCTGCGCCGGCACCACCTCGAGTTGCGCGTAGGTGCAGTCCTCGGGCCGCTTGTCCGTGCGCCATCTGCGGAACTGCGCCATATGACGGAAACGCGAGCCCTGCATATGCTCGTACGCTACTTCAACCACCAATTCCGGACGTAAGGGCTCCCATGACAGGTCTTTGCCCTGGCTCCACCGGCTCTGGCCGCCCGGCATACGTTGCGGATGGTCCGGGACATCAGGAGCAGACCATTGTTTCCATGGATGGTTAAGGAGCGCGTTCTCCCGATACGGTGCCAGGAAGTCTGCCAACTCCTTGCGTCTCGCCTCTGAGAAGCTCGCGCAGACGCCGACGTGCTGTAATTCGCCTGCCGCGTCGAACAGACCCAGCAGCAGAGACCCGATGGCGGATCGCTCCCCTTTCTTGTGCCATCGAAAGCCTGCGACCACGCAGTCGCAATCGCGCTCGTGCTTCACCTTGAGCATTACGCGTTTGTCCGGTTCGTAAACTCCCGCGGCAGGCTTTGCCATGACGCCGTCAAGCCCCGCACCTTCGAAACGCGCGAACCAGTCCGACGCGACAGCCGGATCTCGAGTGGCCGGCGTGAGATGAACCGGAGGCGCGGCGCTGCGACAACATCGACTCCAGTTCCCGTCGCCGCGTAGCAAAAGGCTCGTCGCGCAAGTCGCGGTCGCCGATGCACAACACGTCGAACAAGACTACGGATGCCGGAATCGTTCCCGAGAGAATCTTCACGCGAGATGCCGCCGGATGGAGACGAAGTTGCAGCGCATCAAAATCCAGGCGACCGTTTCGAGCGATGACGATTTCCCCGTCCAAGGCACAACGTTCCGGCAACTGCGCCAGCAGGGTTTCCACCACTTCAGGAAAATAGCGGTTGAGCGGCTTCGAATCCCGGCTCTGGATAAAGATCTCGCCACCGTCGCGGAAGATCAGAGAGCGAAATCCATCCCACTTCGGCTCAAAAATCCAGGCGCCGCCCTCGGGTAGTTGGTCGATTCGTTTGGAAAGCATCGGAGGCACCGGCGGGTTGACGGGAAGGTTCACGACTTCATCCTAACGCGGCCTGCCATTTGGCAAACTCGGCCGGCCCTGATCGGCCTTCACGCTCGCGAGGCCGCGGCGATGACTGTTTGGTAGAAAATCAGGGCGTGCAGCCCGGGTTTTCCGGAGTTGGAAAACGGAAGTTCTCGGTGGCCCTAATGCCTCCCGGGCTAATCAGCTTATGCTAATACAATGACGCGCGTTTTGCTCCTTCTCAGCGCCGGCTTCGCACTTGCGCAAGCACCCCTGCGAGCCCAGCCACAAGGTCAACCCTATGACCTCCTGCTCCAAGGCGGGCATGTGATTGACGCCAAGAATAATCTCGACGGCGTGCGCGACGTCGCAATTCGCGATGGAAAGATCGCGCGGTGGCGCAACACATCGATGCGTCGCAGGCGTTTAAAGTCGTGAACGTAGCAGGACTTTACGTTACGCCGGGACTGATTGACATCCACGTACACGTTTATACAGGCACAGGCGAGGCGCATTCTTACGTCGGAGACAACAGCTTATATCCCGATGGATACATGCTTCGCGTCGGTGTGACTACAGTCGCCGACGCCGGCTGCGCGGGGTGGCGGAATTTCGAAGACTTCAAGCAGCGCGTGATCGATCGCGCAAAGACGCGAGTGCTGGCGTTCATCAACATCGTCGGGAACGGCATGCGCGGAGGTCGAAGTATGAAAACGATCTTTCCGATATGCAGGCCAAGCCCACGGCCCAAATGGCGCTGAAATATAAGGGCCTGATTATCGGTGTCAAGACGGCGCACTTTGCGGGTCCGGAGTGGACGCCGGTCGAACAGGCGGTCAAAGCCGGGACCATCGCGAATATCCCGGTGATGGTGGATTTCGGCGCGAATCGCAAAGAGAGACCCATGAGCGAATTGGTCACAAAAAAACTGCGTCCCGGCGACATCTACACCCACTGCTATTCGGACTGCGGAACGAGCTGGATGCTTCCGGCCACGTCAACCCGGCGATGTTTGAGGCGCGAAAGCGGGGTGTGATCTTCGACGTCGGTCATGGTGGAGGAAGCTTCGCGTGGCGTGTCGCCGTGCCTGCCATCCAGCAGGGATTTCTGCCCGACTCGATTTCCACCGATATTCACACGGCAAGTATGAACTCCGGCATGAAAGACATGGACAACGTGATGAGCAAGTTCCTGGCGATGGGTTTGCCGCTTAAAGACGTGATTGCGGATTCCACTTGGCATCCGGCGCGCGAAATCCATCGCGAAGATCTTGGCCATCTAACTGCCGGGCGCGGTCGCGGATGTGGCCGTGCTACGCGTGGAGCAGGGCGATTTCGGCTTCACGGACATGTACGGAGCGCGTCTTAAGGGGAACCAGAAACTGGTCTGCGAATTGACGCTGCGCGACGGCAAGGTGGTTTACGACCTAAACGGCATTACGCGCCCCGATTGGACCACCGCTGCCGGCAGGTTATAAGGAATTAGGCGACCCGCGCTGGGATTCAATCAACATAACGCCTCCGAGACGATCGGCTCCGCCGCACTGATTCAAGCCGGGGGTGATTCAAGCCGGGGTGTGCCGAACGGCCCCAAGGCGCACCCTGGTATTCGTCGAGTTGCAGCGGCGACAAATCGAGATGAGTATCCTGCTCAGCAATCCCCCTCGTCTATGCAAGGACATGTTATCGAACGTGTTACTTCCCACGGCTCGCGGCACCAAACGTGACGGTTCCCAACTGATACCGACGTACATACAAAGTTCAAATAGCCGAAGATCAAGAAAATTACTCTTGACATGGTTTTTGAACCGATGTTACTCTTCATAAAAAGTTTTCAGAGTATGGTGGGCAGCTGGCCCAACCAGGTAATAGCGGTTTAGGGTGCCGCTTTGGCGCGGATGGCCAACCTCGATGTTGCTTCTTAGGAAATCGTCAAATCGCCTAGTTGCGGTGCCGTAACAGCGTCAGGGCGCAGTTTCCGCGACGAGGACTGCAGAACTAGTTTAACTAAAGGGAAGTGCTATGAATACACGGGTTTGTGTCTCGCTTTGCTTTCTTGCGCTCTTCCCCATAACGGCCGGGGCTCAGCTTGCAACGACTACCTCGCTGGTCGGGACGGTTACCGATTCGAGCGGCAAGGTCATTCCGGGCGCCAAGGTGACGGCGGTCGAAAAAAGTACCCTCGACACTCACGTGACAACCACGAACGATCGGGGCGATTATACCTTCGAGTTTGTCCGGGTTGGGACATATGACATTACGATCGAAGAGCAGGGATTCCAGAAAGTTACCAAGACCGGGATCCAGGTGGATATTAACCAGATCGTCCGAACCGACTTCGCGTTAGCGATCGGCGCTGTGTCGCAGGCCATGACAGTGCAAGCTACGGCGTCGGCCATCAAGACCGATGACGCCACCATTTCGGAGGTGCTCGGCACAAGATCGGTGGCCGAATTGCCGCTGAACGGCCGTGACCCCATGATGCTGGCGATCACAACTCCAGGCGTAACTCTGGGCCCGAAATCTTCCGCCACCGGCACGCCGCCGGGCGAGGATTTCAACGGCGCCGGGACGCGGGAGGTGGATAACGAGATGACGCTGGACGGCATCAGCATCATGAGTAACCTGATCACCAATACTTCGGCGCGGCCGATGGTGGAATCGATCCAGGAAGTTGAAGTCCAGACTGGAACTTACTCGGCCCAATATGGCTCGTATCTCGGCGTCCACATCAACATGGTGACCAAGTCCGGCACCAACGCTATCCACGGCGCTCTGCTGGAATTTTTCCGTAATAACGTACTGGATGCGCGCAATTTCTTCACTCTGCCGACGCCTACCAATCCCACGGCCGCGAAACCGCCCTTGCGGCAGAATCAGTTCGGCGCCGAGGTGGATGGACCCGTGATCATTCCGAAGCTTTACAACGGCAAGGACAAGACCTTCTTCATGGCTTCGTATGAAGGCTTCCGCAACGTCCAGGCCACGACTTCGCTTTCCACCGAGATGCCGAGCGTGTTCTTCACCGGCGTGTTCCCGGGAGTCACAGCGACCATCAAGGATCCGTTGAACGGTAACACTCCGTTCCCCGGCAATGTCATTCCGACAAACCGTATTTCCCCGGTCGTTCTGAAACTGGAGCAATACTTCCCCTCGCCGAACCTCCCCGGGCTGTCTAATAACTTGTCCGTACCTGTACCGAGCAAGGCCGGTTACAACCAAACCATTGACCGGATCGATCAGCAAATCGGCCAGAATGTCCGGTTGTATGTGCGGGCGGAGTACCAAAACTGGACGACGTTTGGGGGAAATCAAGTCCCGGTGAATGGTGACACCACGCCTTACACCACGATCAACGATACAGTCGGCTACACCCACACGATTACGCCGAACCTGGTCAACGATTTCCGCGTGGGGCGGAATTATTTCACCACGGCGACGGTCAATCCGTTCGGCACCAGCGGAAATACGTCGGCTGGCACTAATTTGGGAATCCCGGGCTTTACCGGAGATTCTCAGTTCAACAATCCCGGCCTTCCTGATTTCGCGATCACAGGCTTTAACGGCCTGAGCAACGGCTCGAGCAACTGGTACCAGAACGACAGCACCACGCAGTTATCGGAGCAACTCAGTTGGATCAAGGGTTCGCACAACATCATGACTGGTATGGAAATCCGCAGACTGGCGACTGGCCGCGCGGCGGTCAACAGCGCTCGCGGTGCCTTCACCTTCAACGGCCAGTTGACCGGCTACGCGCCGGCTGATTTCATCCTGGGACTTCCGCAGAGCTTCACAACCGACGGACCCGAAGTTCGCGGCCGGACCGCCGAATGGCGCGACGGCTTCTTCGTTCTAGACAAGTGGGACGTATCGCATAAGCTCACGATTAATTACGGGCTGCGTTACGAACTGCCGACCGTGGCCTACACCATTAACGGTGTCGCCACGGAACTGAATCCACAACAGACTGCCTTTGTCGGCGGCACACCCGGCTTCCACTTTACCGGTCCTAACCATAAGGATTGGGCGCCTCGCCTCGGCGTGGCTTACCGGTTTAACGAGAAGACCGTGTTTCGCGCGGGCGGGGGGATCTACTACAATCCGAATCAGACGAACAGTTATACGTTCTTGAACATTAACCCGCCTTACACCACGCAGCTGAGCTGCGTTTGGTCCACCGGCCTCACTCCTCCCACGCTCACCAACCCGTTTGGCTCCCCAGGCGTCTGTCCTACGTCCCCCACCGCCGGGACGGTTTACACGGATCCCTACAATCAGCCAACCCCCCGAATGAATCAGTGGAGCGCGGCCCTGGAACGTCAATTGTGGAATGGCGGCGGTTTCGATGTGCAGTATCTTGGCTCGCATTCCTACCATCTGGACCGCAGCTTTTACAACAATACGCCGCTTGTACCCGGACCTGGCGCGGTCAACTCGCGACGACCGAATCCGCTTTTCGGCGTCATCCGCACCATCGCCGACGACGAAATCGCCAATTACGAGAGCATGAGCCTGGTTTTCCATCAGCGCTTTGCTCACGGCCTGCAAGTGCTGTCCAGTTACACCTGGTCCCACACGATAGACGTCAGTTCGGACTCCAACGGCGGCGGCACGCCGCTGATTCCGTACGACTGGAAAGACGATTATGGCAATTCTAACTGGGACATTCGTCATCGGTTCCTGACAGACTTTACCTATAACATTCCGTTCTTCAACGTATCGAATCCGTTTGAGAAAGGCGCATTCACAGGTTGGCAGACGAACGGCATCATCACTCTGCAGACGGGTATCCCAATCAACGTTACGACGGGCACCGACACGGCTAACACTTCCTCCGGCGGCACCTATCGTCCGAACCTGGTTTCCGCCGCGAGCGACGATTGTGGACTCAATCATCTCGTCGGTTGCATCAACTCAGCCGCCTTTACGCTCTCGAGCTTGTATCCCGCGAACCCGACGGGTTACGCCTACGGGAACGCGGGCCGCAACCTGATCTATGGTCCGGGCATCGCCACCTGGAATATCTCTCTGTTCAAGAACTTTCCGATTAAAGAGCAGCGCATCCGATTGCAGTTCCGCTTCGAAATGTTCAACGCGTTCAACCACGCGAATTTCAGCAACCCGGCCGCGACATTCGGAACGTCCAGCTTTGGCAATATCACTAGCACCTCGACTAACGCTCGCAACATCCAGCTCGCTCTGAAACTGCTGTTCTGAGGGTCGCCCGAATCAGTGTTCAACCGAGGCCGCGACGGCATTGGATACGCGGCGTAAAAAAAGCCCGTTATCCACTGCCAGCGGCCGGCTGGTCAGAATGATAAAGATTACGCCGGTCTCCGGATCGGCCCACTCCATGGTTCCGGATGCGCCCATGTGACCGAATGCATCGGGCGATATCAGGTCGCCGAATTCTGCGCTCGGCGAGCGGCCCAATCGCCACCCCAGCCCCCAGGACCCATTCAGCTTCGCATTCTGGTCCGAGATCATGGCTCTCACGGTTGCCGGACTAAGGATTCGCTTTCCGGAATACGTTCCCTGGTTCAAGAAGGTCTGGAGCAGGATTGCCAGGTCCATGGTAGTGGTGTGCATGCCTCCCCAAGGATTGCCCAAATTCCGCCAGTATTCGCTGTTCGCTCCCCAACTCGCCAGTTCCTCGGGATTGCCGGATTCCTGCACCTGCACGGTCTCGCCGAGCTTCACCCGGGCCGCGCCTAGCGAGGTGTCTTTCATCCCCAGCGGTTCAAATATCTCCTTCCGCTCGAAATCCCGTAGCGGCACCTTCGAAATCTTTTCTACGATGGTTGCCGCGAGAAGAATCCCCATGCTCTGATAGCGAAAGGCGGTGCCTGGACTGAAGAGGAGGGGGGTTGTATATACGTGTTTGACGAACTCGTTCAGCGGGGCGTGCTCGCGGCGCAGTTGAGTATTCTCGGGAAGCATGTCGGGAAGACCGGAGGTATGTGCGAGCAGATCCTGCAGGCGGACCTTGTGTCGCTCATCTCCCGTGAATTGCGGCAGGTAGGTGGCGACCGGCTCGCTGAGCGAAACCTCGCCACGTTCCACCAGCAGCATCATGGCAATAGCGGTCACCGGCTTCGTCAGAGACGCGACCAGGTAGATGGAATCGGGTTTCACCGCAAAAGACCCGGGCTGCCCCGAGGACCGGCCAAACCCCTGGTGCAGCACGATGGTTCCCCGCCGCGCCACCAGGATGGAAGCGGCATCCAAATGGCCGCCTCGCACCTCCGATTCGAGCAGCGCGCTGACCCGCTGGAGTCGTTCGGGGGACATGCCAATCGCGGACGGGTCTCCCGGATGAAGTTGAGCGAATGCCGGTAGGATAAGCGACATCAAAACAAACCGTATCATGAAAATTAACCTATGTCGTCTGGAACCAACTGTGAACCGGTCCGCGATAGTTCACTGCCAGTTGCGGAGTTTCCACCAGCTTCTTCTGCCGCTTCGATTCGAAGCAAAATGCCAAAGCCCCAGTGGTCACCAAAGTCCTCTCGACGGCATTAGGCGGCTGACCCGTGGCGAGGAATTGATCCACACAACGGCCGATCCCATCCCAATTCGGCAATGGACGCCGGGCCAGCGGCTCATGCACGCCGGGTTCGCCGATGACAAACGCGACCGACTGCAGCCGGTCCTGGCCCCGCACCCGGAGCGCGGTACTGAAACCCGCGGAGTTCTTCGTGAGTACCAGCGCCGCGGCCTTCAAACCGTCGCGATAGTTCAGCACGAACAGCACAGGGTCCTTGGCCTGCTCTTCAATTGCCGCGGATTGCAGCGTCGGCTGCATCCGGATGGCTTCTTCCAGCAGTAGTTTCGACCAGCCGCCACGTGTGCTGTCGCGCCAAGCCCAAATGTCACGCCCTTCGATCCATTCGACCGACGCGATGCCGGTTTCGCCACCGGTGCGGCGCTCGACCATGCATTGCAAGCCTTCCAAAGTATGAAACCCGTACGCGTCCGCAGGTCCGTAGCCGATGGTGAACGCTTCCGTGATCGGTGTTTCGAGAGGAGGATCCAGCGCTGGCTTTCGAATCGTCAGCGGGATGGACGAACCTGCCATAAACGGGAAGCCGATCTTCTTTGCCCGCCGGTAAATGGCGTCCGCTTTTTCCCACGAATACGAAAAGTGTTTGTCGAAGAAAGTGGGAACTGAACGTCCTGACTCCTCATACACGTCCAGAATTTGAGAGAAGAGTTCGTAGCGCGGATAGAGAATCTGTCCTGCTTCATTGGTCGGGTAGTCGCCGTGTTCGCCGATGAACACGACGCCATCCACGGCCAGCGATTTTCCGCCGAGCGTCAAGGCTTCTCGAATCGAGGGATAGATTTTAAATCCATTGCGCGCCGCGAGGTCGCGGCTCATATCGGCGTTGGCTGGCGCCTGGTCAGTGTGCAGCGAGACAACGTGCGTCTGCGACGGCGCCCAGATTCCATCGACCGAATAGCCGGAGAGCAGTCTTCCCATCAACACATCGGCATGCGAGTTGTACCGATACACTGTCACAATGGCCGCTGTTTTCGGGCGATGGGCAGCCACGGCGCAGGGCTGCTGAGGCGCGGCCTTGGTAAGAAGCCCGGTGCAGCGATTGCCGGGCCGGCGCCTGCGCGAAGCCAATCTCTTCGAGTCACAGACATCAATCCTTTTCAAACCAGCGTGAGCCGGCGCACGGTAGCGTATATCCAGCTGCGGCGTTTCGACGAGCGTTCCTGACTGTTTCGATTTGAAACAGAACGCTAGCGCGCCGGTCGTCAGCAGAGTTCGCTCGACTGGATTGGGAGCTTCGCCCGTCGCCAGAAACCGATCGACACAGTAGGCCATACCATCCCAATTCGGCAGCGGTCGATCGACCGGAGTGGAGTACGATGTGCAAACGGCTGATCTTTTCCTTTCACCCGCATCGCCGCACTGAACCCGACGTTTTGCGGCACGATCAGGGCAGCGGCTCTCAGCCCGTCCCGATAGTTCAGGACGAACAGCACAGCCTTATCCGAGTGCTCTTCGGCCAGCGACAGCACCGGCCGTCCGTTCAGCCGCTTCGTTTCATCGAACAGGATTTCGAACAGCGGTTTCGACCACGCGCCTGGTCCATCTCGCCAAGCCTCAATGGCCCCGCCTTCAATCCATTGCACCGATGCAATTCCGGTCTCTCCGCCTTTTCGCCGCTCAACCAGGCATTGCAGGCCCTCCAGCGTATGGAACCCATAGGCATCCGGAGCTCCGAAACCCAAACCCACAGCCTCCGTGATAGGCGTTTCGAGCGGGGGATCCAAGGCCGGCCGTCGAATCGTCAGCGGAATCGAGGAGCCCGCCATAAACGGGAACCCAATCTTCTTAACGCGGCTGTAAAGGGCATGCGCCTTCTCCCAGGAATAAGAAAAGTGCTTGTCGAAGAACGTCGGAACGGAGCGGCCCGTCTTTTCGTACACATCCAGAATCTGTGAAAACAGTTCGTAGCGTGGGTACAAAATCTGTCCCACATCATTGCTCGGATAATCTCCATGTTCGCCGATGAAAACCACGCCATCGACGGCAAGGTGACCGTCTGCAGTCAGCGCGTCCAGTATGGAGGGAGAGAGACGAAATCCGTTGCGCGCGGCCAGGTCGCGGCTCATATCGGTGTTCTGGGGAAGCTGGTCGGCGTGAAGCGAGACTACGTGCGTATGGGAGGGCGTCCAAACTGCGTTGGCTGAATAGCCGGAAAGAAGTCTTCCAATGAGTACGTCGGCGTGAGAATAGTGATGGTAAACCGTAACGATCGCGGCGGTTCTGGTACGCCGGGACTCGGCCGCGCACGGCTGCTGCGCAGCGCCCTCCACGAGCGACGGGACAGCCATCCCCATTGCGAGCCAATCCCTTCGCGTCATGCCATTGCCTCCTCATCACCAGCCGAATCAGGTATTTTTGGATTGTAGTCCATTTGAAAGGAATTTCAATGAACAATTCACGACGGAAGCTTCTGTCAACCGCGCCGCTCGCCGCTGCTGCAGCCTTTGCCCAAACCAAACCCGGCGGCCAGCCTGCCAAAATCAAACGAGTGTATTACCCCGACGGGAAGCCGGCTTCTCTTGACGTACCGTTGTATTCGGAAGTCGTATCCCACGGCGATATCATCTTCGTCTCCGGACACGGGGTGAACACGACCGCCGATATTCGCAAGCAGACCGCGGCGGTTCTCGACCGCATTGCCCTCTGTTTGCAGAGCGCCGGCTCTTCGATGGAGAAAGCGCTGAAATGCAACGTCTATCTGCGGCACCTGGAGGACTATGCGGCGATGAATGAGGTCTATCGCGGCCGCTTCGGCGCGGAGCCTCCGGTGCGCACCTGCGTCGCCGTCGCCGGCATTCCCTTGGCAGGGTGCCTGGTGGAAATTGAAGTGATCGCGGCAGCTTAGGAGAATAATTTGTCTCGACTGAACCAAACCCCGATCATGGCGCCGCTCCGCGCGGACGCTGCAGATATAGAACTTCCTCATGGGCTTGCTGGACCATGGAATCCTGGTGCTTCCCGATGGGCCCTGTGCGCGCCGTTTGCGGTTAGCTCGCGACCTGATTTACTTCACGCTCCAGCGCGCTGTCCGGCAGTACTTTTCGGGACGGATCGATCGTCGCAAAAACACAGCCACTCACGATCAGCATAAAAGCGAGAGGCATGAGCGCCCGATCATAACTCCCGTACCATTCGACCCAGTATCCGAAGGCTACAGACGAGATCAGCGATCCCGTTTGGCCTGCCATGTTCATCGCTCCGGAGATGGCGCCGGCATGTTCACCTCCCATATCTACGCAGATGGACCACGCGACCGGCAGCATCAAATCCATAGCGCCGAGCCCGATCGCGAGCAATGCCACGGCTGTCCATTGATTCGGCGTCACCGTAGCGAACAACAGTAAGACGCCGGAGACAATCAGGCCAGTCGCGCCGATGGAACAACGCGCGAATCGGAGAGAGTGCGTGCGTGCCAGGCGGTCGCTGAGATATCCTCCTGCGACCACCCCTGCGAACCCGGCGCATGATGGCAGTGACGACGCGATCGCCATCTGGTTTTCCGTTAACCGCCGGCCAACCTGCAAATAGGTGTGAAGCCACGAGAGATAGAAGTAGGCGCCCCAACAATAGGTGTGATACATGAGCAGGAGCCTGAGAAAATTCGCGTTGCGCAACAGCGTGGACCATGGAACGCGATGGCCCGAGCGTACCGCGGGATCTCCGATTTTCGCGCGCTCCGCGGCAGAAATGCCGTTCTTCTCGGCTGGCGTGTCACGAAACCACCAATACCAGATCACGCTCCAGAAAACACCCAACGAGGCGAAAACGAAAAAGGCCGCGCGCCAGCCATGCCCCTGTTCAATGGAAACCACGATGGGCGGAGAGAGCGCCCCTCCGGTGGCGGTCGCCATCCAAAACACGCTGACTGCGCGTGCCCTCTCCGACGCAGGTACCCATTTCGAGACAGCCGAGGTGCAATTGGGGAACGCGCCCGCTTCTCCCGCCCCGAACAGGAAACGCACGACCAATAGCATCGGAAAGCTGACCACCGCGCCCGTCAGAGCGGTAAATGCGGACCACCAAAGAACGATTCGCGTCAATACCTTGCGCGCTCCAATCCGATCCCCGAGAACGCCGCTCGGTATTTCAAACACCGCGTAAGCCAAAGTGAAGGCCCCAATGACCCATCCCCAGTGGCTCGGACTGATGTTCATCTCACGCTGTATTCTCGGTCCCGCGACTGCAATACAAAGGCGATCGAGATACATCACGAAGACCAGCGCGAACAGCAGGCCGAGAACTCGAAAACGATACGGCATTTAGAGAGTATACGCAGTTTCGGGTATGCTAGACTCGCCTAAATGCCGGCACCGCGTAAAGCTCACAGAATTGCGATGGGCAGCATCATGCACGAATCCAATTCGTTCAACTCTGAGCCGACTGCATTTTGCGATTTCCTATTCCGCTCCGGGGACGACTGGGGTTCGGGCAATTCGGAAGTGGCCGGCTTCATCCAAACTGGAAGGGAACTCGGGCTTCATCTTATCCCGACGATTTATGCGAGTGCGACGCCGAAGGGGCCCGTAACAGCCGACGCATTCGACAAATTGACCGCACTTTTGATCGAGTCGATAGAGAAAATTGATGGGCTTGACGGAATTCTGCTGGCTCTGCATGGGGCCATGTACACAGAAGAGCATCCTCAAGCCGACGAGGAGATCGTGCGACGTTTGCGCGCGGCCGTCGGACCCGAGATTGCGTTGGTCGTTACGCACGATTTTCACGCCAACATCTCCCCAGCGATTGTGGAACTAACCGATGTTCTGATCACCTACCAGCGCAACCCTCACACCGATACCAAACAGCGCGGCGCGCGTGCCGCGTCTATTCTGGCGCGCATGCTTGCCGGCGAGGCTCGTCCGCGCCAAGCATTGGTAAAGCCTCCGCTACTCTGGAACATCGTTCACCAGAACACGTCGCAAGAGCCTTTGAAATCGATCACCGACGCAAGTATGGAATTGGAGCAACAGCCCGGGATCCTCGCGGCCAGCGTGGCTTGCGGCTTTCAATACAACGACGTTCCCTATGTCGGCCCATCCGTAATTGTAGTGGCCGACGGTGATTCGGAAGTTGCGTTGCGCGAAGCCCACCGGCTCTCCGGTCTGATGTGGGACCAACGCGACGCAATCCGTCTCCATCTTCCCGATGCCGCTTCCGCCGTCACGGACGCCATGTCTTCAGATTCGTTTCCGGTAGCCCTCTTCGATGTCGGCGACAATGTCGGCGGAGGCGCGCCTGGGGACGAAACAGCCTTGCTCGAAGAGCTTCTCCGCCAAGAAGCGAGAGGCTGGGTGGTAGTTTTGCACGACCCGGCTGCGGTTGCCTGCGCTCAATCGATCGGTATCGGCGGCGCTTGGAGCAGAACCGTGGGAGGCTGGTCCTCCAGCAGTGTAACGAAACCCCTACCAACTAAGGGGACCGTCCGGTCTCTTCACCAGGGCCGCTTCGTCGAGCCCGCAGTGCGTCATGGCGGACATCGATACTGGGACATGGGGCACTGTGCAGTCATTGAAGAAGAGCACTCGACGCGCGATGATTTAAGTCTTCTGGTCCTCACATCCGAGAGGTGCGCTCCGTTCTCGCTGAATCAGTTAACGGTTTGCGGCATCTACCCGGAACGTCAGAGAATTTTGACAGTCAAAGGGACCATAGCGCCGCGGGCCGCCTATGAACCCATTGCGGCAAAGATACAACTCGTCGATACGCCCGGCGTCACATCCGCCAATCCCAATCGATTCACCTTTCGCCGCGCGCGGGCCGGAATCGCCGGGCTGAACGCTACCATCTAGCCATGCGCCTTGCAATTTTTGCATCCATTTCGCTGTTGGCCGCGAACGGCCAGGTCTCGCCACAAGCGAAAGCCATTCATGACCGCGCTCTGGTCTTCGACGCGCATATCCATGCCGTCGACCGCGAGTTCTATAACGGCGGGAACATTGGCATGCGCAAACCGAACGGACAATTTGATCTGCCGAGGGCGCGGGAAGGCGGCTTGGGGGCCATGTTTTTTTCGCTGTATGTCCCGGAGATCTATTACCCGGGCCGACTCGAAACCAAACAGGCTTTTCGCATGATCGATTGCGGGCTGAACCAGATCGAAAAGAACCGCGACCGGATCGCCATAGCATTCAATGCTACCGACGTGGAGCGCATCCATCGCGAAGGCAAGATCGCCGCCATATTAGACCTGGAAGGCAGTTATGACCTGGATGGCGACCTCGGCGTACTCCGGGATCTTTACCGTCTGGGCCTGCGCTCCGCGCAATTATCCGCGCATAACCGGCCGAATCATTACGCTGATTCGTGCTGCTCACCGCCGGAGTCCCACGGATTGAGCGAGCATGGACGCGCGCTCATCCAAGAAATGAACCGGCTCGGCATGGTGATCAATGTTTCCCACGCCTCGGACGATGCAATCTCGCAAGCGATCGATGCCAGTTCGGATCCGATCATGGCGACTCACCACGGCATGCGCAGTGTCGTGGATATCCCGCGCAATATGCCGGATTGGCTGATGAAAAAGCTAGCCGCTAAAGGCGGAGTCATCGGTTTCCAGATTGGTAACGAATTCCATAATCCCAAGGAGTATGCTTATCGCGCAGAGCACTCTGGCGGGGCATTTTTCCGGCCCTCCCCCAATGCTGAAAGGGAAGCTCACATGACTATCGAACAGATCGATCGGCTAATCGCGCCCCAATTCCCCATGGACGCCTTCAAGGTGCCTGACGATCTTAAATTCACGTCCGACGATTGGGTCGCCGTGGTGGATCGGGCGATTCAACTCGTAGGCGAAGATCACGTAGCACTCGGTAGCGATTTCGACGGAGGCCCCACACCGCCGCGAGGCATGCGCGACGTCGCCGATCTTCCCATGATCACCGCCGCGATGCTCCGCCGAGGCTACTCTGAGCAACGAATCGACAAGTTTCTGGGACAAAATGTGCTGAGGCTGCTTCGTCAGGTTACCGAGAAAAGCAGGTAAACGTCCGATTGACGGCGCAGCATTGGACGTAGTCAAGTCCTAACGCCACGGGTGAGCTCAACTTATTCGACGAATTTCTAACTATAGCCACGGCGGCTCTGAGTTCTTTGCTGAGCTGCGCTAAGCGGCAATCGAGTGTTCGAGACTATATTTCGGAGGGAAGCTCGCATTGCGACGTCCGTCAATACTCATCGAAATACTTCTTGATCTCTTTCCAGTCGTGGGTCTGGGTTAGCGCGAGTTGCAGCAGAATACGCGCTTTTTCGGGCGGGAGATTATCGCCATTGATCATCTGGCGGTCCATGCGACGCTTGGTCTCCTGGACGCGACCACCTCGCGTGCGAGTGGTAATCACCACGATGACACCCTTTTCCTGGGCGCGCTTGAGCGCATCGTTTTCCGAGCCGGTTGGAGAACCCGCGCCGGTTCCATCGACGACGATTCCCTTGACGCCGTGTTCAACAGCGGCATCGATCAGATATCCCGGGGCGTCGCTATAGGCGTAGAAGACTTCGACTGGCGGCAGCGTGGCGAAATCCATTCCCGCGAAGGCGGAGGACGTCGTGTGCTTACGGGTGGTCTCGCGGTAGAACTTCACCCTGTCCGGATCGGCGAAACCGATTGGGCCCAGATCAATGGCCTTAAACGTCTCGATCCGGTAGGCGCTGGTCTTAGTGACATCGCGCGCCGTGTTGATGTTTTGGTTCATGCATTGCAGAACACCTTTGCCCCGCGCCAGGGGAGAAGCCGCGACGCGTACGGCGTTGTAAAGGTTGAGAGGGCCGTCACCCGAAATTGCGCTCCAGGGGCGCTGCGATCCGACGAACACGATGGGCTTGTCGGTCTTAACAGTCAACGTCATGTAGTACGCGATTTCGGCCATGGTATTGGTTCCATGCGTGACGACGAAGCCGTCGATAGCAGGATCTTTGGCGAGTTCATTCAGCTTTTTCGACACGCTGCGCATGTCTTCGAAGGTCTCCCCCGGATCGTGCCGGCCCTTGGGCGTGCGCATATCTTCGGTGGTGACGCGGGCGAGATTCTGGAGTTCCGGCAAATCGCGGAGCCAGTCTCCCGGCTCGACCTTCGGCCCGTCGCCATAACTCGTCAGATTCATTCGGCTCAGTCCCCGGCTGCCGATGGTGCTGCCGCTCATCGCGATGAGGACGACGTGCGGGAGTTTCGAATTATCTTTGATGATTGGAGGCGCCGGCTGTTTTGGAATTTCCTGTCCCGGCAAGGTCCAGGCCGCCGCGGCCAGGAATCCGATGACACACGTCGTTTTCATGGATTGGTCCTTCTCGTTCCGCAATCAATATTCGTCGAACATGCGCTGGATTTCCTTGATGTCCTTGGTTTTCGTCAGCGCGAGACGCAACAGCACACGGGCTTTCTGGGCATTCAGATTGTCGGCGGTAACGACACCGCGTTCGGCGGCGCGCGCGCTTTCGAGTACGCGGCCGCTGCCTTTACGGTCGCCCTGCACAAACACTACCCCCTTCTCCCTGCCATCTTTGACGGCGGCCGAGAAACCAGGTGAACCGTCATCCAGAATAATTCCCTTTGCGCCTGCGGCAACAAAAGCGTCGACCGCCTCTCGCCCTCCCTCTTGATACCCATAGACAATGTCGACCTTCGGCAGGTCGGTCAGGGCGCTCACATCGAATTCCGACTTGTGGGTATGGCGGGTGAGGAGATTGCGATAGAAGACAATACGGTCCGAGTCAGCAAAGCCCAGCGGCCCAAAATCACGGGAAACGAAAGTATCGGGACGCGTGGTGTTATTCTTGATCACGTCGCGGGAGGCATGGATCTCGTCGTTCAGCAAAACCATAACGCTTTTATCTCGCGCCTCGGGATCGGCTGCGACACGGATGGCGTTGTACAGATTCAGGGGGCCATCCCTGCTGATGGCCATGAAAGGCCGCATCGCGCCCACCACGACAACCGGCTTATCGGAGAGCACAGTAAGATTTAAAAAGTACGCCGTCTCTTCCATCGTCGCCGTGCCATGAGTGACAACCGCACCACTGGTATCCGGCTGCGCCAGCCAGGCGTTGATGTCCCTCGCCAGTTTCAGCAGCACTTGCGTATTGGCGCTCGCGACCGCGGCGGTTTCCTCCAGGGATACATCCGCAATCGTCTTAGCCTCCGGCAGATCGTCCAGAATCATCTTCCCCGTAACTTGCGAACCGTCGCCGCGGTAAGAGGCCACTTGGTCCCGGGCCGGTCCGGCGCCCTGAATCGTACCGCCGGTGGAGAAGACTCTTACCTTGGGTAAGCCAGCCGCGTGGACCGAGTGGTTCACGGAAATAATGAGCACCGGCGTCAGCAGAATAAAATACGCGCCGACTTGTAAAGCCGGGCTTTTGAAGCGATTCACAAATGCAAACTCCTCTCTTACATAACCAGTGGATAAACGCGATAAGGTGCGGGAAATCGGGCTGAACAGCTGCTACATGCCAGAACAGTAACAAACCAGGTTTTGCGGGACGACGGGGCTCGGTAACGAAACGGAGTCGTTTGACTTTAGCGCATCGTTTCATTCAACGTCAACTGCTTATGCCTCAGCTTTAATAGAAAATTGCTCTGGAAAATTTCGTTGGACGCGGGTCCTGGTCGTGTGGTAGATTAACGGACTACCCGACAGCGAAACTTGGCTGTTTTGCTGACGTGCTCCTGTTGGACCTTCGACTCTGTCAGTCTTCCTCGCCGCAACGCTGTGGCAATCAGTCAGTCAATTTTTTTCGCGTGGCGTTCAGCGCCTTATCTTGCAACACACGGAAGGCTAACAAGGAAATCCATGAAACAGCGTATCGAAGGACTCGCTTTATCCCTGCTGTCTGCAACTGCGTTAGTTATGATCTCGGCAGGTTCGCTATTTGCTCAGGGCTTCACGGCGGTGGTGCTGGGTACAGTGACGGACAGCAGCGGTGCGGTCATCGCGCAAGCCATCGTGAAGGCGACGAACCTGAATACCGGTGTGCAGGGAGCGGTCGTTACCGATAGCCACGGAAATTATACGATCGCCCAGCTTCAACCCGGGAGCTACCGGATATCCGTCGAGGCGCCTGGATTCAAGCGTGAAGTCATCGACTCGCTTACTCTGCAGGTTGATCAACGCCAGCTTGCGGACTTCAAACTGGAAGTCGGCCAGGTGAACGAGAATGTCAACGTTACGGCCGAAGCTCCGGACATCCAGACGGCAACGGCGACCGTCGGCGGCGTAGTGGTAAACCAGCAGACTTCAGAACTGCCGCTAAACGGCCGGAACTTCCTTGAACTAAATCTGATGCTTCCTGGGGCGGCGCAGCCGGTGAAAGGGTCGCAACTCTCAACGCAGGGCGGTTCCATTGAAGTCCATGGCCAGCCCGAAAATTCCAACTATTTCTGGATGGATGGACTTGATAATACGACCCAAACCATCGGTCAGTTTATCATCAACGTTCCCGAGTTCGCGATTCAGGAGTTCCGAGTAATGTCGCCGACCTACGATGCGGAATTCGGACGGACTCCTGGCGGAAACATCAACGTGATTCTACGCTCGGGGGAGAATACCTTACACGGTGACGTCTATCTTTTCATCCGCAACAGTTTTTTTGACGCGAAGAACTTCTTCGATCCTCCCGGAACGATTCCGGCGTTTCGCCGCGGCCAGTACGGCGGCGACTTAGGCGGCAAAATCATTAAGGACAAACTTTTCTTTTTCGGTTCCTTTGAGGGTCTGAATTATGCCCAGGGAGAAAGCGCGAAGGCGGTTGTTCCTCCGGTAGCTTATACGCAGGGAAATTTCTCCGCTCTGAACAAGCAGCTTCACTACCCGCTAAGCACGACGCCGATCCCAGGCAACATCATTCCGCAGAGCATGATTAACTCCACCGGGCGAGCCATCGCGGCTCTCTTCCCCGCGCCGAACCAAGGTAGTAACACGCTGCTCGTGAGCCCGGTCGGAACCGACCGCGACGACGTTTTCCTCGCAAGGATGGATTATGCCGCGACTTCCAAAGACCGGTTCAGCTTGAAGTGGGCCTTGGAAGATCCGAACTTCAATCAGCCCATCGCCCAGTTCAGCAGCAACACTAACGTGCCGGGCTTCGGCCTGACCCAGCAAGGGGTCTACAACTTCACTACAGGTTTGACCGAGACGCATATTTTTACTCCAAACCTGATCTCCGAGTTCAAGGCGGGCTGGAACCGATACTCATTCAACTATGTCCCCTACGCGCGCTATAAGGATTGGTGCGGAACGCTCGGCATTCAGGGCTGTGACGAAGGTCCGTCCAATTGGAACATGCCTTCCGTCAGCTTCAGCAGCACTTACGCCAGCTTAGGTGGGGCCTCAAACCAGACGGAGCCCGGGCCTTTCGACACCACCGTTATCGATCCCACCGTAACTTGGATCAAGGGAAAGCACACCATTAAGTTCGGGGGCGATTATCATCACTTTTTCACTAATTTCGGTAACGGGCAGGGGCCGCGCGGCACGTTCACGTTCAACGGCAGTTGGACCGGCGACCCCCTCGCCGACCTGCTGTTCGGATTTCCCTATCAGGCAACCAAAACCCTCATCACGAACCAGCCGAATAGCGCTCTGTTCCTCATGACGATGAATTCGGCGCTGGGTTTTGTGCAAGACGACTATCGCGTCAACTCCAAACTGACGTTGAACGTCGGTCTGCGTTACGAATACAATTTTCCAGCAATCGAAAATAGGAACATCGCGGCGAATATGGATATCTCCAAAGGCGTCGCGAATGCTGTAGTCCTGGTGTCAGGCAACACGCCGGTAGGGGGATATGCCGCGGCCGGAACGCAGCAGCTTTACGACGGCGACAAGAAAGAGTTTTCGCCCCGCTTCGGGTTTGCTTATGCGCCCGCGGATAAATGGGTGATTCGCGGCGGGTACGGGATTTTTTACCAGCTGATCCTTGAAAATACACCCCAAGGCCTGCATTATACGGTGCCATTCCAGTATGGCTACACCATTGTCGGCAATGGCTCGACGATCAACATCAACAACGCGCTGGTCACCGGCCTGACGGCCAACGTGCCTTCCTTTAGCGCTTTGAACAATTATCTGAAGGCTGGGATGATCCAGCAGTTCAGCCTGGGTTTTCAGCATGAATTTGCCAAGGGAATTCTGCTTGACGCCAGTTACGTCGGAAATCGGGGAAGAAACATCGATGCGTCGGAAGCGATCAACACGCCTCCTCCCGGACCAGGAACAGTGCAGCTAAGGCGTCTCAACACTCAGTTTGCCGGGATCAGCCTGTATTGTCCCTGCGTGACATCCCAATACGACGGGCTCGAGGTTCGGGCAAAGAAGGCCTTGGCGAAGGGCGGACAACTTCTCGCTTCCTTCACCTGGAGCCGTTCATTCGATGATGCCGGAACGCCGCAGGACCCCAATAGCCTTGCTGGGCAATGGGGGCCGTCTTCCTTCGATCTTCCCATCCATCTTTCGCTCAGTTATGTCTACCGTCTGCCGTTCGGAAGAGGAGAAAAATTCCTGAGTGGATTGAATCCTGTCGGCAATGCGATTCTCGGTGGCTGGCAGGTGAATGGAATCTATCAATATCATTCCGGGATGCCTTTTTCGGTGATTCTGCCCAATGACAACAGCAACACTCTGCAAAACCAGGACCGGCCCAACATTGTTGGTAATCCGTATCAGTCGAGCGCGACCTGTCAGGTGGGTACGCCGAACTGCTGGCTGAATCCGGCCGCCTTCGTAGCCCCGGCCCCTTACCATTTCGGCACCGCCGGCAAGAATGAGTTTCGCGGCCCGACATTCAGCCAGTTGGATTTTTCACTGACGAAGAATATCCAGGTGAAGGACCGGTACCGTGTTGAGTTCCGGGCGGAAGTGTTCAACATTTTCAACAAAGTCAACTTCGACAACCCAACCGGTTCATCTGCCCAAACCGCTACGCTGTCCTCGACATTCGGCGTAATCACCTCAGCCGAATCATCGCGCCAGTTTCAGTTTGGATCGCGGTTCACGTTCTAAGAAAGGACAATCATGCGCTTTCTGGTCATTCTCTGCGGGGTGGTCCTGACTCTCCCGGCCGCGGTATTGCAAGCTCAGCAATACCTGCCCGGAGAGGAGGGAACTTTCTCGATCATCGGACTCGATCCGGGCACTGGAGAGTTGGGCATGGCGGTGCAATCGAAAACGATCGCCGTTGGATCACGGACACGAGGCGGAAAGGGAGGTCTGGCGGTTTTTGCGCATCAGGCTGCGTCCGATCCGATGTACAGCGCGATCGGCATCGAATTGTTGGAAGCAGGTATGACTCCGCAGCAGGCGCTCGACATGATGCTGCGTAGCGACGAGCGTCATGACAGCCGCCAGGTGTCTATTCTCGACATCCATGGACGTACGGCGACGTGGACGGGCCCTTCCAACTCGGATTGGAAGGGCAGCAAGTGTGGCGTGAATTACTGCGCGCAGGGCAACACGCTCGCAGGACCTGGAGTGGTCGACGCGATGGCGAAGTCCTTCGAATCGTCGAGTGGCCGGCTCGCCGAACGTTTGCTGGATGCACTTGATGCGGGCGAGTCGCAGGGGGGAGATAAGCGAGGCATGGAGTCCGCATCGCTGATGATTCTCAAACCCCTTTCCATGCAGGGCTTCGGGGATCGCGAGCTCGATTTGCGGGTCGACGACAGCCGGAATCCTTTTGTGGAATTGCGACGGATCCTCAACGCGGTTCGCGCGGGTGAACTGGTGTCGGAGGCGAACGCAAAAATTATGGCGAAGGACCTTAATGGGGCCTTGGAGAAGGCGAAGGCCGCGCGAGACAAGTGTCCAACAAGCGATGGCGCGCTCATCGCCATCGCTCGAATTCAACTGTTAATGGGACAGAAGGCCCAGGCGATGGCCGCAATTCGTCAGGCTGTTGAGTTGAACGGGAACAATAAGAAACAGCTTCCACTGAACAAGGAATTCGCGGGCCTCACGAAAGATCCCGATTTCCTGGCGATCGTGGACGCGAAGTGAGATGTTGCCGCGGGCTCTGCTGGATAACGAAGGGGGAATGATAATGGACGCGTCGAATAGCAAACTGAGCCGGCGTCGAGTGCTTGAACTCGTTCCCGCCGTTACTGCACTGGTCGTCTCCCAGGCAGGGCGAGGCGGCCGCGCTTTGGCCCAATCCCGCCGGGGCGAGCCGCCGGCGCCGATACGCGTGAACAAGGATCAGATCAAGGATGCCCTCGACGTGATTGGTCTTACCTTCACCGAGCCGCAGATCGAGATGATGTTGCAAAACGTCAATAATTCGCTGGCGGCTTATGACGCGGTGCGGAAGATTGACGTAGCGCTCGACACCGAACCCGCATTTCACTTTTTGCCGACGCTTCCTGGCAAGGCGCCCAAGCCGCGTCCATCGCGCTTCTCTCCGACGCGGACAACGCAATTGGCTTCGTTCTCCAACGTCGAAGAACTCGCCTTCCTCTCCGTAAGCGAGCTTGCCCCGCTGGTGCGGACGAGAAAAGTCAGTTCGACCGAACTCACTAAGATGTATCTTGAGCGGCTTAAGAAGTATTCGCCGAAACTGCTCAACGTCATTACGCTCACCGAGGAGCTGGCTCTCGTTCAAGCGGGGCACGCGGACGATGAGATCCGTGCTGGCAAATATCGCGGGCCGCTGCATGGCATCCCATACGGCGTAAAAGACCTGCTGAATACTAAAGGAATCAAGACCACCTGGGGCGCCGAACCGTTCATAGATCAGGTCCCGACCTACAACGCGACGGCTATCGACCGCCTCGACAAAGCGGGCGCAGTCCTGGTGGCCAAACTATCGATGGGCGCTCTGGCGCGCGGCGATCATTGGTTCAAAGGGCAGACCAAAAATCCCTGGAATATTGAAGAGGGTTCCAGCGGCTCGTCCGCCGGTCCCGGATCGGCGACGGCAGCTGGTCTCGTCGGATTTTCACTAGGGTCGGAAACGCTCGGCTCGATTCTGGGCCCAAGTTCGCGGTGCGGGGCGACCGGAGTCCGTCCGACCTATGGACGAGTCAGCCGATATGGTGCGATGACGCTCTCCTGGACGCTCGATAAGGTCGGGCCGATTTGCCGGTCGGCAGAGGACTGCGCACTGGTGATCCAGGCAATCCACGGTCCCGACGGTCACGATCCCACGGCGATCGATGCGCCCTTTGATTGGGAACCGAATTCGCCGGTTTCAGGACTGAAGGTCGGATACGCGGCTAGCGAGTTCGACAAGATATCCGGTCCGAATGCCGACGAGCGCAAGAAGATTTATGCGGATGCGCTTGCCGCCTTGCGCGAATCCGGCGTGAGGTTGGAACCGGTGGACCTTCCGGAGACTCCCGCCTCGTCGGTGCGCAATACAATTGAAGCGTCGGAGGCGGCAGCCGCGTTCGACGACATCACCCGTAACGGGAGAGTCGACCTGTTAAGCGGTCAGGGGCCGGGAGACTGGCCGAATACCTTCCGTTGGGCGCGTCTGGTGCCCGCCGTGGAATACATTCGCGCCATGCGGGTTCGCGCCATGATGCAACAAACAATGCAGGATTTCATGGACAAGTGGGACGTGATCGTTACACCAAGCACGACGTCCACTGTAACTTTGGGAAATATTATCGGCTATCCACAGGTGGCCAAACCATGCGGGCTGTTGAACGGGAATAGTCCGCAGAGCATCTATTTCTTCGGCCGGCCGTATCAGGAGGGTATGCCTCTGCGCGTGGCTCATGCTTTCGAGCGGGTGACGAAGTGGCATAAGACCTATCCGAAGATGGAGTGGGTGTAGCTTTGTTGCCCAATGGACGTTCGACTGCAGCCTCGCTAAAGTAGCTCTTATTACAGGTGACGTGGAGCGCAGGAACGCTCCTTTTGCGCGAAGACGGCGAAATCCGCTCACGAGACGAAGTTATCGCGCAGTCTAATGGCGCCCTTGGTTTCCGCAACGCCCTTTAAACTCGACAGTCCAGTTCGACTTCCCGAACTTATAGTCGCGGGACATCACAGTGACGAACATCTCGGAGCCATCGCCCATGAATTCCCCCACAGCGGCGACAGTCAGTCCAGGCTGGGACTCCGGATATCCGGATGAATTGAAATGAGTGATTTGCTGAAGATGACTGCCATCCGAATTCATCAGCATAATCTCGGTTTGCAGGGAGGCCGCTTTCGATGCGTGGGGATTGTTTCTGTAAGGATAAGAGCTCATGAAACTGATCTTCCGGCCATCCGGCGAGAACAAGCCATGCTCATCCCACACGGTCGGGGAATTCGTGAGGTTGCGAAGCTGGCCGGAAACGACGTCCAGCAGCCATTGATCCTGGCCTTGAGCATCGGCAAGGCCAATATCCGATGAAATTAACAGGTGACGGCCATCAGGTCCGAAATTGCCAGGTTCAACCCACTTCGCGCCTGGCGGCGTGATATCGCGCTTGTGGGCGAGCGTAGGGTGACCGTCAAGTCCCAAGGTGAAATCTGCGATATAGAGCTTCCAGATCCCAAACGCGTTCGCAAAGACATTGCCGTCAACGATCTCAGCCCAGACACCGTGCCGGCCGTCTGGCGTGAAAGCAACGCCGGAAAAGCCGTTGGCGGGACCGTTCTGTTTCTTGAAATCGGTGAGCTGAAACCAGCGGTCGCCGTTGGGCGTCGTCACCCAGATGTTCAACCAGATTCCGCTTTGGAGCAGCCCGCGTTGCCAGTTGTGTGAGACCCAGGAGAGATCATGGGAAGCTTCTTCGACACCGACTACGAGCCACTGACCCGAGGGATGCCAACTGATCATCGGCTTGTTACGGTTTACCGCCGGGGCGCCGGACTGTGCCGTGCAAGTGATACACCGAAGGTTGCTGGTCCCGGCCTGGCCCACATAAACCTGATAGACGGCATGAGCGTCCGGTTGCGTCGCTGCTACAAGTCCTGAAGCGGGATTGACGAACATGTTTTCATACGACGAAGATGCCCGTCGGACGGATTTTACTTCGCATGCCGGTTCATCAGCATAGGAGGTCGGTACCGAAGGGGCGGGCGGAGTCGCGGGGGCGGCGGAGGCCGCCCACGCCAGAAGCATCAGAATGGGAAACTTATGCCGCTTCATAGGGTCTCCTCAACTTCATCGAGCAATTCTATAGGGGCAACACGTGTAGAGACCAAAATCTCCAGATTCAATTGTCCGTCAATCTTATCCAGCAAAGAACAGCGTGGCTTCCGGCAAGCTCGTCACTTTTCAAACAGATACGTCATACCGGCAGACCCCGCCCGGTTCTTGAAAAGAACTTCTCTTCATGGATAACCGAAAGCCTTATAGCGGAAACTGCAATGCTCCGGCGAACGATCCCCAAGTATTTACAAGGTTCTTTGTGCATCGCGCTTCGCGAAAGCTACCAGGATGTTGAGAATCAAAACGCGTCAAGACGCCGGCAAATCCGCACATTTACATGCTGACGTTCAAAGCAGACTAACTCGCTATGGTTCCTGCAGCGAATCGGCCGCGCGACTGCGAACCTTACGCCAACCGCGGCACGCGCAGACCTGATGGCGTCGGTTGCGTACCTGCCGCTCTTGTACGGCTACATGGTGTTGGACAGCCACTGATTTCAGGCGTCTTGATATGGGATTTTGCGACTACATCCGATGCGATGCGGCGGCGATGGCGCGGCCACTCATCTCGGAGCCGATGCTCCACCTTTTTCGCGCAGGTACTTTGGTTCGCTCAGCGAATCGTAGATTGGGCTGCTTCCTAACACCGTAGGAATGACCATGGCGGCGAAGGAGGCCCAGAGCATTGGTATGAATTGCGTGAAGCCCGCGGTGAGTTCCGTGACGAGGACGATGCCGGTGACCGGCGCTCGCACCACGGCCGTGAAGAACGCTGCCATGCCTACCACCTCCAGTGCCGTGGGGGAAGCGCCGAAATGCGGAAGAGCGAAGCGACAGACCGCGGCGAACAACATTCCCAGCTGCGCTCCCAAAACAAGCATGGGGGCAAACAGACCGCCGGGAGTGCCTGCCGAGTAAGACAACGGCCCCAGCAGATATCGGACGGCATAGTACAAAGGGAGCAAGGTCATGCTCTCCATCCCGGAGAGCGTACGCTGCGTAATTGCATCGCCGCCGCCGGCAAGCCCGGGAGCAAACCACGCCATCACTCCGACCATCGCCCCAATTGCGGCAGCGCGCCACTCCGACCGCAAATGAATGCGGGCCGCCAGATTCAATCCGCCCAGGATGGCGGCATTGTATGCCATACCTGCAAAGCCTGCCAGCGTCCCCAGCCCGGCGAAGAGCAGCCCGCTTCCCAGCCCGGAATACGGCAGCAACCGGACGTGGAAATCGGGAACGCTGCCTAGAAACATTCGGGCCACGGCAATGGCACTACAGGAAGCGCCGAGTGCCGCGATGGCAATCCGCGTGTCGAACCGGCGAATCAACTCCTCCAGGACAAATACGGCGCCGGCAATTGGAGCATTGAAGGCGGTGGCCAGGCCGGCCCCTCCACACGCCGCCAGCAGCGCGATGTGATCGGCCTCGCTGAGACGGAATTTCTGCGCCACAAGCGAGCCTATATTTGCGCCGATTTGCACACTCGGACCTTCGCGGCCCAGCGCCAGACCCCCGCCGATTGCCAGCCATCCGCCAACAAACTTTACGGGCAAGAGGCTGAAGGGCGCAGGCGGCAATTCCCCTTTCGCTACTGCTTCCACGCGAGGTATCCCGCTTCCCGCGGCATAGGGCGAGAAACGCTCCACCAGCCATGCGGACAAAGCCGTCAAAGCCGCAATGCCCCCCGCAGTGAAGAGAAGGCCCGCCAGCCCCCAACCGTGCGCCCACGCAATCCAGGCGTCGCGCCAGCGGTCGGCATGCTGGAGCGCCATACGCAACATGGCAACCACAAGGCCAGTGGCCGCCCCTGCAACGCAAGACAAAAGGGCGACAAACAGCAGACCGCCTTGATCCTCCCGGTGATCCGCCATCTTCCGATCATACGTCTCGCGTGCCATTAACACCTGAGATTTATGCACACTTGTGTATTGGGCATGACGCCAACCGAACAGGAACTGCGTTCATAGTCCCGATTGCGCTTCGACCACAGCATTCAGGCGCGTCCGCTTAGCTTTCGCTTGATTTCCGCTCTATCGGCCATAATCCGGGAGCGCACCCGGTGTGCCATTGAGGTCCGAAGGTTACGAAACCGGACAATCGCGCTTCCGGGAGCGGAATCGCTCGGCGTCCGGAGTCGTCCAAGTAAGTGAAAGGAGTTTGGAAATGCCAAACAGCAGTTCGGCTACAGCTAATGGCCTGCAGATGGCCGCTGTTCTTAGTCTATTACTTGGTATATGGCTTTTTGTTTCCCCCTGGATGTACGGATCCGCCAGCCACATGAATGCCTGGAACAGTTGGATCGTTGGTTTTATCGTTTTCCTCTTTGCTCTTATTCAGACCTCTGATCCAATAGGAACGAGAGGATTTGCGTGGGCCAATCTGATTCTCGGAATCTGGGTTTTCGCGTCGCCATGGATTTACAGTTACACCGGCCACAATGATCGTTTCGTCAACAGCCTCTGCGTAGGAGTTGTGCTCTTCGTTTTAAACGCGTATAGCGCCTCCGCGCACGTGACTCGTACGACGAATCTGAACAATACGCCTCCCTTAACGCGGTAATTCGGAGTTCGCGCAATCATCGCTCCAGCCCACATCACAAAGGCGAGCGCGCACACCGCGGCAGGTATGCTCAGCCTCGCAACCGTGTTTGCTCTAGCGGGGAAGAACTGACTCACTTTAATCCCCGCCACGTTAGTAAGTGTGTTCTGATGCCGACCAGTCAAGGCGCCGATTGGTCGCGCACCAAGGACCACCAAAACTAAGAGGACAAGGCAGGCAAAGAGGATGACTATTCGTCCCATGAAAGCGAGCGCGGCGGAGCCTGCAGCGGATCCCAACGCATGTGCCAGCCATACACCCAGAAACCAGAGTGCATCCGTCAAAAGTTTGTTCTCTATCCTGCCCCTTGAAGCTACACAGGAGCGATTCAGAAAGGCTCTCCGCAAACTTCACCAGCGAGCCGGTCACGAATACCCGTGTAGACGGTCACGCCATTGAAGCGGCTTACGGTAGCCGCCTGGATCCCCATCGCCATCGCGGCAAAAAAATGCCTGTGTCATGCCTGTGTTTATGTCGCTCGATTTCAGAAACAACAGGGCGACGATCAGGCCGATAACGTCGGACGCAAGGGACCAGAGCCTAAACAGCGCGACCGGCCACGCGCCTTTGGCCGTGTGCATGCCGAGCGAGATACGTTTTCCGCTCATGTTGCAATATAGATTCCCCCATGGTCAGAAATCAGATCTCATCCACATAGCCGCCAACGACGGTCATCACAATGGCAACAATTGTTTGTGGTGACCGCAGCGTGCGCGGCACCTGCGCTTCCTTTTTCGATTCCATCCGCGCCTGCCTCTGTCTCTGTTCTCTTCAGCCGCGCAGCGTCGAACGCCTGGTGGTGGCGGATTGCATTCTGCGGACTGCGGCGAACTGTTTTCAATTCGGCAGCGAGAGCGCCGGCGACCCGCGGGACGTGTCGCTCACGAATGGCTCGAGTATCGATGGGGTCGCGATCTCGAATCTCTCAATGCAAAGCGTGTCCGTTCCCGCGTTCATCCGACTGAGTAACCGCGGACGTGGGCGTCCAGGCCTGTTCGCGGCCGGCAAGATAAATACCGCGGCAGTAATCGCCTTCCAAAAGAGTTCCCTGCCGTCAGAATCGCAGGCGTAGCGCCCACTGCATGATGCGCGGGTTTTGCGCGGCGGTGTACTGCCCGAAGTTCGCTGTAGTCTGCGCGCCCGCGGCATTGAAATTCGCCGTGGTGCTGAGCGCGCTGAACTGAGTGTGGTTGAACGCGTTGTACATTTCGACACGGAGTTGCAACTCGACCTTCTCGTGGATCGGGATGCCTTTGACAAAGGAAATGTCCCAGTTCTCCAGGCCCGGACCGCGGATGAGAGTTTTCGATGGGTCGCCCAACGTGCCGACCGCAGGCACAGCGAAGACCGTCGGGTTGATGGCCTGTAGAGGTCCGTAGCCGCTGCCCACCTGATTGGGATCGCCGGTCACGTTGATGCGCGCGGATACGCTAGGCGAACCGGTGATGTTCGTCGCGGTGCTTTGCGTGAAGCCGACGATCAAGGGGGCGCCACTCTGAAAGGAAGCGATTCCGTTCACATGCCAGTCATTGACGATGGCGCGGACCGGCGCCGCGGCGGACCGCCAATTCGGTACATCCCACAGCCAGTTCATCCTGAGGATTTGGGTGCGATCGAAACTTGCCAGACCGTAGTTCCAGGCGCGGAAGAGGGAAGCAGGCACCGCGTTGTTCACTGCGCCAAAATCGGTGTCAACCAGTCCATGGCCTTTGACCAGGTGTACGCGAGGCCGAACTGAACGCCATGAGCGAAGCGGCGATGGCGGTGATCTGAAGCGAGTGGTAGTTCGAGGTGCTATCGTCAGCGTCGTAAGCGATGGCGCTGTATCCCTGAATGGGAACCAGAAAGGCGTTGGGCAGGGGCGTGGAAGGCGACACCGGGTTGGCATTCGCGGGGTTGAACTGAGCTCCGAGTGGAATCGGTTCGAGGTTCTCGGCCCAGGAAAGATGGCGGCCGAGCGACCCGACGTAACCGATGTCGATTACCGTGCCGAATCCGATCTTGCGCTGAATTGACAAACTCATGTTCATCACCTCCGGCCTGTTCAAATTTTTCTGGTAGGCG
>CAVZRE010000055.1:0-16724 GCA_963777595.1 Terriglobia bacterium
CCATTGGGGACTGGCCAAGGACGAATTCGTCGACACCGATCATTGGCCCAATCAGCTCTACATCCGCGAAGCACGCCGCATGATTGGCGAGTACGTGGTGGTTCAGAAGGACGTCCAGACTGAACTCACCAAGCCCGATCCGATCGGGATGGGCTCTTACAACAGCGACTCGCACAATCTGGAACGGATCGTCGATGCCGACGGTTTTGTCCGCAACGAGGGCGATATGCAGGTCGCAGTGAAGCCTTACCAGATTCCCTATCGCGTCATGCTGCCCAAACGTGCGGAAGTACGCAATCTGCTGGTGCCGGTCTGTTTCTCCGCAAGTCACGTGGCATATTCCTCGCTTCGCATGGAGCCGCAGTATATGATTATCGGCCAGGCCGCAGGAGTCGCGGCTAAGCTGGCAATCGCAAATCACTTGGCCGTACAGGAAATCGATACAGCGGCGTTGAGTACCCAGTTGAAGAAGCAGGGCGCGATATTTGAATACGTGCCATCCCAGCAGATCACTGGTGCGGGACTTGTCCGCCGGCCCGTCAACCGGTAGTCCAAATTTTCCTCGCGCTCGCAAACAATATGCGGCGGGCAACGCATCTCTTACTCATATATCAAGCTTTGGTCCGAACGATATGAATCGACCAGGAGGTCAGATACATGGGTGAATCTCGTTATTTCTTGTCGCCGTGCGCTCTCTGTTTGAGCATCTTTGTAGCTCTCATCTTTTTCACGCCACAACGTTGCGCCGCCCAATTGTTACAGGGCACCATCGACGGCATTGTCACTGACCCCAGTCAGGGCGCGGTGTCCGGTGCCAAGCTAACGGTCACCAATCAGGGAACCACGCTCAGTCGTGAGACTGTCACCAACACATTGGGCGAATATACTTTGCCTACGTTGCCCCCCGGCACTTACAACCTCACGGCGACCGTTGGGGGATTCGCTCCTTATTCGCAGAAGGGCATCGCGGTGAACCCCAATGAGGTTACCCGCGTGAACATCACGCTCTCTGTCGGCCAGGTGACTCAAGAGGTGACTGTTTCCGCGCAGGCCGCAAATCTGCAAACCGATAAGGCCGACGTCCACACCGACCTGACTACCAAGAGTCTTAACGATCTCCCCACGCCTCTCGGACGCAATTATCAACTGCTGCTCCCCGTCATGGTTCCCGGCGTAGCCACGCCGACCAGTGGCGGATCGTTCGCCGCGAATCCATCCCGCGCGGTTTCCCTGGGCTATAACGGGACTTCCGGTTGGGGCAACAGCACCCGCATCGATGGCACCAGCGCGACCGACTTTAACGGCACGTATCCCATGTATACGCCCGCCCTCGAGGCTATCGAAACGGTGAACGTCGTGACCAATTCGTTCGATGCTGAGCAGGGTATGGCAAGCGCCGCAGCGATCAATATCCAAACCAAGAATGGCTCCAATGCGATTCACGGGTCCGCGTTTGAATATCATTCCGATCAGGATCTGAAGGCCTACGCATGGGCCGCGGATCGCACCAAGCCTGCCCCCTCTATATCAACAATCAATTTGGCGCGACCATCGGCGGCCCCATCAAGAAAAATAAGCTATTTTATTTTGTCAGCTACGAAGGTACGTATGTCCGCCAGGGAACGGCCCTCTATTCGGAGGTTCCCACGCCGGCCATGAAGAGCCGGCAATCTTAGCGCTTCCCCCACCCCGATCTACGATCCCATGACGGGTAATGCTAATGGCACCGGCCGGACAGCCTTTCCCGGAAATATCATTCCCGCTTCGCGCATCGATCCCGGTATCCAGGCGGTTCTTAACCTTAATGAATGGCCCAATCCAGACATCCAGGGAACGGGAGCGTACGGTCTTGGCGAGAAATTACTACAGCCTGGCGATCAGCGGTCAGAATCGCAACCAGTATGATACCAAGCTAACCTGGAATCCGACCGAAAAGTTGAGCTTCTTCACGCGCTTCGGCTTGAACGACAACAGTTGGACGAATCCGCAGCAGTATGGGCCTTTGGGCGGCTTGGGCTACAGCCCCTCTAACTCCTCCGTCGGAGTTGGCGGAGGAAAAATCTATAGCGGGACCATCTCGGCTTCCTACATCTTCACGCCAAATCTCGTAGCGGACGCATACTTCGGATATTCGCGCAACGATGCTTTCACCTCGCCTCCGTTATCCAACCAGAATCTCTCGTACACGCTGCTGGGCATTCCGGGAACACAATCGTCTCAATTACAAGGAGGCGGCTTACCCGCTCTCATGATCGACGGTTTCGGCGGTACGGGATCGGGCCAGATTCCTGAAGTGGGCCTCGGACCATACAACAATTTTCAGCCGCAGAATCTGCAGAACCACGAAACGGAATACGTTGGCAACGTAACCTGGATCAAAGGTACCCATAACATTCGAGCGGGTTTTGAGGTGAACCTGCAGCGTGACGAGGAGTTCCAGATCCAGGCGACCTTTTGCGGCTATTGTCTTGGCGCCGGCGGCTTTCAATTCGAGCAAGGCACCACCCAACTCAACGGAGGGCCTGCGGGAAACGACTTCAACGCCTTTGCTTCATTCCTCCTGGGCCTGCCCCAGAATGCGGGTAAGGTCACTTTGTTTCCCGCCGCAATATCAGTTCTTCCAGAACATTTACGCGTTTTATATTCGAGACCAATGGCAAGTTAACCGTAAGCTGACCGTGACGTACGGCACCCGGTGGGAGGATTTTCCGTTCCCCAATCGCGGGACCCGAGGCTTGGAATATTTCGTGCCCTCCACCAACACCATGGTGATCTGCGGCGAGGGTGGGAATCCGGAGAATTGCGGAATCACCAAGGATAGTCATCGATTCGCTCCCCGCGCGGGCATTGCCTACCGTCTGACCGATACAACCGTCATTCGCACCGGCTATGGCCTCACCAACGATCCGACCAATTACGGGGCCGACCTCGGCAATCGTCAGAATTTCCCCGACATCGTTGCGACCGCGCTCACTGCTCCCAATAGCTATTCCTACGCCACCACGCTGCGACAGGGCCTTCCAGCCGTATCCACGCCGAATCTCAGTTCAGGTTCCGTGCCCGTGCCTCTTACAGCCGGTCTCTTCACAGTCGACAACAACAACTACGTTCGCGGCTATGTGCAGTCCTGGAACTTCACAGTGGAACAGCGAATCAAGAGCTGGATCGTATCCGCCGGTTACGTGGCCACGCGATCCGTCGATCCGGTATCGACGTTGAGCGAGAACTGGGGACCGGTAGGCGGAGGAACCGCGGCTGAAGTTCTGAACGCATTGTATGGACGGACCGCAACCACCAACATGATCGGCACCGAGGGAACCAATAAATACGACTCGCTCCAGGCCCGCGCCGAACATCGTTTCGCCCGCGGTTTTCAGGTTGGCGCGACCTACACGTACGCCAAGTCCAATGGCTATACCAGTCAGATCGCCATCCCGTATGATTTTGGCCTGAACTACGGACCGCTCGCCGGAATCGCCCATCACGCAGTCGGAATCACGATCATCGCGGATTCGCCGTTCGGTAAGGGCAAGAAATACCTGCAGACCGGGCTTGCCGGAAAGGTGCTGGGCAACTGGCAATTCGACGCCGTCAGCATCCTGCGTAGCGGTACGCCTTTCACCGTGACAGCTTCGAATACGAGCCTGAATGCCTCCGGCTCCACGCAATTCGGCAACTGTCTCACGACCCCTCAAAAGCTGGGCGGAATCTATGAGTGGTACAACACCGCCGCATTTTCGGAATTCCCGCCGCTGGGCATTTCGGCACTTGCGGCACCGACAGCTTGTGGGGCCCGGGACTCATCAATCTGGATAGCAGCTTGAACCGGACTTTCGCCATCACTGAGCGCTTCCAGTTGAAGTTCAGTATGGAAGGCTTCAATATGGCCAACACGCCGCATCATTCCAACCCAACCAGCAGCGTGAGTAGCGGTACTTTCATGCAAGCCCTCGGAATCGCAAATACGGGCCGCGAAGGCATCGACGAACGCACATTCCGGATGGGGCTGCGACTGGGCTGGTAGACCTTCAACGCTGACAAGCGCAGTAAAAGCCCGTGCAAAAGCCCGTGCAAATTACGCCGATCGTGAATTTGTGATAGCCTATCCACGTTCCAATGCGAAAAATTGCTTCTCTACTGTTTCTCACCGCAGCCACGGCCCTCGCGCAAAATCCTACGTTCGCCACACTGAAAGAGCTCTCCAGAAAACCGCAATCCGACGAGTTTGAAAAGGCGCTGAAAGCCGCACTCAAAACTGCGAATATCACGAAAGGGACTGCGTATCTTGGCGTCGGCCCGGATTTCTTCTTCGCGGTGGAAGCGACTAGGCCCCCCGAACTATACATTGATGATGAAAAGGTCGCTACATTGAAGCGCATCGGGAAGTCTATTACCTGGTACACCGCGGCAACCCTTGAAACAGGCCGCTCACACAGCTTCTACTATATGATCGGCGACGCGAAAGTCGGCGGTGCGACAGATGTGCCCTGCTACGGTCCGGAGTCTTATGAAAAGGAGGGCGTGCCTCACGGTAAGCTTTCCGAAAAAATGGTCTTTCAAAGTCATATCTACGAAGGCATGGAGTGCAATTACTGGGTCTATACGCCTGCGCAATACAATCCCAACACGCCGGCTGCCTTGTTCGTGTGGCAGGATGGCCAGGGCCTGGTGCAGCGCGATGGAGCCACGCGTTCGCAGATCGTGTTCGACAATTTGACGGCGGAAGGCAAGATCCCCGTGATTGTGCAGGTCTACATCCAACCCGGGATGGTGGGGAAAAAGGCGATGCGCAGCATTGAATACGATTCGGTGAACGACACTTATGCGCGCTTTTTACGCGATGAGATTCTGCCGGAGGTTTACAAAAACTACAACATCCGCAAAGACAGTTATAGCCGGGCGTTAGGCGGCGGTTCGTCGGGCGGCATCTGTGCCTTCAACGTCGCCTGGCAACAACCCGACCAGTTCAGCCGCGTGCTCTCGCGCATCGGCAGTTTCACCAGTATCCAATGGCATCCGGGCGAACTCGACGGCGGTAACGTGTATCCGTTCAAGATTCGCAAGGAGCCCAAGCGCAACATCCGCGTGTGGTTGCAGGATGGTTCGGAGGATCTGGAGAACGACCACGGAAGCTGGCCACTGCAGAACTTGCAGATGGCGAATTCGCTCAAGATCAAAGGCTATGATTTCCATCTGAGCTTCGGAAACGGCACCCACAATGGCGCGCATGGTAATTCCGAATTGCCCGAAGAGTTGATCTGGTTGTGGCGGGGTTACGATCCGGCGAAAACCGAGCAGCAGTACACCATGGAGGAGTCCGAGAGCAAACAGCCGTTTTTCCGCGTGCGAGTATACAGCCGTTGAACCGGAAACGCCGGATTCAGCCGTAGGCTGCAAGTCTAGAACAGCACGTCGAAATCGAAGCGGTACCGTCGGTGATAGTTGCCGAAAAAGACGCCGAACTGAGGGTCGGCTGTGTTGTCGTGAATCGCGAGCGCATTGAAATGATTGGTCAGATTGAAACCTGTCACAGATAAGCGGACGGCGTACTTCGGAGTCACTTTGAAATCTCGCATCACGCGGGTGTCGGCGGAAAAAAAGTCCGGGAAACGGGTCGCATCGCTGTAGGGAACGCCGACGTAGTTTTCGAGCACGTTGTATTCGGCGTACGGAAAGCCGGTGCGAAATTCGAGGACAGGCTGCATCTCCAGTTTCCAAAACGGGACCTTCACGTGTCCCCACACCAGGAAGCGGTTAGGCAGATCCGCGGGTAAATTCGAGTACACCACCGGCTGCAGTTGCGGTACTGGAAAATTGCCCAGATAGGTATCGAAATTATTCAAAGTTCCCTGGGCCCGGCTGCGCGTGTACGAAAAGACTAGCTGCTCGCCACTGTGCCAGGAAAGCTTCGCCGTGGTCTCAAATTGCCGGTAACGCGAGCTTCCGTCGCCGTTCAGCACGATTTCATTCGTCGTGCCGAGCAGGTCTGGTTCAAAAGTAATCAGGCCCACCGAGCGATTGTCCGTATACGTGGCCCGCACATGCAACAAGCGCGAGAAACGGTGTTCCACCTGGCCATTGTAATTTGCCCCGCGCGGCGCAAAGCCTCCTGTCACCTGAGTGCCGCGCACCAGGAATGACCGCGGCCCAGTGACACTGCCGATGACATTCACATAATCGATGGGTGTCCCGATGATAGTGCCGTCCGGAGCGTAAAAGGTAAGCGTTCGATCTGGATAGCGCCCGAACGTGTAGACATCGAGCGGGATATGATCGTAAAATTGTCCCCAGCCGGCGCGAACTACTGTTCGTCCGTTGGCGAATGGAGTCCACGCCACCCCGGCGCGAGGTGCGATGCGAAGGCTGGCGGCCAGCCTTTGGTGCTCCACCCGCGCGCCATAGTCGAAAGCCAGCTTCGGATTCAGTGTCCAATGGTCCTCGACGAAAGACGTGAATTCGAGATCCGTGCGGTTAAAAGCGCTCTTCGCGCTGAAATCGATGCTCTCCAGCAGAATTCCCGCGTTATCGAGTATCTGGACCGGCCGGTAGACAAACTGGCCGACATCTCCCAAACCGGTCAGGGATGTTCCGGCCTTGAAAAGGTGCGTGCCGACAAAGCGTAAGGGCGGCGCCGACCACGTTTCCAGCCACTCCTGACGGTTCGCGGTGCGATTCTGGGTGCCGAAATAGTTACCCAGGTTTCCGGTCGGGGTCATGATCATGTCCGCGGGGCCCTGGGCTCCAATCACGGCATCAAAGCGCTGGATGGAGATGCTGCTGTCCAGGATGCCGTTGAAGAGTCCCCAGTGATCAGCGGCCATTCCCTCGTAATTGTGCTGCGCGTAAGTAGGAGTCACGGGCTGCGGATTGAAGTAATTCGGATTGACGAAATTAGTGTGCTGCGGGCTGATATGAACGGTCGCCGTGACGATCTGTTTGGGCGACAAAATAAAATCTAGTTGCGTAAAGGAATTGATCGACTGCAGCTTCGATTCGTTGCGCGGAAACGGCAATGTGCGATTCGGCACGTCATCGAAAATGTAAACCATGGACGTCTGGAAGTAGAGCCGGTTGGCGATCAGGGGGCCGCCGAGCGCAAGGCGCGGAGTCTCGTTGCGGATACCGCGCATGTGATAGCTGCGGATGCGGAAATCGGGAAATGGATCGTTAAGGTCCGCGTGCCATTTCTCGCCGCCGCGCTTGGTCTCTACCGCGATGACGGATGCGGTAAAGCGGCCATACTGCGCGAGAAAAGGGGTGTTGAGGACGGTCATGGTTTCGACCGCGTCTATCGGCAGAGTCTGGCCGAATTTTCCGGTTGCCGGATCCGTAACATCCGTCTGATTGACGATTAAAGAGCTCCGTTGCTCGTCTGCGCCGTCGATTTTGAGTTCCCCGTCTGGCGAACGCACCACTCCGGGAACCAGCGGCAGTGCGTCTGAAATCGTTGCTGGATTATTTGGCAGCGTCTTCACTTGGGCGGGCCGCAGCTCGGTGGATTGGGTCGAAGTTTGCTCCACTGGAGCAACAGTTTCTTTTACCTCAACGCTCGTCGCTTGCATTTTGGGATTGAGCGTCAAGGTGATCTCGAGATTAGCGAGATTTGTGATTTGGATGGCTTGGGCGGCCGGCTCGAAGCCATCCTTCGTGGCCAGCGCGCTCCAGATGCCACAGGGTATGCCTTCGAAGTCGGTGAGGCCGCTCGCTTGGGTCAGATGTTCGACCGGCGACCCGGCCTCGGATGTGATGCGCACATGGGCGCCGAAGACCGGGGCCTGCTCGGTGTCCACGACGAAGACACGCAGTTCTCCCGGAGAGCAAGGCTGTGCATCTGCGGTGAGAGGAAAGATCATCAGAAGCGCTGTGGCTAAGAGGACACCAGCGCGATTTAGGTTCCAGTCGATTCCCACGTTAAAAGTTCCAGCGTCCTCCGGAGAAGTGTCTCCTCAAGGATAACGTGATTTGTACAAAACCTTACCCGGGTCGTTACGAGTTTTGGTCGAACAGTCCGCGCGCAGGGATGCGTGCGGGCAACCTTCGACAGTTCAGCGCACAGTTACTCCCAGGAGCCGGCAGCACACCCCGAGCAAGGGACGGTTACCGCGTCCGTGACATTTACCGGTTTCATCCGCAGCAGTTCAATAGCGTTAGTCATCACGGATCTGAGAATGCCGGTTGCGCTATGATGTTCCCGGTGCAACTTCGCAAATTTATTTCTGTCTTCGCTTTGATCATTCTGCTCTTTGCAACAATTTGTTCCGGCGCTGCTTCGCCTGACGCGGAACGTCAACGCCGCCTGCAATGGTGGCGTGAGGCGCGTTTTGGAATGTTCATCCATTGGGGCCTGTACGCCCTTCCTGCCGGCTATTGGAACGGTAAGGAAGTCCCGGGCATCGGCGAGTGGATCATGAATCATGCCAAGATCCCTGTCTCCGAGTACGAAAAGCTGGCCGCGAAATTCAATCCAGTCCGTTTCGATGCCGAGGAGTGGGTAGCGGTCGCCAAAAAGGCCGGGATGAAGTACATCGTAATCACCGCGAAACATCATGATGGGTTCGCTATGTTCGAGTCTAAGGCCAGCAAGTACAACATCGTCGACGCCACGCCTTACCATCACGATCCGATGAGGGACCTGGCCCGGGCTTGCCAGCGGCAAGGGGTTCGGCTCTGCTTCTACTATTCGCAGACGCAGGACTGGCACGAACCTGACGCTGTGGGCAATACCTGGGATTTCCCCGACGAGAGTAAGAAAGATTTCAATCGCTATTTCCACAACAAGGTGATTCCGCAGGTACGCGAGTTACTGACGCAATATGGTCCCATTGGACTGATTTGGTTTGACACACCGCGGAACATGACGAAAGAGCAGAGTTCGGAGCTGGCCAACCTGGTTCATTCCTTGCAGCCCGACTGTCTGGTGAACGGACGCGTCGGCAACGGCATGGGCGACTACGATTCGGCCGGTGACAACCAGATCAGCTTTGCCAAGGGCACGCGCGAATGGGAAACTCCGGTAACTCTGAATGATACGTGGGGCTTCAAGCGGGATGATAATCACTGGAAGTCGCCCGAAGTCCTAATTCGCCAGTTGGCCACGACGGTGAGCGAAGGCGGCAATTATCTTCTGAATGTCGGACCTACTGCTGAAGGCGTCATGCCGCGCCAGAGCGTTCAACGGCTCGAGGAGGTCGGCGAATGGATGAAGGTGAACAGCGAATCGATCTACGACACCAAGGCTGGGCCGTACCCCTACGAATTTCCCTGGGGCGTCATGACGTCGGGACCTGGCAAGCTGTATCTTCACGTCTTCAACTGGCCGAAAAACGGAACGTTCGAGCTATACGGACTGAAGACGAAAGTCGGCCGGGCCGAGTTACTCACGAACCGCGGATGGCCCGTGCTTCTGAAGCAGGTACATACCAAGGCTCCCGATCACTACTCGCTTACGTTGCTTAAGTTGCCCGAACCCGCGCCAGATCCCACCGACACGGTGATCGCACTAAGTCTCGCCGGTAAGCCGGACGTCGTAACGGAGCTCGAGCAGCAGCCCGGCGGGAAAATCACCCTACCTGCATATCTGGCCGAACTACACGGTTCCGGAGCAAGTCTGGACACTCGCGGCGTCATGGAGCATTGGACCAATAAAGACGAATGGGCGGAGTGGAAATTCCAGGTCTCACAGCCTGGAACTTACGAGGTCAAGCTGATTACGTCGGAGCAGAAATACGGCAACGGCTGGGAGGGCGGCCAGCAGGTTGCGGTCGAAGTCGCGGGCAAGAAATTAGACGCAACCGTCAAAAATGATGGCAAGCTGGACAATCCTCAGAATCCTTATTGGCCTTATGTGGTTTCGAGGATTGGCACGGTTACGGTCGATAAGGCCGGCGAATACTCGCTGGCATTGAAACCCCATACGATGGAGAGCCCGAAAGGTTATGGATTGACTCTGGTGTCAGTCGAGATGACGCCGGCGCACTAGGTTTACCGAATGCCGTACCAATATGTGGCGCTGTTGCGCGGAGTCAACGTGGGAGGGAAGAACAAGCTTCCCATGAAAGAGCTCGCGGAAATGTTTGTACTGGCAGGTTGTACAGGCGTACGGACTTTCATCCAAAGCGGAAACGTGCTCTTCAATGCTCCGGTCAAGGTCACGAAACAGATCCGCATCGCCATTCCTGAGCAGATCGAGAAACGGTTCGGCCACCGGCCGCCTTTTTATCATACGGACCGCAGAACAACTCGCCGCGGTTATACCCAATAACCCATTTCTCAAATCCGGAGTTAGTGAGGACAGACTCCACGTGATGTTCCTTGGCGATACGCCGGAGGCCGCGAAAGTCAAGACGCTCGATCCGGCGCGCTCTTCGCCCGATGCCTTTGCGGTTCGGGGCGGCGAAATTTATCTACACCTGCCGAATGGCAGCGCCGATAGTAAGCTTACCAACGCGTACTTCGATTCCAAACTTTCCACCGTCAGCACCAGCCGTAATTGGCGAACGGTAACCAGCCTGCTAGCGCTGATGAAGAGCGCCTGATTCAACGTTTTATCTGGTTCCTTTTAGAGTTTTATCTATTGGAACGGTATGTTATTCTCTTAAGCACCCCGGGCCGATTTTAATTCAGGAGGAATAGCATGATCTCTCAACAGAATATTTCGTCCGCCACGCCGATGGGAGCCAGTCTGGTTCCAGGAGTCGGAACAACCTTTCGAGTTTGGGCGCCGCGAGCAACATCCGTCTATCTGAACGGAACCTTTGGAGGCGTAGCGCAGACAGGACAGACCGACGAACTGCTCATGTCGAACGACGGGACCGGCTATTGGAGCGGCTTCTGGACGCAGGCGCAAGAAGGTGATTTGTATCATTTCTGGGTGAACGGCACGGGTTCCAGCGGCTACAAGCGGGATCCCTATGCGCGCCAACTGGCTAATGATGCGCCATTTCCCACGTGCAGTTGTATCGTTCGCGCCGGCACAGCGTACCCCTGGCATGACGCCTCCTTCGTCACGCCGGACTACACCAATATGATTATTTATCAGCTTCATATTGGAACCTATGCGATCACGCAACCTGGAATAGCGTCCACCTTTCTGGATATCATTGGCAAGATTCCCTATCTGGTAGCGCTGGGCATCAATGTGCTCCAGCCATTGCCGGTAGACGAAGTCGAGACAGATCCCTCGCTGGGTTACGACGGCGCTGATTATTTTTCTCCTGATTTTCCATACGTGGTTACAGATCCGGCCGCGCTCGCGCAGTATTTGACGACCATCAACGGCCTTCTTCAGGCGAAGGGCCTGTCGCCGCTCGCTTTGAATGATATCGTGTCCGGAGCCGCACAATTGAAGGCGATGGTGGACCTCTGCCACGTCTACGGAATCGCGGTCGCTTTCGACGTGGTCTATAACCATGCCGGCGGCTTCAGCCCCAATGGGCAATCTGACGACCAGTGCCTTTACTACTTCGACCGCGTTCCTGATGTGGGAAACCAAAACGACAGTCTTTATTTCACCGAGCAGGACCGCGGCACAGGCGGCTTATCCTTTGCTCTCTGGAATAACGATGTCCGTCAGTTCATCATTAATAACGCCAAATACTATATCGGCGAGTTCCACGCCGACGGCTTCCGCTACGACGAAATCAGCGACCTGATTTCGATGAACTGCGATTCGGGCTGGAGCTTCTGTTGCGATCTGACCAGCACGCTGCGGTTTATCCAGCCGCGCCTCCTGCAAAATGCGGAGTTCTGGCCGGGCGAAGTCGGCAATTATCCAAAATCGCCGCAATCCATCGTGACTCCGGTCGCCAGCGGAGGAGCAGGGTTCGATACCTTGCAGCATGATGGTTTACGCAGCGCCGTTCGAGGGGCCGTGCTTTCGGCATCGTTTGGCGCGCAATCCGCGGTTAACTTCGACAGCATCGCAGGCGCACTTTATCCGAGCGGATACGCACATGCGTGGCAGACAGTTCCGTGCGTCGAGAATCACGACATCGTGAAAGTAGGATGCGATCAGCGCATCCCCTATCTTGCCGATTCAGCTGACCGGCGCAGTTGGTATGCGCGCAGCCGTTCAAGGTTCGCTAACGGAATTCTGCTTACGGCGCCTGGCATTCCACAGATCTTCATGGGTCAGGAGTTTCTCGAAGATAAACAGTGGAGTTGGGATCCGAAGTCTTCTAATCTCCTCTATTGGGCGGGACTGGTCGCGGGAACCGACGTCGCGATGGTGAATCATTTGCGTTTTACTCAGGATCTTATCCGGCTGCGCTGGAACTACGCGGCGCTCCGCGGCGACAACGTCAATCCATTCCATGTCAGCGATCAGAATCGTGTCATTGCGTTCCAGCGCTGGCTCGACGGAACAGGTCAGGATGTCGTAGTGGTGGGCACGCTTTCCGATACCACATGGTACAACTACAGCGTGGGATTCCCGGGTTCGGGCCCATGGGCCGAAGTATTCAATAGCGACGTCTACGACAACTGGGTGAATCCTATCGTCGCGGGGAATGGCGGTGGCATCACCGCGTCCGGTCCCCCGATGCACGGCCTGCCAACGTCAGCCAGCATCGTCATCCCAGCCAACGGATTCGTCGTTTTTGCGCGTCCTTGAAAAGTTTCTTGCGGAACCGGAACCCGACGTTCCGCGAAATCTTAAGACGCGTGAAACTGGTCCTGGAACCCTGAGTCAACGGGCGGCGAAGACGTTCATCCCGGCGGCGAGATAACCGGCTACCTACGCCGTCTACGCCGCGAGGCTCCTTGATTGCGGAACTTCTCGCGGAATCAGTCCCGGGGTCCCTCGTCGACTCTGAGATTTTGGGCGTCGTGAGAAACCTACGTGCGGATTTCACCAGTCGCTGATGTGGTGGGGCAGCCGCGCGTAAAGGTGAGCAGGAGATGCGTTGACAAAACGGCGGCGAGTTTTGTCTTGGGAATTGATTCTCCCTGAGCCGGCGGCGTACGGAATACTCGCCTTTTGCGGTGCACACGGACTTTGGGCTCAACTTGGGCCCACCAGAGCAACGATCGACAAATTATGATAGTTTCGCATTGAGGAGAGTTCGAACTCTATGTCATTTCACAGCCGCCGCGATTTTCTCAAAACCGGTTTGGCCGCATCCACGCTTGCAGCCAGTCGGCCGCTTCTCGGCGCGACGGCCAAGAGGAGCGCCACGGATCTTGTGACGTTAGGGCATTCCGGCGTGAAGGTTACGCGCCTCGCGTTCGGTACCGGCACTTTCAGCGGACGAGTGCAGCGCGAACTAGGGCAGGACGACTTCACGCGGCTGGTGCGCCACGCATACGATCGTGGAGTGCGTTTTTTTGAGACGGCCGAAAGTTATACCGGGATGCCGGAGATGCTCGGCATCGCTCTCAAAGGAATTCCGCGTGATTCCTACATGATCATGACCAAGTACACCACTAAGGGTCCCGAAAATGCGCAGACCAAGATCGACCGTTTCCGTAAACAGATGAACTCCGAGTATTTCGATATCCTTCTGCTGCACTGCGTTCGAACACCGACCTGGCCTGAGGATCTCAAGCGCCTGCAGGACGAATTCTCCGAAGCCAAGGAGAAAAAAATCATTCTGTCGAAGGGCGCGTCCGTGCATGGCCTCCCGGCCTTGCGCGCCTTTCCCGGCAACCGCTGGCTCGACATCGCGATGATCCGCATGAATCACCAGGGCTCCCATATGGACACTCCCGAGATGACGGATGTCAAGATCCCGGGAAATGTTGAAGAAGTGGTATCGCACGTCAAGCAGGTGAAATCCCAGGGCATCGGTATCATCAGCATGAAACTGGTTGGCGAGGGTTCTTTCACGAGCGCCCAGGACCGGCAGGTGGCGCTCAACTTTGCGTTTGGAGTCGCCGGCGTTCACGCGGTGACCATCGGCTATAAGAATACGGCCGAAGTGGATGAGGCAATAGACCGCGTGACTACCGCACTCAACGCCTAGACGCTAGACAGCTCAATCAGGCGAGCCTCGAACTCACCGATGCCTCTGTCCCCAGCCGCTCCTTGTGGCGACCGGCTCATCAGTTCGCGGAGTCGATTCCGACCAGCGCCCGAGAGTATACTCGCGCCGGTAGCCTGCTGAGCGATTCCAGATCGTCACTTTCACGATGCCGCTGGCCTCGCACAGGTACTCCTCTTCCACATCGCAGCCGGCGCCCTGCCCCTGTCGGCGCACATCGATCAGCCCAAGTTCCCCCGCGCCGTGGAGGGTTGGGTCGAACGGAAACTGGATGTCATCCCACACGGTGAGGTCGCCGGATGGCTCTCCGTCTTCGCCAAGGCGCGAAGCTTCCACGTAACGAAAATGCCCAATGTTGTGGACTGGACGATAACTACGCACCACGCGTAGCGGCGGGGCGCCACGACGCGGCAATTCCAGGCCAAGCGGGAAAAGCAGGTCGAATAGAACGCCCTGCCCGTGATCGGACTCGCGCCAGACGCCGAAGTGGCGCGCGAAGCGATCACGCAGCACGTAGCCGGTGCTGGCGTCGGCGCTGATCGCCAAGCCAATCGCCGTCGCGGAGCGCATGTAAGCGGACCGCCGTACCGCCCTGCCGAACGTCTCCTTAAGCACTCGCGCGACAGCCGGAAGTTCGGAGCCACCGCCGGTCACGTAGAGTGTTTCGACGGAACGATTAGGATGTGATGCGAGCATTTCCTGCAGTGCTTCCGCAGTATGTTCCACCAGCGGACGGCATCGCTCATAGTACGGCGCTACAGCAATCGAAACTTCGCCCCAACTTTCGCGAACGCGCTCCAGGTCGACGACAATGCGGCGTGTATTTGGATTCAGCGACTCCTTGCGCTCGCGGCACTCTTCCAACAAGCGAAAATTTTCGGCATCGGTGAGCAATTCACGCTCCTGTGCCCGGCCCGCCGTCTCCATCGCGAACGCAGCCAGTATCTCATCGAAATCGTCGCCGCCCAAATCCGCAAGGCCTGCACTGGCTACCACGCTGTGAGTATCGTCTTCCATTTCGACCAGCGAGGCATCGAACGTGCCGCCGCCCAGGTCATATACCAACAAGGATCGCCGCGACTGCCCTTTGCGCTGAACGCGCTCCCTATGGCCGAATTCCACGCTTGCGGCCGACGGTTCGTTAAGCATTCCCAAGACATGAAAGCCTGCTGCGCGAAAAGCTTCCGCTGTTAGAAATCGCTGGTTGCTGTTGGCATTGGCCGGCACACCTACCATCACGTCGAAGGACTCGCCCCGGTCGAGCGAGAGAGTCGAAGCTTGCCGCAGTTGCTGACGGAACGCGGAGAGCAATTCAGTGGTGAGATCCAGCACCGAAAACGAACCGCCGGCCACGTCGATCCTAGTGGTTGGGCCGGCACGTTTCAGCAGTCGCTTGAGCGAACGCAGTACCGTCCAGCCGCGATCACCCTGGACTCCCCAAGCGCTCCAGCCGAAGCGGCGTTCGTCGCCACGAATCGCAACCAGCGGAGGGAACCACTCGCGCGTCTGGCCATCCGGCGATTCGAAGCCGACCAAAGGGTAGTTGCCACGGTCTGCAGCCGCAGCCACAATGCGTGTGGTGCCAAAATCGATTCCCAGTTTCATGTCAATTACCGGACAACTGACAATCTTAGCGCCTCCGGCCCGTCACGGCTGTCAGCGTTTTAATTCGCACGGATCAGCCACACCTCGCACAACTGGACAAATCGACCATTGCCGGCTTCCTCCGGATTCGCCTGCCATTCCAAGGTCAGTTTGCCCGACGCCGTTTCATCCTGCGGAATTTCTAACTCTGTCGACTCCTCGTTCGACTTGCCTGGTTGCATGGGATGAATCTGCCGTTTCCCGTTAGCGAGCAGACGCGTCTGCCGGCGCACCGATTCCCCCGGCTGAATGTATCGGACCTTATAATGCGCGTGGGGGTCCAACCCCGTGTAGTTGAGCTTCAGCGAGTTGCCGTAAAGAGCGTCGATGTGCCGGTGCCAGGCGATGCGCAGCGGCGTCCGGTTGCTCGAATTGAAGTCCGTACGAGGCGTATGAAAAAATGCCGGATCGTCCTCGAAGCCGACTCCAGGGTCGAGGTGTGGACGATTCGCGGGATCGCCCAGATCGTCATAGAACCCACCGGGGCCGGGATAGGTCCAGGTTTGAATCTGGTCGAGGGCAGCGAGTCGCCCGGCTTCCGTAACGGCAGGACGTATGCGGGCGAACTGCATCGTCAGCCACGGCGCATCGGTGACCGGCTGGTCGATCAGGTCAAGATTGGCGCCGCGCCCCGGAGCAATGGCGGCATAGCGCGGCACGCTCAACTGCATATGGATGCTCTGGAAAAGCGCCTCGGCGAGTTCGAATATCCGCATCCGGAGCGCGATGCCGGATCGAGCGAGGGGGTCGACCGTCAGTTCCTTTTCGGCTGCATCCATAGCGGCAATTGAGCCGACAGAGCGTGCAGTCGCGAGACGCTCCATCGCCCTTCGTTCGCGCGCGGTTTCATCAAGCAAACGTGTCCGGATGTAGGCGTCGTAATGAGCGCGATAGAGCGCTTCCTGAAAACGCCAGTTTAGCTTCTGCTGCGGCGTCGCTTTTCGCTCCAGTTCCTGAAAAACGTCCAGGGTATTGTCGACGCTCGAATTGGTGAGCAGCGGTCCGCGCCAGTTCCGCTCGAGCGCCAGCAGACCCTGCGCGAAGCCATCGGCCATATCCGGCCCGATAAAGTACCGGCCGTAATCGCGCAGAACCGGATGC
>CAVZRE010000056.1:0-199096 GCA_963777595.1 Terriglobia bacterium
CGCATAATGCCAAGTTGAAGGTCGCTGTGTCCGTGTATGCTGGCATGGCGCGGCAGGGTATCGACGGCGGAAAACCGGCACTGGAGCTCGCACAAAAAGTCTCCTCCTCGAAGCGCATGCAATTCGAAGGTTTCATGGCCTACTCCGGAGGCGCTGCGCACACCAAGGGCTTCGAAGCTCGTCAAGAAGAGGTCGATGGACGTGCTGGCGGGAGTCCGCGAGAGCCGCGATCTGGCCAAGAAGGCCGGATTGCCGGTCAATATCATGAGCGGCGGCTCAACCGGGACCTATAACATCGACCATGAGACCGGCCTGACGGAACTCGAATCCGGAACTTACGTTTTCATGGACACCGAATACTTTATCGTCGGCGGTAAAGACGGCAACATGAAACGCTACACAGACTGGCAACCCGCGTTGACCGTCTTGTCGACAGTCGACAGTCAGCACCATCCAAACGTCATCACCACCGATTACGGCAATAAGGCGCTTGCCAAATCGACCGACGAAGTCAAGGGTATGCCTTGGCTCCAGGTTGGCGTTCAGGGCGCGGAATACGGCGCATTGAAGTGGAAGGATGGCGAGCAGGCGCCAAAACTCGGCGATCGGATCGAAATCTATTGCACCAACCTCGATCAGAGCACGAATGTGTTCGATCGCTACTACATCACCCAGGGCGATAAAGTCGTCGATGTGTGGCCGATCATGGGTCGGGGCGGCGCGGCGCAACGCTAGGATCATCGGACCCGGGCGCGCTCACTACATTCCGCGGAGGGTGCAAAACTGAGACTGAATACGAATGCCGTTCTTACGGTTGGACTGTGCTGGCTGTTGCTTTCGACAAACTCTGTTGCCAAAAACTATACTGCCGAAAAGTCTTCCGACCACGGTATCGCAATCGTTCGCCTGCGTGACGCTTCGCACGGCGTTGAAGTTTCGATTCTCCCCTCCGCCGGCAATCGAGCCTATGAAATGAAGGTTCACGGGAAGAACATTCTGTACTTCCCGTATGAAGACATCCCCGCCTATCAAGCCAAGCCGAAACTCGGCGGAGTTCCGTTCCTCGCTCCTTGGGCCGACCTGCTGGACGAGCAGGCCTTTTATGCCAACGGTAAGAGGTACAGCTTCAATATGAGCTTGGGCAACGTCCATGGTGAGAGGCCGATTCATGGCCTCCTCACTAATTCGCCTCTGTGGCAAGTGACGGAGGTTGGCGCGAATTCCCATTCCGCGCATGTATCGAGTAAGCTCGAATTCTGGCGATATCCCGAACTCATGGCCCAGTGGCCGTTCGCGCATGAGTATGAGATGACTTACAGTCTCGCCGCCGGCGTCCTCGAAGTGAAGACTACGATCACCAATCTGAGCACCGAGGCGATGCCGGTTGCGATCGGTTTTCATTCTTTCTACCGCATTCCCGACATTCCGCGAGAAGAGTGGGTCGCGCATCTTTCCGCTCGCGTGCATGTCATAGCCGACGAGCACCAGATTCCGACCGGCGAAATGCGCCCTCTCGATATACCGAATCCGTTTCCACTCCGCGGCCAACACCTGGACGATGGCTTTACTGACCTCGAGCGGGATGCCGACGGCCGCGCACACTTTTCGATCGAAGCTGGCGGTAAGACGGTCGAGACTTTATTCGGGCCCAAGTATCGCGTCGCCACTATCTGGTTGCCAACTCCGCCGCCCGGAGAGTCTCGGGAGTTCATCTGTTTTGAGCCGTTGGCAGCCATCATCAGCGGAGTCAACCTGGCGCAGAAAGGCAAGTATTCAGAGCTGCAGACCGTACCTGCCGGCGGGAAGTGGACCGAGAGTTTCTGGATAAGGTCCAGTGGAATCTGACATTTTGCACTGGGCCGTTCGAATCATGATGCGAAAGTCTATCCTCGCACTTTCAATTGCATTTCTTATTTCTGCTAGAGCCCAAACTCCCGATCCAGGACGCCGGGCGTATCTCGCGCACTGCGTTGGTTGCCATGGAGAGGATGGGACCGGCGGCGGACATGGCCCCAATATCATCGACCTTCGGCGGCCACGCGGCGTCTCGACTGTTGCCATAAGCGAAATCATTCTGAAAGGAATCCCTGACGCCGGCATGCCGGCTTTCCAAATTCCGGCTGATCAGGCGGGATTGATCGCGGCTTACTTGATGTCATTGAAGACACCCGCTGCAGATGGCGCGGCGAACGGGAAGGTGCCCGGCGATCCGGTGGCTGGCGAACGCTTTTTTCTCGGCAAAGGGAATTGCGCCAGTTGCCACATGGTCCATGGGCGCGGGGGAGTTCTGGGTCCCGATCTTTCTAATGTCGGACGCGAGCGGAGGCTGGGCCAGATTGAACAGGCACTCGTCGATCCCGGTAGCGCCCATCCCGCAAGCGGCGGACGGTCGCGCGGTGAAACGGCCGCTTATCGGGCCGTCACCGTGCGCCTCGTTAATGGCCAGGTGATTCGAGGCTTGACCAAGAACGAAAGTGCCTTCGACTTACAACTGCTGGGTGTGGACGGGAAGGTCTATCTGATCGCTAAAGATAAACTCGCCGCAATGACGCCCGAAAAATCGCTCATGCCAAAACTGCAGGCGACCGCGACCGAAAAACTAAACTTGCTCGCTTACCTTTCCCGCCTCATCGTCGACCCCAACTCTCCGTCTACCATGGCCGGAGCAGATGAGATGGGGGAGGGAATTCCGTTTGCCGATGTGGCTCATCCGAAAACTGGCGCCTGGCCCACTTATCACGGCAATGAGAGCGGCAACCGCTTCAGTTCGCTCAGTCAGATCAATACCCGCAATATCTCGACCCTCGCTCCCAAATGGATGTTCACGCTCGGTGCTCCCGGTGGTGGGGACGAACACAAACGCGGCGTTCCCTCTTGGTCTGGTCTCGAAGGCACACCCGTTATGGTCGATGGCGTGATGTACGTAACCTCCGTCAATGAGGTGTATGCCCTCGACGCGCGCACCGGGCGCGAGATCTGGCATTATGGCCGTCCCCGTTCCCAAGGCCTCGCGGGCGACGCGGGAGGCGGCATCAATCGCGGCGCAGCCATCCTCGGCGACCGCGTGTTTCTGGGCACCGATAACGCGCATTTAATCGCGCTGCATCGTTCAACCGGGCAGCTTCTATGGGACGTCGAGATGGCCGACTCCAAGCGCAACTATGGAACCACCAGTGCGCCGCTTGTGGTCAACGACCTCGTGATTACCGGCGTCTCCGGAGGAGACGAAGGAATTCGCGGGTTCCTCGACGCGTATAAGGCGTCGACAGGCGAGCGCGTCTGGCGCTTCTGGACCGTTCCTTCTCCGGGCGAGCCGGGTTCCGAAACGTGGGAGTCGCCCAAAGCCCTCGAGCACGGATGCGCGGCAACCTGGCTCACCGGGACCTATGATCCGGACGCGAACCTTCTTTATTGGCCTACCGGCAATCCCTGCCCCGATTACAATGGCGATAAACGGAAAGGCGACAATCTCTATTCGTCTTCCATCCTGGCCATCGATCCGAACACGGGGAAGCTGCGATGGTATTACCAATTCAGTCCTCATGAAGTGCATGACTGGGACGCGAACGAGACGCCGATGCTCGTCGATGCCAAGTTCCACGGGCAAGACCGCAAGTTGCTCGTTCAAGCCAATCGCAACGGATTCTTTTACGTGCTCGACCGGCTCACAGGGAAAGTCCTTATGGCCGAGCCATTCGTGCAGAAGTTGACCTGGGCGAAAGGCATTGGTCCCGACGGGCGGCCGGTGCCGCTGCCGGATAGTCAGCCGACCACCGAAGGAGCCAGGGTCTGCCCCTCGGTGTGGGGTGCCGCGAACTGGCCCTCTACCGCATACCATCCGGGGACGGGACTCTTTTATGTAATGGCCACCGAGTCGTGTGCGGTGTATACGAAGAACGATGAGTCGTGGCAGGCTGGCGAGTCGTTCTACGGCGGCGGAACGCGGCGGTCTCCCGGAGACACCTCGCGCCAGTTTCTGCGGGCGCTCGATCTGCAGACGGGGAAGCTCGCGTGGGAACTGCCGGAGTTCGGCGAGGGGTCCTCGATCAGCGGTGTCATGGCGACTGCGGGAGGGCTCGTGTTCTACGCCGACAGCACTGGAGCTTTTGTTGCGGTCGACGCCAAGTCCGGAAAACCGTTGTGGCATTTCAACACCAGCCAGCGCTGTAAGGCCTCGCCCATGACCTACATGCTGGATGGAAAGCAGTATATTGCCATCGCGGTAGGGCCGACAATTTTGACATTCGCTGTGCCTTAAGGAGAACCCATCTGCAACGCCCTATCATCGAAATGCGAATCTGCACGGGTTTATTGGTATTGGCGGCAATCGCTATCGCGCCGGCGCAAACGCCATCCGCTCGCAAGCCGGTTGCGCCGCGCGATTTTGAGTTGCGAGCCGAGTCGCCCAAGTTCTGGGAACTGATCGATCGCAGCGCTTCCTTGGAAAAGGTCGCTAGCGGCTTTAGTTTCACCGAGGGTCCCGTCTGGGATGAAAAGGGCGGCTTCCTCTACGTGAGCGAGGAGGATCAGAACCGGGTAGTCCGCGTCTATCCGGATGGCAAGGTGGAAACTGTCGTGAGCATCGGCGATCCCGATGGCGCGACATTCGACCAGAAACACCGGCTGATCGAAACTGCGAGCGTCTTGCGCGCGATGATCGTGCTCGCGCCCGATGGCAAATATCAGGTTCTTGCCGACAAATACGAGGGGAAAAAGTTGAACAGCCCCAACGATGTCGTACTGGGCGCGGATGGCGCGCTGTACTTCACCGGATCCAACTTACGACTTGGTAAAAGGCGAGAAGCAGGAACTTCCCTATCAGGGAATCTTCCGCATGGACGATGCAGGGAATCTCAAATTGCTTGCGACCGATATGAACCAGCCCAACGGCCTGGCATTTTCACCGGACGGTAAACGTCTGTATGTAAATGATTCCCACGCCCGCGAGATTCACGTCTACGATTTCGTCGGTGGTCAGATGAAAAATGGGAGACTGTTCGCTACCGAGCCTGCGGGAAAAGGCGGTCCCGATGGCATGAAAGTAGACGTCAAAGGCAACCTCTGGGTCACCGGCCCGGACGGAGTCTGGGTCTTCGATCCCGATGGCAACCACCTCGGAACCATTGCCCTGATTGAAAGTGCCGCCAACTTCGCATGGGGAGACGCCGACTTCTCCACTCTCTATTTTTGTGGACGGGAGTCGATGTACAAGCTGAAAGCCAAGGTGAAGGGCTTTATCCCGTACGTCGTTTACGCGAAGTGATGTAGAGCAGGCCTTTGGCCTGCATCTAGGCGATCACGAATCTAATTTTCTAGCCGTTTCACGCGGATATCTTTAAACTCCGTCCACATGCCTGGAGCATGGGCCTGCAACTCAATGTTGCCTTCCTCCAGGTTTTCCAGCTGGTCATATTCGAGCACCGTATCGCCATTGATCCGCACCAGGCAGTTCTTCCCATGCACTACGAGCTGAAAAGGAAACCAGACCTCTGGCTCGATCTTCGGGTACACCGACCGCTTGAAACTATAAAGCGATCCGGTGGGATAGTGCGCGCCTTCGACGTCGTGCAGTTGGACTTCGTAGTGACGGCCGCTGAGCCCCTGGCCGCTGGTGCGAAACAGGATTCCGCTATTGTGGTGCTTGATGTGCCGCACGTAGAGCTGAAGTTCGAAATCACGGAATTTCTCTTTCGTCGCCAGGTGCCCGGCCCCGTCGGCGTGAATCACTTCGCCCAGCGTCTGAAACTTGGGCTTGCCTTCCGAAATGTACCAGCCACCCAAATCCTCGGGACCGCTATACAGCGTCTGCCAGCGATCGGTCCCAGGCAGTTCCCGGATGCGCAGATTGCGAAACCGGTTCGGATAGGACAGCGATTCGAAGCCCAGATAGCCGCTCCGAAACCGGTGGCGCAACTCGGGCACGGTCGAGACGTCTAGATCGTGGATCATCTCGTCGTTCGTCCACACGCGCAGCCGCGGCCAGTCCATCAGGATGCGGAAACTGTTCCACTCGCCCTTATTCTTGACGTTGATCTTCCGCGGCGCAACGATCGGAAAGATAGCTCCCATCGACTGGGGCATCGGCGCCTCGTCCTGCTGTTGGAAAACGTGGATCTGCATTCCGTTCCACATCGGCCGTCCGTGCTCGGGCGCGTGGAAGTAGATGCCCGAGTCCATCCAGCCCTTAATGTAGAATTCGCCCCGAAAGTCGAAATTCTCGTACTGCTTCGCCGAACGCAGCCACGTGGGGAAGCCGCAGGACTCGTGAACCACGATCGCGCCGTCGTCCACATAGAAAGCCGTTTCAGGTCCCTCCTGAATCGTCCAGCCCTTCAGGCTCTTGCCGTCGAATAAACTGCTAAAACCATCCTCCGCCTGCGCCTGTAGGAACAGTGGAAAGGCCGATGTGGCGCTCAGAAAATTGCGTCTGTTCATATGGTGAAACCCACCTTATGTGATCTGCGGGTGTTCCGGCGCGGCCGCCGGATGGTGCTGCGTCTTCAGATTCCAAGGCTTGCGGAAATGCCGCATCAAATACCGGTTGGCATCGTTGTCGGCCAGAATTCGCTCCCGCTCATCGTCCCAATGGATTCGCCGGCCGGTGCGAAATGCAATGTTCGCCAGCAGCCCGCATTTTGAAAGATGATGCCCGTAGCGAAGGTTACACGTCGTCTCCAGGTTGCGCGACTTGATCGCGTCGAGAAATTCGCGCAGATGTCCGGGCGAGTCGGGGATGGTCTGCGGGGGGCGTGGAAAGTCGTCTACCCGTTTGCCGCCCACCCAGACTTCGTTCTTCGAATAGTTGGTGACGAGCGATGCTTCCGTCCCCTCGAACAGACAGCCGATATGCCCCATGTGCTCAAAGCCCGGCAGGGGCGTCGGCCGAAAACTGAAAATATAAAGCAGATTGGGGAATTCCAGAATCGCTTCCAGCGTGTCCGGCGTTTCGGTCGTATCGGTGAGGAAGAACCTTCCGCCCTCCGCCGAAATATGCGTCGGCGCCTTCAGGTTCATCGCCCAGAACGCCACGTCCGAGATATGACACCAGAAGTCGATGAATGTCCCGCCCGAGTAATCCCAAAACTGCCGGTAATTGAAATGGGACCGCAGCGGCTCATAAGGACGTTTCGGCGCAGGCCCCTGCCAGAAATCGTAGTCGAATCCCGGCGGTATCGTAGGCGGTTCATCCGTCGTAAAGTTCTCCGTCGGCGACGTCTTCCAGAGATGCACTCGCGTGATTTTGCCGAGTTTTCCCGACTGCACCATCTCCACGACGCGGCGGTAATTGCCGGTTGTGTTGTGAATGTGGTTCCCCATCTGGCTTACGCGCTTATAGTTGAGCGACGCATCGGCCATCGCGCGCCCTTCGCCCACGCTGTAGCTGAGCGGCTTCTCCACAAATACGTCCTTGCCCGCCTCGAACGCCGTTACCGTGGGGATGGCGTGCCAATGGTCCGGCGTCACAACGGTGGTGGCGTCGATCTCCTTGAGTTCGAGCAATCGCCGAAAATCGCTAAACGCCAGCGGCTTGTAACCCTTCTCTTTTTCGACCAGAGCGATAGCTCGGTCCAGATGCCTTTTGTCCACATCACAGATCGCCGCCACGCGGACGTCGCTCTGCTTCATGAATTCCTTCAAGCGCCCAGTGCCCTGGCCCCCGACGCCGATGAATCCCATTACCACCTGATCGCCCGGCGACTTGGCGGCCATCTTCGGGCGAGCGAATGCCTTCAATGTCGCCCCCGCACCGATTCCCTCAATAAACGTCCTACGCGATATCCGGGCTGATTTCATCAACTTCCCTTCTTCACCCTCATTGATCTAGTGCATTGCAAGCTGTTGACGGTCAAGTGAAAACACCATCGATTTACGTAAATTTAACCTTTCCAAAATCCCGAACCCCACTCGCAGGGGGCACTTCCTTTCCGTCGTCCGCATCGAGTATACTAGCTTTAATCTGAATTTAGCCAGCTTTCAGCCCCCGGAAACAATACCTCTTGATGATGAGCGATGGACGCTCATTCAGAGAGTCGTCGGCAGCCCGTTGTTCGCGCGCGCCCCCCAACTGCGGGGTTTCCTCTTGTTCGTTGCGAACCGCGCCTTGACCGGCCGTCATTCCGACATCAACGAGTGCGAGATCGCGTGCGCCGTTCTTGGCCGTAAGAGTGGCTTCGACCCCCACGAGGACAATATTGTCCGCGTTCAGGCCCGGCATCTTCGCGCTAAGTTGGACCAGTATTTCGAGACGGAGGGGAAAGAGGAAAACCTCATCGTCACCATTCCGCGGGGCACCTATGTGCCATATTTCGGTCCGCGCGTGGTGCCGGTGCAGCAGATCGAAATTCAGCCGGCGGTTACTCCACCAGCTCAAGCCTCCCGCCTCATGAAGTTCGCGGCTCTCGGATTGGCCCTGCTGACACTGCTGGCGCTAGTCGTGGCTCTGATTTTGCGGATTCAAGGTTCGCCCGTGTCCGCTAAAGTCAACAAGTCTGCGATCGGCAACCCGCTTCTCTCTCGGGTTTTTCTGCCTGGGGATACCGCGAAAATCGTCATGAGTGACGCCGGCCTCGTGGTCCTGCAGGAATTCCTGCACCACAAAATCTCTCTCGAAAGTTATTTAAAAGGCGATTATCCCCGCGGGGTGATTCCACAGTCTGCCAGTCCCGATCTCGAAAAAATTCTGGAGCGTGACTGCGTTCGCTCCTACACCACCTACGGCGATGTAGGCGCGGCCAACCGCCTCCTGCAACTCGGACATGACTACCAGGCCAAGGCCGTGATCCGTCATCCCCGCCATTTGAATGTTCGCGATTTTGAGACCGGCGGTTTTGTCCTTCTCGGCGGCCCGCTCGCCAACCCCTGGTATGCTTTGTTCGAAAGTCAGCTAAACTTCGTATTCGAAATCAACGTCGACACGGGGAACGTCCTGATTCGTAACAAGGTGCCGCAAAGGGGTGAACAGGCAACCTACTCGCCCAGCTCCGCTGAATCGCAGAACCAGGGACCCATTTCCGTCGACTACGCCGTCGTCGCGCTGTTGCCCAATCTGAAGAATTCCGGTAATGTATTGCTTCTCGCGGGAACCGCGATGCAAGGAACCGAAGCTGCTGGCGACACCGTCGTTCGCGACGACCTTCCGGCGGACCTTCAGAATATCGTGCGGAATGCGAAAGGTCCGGCTGACACCATCGAAATCCTACTCGAGGCCCAGGTCGTCGCCGGCATTCCCCGCGACGTGAAGGTTGTCGCCTACCGCGCGCATTCTGCCGGTCGGTAGCTCGTCAACCGTTTCGGCCACTAATACTGCACCGAACCGGCGACATCCAGCCGTACGCTAAACAGCGCATTGCCTATCATGTATAAGGTCTTGAAATCCTTATCGCCAAACGCGAGATTTCGCGGATTGACCGGCGGATGAATCTTGCCTAGCAGCTTACCGTCCGGCGAATAGATTGCCACACCGTGAGTCGCCAGGTATAGGTTGCCCTTCCGGTCCGTACGGATTCCATCCGCTCCACCTTCCAGATTGGAGATAGCGATACGATCATTCGACGCGCGTCCCTGGCGATCAAGATCAAAAGCGTGAATGCTCTTCTCTTCCGTGTCCGCTACATACAAAATCTTGCCATCGGGCGACAACGTCACTCCATTAGGACGCGTTTTCCACCTGGCGATCGCCTCCAGATCGCCCGCCGGCGTGATATGGTACACCCCATAAAAATCGAGCTCTCGATGCTCGAGCGGCGTGTAAAGAGGATCACTGAAATAGACCTGTCCATCGCGCCGCACCACAATGTCGTTCGGCGCATTGAATCGCTTGCCTTCGAACTTATCGGCCAGGACGACAATTCTGCCTTGGCGGTCCGTTCGCGTCACTCGCCGCGACTTATATTCGCAGGTATAGAGCCGCCCCTGCCGGTCCATCGCATTCCCGTTGGCGCCGTTCGAGGCGTCTCGATAAACCTCTGGACTCTTACCCGGGATGTACTTGTAAATCCTGCTGGCTTCATAGTCGCTGAACAGCAGGAAACCTTCGCGCGACCAAACCGGACCCTCGCCGCCCGCAAATCCGGTCGCGATCTGTACCACCTGCAGATGACTGAAATCCTGCGCGCCAACGACGCCTGCGCTAAGTGCGAGGCAAATCAAACGTAAACGAGAACCCACCGCTATGAGCCTTTCTTACCCGTCACCGCAACGGGCTCTCGCGTCCCGTACTGCATCGTCAGCTTCATCGTGTTCCCCTCAATCCTGCCCTTGAAGTGGACAGTGATCTCGTCATTGTTACTCTTCCGAATCAAGTCGAACGCAATCTCGTTCCCGCTGATCTTGCCGCTGTCTATCTTTGCGGTGCCGCGATCGCTCGACAGGCTGCCCGTCAGCGTGTCACCTTCCACCTTTAAATCGAGTTTGGACTCCCGCTTCATCCCATTCGGCGTGGTATACCCGAGTGTCCAGGCGCCGACCGCATCAGCGGCGTTCGCCGCAACGTGAAAGAAGAATAGCAATATAATCGTGAGTCTCATTGGAACTCCAGGGTCGTCCTTGACCTTACCGTGACATAGAGGTGCTCGCCATCTCGTCGGAGATACTCGCGATCCCAGCGGTCGTTCACCGAACCGGACTGCGCGGCCAGCTTCTTGCCATTTGAAAGGACCGTAGTTTCGGCGGGCGCGATAAAGTCGAGCGTAATGCTACCGCTGTATATCTTAGGGTCCAGTTGATTCGCGACTTCGAAACGAGCCTTCGCCTTTTCCGCTTTCAACGTGCGAACTTCGGTCTTCTCGTAAATCGTGTGATAGGCGTAGAGCGGGCCCATCGGCACGTACCAGATATCGTTTCGCCGCGCGATATGCGCCAGGTGCCTCTCATAGAAGCCGTCCGCTCCGTAATCCAGCCACTGTGGATGCGACATGAAGTTGTAGATACCGCCGCGTTGATAGATCTCGTCGAACTTGGCGTTAAGGTTCGCAACATCAATGATCTCGCTTTTAGCCGCTCCGCCGCGCTTCTGTACCACTTGTGTGTAAGCCGCGTTCATCGGGTTTGTATCCCATGTCTGCAGATCGGGCCGGATATGGCCGTCGTGAGGCTCATCGGGATAGTTCCGCGCCACAATGTAACCCGCCGCCGCGATCTTCTTTTGGATCACGTCGTAATTCGCGCAGTGGCCGCACGGATAGCACCAGGTCCAGACATAAGGCTGCTGTGTGAGACGGAGAATATCGTCCCTCGACCCGATGACTTCATAGTCGTCATAGGTCGCGGAGCACCACGCCTCCGTATCGGGCCGCTTGCATGGATGCTGTCGTGAGTGCGAGCCAATCTCGTGGCCGTTGTCTATCGCCTGTCGCAGTCTCGGCCATAGCTCCCGCACTTGCAATTGCGTCAGAAACCGGTCCTCAGGCGCGGGATCCTGCTCGGTGCTGACGAAAATGGTGGCCTTGATGTCATACTTGTCCATCGCATCGATGCACTGCGTTACATATTTCGTCGAATCGTCAATCGTATGAGATACGACCGCGCGCGCGTTATTAAGATACTTCGTTTTCCCTACATAATGGATTGGGCTTGGATTCGTCGCACCAACTAAGAAAAGTGCTGCGCCGAAGAGCACCAGCGAGGAGAAGAACAGGAATAGATTGCGCATAGGAATGATTGTTTAGAGAAGGGAAGCCGGGTATTGATACCCGGCTCTGATCGTTTGGTTGACGAACATCCGGCCGGCTCGGTTCCATGGACCGCCGGCCATCGGGCGGCCCACGACCCCGAGCCCCTAGTTTGTCTGGGACGCGATAGTTCGATTCCCGGCCCCTGCTGCGGGCGGAGCCGCCATGCGGCCGGGAATCTCGCGTCGAAAACCGAGGCGGTCGCGCTTACCACGAAAGCCGTAAGCCGAGCATCATATTACGGGCATTCTTGGCACTGATGACCTTGCCGAATTGGCTGGGAGTCGTAATCGTCTTCCCGATCGCATTGAACTCCGTGTGGTTGAAAGGATTGAACGCGTCGGCTCGGAACTCCAGGTTCATCCGTTCATATAACTTGAAGTTCTTGTGCAGGGACATGTCCGTGTTGTTGAGACCCGGTGCTTGCAGAATGTTCCGTCCCGTATTGGCGAACGTTCCGAGCGCCGGCAGGGTAAAGCATGTCGGATTGAACCATTCGCCGACGGACGTGTTCCCAAAGCCCAGGTTTGGGTTGCAGGTAACCTGCGGACGCTGACCCTGCGCGGTCCCGACGCCAGCCCTGTCCGAGCCGATCAGCGGATCGGTAGGAAGGCCCGATTGTAGAGTTGTAATTGCCGACAACTGCCAGCCGGCGAGAGTCTTTCCGACGAAATCCTTGCGTCCGGCGAAGAAAGGAATTGCCCATACCGCGTCGCCGATAAAGGCCTGCTCGGCATCGAAACTGGTGCGGCCCCATTCATTCTTGCCGTTGTAGCTATTCGGAATGGGATTGTAGATGTTCCCGAACAGCAATCGGTGTCATCGAGCGCCTTCGACCAGGTGTAGTTCAGCTTGAACATAAATCCATGCGAGAACCGCCGCGTCATGGAAGTCTGCAAGCCATTATATTTCGAGGAGTAGCTCTGCTGACGGTCCTGGATGATACCGTAGCCGGCATACGGACGGTAAGCGTTCGCGCTCAGGATCCCTTGTGCAATTCCCACCTGAGGCAGCGGTTGGTTGATATCGACCGTCCGCATCATGTGGATGGCGCGCGTATCCGGAATAACCAATCTCCATGATCAGGTTGCTGCTCAGCGTGTGCTGGATGTTGAAGTTGTACTGCACCGTGTAAGGCGTGAGCTGGTTGAGGTCGTTCGAGCCCAAAGTCGCCGGCGATGCGGCAGCTGTCGTACCCTGACCCGGATTGCTCAGCGGCGTGTTGTAGAGGAGGGCCTGTTGCTGGAATGGCGGATTCCCCGACATCAGAATGAAGGCGCCCAGAATCTCGCGACTATAGAAGATGCCGGCGCCCCCGCGAATCGCCGTCTTACCATCGCCTTTCGGATCGTAGGCGAAGCTTAACCGGGGAGCGAAATCATGATTCGAGTATTTCCAGAGTCCCGCCGGGTTCACCAGTCCATCCATGGTGTTGCCGCTGCCGGCAACGATTTGTCCCGACGAATTAACGGTCACCGCCGTCGCCGGATTGTAAGCGGCGGGATCGAACACACGGTATTTGTTGTCGGCCTCATGGGCGGGTGGGAATAAGGAGTAGCGTACTCCGAAATCAACCGTAAGCCGGGGAATCACCTTCCACGAATCGTCGATATAGGCTTCATAGGATTCTCTCAAATTGTCGTTATAGGCCACCGTGTTCGATTCCGTGAACGAAGCCGCTTTGCCCAGCAGCATGTCAGCGAAAGAGTCTCCCGTCTGCGACCCGTTGAACGTGAAGATACCCCAGACGTCCGTAACGGTCGGCTCGGACTTTTCTTCATGCGTGTAGTCGAAACCCGCCTTAACCGTATGAGCACCCTTGATCCAGACCAGATTGTCTTTGATATCGTAGATCCTCTCGTAGTTCGCCCAAGGTGTCCCCGGAGCGATGCTGGCGTAGTTGGTAAGTGAGATTCCAGGTATCCTCTGGGGAACGCTCGAAAGCGCCAACTGGGCTAGAGGATAGGTGCTCGCATTGATTGGGAACAGTTCGGGGATGTTAATGCCAGTCGCCGCCGGGCTAAGTTCCCCGCGGTTGTCGATCAGACGGTTGCCGATGCGCACCAGGTTGAAATCGTTGATCAAGTTGGGCCGGAACGTGGATGCCTGGTCGACCGTCAGGTGGCTAGCGGTATTGATGTCGTCTTCCCGGAGAAAACTGAAACCGGAGGCGGTGCCGTAATTATTGTTGACCAGGTCAGCCGTCCAGCGGGCCGAAATGCGATATTTGTCTGTAAAATTGTGGTCGCCGCGAAGCGTGTACTGATGATGGTGGTTGGTGCCCGGCTGATTGGCCTCCCAGTTGTCGCCGATGGAGTTGGTGAAATTGGGCGTTGGAAAGAGCCCGGCATACAATGCGGCGTTGGGATCGATGCGCGAGGACGGGATAACATCACCCGGGAAGGGTGCGCCCGTCACCGGATCCTTCAGCGTGATCCCCGTCCCGTTATAGTTGCCGGCGCGTTGTGCCAGCGTCGGTACGATTTGCAGAAATTGGGTCGCAGTGCCTTGCCAGGTCCAGTCAATATTCGCAAAGAAGAAGGTCTTGTTCTTTCCGTTATAAACCTTGGGAATGTAGGCTGGGCCGCCGATGGTGAACCCGAAGTCGTTATACTTGAGGACCGGAACCGTCGGCTGGAAGTACTGGCGAGCCTCTAAATCGTTATTCTGTAGGAACTCGTAGGCCGACCCGTGAATGTCGTTGGTGCCGCTCTTGCTGATCATGTTGAACTGGCTGCCCCCGCCGGTGCCAAACTCAGCACTGTAGTTTTGCCGGATGGCATTCACTTCCGCGATGATCTCCATATTGGGCGGCAGGAAAATGCTCCAGTTTCCGCCGGTATCGATGTCGTAACCGCCATCGAGCGTCCAGGCATTGTGCGTTGGACGGATGCCGTCTACAGATGTATAGTTGGCGGATGCGCTGACAGTTCCGGCCGCCGATGTGATGGCTCCAGGCATCAGTAGCGCAAACGGCGCCACTGCGCGAGCGGTTGATGGAAGGCTCTGGATAGTCTTCTCGGCGATCACCGAGTCGGTCGTCCCGTTGGCGGTGTCGACCATGGCGGCGTCGGCGCTGACATTCACCGAATCCGCGACTTGTCCTACCTGCAGTTTAAAGTCGAGACGCCGGTGTTCGTTGACGTTGAGGGTCAAGCCGGTGATCGTTTCCTTCTTGAAACCTGCCGATACGGCAGTCGCCTCGTAATTGCCGAGGGGTATCAATGTTAAGACGTAGTTTCCGGCGGAGTCTGTAATCTTTTCGTATGTTCGGCCGGTTTCAAGATTTTTCAGAGTTACAGTAGCGCTCGCGATAATCGCGGAACTACTATCCTCGACCTTTCCGTAAATACCGGCGGTTACTTCCTGCGCATGAAGCGCAAGAGAGTTCAAAAGTAGCAAGCAAAAAGTAACGTATCTCATTTGTAGCTCCCTGTTAGCTCTAAGAAAGTGAAAGAAGACAACCAGACACGGGTGCTTCCGAGAATCCCGTTTTACTTGGGGGTGTTAGCTCAGTGGAGCGCATCATCCTCCGGTGTGTCTAGTGAATACACCAAGAGTACACGTCGAATTTACGTAAATGATGCAATCTAATCTGTCACTTAGCAGCCAATAGCGCAAAGCTGGCTTTATCGCCGATTTTCGCGTTGTAGTTGTGTATCGAGAGCCCGAACGGGGCTCGGATTCTCGTGGCTGGCGGAGCTTCGGGGTGCATAAGCCTAGTGGAGTAGGCCTTTGGCCTGCGTTGGCGGGGGGCGAGAGTTACAGGCAATCAGAGCACGGAGCGAACGACCACCCGTCGTCGGTTACGGCTTATACTCGTCGTTGGTGATCCCGTTCAGATCCCACGCGACCGTTCCGTCATGGATTGTCAATTCCGTTTCCAACTTGCGGTTACCCTTCACCCGCAAGCCGGCCGAATCCACAAAGCCGAAGCTTCCCGTCAACACCCGAAGGACTGTCACATCGGCTGTAGCGCCCACCGACAGATTTCCCAATTCCTCATGATGAATCTCGCGCGCCGGATTCCAGGTCGAGCATTGAATGACTTGGTCCAACGACATCCCGATGTTCAGGAACTTCGACATCAGGTTGGTCATGTCCTTCATCCCGGAATTCATGCTGGTCACGTGCAAATCGGTCGAAATCGAATCCGGAAGAAAACCTTGCTTAACGGCGGGAATCACCTGCTTCCAGGAAAAACTGCCGCCCCCGTGTCCGACGTCGAAAATGATTCCCCTCTTCCTCGCTTCAAAGAGGTAGGGAAGCACGTGACCTTGCGGGTCCAGCATCGGCACGGACCTGATATACGTGTGTGTGTATATGTCGCCGGGCCGCAAATGCTTCAGTACGAGATCCTGGAAAGGACGCTCCGGCCGAAAATTCCCAAAATCCACCATTACCGGAATATGAGCCAGCTTGCCCGCTTCCACCCCGCGATCGACTTCGATCCATTCCGGTCCGGCATAATGAGCCACCTTAATGCCCACCACCACGTCGTGGTTCCGTTTCGCTACTTCCGCAGTGCTTACCGGGTCCATGTCTTTGATGTTCTGCTCTACGTCCGGACGTCCCCCCATCCCGCTGCCAACGATGTTCAAAAATGCGAACACGCGGGTTTTCGACCGGTTGATAATTTGATCGCGGAATTCTCCAAAGTTGCGCCACCCCGACGAACCCGCGTCCACGATCGTCGTCACTCCACTGCGAAACGAGAGTTCATCGGCCCGTACGCCAAACTCCCCCAGATATTCGCGGTTCACGCTGGACGAAAAAACGTGTTCATGAATATCGACCAGTCCAGGCGTGACATAGAACCCCGATACATCCACGGTCCGGCGAGCCTCTGAGGCCGGAATGCTTGCAGCGACCGCCGCTATTTTTCCTTGGGCGATAGCCACGTCCATCACCGCCGAGATGTGATTCTTCGCGTCGATAACGTGTCCGCCCTTGAGCAGCAGGTCGAATCGGGTCTGGGCGGAAGCCGCAGCGATCAGAAGAAAGTAAATCAACGTTCGCATAAAGTTGATAGCCGGCACTGTACGGACAGCTCCCCCGTCGTACCTTCAAAACATTTGCGTTCACTGACGGGGTGTTTGTGGATCGACGGCGAGCAACTGAAATTACGGCAGCTTCAGACATGCCGGCTAATTTCTTCAGCCAGTATACAATGACTGGAGCGACTTCGGAGAGCGCGTCGAAATCCCCATTCTTCGTGGAGTAGGCGTTTTCGCCTGCTCCTGGCCGTCGGAGAGACTTCTGCCACGGGCTGCTAGCTGCACCCGCTCGTACCGCCGCAATTTTCGCATTTATAGCAGCTACCATTGCGCGTCATCATGCCTCCGCACTCAGAGCACATCGGCGCGTCGGACGCAACTGCGGGGAACGGCAGCTTCTCTTGGTTATCCGGCTCCGTCGGACGCAGAACATGGGAATCCCCCGCTTCGGACAAAGCGTACTCACTTCCCAGGAACTTCGATCCAAGCCAGCGGAAGATATAGTCTGGGATCGATTTGGCGTAGGGGATCTGCTGGTTGCCCGTCCAGCCGCTCGGTTCGAACCGCACGTGACCGAATTTGTCTACCAGGAACTTCAGCGGTACGCCATACTGCAGGTTGTAGCTGATGGCCGTGGCGAAGCTGTCCATCAGACCCGAAATCGTCGAGCCTTCCTTGGCCATCGTGATGAAGATCTCGCCGGGTGTGCCATCTTCATACATTCCGACCGTAATGTAGCCTTCGTGGCCGCCGATCGAGAACTTGTGCGTGATCGACGCGCGCTCGTCCGGCAGTTTGCGCCGTACCGGGCGGTAAACCACTTTCTCGATCACTTGCGGAACAGACGCAGGAGCATTCGCTGCCGCCGGTCCCGTGTTTTTCTTTTCGCCCTTCGCCGTGCCGGAACTTAACGGCTGCACGCGCTTCGAATTGTCGCGGTAAATTGCTACCGATTTCAGTCCAAGACGCCAGCTTTCGAGGTAAGCATCCATCACGTCTTCAACCGTGCACTCTTCCGGCATGTTGATGGTCTTTGAAATCGCGCCGGAGACGAACGGCTGCACCGCGCCCATCATCCGGAGATGGCCCTTGTAATGGATCGATCGAGCTCCATTCTGCGGGCGGAAACTACAATCGAAGACCGCCAGATGCTCCGGTTTCAACGCGGGCGCGCCTTCGATGGTACCGGTGGCATCGATGTGGCTGACAATCACCTCCACCTGCGCCGGAGTATAGCCGAGCTTGATCAACGCCGCCGGGACCGTGTTGTTGACGATCTTGATCACGCCGCCGCCGACCAGCTTCTTGTACTTCACCAGCGCTAGATCGGGTTCGATGCCGGTGGTGTCGCAATCCATCATGAAGCCGATCGTTCCCGTCGGAGCGATGACGGTCACCTGGCCGTTCTTGTAGCCCGCTTGTCTGCCGAGTTCGTAGGCGTCATTCCAGCACTCGCGGGCGCCCTGGAACATGCCACTCGGAATCACGCGCTGATTGATCCGGCTGACCGAATCGCGGTGCATGCGGATGACTTCGAGAAACGGATCCGCGTTCCTCTCATAGCCCGGGAACGGTCCCATGGCCTCTGCCACCCGCGCGCTTGTGAGGTAGGCCTGGCCGCACATGATGGCGGTAATCGCGCCGGCCCAGTCGCGTCCGGAGTCGCTGTCATAGGGGATGCCGAACGACATCAATAGCGCGCCCAGATTGGCGAACCCGAGACCCAGCGGACGGTAGTCGTGGGAATTCTGCGCGATCTTTTCCGTCGGATAGCTGGCGTTGTCCACCAGGATCTCCTGCGCCATGATCATGGTATCCACCGCGTGGCGGAAATCGTCAACGCTGAACTGGCCGTCCGGTCCGACGAACCGCATCAGATTCAGCGATGAGAGATTGCAGGCTGAATCGTCCAGGAACATGTACTCCGAGCAGGGATTCGAGGCGTTGATGCGGGAAGTGTTCTTGCATGGATGCCAGCGGTTGATGGTGGAATCGAATTGCATCCCGGGATCGCCGCACTGATGTGTGGCCTCGGCGATCTGGCGCATGATCTCGGCCGCTTTCCTTCGATCTTTTTTCTCACCGTTCACCACCGAGCGCGTCCACCACTCGTCGTCGTCCACCACGGCTTGCATGAACTCGTCGGTCGCGCGTACTGAATTATTGGCGTTCTGGAAGAAGATCGAGCTATAGGCGTCACCGTCGAGCGAGGAGTCATAGCCCGCGTCGACCAGCGCGTGAGCCTTCTTCTCTTCCTTAGCCTTGCACCAGATGAAGCGCTCGATATCCGGATGGTCGGCGTTCAGGATGACCATCTTGGCCGCCCGGCGCGTCTTGCCGCCGGATTTGATCACCCCGGCGAAAGCGTCGAAGCCCTTCATGAAGGAAAGCGGTCCGGAAGCCCGGCCGCCCCCCGACAGAATGGCGTCTTCTTCGCGCAGATTCGAGAGATTGGAACCGGTACCCGATCCCCATTTGAAGAGCATGCCTTCGGTCTTCGCGAGATCCAGAATCGACTCGAGCGAATCCTTAACCGAAACGATAAAGCACGCGGAGCATTGCGGACGAGGCTTCGGTGGTCAGTTTCTTGACCCGCTCTTCGGCAGCATCGAAATACCAGCCATAGCCGCGGGATTCCTTCACCCCGACATTGAACCATACCGGCGAATTGAAGCAGGCCTTCTGCGTCAGCATCAGGTGTGCCAGTTCGTCCCGGAAGTTGTCGCCTTCCAGGCGGGACGCGAAGTAGCCGTCGCGAATTCCCCACTCGGCAATATTGTCGACTACCCGGTGGACGAGTTCCGCAACACTGCGCTCCCGGTCCGGAGATCCCAGCTTGCCGTGGAAGTATTTGCTGGCAACAATGTTGGTCGCGGTCTGCGACCATTCCGCCGGCACTTCGATGTTCCGCTGTTCGAAGATCACCGAGCCCTTGTCGTTGCCAATGGTCGCGGTGCGCGTCTCCCATTGAACATCGTCATAGGGAGTTTTTCCCGGTTCCAGACGAGCCGTGAAGTGGCGGGGAAAGGCAACCCCGGCGCCGCTTGTTTTAGAGCGTGTTTCCTGTTGCAACTCTTTTATTCTAGAACTTAAATCAACTGTAATCTGGCCCATCGGACAATCTCCTTACGTGAAATCAAAAAGGGGGGCACTAGGAAGTTTGCCCCAATATGTAGTGTTCGTCAAGACTTTTTTCCCATATGGTGTGGAAGAATTGTGCAAATCTCACATTCTGTAACCTGAAGTTCATGACTTGATTGGCTTTACCTGCAGACCTTTTTTTTGCTCGGCTTTTCCTAAAGCGGTTGGCAGAGTCGCCTCACGGGTGTACCCTCTAAATCATGCTAAAGCGCATCCCGGTCGCCTTCGCTCTGCTCCTGGCTCTTCACGCCGCCGCCTACGCGCAAGCCGCTGCCAAGGCCGACGACATCCTGAAGGTCGAAGCCGCGTTCAATCAGGCCAGGGTACATAACGACACCGCCGCACTCGATCGCATTGTCGCGGATGATTTTGTCGAAATTAATCCTGTGGGAGAACGGCGCAATAAACAGGACCTCCTTCGAACGTCTTACAACATTTCATCGCTCGTTTCGAGCGGAGTGAACGTGCGAGTCACGGGCGACACGGCTACTGTCGATGGAATGATCCTCCAGTCGAACCAGCAAAGATTCCTGTTTCTGAGGACATATGTAAATAGGGACAGGCGATGGCAGTTGCTAAATTCGGCTCAGATGTTTCCGGTCGACGCGAAAACTTTGAAAGTAGTCGGGCAGGGAGGCTTTCAAACCACCCATCCAGTCACGGGCCGCCAATATGCCGGTGTGATGGGGGCAGCGGGAGCGGATTGGCTGGTCCGGTCTGAACGGGAGCAGGAGGAGCAGCCGGATAAGGCCATCGAGGCGCTGAAAATCGCGAAAGGCTCTACCGTCGCAGACATAGGAGCGGGTGTCGGTTATATGACTTGGCGGCTGGCGAAGGCCGTCGGACCCGCCGGCAAGGTCTACGCCAATGACATCCAGCCCGAGATGATCCGGATGCTCGAGAAAAATATGCAGGACCGGGACCTCACCAATGTGGAACCCGTCCTGGGCAAAATCGACGATCCCAACCTGCCGAAAGGAGCGATCGATCTGGCCTTGCTGGTGGATGTCTATCACGAGTTTTCTGAGCCGCAGAAGATGCTGGACCGAATCCGGGAGTCCCTGAAACCCAACGGCAGGCTGGTACTGCTGGAATATCGGAAGGAAGACCCGAAAGTGCCGATCCGGGCCGAACACAAAATGAGTGTGGAGGAAGTGAAGGCCGAGATTGAGCCGGAGGGTTATAAACTCGATAAGGTCTTGGAACTCCTCCCCAGACAGCATATTCTTATCTTCCGCGTCCGAATGATGTAAATGTCGCATAATGTACCAGATTGTTGGTCACGGGCGTCCTGCATCCGGTAAAACGATTGACTCTTCCCTTGAGGACGTTTAGGGTTAAGCGATGGCCTCCTTTCGGCCTTGCCTGCGCGATGCCCATGAGACTTCCATTTCTGCTGACTTTGCTGGCGGCTTGCGGCGCCATAGCGCAGGTGCAAAAGGCGCCGTCTCTGAACGGTAAAAGGGGCACGGGAAGGACTGCTGCTCCTCCGCCGCCAGTCGTTTCCGGCACCATGCTGCGTATCATGCCGCTCGGCGATTCCATTACGCAAGCCGACTGTAATCATGACTCCTACCGCCGGGCGCTCTGGCACGCCCTACAGAATTCCGGGGCCAATTTCACGTTCGTCGGCACATGGAATTATAACTTCGGCTATTGCCCGCCGCCGGATCCCGATTTCGATACGTATAACCAGGGCCAGTGGGGTATCCCCGCATCGAGTGTGGTGAGCGTCGCTCAGGGTTATGAGGCACAAACCAAGGCCGACATCGTGCTCCTGTTGCTGGGCTCAAATGATATCGCCAACCAGCAGGACCCCACAACGGTGCAGAATGCGATTAACAGCCTGGGCCAGATTATCGACAATTTGCGGGCAGCCAATCCGAATGTGAGGGTGTTGATGGGTGAGATTCCTCCCTGCGTGAATACCGACCGTAACAACGGGACAACTCAGCTCAACGCTCTTATGCCCGGCCTGGTGGCGCAAAAGAGCACGGCTCACTCCCCGGTAAGTCTGGTGGACCTGAATACCGGATACGATCCCGCTGTCGACGCTCAGAGTGACGGCCTCCATCCTAACCAGCTGGGAGAATATCTCATCGCGCAGCGGTGGTTTAATGCCCTGCAGCCCATCCTCGGCGGATCGCCGGTTTATAATCCTGCACCGGTCGGCCTGACGGGCACGACTTCTGCGGCGGTCTCGGTCGTTTATCCAACGGCTGGGCAGACGGTTTCGGGCGCGATCACTGCCATGGCTGCAATTGCCCCGACACTCGATGCGGCCGGTTCCTACCTCATGGTGGACGGCCAGGAGTTAGGTACCTACCGTGTTCTGACACCGCCCTACGCGTATCCGCTCGACACCACCCAACTGACGAATGGGGCGCACATGCTCGCCGTATGGGCGCATGACACCAATAACAATACCGATGTCTCTGCGTCCGTTGCAGTCACCGTGAATAACAGCGGCACCGCCAGCACGACATCGTCGTCGGGGTCCGCTTCGACCGGGGTGGTTCTGACTTATCCGGCGGTTGGGCAAACCTTATCCGGCCTGATTACCGTAACAGCAACCATCACCCCAACCCTCGACGCCGCGGGCTCTTATCTGATGGTCGATGGTCAGCAGATTGGTTCGTATCGAGCGACCAATCCGCCTTACTCGTATTCCCTCGATACAACCCAACTGACGAATGGACAGCACACGCTGACAGTTTGGGCCCACGATACGAATAATCAGGTTGATTTATCCGCCCCGGTCGTCGTCATCGTCGCGAACTGATCGCGCAACGTTGCGGACGTACGGGCAGCCACAACATCCCGAACAGCGCCAATCCGACGGCTGCCCCGGCGATCAGGTACATCGGCCAGGGGCCGAGGGCATCGAGTAGCGACGCGTTTCCGGGCTTCATCCGCAGATACATGTAGTTTGCTTTGAAGATGCCGTCGAAGGCGCCCACTACGACCGCATACGCCAACAACCAACCGAATGCGCGCCATACTGCGCCGCGTTGCAGCGAAAAGATGCGCCCGAAAACCAGTACTGCGGCTCCGATGACGATGCCACCATGAGCTACGAAGAAGTACACCGCCGGATAACTGGGCCAGGGCGACCAAAGGTCGGGCGTCAGGAGGGCCATGCCGGCGCCCGCGAATCCTGCGAAATAGGAAAACTCCACCATCGCGGGGGTTAGAGTGATGCAAGCGAGCACTGTTACCCACAAGGTCGCGTCGCAAAGCTGCAATGGCAGATTGGACCGCAATCTGAAGCCTTCATGTAAGTACCGGAAAACCCACCAGATGAGTTCGTTGACTGCCAGTCCATAGCCGATAACCAGCCGGACGATTCGCGGCGAGATTTTGCGCGGCTCGAACCATACGGCAAAGTGCGATGGCGATCGCTGCGATGATCGCCAGCAGCGTCAGATGGAGCGGACCGAAGACTGGCATAGAGTCATCGCTTCGCGCGTGATGAAACACTCCACGCCGGGAGAAGCCTCTCCAGGGTATCAATCAAGGTAGGGCGATGTGTTCAAACGGCGCGATGCGAAAAGCAACAGCGAGCTGCTTACATAGCGCATGTCCATGCGGGCTTTTCGCTACCTCCGGCGGACTTCGACTCCAGCAATAGAAAGTCCGAATTCGCCACGGACACTCGATGCGACGGGGCCTGTGCCGGGTCGGACAAAATGGAACGAGCGACCAGAAAATCGCTTTCCGGGTGATCGTAAATCACCTGTACCAGGCTTTGGGCTTGACTCGCCGATAAACCGGTGGCGATAGGAAGCGTAGAGTTGAGTCCCCACGCCTCCAGGCGATCGCGATAGACCGGCAGTTTACGGTCCAACTGCGATAGCTCGCGGGCCGGAATCACGATCCCGAGGTATGCGAGATGCGGATGCTCGTGCGCCACCAGATCGGTAGGATCCACCCAGCCGTAGCGGACCCGATGCAGTGGCAAAACGGCGCTGTAGAATTCATCGTCGACGCCCAGCACATAAAGGTCGGTCGCGCGATTTTCCCCGCAATACTGCGACAGGACCGGCGCGGCGGCGATGGTCGTTCCGGAACGCATCGAAACGCCAAAGGCGCGGTCTGGGTTCGCGAGTTTGATGCCGAACGCGACGCAGAGCACCGCGATCGTGATTACCGCGCCGTTGCCTTTTAGCACGGGTGAGTAAAGGCCGGCAATCAGGATGAGGGACGGCATGAACCAGCACATATACTGCTCGGAATGAAATTTAAACATCATCAGCGCCCCGAAATAGATGACGAAGTAGGAGGCTGCCAGCAAGCCCGCCGCCTCGCGATCTCGCACCGCCCGTAGCAATGCCGGTAACGCAATTAGCGCGATGATCAGAGGAGTGAGGTCCGAATACAAAATTCGGACGACGTAAAACAGCACGTGGTTTTCATCGGAGGTCTGATGCGCGGCGGTCCCGACAGTCAGAAGTTGGAAGCCCATGTCGGCCAGAAACCAATCCCGGTGCAGGAGCAGGTTATAGAGGAACCAGGGCGACGCCAGAGCTACCGCGAGCCCCGCCGCCAGCGTTGCCCTCTTCCAGCCGCGGTTTCCCCAGCCGACCACCACTCCCATCACCGCCAGGATCAGGATTCCCGCGGCGCTCTTGGCCATTATCCCCGCACCCGCAGACACCACAAATCCCGCAAAACATCCCGCGCCGCGTAGTTCGGGGTCGCGCAACAGAATCGCAAACGCGAACATCCCCGCGGCCGTGAGTAAAATGTCCGTCATGTTGTGCCGGGACATGGTGAAGAGAATCTGGCTGGAGAGCGCCATGGCTGCCGTTGCAATACCCGCCGCTACGGATCGCCGGCGACGCACGATATGGAAGAACAGTGCGCAAATCAGAGATCCCGCAGCGACTACGGGAAGGCGAGGCGCGACGCGGCCGATCCCGAAAACCCGCATCGAGGCAGCCGAGAGCCACATGAGCAGAGGAGGCTTCTCGAAGATCCAGCGCCCCAGAAAGGTAGGCGTCATCCAGCCGCCGTCCCTGACCATCGTGATGGCCTCGCGCGTATAGGTCGCCTCGTCCTGCGCTCCCAACCGCAGCACGGGGTCAATATATCCGCTCGCGATTCCGACGTTCCAAAGATTCCACGAGAGGATGACGAACGCGAACGCGAATACTATCGCTTCCAGCCGAAACAGTTTCATGGGGTCGAGACGTTATCATAAAGGTTCCCGGTGCCTGGTATCTACATCAGCTATCCTTTCTGTGCCCAGAAATGCACATATTGCAACTTCTCGTCCGGAGTTCTGCCTCGCGAACTGGAGCCGCGGTATCTGGCGGCGCTACTTCGCGAGATCGGCCGGCATTCCTGGAAGTGGACGCCCAATACGGTATATCTGGGCGGCGGAACGCCGAGTTCCATGGATCCGGCCGCCTTGCGCACGCTCCTCGACGCCTTGCCCTCTGAGGCGGCTTGTCCTGTGTCCCACTCTCGTTGGGCCGAATGTACGCTCGAAGCCGCGCCGGGCACAATCACGCCGGCCAGGGCCGCCGCTTGGCGGGATGCGGGAATCAATCGCGTCAGCCTGGGAGTGCAATCTTTTGTCGAACGTGAACTCAAGCAAACTGGCCGGAAGCATCGCGCGGACACGGTTGCAGCCGACGTCGAAATCTTGCGCGCCGCCGGCATCCCGAACTTCAATCTCGACCTCATCGCCGGCCTCCCGTTTCAAACCCCGTCCACCTGGCGCGAGTCGCTCGAATGGATCCTACGCCTCGATCCTCCGCACGTCTCGGTTTATATGCTCGAGATTGACCTCGACAGCAATCTGGGGTTTGAGATCATCGGCGACGGCTCACGCTTCGGCGCGAAACACGTGCCTTCGGAAGATCTCACCGCGGACCTCTACGAGACTGCAGTCGAATTCCTGGATGCCCACGGCATCCGGCGATACGAGATTTCTAACTTCGCCAAACCTGGATTCGAATCGCTGCACAACTTGAAATACTGGCGTCGTGAACCCTATGTGGGTTTTGGCGCCGATGCGCACTCGTTCGACGGTTACAATCGCTGGCAGAACGTCGAGTCCGTCGACGCATACTGCGCAGCCGAAAATCCTTGCTGCGAGACCTCCGAAAGCCGTCCGCGTGAGGAGAAATTCTTTGTCGGGCTCCGGCTCCTCGATGGCATCACGCCCGATGAGCGCGACTGGCAAAGACACGGTCAGGCGATCCGTCGCTTGATCGCCGCCGGAGTGATGGAGCAAGCAGGTCCCACAATTCGTTTGACCCATCGCGGCGTTCTCTTATCTAATGAAGTTCTCCAGGAGTTTTTGGATACATGATTGATCTACGCAGCGACACAGTTACCAAACCCACGCCCCAAATGCGCCAGGCCATGGCGAACGCTGAAGTCGGCGATGACGTGTACGGCGAGGATCCAACCGTCAATCGTCTGGAGCAGCGTGCCGCCCAGGTTACCGGAATGGAAGCCGCGCTCTTCGTTCCGACCGGTACGATGGGTAACACCATCGCCATAAAGCTTCTTACCGAACATGGCCAGGAAGTCGTCTGCGATGCGCGCGGTCATCTGCTCGATTACGAACTGGCGATGACCGCGTGGTTCTCCGGATGCCTGATCCGTTCTGTGCCGACTCCAGACGGTATTCTGCGCTGGTCGGAGATCCGAAAATTCGTAAAGCCTATGGGGGCGCATTGGGCGCCCACCGGATGCATCGAAATCGAGAACACCCACAACATGGCCGGCGGTCGTGTCTATCCCCAGGACGTCATCGATGAGATCTGCGACGAGGCTCACGCGCTCGGCGTCAAAGTCCATATCGACGGCGCTCGGATTTTTAACGCGGCGGAAGCATCGGGACGTCCCGTCCGCGAAATTGTCGCCAAAGCGGACACGGTGACTTTCTGCCTGTCCAAAGCACTGGGCGCGCCGGCGGGCTCCATGATCGCCGGTCCCAAGACGCTCATGGACAAAGGCCGCCTTTATCGGAAACGGCTCGGCGGCGGAATGCGGCAAGTGGGAATCCTCGCCGCCGCGGGATTGATCGCGCTTGACGAGCACCCGGCGAAGCTTGCCGCCGACCATGCCAACGCACGCGCGCTGGCATCCTGCCTCGCAACCATTCCGGGAGTTGCCATTGACCCTGGCATGGTCGAATCGAATATCGTTATCTTCGACGTTTCGGGAACAGGGTTGCAGCCCTCCGGGATCAGCGCGCGCCTAAAATCCGAGGGCGTTCTCATGAATGCCATCAACGATCGCCAAATGCGTGCCGTCACGCATTATGATGTAACCCGGGACGACTGCGATCAAGCCGTCGCAATCCTGAGGAGGATTTGTGCAGCGTCGTGAGTTTTTGAAATCGACAGCCGTAGGCGTTTCTGCGGGCCTCGCATCAGCCGCGCCCTCGCCGCCGAATTTTATCTTCATGATCGCGGACGACCTGACCTTTCGCGGGATCAACGCGATGGGTTACCCGGATGTCCACACTCCCCATCTTGACCGCTTGGTGAAGCAAGGCGTATCGTTCACGCACTGTTTTCATCAGGGTTCGTGGCTGCCGGCGGTCTGCGTCGCAAGCCGCAGCATGCTGAATTCTGGCCTCACTTGCTTTCACGCGCAGAAGCACATCGAGGAAACACCGCTCTGGGGAGAGACCCTGGGCAAGGCCGGCTACGACACGTTTATCGTCGGCAAATGGCATCTGAGCAAGCCTGATCTTGATCGCAGTTTCAAACAGCAGGGCAAGGTCAGCGGCGGCATGTTCGAGTCCGGACCGGAAGCCTACAATCGTCCGGCCCCGGGCAACACCTGGACTCCGTTTGACACTTCTCTGAAGGGGCAGTGGCTGCATACGAAACAATGGCAGGACGCAGCCGTCGACGGCATCAAGCACTCAGCCAAAGTCTGGTCCGAAGGCGCGGTCGCGCATTTGAAGGAGCAGGACGGGAAGGATACGCCCTTCTTCATGTATGTCGGTTTCAACTCGCCGCACGATCCGAGACAGGCGCCGAAGGAGTTCGTCGATCGGTTTCCTCCATCGCAGATCGCCGTACCTCCGAATTATCTGCCCGAGCATCCGTTTGATCAGGGCGATCACAAAGTTCGCGACGAGTTGCTCGCTCCCTTTCCGCGCACGCGCGAAGCGGTTCAGGTGCATCGTTCGGAATACTATGCGCATATCGCTTACATGGATGAGCAGATCGGCCATATACTGGACGCCCTGGACGCCGGCAATAGGGCGGGGAACACCTACGTCATCTTCACCGCCGATCACGGCCTGGCAGTCGGACAGCACGGTCTGATGGGTAAGCAGAACCTGTACGACCACAGCACGCGTATGCCTCTCATCGTCAGGGGTCCCGGTCTCCCCGCCGGAAAACGAGTTGACGAAATGGTCTACCAGCACAGCGTGTTTCCGACCACCTGCGAACTGGCCGGAATCACCGCGCCGAAATCGGTCGAGTTCCCAAGCCTCGTGGATCTTCTGCGTGGTAAGGGCAGCCGGAAACATGACGCCATGTTTTGCTTTTATCGCGACTTCCAACGTTCCATCCGGACCGCGGAACATAAGCTCATCGTCTATCCGCAAGCGAAACGGACGCAGCTTTTCGACATCCGGATAGACCCGTGGGAAATAAATAACCTCGCCGGCGATAAGAAGCACGCATCGCTACAGGGTGAACTGCTCGCCCACTTGAAACGCATGCAAAAAGAACTCGGCGACACCCTTGTGTGAACAGACTTTAGTCTGCCCTTTCTTGCGCGGGTAAACTCTTCTGCCGTAGCGGAAAATCCGCCATGATGCACCCCGGAAACTGTGCTGGTAAGGCACAGCAAATATTCAAGGCTACAGGGTGAACTACTCGCGCACTTGAAACGCCCATGTGTGAACAGACTTTAGTCTGTCCTCTATTGCGCGGGTAAACCCTGCCGTAGCGGAAAATCCGCCATGATGCCCCCCGGAAACTGTGCTGGTAAGGCACAGCAAATATTCAAGGCTACAGGGTGAACTACTCGCGCACTTGAAACGCCCCATGTGTGAACAGACTTTAGTCTGTCCTCTATTGCGCGGGTAAACCCTGCTGCTTGAGAAACGCTTTAATCGCCTTGTACACCCCAACGTTCTCCGTAGCGGAAAATCCGCCATGATGGCCCCCGGGCACTGTGTACAGTTGATTGGGCACACCCGCTTTATCGAGCGCAGCCTTCAGCCGGACACTGTGCTGGTAAGGCACAGTCGGGTCGGCATCCCCGTGAATCATAAGAATCGGAGGCAGCCCCGCGCGCACATATTCAAGGGGTGAAACACGTTTGGCAATCTGCTGTCGATCCGGCATGCTGCTCAGCCACGCGACAGCGTAGCTCTTGCGATTCGGCCCATCGAGAAGATCGTTGACGTCGGTGATCCCGTACCAATCGACAATCGCAGCCAGCTTTGGCAGAGGCGCTCCCGGACATTCGCGATCGAGTCCGGCGCTTTCGGGGATCATTCCCGTCGTCAGCGCCAGATGACCGCCCGCTGAATCGCCCGTAACCACCAGACGGTTTGCGTCGATGTGATGTTGCTTGGCGTTCGCCGCGACCCAGCGAAGTGCGCACAGGCAGTCTTCCACCGCGGCCGGCGCTAGCGAGACCTTCGCTAATCGGTACTCGACATTGACCACATTCCAACCCATCTCGAGATAGGGAAGGACTTTGTTGAATCCACCTTCCTTCGTGCCGCCCGTCCAGCCGCCCCCGTGAATGTAGATCAGCGCGGGCTGGGCTTCCCGCGCGTCGCGGCGCTCGTACAGGTCTAGCTTGGCCTCGAAGTTGTTCGCTGTCAGATAGGTGATGTTAGGCACTACTGAATAGTGGTTGGCAAACTCCAGAGTCCAATTGGCGTCCTGTGCCGACGCGCAGCAGGTCAGCGTCGAAACTACTAAGATTGACAATCGCATCTGTCACACTCTATCAAACCTCTTCACGGCGGGGACGGCATGCTGGACCGCGAATTGTTTCAATTAGATTCATCGGTATCCTTCGTCACAGCCAAGGCTGGTAAATCAAAGCCGCATGTTATCTAATGCTGAGAGAAGCTCGCTTTGGATTTCTGACCTACCAGAAGTGAAGGATAAGACTATGTTGACTTACTCTGTCCGATCGCCGTCCCCGGGTCGCTCACCCACGGCTCCAAAGCCAGAGGACTCACACAAATGAAACTTTCGAGAATACTCCGCACGCATTCCGCCTGCCTGCAAGTTGCTCTCTTATCGACACTCGCTGCGGGTTATTGTTTTGGCCAGCTTGCCACCGTGCAGGGAGAAGTGCATGATCCCTCCAAGGCCGTCGTGCCGGGCGCTACCTTGCAAGTCACTAATGTCAAGACCGGTGTAACTCAAACGACATCGACTAACCAGAGCGGCTATTATTCTGTCCCCGGCCTGATTCCCGGAAGTTACACGGTCCAGGCAGCGGCCAAGGGCTTTCAAAACGCCCTCTACCAGAACCTGACTCTTGACGTCAATCAGATCGCGCGCGTCGACTTCACTTTGCAGACGGGAATTGTCAGTCAAACGATCAATGTCTCCGGCGAACCGACGGCGCTCAATACGGATAACTCGAGTGTCGGCCAGGTGATCAACAATCAGACCGTGGCGCAGCTTCCTCTGAATGGCCGCAACTATCTTCAGCTCGCGCAATTGACAGCCGGCGTTACTCCTCCCACGGGCAGCCGCAACCTGCCTTCTGAGGACGCTTTCGCCGCGTTAGGACAGCAGGTATACCAAACGAACATCCTGCTGGACGGCCTGGACAACGCCACCCGCGCCGGAGGTGGGGAGCTAGGCTATCAGATGCAGGCAGTCAAACCCTCCGTGGACGCTGTCGAGCAGTTCGAAGTAGTTACTAACAACGTTTCGGCTGAATATGGCTTTCGCATGGGCGCCACTGTGATTGTTGAAACCAAGTCGGGTGCCAACCAGATCCACGGCTCAGCTTATGAATTTCTGCGCAATGGAGATGTCGATGCCACTAATTTCTTCTCCGTAGGTCAGACCAAACCGCCGTTCCACCAGAACCAGTTCGGCGGAACCTTTGGCGGCCCCATCAAAAAGAACAAGCTCTTCTATTTTGCCAGCGCTGAATCACTGCGCGTCGATGCCGGCACTTCCAGCATCTCAGAGGTGCCGACCAGCGCGGAGCGCAGCGGGAATTTTACGGGACGATCGACCATCTTCGATCCCGCGACCACCACCGCGGTTACCGGCGGAGACACGCGAACCCCCTTCCCCGGCAACCAGATTCCTGCCAGTCGGTTCGATCCTGTAGCTAGCAAAGTCATCGCTCTTTATCCCCAGCCAAATCTGGCGAGCCTTACCAACAATTACTACTTCTCCTCGCCCGAGACCAGCGTCCAGAACGAATACGACGGCCGCGTCGATTACAATGTCAGCTCGAGCGAGCGCTTCTTCATTCGTTATAGCCATCGCGACTTTAGCGAACTGGAACCGGGAAACCTGCCGCAGCCGGCGTCTGGAGGTTTGTGGGAAACCGTGAATCTGACCGCCAACAATATCTCGGGGAATCTGGACACCACACTCTCTCCTACCGCCACCAACGAGTTGCGTTTGGGATACTCCCGAGTCAATAGCTTGCTGGGTGTTCCAGACACCGTGAACTACAGTGCTCAGTTGGGCATTCAAGGTTTGCCCGCGGGTCTCGGCAGCGCCAATAATACGGGACTGACTCTGTTCTCCCCCACGAACTATGCGCAGGTCGGAACTCAGAACTACTGGCCCAATACCAATAACTTTGGCGTCTACCAGATTTCGGATATGTTCTCCAAAGTTTTGGGAACTCACGTCATGAAGTTCGGCGTTCAGCTCATGCGTGAATATGAATACCGTCTTGCTGCCCGCTTCGCCCGCGGCAACATGAGCTTTAATGGTTCATTCACCCAGGACCCCAACAACCGCGGTACCACCGGAGATGCCATGGCGGATTTCCTCCTGGGCGATGCCAGCGGAGGAAATATAGGTAACCCGGACGGCGAGTCCATGTTGACTCACAATTATTCCAGCTTCTTTCAGGATGACTGGCGCATCACTCCCAGACTTACTCTGAACCTCGGCGTCCGCTGGGATCGTTTCGGCCCGCCAAGCTTTCACAATAATATCCCGGCGAGTCAGTTCAAATTTCAATACGGGTCGCAGAACTATCAAATCATCTATCCGCAGAGCCAAAGCGACTGTGGCTGCGTACAAAATAATCTGAACTTCGAACCACGGATCGGGATGGCATTTCAGGCTACTTCGAAAACAGTCATTCGCGCCGGATTCGGCACCTTCTATGGAGAGCCTAGCGTCGAATATGAGGATGGCGCGCGCTTCTTCGGCCAACCGCCCGCCTGGACCGAAATCAGCTTTCCGACCGATAAGCTGTTCTCGCCGGCGTTAATCGTATCCCATGGCTTTCCGGTCGGCGTGGTTCCGACGACGGTTGTCCAGCAAAATTCTTCGGTGAATGTTGCGCAGGCCAACAAGCCGAATCAGTACACCGCGGAATGGTTCTTTGACCTCCAACGGCAGCTTCCCGGCCAGATCGTTGTCACCGCGTCCTATATGGGCGAAGGCGCACGGGACATTGCCTGGGTTCAGAACCTCAATGCGCCTCTTGCCCCCGGACCGGGAACGCTGCAGAATCGCCGTCCCTGGCCCTATTTCAGCTCCATCTCGTTATACCCCCCCGGCGCAAATATGAATTACAACGGTCTCGCGCTGAAGGGCGAGAAGCGCTACTCCAATGGATTGGTATTTATCGTCTCGTATACCTGGTCGCATGACATCGATGACGGCAACGGCTTGTCGCTCAACGACAACACTTCCAACATTCGCGACCCGTATAATCTCGCGCTCGATCGTGGCAATGCCGCTTACGACCTCCGGCAAGCCTTCGTGGCCAGCTTTAACTACGACCTGCCATTCGGTAAAGGCAAGCATTGGTTGCATGGCGGCGGCCCGGCCGATTGGTTCTTGGGAGGGTGGCAGCTAGGCGGCATTCTCACCTTGCAGACGGGTCCCTACTTCACGCCGACTCTCTCCGTCGATCTGACGAACACCGGAACGACGAATTTCCCCAACGTGGTCGGCAATCCCAACCTGCCCTCGGGCCAGCGCTCCATCCACGATTGGTTTAATCTCAGCGCTTTCGCTTTACCGCAACAGTATGTCTATGGCAACGCGGGCCGCGGAATCGTAGAAGGCCCTCCTCTCAAGAACATGGATCTCAAAATCGGCAAGGTCTTTCCCATCCGCGAGCGCTTTCACCTCGATTTCCGCGCCGAGATGTTCAACTTTACCAACACGCCCAGCTTCGCGAATCCGAACACCACCGTGAATGCGGCTCAAGAAGGCGTCATCACCGCGATAAAAGGCAATCCGCGCGAGATCCAGGGAGCGCTGAAACTCATCTTCTGAAACGCTACACGTCAAGCCCGACGGCCCGCATGAGATCGAGGGCATTGCTATGCTCCACCACCCCCTCGCGCAGGCGGTAGTCGAACAAAATCTTTCCAGCCTCGATGCGATCTTCGAAATGCACATTCCGCGCGCCCGCAAGATCCGCCAGCGCCAGATCGTGAGTGGTGACCAAACCGATCGCGCCCCGCGCCAGCAGGGCTCTGACGATGCCCTCCGCCCCAATTTTACGGTCGTGCGAATTCGTTCCGTGGAGCAATTCGTCCAAAAGAAAGATAGCGGGACGCGGCAGGTCGAGGATGAGCCGCAGTCGCAGGATCTCCGCATAAAATCGCGAATTTCCCTCCTGCAGTGAGTCGTTGACCCGGATGGATGCGCCGGTGTGGAGCGGGCCGATTCGCAGACGGCGAGCCCGCACCGGAGCCCCCGCCAGCGCCAATACACTATTCACGCCCACCGCGCGCAAAAGTGTGCTCTTGCCTGACATATTCGATCCGCTCACCAGTAACAGCGGCTGCGACACGTCGAGCCGTACGTCATTCGCCAGGCCGCCCATCAGCAGCGGGTGCGCCAGCCCGGCAGCATCGAACACCGGCTCGTCGGCAACGGACTCCGCGAACGGATCTTCCGGATGCTCGAAAGCATAAGCTGCCAGCGATGCCAGCGCCTCCATCTCTCCCGTTGCTGCCACCCAGCGCGGCACATATGCGCCCGAACTCGCCCGCCATGCCTCCACCACGAACATCAGCTGAGGGGTCCACAACATGATGGGTTCCAGAAGTTTGACGAAGAAGTTGTCATGCGAATCAATCAGCTCGACAATCCGGTTCAAGCGTGCGATCCGGCGCGAAGCCGCGTCTCCGTCCGTGTTCAGTTCCTCGCGGAGATGCCTCATCCGGGGGGATGAGAATTGCTCCTGCTCGATCCGCGCAAGCACCGATGAGAGCAACACCAGATCTTGCGCCGGATGCTCCAGGGCGCCGGTGATCTGCGCCACGATCCGGCGATAGCGGTACATCACGCCCAGGTTGATCAGCACCAGCGCCATCATGACAATCCGTTGCCAGAAGCCCCTGAATTCGCTGCCGGCAAGGAATCCAAGCGCCACAATGCCGCACGCCCCGAGTACTCCCAGCACCCGGCGCTCTGATCGAGACGTACATACCAGCGGCTGTCCCGCCCACGCAACCAACGCTTCCGGATTCACGCCCGCCTGGGCGTCCTCGCTCAGCACGAACAGGTCTTCACGCAGATCGATCTTGTCGCGTAGTTCCTCGATCGCCTCATGTCTCAGTTCAAGCGCTTCTATCGCAGCCGGTTGCAGCAGCCACGACGCCAGCGTGTTCTCGCCCGCCCGGGTGCGCGCCGACGACAGCATCTCGAACACGCCGCCTGACACAAATAGATCCAGGTCGTCGGCGTAGGGATGCTGTGGATTGCGAAACCGCGCGCCCGATTCGCCCCGTCCCGCCCACTTGCCGTCCAGCCGGTCGATCGCCCGTTCATAAAAGTTGACGGCGCGCTGGGCGCATTCCATCCTCCGCATAATGCGTTGGTGATACGACAGCGCCGCAAGGAAGAGAATCAGCGGCGCGAGCAGCCACCATGCCGAGATCGATTCCCGGCGATATGCGTCCCACGCGATGGACGCGGCCAAGGTAAAAATACCAAGCCGTATCTGGCCCATCAGGTTGTGTCGGCGTCGAAGTTGGGCAAGCGTGTCGCGCCGCAGGCCCAGCCGGCGAGTGTATTCTTCGCGAGGGCTCATCAATTGGAATCCACTCGTACCACGAAGGATTGTGGGAGCTTTTCCGCGCTGCGAATCCTGACGGCCAAAATCTCCGCGTCCTCGGGACTGTTCTCCCGGCCCACGACTACGCGCCAGCTCGTACCACTGCCTTGCCGGCTCACCACCTTCGCCGCTCCGTACCGGGTCTGCATGTCGTTCATCATCCGATCCGCGTTGGCGCGGTTGGCGAACGCTCCTACCTGGACTCCAAAGATCGCCGGCTCCGGGTTTTGCGGCGCCGCGATTACCTCCACGCGCACCTGTGCAATACCGGTGCCGATCATATCCACCGCTTGTGCGGCCGCGTGCGAAAGGTCGATAATCCGGCCGCCTACAAACGGTCCGCGATCGATGATGCGCACTTCCACGTTCTTCGAATTATTCAGATTCGTCACCCGCACCCACGTATTGAAAGGCAGAGTCCGATGCGCCGCTACTAAAGTTTCCATGTCGTATATCTCGCCGTCCGCGGCCTGGCGCCCATGATACGGATGCCCGTACCAACTTGCCACGCCCTTCTCGATACTGCCGACCACAGCTTGTCCCGCGGGCCTGGGAGCGGACCGGTTCGTCGTCTTCACCTTCTTCTTGCCGCAAGCGGCAGCCAGCATCGACAGCGCTACAACGTTGAAGCACCGCCGGTTGAAGCGAGCGCGCGTCATCTATTGTGATAGTATCTTGCCCTGAGCCGCCTCCGTTCAATCTATCCCGATGCCGCCTGACTCCTGGCAACAAAACTACGATCCCTTTGGAAATGTCTGGCTCTCCACCTTCGTGGCCGCCATCCCTCTGTTGCTCCTTTTTTATCTGCTCGCCGTCCGCCGTACGGCAGCTCATATCGCCGCCACCCTCGCCGCCATGACCTGCGCGTTGCTCGCAATCGTCGCTTTTCATATGCCCCTCACGATGGCCGCCGGCGCAGTGGCTTCCGGTTGGGTCTACGGCATCATTCGCGTAGGCTGGGTGGTGCTGGCTGCAGTCTTTGTCTACGAACTGGCCGTCGAGTCCGGTCACTTCGAAATCATCAAACACTCCATCGGCAGCGTCACCGCCGATCGCCGTCTGCAAGTTCTGCTGATTGCCTTCGCGTTCGGCGCGGTGCTCGAAGGCTCGGGCGGAGGAGGCGCTCCCGTCGCCATCGCAGGTTCCATGATGGTCGGCCTCGGCTTCGACCCTTTTGCGGCGGCCATGCTCTGCCTGATCGCCAATACCGCCCCAGTGGCGTTCGGCGGCCTCGGTAATCCCGTCCGCACTTTGACCGCGGTCACCGGAATTCCCGCCGCCACCTTAAGCGCGATGATGGGCCGCATCGTTCCCTTCACCGCCCTGATCCTGCCGTTTTGGCTCATCCGCTCGATGTGCAAATGGAGCAAAGTGCGCGATGTCTGGCCGGGACTTCTGTGCGCCGGCGTCGCCTTCGCCTCCATCCAGTTCTACTGGTCGAACTATCAGGATTACGGCTTGGTAGACATCATCGCCGGCATGTTTACCCTGCTGGTCTTGACCCTCTTCTTCAAAGTCTGGAAACCCGCAACCGTGTTCCGCTATGAATGCGAGCCCGGACCCGTTCCGTCGCCGCGTGAGTATTCCACCCGCGAGGTCGTCCATGCATGGTCGCCTTTCCTGTTGCTCTCCGTCTTCGTGATCCTTTGGGGCGTCCCCATGGTCACGAAGACTCTCGACAAGGTTTCCTGGACGGTTCCGGTTCCTGGCCTCGATAAACTGGACTATCGCATGCCGCCGGTCATGCTCAAGCCGCACGCGGAAACCGCCGTCTTTGAGTTCGCCTGGCTCTCCACCGTCGGAACCGGCACTTTCTTAGCCGGCCTGATTGCCGGACCTATTCTGGGCCTCAGCTTCCGCCGCACCTGCAACGTCTTTTTCAGAACGTGCTACAAAATGCGCTGGCCCATGCTCGCCATCATGTCGATGCTGGCGCTTGGCTTCACGACACGCTACTCCGGCATGGACGCCGTGATGGCTCTGGCAATGTCGAACACCGGGCCATTGTTCCCGTTCTTCGGCACCCTGATCGGCTGGCTGGGCGTCGCCCTTACCGGCACTGACGCGGGGTCCAACGCATTGTTTGGTAGCCTGCAGGTGATCACCGCGAATAAACTCGGCCTCGATCCCACGCTGATGGCAGCGGCGAATTCGGCCGGCGGTGTAATGGGTAAGATGATAGCGGCGCAATCGGTGGTGGTCGCGACAGCGGCGGTCGGACTGCAAGGCAAAGAGGGCGATCTGTTTCGCAAAATTCTGCCCCACTCCATCGCCCTGGCGTCGCTGGTCGGCTTAATTGTATTTCTGTTGGCGAAGTTCGGATCGTCATGGATTCCTCACTAACTATCGTGATCGGCGCTGGCGTTGCGGGTCTCGCAGCAGCCCGGCGCCTCACCGCGGCTGGGCGGCATATTTTGATTCTGGAAGCGCGGGGGCGGCTCGGCGGCCGTATCCATACCGTACGTGACGCGCTCTCCCCGCTACCCATCGAGTTGGGCGCGGAGTTTGTCCACGGATTGCATCCGGAGCTATGGCGCATTATCGATTCCGCCCGCCTGCCCGTAATGGACGTCATCGGCGACAACTTCTTTTCCGATGGCAGCGCACTGCACAAACAGGGCGACAGCCAGGGTCAGTTCGAAAACGTCTACGAAGCCATGCGGGAGGCCCCGGAGCAGACTTTCGCATCCTTCATCGCTAATCCTCGTTTCGACGAAGAGACGCGTCAGGCCATCACCGCGTATGTTGAAGGCGTCAACGCCGCTGCGAAGGAGCGGCTCAGCACCGGCTTTGTCCTGGAGGCCGAGGCCGCGCTCGATATCGATCGCTCCTTCCGGTTGCCCGGAGGCTATGACGGAATCGTGAACTGGCTTTGGCAGGGCATCGATCCCCGGCTCGCCGAACTACGCTTGAATACTGAGGTGGGTGCCGTGCGCTGGCGCAAAGGGCACGTCGAGGTCGCAACCGCTCGTGGTCAGTTTCGCGGAGTCAGCGTAGTCGTGACTGTCCCCATCGGTGTCCTGGCCGGCGGCGGAATTCGTATTGAACCCCAACCTCCCGCGTTGCGCCTGGCCTGCGAGGCTCTGGAGATGGGCGACGCCGTCAAGATCGGGCTGCGCTTCCGTGAACGCTTGTGGGAACGCAATGACAACTCGCATATGAGCTTCCTCTTTTCGCGCGATGATGTCGTGCCCACGTGGTTTGCCGGCTTTCCCATGCGTACGCCGGTCATCACCGGCTGGGCGGCTGGACCGAAATCGCTTTCCCTGTTGGGAAAATCCGAGCACGAGGTTGCCGAAGCTGCAGTGGGCGCATTGGCCCGCGTGTTGGGACTTGACTCCAGTTTCGTAATGGACCGTCTCGAAGCCGTGCATTACCATGACTGGCATGCGGATCCATGGTCGCGAGGCGCTTACAGCTTCGTCCACGCTGGCGGCATCGACATCCAACGCTGGCTGGGCCAACCGCTGGATGAGACGCTCTACTTCGCCGGCGAGGCCACGGAATGGACCGGCAACTGCGGCACGGTCCACGGCGCAATCACTTCCGGAGTCAGAGTGGGCCGCGCAATCGTGGGCCCGGGAAGGTTGGGCTAGCGATGTGGTCGCGCCGCACCGTGCTGAAGTTGCCGGCGGTCTTCCAGGTGACCCAAGCATCGCCTCCATCTGACCGCGACTATTGGCTGTCGACGTTACATCGCATCGCCGGGCCGGTACTGACGGCCCTCAGCCAGGGCAAGCTGCGCGCCACCATGCCCGTCGAAGCAACGCATCACAACGAGACCGATCGCCGCCTTTATACTTATCTGGAAGCAATCGGCCGGTTGTTGACCGGAATTGCCCCATGGCTCGAATCTGGCCCGACTGACGGAGCTGGAGGGCGAACTTAGGAATCGCTATGCCGAACTCGCCCGGGCATCCATTCGCTCGGCAGTCGATCCCGCATCTCCGGATTACATGAACTTCTCACACGGCGCGCAGCCGGTAGTCGATGCGGCCTTCCTCGCGCAGGCCATTCTGCGAGCTCCCACCGAACTCTGGAAGAAGCTGGACTCCTCGACGCAATCGAACCTGGTAAAAGCGCTGCGTGCCACGCGTCTCATTCAACCCGGTTTTAATAACTGGCTGCTCTTCAGCGCGATGATCGAAGCCTGCCTCTGCCGGATAGACGGAGATTGGGACAGGATGCGCGTTGACTACGCCGTCCGGCAGCACGAGCAATGGTACAAGGGCGACGGACTCTACGGCGATGGGCCTACGCTTCACTTCGATTACTACAACAGCTTCGTGATCCAGCCAATGCTGCTCGAAGTTCTCGATGCAGTGGCGCCTGCGGTCAAATCATGGGAGACCTTCCGCGAACCCATCCTGCAGCGTGCGCGCAGGTATGCGGCGATTCAGGAACGCTTGATCAGTCCCGAGGGCGCGTATCCTGCGGTCGGACGCTCGTTGGCCTATCGCTTCGGAGCATTTCACGTGCTGGCGTTAATGGCACTCCGCAAGCAGTTGCCGGAAGAAGTTTCGCCCGAGCAGGTACGGTGTGCTTTGACGGCTGTCATTCGGCGTACGATCGAAGCGCCGGGAACCTTCGACAGCAAGGGATGGCTGACAGTCGGCCTTTGTGGGCGCCAGCCGTCAATCGGCGAGAGCTATATCTCTACCGGCAGCTTGTACTTGTGCTCGGCTGGCTTGCTTCCGCTGGGATTGGCGCGGGAAGCTCCATTTTGGAGCGGCGCGGCGAAGAAGTGGACCTCGCAGAAAATCTACAGCGGAGAAGATGTCCGCGCCGATCGCGCAATCTGACTTGTGTGACGGACTTTAGTCTTTCTATCCGGCTGTTTCGCAGCCGATCACGATGTTACTGCTTCCGCTCGCCGATCTTATCCGGCGTATAACTTCCCACTAACTCCACGCTGCTCTTGTCCGATATCTTCTCTTCCATCCTCACACCCCAGTAGCAAGCGTTCACCACCATCCGGCGAAATCCTTCATTCTCAAAATCGCCGGGATGTCCCATCGTCGTGTCAAAGATCCGCGCGCCGCGGTACGTCTTGATCCACGCAATCGGCATCATACGCTTCGAACTGTCCGGCGGCGCGTCGGGTGTCATACCATTCAGAACCTGCCCCAGGAGCAGCGGTTGGCTGTCGCCTGACAAGGTAGTAATCGCATACACGTCCGACGGGCCCCAAACGTCCTTCACGCCCCTCAGGATCGGATGCTTTTCCATCCCTGCCACTACCACGCCGCGCGTACTCTGCTTCTGGTGCGCGCCCCAATGGCTCACCCATGTCTCGCCCATAATCTGTCGTCCGAAGCCTCCGGGAAATTCCTTATTGTTCCAGCTATATTTGGCGTACGGACTGTCCGGGTGCAGTTTGTAATTGAAAGGATGAGTCGCCGTGCGCAAGCCCACAATCGGTCGTCCCGAATCAACGTAATCCACAATCTCCTTCATCTGAGCGTCGGGTAATTCCAGAAAGCGCGCGAAGAGGACCAGCAGGTCGGCGGTCCGTAGCGCCTCCAGCCCCGGGATGTTATCGAGCGTCGCGGGATCGATCGCACCCGTCTGTTGATTCGTCGAGAAAAGAACCGTGCACTTGAAACCATGATGAGTCGCCAGAATCTTCGCCAATGCCGGGATCGATTCCTCAGAGCGATACTCCTGGTCACCGGCGATGAGCACGATCTGCTTCCCGGCGCCCGGCCCTTTCCCTCCAGGCATCACCAGGCTTTCCCCATTCGCGACAAAACAAGCCGCGAGCAGCAGCGCCACGCCTCTCATGCCCCATGCTCCGGATGATTGCATGCGCCCTTCCAGGCCTTCACTTCAAATCGGTTGCCTTCCCAGCGCATGAACTGCTTCACCCCCACTTCCGAATAGCGATACCCGTCGACTACGGCTGGCTTCAGATTCGTGAAGAATCGTTCCAGCGGAGTCTGCGGCCGGCCTTCGTTCCGCGCCATCAGTTCGACGATCTGCTCCTGTTGCGCGCGAGTACATTCCCTGAAAGCCTTCCCGAATCTCGCCTCAGATTCCGCTTCCACAGCCGCGATACCTTCTCTCCAGGCCCGCAGCCGTTGTGGATTGAGACTTGCAGCCAGCGCGAGATATTTGCTGACTCCCGCTTCGTGCGCTCCCGGACTCTGCTCGTCGGACGGGATGATAATATCGCTGATCCGGTCGAGCACGGCGTCCTCCGCCGTGGCGAAGGTTGCCTGTGCGGTTAGTGGTGTCGCCACCGCGCCGGCTGCCATGATCCTGAACAACTCTCTCCGTTCCATACTCAGCTCAATTCTCCCTTTCTCGCGAGTTCAGCCAGGTGCTCGGACATTCTCCACGACAGCGCGATATTCGACAACGTCGGATTCTTCTCCGGATACGCCGGAAACACAGAGGCGTCCCCGACAAACAAATTGGGAACATCGTGGCTCCGTCCGAAACGGTCCAGGACCGACGTCTTCGGATCGTTCCCCATCCGCACCGTGCCGACCCAGTGATTGAAATCGATGACGAGCTTATCCGCGTTCACTTTGCCCGGCGTCGAGATCACTTCTCCGCCGCCCGCCAGGATAATGTCCTGACATTTTTCGACCATATCCTGGGCCATCGCGATATCGCTGTCTTCGTAGTGAAGATGCACACGCGATAAAGGTAGTCCATAGCGATCCTTGCGGCTCTCGTCCAGATCGACAAACTTCTTTTGCGAGATCAACAGAGAACCCTGCATATTCATCCGGGCATTGCCGGCGCATTTCTCCCGAAGCTCGCGCTTGAAGCTTCCGCCGAACCCTTTCACTCCGCGGACCGGCAAATCGAACAGCGACCATCCTGCCGTGCACTGCACCTGATAGGTGCCCTGGAAATTCGGCGACGGCTTGTCCCAATAAAGTCCCGTCAACAGGCTCTGGTAGGCGCCCGCGCACTCATCGTCGAGTGCCGACCGGTTGCGCAGTTCGGGAAAATAGCCCTGCACATTCAGTCCGAAATGGCTCGTCAGGTTGCGGCCGACTTGCCCGCTCGAATTCGCCAGCCCATTGATCAAAAGCTGGCGCGGCGTCTCGATGGAGTTGCAAGCCAGCACCAGGGTCCGGCAGTTCACACGGTCGACCTCGCCATTCCCCTTGGTGAACTCCACGCCCGATACACGGCGTTTGCTCGAATCGGTAAGGATGCGAGTCATCATCGCGTCCGAAACCAGCGTCAGATTTCCCGTCCGCAGCCCCATCGGGATGGGTGTATTGGCCGACGTGTACTTGGCATCGACGCAGCAGCCGCTGCACATCCCGCAGAAATGGCAGCGCGCGCGGCCGGAAGCATGGTCTTCGGTCAGCATGGCTTTCCTCTGCTGGATGAACTCCATGCGCTCACCCTTGGCCTTCAACCGCTCCACTCCCCGTTTCAATAACTGCTCTCCGCACCGCATCCCGATCGGTTTGAGATATTCACCGTCGGGCATATTCCACAGACCGTCCTTCTGGCCGTAGACGCCCATGAAAAGCTCGGCCTTGCTATAGTAGGGCGACATCTCGTCGTACGTGATGGGCCATTCGCGATAATCTTTAGGGCCGAAGCGCAGGCTATGACCGGCCCAACACAGCGACCGCCCGCCAACCGCCTTCAGCCAGCCGTGATCCGGCCGGTCGCCGACCGCGGTGAAGTGGTTCTGCTCGCGCAGCCCGAACGCCGAATTACGCGCCCACGCACCCGTGATCAACTGCTCCTGCACTTCCCACGGCATCGCGTGCTTCCCGTAGTCGATGCCCGCGCGCATCTTTGGACCGGCCTCCAAGAGCCCGGTCTTCAAGCCCGACTTGGCGAGCACGTACGCCGCAATCCCGCCGCCCGGACCGCTGCCGACCACACAAACGTCAAATGTGTACATAAACCTTGGCGTAGCTATGGTATCAATTGCAGACCCGTGGTTAGCCCCGCCGCCGAATCGTACTAAGCTGGAATTTCCCCATGTCCAGTTCCGTAACCATCCATCCGGCTAAATCCCTGTCCGGCGCCATCACTCTCCCGGGCGACAAGTCCATCTCGCATCGCTACGGCATGATCGCGTCCCTTGCCGAAGGCGTATCCCGTATCCAGAACTTTTCTACCGGTGCCGACTGTCACTCCACTCTCGCCTGTATGCGATCTCTCGGCGTCCGGATCGATGAGAACGGCACCGAAGTCACCATCCATGGCGTCGGTCTCGCCGGTTTGAGCGCCCCCACTCACCCGCTCGATGCCGGCAACTCCGGCTCCACCATCCGTATGCTGACGGGTATTCTGGCCGCGCAGCCTTTCACCAGCCGCATAGGCGGCGACGAATCTCTTTCCGTGCGTCCCATGGGCCGCATCATGCAACCACTCCGGCAAATGGGTGCTGAAATCGTCGCCCGGGAAGACAAGTTCCCGCCGCTCGAAGTCCACGGGATCGCCGATCTGCGCCCCATCGATTACTCGCTTCCCGTGGCCAGTGCGCAAGTCAAAACCTGCGTCCTGTTTGCCGGGCTTTTTTGTGACGGCGAGACCATTGTCCGTGAGACCGTCCAATCGCGCGATCACAGCGAATTGGCTCTTCGCGAATTCGGCGCGGAGCTCACTGTAATTAGCAAAGTAATCACTCTGCAAGGCCGCCCCAAGCTCACTGGACGTGAACTGGTAGTGCCGTCCGATCTTTCCTCCGCGGCTTTTTTCCTGGTTGCCGCACTCCTGGTGCCTGGCGCCGATATCTATATTCGTGGCGTAGGACTGAACCCGACCAGGTCCGCATTGCTCGATTTCCTTAGCTCCGCCGGCGCGAATGTCCGCATCGAAAGCGTCGCCCAATTAAATGGCGAACTGATTGGCAATCTTCGGGTCAGGCATTCGGCCATAAGCGGCGGCATCATCGAGAAGGACCTCGCGGCTGCGCTGATCGACGAAATCCCTGTCCTGGCGGTGCTCGGTGCTGCCAGCGAAGAAGGGCTCACCATCCGCGACGCCCGGGAATTACGCGTCAAAGAGACCGATCGTATCGCCACAGTGGCGGAAAACTTCCGCCGCATGGGGCTTCAGCTGGAAGAAACGCCTGACGGAATGGTGATCCCCGGCAAGCAGACATTTCATGCCGGTCGGTGCGACTCCTTCGGCGACCACCGTATTGCCATGGCTTTCTCGGTCGCGGCGCTGGCGGCCGACGGACCCACCACCATCGATAACGCAGGCGCAGCTTCCGTATCGTTCCCCGAATTCTTCAATATCCTGAGCGAAGTGACCAAATCGTAATATGCCTCGATCCACTCGTGCCGCTGTTCTGATCGCTCCTCAGGGCGCCGTGGAAATCCGCCCAATCGAAATTGCCGATCCAGGCTCCGGCGAGGTCCTCGTTCGCATGGAGGCTTGCGGAGTCTGTCATTCGGACCTCTTCGTATCCGGCTTGGCCAAGCTTCCGCGTACGCCTCTCACGCTCGGGCATGAGGGCATCGGACGCATTGAAGGCATGGGATCGGAGGTCTCAGGCCTCCTTGAGGATCTCCACGTGGGCGATCGCGTAGGCATCACCTTTCTCGGCTCCACTTGCGGAGAATGCGTCTATTGCCGCAGCGGTCGCGAGCGTTTCTGCCCCAGGCAGAAGAACACTGGCTATGCGCTGGACGGAGCCATGGCAGGCTATGCCATCGCCGATGCGCGCCATGTGATCCGTGTGCCGGACGCCGCCGCCGCAACCTCCATCGCGCCTCTCTGCTGTGCGGGATGGACGGCCTACGGCGCGCTTCGGGAGGCATTCGCTTCCATTGGCCAACACGATGGAGAAAGCACGGTCGCGATCTATGGCTACGGCGGACTGGGACAATTGGCCATGCGGTATGCCTTGCCGCATGGTCTTAAGATCGCAGTCGCCGACGTCTCGGACAGGAAACTCGAAAGCGCCAGGGCCGATGGAGCCTTCCTCGCAATCCCCTCCCAGGACAGCGGAAAGACACTGCAAAAACAACTCGGCGGCGTTGACGTGGCCATCGTATTTACCAGTTCGGTAGAGGCGATGGAGCAGGCCATCAAGTCCGTGAAGCGCACGGGCACGGTCGTCATGGTCGGTCTCACCACGCGCGACCTGCCTCTTTCCATTACCGATTTAGTGCTGAAGGGAGTTCGGATTACGGGCAGTTATCTAGGCACGCGTGAGGAGTTGCGGACCGTCTTCCAACTGGGCGCTGAGGGGGCTGTCGCTCCAATTGAGGTCTTCGGCCTCGATGAGGCGCCCGAGATCCTCGCCAAACTTGGCCGCGGCGAGATCGCGGGCCGGGCAGTCATCTCCTTCTGATCCCTGGCGCGACCTCTCACGCCAGGCTGCTCCGGCTTGAGGCGTGTGCAACCGAAACAGCCACGACAGCCAATAGAGCTAGCAGGAGCAGTGGCACCGGTCCCGCCAGGGGGCCCAATGGCGTCACGCGAAACGGGAGCGGCGAGAGCAGCAGAATGCACAAAATACGCAACAGCACGCTGCGGAACTCCGCGGCCAGCGTGAGAAGCGCTGGCAGAAGAAGCAGCAGGTCGAATGAGTACGCGTGGTGGCTCGTCAGGATACTGCCTGCCAGAGCGGCGCTCAGACCCACCGAAAAATTTGTCCGTTGCGCGATGAACCCCACGGCAATCGCGACGAGCACGGCGCAGGCGACCTCCCAGGCCAGGCTATGCGGTAGTCCCTCCAGAAGTCCATGGAGATTCGGCATGTCCAGCACCGACGGATTGGTCTGTCCCTGCAGGACAAAGCGCGCATACTCAGGCATCCATTTGGGGCCCGCGACCAGGAAGCTCACTGCCAAAATTACTCCCGTAGTCATGCACGCTCCTGCAAACATTCGCCACCGGCGCTGCGCGAATAAAAATACAGCTATGAGCAGAAACAGATGAAACTTCAGCGTCGCCAGTCCCAGTACGGCGCCGGCGACTATCGGACGGGACGGGCCCAAACGCCAGGCAATCGCGAGGAAAAGCGCCAGGAAGCCAATGTCTTGGCCGCTGACAAAGTTGGCGAGTACGGGGAAGGACCAGCAGACGGCACACAGCAGGAGCGCCCGGTCCGGGGCTGGCCATAGAATCAAAAAGCCAGCGAAAGCGGCGATCGAGAGTGTTTGCCAAACTACATAGGCCCGCGGGTAGTCCAGTCTTCCCAGCGGACGCAGAAGCACTGCAAACGCCGGCGGCCGCGTGTAAAGTATCGAAGGCGCGGCCCACCCGGTAGCACGGACCTGCTCCCGAATGTAAGCTTCTGCGTTAAATTGCTCCGGCGTGCCGGCCAGGCGGCCTCCGGCATAAATTCCCATAAAGTCGTTCACGCCGCCAAGAATCCGCGGACGGCTTGCAGGATTCCAAAGGGATAGCGAAGGGAACCACAAAGAGAGGAACAAAATGCCCGCCCCTGCAAATGGAATCATCCACGCCCGATGCAGCGGCCATCTTCGATCACCAGTTGAAGCGCCGGACGGTTGAAGCGCAATGCCCGGTCCGGGAGTCATCTTCAATTGTTCCTCAATGATTTGTCAATATATCACGGGGATTTATGCTCATACAAAGTTAACTTTGGTCAACTATCAATCCCCATGGCGATTCTGTTACGTATAGGATATGCACGCTCAGCCTGAGGCTCAACCTGCGAGTGAGGATTCACCTGCGGTCCTTTCCGTAGTGGTCCCCGTGTATAACGAGGAAGCGACGCTCGACGAGGTTGTTCAGAGTCTGCTGCAAACTCCCAGGCTCCTCGAAGTCATCATTGTCGATGATTGCTCCTCGGATAAGACAGGAGCGATAGCCGACAGCCTGGCCGCCGCCAATCCCGATCGTGTACGAGTCCTTCACCATCATCGAAATCTCGGCAAAACAGCCGCGCTGAAGACTGGCTTTGCCGCCAGCGCCGGTGAGATTGTGATCGTTCAGGACGGCGATTTGGAATATGATCCCTCCGAGATTCCTGACGTCATCGGGCCGATACTCGCAGGGCGCGCCGATGTTGTCTACGGCTCGCGCTTCCTGGTGAAAAAGGCCGCGCGCGTGGTCTATTTTTATCACTACCTGGCCAACAAAACGCTTACCTTTTTCTCGAATCTTCTTACGAACGTCAACATGACCGATATCGAGACCGGGTATAAAGCTTTCCGCGGCACGATTATCCGGCAAATGGTTATTTCCAGCAGCGGTTTTGGCTTTGAAATCGAGGTCACAGCCAAAATCGCCAAACTAAAGTGCTCGATTTATGAGGTCCCCGTCTCCTACTACGGCCGCACCTATGAGGAGGGGAAGAAGATTGGTTTCCGCGATGGTGTCGCGGCTCTCTGGTACATTGCGAAATACAACTTATTCTGCAGCTTGACCAAGTCGTTTCGCATCGTGCCGGTAAGCCCCTGGGGGAATCAGATAGCCGTTGCGCCTGTGAACCGCCGGGGTTTGCGCCCTCTCGAATCCAAGGATTTTTGCTGACCCCGACACGTTTTTTTGCGCCCCGTCATCGCGGCTGTATCGCTTCTACCGCGCGCTGAATGACTGCATCCCTCTGGGCATCGACTTCATCGCCCTTTTCAACCCCCAATGCCTGGTTGAAAATCTCCGTCTTCAGTCGCCCCCGGATGTCGTCCGTCTCGCGCGACCATTCCGCGAAACTGGGCTGGATCTGTCTCGCGTACAGCCACGCCTGAAATTGGTCCAGCACCTTCGGCGTAACTTCGAACTTGTCGTCAATTTTATTCGCGCGAATAAATTCAGTAGCGAATGTCGGAAACGAACCAGACGCTTCCAGCACTGTACGCAATTGCGAATAGGCCGGCTGATCGACCAGAATGTCGGGGATAATCCCGCCGCCGCCCTTTAAAGGACGCCCCTTATCCGACAGGAAATCGCTGCGTCGATTCGGGTGTGCCGTGGCTTCGCCCAATTCGAATTGCCCCTGGTTCAGCGGCTTCTGAATGGAACGCCCGCTCGGTGTGTAATAAAGCGCCGTCGTTAATGCGACACCGGTGCCTTGCGTCAGCGGAAAGACCGATTGAACCAATCCCTTGCCGAAACTCGGCTCGCCGAGAACAATAGCCCGATCGTGGTCCTGAAGCGCTCCACTCACAATCTCCGAAGCGCTCGCCGTCTTGCTGTTCACCAGAATCGCCACGGGAAATTCGTAAGGCGTCGCCGTCTCCGGAACCTTCTCCGCCTTCTCCGGAACGTTACGTCCGCGCAGCGTCACAATCGACTGGCCCGGTTTCAAAAACAAACTGGCCGTCTCCACCGCCGCGGTCACCAGCCCACCCGGGTTGTTGCGCAAATCGAGCACCAGGCCCTTCAGCTTGGCGCCGCCTAATTTCTCCAGCTGTGCATGAATTTCCTGGCCAGTCTTCTCATCAAAGCTGGCCACGCGCAGGTACGCGATTCCCGGTTTCAGTTGAAATACCCGGTCGACGCTCGGCGTCTGCATCTCTTCGGGTACGAGCGTAAACTTCAGCAGCCTGACGTTGCCGCCTCGCCGTACGTCCAGATGTGCCGGTTGCTGGCGCGATTCGCCCAGCAGTTCAACCAGTTGATCCAAATTCAGCCGGTCCAGACGTATGTTGTTGATCGCCAGGATCTCGTCTCCGGGTGCCATGCCCGATTTTGCGGAAGGCGTACCCGGAGTCGCCTGCAATACAATTACCCGTCCCGGCAGCAACGAGACGATGCTGCCGAATCCCTTGTGCGTCGAGCTCTGCATCTGCCTGAGCTGCTCAAACTGTCCGGGATCGAAAAATACCGAGTGAGGATCGAGCCTGCGCAGCATCCCCGGAATGGCTCCCTGGTAGAACGCCTGTTCCGAATTCACCGGGTCCGCATTCATCGATTCCATAATCGAGTAGACGTCGATGAATCGCTTGACGTCCGCCGGCAGGGGATCCAGGCTGTCCGCGGCGTGCTGCGGAGCACACAGGACCGTCGCGAGGATCGCCGTCATAATAACAGCACGGTTCATTAAGTAAACTCGATGGTTCTGGCGGTATTCCGGTTACAACGCGCAGTTTAGGTTCAGTATTTAGGATACATGCACGGAAGCCTGTGCCAGCCCCGGCATCGAAAATCCCAGCGCATCCAGTTCGGCTACCAGCGAACGGGTTTTGTCGGCCGCCAGTTCGATCAGTGGCGGACGCACGGTCGCCCAGTCGGGATCATCGCCGTAATGCGCCACCATTGCCTTCAGCGCGCCAATCATCATCGGGTATTTGTGAATGGTCGTTCGAACCGCCGAAATCCCAGCCTGTAACGCGTCGGCTTCCTCCGTCTTCCACTGCTCAAACACGCGGTGGATCGGGCCTGGATTCACGTTGGCCGTCGCGCTGATACAGCCCACCCCGCCCCCTCTCATATTGGCCAGAAGGAACGCCTCGCTACCCGCGAAGACATCGAAATTGCCTCCCTTGAACGCGCCGAGTAGCGCTTGCGTATTGCTCCAGTCGCCGGAACTGTCTTTGATCCCGGCCACCGTGCCCGGATATCGCTGTAGCAATCTTTCGATCAGCGGAATCGAGATCGGAACCTGGGCTACAGGGGGAATGTGATACAGATAGACTCGCAGCCGCGGATCGCCGACCCGTTCGATCACCTCCGAAAAACTGCGGAACAGTCCATCATCCGGCACACCTTTGTAGTAGAACGGCGGCAGCATGAGAACGCCCGCGCACCCCAAATCGACTGCCTGTGCCGTCAGCTTTACCGAATCCGGCAAGGCGCAGCAACCCGTACCCGGCATCAGTTTCGCCGCCGGCACGCCGCTGCTGACCAGTCCCTCTAAGAGCTGCATTCGCTCTTCAACAGAGAGAGAGTTAGCCTCGCTATTGGTGCCGAATACCGCCAGGCCCGAACATCCGTTGGCCAGCAGCCACTTCGCGTGCCGGGCATACCGCTCGGGATCTACTGACAAGTCTCGCCGGAATGGCGTAATGGCCGGCGCCAGGACACCGCTAATTCGTGTTTCGCTCATTAGGCTTTATCGTACACGCGTTATCGCTCGGAGGCCGCGCCCGCCTCCATGGTTGAAACCTTTTGCCCCTCCGATGCGACAATAATGAATATGCGATTTCGTCTGGCGCTAGTTGCGTCCCTGTTGTGTTTGGGATCTCTGGCACAGCAAACCCTCTCGGTTGACAAGCTGGTGGAGTTCCTTGAATCTTCCATCAAAATGAAGATGCCGGATAAGCAGGTGGCCGCCTATGTCAGCCGGATCAAGTTGAGTCAGAAACTCGAGGACCACGTCATCGAAACCCTGCAGGGGGACGGCTTGGGCCCGAAAACGGTGAACGCGCTCCGCCAGATCAGCGCCTCCACGGCAAGCCTTCCGGAAGCCGTCCTCAAGAAACCCGATGCTCCTCCCCCTCCGCCTCCTCCCCCTCCTTACGACGAGCAGAACAGCATCCTCAATGAAGTGCGCGACTATGCGCTCAACTACACCAAGACTCTGCCCGACTTTATCTGCATGCAGGTGACGCGCCGCTACTATGACCCCCTCGGCTCCAGCGACTACCGCCATTACGATACCGTCATGACCAAAGTCTCCTACTTCGAACAGCACGAAAAATATGAATTGCTGTCGGTGAACGATAAGTTCATGACCGCGTCCTATGAATCGCTCGGCGGCACCATTTCGAGCGGTGAGTTTGGAAGCATGATGAAGGAGATCTTCGAGCCGCGAACCGATGCCGAATTTCATTGGATCCGCTGGGCCACCTTACGCGGCCATCGCGCGCATGTCTATAGCTACGTCGTCGATCAGCCCCATTCACAATGGAGCATCGAGGACCGGTCGGCTCACGATCGGATTTCGCCGGGTTACAGCGGTCTGGTCTACGTCGATCGCGACACCCGGACGGTTATGCGTGTAACGCTGAAGGCCGAGGGAATTCCGCCCACATTTCCCATCCAGGAAGCCGACGACCGCTTGGATTACGACACCGCGGAGATCAGCGGACATCCCTTCATTCTTCCCATGATGGCTCAGGTTCATCTGAAAGCCGGCAAAGTCAACCAGCGAAACGATATCGAATTTCATAACTATCGCAAGTTCTCGGCCGATACGACTTTGAAGTTCGACGACGTCCCGGTCGATCCGATTCCCGAAGACAAAACCAAAGAGCAGCCGCCCAAATAACTCTTACAGCATGGCTTTCCAGGCTGCCTCATCGTGTCCCGCCGCAACGTGCTTGGCCGAACGGACAAGCGGGAGGCGCAGCAGTTTCGGCTCGCGTTCGATCCGCGCCAGCAGTTCAGCATCCGTGACCTTCAGATACTTTAGCCCCGCGTCGACATAGGCGGTGCCTTCCGTATCGAGCAGGGAACGCAATCCGAAGCGGTCGCTGAATCTTTTGATCTCGGCCGGCGCCATCGGCTTTTGCTTCAGGTCGACGAACTGCACCGGGATACGGCGCTCTTTGAAGAAACGCTCGGCGGCGCGCGTTGCCGGGGAGTTCTTCACTCCAAAGATTTGGACCGTCGTCATGCGAACCTCACTGTCCTTCGACAGTAAATTTCTTATAGAGCTCCGGAGCCACTTCGGAAGTCACCATCACAGACGGAATCTCGATGTCTTTTTCAGGTTTGAACGCCGGATCGCGCAGCATCTTGAGCCCGATCTCGACCGTCTTATCGACGCACAACGGGTAGACGAACGTCGCGCCCAGCACTCCATCCATCACCTTCTTGATGCCCCCGGCCGCGCCTCCCAATCCGTCGACGCCGACGAAGACCATTTCCTTTTCGCGCCCCAGTTCTTTTGCCGCGAGATAAGCGCCAATGGCCATCGGATCGTTGTGTCCGTACACGAATCGATTTTCGGCTGCGAGCGCAGAACCTCCGTCATGCGATCCTTGGCCTTGGCTTGGATCCAATCGGCGACCGGCTCGGCAACGATGTTGATCTCCGGATATTTCGCGAAGATTTCCTTCGCGCCGCCATCGCGCTTGATCTCGCCTTCCACGCCCAGCAGCCCGCGCATCTGGACCACGTTGCCCTTCGGGCTTGCCGTTTTTCTTCGTCAGGTGATCGACGATGAACTGCCCGCCAGGCGTCCGATCGCCAGGTTGTCGCTGTGCACATAGCTGGTGTAGTTCGGCTGCAGAATGTCGCGCTCCAGGCAGATGACCGGGATGTGCGCTTCCATCGCCTGCGCCCATGACGGCGGTCAGGGCGGCGCGCTCATTCGGCGCGACGATCAGCAGGTCGGGCTTCTGGCGAATGAACGTCTCCACCTGCGCGACCTGTTTGCTGTTATCCTGCTGCGCGTCGGCGATGACCAGCTTCACGCCGCCGGCTTCGGCGAACAGTTTCTTCATCAGCGCGTTTTGCGCGGCGCGATACGGCTCGGCGTTATTGCACTGGCTGAAGGCGACGAAGTACTGCTTCTTCTCTGTCGCCGGATTTGTTGCCGCAGCCCGCCGCCAGCAGAGCAGCGCCGGCAAAACCGCAAATTGGAATCGCACTATTGCTGGCCCCGCTGACGAGTACTTCTTCCACATCGCCGGATCGTCCAGCATCTTGATAAACAGCCCCCCGACCACTGAGCGCGCCTGGAAACCTTCTGTTTGCCCGTGACCGTGATAATACCAGTCGCTCAGAGGCACGCGCGTCGGGCTCTCGTTGGCGAATTTGTAACCGCCGGTCCGCGATCTTTTCGAAGTCCTTCTGGTTATCGGCCAGCGTTGCGGTCCAGATCAGCCAGTCGAGCTTGGTGTAAGTCTTTGCGATTGTCGAGCGGCAGCCCGAATTTGTTGAACTTGGTCTCGTAGAATGCGATTTCCGTGCGCGTCACCTCCGCCGGAAAAAGATTCAGCTCAGCAATTTGTCCCAGACCAGATTATATTTCTGACTCCACGTGCCGGGATTGTCGAAGGCCAGGCGATAGTGATCGCCGTCTTTCCCCATCTCCACCCACTTCTTCGCAAATTCTTCAGCCTTGGCTCGATACTTCGCCGCTTCCTGCCTGCGCCCCGTCATCTCGCACAAGCGTCCATACGAGCCCAACGCGAGAATGGCCTTGATCGAAAGATTGGCGTTGTGCGCCAGGTGCCCGGCGAAGTCATCGGTCGATAGCTGGTTCTCGGGATCGAGGCCCTTTTCGAGCAGGTAATCCGCCCACTTGGTGAGTTGCGGCCAGTATGGAACCGAGAAATTCGCGTTGCCTTCCACCTGCGCCAGGGCAGCCAGCATGATCAGCATATTGCCGCTCTCTTCCACCGGCATCTGATTCTCTTCGGTACGTTCACCCCCGCCGTAGACCTGTCCGTTCGCCCACGGATACGTGCCCAGATCGTGCGGCGCGAAAGGCCAGCGCCACCGCGACATTGCAGCGTACTGCAGCACCGGAATGAGTTGCGCCTTGATCAGCGCGGGACTGAACAACAGCGTAAAAGGCGCGCTGGGATAGATGACATCAACCGTGGCGATGCACCCGTTGCTGAAATTCTCCTTGGGAAAAAACATCGCGGTGCCGTCGGTATCGGCGACCAGCTTATGCGCCGCAATCGCCTCCCGGTAAGCCAGCGCGGCCAGACGCGCGTAATCCTCGCCGCCGGCTTTGCGCAGATCGGCCATCAGTTCCTCATCGAACGCCTTGCTGCGCGCCAGGAGTGAATCGTGATCGTGACGCGCCATCCGCAGCAGGTCGCTGATCTCGCCTCCCTTCGCGCCGTTCCGCCGCCACCATGCCCTCTCTGGCCGCTGGAAATATTCGATCGCGTAGAGGTCGTCATATGCCAACAGGACATATCGCGAAACCGGCGAAGAAACACTCCCCAGGTCGAGAGCCACGGCGATTGCGCCTCCCAAACCGCGGCGCGGGGGTGTATGCTCCTCGAGATCGTCGGAGTCGCTCAGCTTTCCGGATGAAAGAAAACTCGCCAGCGTCTCGGCATGCAGCGCAGCCTGCGAAGAAAGTCCCTCATGCCGGTCCGCCATCAGGTAAAGATAACCCCAATCGATCCTCAGATCATCGCCGCGCTTGCCGAGCACCGGCTGATCTTTCGACCCGATGCGTAAAACGGGTTCGCCATCAATCAGGTATCGCGACCACACCACCGGCTCGTCCGGTGTATTCACCACCAGTTCGTTCGAGGCTTCGAAATAAAGCTGAACGGTATGCGGCGCGCCGTCGGTTGAGGCTACAGTCCAATCCAGATAGGTCACCGGTCGCGAGAGGATATCCAGATCGTCGGGCAGCGCCGGGGTAAGAAATGTCAGGTTCAGCTTGATGCCCGGTCCGCTGAAATCGTAGAGGGTGCGAGTCGGCAGAACTTCCACTCGAGTCTGCTTCAGCGTCGCGGTATTGGGATGCTCCCGTCCGATAACTTGAAACGGCTTGCCGTCGATCCGCACGAACGCCGTGATGCTGTTGTTCTTCCCCGTCCAATGCTTAGTCGGTTCGTCATTAAGATGGTCCGCCATCGACCAGATACTGAAGTACGGATCGTGAGTGATGAGCGGTACCGCCGGAGGCCGGAATGGTTGACCGTGCGCAATGCCCGATAGCGCAAGCAAAATGGATGAATTTCGTAACACAGACTTGAGTCTGTGCCAGCCGGGAACTTGAAGACGCGTTGCAGCCATGAGTGTTTACCAGTTAGTAATGGAGCCGTCGGGACGGAAGTAAGTCTGAGCCCGCGCGGTCACGGGTTGAGTAACTTCCATCACCTGCTTGAGCTGTTTGAAGTCCAGTTCGACGCCCAGGCCCGGCCGGTTGTTCGGATAGAGCTTGCCTTCCTTGAAATCCAGGCAGACCGGTAGATGGGCCAGCGTGCGTCCCTGGTAGTTGTACTCCATGAGCACCGGTCCGGAGAAGGTTCCCAGCGTGTTGACCAGGGCCGCCGTCGCAATCGGCCCCGTGAAGTGCGGGATAATTCCGACAAAATGTGTTTCGCAGATCGCCATGATCTTCAGCATCTCTGTAATGCCACCGACGTTGGGTAGCGTGGCGCGGATGTAGTCGAGATCGTGATTCTCCACCAGCTTGTTGAAATCCCACCGATTGCCCCACTCCTCCCCGGCCGCGATAGGAACCTTGACCATGCGCCGCAGGATCGGAATGTCTTGCAGGAATGCCTCGGTGCGCACCGGATCTTCCACAAAATAAGGCGCTAGATCCGCAATCATATCCGCGCCCCGAACCGCGTCGTTCAAATCGAAGCGTTGATGGAAATCGATGCACCAGTCGCCATTCTTGCCGACCCCCTCGCGAGCCTCCACGCAATCTTTATAAACCTGGTTGATACGCTCGTGCGTATTGAAAGGTCCATTTGCCGGTGCGTCCGAAGCGCCCATGCGAAAAGCGCGATAGCCCGCGCCCACCGTAAGCTGTGCGCGCTCCTTGATGCTCATGCCTGGCTTGATTCCGGGAATCTGGCCGGCAGTGTTATAGCACTCGCAATAGTTGCGCACCATGCCGCCGAGCACCGCATGTACGGGAAGTCCGAGCGCTTTTCCTTTGATGTCCCATAGCGCGAGATCGAGCGCCCCGATGCCGTCCGTCTTCTCGCGGCCCGCGGGATAAAAGAATGCACGATTCATGTCCTGCCACAGACGCTCGATATACTGCGGGTCTCGCCCGATCAACCGCCCGGCGCTCTGCGACAACGTGTCCTTCGATCCGCCTTCACCGATACCCGTGATGCCGGCGTCCGTTTCGATCGTGACCACCATGTCGCTTTGATTGAATAGCGGATTCGGGTTGGGAGGCTCATATGCCCGCACCCGTGTGATCTTCATCTTTCCCGGAGCGGCTTGTAGTCGCGGAGCCTGAACCATTCCCGCGGCAGCCGACGTAGCGGCAAGTGATTTGAAAAAAGCGCGACGTTGCATCACATGCATTCTATCCGAAGCTCGCAGTTCGTAACACCGCGCACGTCTCCGGCAAAACCATTCCGCAATTCTGAGCCGTACGCAGGTGCTACCGGCGCTACCAGAGAAATTTGCGGACAAATGTTGTCTAATACGGCTATGGTCCGCATGATTTTAATCTGCATACTAGCGGGCGGGCTAGGAGCCGGAGGCATGTGTAGCGCCCAAACACCCCGCCCGCCCAACGTTGAAGCGCAACGGAACGCGATGAAGAGGCTTGGATTTCTCGTCGGCGAATGGTCCGGCGAAGCATCCCTTCTTCGCGGACCCGGGAAATTTGTAGAACTCGCGCAGACCGAATCGGCGCAGTTCAAACTCGATGGGCTTGTTCTGGTAATCGAAGGCGTCGGCCGAACCAGGGCCGAGGGCAAACTCGTTCTGCAAGCCCTCGGATTGATTTCCTTCGACGATGAGAAGGGAAGCTATAAGATGCGAGCCTTTAACGACGGTCGTTGGCTCGAAAGCGACGTCACACTGGCCGATAGTGGCAACTCCATCTCTTGGGGGTTTGCCCTCGGCCAGTTCAAGTCCAGGACCGTGATGCGCATCAATGAAAACGGCGAATGGACTGAGCTGGCCGAACTGGTCATCGGCGACCGCCCGCCACAGAAGATGATGGATCTAAACGTTCGGCGGAATTCCAGTCCCAAATAGGCGCGACCTGTTGGGTAACTTGCAAAATCCGCAATCGCGAATCGTGGAATGGGTCCGCTCTGGTCCTCTCGGGCGCACGTCGCGGCAGCGCGTTACGTCAGGGCGATGGTAATCGCGCCGGCCATGATGAGTACTCCGCCGGCTGCCTTGCCCCACGTCAAACCCTCGCCCAGGAATATCGCGCCGAACACAATCACCAGTACCACGCTCAGTTTGTCGATTGGCGCGACACGAGATGCCTGTCCAACCTGCAACGCACGAAAATAACAAATCCAGCTCAATCCGGTGGCGAGCCCGGAGAAAAACAGAAAGATCCAGTTCCGCCCCGACAAAGCTTGAAAAGTATTCGGCTGGCGAAGTGCAATGGCCAGTAACCAGGTGAACACGACAACTACCGATGTTCTTATCGCCGTCGCCAGATTCGAATCGACTCCGGCTACGCCTAACTTCGCCAGAATGGCGGTTAAAGCTGCGAAGAATGCAGATAGTAGCGACCACGTCAGCCAATTCATCTACGATTAAACTTAGCACTAAGTAAGCCCCGTAAGCTCCTGTACGATACGGCACCTCAGCCGGTCATGAAGGTAAACAACGTGCTTAGCTGCGAAGGATAGAAAACAGCAGAATGAGACGTCAGGTCAGATGGTCAGGATTAATTTTTTTCATATCGATTATTTCCCTTGCCCATGCTCAGGTGGGTCAGTTTGAAGGCAAACGAATCGCGGCAATTCAATATCTTCCCAGCCAGACTCTTGACCCTGCCGACCTTGCTAAGGCTCAGCCCCTCAAGGTAGGCGACCCCCTCCACGCCAGCGATGTTGCGCGAGCCATCGATCAATTTTTCGCTACCGGACGCTTCGAGGATATTGCGATCGAGGCGCAACCTTCAGGAGACGCGGTGACTGTGCTTTTTGTGACGACGCCCAAATATTTCATTGGCGGAGTCAATGTTGAAGGTAAGATCGTCCAGCCACCCAACAAGGGGCAGGTTTCGAGCACCACTCAACTCACCCTGGGCGAAGATTTCCGCGACGAGGATGTTCCAGCCGCTGTCCAGAGCATCGAGCACCTGATGAAGGCGAACGGCCTTTATGATGCAAAAACGACTCCCGCGATAGAACGCGATACGCAGGCTCAGCAGGTTTTCATTACCCTGACCGTAAAACCAGGGAAGCGGGCCAAATATGAGATGCCGGTGATACAGGGCGATAAAACACTCTCCTCCACCGGTCTCTCCGATTCCACCATTTTGCGCGTAACGGGTTGGCGCATCCCGCTGATTCACTGGTGGCGCCAGGTCACCGACGCTCGAACCCATGACGGCATCCTTGCGATTCAGAGTAAACTTGAAAGCCGCAACCGGTTAACCGCGAAAGTAGAGCTCAAGAGTCTAGACTATGACCCGCAAACCCGCCGCGTAAAACCCGAAGTCGACATTCAGGCCGGTCCCAGAGTCGAAGTAAGAGCCGTTGAAGCGAAAGTATCGAAGCGAATCCTGAAACGCTACGTCCCGGTCTTTGAGGAACGTGATGTTTATGACGACTTACTCGTCGAAGGTAAGCGAAATTTACAGGATTACTTTCAAAGTCAAGGCTACTACGATGTCACGGTCGATTATCGTGTTCAACCTCCCAAAAATGGCCTCGAGACAATTGACTACGTAATCTCGAAAGGTGAGCGTTATAAGCTGGTCCGGCTGGCCATCGTCGGCAATAAATATTTCGCGACGGATGCCATTCGGGAGCGTATGTTCATGGCGCCTGCGTCCTTCACTCTGCGGCGCGGACGTTATAGCGAAGCCTTCCGTCGCAAAGACGAAGAAAACATAGCCAATCTCTATAAGGCGAATGGCTTTCGCGACGTATCGATCGAGTCGAAAGTAGATCGTGACTATGAAGGGAAAAAAGGCCAGGTCGCGGTGGTCGTGACCATCACCGAAGGGCCCCAATGGATCGTCGACAACTTGGCTGTCAATGGCGTTGTACAAGATAAAGTGAAGCAGCTTCTTCCCAAACTGGCTTCCGCTGCCGGACAACCTTTCGCCGAAGTCAACCTCGCTGCCGATCGCGAGTTCGTCCTGACCGACTACTACGGCAACGGTTTTCCCGGCGCCGACTTCAAAGCGGCTTGGCGGCCCGCCGCGAAGGCGAATCATGTGGATGTCACTTATACCATCACCGAGGGCAATCGTAAATTCGTGCGCAGAGTGGTTACTTCAGGCCTGAGTGAGACGCGCCAAAGCCTGATCGATCGCAACATCACCATGAAACCCGGCGATCCTCTTTCACCCATTCAGGAAACCGATATCCAGAAGAAATTCTACGATCTTGGAATCTTCGCGCGCGTTGATACCGCCATCCAGAATCCCGACGGCGAAGAGGAGGACCATAAGTATGTCCTCTATAATTTCCAGGAAGCCAACCGGTACGCCCTCAGTCTCGGCATCGGCGCGCAAATCGCGCAAATTGGCACGCCAAGCATCACGAGTCTGGCTGCGCCCGCTGGTTCCACCGGCTTCACCCCGGAGTTCTCGGCTGATCTGAGTCGTTTGAATTTCCTCGGAATCGGCGATACCGTGAGTGTGCGCGGGAACTATTCGTCGTTTGAAAAACGCGCCTCCATCAACTATCTCCAGCCGCGCTTTCTCGGCGTGCAGGGCCGAAACATCAGTTACACACTACTCTATGACGACGAACTGAACGTTCGCACCTTCGCTTCACGCCGGGAGGAAGCGTCCGTCCAGGTGACCCAGAAATTTTCGAAAGCCTTCACCGGCATTCTCCGGGCAGCGTATCGCCGCGTCAGTGTCGGGGACGTCGTCATCCCCGTGCTGCTGGTCCCCCAATTCCTTCAGCCCGTTCGAATTGGGATCGTGTCCGCAAATCTCTCATGGGACCGTCGCGATAACCCCGCCGATCCGCATCACGGGATGTTTAATACCGCCGATATCGGAGTCGCCGGCAAGTTCTTCGGTTCTCAACGGAGTTTCGGTCGTATCCTGCTGCGCAATGCCACATACTACCGCCTCACCAAAAACCTGGTCCTCGCTCGGCAGACGCAGTTCGGTGTCATAATTCCATTCTCCGTAGCGCCGGGCTTGACCGCCGACGAATCCGTCCCTCTACCCGAACGCTTCTTCGGAGGCGGTGCCGATTCTCTGCGTGCCTTTCCTTACAATGAGGCCGGGCCCCGCGACATCGGCGCTCCGCTCGTTCCCGGCGGCCCCACCTCCGCCCCCACGGGATTTCCTCTCGGCGGCAACGCCCTTTTCTTCAATAACGTCGAACTTCGTTTTCCCCTCATCGGCCAGAACATTCAAGGCGTGTTCTTCCACGACATGGGAAATGTGTTCACCAGTTTGAGCGACATGAGCTTGCGCTTTTCCCAGCGCAATCTCCAGGATTTCGATTACACCGTCCATGCCGCCGGTTTTGGAGTACGGTACAAAACGCCCGTCGGGCCGATTCGCGCCGACTTCGCCTACAGCATCAATCCGCCTTCCTTCAACGGCTTCAACGGTACGCCGCAGGAATTGTTGCAATGCAACCCCAACGCGCCCAATCCGTCGTTGACTTATTGCACCCCGTCCCAACAAAGCATCAGTCACTTCCAGTTCTTCTTCTCGATCGGACAAACTTTCTGATGGCTGCCGCGATGCTTGCTCTCCTTAGTTTTTTGGCTTTTGATGCGCCCGGAACCGTGGTGCTCGACCGCATCGCCGTCGTTGTGGGAAAGCGTGTGATCAAGGCAAGCGATATCGATCGCGACCTGCGGCTGACCGCATTTCTGAATCGTGAACCTCTTACCATCAACTCAGCCGCTAAAAAGAAAGGCGCCGACCGCCTCGTCGACCAGCAGATCATTCGCCAGGAGATTGCTACCGGAGACTATGCGCGTGCCACCGACAGCGACGCCAAAGCCCTTCTCGACCAGATTCGCGCGGATCGCTTCGGCGGTTCCGACGTTAGGCTCCGCGCCGAACTCAGCCGCTACGGCCTGACCGAGTCTCAACTCCAGGACCAGTTACTCTGGCAACTGACCGTGCTGCGTTTCATCGACGAACGCTTTCTGCCCGGCATCATGGTGACGGACGAAGAAGTTCGAAAATATTACGACGATCATCTTGCTGATCTCAAACGGCAATACCCGCGCGACAGCACCTTCACCACCCTCGAACCTAAGCTTCGCCAGTTGCTCGAAGGCGAACAGACCAACCAGCAGTTTGAGAAATGGCTGGAAGAAGCCCGCAGTAGAGTCTTGATCGAATTTCACCAGGAGGCGTTAAAATGAGCCGGCCCGTAAAAATCCTCCGTAACGTCTTGATCGGCCTGGCGGCTCTGCTTGTTGTGGTCGCCGTTGCCGCGCTTGTGGTGATCCACACCGCTTGGTTCCGTGAAACCGTACGGCAGAAAATCATCAGCTCAACAGAAGAAGCCACGGGCGGGAAAGTCACGCTGGGCGCTTTCGATTTCGACGTGTCGCATTTGCGCGCCACCGTGACGGACTTTGTGATTCGCGGTAAGGAACCTGCCGGCGCTGCGCCGTTTCTCCGTGTCGCCAAAGCTCAAATTAATCTCCGGCTGTTTACCAGCTTGAAACATATCGTCGACATCACCTACTTGGGCATCGACCAGCCACAGGCCAATGTTCTGGTCTTTCCCGACGGCGCCACCAGCATTCCAAGCCCTAAGGAGTCCGGAACGTCGAGCGAGTCGCCGCTCGCCACCGTCGTGGATCTGGCCGTCGGACGTTTTCAGTTAAATAACGGACTCCTACAAATCAACGACCAAAAGCACCAGGTCAATCTGAACGGCAACCACCTGCGCGCACTCCTCAACTGGAACGTGTTGAAGCAGAATTACGAGGGCCAACTCTCCATGGAACCGCTCTACGTGGTCTCCGGCCGCAATACCCCGGTCACTTTTCAGGTGACGCTGCCGGCAGTTCTCGACCGCGATCGCATCACCATCCAAAACGCCACAATCACCACGCCGCTGTCTGCGCTTCGCTTCGACGCGTCCGTCGAAAACATGAACAGCCCCAAGACCTCGGCCCATGTGAATGGTCACCTCTCGCTCGCGGACCTCAAGAATCTCGCGAATCTGCCGATTGATCCCGCCGCAAAGAATGTCCCTTCAACCCTCGACCTCGACGCCAATGCCACCCTATCGGCCGGCGCCATCCAGATCACCGGCTTGCGAGTGACGGCCGGCGAATCCAATCTCGAAGCCTCCGGAACCCTCCAGGATCCCAAAGGCAACGGTGCCCTGGAAGTTAAATCCACCCTGGCACTCGGCCAACTCGGACGCTTGGCCAAACTGAGCGCCAGCCCTGACGGCGAAATCATTTTCAATGGCAAGGCGAAACTCGACGCCGCGTACAACTATCAGGCCGATGGAAATATTCAGGCCAGGAACGTCTCCGTGCTGCAGGACCGGCAGCGCTATCGCAATATCAACCTCGCCTCCGCTCTTCACGTCGATCCTCACGACATCGAACTTCGCGGCCTGCACCTTTCCGCCCTGGGTGGTGAGTTTGCCGGCAACATCGCGCTCGAAGATTTCGCGCGCTATCGGCTGGAAGGCAATCTTCGCAATTTCGATCTGCAGCAGATCGTCAGGCAGGTCGCTCCCAAACAGCAACTCCCCTATGACGGCATTCTTTCCGGCGCGATTGACGTCACCGGCGATACGAGGACTCCGGGACTAAGGAGCCTTGCGGCCACCACCCGCCTCACCCTTGCGCCGGGACGCCGCGGCACTCCAGTCAGCGGCCGGATCAATGCCGATTACCGCGGGGCCAGCGACCAGATCGCCCTCCATGATTCATTTGTGTCTCTGCCGCACAGCAAGGTCACGCTGAGTGGATCGGTCGGTAAGCAACTCGACGTTACTCTCAACTCCACCGATCTGCGCGATTTTTCACCGGCGATCCCAGTGTCTCTCAATCATGGACACGCCGCCTTCACCGGCACAGTTACCGGTACCCTCACCGCTCCTCGCATAGCGGGACATCTCACCGCCGATCATTTCAGTGTCGAGGACCGTCAGTTCGATTCTTTGCAATCGGATCTCGCGCTCTCTAAATCGCAGGCCGCCGTCAGTCACGGGACCCTCGCCCGGGCCAACATGCGTGCTACCTTTGCCGGCGCCGTAGGACTCAGCGACTGGAGCGCGACTCCCAGCGAGCGCGTGGCGGCCGATGTCTCGCTGCGCAATGGCGACTTGGCCGACGTCATGGTGCTCGCCGGCGAGCCACCCGCGGGCTATGCCGGCGCGCTCAGTGCCGACGCCCACATCACCGGTACTGTCGGCGACCCGCAAGGCAGTGCCTCCATCCAGGGCGCGAACGGCATGCTCGACGGTGAGCCATTCGATCAGCTTCAGGCCCGCGTCGCGCTAACCGACCAATTGATTACCATCCCGGCCGCCTACATCACCGCCGGGCCTTCACGGATCGATCTCAGCGGCGAATACCAACACCCGCCCGATAGTCTCTCCATCGGAAAAGTCCACGCTCGCGTCCAAACCAATCAGGTCGATCTCGCTCAGCTTAAATTGCTGCAAAAGGAGGTCCCCAACACTACCGGAACGCTCCAGGTCAATGCGGACATAACGGGCAACCTCGGTGCCGCTTTTCTGCTCAGCGCGGTCAACGGGAGCGCCACACTCCACGGACTTCGTTCGCGGGGCCAGAACTACGGCGATCTCACCGCCAGTGCCCATACCAGCGGCCAAACCGTTACCTATCAGGCGGACTCCAACTTCTCCGGCGCAGTGCTTCGCGTCAACGGCGCCACCCAACTCGTTACCGATTACCCCACCACCGCTGACGCCTCCATCCGCAATCTGCAGATCGCTCCCGCGCTCGCGTTGGCCCAGCAATCCGCCATCCCCGCGAAAGGTGAGCTCTCCGGATCACTCCACCTAAGCGGTACCTTCAAAAATCCGCAAGGCAATGCTGACCTCGATCTTGCCTCTGCGCGGATCTATGATGAGCCCCTCGACCATGTCCACGCGAAAGTGACCTACCTGCCAAATGCCATCGACGTACAGCAGCTGTATGTTGTCTCCGGTCCGTCGCACATCGATTTAACAGCCCATTACGATCATCCCGTCTCGAACTTCGAATCCGGAAAGCTGCAGTACCGCGTAAACTCCAATTCCATCGATTTGGCGCGCATCCATAACCTGCAAAAGCTGCGTCCCGGACTGGGAGGAAGTTTGCAAATTTCCAGCGACGGCGCAGCCACCATTCAAGCCGGCTCGCCCCGCATTTTGCTTGCCGGTCTGAATGCCGATCTCTCTGCCACTGGAATCTCGTCTCAGGGCAAAAAGTTCGGCAACCTCAAAATCACCGCCAGCACGACAGCCGCCGATCGTCTCAACTTTGCGCTGCAGTCCGATCTCGCCGGCTCCACGATCAACGGTAGCGGAAATGCCCAGCTGACCGGCAACTATCCGGTCAACGGTCAGCTTTCATTCAAGAATGTGACTTGGGCACAACTGCAGCCCCTGCTCGGGACTTCCGGCGCCCAGCCGTCCTTTGATGGCGCGGCCGATGGCCAGGTCACCGTCGCTGGCCCCGCGCTAAATAGCAATCAATTGCGCGGTGCGCTGACCCTGTCGCGCCTCAGTGTCACCAGTATTCCGCGTCCCGGCAGCGGCATGAAGCCGGTCGGCATCCAGAACGATGGCGCCATTCAGGTCAGCCTCGAGAACGGCTCCGTGCGGCTGCAGAATGTCAAACTGACCGGCCCGAAAACAACCATTCAGGCCACCGGTACCGCGTCCCTGTCGAACCAAAGCCTCAACTTCAACTTGAATGCCAACGCCGACCTCGCGCTCTTGCAAAACTTTAGCCAGGACGTCGACTCTGCCGGCACAGTCGTGATCGCCACCACCGTGCGCGGCTCCACGACCAAACCACTCGTCAACGGGACGCTCGAACTCCGTGGCGCACGCCTTCATTACGCCTCCTTCTCGAACGGCATTTCGAACGGCAACGGCACCGTTGTCTTCAACGGGAATAGCGCGACAATCCGCAACTTGAGCGCTGAGACCGGCGGCGGCACCGTGATCGCGTCCGGTTTCGTCGGCTATACCGACGAGATACGCTTCGGGCTGCGTACCACCGTATCGAACGCGCGCATTCTCATCCAACAGGGGGTGAGCGCGGTAGCCAACGCTGATATTCGGCTCACCGGAACCACCGATAGTAGTGTGATTGCCGGTGCCGTGACCATCGAGACATTGAGCTATCGGCCACAAAGCGATATCGGCTCCATCCTTTCCGTTGCGGCGCCTCCGGTCCAGGCGCCCTCGACGGCGTCTCCATTCTTGGAAGGCATGCGACTCGATATCCGCGTCCGAACGGCGCCCGCCCTCGCGGTACAGGCGTCTCTTGCGCAAAACCTACAGGCCGATGCTGACCTGCGTATCCGCGGTACTGCCGCGCAGCCGGGTGTCCTCGGAAGAGTGACCATCAGCGAAGGTAAACTGGTATTCTTCGGTTCCACTTACACCGTCAATTCCGGTAGCATCGGTTTCTACAATCCGGTCCGCATCGATCCCGTTCTCGATATCAGCCTCGAAACCCAGGCCAACGGCGTCGACGTCGTCCTGCATGTCACCGGGCCGATTGACAATATGAAACTCAGCTACACGTCGGACCCGCCCCTCCAGTTCCAGGAGATCATCGCCCTGCTGGCTGCCGGGCGCACTCCGACTTCCGATCCCACTCTCCTGGCCAATCAACCTGCGCAACCGCAGCAAACCTTCCAGCAGATGGGCGAATCGGCCCTGCTCGATCAGGCCATCGCCAGCCCCGTCTCCAGCCGGCTGCAGCGCGTTTTTGGCGTTACACAATTAAAAATCGATCCTACCTTTATTGAAGGCTCGCAGCTTCCCACTGCTCGCCTCTCGCTGCAGCAGCGGATTTCCAGCAACATTACCTTCACCTACGTCTCCGCCCTGAACGATCCCAACACCACCGTGATTCGTGTCGAATGGGCCGTCAGCCAGCAATGGTCCGCCGTTGCCAGCCGCGATGAAAACGGAATTTTCAGTATCAACTTCTTCTATAAAAAACAATTCCGGTAAATCTGTGCACTTGCCTGTCTGCACTGCTCACACTCTGTTTTGCCTATTAGTGGATATATTCAGGGGTTATGAGCATTAATACATCTCGACACGCAAGCGCATTAGCAGTACAGTGGACATCAGGAAAGCTTAAAGCAATTCTTCTCTATGGTCACCTTCGCACCCGATAGCAGTAACATTCCTCAATTGGGCCCGCTCGTGGACCGGAGGCGGGGCGCCGATCGCCGGAAAGAGATTCGGATGGCGTCTAAATGTACGCCTGCGACGCTCTGTGTAGCCGCCCGCGAACCGATCAAAATCGAGATCCGTGATGTTTCCCGCAGTGGGCTGGGCATCCTTTCCCCACATCCCATCCTGGCCGGAAGCAACGTCGTCGTCGTTTGCGGAGGCCTCACCATCAGCGGCACCGTACGCCACTGCAAGGAACGTCTCACCGGCGAACATACAGCCGGCATTAGCATCACCAAAATCGTCGATACCGGCGCTGGAAAAGAGATTTGAATCGCCGTTGACTGCTGCTCATCGCCTGAGCACGCGTCCGATAGCGTCAAGTCGCGCCGTCCCTTCGCTCAACGTCGGCACCAGCCATCCGCCTTCGTCGTTCTCGTTCCACGCATAGATTAGCGCCGTTTTCGCCGGACAAGCCTCCGGGTTGTTGCGAATCCAAAGCAAAGACCTTTCCAGATGTGCGGCGAGTTCAAGTGGAGTGGGAGCATCATAGTACTTCTCGATGCCCGATCCGGCTACCTGTTTCTCCCATGGCACGGGCCGCTCCACCCGCGGGCGCCGGTCCCAGCCCGACATGACGGTCGGTACCATGTTTGCGCCGGTCGCCTTGCACCGCTCCCAGAAACGTTGCGCCGTCGCCGCGAGCGCCGCATACGGTGCTCCCGCTTCGTTGCTTTGCGTAGCATAGCTGCCAATGGCATCGGCTCCCACCTGCACTCGCAACTCCGCCATCCTCACCGGATCGAAATCCATGCCGACGATGTAAGGCTCGCCTACGCCGGTCTTGCGCGCCAGGGCCCGCAGTTCGTCAAGCATCATCCGATATGCCGCCCGGCCGCCCGGCGCTTTTAGTTGAGGACCTTGCTCGAAGAATGCCACGTAGAGAAGAGGCCGGCCCATCAAAACTTTCTGGTAAGCGGGATGCTGCATCAGGCGGACTGTGCGCGCAATCTCATCGCGATATTTGCCGGCCTGATACGTCACGATTTGGCAGAAGCGCAGGCCCATTCGCCGCCGGCTTGCCAGAAAATGCCGCAGCCCCAGGCTCATCGGATCGTCTTCCTGATACGTGACGAATGCCCAGTAATCGAGCCCGGCTTTTGCTGCGTAAGCAATCTCGCGGTCCATCACCTCTTGCGTCGCCCCGTCAATCGACACCTCCTTGTCTGAAATTACGCTTGCGAAAAACGGCAGCCGGTAATGCCACTTAGCAGGTGATAACGAGTTCTCTACAGCCCTGCCGGGAACTCCGCGCTGGCCATGCCACGCATCCCACCGAATCGCTCCCACCAATGGCCGCTGCCTGGCAATCGCGTGCCGCTCACCCGGTAGGGCAGCGCTGAACAAAAGGAGCAATGTGCAAGACCAGATCTTTGTCATGTCCGTAAACCTTGGTGTATACCCGATGGTGGGTTCGTCAAGTTTGAGTCGCGTAAGGCCGTCACTCCCACCTGTAGCGCCTCGTACAATCCCTCATTCGGGCGCTGAGAAATACATTGATTGCAGTGATTCCGAGTGCTAGATTCAAATCTATTCACGCGAATGCGCCGGTGCAAGCGCCCCAAATAGTCACCAGACCAGCTGACAACGAGGGCCTCGGGTTCGGAATCTGCGCGATGCGGTTCCGTGCCTGAGTCTGGCGATTGCACAGCGGAGGCGGCGCACTCGCGTCTTTTTTTCTCTAGCCGCTAATCTCAAGGGCTCGCCACGCGCTCTCTCCCCTCGAGCTCATTACCTTCACCCCGGCTTTCTGCAATGCCGCACGAACGTCCGGTAAGTCGGATTCGTCGAAACCGCTGAGCAGTCCCCGTCCACCCTTGCGCAGCACCCGCAGCCACTCTAGCGCCAAAGCGGAAATCCAATCCGGACTGATATTCGCCACCAGCAGATCGGCCGTCCCCCCCGCGATCGCCATTACCGAACCCGTGTACACCAGAAAACGCGATGCCGTTCGCGCAATATTCCGCTGCGCAATCTGCGCCGCCGTGGCATCGATGTCGCAACCCACCACCAGCTTCGCTCCCAACAGCGAGGCAGCTTCGCACAGGATTCCTGACCCCGTCCCGATATCGCATACCGTCGAATCCGGCTGAACGTGTTCCTCCAGCCACTCCAGACACATGCGGGTCGTTTCATGCGAACCCGTGCCGAAGGCGAGCCCTGGATTGATCTGGATGCGCAGCCGTCCCTCCGGCGTCGGATCGTCGCGCCATTCCGGAGCCAAAAATAAGCTTTTGCCAACTTCCATCGGGCTGGTCTGTGCCCGCGCGAAACCGATCCAATCGTCGTCCACCACCGCTGAAACCTCCGGATGGTGAGCCGCAAAATCGGCTGTCAACTGGGCGATGAGCCCGTCGTCGTCGAAGAATGACCGCAGACCGCCCGGTAGTTCAACGATTCCGGAAGTGCCGCGATCCCATAGTTCGGCAATCAGAAAGTCGCGGTCGGAGTCGGTCGATTGCAGTTCCAGAACAAACATTGCTTCCTTATCCCTTTGATTCTTTCATGCCGGACAGTGGAGTGGCTCGGTATCCTTAATTACTGGCATGTTGCTTGCTCCCATCCCCTATCTCGGCTTACGGCTGCTGCTGCTCGTACTGATCGTGATCGTTAACGGCTTCTTCGCGGCGAGCGAAGTGGCGCTGCTTTCGGTCCGCGAGTCTCGCCTGAAACAACTCGCTGAAGAAGGACAAGCCGGCGCTCGCGTAGCCCTCAATCTGCTCGCCAACCCCGAGCGCCTGTTGTCCGTTACCCAGGTCGGTGTCACCCTCGCAAGCCTCGGCCTCGGATGGGCCGGCGAGGACACCATGTACAACGTGATGTTGCACGCGTTCGGCCCCTTCGCGGAGTGGGTGCCCGTGAGCGTCCTGCACGCCGGCAGCTTCATCATCGGCTTTCTCCTCATCACTTACTTCCACGTGATCTTCGGCGAAGTTGTCCCTAAGAATCTATCCATCGAACGCGCTGACCAGCTCGCCACCATTCTCGCCCCGGCTCTGTTGATCTTCTATCGTGTCAGCGCGCCGTTCGTCGTCGTGATCGAACGCTCGGCGGCCGCCCTCACCAAGGCCCTCGGCGTCAAAAGCCATCGCCGCGGAGGTGGCCATTCAGCCGAAGAACTCCGCCTCATCGTGAGTTCCATCCGCGGCTCAGGCCACCTCCCGGAAGTGCAGGAAGAAATGATCCACAGCGTCCTCGACCTCGAAGACCTCCAGGTCCGCGAGATCATGGTGCCGCGCAACGGCATCGTCTCGGTGCCGGAGAATTCTTCCATGGATGACGTCCTCCACGTCATGGCCAGCCAGAAGCACTCCCGTCTGCCGGTCTACCGGACACAGCCCGAACAGATCATCGGCATCTTGCACTACAAAGATTTACTGGCGCTCTGGGAAGAACGCCGCATAGCCATCCGGGCGGGTAGAAATCCCCGGCCGTTTCGCCTCCAAAGCCTGCTACGCAAACACCAGATTGTCCCGGAAACCAAACCGGTGCTCCAGATGCTTGCCGAATTTCGCACCGGCCGGAGTCACATGGCCCTCGTCGTGGATGAGTTCGGAACCATCTCCGGCCTTCTCACTGTCGAAGATGTTCTCGAGCAGATCGTCGGCGAGATTCACGACGAGTTCGATGATACCGTGCTCCGTGCGCCTTCCCGCGCCGAGACCGTCGAAATCGATGGGGCGACCTCTGTGCGGGATCTCGAAACGCAATACGATATCGAGTTGCCCGCCAATTCGGGATTCGAGACCGTAGCCGGCTTCATCCTCTGGCGGCTTGGACACATCCCCGCGCCGGGAGAAAAAGTCGAGCTCAATGGAAGACGATTTACGGTGCTCGCAACCGATCGCAATCGCATCGCCACCGTCCGCATCGAGAAAATCGATCCCCCACCCTTAGCGGCCCAATAGCGAAAATCGTCGACGCCGCCATGCGCCGGCACTCCTCACCGGGTGCGCAGGAATTGGACACAAACCGGCGAGTCCGTGTCGACCTTCTCGCCCGTCAACGTCAGTTTTCCAGTGCTCTTGTCACGCCGGAATTCCACTACGATATTCTTTTCCTGCAGGCCCGCCAGCAGAAACTGGCCTGTCGGGTCGATTCCGAAACTGCGAATCGTGGTGCCGCCGCTGGCCGCATCCTGCACCTTCGTCAGCATCCCCGTTGCTTTATTGACCGAATACACCGCCACCGTTCCTGCCCCGCGATTCGAACCATACAAAAAATCTCCCGTAGGACTCATCGCGATCTCCGCAGTCGTATTGGACCCCTTGAAGCCGTCAGGCAAGGTACTGACGTTCTGAATCTCCTTCAGCGTACCCTTCTGCTTGTCCCACGAAAATCCGATGATCGTGCTGCCCATTTCATCGATCACATAGCCAAACTTCGCATTCGGGCTAAAGACGAAGTGACGCGGCCCGGACCCCGGCTTAATGCTCGTGAACGGTGGATCGTTCGGCGTCAGCTTCGCGGTCGCGGGATCGATTTTGAAGACCATTAATTTGTCGAGGCCGAGATCCGCCAGCACCAGAAATCGATTGTCCGGCGAAATGTTCGCGGAATGCGCATGCGGCCCTCGCTGGTTTTCTTTGTCCGGGCCGGAGCCTTCGTTCTGAATAAAGCTGGCTCGTTCGCCGATACTCCCATCCGCCTGGATTGGAAATGATTCGAGGCTTCCGCTCCCATAGTTCGCGACAAACAGCGCCTTGCCGGTATGGTCCACCGAAACATGGCAGGGTCCCTTGCCCTTCGTGGGAACTTTGTTCAACGCCTTCAGCTTGCCCGATTTCGGATCGATCTGAAACGCCGACACGCTGTCAGCGCGCTCATTGATGGCATAAAGATACTTCCCGCTGCGCGCAATCGCGAGCCAGGCGGGTGTCGGAGTTTCTGCTACGGAACCTTGCGAAGTAAGTTTTCCGCTCGCCGTGTCGAGACGGAACGCCGGTATGCTGGTTCCAAAATTTCCTATATACATCAAATACTGAGTCGAGGCAGTCAGGGCCACCGTAGCGGTAGCCAGGCCAAGCAATGAGGCGCGGCGGAAAGAGTGCATTCGCCTATTGTATGCTCTCGTCGCTTAGGCGCTCAGAGCGAGATCTCCCACAACGAATCGAAGGCGATCTCCTGCCTAGTTGGCTGACACCCGGATCGGCGCGATCTGAACCATCATGAGTTGCACCTTCTCGGCATATCCTTGCACCGGATTGTAGGTGCGCAGTAAAGCAATCAGGTTTTTGTTTCTATAAGCATTACCATCTGAAAGCGTCCGGGCTACCTGGTGGATCGCCGCGCCAAGGGTCGCGAAAGTCGCGTGGCCGTTGTTCCAACCGAAGATGTTGTTGCCTTTAGAGACTCTTCCACCGCCGGATTCGATTACAGCCAGACTCGGCAGCAAGCGCCAGTCCAGGTTGTGCGAATCGGCTTCGGCTACAAAGATCTCCGCAACATGCGCCAGAGGACAGTTCAAAGTGACAAAAAACTTACGTAACGCCTTCAATCGAAAATCATCCTCAGGATCCGATCTCACCTGGGGAACTCGGCTGTCCGCCTTCGTGACTGAGGCGGGAACTACGGCTAAACCGGCAAAAACACAAAGACTTCGGAAACAGAATTTCTTCATCTCGAAGTTGCTCGTTTCTTAAAATTTTTCAGCCAGACGGCCGAAATTTGCGCGAAGAATTGCGCGTTTTGTGATGGGGGGAGCCTTGGCTCCCGGAGGGGCCCGGAAAAGGGTTATGAATCTTTCATGAAGGGTAGTGTAGCATGGTCTTCTGTGTTTTTTGGGCCGGAATTGTAAATTCTAAACTGCCGTTAATCTTTGTAAACCTAAAGGAGTCATAAGTTGGGGTAGGAGAAACAAAGGCGAAAATCGCCGCCCGTTCTCATCGATAGTATTTTATGTGTCATATATTAGTCCGCCATTCGGGGTCTCCCCTCCCGCTCCTCCCTCAATCGAACCCTCCCCGCTCCACTGCCCCTGGATTCTCATGCCCGGACACGTTCAGAATAGGAGAAACATGCGTCCCCGAATCAATCAACGCTGGCTGCTCACTTCTCGCCCCCTCGGCCCCGCCCGGGAAACAGACTTTACCTGGGAAGAAATCCCTGTCGAAAAGCTCTCTGACGGCGAGGTCCTGGTCAGAAACGTTCATCTCTCGCTCGACCCCACCAACCGCGTCTGGATGAATGAGGCCGATTCCTATCTTCCTGCCATCCCCCTCGGTACCGTCATGCGCGGCACGGGAATCGGCGTCGTCGAAGAATCGCGCAATCCGCGATTTGCTCCCGGCGACCTGGTGCAGGGGCTGCTCGGCTGGCAGCTCTATTCCATCACCGATGGCCGCGGCCTCGCCAAAATAACGCCCTTGCCAGTCCCGTTTTCCGCCTATCTGGGCGCTCTCGGACACATCGGTTTGACCGCCTATTTCGGACTTCTCGACATCGGCAGGCCGAAACCGGGAAACACGCTCGTCGTGTCGGCAGCTGCTGGCGCCGTGGGCTCTCTGGTCGGCCAGATCGGCAAAATCAAAGGCTGCCGGGTTGTCGGGATTGCCGGCTCTGAGAACAAATGCCGCTGGATGCGCGACGAGTTGAACTTCGACGCCGTCATCAATTACCGTATCGAGAACCTTCCCGAAGCCTTATCCCGCCACGCTCCCGAAGGCATCGATATTTACTTCGACAACGTGGGCGGCCGAATCCTCGAAGCCGCGCTGGACCATCTCGCCCTCCATGCCCGCATCGTCGCTTGTGGCATGGTCTCTCAGTATAACGGTGGGGAAACGTCTTGCCTGGCCAACATCGGCAAGCTGATTATCAGGCGCGCGCGCATCGAAGGTTTCCTTTGCAGTGACTATTATGCCCGCGCCACCGATGCGTTCAACGAAATCGTACAGTGGCTGCAGCTGGGAAAGCTGCGCTATCGCGTCGACATCGTCGAAGGCCTGGAGCATGCCCCGAGAGCGTTAAACCGCCTCTTTGATGGCGCTAATACCGGGAAACTTGTGGTTCGCGTTAGCGAAGAGCCCGCGCCATTACCCCTTCCCCCAACCTATCCGCAATATCCTTTGAACTAGAGCAATTACGCGGTTGGCCGGGGCGAGACGTCCGCTCCCACGACGGGAGCACCGGCTATTCCACTTCCGCCAGCCGTTTCTGATATTCCGACTTGGCCGCTTCGTAGGCTCTAGACGCCTCTCCGCGCTCCGTCAAGCGGATATGATTCATCTTCTGCTGCCAGCACTGATCCACCGCGCGGATGCACCATTCCAAACTTTCCTTCGAAGCCCGAACCGGTTTGCCTCCCGTGACTACCCAGATCGGGTTGGTGTGCGATGATGGCAGAATTCTGAGCGCGACCCAACTGCTCTTCTGGATCTCATAATCGAACGAGATGGGACGAATCTGGCCGTCTGCGTCGATCTCCTTGCGGGCCACCGCCTGCCCGTTGACGATCAGTTCTACCGGAACGCGCCGCGTGTCCCCGATGCGGGAGCGCTCGATATTCCAGTAGGGCTTCTCGTCGTAGCGCAGACCGCGAATAGCGGCGTCGGGTTTTTCGTCGAGCAAGGCCGCGACATCGGCGGTTATGTGAACCTTCTGCGGACCGGCCAATTTCAGTTCGCTCGCCCCTTCACCCATCACTACGTTCTCGACTTTGAAGTTCAGTAAATGACTCTTGCCGTCCGAAACGTACGCGCGGCCTTCGCGGATACCGTGGATCCAATCGTCATAAGTCGCATTCGAAGATTTCTGGCGAACATAGCTGCGGCCCAGACCGACCTTCGTATCGTAGATGCAGGGGAAGTCGGTCTCGCCGCTGATGCGTGTGCGATATCCGGCGTTCAGCGTGTGGTACCAGATGTTGAGCTCCCAGGCGTAGGGGGTGTCGACGGTCGAGATGAAATCGGGCAAGCCTTCCGTGACACTGACGATATATTCGTTGGCGCCGATGCCGTCGAAAGGTGGGAGCTCGTCGGAGGGTAGGGCTTCTTTCTTGATCGCCAGGCCCCAGCCGGAGTGCGCGTAACCGACTACCGCACCCTGCTTGCGCGCCCAGCGGAAGATGGGGACGCCCCAACTTGGCCAGTCCTCGATGCGCTTGGTGCCGGGATAGTCTTCCTGCTGTAAGCCCAGCAGCACGATATGTCCGGTGTGGCTCGAGGGGAAGCCGGAAACTTCCACGTCATAGCGCATCAGGTTGGCCAGCGTGGAGAGCTTGTTGTCGGCGCCCTCGAAGAAGGTTTTCTGGAAATACCAACCCGGACCCCAACTCAAGACCGCGCCACGCTTCAGATCTTCGCCCACGATGTGGCGAATCATGTCCTCGGGATACACGCCTTCGCTTGGCTTCTCGTAGTGCGAACAGCCGGCAGCATGGACGTGGTGGTCGCCCGAATACCAGCCCTGCGCGGCCGGATCGATCCAGCGATCCAGGTGAAAATCGAGGGTCATCGATTGTTCGCCCACACGGACCTTGCGCGTCACCTTGCGGTATTCCGGACCTCGCGTGTACTCGATGGTGTAATCTCCCGGTGGCAGCGCGAGGGTCTCGCCGTCCGCGCGATACACCTGGGGCTGGAAGAAGAAGTCGGGTGCGAGGCGCTTGGCTTGTGAAGGATAGACGCGGGATTGCGAGTCGCGGACGAGGAAAGAGGCCGTAGTCGGGCTGTCATCGAAGTCCTGGACGTGGAGCTTCACTTGCGTTGCCGCTTTGCAGTGGAAGAGCAGGTCGACGGAACTGCGGAAGCCTAGATCCTGGGAGCCCTGGCCGACGTCGAAGTTGAGACGTGCTTCACGTTGTCCGGCGTCGCGGGAAAAGAGGCTGAGGATGCGGTACTCGACGGCGAGTCCGGAAAGGCGGGCGCGGAGAGGTTGTTTGTTGAACATTTCGAGGCCCAGGAAACGGCGATCGATGGCTCCCTGAGGCGTGTTGGCCAGTTGCCCGGCATTGGGACTATCGACAGAGAGCACGGGCGTGCTCCCGGCCTGGTTATTTACCTTGATGAGGAAGATGCGCCAGCCTTGCTGCTCCAGTTCAGGCTTGGCAGGACCTTCCGTAGCTTTGACGCGTGACTCCGGGTTGATCTCAACGGCGACCAGAACATGAGGGTCGAGGATCTGCTGCATGCGTTCGACGGAATTGGAATTCCGCAGCTCTGCACTCTCAGAGGGTGGGAGGGGCGCACCGAGAAGATCCAAGGCTTCGAGAAGCCGGGAGACCTGCGCCGCGAATGGCTGGTGCTCCACCGCGACCATCGGGAGTTGCTGCGCCGTCACCGGGACCGGGACGAGGAGCAGAATGACGAGGACCAAGATCAGGTTCCGCATGGAATTAGGCTACTACGGCCCGCGATCGCATGGGGGTCTTACCCGATTCTGGCGGCTGCTGATTCTTAGGTGACGGCTGCTATACGGCTGGGCAGGCCACGAAAGGGATGGCCCACCCTTCAGTTAGAAATGGTTGGTTTATGCGGTCAGCACGCCGGTTTCTAAGGGGATGGCTTCGCCGCAACCGGTATGGCCGCAGCCGCACACGATGTCGGGGGTTCCAGCCTGGCCTTCGCAATAGGTACTGCAGTAGTCGCTATCTTTGACCGCTTGGCAACTGCAACTCGGATGCGCACACTCTTTGTTCTTTTCCATGATCGTTTATCGGTCCCTTCTTCCCAAACCCAGTGCAGATAGAGGGCCAAGTTCCTTTCTTTTCCTGGCACCATTCGTCCTATAGTTATCAGGCAGTGAAATGGCACACTGCCTGATATACTGAGTTTAAGGACGGTATCGTCAAGGCATGGCGCAACAGAGGCGATCTCTATTTTTTATTCCCCTTGTTCTCCTCGTCTGTTCGGTGTTGGGAGGCGTCTATGGCCCGCGAATTCGCGTTGCGGCTGCAGCCAGCGCCGACGACTCCAACGATGTTGATGCCAGCCTGAAAAGCTTCACCAAGGTCTACGATCTGGTCGAGCAAAACTTCGCCGACAAGATGGATCCCGACAAGGCCATCTATAAAGGTGCGATTCCAGGTATGCTTCGCACGCTGGATCCGCATTCCAACTTCTTCGATCCGCATGACTTCGAAGCCCTCAAAGACGAGCAGCACGGCCATTATTACGGGGTCGGGATGACGGTACAGGGCCGGAACGGCAAGACCATCGTCATCGCGCCGTTTAAGGGTTCTCCCGCATACAAGGCAGGTATCCGGCCGGGCGACGTGATCAGCAAAGTCAACGGCGCCACGACGGATAACCTCGACACGACGAAAGTGGCTGATATGCTGAAGGGCCCGCGAGGGACACCGGTTGACATCGTAATCCTGCGGGAAGGTACGAATGACCCGATTCCCTTTCATGTGATCCGTGATGAAATCAATCGCGAGAGCGTGCGTGACGCCTTCTGGATCAAACCCGGCGTCGCCTATGTGGAGATCGAACAATTCATCGAGAACACCGGACGGGATCTGCAAAGTGCCTTGGATAAATTGGGTCAGAACAACATCAAGGGTCTGGTTCTCGATCTGCGATCGAATCCCGGTGGGCTGCTAAACGAAGGGATAGCAGTTGCCGATCAGTTTTTGAACAAAGGCGAGGTAGTGGTTTCACATCACGGCCACGCTTCACCGGAAAAGATCTACACGGCCCAACATGGGAACCATGGTCATAACTACCCGATCGTGGTTTTAGTCAATCACCTGTCGGCATCCGCTGCCGAGATCGTGTCGGGTGCGCTGCAGGATCACGATCGGGCATGGATTCTGGGAGAGACGACGTTCGGTAAAGGTTTGGTGCAAACCGTATTCCCGCTAGCCGAGAACACCGGCCTGGCGCTCACGACTTATCGCTATTACACACCGAGCGGACGGTTGATTCAGCGGGACTATACCAATGTCTCCTTCTTCGATTATTACTACCGCAACAACACTGAAACGCGAAACGATAAGGACGTGAAGATGACCGACAGCGGCCGTACCGTTTACGGTGGCGGCGGCATCACGCCCGACGAGAAGTATGTCGCTCCGAAGCTCGATGCGTTTGAATCGCAAATGCTGCGGAAATACGCCTTCTTCAATTTCACGAAGTACTATTTCGGTATGCAGCACACCACCAAACTGCCGGAAGGCTGGACGCCGGACGCCGCGGTCATCACCGAGTTTCATGACTGGCTGCAGAAGCAGGGCCTGGAATTCTCCGAGGCGGACTTCACGAAGGATCACGATTTCATCAAGCGTGACCTCGAAAGCAACATGTACATGACGGCATTCAGCGTCGATGACAGCCGGCGTTTCGACATTGAGACCGATCCGATGGTCGAGAAGGCTGTCGAGGCGCTGCCGAAGGCGCAGGCGCTGCTGGACAACGTTCGCAAGGTGATGGCGCAAAGGATGGCACACTAAAGGTTGGCCGAGTCTCCCCGCACAGATCACCATCCTGGATGCCGGGGGACAATATTGCCACCTGATCGCCCGCAAAGTGCGGGAGTTGGGAGTGTACGCCGATGTGCGGCGCAGCGATACGCCCGCGGCTGAGCTCAATTCCGCGCGAGGCCTCATCATCTCCGGCGGACCCGCGAGCGTATATGATGCAGATAGTCCGAAGGTGGACCCTGCGATCCTACGCGACGGCCATCCTGTTTTAGGGATCTGTTACGGCCAGCAACTGATGGCGTATCTCCTCGGCGGCGGAGTCCGCAAGGGCGACAAGGGAGAATACGGGCTCGCCACGCTCCACCTCGACGGGATCCCGAGCAATCTTTTCGAAGGGTGCGCGCCCTCGAGCCAGATCTGGATGAGCCATCGGGACGTGGTCGCCGAACTGCCGCGGAGCTTCTCGGTTGCGGCTTCGACCGACACTTGCGCGACGGCGGCGATTGTCGATTCCACCAGCTTTCTCTATGGCGTGCAATTTCATCCGGAGGTCGTACATACGACCGACGGGCGGCGCATCCTGTCCAATTTCGTCTTTAACATCTGCCATTGCGTGAAGGATTGGGATCCCCGGCACCGGGTGGCGCAGATCGAAAACGAAATCCGGGAAATAGCCGGAGAGCGCAAAATATTTTTCTTCGTCAGCGGTGGCGTGGATTCGACCGTCGCTTTCACCTTGTGCCTGCAGGCGCTCGGAACCGATCGCGTGCGGGGCGTCTATGTCGACACCGGGCTGATGCGCGAGGGCGAGACCGAAATGGTGCGCAAGATGTTCGCGGAAGTCGGAGCCAATGGGGTCGCGATAGAAGCGGCCGAGCAACAGTTCCTCACGCCTCTCGCCAACGTGTGCGAGCCGGAGCGAAAGCGCGCCATCATCGGAGAAGAGTTTGTGGGAGTGCAGGAGCGCATCATCGAGAGCCGCCGGCTGCTCGACGAAGGCTGGATCCTGGGCCAGGGGACGATCTATCCCGATACCATCGAGTCCGGCGGAACCTCGAATGCGGCGTTGATCAAGACGCACCACAATCGAGTGCCGGGCATCCAGAAGCTCATCGACGGAAAGCGCATCGTCGAACCGCTGAAATCCTTTTATAAGGATGAGGTGCGGGAGATCGGCCGCGAGTTGGGTCTGCCGGCCGCGTTTCTCGACCGTCACCCTTTTCCAGGGCCGGGTTTAGCCATCCGCTGTTTGTGCACGGAGATTACAGCGAACCTGACGCGCGGCGAGTTTGGCTGGGTCGTGCCGATCCGGTCCGTCGGAGTACAGGGCGACTCGCGAACCTATGGGCATGTCCTGGCGATCGACGAATTCCCCACTCCTGAAGCGCGTTTGCAGGATCGCGCTACGGCACTCGTGAACGATCTGCGGGATGTTAATCGTGTAATTGCGCTTACCGGCTCCGTTGCGGCGCTTCCGGAATTAGCCGTCCGGGCGTCGGGAATGACCAAAGTCCGCCTGGACCGGCTGAGAGCGGCCGATCGGATTGTGCGTGAGTTTTCAACCTCCACGGGTTACGAACGCCTGGTCTGGCAATTCCCGGTGGTGTTGATTCCGCTGGGGACGGACGCTGCCCCGGACGCCATCGTGCTGCGGCCGATTGATTCCGTCGACGGCATGACGGCCCAGTCCGTTACGATGCGGAGCGACTGGCTGCGCGAGTTAACCGCCCAGATCCTGGAAGTGTCCGGGATCGCCGCGGTTTTCTACGATTTGACGCACAAGCCCCCTGGCACCATTGAGTGGGAGTAAAAGCGGCCTAAGCTCGCACGCGGCCAATGTGCCGGGATGCGGTAGGCGTTCACCCCACATTTCACGCCAGAGGAAGCTCTACCCTGCGGATGCAATCACAGCAGGGGTAGGATAGTTTCTTTTGTTGGCTCATTTACTTGGCGCGGGCCTGGGCACGAAATTACGGTACGGTCTGCTATGAAGGAAGTAGATGAGGAATGCTACATGAGCGAAGAGCTTCAACAGATGCAACGACTTCAACTGGCAGGCACTCTCGCCGGCGGAATCGCCCACGATTTAAATAATGAGCTTACTCTGGTCCTGGGGAATATCGAACTTGCCCTCGACCAATTGCCCGCCGGATATAGCGTGTGCGATTCGCTGGAAAACGCTAAGTCCGCAGCCAGCCGTTGCGCTGAGATGTCGCGCCAGTTGCTCGTGGTCAGCCGCGACCGGAATACGAGTATGACGAAAATCGACGTGGCGGAGTCTCTCATCGGGGCTCGTAAGATGCTGGAGCATATCAAGCCACGAAATACGCGGCTCACCACGGAAAGCGAGATCGGATTGTTTGTCGACGGCAATACCAATCTGATCCAGCACGCGCTGCTGGAACTCGGGATCAATGCCTTTAAGGCCATGGAGACAGGGGGGGAACTCGAACTGCGGGCTTACCGTCACGAAGAGACGGTCAATGTCGTAGTGCGGGATACCGGCCACGGCATGACCCCTTTACAACAAAAGCGCATTTTCCAACCGTTCTATGTGAGCCGGAGCGAAAAAGGACTAGGCAGGGTTCAGGCCATCGTACGAGCCCACAAGGGCCTGGTCGGGGTGGAGAGCCGGGCGGGTGAGGGCACCATATTCATGCTGAACTTCCCTTCGTGGCAGGTACAGGAAGTCGAAGAAGTCACAAAATAGGAGAAGCGGTCAAGCCTCTCCTATTTTGCTTCGATGATGAAAGTGGGGGCGATGCCGGCGGAACTCGAAAATCCGCTGCCGCCGGAGACGTAGCTGGAACAGCCGGCGACCTTTCCCAGGAAGGCTTGGGGATGCACATCCACCTGCATTTCCTTGAATTCCAGATGGCCGTAGCTGAATAGCGGGAAGATGGATTTCACCGGTTCGACCCGCTCCTGCACGACGTAAGGCGAACGCTGCGCCTGACGCACGGCCCGTTCCCACTGTATCTGGTCGTTTTCCCAACCGAAGAAGCTGGGCTCGTCGCTGATGTCGTCGTTCGGCTTCAGCACCAGCCGGTCGCGGTTTTTGGTGATGAAATCGATCAGGTCTACCGGCGCCTCGTTGTACATAGTACGGCCGGGCTTCACCAGGCGAGTCCACGGCACGTAGTCGCGAATGGCTTTCCGTTCCGACGCTGGAAACTTCGCGGTCAAGGTTTCGTCCGTCAAGCAGAGCGAACATGGCCTTTTTCTGCGCCAGTTCCGAGCGGAAGCTATTGATGATGCAAACTGCGTGATCCTTATACGCTTGAACCAGGGGATGCGAGAGATCGAAACGTACGAGAAACTCCTGAATGCTGATGCGGCGATACACCAGGTTGATCTCGAAAGTGCCGGCCTTCAGAATCCGGTTTTTGTACTCCAGTTGATCCGGCGCGACCAGTTCGCACGCGTAGCCTTCCTTGCGGAAGTAATCGCGGATGAGCTCATATTCGCTCGAGCCGCCGTTGGCTGGGCGAAATTCCAGAATGGCAATACTCGGTTTGTTAGGTCCGCCGCTGAACTGTTTGTAAGCCTTCAGAAGAGCGCCAAGAAACGGCTTCTTCCCACCGACGCGCGTCAGATTGTACTTACGCCGAAACTCCTTTACCGGGGGACTGTCATAGAAAATGTTAGACAAACCCTCGGCATACGCCAAACCCGCAGGCGAACCAGCGTTATACTGCACCACGCGCATAGAGCCATTGTTGATTTGGAGATCCAACTTAGAAGCGACTTCGGGTATCTGATAGCCCGGGTCAATCGCCGCCAGCATCTTCTCGGCCGGTAAAAGTTCCATCCTCGCGATAAGTTGCGGAGAGGCCAATACCATCTGCAGCATCCGGTCCATGGCCGAAAGGAGGCACTCGCCGCCTTTGACCAGATTGTCGTATTGGCGTTGGGTGACGAAGTTCGGTCGCAGGAAGGGACACATCATGCGTCCACCTGAGGACAGGCGTTCGGTCTCCATGCGGTCCTGCAAGGTTTTTACCCAAGAGAGGTTCTTGTAGGGCTCCGCTTCCAGGATTTTGTGATAGCGGGAAATGGCCTCGTCTAACTGGGACATTAAAATTTAACCGTTTCTACCCGCAGTATCGCATATTAACTTCAGTTTGCGATAGCTTCTCTCTAGCGTTTTCACCCTAACTGGTTGATATTAAACCCATTATTGTACTTGGGAAAAGTTGCCGTCCTTTGTCAAACGGCATCTGAATTGCTAAGACGTTTGTTTATTGCAGGAAAACGCGACAATCGTTCGGGCAACAGGCCCACTCACACGTTTTGTCTCACCAGTTGGCTCGGGTGCCGTCGTCGAGGAACATTTCGGCGTCTCGCCACACGACGCCGGTTCTGGCGGCCCGCTCCACTTCCGGCCAATCGATGCGTACACCTAGACCGGGCAGGGCTGGGACAGCAAGGTGCCCCGCGCCATCGAGCTCAAATTGCGGCCAATCCTCCTCCTCCACAAAGCGAAGCCACGGATCGACCTCGCCGGTCGCGCCACTCGCGTTATAGTGGATGCCTTTCGACCATTCCAAAATCCAACCGGCCCGCGACTGCACCACCACCTGCAAGCACGCCATAAAAGCGATGGGTGAGAGCGGACAATGCGGCGCGAAAGCCAGTCCGTTGGCTTCCGCCAGCGCGGCGATCTCGGCACAGTTGGAGATGCCTCCGGCGTGCACCAGGTCCGGCTGTAGAATGTGAGCGGCCCGGTTCGCGACCACGTCTGAGAATTCGGCCACGGTACACATCCGCTCGCCCGTTGCAATCGGGACGTGGGTCAGGGCGGCGATCTCCGGCAGCCAGCGGTTATAGTCGGGACGAACCGGCTCCTCATAGAAGAGAGGGCGCGAAAACTCCAGTTCGCGCACCAACCGCCGCGCCATGGGGACGTTGCACCGGCCATGGAAATCGAGCGCCACTTCCACGTCGGGACCCACCGCCTGGCGAACCGCGCGGGCCCTCGCCACGGCAGCCGCAATGCCGCCATAGGTGTCGATCGCGGCCAGCGGCGGGCAGGCGTTCATTTTGATCGCGCGGGCGCCCTCGCCGACCACGCGAGCGGCTTCCTCGGCAGCGGCTTCAGCAGAATTGTTGTTGCCTCCAGCCCAGCGGTAGACCTTTACCTTATCGCGCACCTTACCGCCCAGCAAACTATAGACAGGCTGCCCCAGAGACTTGCCGCGGATGTCCCAAAGCGCCATTTCGATGCCGCCCAGAGCCGACATGAAGTGCGCCCCTCCATGGTAAAAGGATTGATCGTAAATGCCTCGCACCAGCCGCTTGATATCTGAGGCGTCCTTTCCGACGAAACTGCCGGCCATCTCCTGGACAGCGGCTTCGGCGGCTCCCAACTGCCCTTCGACGGTGAATTCGCCGTAGCCCTCCAGACCGTCGGAAGTCAAGATGCGTAAAAGTCCCCACCGTGGGGGGACCTGGGCCGTTTCGATGCGTTCGATGGTGTTCATTAGTTTTCAGTTTTCAGCTGTCAGTCATCAGTGCATCAGGCGCAGCCTAACCGACGACTGACGACTGACAACTGACAACTTCTCCAGTTTCCAGCTGTCAGTCATCAGTGATCAGGCGCAGCGTAACCGACGACTGATAACTGACAACTGACAACTTCCTTCAGTTTTCAGCTGTCAGTCTTCAGCGATCAGGCGCAGCGTAACCGACGACTGATGACTGACAACTGACAACTTCTTTCAATTTTCAGCTGTCAGTCATCAGCGCATCAGGCGCAGCCTAACCGACGACTGACAACTGACAACTGACAACTGACAACTGACAACTTCTTTCAGTTTCCAGCTGTCAGTCATCAGTGCATCAGGCGCAGCCTAACCGACAACTGACAACTGATAACTGACAACTGATAACTGACAACTGACAACTGACAACTTCTTGCTAACCTTCTGCGACATCCCATTCTTAGCACGAACGGCTTAGCATTGAGGGAGCATGCTCGTGCGCCTAATGCTCATCACCGCGATTCCAGCTGTCCTGCTGGCGCAGCTACTCTCGCCGCTTCCCCCACACTCGGGCTTCGAACCACCGGCCGCGGAAAAGGCGGCGTCGCTCACAGCCAGCCGGCAGGCCGCGCCGAAAGGTTTTCTCACCATCGCCGAGACCAGCAACTTTGAGGAAACAGGCAACTACGCCGAGTCGCTCGCGCTCTATCGGAAATTTACCACGGCGTCGCCGTTCGCCAGGCTGATGACTCTCGGCGCCACTCCCGAGGGCCGCGAGATCGTGATGTTGGTCGTGTCAAAAGACAAGGCCTTTACTCCCGAGGCTGCGGCGAAGACGGGCAAAACAATTGTCCTGATCCAGAATGGAATCCATGGCGGTGAAATCGCGGGCAAAGACGCCACCGCGATGCTGCTGCGCGACATCCTGGTCACCAAACGCCTGGCGTCGCTGCTCGATGGCGCGATTGTCCTCTCCATTCCGGTCTTCAATGTGGACGGCTTCGAGCGGTTCACGCCTTATAACCGGATCAATCAAAACGGTCCGAAGCAGATGGGCTGGCGCGCAACTTCCCAACGCCTCAATCTGAATCGCGATTATGTCAAAGCCGAAGCGCCCGAGATGCGCGCGTGGCTGGCGATGTACACCAGGTGGCTGCCCGACCTCCTGATCGACAACCATGTCACCGATGGCGAGGACCATCAATATGACGTCACCTATGACATGGCGACCGGTCCCGAAGTCGCACCCAGCGTGGCGGCGTGGACGCGGGAGAAGTTTCTGCCCAAACTGCTCGAAAAGATGGAAGCGGACGGACATGTCGTGGCGCCGTATGGAAGCTATCAAGGCGACCGCGCAGGTTACCAGGGAACCACGTTTCCGCCGCGCTTCTCCAACGGCTATGCCGCCATCCAGAACCGCGCCGGGCTGTTGGTCGAGACGCACAGTTTGAAGACCTTTCGCACGCGGATCTGGGCGCACTATGATTTGATGCAGCATGCGCTGGAGCTGGCGGGTACGGGGCATGCGCTGCGCAACGCGGTGACGCAGGCCGATCGCGATGTGGCGGGAATGGCCGGCGGCGAAATCAAGATTCATCTCGATGGCGTTACCGGCAAGGAAGGCGTGGCCTTCGACTATAAGGGAATCGGACAGCAACAGCAACTGAGCCCGTTGACCAACGGCTTTTACACGGTCTACTTCGACACGCCGATCAATACGTCGACGATGCTTTACGATCAGACCGAAACGACGGTGACGGCGACGTCACCGGCGGCATATGTAATCCCGCGCCAGTGGACGGTCTTGATCGATCTGCTGCACCTTCACGGCGTCAAGACGAGTACCTTGGATCACGATATGCAACTGAACACCACGGCTACGCGCCTTCTCGATCCAAAGTGGGCCGAGCGTCCCTTCGAAGGACATCATCGTTTGGAATTCCGAGCCGAAATGCATCCGGAGCCGCATAGCTTCCCCGCAGGGTCCGTGGTGGTGAGAATGGATCAGCGCGCTGCCCGGGTTGCGCTGAATATTTTGGAACCCGAAGCTCCGGATTCGGCTGTAAAGTGGGGCTTGCTCGACGTGATTTTTGAGCAAAAGGAGTATGCCGCCCCTTACATTCTGGAGCCGCTCGCCCAGAGTATGAAGCTGAAGCAGGACGATCTGAGGGTGGCGTATGAAAAGAGGCTTCGCGAGGATGCGGCGTTTGCCGCCGATCCGGCAGCACGGCTGCGATGGTGGTATGAGCGCTCCCCTTACCGCGAGCAGGATCTGCAATTGTACCCGGTGTTCAGGTTGACGGCAGTGCCGCGCTGAGGGTGGCTTCAATCCATGCGGCGGTAGGCGATTACCCGGACATCTTTCGGGGTGGTGTCGACGGCGGACGTCTGCAATAGCACTTCGAAATGGGGCAGCCCGGCGAGTGTTTTAGCTCCGGTGAACTTCAAAAGCTCAGCCACGCGCGCGGGATCGGTGGCAAACTCGGCGGCGGCTTCCGATGTCACCATGTTGATGCCGGTCAGGAGCAGGACGAAGCCTTCTCCGGAAGGCTGAGGAAGATAGGCGAGACGCGCGTAGCCGACACCGGAATTAACGTTCAGGCTCTTCTCGGGTGTGTAGGCCGGTTGCTCGCCCGCCAGCGGGTGACGGTTGGTAAAGCCGGACGCAGACTTGTGGAAGTTGAGCTTGTCCTCGAAGAGCTCGGACCAGGGGTCGTTCGGCGGAGAGCCGAAGAGAATGAAGTTGCCTTGTCTGAATTCCCTGGGCGCGACGTTCCGGGCATGGCGGATGACGAGTTTTTGTTGCTGAGGCACGGCGCGGAGAGCGTCCTCCGCAGCGGCCGCTGCGCCGAATGAGACCAGATACCGGGTCGACAGCAGATTCCACAGGTGCAGGAAGGACGGGTCGGTCGTGGGAACGAATTCCTGGCCGATATAAGACCGGCCGGCGTAGTCTTCCAGAGTCGCGCGTTTCTTGGCGGCGCTGCTGAGAAGGACAAACGCGTAGTCGTCCATGATGAATTGCGTGGGATGAGGACTGCTCATTACCAGGCTGCCTAAAAGGCTTAAGGGCACAGGCACGGGAGCATTGCGTTGGATCTTCCAGAGAAGGGCCAGGTTCAGGGCTAGGGAGGCGGCGAGGAGCCCACCGGCCAAGGCAAGTTCAAGACGCCTGCGCGGCTTCGGGCTGGGTGAAAGAGACGGGGCCTCACCTTCTTCCAGGTCGGGGACCAGGGCAGTGACTTCAGGAGTCCGCTCGCGGAACGAGACGGTGTAGCCGCCTTTGGGGATTTCGATGATCCAGCGATCGTGCAGACCTTCGGTGTCGAAGTACTCGTGCAGCTTCATCCTAAGCTGCCGGGCGGAAGAGCGGACGATACTGTCCTCGGTAGGGATGTAGTCGTCGCCGCGGTGGAAGACCAGACGTCCGATCTCGCTCTCGGTGAGTTGAGCTGCCTGGCCGGCCAGAGTGTGCTCGGCGGCGTAGCGCAAGAACTCCTTGAGCCGCGGAGACCGGCGGAACGTGGAACCCTCGAGGACGCGCTCTACCGTACGCCAGCGCTCGTCGTCACGGATGGGAGCGAAAGGATCCTCTGCGAGCGAAAGACCTTGCGGTTCAACAAGTTTTTCCTGTGATTCACCTACTTTTGACATTGTTCCCCAGCCCTGTGCTCCACTACTATAATCCCAAAGCACGTCTCTTGTGCAGGACCATGAAGAACTACACTCGCAGAGAAATCAGCCGCTTAATAACTTTCGGCGGCGCAGGTCTGGCAATCGACCGGGCATTAGCGGCCGCGGAACGGCCCAACATCGTTTACATTCTGGCGGACGACCTCGGTTGGGGCGACATGGGCTGCTACAACCCGAATTCCGCAATCCCCATGCCGAATGCCAACCGGTTTGCGACGGAGAGCATGCGGTTCCTCGACATGCATTCGTCGTCGGCCGTATGCACTCCCAGCCGCTACAGCATCCTCACCGGGCGGTATTGTTGGCGAACAAGCCTGAAAAAGGGCGTTCTCAACGGGTATTCTCCGAATCTGATCGAGCCGGGGCGACTCACGCTTCCGGGGATGCTCAAAGGCTCCGGGTACTACACCGCTGGGGTGGGCAAGTGGCATCTGGGGCTGGGCAACGACGCCAAGACCGACTTCAGCAAACCGGTCCATCCCTGTCCAACCGACCACGGCTTCGATTACTATTTCGGTATCCCAGCTTCGCTCGACATGGATCCATATCTCTATTTCGAGAACGATCACGCAACCGAGCAGCCTACATCCCATACCGATGGCAGCAAGACCCCGCGCGGCGTCTTTTGGCGGGCGGGAGCGAAGGCGCCTCATTTCGACATGGAGCAGACGCTGCCGACCCTCACGTCTAAGGTGGTGGATCTGATCGGCAAGCGCGCGGCCCAGCCCCAACAGCCGTTTTTTCTCTATTTCGCCATGCCCTCACCACACACGCCGTGGCTTCCGACGAAGGAGTTCCGGGGAAAATCGAAGGCCGGCGACTACGGGGATTACGTCTGCGAGGTGGACGCCATGCTGGGCCGGGTACTTCATGCCCTCGAAGAAAAGGGTTTGACGAAGAACACGCTCGTGATCTTCACCAGTGATAACGGCGCGGATTGGAAACTCGAAGACCTGGCGCGGTTCGCGCATCGGGCTAACGCGGACTGGAAGGGCGAAAAGGCGGACATCTGGGAAGGCGGCCACCGGATTCCATTTCTGGTGCGATGGCCGGGACACGTTCGTCCGGGTTCGGTGAGTTCCGAACTGGGATGTTTATCGGATTTCATGGCGACGGCGGCGGCCATCACGGGCGTCTCGCTACCGGACAACGCAGCGGAGGACAGCTTCAACTTCTTGCCGGCCTACCTCGGGAAGAATGCCAAACCCATCCGGCAAGATATTATTCACCATTCGATCACCGGAGTGTTCTCGCTGCGGCGGGAAAATTGGAAATTGGAGGAAGGGCTCGGGTCGGGCGGCTTCAGTCCGCCGGCGAGCGTGGAACCCGCGGCCGGCGGCCCGAAGGGACAACTCTACGATATGGCCAAGGATCCGGCGGAGTTGAATAACCTTTACCAGAAGCGACCTGATATAGTCGACAGTCTGGCGACACTGCTTCAGAAGTACAAGACCCAGGGACATACCCGGCCGCTGACCGGCCAATAGATTTTGCGAGAGGGCGAACCGCTTGGCGCGCTCCCAAACCGAATCAAGTACGTCGGACGAGCCAGGCCGACCGCCTGCTCCACCAAGCTGCACAAGAGAAAGAGGCCCCATGAAACGTGCTTTTCTGCTCGCTGCATTCGCCGCTGCTGCGGCATGGTCGCAATTAACCACCACCTCACTGGTTGGCACCGTTACCGATCCCTCCGGTCTTTTCATGGCCGGAGTCTCCGTCAAGGCTTCCCAAGTCCAGACCGGCCGCGTGCGCAAGACGACAACCAACGAACGCGGCGATTTCGTTCTGAACAGCCTGGATCCCGGCGCCTACGTCGTTACGTTCGAGATGGCAGGCTTCAAAACAAAAGAGGTGAAGGACATCGATCTGGTCATCGGCGAGACCCGTCCCTTGGGCAAGGTGCAACTGGAACTGGGCAGCGTCGGAGAGAAGGTCGAGGTGACCGCGCGGAGTGAGTCGGTGATGACGCGCAGTTCGGAGCGAGCCTCGGAGATTACATCGTCGGAGATCGAGGATCTGGACGTGCGCGGGCGAAATTTTATGGGGTTGATGGAATTGCTGCCGGGGGTGGTGTCAACTACCGTGGCGCAGGACCTGAGCACGAATCCCACGGTTTATGTGGCGGGGAATCGCGATTCGAGCAACAACGTGACCATCGACGGCAATCCGTCGAACGACATGGGCAACGGCAACCAGATGAAGCTGACGGTGAGCCAGGATGCAGTGGCCGAAGTCAAGGTTCTGACCAGTAACTATCAGGCGGAGTATGGCCGCCTATCGGGATCGAACGTGGTGGTGGTCACCAAGTCGGGCGCGAAGTCATTTCACGGGCTGGCGAGTTACTTCACGCGCAATGAAGACTTCAACGCCAATAACTATTTCAATAATCTGAACGGGCTCCCGCGGCCGCGCTACCGCTACAACACCGTGACCTATAACATCAGCGGCCCGATCACCATTCCGCATCATTTCAACAGCAACCGGGACAAGCTCTTTTTTTACTGGGGACAGGAGTGGTGGCCCTCCACGCTTTCGACGCAAGGGACCGTGACGGTGCCAACGGCCCTGGAGCGGCAAGGGAATTTTTCCCAGAGCATCAATCAGGCGGGAGCGCTGACGGTAGTCAAAGATCCCCTGAACGGCAACACCGCTTTTCCCGGAAATATTATTCCGGCCAGCCGGCTGGATCCGAACGGGATTGCGCTGCTCAATGTCTTCCCGCTGCCGAACTTCAGCAACCGGGCGATCTCGGGCGGCAACTACAACTACGTATTCTCCACTCCTTATAACAAAGGCTTGTCGACGAACACGGGTAAGGTCGACTATATTCTGAACACCAACAACACCATCACGTTCTCGCTGAACATGTACGGAGATGACGAGACGGGGGCGCTCGGAATCACCACGGCGGCGGGGAACTGGCCCATGATGGTCAAGACGTATCACACCCATGGCAACGGCACCGGCGAGAAGTGGACGCGCATCATCAGTCCGACGCTGATCAACGAGCTTTCGTTCGGCGTCTTGGGACAACCGGCGAGCAACACTTACAGCAATAGCGAACTGCAGAAGATCGTACGGAGCAACGTGGGTTTCAACGCACCGCAATTCAGTCCCGCGACTAACGACATCAATGTTCTGCCAAACGCAACTTTCGGCGGCGTTTCGGACGCGGCGAATATCGCCATTGAAGGGCGTCTTCCGCTTTATAACCGTTATTACATCCTGCATCTGGCGGACAACTTCACGGCCATCCGGGGCTCGCATACGCTGAAGGCGGGCATCTACCTCGAGCGGTTCACGCGCAACCAGAAGAAATCGGGCACGGTATTTAACGGCGCTTTTGACTTTCAAAACAACGCGACGAACCCCTTCAACACTGGATACGCGTATTCAAATGCGGCCATCGGGAGTTTCTACAGCTACACGCAATCGACCAGCCGGGATTGGATGAACATACGGGATTTCGACACGGAAGCATTTGTTCAGGACAACTGGAAAGCCACCCGTAAGCTGACCGTCGATATTGGACTACGCATGTACTGGGTACCGCCGATGACCGAACGGGATAATCTGATTTCAGGGTTCGTCTACGGCCAGTACACCGCCGCGCAGGCGGTGAAGTTGATCCAGCCCGTGATGGTGGGGGGAGTACGCGAGGGGATTGACCCTTCCACGGGACAAATTTATTCGGCGACGCTGATCGGCGCCATCGCGCCGGGCGCGGGCAACCCGGCGGACGGAATGGTGACGGCGTCCAATCCCGGCTCGCTGCCGAACTCGCTGGTGAAGAGCCGCGGCTTGCAGTGGGGTCCGCGAGTGGGCTTTGCTTATGACGTGTTCGGCGACGGCAAGACGGCGCTACGCGGCGGTTTTGGAATCTTCTATAACCGGCCTACGACGGAAGGCTATTTCGACAATTTCGTAGGCCAGCCTCCTCTGGCGGGGAACCCGACAGTAACGTTCGGGCAGATCTCGACGCTGGCTTCGGCGGAGTCGCTGCTGGCGCCGAGCGCGGTGTATGCGCCGGATGTCGCGGGAAAGATTGCGACGGTGATGAACTATAGCCTCTCGGTTCAGCGCGACATCGGCTTCCAGACGGTGGTGGACGTTGGTTACCAGGGAACCATCGGGCGCCATCTGCAATGGGACGTGGATCAAAACGCCATTCCGATCGGAGCGGATTTTCTGCCGTCGAACCTTGATCCGACGACGGGTAAGGTGCTGACGAATAATTTCCTGCGTCCCTATGCAGGTTACGGCGCGATCTACACCCAGTCCTTCGGAGCGAGTTCCAATTACAACTCACTGCAGGTCTCCGCACGGCGCCGCTTCGCGAAGCACTTCCAGTTTGGCGCGGCATGGACTTGGTCCAAAACAATGGACTATGCGGACACCGATTCCTCCACCGTGGAATCGATTGTGAATCCCCGTCAGTATTACTACGGCAAGGCGAGTTTCGACCGCACCCACAGCGTGTCGCTCAATTATTTGTATGAACTGCCGAACGCGCGGTGGAAGAACGCCGTATTGACCGGCGTGCTGAATCACTGGGAACTGTCCGGCATCACGATTTTCCAAAGCGGAGCGCCACTTGGCGCAACCATGACGACGACCAATGGCGAAGATATCACCGGCACGGCGAGTCTCGCGCCGCGCGTCAATCTCATCGCCAATCCGGTGCTGCCGAAGAGTCAACGTACTTTCAACCAGAACTTCAACACGGCGGCAATTGCTCTACCCGCGGTGGGCACGCTCGGCGACGCTGCAACCAATTTTTTTCGAGGTCCGGGAATTGAGAATTGGGATTTGTCGCTGCTCAAGAATTTCACCCTTTATGAGCGGCTGCATATTCAATTGCGGGTAGCCACATTCAACACCTTCAATCACACGCAGTTCACTACGGTGAATACCGCAGCAACGTTTAATCCGGCTACCGGCGCACAAACAAATAGCAAGCTGGGCGCGTTCACCGCGGCAGGCGATCCCCGGCAGATGCAGTTGGGAATTCGTTTGGTGTACTGATTTCGCGACTGTCGCGCAATTATTAATTTCTGTAAAGTTTCGTTCATTTTGATAACCGAATACCCTTGCGGCGCATCCATATAAGCGAAGAAAAAAGGGTCTTAGAAAATGAAAACTGCGTTAATCCTGTTAGCGGCTCTGCCCTTGTTGGCAGCGAGCCATTTAGGTTTCCGGGGGCGAATTTTGGATGGTCAAGGGATAAAACAGATCCCTGATGCGATTGTCACCATGAGCACTCCTACCGGTTTTGTGGCAAGTGTCGTCACCAATCGGGAGGGCGAATTCACCTTCTCTTCATTGCCCGCGGGCGAGTATGATTTTCGAGTCACCGCGCATGGTTACGCAATCTATGAGCGTGAGATGACTGTATCGAGCGCTGCCGGCGTCAGAGAGCTTGACGTTCGCTTGAAAGTTCCTGCAGATAAACAGACGGTATCGGTTTCCGAACTGTTGCACCGTGGTGTAATTGAATCCGCCAGCCTCGTAGAGTAGGCCTTTGGCCTGCATTGCGGCATTATCGCTTTTGTAGCTGCTCCAGCAGTTGCCGGGCCTGCGCCGCCGTCTCAGCATCCCTACTCTGCGCTGCCACTTGGAGATGTTCGACAGCACCCGCGCGATCCCGCTGCTCTGCCAGCAACGCTCCCAGGTTAAGTTGCGCGCGAGCAAATCCGGGCTTGATGCGCACTGCTTCGCGATATTCTTTCGCAGCCTGAGGAAATTTCTGCTTCATCTCGAAGATTCCCCCGAGCAAATTATGCGCTTCGGCGAGTCTGCCATCGAAACGCAGCGCCTCTTCCATTTGATGTTGTGCGGCGTCCAGGCGATTCAAGCGCGCCAACAGGACACCGTAATCGAAATGGGCAGTCGCGTAATCGGGTCGCGCTACTACCGCTTTTTCATAGTAGTAGAGCGCCTGTGGAGCATCGCTCTTCTGCGCCAGCAACTTTCCCAGATTGGCATAAGTCCGGGCATCGTACGGCCGAATGCGAAGCGAGTCGCGAAAGGCGGCTTCGGCGCGGTCCATCTGCCCACCCTCTGCCAGCGCTACCCCCAGATTCTCGTACGCTTCGGCCAAATCCGGATCGAGCGAGACGGCCTTCTCGAGTTCGGTCACCGCTTGCGCGTTTCTGCCCTGATCGGAATCGAAGGACCCTAGTTGGAACCAAACGGCAGGGTCATTGGGAGCGGCTTGGGCCGCCCGCTGCAGGACGTCCCCCAGGCGCGAGAACTGTCCTGAGTCCTCTAATGCGAGTCCTAGCCGCTTCAGCGCGGCGAGCGACGCCGGATCGTGCTTGAGACCCTCCTCGTAAGGTTCGATGCCCTTGGCCGGTTCGCCCGTGTCCCGCCAGGCGTCGCCTAACGCAATGTAGAACTCGACTTGCGCGGGATGCCGTTTTTCGATCTCCGCCGCTAATTGGGGAATTCCGGAGGAGAGATTACTCTTCTCGCTGACCTGCGCGACGGCCGAATACAGAGGGTCGTCGCCATAGTAGGGGACGACTTTGCCACGATACGAGGTCGCGTCCGTCTCGCTCGGTTCGGGAAACTCCGCGAGCAGGTTCTTCGCGGGCCTGCGCTGGATCAGATGATCGGTCATGACGGCGTGTACGACATCATCGGTGCGGCGCTTCGGCATGTGGCAGGAAGTGCAACGCTCATCCCGCGGATGCTGCCCGGCTGCCACTCGAGTGTCAAAGGCCGCGGCGTGGCACTGACGGCAGACCTTCGCATAGTAAGCCACCGCGGCGTCTCCACGCGGGATGTCATGCGGATTGTGGCAAAGTTCGCAGGTCAGCTTGCCCGCGGTTGCGAGGAAGCAGCGGGATTGCCGGAGCCGGTAGGCGGAGTTGACGATTTCGAACTTACCCTCGCGGCCCTGATCCCCGGCGCGTTGATCGAAGAACAGGTGAAAGCGGCTTAACGGCTCATCCGGACGATAGGAAAATGGACCGCGATCGAAACGCTTGATATCGGATTCGGCAGACGGGCGGCTGGTAGTCTCCAGATGGCATTGCATACAGACTTCCATCTGGCGATCGGCGGAGAGGCGAGCGGGATTCACGATGGCGGCGCGGATGGTCTTCATTCGGCGACTCCGGCGGTCTTGCGCCAAGCTGCACGTGTTCGCCGCCGGGTCCATGGCAGCGCTGGCAATCGATACCCTCGGGAAGTTTCGAGAAGACGGGTTCGCTGCCGTGTCACGTCGTGACCCGGCGGGATCTCGGGATAGCGTTGTGGCAGAACATGCAATCGTAGCCGATCTTGCGCCGAGTATCCGGCGACGGCCGTGTCGTAGCCGGGATTCATGGCCAAAGAGCCGCCCTTTTCGGCGTACCAGGCGAGCGGCAGTTCGATCAACGTGCCGCGCGCGGTGCGATGCAGATAGGTGCGGACGTGCGTGCCCGGAGCCCATCACATAATCGATCTGCAACTCTTCCACGTTCTCTTCCCGGCCCTGATAGCCAATTTGCCAGCGGCGCTGGTAGAACTTTCCATCGTGGTGCGACATGCGAAAGTACGTGGCGGAGGTCTTATGGAAGAAAGCGCCGGCCGGAGTATTTTGTGCATCCGGCCGATAGAAGGATTGCGCCATGCCAGTGCCTGGTAGGTCTTATAAATGGTCGGGTGACACGGTTTGCACTGCGATGCCTCGACATATGCGGATTCCATGCGCGGCGGCGTGTGTTGGGAACGGCAGGAAAAGGTTCCCAAAGCCGCCGTTACCGCAATGAGAAATGCAAGAGGCCCCTGGCGCACGGAATCTTGATTTTGGCACAACCCTGGAGGGGCTTGTTCCGCAGCCGGCTGCAAGCCGTCACACGAGGAAGGACTGCAGTCCGGCTGTCCGAGCGAACTGGAGGGCCTCGATGGCTGCGCCCCGGGCACCGGCCGTATCGCCGTTAGGGATGACGTATATGGGAATGTCCAATTGCTCGGTGCGCTGCGCGGGCATTCCTGCGCGAATTTCGTCGAGGAACCACCGCTGGAACTCCTCGCCGGTCTCGAGTGCGCCTCCACCGACAATCAGCGCATCGGGATCAAACGTATTCACCATCTCGTCGAAAAAGAGCCCGAGCGCGTGGGCCTGCACGCGGAAAATCTCTTTGCACATTGGATCGCCGCGCTCGGCGAGTCCTCGCACCAGCCTGGCAGCCTTACGGAGATCGCCGAGTTGGTTGAGGTGATGGTCCGGATAGCGGTTGAGAAAATAGGGTAGAAAGGTTCTTTGAATGGCGGTGAGCGAGCAGAGCGATTCGAGGTCTCCCGTGCGCCCGCAATTGCAGTCGGGCTGCATGCCCTCGATACCGCGAATCGATTGGTACGGCAGCAGCACGTGGCCGAGTTCGCCACCGAACCCATGACGGCCTTTTACGACGTGACCGCCGGTGATGATGCCGCCTCCGAGTCCCGTGCCGATGATCGCGGAAAGAGACGTCTCCTGGCTGCGCGCGCCGAAGATTGCGAAATGTCCCCAAAGAGCGGCGGCGTTGCCATCGTTCAGATACGGTACGGGTTTGCCGAGGCGCGCTTCCAGACTGGCGCGGATATCGAAGCCCGCCCAAGCGGGATGCACAAAGTTGGTGGAACCTCTCGCGCTCAGGACACCCGTGGAACTTGCGGGACCGGGAGTGTCGAGGCCGACCACCGCGATGTCGTCCATAAGAACTCCCGCCCTTTCCACCGCCAGGCGAAGCCCATCCTCAATTTGCCGCAAACAGATCTCGGGACCCTCCGTCGACCGGGCAGGGTGTTCGCACAGTCCCTCGATCAGGAATTGCTCTTGCCCGTTCACCAACGTGAAATTAATGGCCGTACCGCCAAGGTCCACTCCGGCCACGACTTGCCGGAGCGTGGTACTTGTTTGATTCATCTTTTACTCGAAGTCTCAGGTTAGCAGGCAGGCCGAAGACCTACTCCACCAGATTCTTGCGTAGTAGTGCGATGGCTTGGGCTTCCGCGGAACGGCCTTCGCCTACAGGACCGACTTTCTCGGCGGTCTTGAATTTCACTGAGACCGCGTCCACAGGCAGGCCCATCGTCTCCGCGAGGCTTTCGCGGATGGCCAGCCGGTAATCTTTCAGTTTGGGACGTTCCAAAATCACGGTGGAGTCGATGTTGACGATGTCGTAGCCGGCTTTCACCGCAAGATCGCACGCATGACGGAGAAATTGCATGCTCCCCACGCCTTTCCATTGCGGGTCGGTATCGGGAAAGTGCATGCCGATGTCTCCCAGCGCCGCGGCGCCCAGGATGCGCGTCGGTAATGGCGTGAGCCAGGACATCGGCATCCGAATGCCCTTCCAATCCAAAATCGGAGGGAATGGTCACGCCGCCCAGGATCAGGGGCCGGCCAGGAGACGATGCGGTGGATGTCCCAGCCGAGTCCCGGTGCGGTAATCTGTCACGCTGGCTTCGACCGTTTCCTGTTCCAGGAACAGCCGCGCCAAGTCCATGTCGCCGGGGCGGGTGATCTTAATATTGCGGTCGGAGCCGAGCACCACGCTGACCTCGATCTGGTCCAAACGTTCGACCAGGCTGGATTCGTCGGTGCCGATGAAACTGTCTTCGCGCGCCTTCTGAAATGCACGCTTCAGGACCTCGTAGCGAAAAACCTGTGGGGTTTGCGCGAGAACCAGACGGTCCCGCAAGATCGTGGCGCGGATCTTGGTCTTGCCGGCTTGCGCCCCGCTTACCTGCTTCACGGTATCGACCGGCACAATTCCGACAATCGCGGCTCCGCTCACACGCCGCCTCTTCGATGGCGCGGCTGATCGTCTCGAGTTCGACAAACGGACGAACCGCGTCATGTACCGCGACCAGGTCAGTCGAGGGGTCGATCGCATTGAACGCGTTCTCCACCGACTGCTGGCGGCTGTTGCCGCCTTCCACCACCCGGATCGGCACCCTTCCCAACTTCGCGTTTGAGCAGCGCATCAACCCACTCCAGGTCTTCCTGGCGCAGCGCTACCACGATCTCGCTGACCAGCGGCGAAGCCGCAAATTTACGCACCGTGTGGACCAATATCGGCACGCCATCGAGCAGCATGAACTGCTTGCGGCTGATTCCTGCATTTTCGGCCGACGCTTTTTGCATACGGGTCCCGAGACCCGCGGCCGGTAATATCACTGCGACCTTCATCATCCCTCTCCGACCGCCTGCTCACGCCGCGGCGGCCGTTCTGCTTTCTCCGCCTGCTTATCGCCCATCGACCGTGTGAGCGCGGTCGTCAAACTTACCGAAAATCATCTTACCCGCAGTCGTTTGTAGTACGCTGGTCACCGAAACATCGATGGTTTTCGAGATCATCCGGCGGGCGTTGTCTACTACAACCATGGTACCGTCATCCAGATAGGCGACACCTTGATTGTATTCCTTGCCTTCCTTCAGGATAAACACGCGCATGGTTTCGCCGGGCAGCACGATCGGTTTCAGGGCATTCGCGAGTTCATTGATATTCAGCACTTCGACGCCGCGAAGCTGAGCGACTTTATTCAGATTGAAATCGTTGGTAACGATTTTGCAGCCATAGACTTTGGCGAGTTCAATCAGTTTCAGATCCACCTCCCGGATCTGCGGGAAGTCTTCCTCGACGATTCGGATTTCGAGAGTCGCGATCTTCTGTATGCGCTGCAGGATGTCGAGCCCTCGCCGCCCGCGATTGCGCTTCAACGAATCAGCGGAATCGGCGACCATCTGCAGTTCCCGAAGCACGAACTGTGGAATGACCAGACTGCCGTCCAGGAAGCCGGTCTCCGCGATATCGGCGATTCGTCCGTCGATAATAACTGACGTATCGAGGATCTTGTGGGTCTTCGTCGCCCCTTTGTCGCCTCCGAAAAGGCCAATGGCGCTGAGGTTCAAAGCATCGCTTTTCTGAGCGCCGACGATCAGCCCGATGTAGCCCAGCCAGATGACCAGGCCCAGTTGGAAAAAGTGCAGCGTCGTGGAATTGTCGGGGTTCACGTGCGCCAGCACGATGGACATCAGGAATCCGCCGCAGATACCGGTCGCCGCTCCCAATGCCGAACCGATCAACCGGGGTAGGCTGACCCTTTTGAGGCGCACCTCAACGAAAATAATAGCCAGGGCAACCAGTGAGCCTCCTGCCGCAGCGACCGGAGATGAAGTGCCGAGAGGCTTAAAGTAGAATGCACAGGCGATGACGAGTAGTATGAAAAGTCCGCGAACAAATATGAGATCTAACAAGGGCACCCTCCACGGGCGAGGGCGAGGTATCGGAACGCTCGGACACGAGCCCCCTTCTGAGCCGTGGCAGGATTATAGCATGCCGCGAGGTAGCGAGGATGTTTCAGGCCTTGGAATGCGAAGAAACGACGAAAATGCACGAGAGACTGTATGAAAGCTAACCTCGTTTAACTTTCCTCGAAGTCCCTGGCGAAATGGGCCAGACCGCGGAAAATCGATCGTCTACCCTACGGTTCCGAGACGAAGCGATACCCCACCCAGGGCTCCGTGAGCAGGTACTTGGGTTTCGACGGCACAGGCTCAATCTTTTTCCGAAGTTGATTGACGAAGAAACGCAGGTATTCCACTTCGTCGCCATAGTCCGGACCCCAGATGCTTTGCAGTAGCTTGCGGTGGGGGATGGCCTTGTTGGGATGCGCCACAAGCATGCGCAGCAGATCGAACTCCTTGGGAGTCAGCCTGGCAGACTTGCCTGCCACCACTACCCGGCGCGCGGTGAAATCGATCTCGAGATCCTGCGTGCGGAAAACGGTGAGCTCGTTTTCTCCGGCTGCCGGCGAGCGTCGGAGAGCAGCCCGGATCCGCGCCAACAGTTCCTGGATGCCGAAAGGCTTGCTGACGTAATCGTCCGCGCCGGCGTCGAGCGCCTGGACTTTTTCCCGTTCCGTATTTCGCACCGACAAGATGATAATGGGCACTTCCGAGGTTTCGCGAATCGCCCGGCAGGTTTCGAGTCCACCAATCCCGGGCATATTGAGATCGAGCAGGATGAGGTCGGGCTGGTCATGACGCAGCATTTCCAGCGCGTCTTCTCCTGTCTTGGCGTCGATCACGGTGTAACCCAGATCGGTCAGGGTAGCGCGCATCACGCGCCGGAGTTGCGGTTCGTCGTCGACTACGAAGATAGTAGCGTCATTCATATGAGTTAGTTGCCGGAGACTGCGGGAGCATGACGGTGAACCGTGCGCCCCCGGACGGATCATTTTCCGCCCAGATTTTTCCGCCATGCGATTCGACGATCGCTTTAGCAATCGCAAGGCCCATACCGGTGCCGTCTTTCGTGTGGCGTCCGGCTGAGCCGCGATGGTAGCGCTCGAAGATCCGCTCCCGCTCTCCCGGCTTGATTCCCAAACCATGGTCGCGGATGCTGAACGACGCGACCGGCGGATCATTCCGGGCCTCGATGTGAATGGAAGCCTGGGGAGGAGAGTAACGGGCGGCGTTCTCGATGAGCTGCTTCAGGGCCAACGGAAACAGCTCCGCGTCTACATCCACAGTGAAGGAGTCCATGGGACTGACGAGAATGCGATCGGGATCCGCGCGGCTGCCCAGGATGGCGCGGGCAATCAAGTCGGAGGCCTCCAAGGGGGCGCGGTCCAGATTCACTTTTTCGGATTCCACCCGGGCCAGCGTCAACGCTTCGGTGATCACGCGGTGCAGCCGGTCGGTCTCTTCTTCGATGATCGCCAGCAGTTCCTGCCGGCTCGCTGCGGTGCGTGACTGATGGGTGAGCAGCGTGGTGACCGAAGTCTTAATAGCGGATAACGGAGTGTTGAGGTCATGAGCCAGGCCGTCGAGCAGAGTGGATTTGAGCTGCTCGTTCTTGCGCGCGGCTTCGGCGGCGGCCGCGCGGTCCAGCGCCTGAATCCGCTCGTGATTAATGGCGACGAGAGTAGCGATGGATTCGCGCACTTCCGGCGTGACGTTGCCGCCGATCAGGGCCAGGCTGCCGATCGCAGTGCGCCCCAGCCGGACAGGTAAGATGGCCGTGCGGTCGTCTGTTTGGGGTTCTTCGCTCTCCGCGACTTTGAGCAGCCGTTCCCGCAGCGGAACGCTGCTGGCGGGCACCGCGTAGATCTCGTCGCGCGACCGGTCGTAGAAAGCGATCTGCTCCAGGCCAAAGATACGCGAGGATTCGCGGAGGCCGAACTGGATCGTAGAGCCTTCGTCGGTCAGCATGGAGCGGCTGAGAGTATAGAGGCGTTCGCTTTCCTGTTTGCGGAGCAGCGATTCGCGTGCGCGCCGCTGGGCTCGCGCCGAGAGCTGGCTGGTAGTGATGGCGGTTACCAGGAACGCGAAAAGGGCGATCCAGTTCTGCGGGTCGTCGATCGTAAAACGGCCGATAGGGGGCAGGAAGAAGTAGTTGAACGCGAGGACCGCTGCAAGGGAAGTGAAAGTGGCCTCGATCAGGCCCCAGTGCGTCGCGACTCCGAGTACTACCAGCAGCATCATGAGCGCCACAGTCGTGGCGTTGCCATGGATGACTCGGAAGCAGACCAGGGTCACCACGCCAACGATGGTCAAACACAGAACGCATCGCGCGGCCCTACCCCTGTATGTGGCAACCATGTCGTTTTCATTATGCGCTTGGGTGAAGTGATGAGGCGCACGAAAACTCCGAACCATCCGGCCCTGCGCGTTTCGGCGATCTTCGGCTTAAGCCGGTCACACAGGCGGCTGGTTGAAGATCTTTTTCGTGTAGGCGATGCTGGCTTCCAGATCCTCACGCTCGCGTTGCTGTGCCTGGCCCTTCGGCGCGGGGTGAATTTCGTAAGGCTTGCCGTGTTCGGCAATTGCGGCGAAACGTTCGAACTCCCAGGCAGGGGTGGCGCGGTACGGGTCCCAAAATTTGGGATCGTGATACGGGAACATCCGAGGTCCCATCACTATGCATTCCATGGAGAGCGCGCGTCCGGGACAGAGGCTCGCATACTTGTGCACGTAGTCCTCTATAGCGACGTCGCCTTCGCCCATCCGGACCCAGGAGACAGCTGCGCCTTCGGGCGTTCGCCAGACTGCGCTGTCGCGAACGTGGCTGGTAAGTACATAAGGATAGAGCGTAGCAAGCGTGAGATGCGGATCCTCGATGGTCCACAACGGGTTTCCGGAATCGAGACAGACGCCCACGAAATCGCGGCCGGCTTCCTCCACCAGCACCTTCAATTCACGCGCCTGCATGTCGCCCGCATGGTTCTCGATGGCGATTTTGAGATTGGCATCGACCACCCGCGAACGGACATTGTGCAGCACCTTCACCATGCTGTCCATGTGCCGTTCGATCGGGCCGGCCTTGCGGTCTTCCACGCTGCCCAGCACGCACCGGATGATCTTCGAACCGACCGTATTGGCAGCGGTGACCATCTGACCGATCTGCTCTTCGGCGGTCCCGGCTTTGGGATCGAACATCTTGGACGTCGGGCAGATGGATTTCATGCCGATTTCGACTTCGATACCGAGTTCCGCAGCGTGCGCCTTCACTTGCCGAAGATTACCCTCTTCGAGTCCGCCGATAAAGCGAACCTCGGAGAAATGGACGACCTTGGCCTGTTGCTTCGCGCAATAGTCGAGATACTGAATCGGCGACCAGTTCTGAGAACGCAGGCTGAAGATGTCGATTCCCAGCTTGAGTGCGGGTGGGGTTTCGGGTTTGGCCATGAACGGAACTCCGGCGGCGAGCGTTATAAAACTACGGCGGTGCATGAAAAAGGATTGTATCAGGCTCTTCAGGGCATTTTCGTTTCACGGCGCGAACCCCGTGACCCTGATCGATTGCTCTTCTGCATCCGGGGAACCTTATCGTCGCCAAAAGCCTGAACTGTCGGTCACGCAGCCTTTTTCTCTGTTGTGCCAATGGAATCAACACCGCACACCCGTCTACCCGCTCGGCCCTGGTTACCATCAAATTGCGGCGGCACGCTTCACCCTGCGCCGTGATCCGCACACCGAAAAGGAGATCCCTTATGGCCACACCCAATCAGATCGCAGCCAACAAAGTAAACGCACAAAAATCCTCAGGCCCCAAATCAGACGAGGGCAAAAAGAAATCCTCCATGAATCGTCTCTCTCACGGCTTCGCCTCCAGCGCCACCATCATTCCGGGCGAAGACCCTGACGAATTCAAAGCCCTCCTCGACAGCCTGCTCGATGAATACCAACCCGCCACCGATACCGAACTGATCCTCGTCGAAAAAATGGCCACCAATACCTGGCTCAGCCAGCGTGCCTTCCGCCTTCAGGGCTACGCCTTCGCGGAACAACGCTATCGCAGTGAAGAATTCGGCGTCCCCAAAGAGCTAAGCCTGCTGATTCGCTACCATACAGCCGCCGAGCGAGCCTTCCACAGAGCCCATAACGAGCTCGTAAAGGCACAGAAGGAAAGGAAAAAGTCAGAAATTGGGTCCGTTCCGCAAAATGCCGCCGACCCGGTAACCTGCCCATCCGAAGAGCCCGCTCAAACCGAGCCCATAGCCACGGAATTCGCGATGGATCCCCTCGATTCGGACACCTGCCCCCTCACCGACGATGAACTCGAGGCCGAAATCCTTCGTGACGCCCGCGAATATCTCAAAAACGCCGCCTGAAAGCTCGTTATCAACGTCGAATTCTCACCCTCTTGCCGCTCGCCGCGCTCGAAGTGCGCCCTAACTTCACAACCCCACGATATGCATGCCCGCGTCGACAAAAAGTATATTGCCCGTCAGCCCTCGTCCCAACGAACTCGCCAGAAAAACGGCCGTATCCGCGACCTCCGCCGGGTCCGTATTCCGGCGCAGCGGCGACCGGTCGGCAACCGTACTCAGCACCATCGGGAAATCCTTGATCGCCCGCGCCGACGCCGTCTTCACCGGACCCGCCGAGATCGCATTCACCCGGATATTGCGGCTCCCGAGATCGGCCGCCAGATAGCGGACCGACGACTCCAGTGCAGCCTTCGCGACCCCCATCACGTTATACATCGGAACCACCCGCGTCGCGCCCAGATAGCTCATCGTCATAATCGATCCGCCATCTGTCATCAGTGGAGCAGTCGCCCGAGCCACGGCCACCAGCGAGTACGCGCTCACGTTGTGCGCCAGCAGAAATCCCTCCCGCTGCGTCTCGACAAACGGCCTCGCCAGGTCTTCGCGGTTGGCGAATGCCAGGCTGTGTACTACCGCTTGCAGCGGTCTTCCCAGCTTGCCCAGTCCCTCGCCAAGTTGGATAATGTCATCGTCTTTTGTGACATCGCACGGCAGCATCGCGATCACATTCAGCTCGTCGCACAGCGCTTCGATCGACGGCTTCTGTTGTTCGCTCAGATAGCTGATCGCCAGGTCCGCGCCCTCGCGCGAGAAAGCCTGCGCAACCGCATAGGCCAGGCTCCATTTATTCGCCACGCCCAGAATCAGGCACAGCTTTCCCTTCAACAAGTCAGGCATATGATTTAGCGGAGCTTCTGCGGCGCGCCGCCCGCATCTTTACTGCGCTGCGCGGCATCCAGGAAGGAGAAGATCTCCAGCGTCTCGTCATTCGGCACCGGAGGCTCCTTTGTCTCGAAGAACTTCACAATTTCGACCAGCATCGGCCGGTATCCCTCCTGCATCTTCGGATTGCTCTGGACCACGATCGTTCCGCCCTCGCTCTTCGCATCCTTCGGCTTGGCGCGGAACACCACCGCACCGTAAGTCCCGTAAGGCCGCAGCGCTTGCACCGTGCCGGTTCTCCCGTCTTTCCACTTCCCGGTGATCACATCCGTGTCTGGCGGTATAGGTGCGCGTCACTTCTTCGCATCCCCTCCCCATCAACGCGTACAGCATCTCGATCGGATGAATCGCATACCACGACAAATCCAGTTGATGATGCGCCTCGAGCGGTCCCGGACCCCACGTGATCGCTCCCACAATATCCGGAAACTTCATCTGCGTGGCGATGTCGCCATAGCGCAGGCTGGAGACGCTGAACCATGGCGTGCCCGATTCTTTCCCAGCCGTGCGATCTCTCGCGCATCCTTCGAGCGTCGACGCCAAAGGCTTATCGATGAATACCGGCTTGTGCGCCGCAAATACCGGCTTGACCTGCTCCAGATGCAGCCGTCCGTCGATACTTTCGAGCAGCACCGCATCCACGTTCTTGCACAGCGTCGGTATATCAGGATAGAATTTCACCTTCCACTTCGTCCGTAACTCCTCGGCGTAGCCGTTGACGCGTTTCGTACTGTTCTCGATATCCGGGCTGCCGCCTTTGTACGCCGCCACAATCACTGCGCCAGGAACATGATCCGGTGACAGTGGATCGTTCAGCAACTTGATAAATGCGATCGAATGGGACGTGTCCGTTCCGATAATCCCCAGGCGGATCTCCGCGTTTACAGCCGTCGAGCACAGCAGCAGAATGAATAAGGAACGCATGAGCCGCATTGTACACTAGGCTGGAGTTGTCTTTTCCCACGGCTTCAAACGATCAGCTCAAGTCTGAACTCCGCCATGTCAAGGGCGTCGGCCCCGCGCGCGCCGCTATGCTCGAAGCCAAAGGCCTGACCACCGTGGAGGACCTGCATCGCCTACACGCCTTTCCGCTACGAAGATCGCAGCAACATGAAGCCGATCTCGCAACTCGCGCCCGGCGAGATGGCGACCATCGTGGCCGAAGTCCGCACCTCCAAGGTGTCCGGCTTCCGGCGTCAAGAATCTGGGACTCTTCGAAGCCCAATTCACCGATGCCTCCCGCGCGCGTGATCACCGGCAAATGGTTTCACGGCGCCTATCTCGCCGACACCCTCACTCCCGGTCGCCGCGTGGCGCTCTTCGGCAAAGTCGAGTTCGACAACTACGCCGGCGAACTCACCATGATGCATCCGGAGTTCGAACTCCTCACCGGCGACGATGACGAAGGCGAATCGGCGCTGCACGTCGGACGCATCGTCCCCATCTACGAAGCTGCCGGCAAAGTCAACACGCGCGCCCTCCGCAACATCCTTTGGAGCCTTCTGAACTCGCTCTCCGGCGTGGACGATCCGCTTGCCGGTCGACATCCGCAGACGCCTTGAACTGCCCGGACTTGCTGGACGGCCATTCGCGAAGCCCATTTCCCGCCCCCCGATTCGGACCTCCGGCTGCTCAACGGCTTCCGCTCGCCAGCGCAATTCCGCCTGATCTTCGAAGAGTTCTTCTGGCTGGAATGCGGCTTAGCACTCAAGCGCCGCAAAGCTTCGGCGCGTGCCCGGCATCGCGTTCGAACTAAGTAACAAGCGGCGCGGGAACAGATCGTCAAGCTGCTGCCCTTCAAGCCCACCGGCGCGCAGAAGCGGGTCCTCGGCGAGATCGCCAAGGATATGGCGTCGCCCAGTCCCATGAACCGCCTCCTGCAGGGCGACGTCGGCAGCGGCAAGACCATCGTCGCCGCCGAAGCCGCCGTCATCGCAGTCGAGAACGGTTATCAGGTCTGCGTCCTCGCCCCGACCGAAATCCTGGCCAGCCAGCACTACTTCTCTCTCAAGCCGCTGCTTGAGCAAGATCGGCTACGTGCCGGTGCTCCTGACCGGCTCAAACACCGGTACGCGAAAAAGGCCAGATCAAGAAAATGATCGCCGAAGGCCTCGTGCAAGTCGTCATCGGCACCCACGCGCTGCTCGAAAAGGACGTCGAGTTCAAGAAGCTCGGCCTCGTGATCATCGACGAGCAGCACCGCTTCGGCGTCATGCAGCGCTTCGAGCTTGACCCAGAAAGGCGTTCATCCCGACGTCCTGGTCATGACCGCGACCCCCATCCCGCGCACCCTCGCCATGACCATCTACGGCGACCTCGACGTCTCCGTCATCGACGAGTTGCCGCCCGGCCGCAAGCCCATCCGCACCAAGCAGTCCAACGCCGACCAGATCGAACAGGTGTGGTCCTTCGTCCGTAAGCAAGTCGATGCCGGACGGCAGGCCTACGTCGTCTATCCCGGTGATCGAAGAGTCGGAGACCGCCGCCATGAAGGCCGCCACGCAGATGCACAAGCACTTGAATCGAAGAGGTCTTTCCGGACCTCGCCATCGGCCTGCTGCACGGCTCGCATGCCCGCGGCCGAGAAGGAAGCCGTCATGGAGAGCTTCAAGCGCGGCGAGACCAAGATCCTGGTTTCGACCACCGTGATCGAGGTCGGCGTGGACGTGCCCAACGCGACCGTGATGGTGGTCGAGCAGGCCGAGCGCTTCGGCCTCGCGCAACTGCATCAACTGCGCGGACGCGTCGGGCGTGGCGCCGAGCAGAGCTACTGCATCCTGGTGACCGAGAAACTGAACGACACCGCGCGGGAACGCATCCGCACCCTGGTCGAATCCAGCGACGGCTTCGTCATCGCGGAGATGGACCTGAAGCTGCGCGGCCCCGGCGAGTTCTTCGGCACCAAGCAATCCGGCCTGCCGCAACTGCGCATCGCCAACATCCTGCGCGACGCGAGAGATTCTGGAAGTCGCCCGGCGCGAGGCGCTGGCCTTTGTCGAAAAACCACCCTCGCGCGAAGACGATGGCCGCGCGCCGTAGCGTACATCCGCGACCACTGGCAGCGCCGTTACGGCCTGGTGCAGGTAGGCTGATGCGAGTCATTGCCGGCGAATTCCGCTCCCGAAGAATTAAGTCCCTGCCGGGCCTCGAAATGCGCCCCACACCCGACAAACTGCGGGAAACGCTATTCAATATCCTGGGCCCCCAGGTAGCAGGCGAGACCTTCCTGGACGCCTATGCCGGTACCGGCGCGGTCGGCATCGAAGCCCTCAGCCGGGGCGCCGCGCGTGTCATATTTCTCGAAAAGAGCCGCAGCGCGGTAGAACTGATCCGCGAGAACCTGGAGGCGCTGGGTGTGCGAGGTCGCGCGGTCGTTATCGCCGGTCCCGCGCTGAGGGAATTAGGCAAACATCGCGCCGGCATCGTCTTTCTGGACCCTCCCTACCCCTAGAGAAGGAATACGCCCCAGCGCTCGAACGAGTCGGACGTATCCCTCCCAAACTGGCCATCGCCCAGCACTCTGTCCGCTTCGATCCGGGAGATCATTGCGGCGTTCTGACGCGCTACCGCACGGTACGCCAGGGAGACAACGCGCTAAGTCTCTACCGCCTTCTTACACGAACTGATACGCCACCAACGGCATGAAGTCGGCAAACTCGTCCGCAAGGATGAGCTCATCCAGCAGCTTGGCGGCGTGCTCGATATGCGGACGCGCGCCCAGCTTCTCGGCCTCTTCCTGAATCACCTCCTGCACCAGCTCCGGCGTGATGGTCTTGCCGGTATCGGTGGTGGCGCGGTTATGCAGCCACTGCCAGACCTGCGCGCGGGAGATTTCGGCGGTCGCGGCATCCTCCATCAGGTTGTAGATCGGCACGCAGCCCATGCCCGCCGCAGCCACGCTTCCAGATACTGCAGCGCGACGTCGATATTCCAATGCAGCCCGCGCTCGGTGATCGGGCCCTCGGGAACCTGCAGCAGATCCTTCGCCGTCACCTGGACCTCCTCGCGCAGCACGTCAAGTTGATTCGGCCCGTCGAACCCGGCGAAAATCTCGGCCGCGATCGGCACCAGCCCCGGATGCGCGACCCACGTGCCGTCATGCCCGGCCCTCACTTCGCGCAGCTTATCCTGCCGCACTTTCTCGAGCGCCGCGTCGTTGGCCGCCGGATCGTTCTTGATCGGGATCTGCGCCGCCATCCCGCCCATGGCGTGCGCGCCGCGCTTATGGCAGGTCTGGATCAGCAGGTCCACATACGATTTCAGAAAATGCCGGTCCATCGTGACCAGCGAACGGTCGGGCAGAATGAAGTCCGCGCGATCCCGGAACTTCTTGATGAAGCTGAAGATGTAATCCCAGCGCCCGCAGTTCAGGCCGAGCGAGTGGTCGCGCAGTTCGTAAAGGATCTCGTCCATCTCGAACGCGGCGAGGATGGTTTCGATCAGCACCGTGGCGCGAATCGAGCCATGAGGAATCTCGAGTTCCTGTTCCGCGAACGTGAAGACGTCGTTCCATAGACGCGCCTCCAGGTGGCTTTCCATCTTCGGCAGATAGAAGCACGGGTATTTACCGGACGCAAGCAGCGTCGCTGCGTTGTGGAAGACGTAGAGTCCGAAGTCGAAAAGCGACCCGGACATCGGTTCGCCGTCGAGCGTCGCGTGACGTTCGGGGAGATGCCAGCCGCGAGGGCGAACGAACAGAATCGCCGGCGTCGGGCCCACCTTATACTCTTTCCCCTCTGGCGACCGGAAATCGATGGTGCCGTGGATCGCATCGCGCAGGTTGATCTGGCCTTGCAGAAGATTGTCCCAGGTGGGCGTCGAGGAGTCCTCGAAGTCTGCCATGAAAACCTGCGCGCCGGAGTTCAGGGCGTTGATAATCATTTTGCGGTCCACCGGCCCGGTAATCTCGACCCGCCGATTCTCCAGACCCGGCGGGATTTGTGCAACCTTCCAGTCGCTGCTTCGCACGGCTGCAGTCTCCGGTAGGAAGTCCGGCTTCTTCCCGGCGGCGAGATCTCGCTGTCGTTCAACCCGGCGCGCCAGCAGTTCTTTCCGCGTGTCGCCGAACCGGGTTTCGAGCGCACCGAGGAACGCCAGGGCTTCGGGAGTAAGGATTTCCGCGTACGCGGCGGTGAGTGGAACGGTGATTTGGACGGGCATGGATTCTTTTATCCATTCTCCACGATTGCGCCCGGCCATGCTGCCTCGACCCTCTTTCGCTCTTTTCTCACAACCGTTAAAGAAAAATAGGGAACGCGCCGATAGATACCTAGTGAGGGGATAGTTGCCGATTACCGTTGAGCAAGACGATAGCCGCTACGTGGTCAGGCTGGAAGGCGAGTTTGCCCTTTCCGAGGCAGCGGAATTGAAGCAGAGGTTGGTCGAAGCGCTGTCGTCGGGGCGAAATCTGCACCTCGAGATGGAGCAAGTCACCGCGATGGACCTGACTGCTATCCAGTTGCTGCAGCTCGCATCAGTGGAAACCCATCGAGCTGGCACGGGCATGACGATCACTTTATCTCGAGCGGCTGAAGCTGTCATGCGGGATGCCGGCTTCGCTTCCGTGATCGAATCCTTGGGCAGGAGCGATTGATGGCCAAGGTAATCCTCACCGTGGATGATTCCGCCAGTGTCCGCCAGATGGTCAAGTTCACGCTCAGCGACGCAGGTTACGCGGTTATCGAGGCTGTCGACGGCAAGGACGCGCTCACCAAACTCAACCAGCCCGTAAATCTGGTGATTACCGATCTCAATATGCCCAATCTCGATGGGATCGGGCTGATCCGCAAGATTCGAGCGAATCCGGCGTGCAAGGGTTTGCCGATCATCATGCTGACCACCGAATCGCAGGATTCGCGAAAACAGGAAGGCAAAGCAGCGGGTGCCACGGGTTGGATGGTGAAACCGTTCTCGGTCGGGCAAATCCTGGCAGTTGTGAAAAAGGTGCTCGGATGAACGACCGGCACAAGCAGGCTTTCATGGAGGAAGCCCGGGAACTGCTCGCCGAACTGGAAGCAGCGCTCCTCGAACTGGATCTGGCGCGTGAAGACATTGAAGTAGTTGGGCGGGCCTTCCGCGCACTCCACACCATCAAAGGATCTGGTGCGATGTTCGGTTTTGATGGCATCGCCGCCTTCACCCACAACCTCGAAACCGCGTTCGAACGTCTGCGCAACGGACAGTTGACCGCCACGCCCGAACTGATCAACCTCACGCTACGGGCTTGCGATCAGATTCGCGCCATGCTCGATGAAGCAGAGGGCCGCGGAGTCGCGGATTGTGAGGTTTCAAATAAACTGATCGCGGAACTCCGCGCCTTGACCGGTGACAGCGTATCACCTGGCCAGTCGCAGATCACAGAAGCTGCCTCGCGCGCCGTCCCCGACGCCGGCCCGGTTCGGCAATGGCACATCCACTTCCGGCCCGGTCCGGCCCTTTTGTTGAATGGAGCCAATCCTCTGCTGCTCTTCCATGAACTGCGCGGCTTGGGTGAACTTCAGATCGTCGGGGACATGAGCGCCATCCCTCCGCTCCGTGAAATGGATCCGGAGCGTTGCTACGCCTCGTGGGACATGGTCCTCGCTACGCAGGTGGGAGCGGATTCGATCCGCGACGTGTTCATCTTCGTCGAGGACGATTGCGAACTCTCCATCCAGCCGGAGAAGCAAGTACAGGCTGCTTCGAACCGTTCGGTAACGAGAAACGCCCTCGCGACCGCGTCAGGTGCAAGTCTTCGGGTCTCCACCGAAAAGCTGGACCGGCTCGTCAACCTGGTGGGAGAACTGGTCACAGTTCAGGCGCGGCTCAGTGAGGTTGCGGGGCGGCGAGACGATCCCGACATCTCAGCCATCTCCGAAGAGATCGACCGTTTATCGGCGGACCTGCGGGATACTTCGATGCAAATTCGCATGTTGCCGCTGCGCGACACCTTCGAACGCTTCCGCCGGCTCGTTCACGATCTGGGAGGCGAGCTACATAAGGACGTCGAGCTGGTGATCGAAGGAGCTGATACGGAGCTCGATAAAACCGTTATCGACCAGTTGAACGATCCGCTGGTGCACCTGATCCGGAACAGCATGGATCACGGCATCGAGACCCCGGAGGCTCGGCGCGCAGCCGGCAAGTCTGCCACTGCCCGGCTCCTCTTGTCTGCCCAGCATTCCGGCGCGGATGTGCTCATCCGTGTGAGTGACGACGGCCGCGGTGTCGACGTGGCAGCCGTGCGCGCGAGGGCAATCGAGCGAGGCCTGATCACCGCCGACGCCGAACTTTCTGAGCCTGACACCCTCTCCCTCATCCTCGCTCCCGGTTTTTCGACGGCCAAGGAAGTGACGGACCTATCCGGCCGGGGAGTCGGAATGGACATCGTCCGGCGCAGCGTAGAGGCCATGCGTGGAACCATCGAAATCCACAACCAGCCTGGAGCAGGTCTTACCGTCACCTTGCGCCTGCCCCTTACTTTGGCAATCATCGACGGCCTCCTGGTCCGCGTGGGCGACGCCTATTTCGTGCTGCCGCTCGCCATTAGCCTCGAGTGCGTCGAACTGACCCGCCGCGATATACAGCGCGCTCATGGGAATCACATCGCGGTAGTTCGGGACGAGATGATTCCCTACATCCGGCTGAGCGAGTATTTCCAGTTGCCGGCGGAACAACAGGATCGCGGCAGCGACCGCGAACAGATCATGGTGGTTGAAACCGAGTATGGCCACTACGGTTTCGTGGTGGACGAGGTTCTCGGAGACCATCAAACCGTAATTAAGAATTTGGGCAGGTTCTACCGGAATGCGCAGGGAATTGCGGGTGCAACCATTCTGGGAAATGGAACGGTAGCGCTGATTCTCGACCCGCACCGGCTGGTTCAGATGGCGGTGCAAGCGAAGCCCGAGGCTAGAGCGCAGTTTTGGCGGACCCGGAACGCCGAGGGTCTGCACCATAAAGTCATGAATTGAGAGGGACACGATCGAATGGCACGTACAGTAAACGAAAAGAAAATGCCGCAACCCAATGATGGCGGTTCAGTCAGTCAAGGAAACGGCTCACCTAACGTTCGCCCCCGTGGAGGGGCGGCGCCTAATGCGAACAGCTCGGAGATGCATCGTGTCTCGCAGGAGATCCTCCGTCTGGTAGCCGCGTCGCGGCAAGGGCTTCTTGAAGAGCGCGGGAAAGTCGACGAGTTCCAGGGCGTTCCGCGCGAAATGATTCATGGAATCAACGAGATGCTGGAGGTGCATGAAAGGGTTCAGCACGTTATCGCGACTCTCTCCAGGTCTCGAAGGCGACCTCGGGGACCCGGCCGAGTACAAAAAATCGACGCCGGTCCTGAGCACGAGACCCTTATTCCTTCCGTTATTATAGGAATGATGGAAAGTGTCGGTGCGTTAGTGGGCGACGTCAACCTCTTGACCCACGCGGCGGAGGATGGCAACCTGTCGGTTCGCGGCGACGGCGCACGACATTGCGGCGCGTACCGTGAGGTAGTGGAGGGCGTCAACAAGACTCTCGACGCCGTGCTGCTGCCGATTAAAGAGTCCTGCCGCGTTTTGGGGATGATCCGTGCTGGCGACCTGCGTGCGCGCGTCGAGATGACATGCAAGGGAGATCACGCGAAGATGAAGGACTCCGTCAACGGCGTGCATACCTGGCTGACCGAAATGGTCGCTTATGTGACCAAGCTTGCGAATGGCGACTTGTCGGCCACCATGGCGGAGGCATCCGAGAACGACCAGACTCACGAATGGCTGATGTTGCTGAAAACGAGATCGGCGCCCTCGTCAGCGACAGCAGCATGTTGACCGAGGCCGCAGTTGCTGAGCGCTTCGAAACTCGGGCGGACGCCAACCGGCATGTCGGCGGGTTTCGCCAGATCGTGGACGGGATCAATCGCACCATGGACGTGGTCGTCGACAAGCTGAACTGGTACCAAGGCATCGTCGACGCTGTCCCGTTCCCGATTCACGTCATCGATAAAGAGATGAATTGGGTGTTTCTCAATCGAGCATTCGAGAAGCTGATGGTCGACCAAAAGGTCGTACGCGACCGGAAAGAGGCCGTGGGTATGCCTTGCTCGTCGGCAAATGCCAACATCTGCAAGACCGATAAATGCGGAATTATGCAGCTCAAGAGAGGTATCCCGGAAAGCTTCTTCGACTGGTGCGGCTTGAACTGCAAACAGGACACGGCCAATCTCATCAACATCAAGGGCCAACATGTCGGCTTCGTGGAAACGGTGACAGACCTCTCTGCAACGCTAACCGTGAAAAACTATACGGCGAAAGAAGTTGAGCGGCTCGCCTTCAACCTGGAGCGTTTGGGGAAAGGCGATCTGGCGTTTGACTTGAGCACGGGAGACGCAAACAAATACTCCGTAGAAACGAAGCAGCAGTTCGAGAAAATTAATGGAAGTCTGGCGCAATTGAAGAGCGCCATCGCCGCGTTGATCACCGATACGAGGACATTGTCTGCGGCGGCCATGGATGGCAAACTGTCGACTCGCGCCGACGCCGCAAAACACGAAGGTGACTATCGCAAAATCGTTCGGAAGGCGTCAACACCATGCTGGACGCGATCCTGTTGCCGATCGGGGAAGGCAATCGTATCCTCGCCCAGATTTCGGGCGGCAAAATCGACGAGTTGATTGCCCACACTTACAAAGGCGACCACGAAAAGATGAAGCAGGCCGTCAACAACATGGGCGGTGTTTTGCAGGATCTGCAGAAGGAATTGGGCCGTCTGACCGATGCGTCCAAAGAAGGACAACTCTCTGAACGTGGCAAGCCGGAACAGTTTCAGGGCGCATACGCAGAGATCGTCCGCGGCCGTAAATGGCATGCTGGACGCAATTCTGTCTGCCGATCGGCGAGGGGAATCGTATCCTGGCGCAGATTTCGAGCGGCCGGATCGACGAATTGATCACTCACACCTACAAAGGCGACCACGAAAAGATGAAGCAGGCCGTCAACAACATGGGCGGTGTTTTGCAGGATCTGCAGAAGGAATTGAGCCGTCTGATCGATGCGTCGAAGGAGGGGCAACTCTCTGAACGGGGCAAGCCGGAACAATTTCATGGCGCCTTCGCCGAGATCGTCCGCGGCGTCAATGCCATGCTCGACGCGATCCTGCTCCCGATCGGCGAGGGGAATCGCATCCTGGCGCAGATTTCGAACGGCCGGATCGACGAATTGATCGCTCAAAGCTACAAGGGCGATCACGAGAAGATGAAACAGGCCGTTAACAACGTTGGCATCGTGCTACAAGGGCTGCAGAAGGAACTGGGGCGCCTGACGACTGCGGCGAAGGAAGGGAAACTTACCGAACGCGGCGATCAAAATGAATTTCAAGGCGCATATGCGCACATTGTGCAGGGCGTCAACGCGATTCTCGATGCGGTGATCTCACCGCTGAATGTCGCCGCCAATTATGTGGAACGCATCAGCAAGGGCGACAATCCGCCAGAGATCACCGAGATCTATCACGGCGAATTCAACACCATCAAGAACAATCTGAATTCGCTGATCGGCGCGATGAACGAAGTGACCCGGGCCGCGGAAGAGATTGCGCAAGGCAACTTGACGGTGACTGTTCAGGAACGCTCCGCGCAAGATAAGCTGATGCGGGCATTAAGCTCCATGGTGTCGGGCCTGATCCGGACGGTCAGCGACATCCGGAACATCGCCGGCGAAGTGGGTTCGGCCAGCCAGGCCATCAGTTCCGCTTCGGTGCAGGTCTCGAACGGCGCCAGCGCCCAGGCAGCGTCGGCGGAGGAAGCTTCATCTTCGATGGAAGAGATGGTTTCCAACATCAAGCAAAACGCGGACAACGCGCAGCAAACCGACAAGATCGCCACGAAATCGGCCAAAGACGCACAGGCCAGCGGGAAATGCGTGCTGGAAGCGGTCGCGGCCATGAAGGAGATCGCGAGTAAAATATCCATCATTGAGGAGATCGCCCGGCAGACCAACCTGCTGGCGCTGAACGCGGCGATTGAGGCGGCGCGTGCCGGCGAACACGGGAAGGGCTTTGCTGTAGTTGCTGCTGAGGTCCGCAAACTGGCGGAACGCAGCCAGAAGGCTGCGGGTGAGATCAATCAACTCTCCGGCACGACGGTCAAGGTCTCGGAAAAAGCCGGAGAGATGCTGGAAAAACTGGTTCCCGATATCCAGAAGACGGCGGAACTGGTGCAGGAGATCACTGCTGCGAGCAAGGAACAGGATACCGGCGCGGAGCAGATCAACAAAGCCCTGCAGCAGCTCGAAAAGGTGATCCAGCAAAACGCTTCAGCGGCCGAAGAGATGGCATCGACTACCGAAGAACTCACGGCTCAGAGCGACCAGCTGATTGGAGCATTGGGCTTCTTCCGAACTGGCGAGACGGGGCACCCCCCAGCCGCGGCGCCCCGGCCAACAGCCTCTTTGCGGAAGGTCCAGGACGCGCTCGGGCGGAGCGTTGCGCCGGTTACACCATCGGCTGGAGCAAATTCGAGGAAGACTGCCAAACCCGGCATCAATCTCAGGATGAAAGATGCGGGTGACACCATCGACAAAGAGTTCGAACGCTACTAGGGTGGCGACAGCGAAAGGAACTTATGAGCGTCACCGAAATCACGACTACACGGCAGTACCTGACATTCAAACTGGGCGACGAGGTGTTCGCAATTGACGTCGCCAAGGTGCGGGAAGTGCTGGACTTCACCACCATCACGAAAATTCCGCGCACCCCCGATTTCATGAGCGGCGTAATTAACCTGCGGGGCAACGTTGTTCCGGTGGTCGATCTGCGGCTTTGCTTCGAGATGTCGAGGACCGAGAAAACCGTCAATACCTGCATCGTGGTGGTCGAGGTATTGCTCGAAGGCGAGTCCACCGTAATCGGCGCACTGGCCGATTCGGTGGAGGAGGTAGTGGACCTGGAGCCGGATCAAATCCAGCCGGCGCCCAAAATCGGTACGCAGATCCGCACCGATTTCATCAAAGGAATGGGCAAGCGCGATGGGCAATTCATCATGATCCTCGACATCGACCGGGTTTTCTCGTCGGACGACCTGTCTTCGGTGCGATGTGAGGAAGTCACGGCCTGAGAATCGATGAACACGCGGAACGAGAGTCTCGCCAACGCGGATTTTGACCGGCTTCGCAGCCTTATCTACGACGAGGCCGGCATTCACCTGGGGGCAGAGAAGAAAACCATGCTGGAGATACGGCTGCGACGCAGGTGGCACAGTCTTCAGCATTCGTCTTGCGCTGAATACTGTGAATATGTCTTCTCCCAGGAGGGAAGAAAGCGCGAACTGGTCCACCTGATCGATTCCGTGACGACCAATAAGACCGACTTTTTTCGCGAGGCGGGACATTTCGATTTTCTGGTTTCGAAGGCGTTGCCGGAACTGACGGAGACCTTCGGACGCAGGAAGGTGCTGGTCTGGAGCGCTGGCTGTGCGACCGGAGAGGAGCCTTATACGCTCGCGATGGTCCTGAGTGAATACGTGCAGAGCCATCCCGGCATTCAGTTCAGCGTGCTCGCCACCGATATCAGCACCGCCGCGCTCGAGAAGGCTAGGCTGGGCATCTATAAATCCGACGTCGTAGCGCCGGTGCCCCAGCTCCTCAGGCGCAAGTTTTTCATGCGCAGCCGCCAACCGGGATCGGACCTGCTGCGCGTGGTTCCCGAACTGCGCGCTGCCGTGGAGTTTCGACGGGTTAACTTCATGGATGCCGATTTCGCGCTCACCGAAACGCCGGACATTGTCTTTTGCCGGAACGTGATCATTTACTTCGACCGGCCGACACAGTGCCGTCTGCTCGGAAAGTTAACCAGGCTTTTGGCGCCCGGCGGCTATTTCTTCGCGGGTCATTCCGAGTCGCTGCAGGGAATGAATCTGCCATTGGCGCCGGTCGGAACTGCCGTCTACAGAAAGGTAGAAAATGGAATGCGTTAGCGACCTGCCGGCGGTGACGTTGCAACCGGGTGAACTCTACCTGGCGCGCAGCCCGACGCTGCTCCTGACGATCCTCGGGTCATGCGTGGGCGTGACGTTTTTTAGCGCGCGGCTCGGCGCCGGAGCCATGTGCCACGGCGTTCTCCCCAGATGGCGTGTGAGTTATGGAGGAAGTTCCGGCACCAACCAGTATCGCTTCGTCGACTTGAGCATTCGCCACCTGGCGCACCAGTTTGACGTGTTGGGCGCCACGCGGCAGGAATTGGAAGTGAAAGTGTTCGGGGGCGCAGATGTCCTGCCCGTCATGTCGAGCAGGTTGAACATCCCCACGATGGGCGCACTGAATTGCCAGGCTGCGTTAGAAGTGTTGGAGGAGGAAGGTTTCCGAGTGCAGGCTTCCGACCTCCGCGGACTTCGCGGGCGAAAAATTCACTTTGACACCGGAACGGGAGAAGTGATGGTGCACCGGTTGGGCTCGAAGCGGTGACGCCGGGACTAGAGAGACGCCGCAGGCTGTAGAGAAGAAATGGATAAACCAAGAATTCGCGTTTTGATCGTGGACGATTCGGCGCTGGTCCGCCAGACCCTCGCTGAGATTTTGTCGGCCGACCCGGAGATCGAGGTGATCGGTGCGGCCGGCGACCCGTTTGTCGCGGCGGAGCGAATGAGCGAACAGGTGCCCGACGTGATTACTCTCGATATCGAGATGCCGCGTATGGACGGGCTGACGTTCTTGCAGAAGATCATGAGCCAGCATCCTATCCCGGTGATCATCTGTTCCAGCCTCGCGGAGGAAGGCGCGGCCAGTACGCTCAAGGCGCTCGAGTACGGCGCCGTGGATATCATCGCCAAGCCCAGGCTGGGCAGTAAACAGTTTCTGCAGGAATCGTCCGCAATGCTGTGCGACGCGGTGAAGTCGGCGGCGTCGGCGCGCGTGCGGGTCCGGAGTCCGGGCCTTACCGTGGCGCCAAAGCTGACCGCCGATGCGATCCTTTCGAGAGCCACGGGGCCTATGTTGGAAACTACTGAGAAAGTTGTGGCCATCGGCGCATCGACGGGCGGCACCGAAGCTCTGCGCGCCTTACTCGAAGTCCTGCCTCCCGACGCTCCCGGAATTGTGATTGTGCAGCACATGCCGGAGGTATTTACTCACGCCTTCGCCCAACGCCTGGACGGGCTGTGCCGGATCTCCGTAAAAGAGGCGGAAAGCAACGATACGGTCTTAAAAGGCAGGGCGTTGATCGCGCCCGGTAACCATCACGTGCTGCTGAAGCGCAGTGGGGCGCGTTACTACGTCGAAATCAAGGAGGGTCCGCTGGTCTCGCGACATCGCCCTTCGGTCGATGTCTTATTCCGTTCCGCGGCGCGCTATGCCGGCCGGAATTCGGTGGGCGTGATCCTGACCGGGATGGGCGATGACGGAGCGCAGGGAATGCTCGAAATGAAACAGGCGGGCGCGGCCACCATTGCCCAGGACGAGGCCACTTCGATCGTCTTCGGCATGCCCAATGAAGCGATCAAACGAGGCGCCGTGGACAAGATTCTGCCCCTCGATGCGATAGCAGGGGCGGTACTCTCTTTGACTCAATCGCGGCTGCACCGGGTCCCCGCGTCTTGATTGACAATAAAAGAAGGCGATTCACCGCCCCAAGATCATGTCCTTCATCAACGACAATTTTCTCCTGACCACTGGCACAGCCAAGCGGCTATACCACGACCATGCGGCCTCGCAGCCGATCCTCGATTATCACAATCATCTCCCGCCCAAGGATATTGCCGGAGATCGCAAGTTCAGCAACTTGTTCGAGGTCTGGCTGGAAGGCGACCATTACAAGTGGCGCGCCATGCGTGCCAACGGTGTCGACGAACGCTTCATCACCGGGGACGCCGATCCCTTCGAGAAATTTGCGGCCTGGGCCGCGACGGTTCCGTATACGCTGCGCAACCCGCTTTACCACTGGACGCATCTTGAACTCGCGCGCTACTTCGACATCGACGAATTGCTCGACGAAAGCTCGGCGCGCCGGATCTGGGATTGGACTTCGGAGAAACTCGAAACTCTCACCGCCAAGGCGATGATAAAAAAGTTCGATGTGCGGGCGCTATGCACGACGGATGATCCGACCGACGATCTGCGGTATCACAAACAAATCGCCGAGGAGGGGTGCCACGCGAAGGTCTATCCCGCTTTCCGGCCGGACAAAGCGATGAACGTGCATCTGCCCGATCTCTGGAACGAGTGGGTAGCGAAGCTCGAAGTCGCCAGCGGCCGTAGCATCGGCAACTATCACGACTTCCTGGACGCCATCGCTTCGCGGCATGACTTCTTCCACTCCATGGGAGGACGTTTGTCCGACCACGGCCTCAACCATTGTTATGCCGATTTCTGCAGCGAGACGGTAGCCGGGAAGATCTTTGCCAAGGCGCGCTCCGGCAAGCCCGCGACGCCCAAAGAGCACGAAGAGTTCGCCGCCAACCTGATGTTGTTTTTCGGCCAGTTGGACGCGGCGAAGGGCTGGACCAACCAGTTGCACCTGGGTGCGATGCGCAACAACAATTCCCGCATGGCCGCGGTACTGGGGCCCGATACCGGGTACGATTCGATGGGTACCTGGAACCAGGCTGAGCGCTTGTCGCGGTTCCTGGACCGTTTGGATAAAGAAAACGCCCTGCCGCAGACCATCGTCTACAACGTGAATCCGGTCGACAATTATACTTTCGCCACGCTGATCGGCAACTTCCAGGGCGGCGGGATTGCGGGCAAGATGCAGTTCGGCAGCGGCTGGTGGTTTCTGGACCAGAAGGAAGGCATGGAGTGGCAGATGAACGCTCTATCGAATGTGGGGCTGCTGTCCCGCTTTGTCGGAATGCTGACGGACTCGCGTTCGTTCATGTCTTACCCGCGCCATGAATATTTTCGCCGGGTGCTGTGCAATCTGCTGGGCAAGGACATCGAAGCCGGTGAGATTCCAGATAACGGCTTGGCTGAGCGGATGGTGGAAGACATCTGCTTCAGCAATGCGCAACGATACTTCCGGCTGCCCGGATTGGATGCCGCAAAGTCGACGGCGGCGTAGGGCGGCGCTCCGGCCCGGCAAGCATTGCCTGGTCCGCCGATGTGAAGGTGACACAAACGTGACATTTCTCTGGCTGAATCCGGAGACTGGACTCCTAGAATCGGGGCATGTTGAGCCGCAACCTAAGAGCACTCTCCGGAATCCTGCTGACAGCCGCTGGACTGGCGCAGCAAACGGGAGCCAAGACGCCGCACGTCAAGGATCAGGGCGAGTACGACCTTTATAACAGCGTTCTCCAAGCCCAAAACGATTCGAATAAACAACTGCAGCTACTGAACACGTGGAAGGAGAAGTATCCCGACAGCGACTTTAAACTGGTCCGCGCCGATCTGTTTGCCAAAGACTATCTGGCGCTGAATCAGCCTGCTCAGGCCATCAAAGCAGCACTCGAAGCGCTGTCCATCGATGCAAAGGATGCAACCGCACTGGTCGATATCGTGCGCGCCGCGCCTTATACCCAGCCGATCACGCCAGACCTCGAAAAGGCGGCCGAGGACGCCGCTAACGCCATCATTAACCATTGGGACACGCTGAAGCCGCCGGGCGTGGCCGATGCGGACTGGTCCAAAGCGAAGTCTGAAATCGAACCTCCGGCACAGTACACAATGGGTTGGGCGAAGGTGATGGAGAAAGACTATCTCTCGGCCGAGAAGCCGCTGAAATGCGCGCTCGGGACCCTGGGGAATCCGCTGGTGCAATACGGGCTGGCCACTTACTGGCTGGGAACCGCGTTTTATACGCAGAGCAAGGTCCCGGAAGCGCTTTACGAGTTCGCGCGGGCGGTGCAATATACTGGACCGGGAGCGCTCGATCCGGCTACTCGGGCGAAAGCCGACGCGTTCCTGCAGAACGCTTATCAGGGTTACCACGGGAGTGCGGCCGGTCTCGATGAGTTGAAGCAAATGGCCGCGAAGACGCCGTTTCCGCCGGAAGGCTTCACGCTCAAGAGCATTAAACAGATTGCCGAGGAGCAGCAGGCCGCGGATGCCGGCTTCGCGGCGCAGCATCCCGATATCGCGCTGTGGCGCTTGATTCGAACAGCCCTCGAAGCGGAGTCCGGGTCGGGTTATTTTGAGCAAAGTGTGAAAAGCGTTTTGCTTCCTCCGGAAACGGGCAACTTCAAACGGTTCAAGGCGAAGGTGGTGTCGCGAACCAGTCCCAAGGAGTTGTTGGTCAGCATCGACGATCCGGCGGGCGACGCCACACTGGTCTTTGCGACTCCGCTGCGCGGAACAATTTCGCCGGGCCTGGAACTGGAGTTCGCCGGAGTCGCTGAGGCGTACAACCAGGCGCCTTACAATGTCCGCTTCACCGTCGACAGAAAGGATGTCAGTGGTCTACCGGCGCGCTGACGCCCACAGCCGCCGGGCCATGTGTACAATCAGGGCAGAACGATGTCACCGGCTATCTCACTCGGGGTGTGGCTGCGACCGCCGCGAAACCTGCTGGTGATTTTGTTTCTCCTCACGCTCGGGTCCGTTTCAGCCGTAGCTTGGTTTGGCTGGCGGCTGCTCGCTCAGGATTCGGTCGTCGAAGAGCAGCGGAATCAGGAGCGGCTGGAGCAGAGCGCCGACCGGGTGGTTGCAGCCTTGCGGAGTGTCCTTGCAGAGACGGCAGAACGGCTCGGCGCAGAACTTCCGGGTTCCGCGGCCAGCTTGGGTCCGGAGTTTGTCCTGGCCGGCGACTCCCTGCGCGCATTGCCTCCGGCGCGCTTGCTTTATCGGCCTTTTCCGCCGGCCGGCCCGGAAGCTCCGGCCAGTATCTTCGCCGAAGGGGAAGCGCTTGAATTCGATCAGGGACAACCGGAATCGGCTGTGGCCTGGTATCGTTCTCTGTCCCGGTCGAACGATGAGCCGGTTCGCGCGGGAGCTCTCCTGCGTCTTGGGCGGGTGCTGCGTAAGTTGGGGCGAGGGAACGAGAGCCGTGCAGCATTTACACAGTTGTCCACCCTCGACGAAGTGCTGGTTGCCGGTGTTCCGGCAGGCCTCGTGGCGCGGACGGCGCTGGGCAGCCACGATCCGAAAGACGACGTGAAAGACGACTTGCGCCGCGGGCGCTGGCCTTTGAGCCGGGGACAATTCGAGTTCTACTGGTCTAAGGTTGCGCCCGGTGAGCCGTCGCCGGTGATGGCGCGGGAGACGGAACGCGCGGCCACGCTCGCCTGGAGAGAACGGTTCCGTCAACCGTCGCGAGGAGTCGCTACTCTCTGGGCGGACGGACACCCCTTACTGATCCTTTGGCGCGAGGCGGCTGGCGGTCGCGTCATGTTGGTCACCACCCCCGAGGCGATCCTGAAACGGGGCGCAGCGGGCGAAGAAACCCACCTGGCAGCGGTCGACAGCGAAGGCAGGGTGGTCGCGGGACAACGGGTTCAAGCCGGCCGTGCAGCCGTCCGCACCGCGGCGGAAAGCCGGCTTCCATGGGCTCTCTACGTGATGCGGGATACGTCCCGGATGGATGCCGGCACGCTCGCAAGACAGCGCTACCTGCTGTTTGCCATGACGGTGATGGTCGCGTTTCTGCTTGCGGGAACCTATTTTATTGCGAGGGCGATACGGCGGGAAATGGCAGTGTCGCAACTGCAGTCGGATTTCGTGGCCGCGGTATCGCATGAGTTCCGGTCGCCGCTGACGTCCATGCGGCAGTTATCGGAGATTCTTGCGTTTGGACGGTTGCCGAGCGAAGATCGCCGTCAGCTTTATTACCGGACGCTGGTGAGTGAAACCGAACGCCTGCAGCGGCTCGTCGAAAAGTTATTGAATTTTGGCGGAATAGAAGCGGGTCGGCGGCGCTATCATTTCGAACCTGTCGATACTGGGGATCTGGTGGCGCATGTTGCGGCCGAGTTCGAGCGGCAAATCGCCGGGTCGGGACGGCTGATCGAGTTGCACGGGAAAGCCTCGGGTTGCCGCATTGAAGCAGATCGCGAAGCGCTCTCCATTGCACTGCGCAATCTGGTGGATAATGCGCTGAAGTACTCGCCGGAGCATCCGACGATTTGGGTGGAGTGGGGACGCGAGAACGATTCGGTGGCGATCCGCGTGCGCGATCAGGGGCCAGGGATTCCGCCCTCCGAGCGCAAGGCGATTTTTCATAAATTTGTGCGGGGGAGTGCGGCGTCGGCGGGAGGCGTTAAAGGTACGGGTGTCGGGCTGGCGATGGTGCGGCACATCGTGGTGGCGCACGGCGGAGACATCCAAGTGGCCAGCGAACCCGGCCGGGGGAGCACGTTTACGATGTTACTTCCGGCAGTGAAGGAAGCGGCAGTAAAAGAAGCATGACCCGGATTCTGATCGTAGAGGATGAACCCGCCATCGCGCTCGGTCTGGAGGACGATCTCAAGATGGAGGGTTACGACGTCGTAGTGGCGACCAACGCGGGCCTGGCGTTGCAGCGGGCACGCAAAAGTGCTTTCGATCTGATCGTGCTCGATATCATGCTGCCGGACCGCGACGGTTTCGAAGTGTGCCGCGCGCTTCGCCGGGACGGAATGAAGGCTCCCATCCTGATGCTGACGGCGAAGACTCAGGAAGCGGAGAAGGTCATGGGCCTGGAGTTGGGCGCCGACGATTACATGACCAAGCCGTTCGGTACTCGGGAACTTCGCGCGCGGATCAAGGCTCTTTTGCGGCGCGCGGGCAACGACGTAGGCTTGGAGAGCTACCGGTTCGGAGAGGTTGAAGTGAATTTTGGCCGCGGGGAGTTGCGGCGTCGAGGCATTCCGCAGGAATTGACGCCGATCGAATTCCGCCTGCTGGGGCTGTTCATCCGGGCTCGCGGACGAGTGCTGAGCCGGGATCAATTACTGGACGGAGCGTGGGGGCCGGAGACTTACGCGTCCGCTCGCATTGTAGACAATCACATTGCGAACCTGCGCCGGAAGATTGAAGAAGACCCGGCGAATCCCCAGTATCTACGCAATGTGCGCGGGTTGGGGTATCGTTTCGACGGGTGATTTTATGCCTCTGGTTCCCCGGCAGTCACGATGGGTTGCGCTTGTCTTCCTTCCCCTTCTCTTGCTTCCCCTTGTCCTCCTTCCCCTTCTTGTGGCGGAGGGCGATATCGATAGCCGTTTCGATGCCGCGGTTTATACCGAGACCGTCGCGGGGGATTTGAGTGGCGCGCTGAGCCAATACAGTGCGATTCTGGCTCATGCGGGTGCGGACCGGTCGATTTCAGCGCGGCTGCTTTACCGCATGGCGCAGTGCGAAGAGCGGCTCGGACGGCGCGATTCGGCCCGTCTGCACTATGCGCGGCTGGTGAAGGACTACCCGGATCAAGCCGATATTGCCGCGCGGGCGAAGGCAGGACTGGCCGCGTTGACGGTAAGTTCCCAGGGTCCGAGGAATCTGGATTTCGAACGTGGGGCGCAGGGCTGGACAGTGCCGTCGACAGGCAGAATCGAATTGCCTCGGGAAGGATGCCGCAACCGGATTGGATGCGCCATTCTTACGGGTGGCGCGATGCAGCGTTTCAATGCGGCGGCATATCGCGGCAAGACGGTTCGCGTGGGCGCATGGCTGAAGTTTTCGGAGCCGGGCGAGCGCTTACAGTTGCGGCTCGGCGTCGAGAGAACTGACGGTCACAAGGCCGTCGTCGATGAAGCGGACGTCCGGGCCGCCAGTCCCGGAGAGTGGAGCCGATGCGAAGTCGCCGGCGAAATCGATGGCGATGCGCAGTGGATCGAATTCGGAGTTTTGCCGTCGGGCCACAGCCGCGTGTGGCTGGATGGCGTTTCGTTTCAGGTGGTGCCGGAGCGCGAGATCAATGCGGCGAAAAACGCCATCGAGAAAGCCTACGCGCGGTACGACGCAGCTTATTTGAATGGCGACGGAAATACGATCGAACTGGCACATAAAACGACGGTAGACTCTATCTGGCTCGCCGGAGGCGGCGCCGTCGTGAAGGCGCGCGCGGAATACGTACGGTCAGAAGCGAACCGCACGCGGTCGACATCTTATGTGGCGATGCATCGCGATCGTTGGGTGTATAGCGGAACCGAATGGAACCTCCGGGAATCTCGCGTCCTCACGACGCGGCAGGTGGATTCGACGACTGATGCTCAGACGGCCAAGCGCGCAGCCTCGGATTTGAAGCGCACCGCCGCGCCTCTTGCCACCATTGAAACCGGGCACACCTTTTATGACCTTGCGCCGTTCGGAACCGCTGTGGGCGACGCCCGTATCGTAGCCTTGGGCGAAGCCACGTACGGTACTCGGGAGTTCTTCGAGATCAAGCACCGGCTGTTCGAATACCTGGTCCGCGAGAAAGGCTTCAGCGTCTTCGCGATTAACGCGAACTGGCCGGAGGCGACAGCACTCGACCTGTATATCAAGTCCGGTGAAGGGGATCCGAGAGCAGTGTTGGCGAGCATGCTCTGGCCTTGGAACACGCGGGAAGCGCTGGACGTGGTGGAGTGGATGCGCGAGTTCAATGAAGCGCCGGGAAATCATGCGGCGCTGTCCTTCGCCTCTTTCGGGATTTCGGCCGCGAGTATTGTGACGCCGCGTGTGGTGGATTATTTGAAGCGCTTCTCTCCTCTGGACGCTGTAGACGCGCAGACGAACTATGCGCCTCTTCTGGAAATGGAGTCGCGGCTGGGCGAGGTTTATGACGACGCAGCCAGTAAAGCTGCAGAGAGGGCTGAAGCGGTGGTCAGATTGCTTGACGCGAAACGCGAGACGCTGATTCAGGCTTCGTCGGCGGGAGCGTGGCGCGAGGCTCGACAGGATGCCGAACTGGCCAGACAATCCGCGGCGATGCGCATGGCCGGCCGGGGTGCGGCTTACGGCAATCAGATGATGGCGCGCAATATCGAGTGGCTGGCCAATGACGCTTATCCGGGAGAAAAGATCCTCCTCTGGGGACATAACGAACGGCTGGGTTTCACCCCGGGCGATACCGACAAGAGCCTGGGCTCATGGTTGCGGGAGGAATTCGCAGAACGAATCTATGTGACGGGATTTGCCGTTCACCGCGGGGAATTGCTGGCAATCGGCGTACAGAATGGGCAATCTTCCAACGTGGCCAAACAAACCATTCCGGACTTCGCGGAGGGGAACGGCGACACGGTCCTGAGTGCCGCGGGGATGGCGGTTTTTTTCCTGGACCTGCGGACGGTGCCTGCAACGTCCGCACTCGGACGCTGGTTGCTCGAACCCCATTCGTTTCTCGAAGTGGGGGCGCTCTGGAATCAGGACGACCCCCAGTCAAATTGGCGCGTGAAGGCGATGTCGAAGAGCTATGACGGTTTAGTTTTCCTGGAGGAGGGCCATGCCGCGCGGGGATTGTAAGCCGGCTGGGTCGGGTTGACCTGCCGCGGAGAGCACAGGTTGAAGTCTGTGTTACGGCCGGCTACCTAAGTCCGGTCACCACACCGCGGTACGATCACGCGCATTTTCAGAACAACTTGTCAGACTTAACCCCCTGCAGCTGCGTCTCGAAGTTAGAATAGATGCAGGTGTTGAAAAAGGCTGTCTTACTTGTTCTGTGCGGCGCTGCAACGCTATTTTCCGCGGTGCCGCTGGGGTGCGCGTCAGGTGTTCCGCTGGGCGATTTCGAACTCGACGTACGCTCCGATCCGAAGTTGCAGATCCTTCCGCTCAGGGGCATAAACCGGTTGGAGGAAGGTCAAACAATCCTTTACTCTCCAGGAAAACTGCGCATCAATCCCAAGGGCGGGGAAGTCGCGCTGGTGCTGGCACCCGCGCCTGCCAAACCCGGCACGTTGATGAAGGATCTTCCCAAACTGGAAGTGCTGCAACCGAAGTCAGCCGATAAACCGGCTCAGTGGCAAGTACCGAACCGCACTGGTGTGGTCGCGCTGGTTTATGGTCCACAAGGGGTGAGCGTGAAGAAAGTGAAGGCCTTCTTCGAGAAGGACGACGATCTGATCGCGCAACTCGCCGATTATGCGGAAAAGACTGCGCAAACCGAAGCGCTGATGGCGGCGATCAGCGCCTGGTCGCCGAAAAGCAGCGGCGACGTGGATGCGGCGCTCACCGGCTTTGCCTCTCAATACGGAATTGACAACCAGGTGGATCCAAACCTGCCGCGCAGTCAGCAAACGCTAGCCATGATGCGGGCGATTAATCCGACGCTTACGAGCGTCGATCCGGTTGCCACGGATCCTTCCCAGAGCACGGCCCAATCCGCGGCGCTCGCCACTTCGGTCGCCTCCATCTTCTTCGGCACGCCCGTCGGACTGGCGGCGAGCGGCGGAGCGCTATTCATGAATTTGCGCTGGATGATGTTCCCGAACACGGAATTCCGCTCGAGCTTTGCCCTGGTCGCAGATCCCGAAAGCGACAAGTTAAATCTTTGCGGGAAGCGTGATCCGGCGAAGCCGCGGATGAAAGTCGCATATCTGTGGGCCGCAAGAATTCCGAACGCCAAACCTCCCGTCATCAAGATCGAGGCAGCGGACCATCTTCCGCTGGGCGTGAAAGCTCCTCTCGCTGTCAGTATGGACGGCGCGGGATGGAAGATCGTAGACCGCGCCCGTGATTGGAAGTTAGTCTCGGAAGACGGCAAGACAACGCTGCCGGTAAAAGTGAAAAGCACGGCGGATCACAAAGCTCTCGATGTCGCCTTGGCGGAGTCGAAGGCCAAAGCGCCGGCCGGAACCTATCATCTGCAGGCCTCGTGGGATTGGGATACGCTGCACGCCACTGGCGACGTCCATCTGAATCCGATCGACGATTTCAAAAGCGCGCACCTTGCGCCTGAGAGCCAGGACCTGCTAATGGAGCACCACGGGAAGACGGTGGTGCAGTTGGAAGCCGCGGACTTCGAGTTTGTCGAAAAGGCCGCGGTGGTTAAGAAAGACGACAAGTTCGACACGCCGGCGAATGTTCCGTTCCTGTTGCCGAAAGGAAAGCAGGATGGACCGCAGGACAGGCTCACGCTCCAGATCGACACGTCGTCGATGTCCGCGGGCGACTACATTCTCAAACTCACCCAGGCGGATGGCAAGCCCTACAACGTTCCCATAAGAGTGCTGCCGCCGGCTCCGAAAATTGCCAACCTGCCGCTGGTGATCAATGCGGGCGAGAAGGAGCAGGCAGTCGAGTTGCACGGCGAGAATCTGGACCGGTTGGCGAAGCTGGAAGCTCCGGGCGCGGCGTTCAAACTGGGACCGGTGGAAGGAGACGCGCGCCAGTTATTCGTGGAGTTGAAATCGGACACGCATCCGGGCGACCTGGATCTTAAGGAATACGCGCAGAATACCAGCGCGCCCGCGGTGGCTGCAGGCGGAGTGAAGGTGGTCGGCCCGCGACCTCAAATCGTGAGCGCGCAGATCGCGCTTCCAGCAGGCAATCAGGTCTCGCTGCTTAAGGATGAATTGCCGGCCGGAACCTTCGTGAGCGCGTCGCTTGAAACCAAATACGCTCGCGCCGGTACCGCGATCCATCTCAATTGCGATGCGCAGGGATCGAGGGAGGTCGTCCTCCACGTCGGCGAGCAGAGTTCCGGGGGGAGCGCGCAACTGATGAGCGGAGACACTTTGTTCCTCACGTTCGACCCCGGGGCTTGGCCGACCGGTTGCGCGGTGTCGGCTGTGCTGGAAAACCCTGGCGAGGGACGTTCGAAGCCATATGCGCTCGGCAAGGTGGTGCGGGTTCCCCAGGTGGATAGCTTTGAGCTGACCGACGAGAAGTCGGATGTCAATTATCTGGGCAAACTGACCGGCATGAATCTCGAGGTAATCGCCAAAGTAGGTTGGAGTCCGGACACAGGAGTTCCGGTCACCGCACTGCCCGCGCCAGTCGGGAACGACAGCCGCAAGCAATCGCTGCAAGTTGCGCTGCCGTGGCCGCCGCCGAGCCCGAAAGCGCCGCTGTGGGTCTGGTTTCGAGGCGATGCGCAGGGACGCGAGACGAAGATTCGGTATTAGCTGCCCGTCATCCGTCATCCGTTTTCCGTCGTTCGCTAAACACGTCCGGAATCCAACGGATAACGGATAACGAAGGACGAATAACGTTTTCTCATGCGCATCATCCACATCGATTCCGGACGGGCAATGGGCGGCGGCCAGTGGCAGGTTCTTCGTTTGCTTTGCGGTCTCAGGGCGCGTGGCTGCGAGTCGATCCTGATGACGCGTTCCGACGGTACGCTCGCCACGCGTGCCGCGGAAGAGGGATTTACCGTCCAGAAGGTGAGCTGGCAGTTTCCGGCTGCCGACATGGTGCATGTCCACGATGCTCGTAGTCACACGCTGGCAGCCCTGTTTGCGCGCACTCCCATCGTGGTTGCACGCCGTGTCGCGTTTCCCGTCAAGCAGGGCCGGTTGTCACGCTGGAAGTACGGACGAGCGGCTCACTTCATTGCCGTTTCGAAATTTGTCGCCGGCAGGCTCATGGAAGCGGGCGTTCCCGCCAATAAGATTTCGGTGGTGCATGACGGCGTGCCCCTGCTCCCGCTGAGCACCCGTGACGGGCCTGTAATCGAAATGGTGAAGAATGCGTCTACTCTGGAGAGTGATCTTCTGCACGCTCGCCTCTTGGTGTACCTGACGCAGGCCGAAGGGCTGGGTTCGGGAGCGTTGTTGGGCATGTCGGCCGGCGTTCCGGTCATTGCCAGCCGGGTCGGGGGGCTGCGGGAAGTCATTGAAAACGGGATCAATGGAATTCTGACGGCGAATGAGCCGTCCGCCGTCGCAGAGTGCGTCGGGCGCCTGGAGTCGGACCGGCAAGAAGCTGCACGGCTGGGGGCCAACGCGCGTCTTACCATTGAAGAACGATTTACAGTAGAACGAATGGTTGAGGATACAATCGCCGTCTATCGAAGGGTTCTCGATGCTTGAGGCTACCCTCGCGTTTGTGCTGGGACTGATCATCGGCAGCTTCTTGAATGTTTGCATTTACCGCTGGCCGCTGGACCTTTCGGTGGTCGCGCCGAGGTCGTTTTGCCCGCAGTGTGAAGCCGGGATCGCCTGGTACGACAACGTGCCGCTTCTGAGTTATCTGTTTCTGCGGGGCCGTTGCCGGAGGTGCGGCAATGGAATCTCCTATCGTTATCCCGTAGTCGAATTGTTGACCGCCTTTTTTTTCGCCTGGATCGTCTGGCAATTGAAGGTTTCGCCCGGCGCGGCGAAGTTTTGTATCCTTGTCGCGATGCTCATTGCGCTCATGTTCACCGATCTCGAAGAGCGCATTCTGCCGGACGAATTCACTCTCGGCGGGTTGTTGATCGGACTGGCTTTCTCGCCGTTCCTTCGCGTGCCGGGATTCGTGGCGCATGCCGCGTTTGGGTTGATGGGCTTTCACCTGAACGCGCGGGTGCTATCCGTCGCCGAATCGGTGGCCGGCGCGATCCTGCCGGCCGGAACGCTTTGGCTCGGCGGATGGTTGTTCGAAAGGTTCCGGCATAAGGAAGGCTTGGGGTTGGGCGACGTGAAAATGATGGCGATGGTAGGATCATTTCTCGGGGTGGAAGGCGCGTTGCTGACGCTGATCCTGGGGGCGATGGCCGGCTCCATCGTCGGCCTTATCTACATCAAAGTGACGAAGCAGGATATGGGCTCCTATCAACTGCCCTTCGGGACCTTCCTTGCCGCCGCGGCGATCTTCGCCGCGATGTCCGGGCCCAAAGTGATTGACTGGTATAGTTCGTTGTTGTAACCGACTTTGGATCTCAGAGAAAAAGTATCGCAGCTCCCCCTCTCGCCCGGCGTTTATCTTTACAAAGATGGCGCGGGCGAGGTGATTTATGTCGGCAAAGCCAAAAGCCTGCGTGCACGCGTCCGCAGCTATTTCAACGATGACAAGCTCTCGGACGTCAAGACCGGCACGCTGATCTCCGAGGCCCGCGACATCGACTACATCCTGGTCGATAACGAAAAAGAGGCGCTGGCGCTCGAAAACAATCTCATCAAGCAGTACAAGCCGCGCTTCAACATCCTGCTGCGCGACGACAAGACCTATCCTTACATCAAACTGACCAGCGAGAAGTATCCGCGCGTCTACGTCACCCGCCGACTGATCAAGGACGGCGCCACTTACTTCGGCCCTTATTTTCCCGGCAACCTGGCGCACCGGACTGGTGCACTTCATCCACCGCCATTTCATGGTGCCTTCCTGCAAGGTGGACCTGACGCGCTACCATCCCAAGCCTTGCCTGCGAATTTCACATCCATCGCTGTCTGCGGACCCTGCGTGCAGGGCCTGACCACCGACGAGACCTATGCGACGCGCCGTGCGCGATGTGCGTCTTTTCCTCGAAGGCCGCCACAGCGACCTGGCGCGCGAACTGCGCGCACCGGATGCAGGACGGCGTCGGAAGAGATGCGCTTCGAAGAGGCCGCCGGGATTGCGCGATCTGCTGTCCACGGTGGAAGAGATGGAAGAGCGCCAGAAGATGGCCGCGGCCAACGGCGACGATGCCGACATCTTCGGCTGTCTACGCCGAGCCGCCGCTGGTGGCGGTCAACCTCTTCCATCTGCGCAACGGCCAGATCGTCGACCGCCGCGAGTACTTCTGGGAAGACCAGGTGGAATTCGACGCACCGGAGTTCTTCTCTTCGCTGCTGCTGCAGATCTATCTCGACCAGCAGTACGTGCCGGCGATGATCCACGTGCCCGTGGATTTCGAAGATCGCGAGGTGATGGAGGAACTGCTCTCCGAAAAGCGCAATCGCAAAGTGGAGATCCACACGCCGCAGCGCGGGCAGAAGAAGGCGATGCTCGACCTGGTCGCAGACCAACGCCAAGCACAGCTTCGACGCGCGTTTCCGGGTGATGAAGCCGTCGTCGAAGGCCATCCAGGAGGCGCTGCAGGACGCGCTGAATCTGCCGGATGCCGCCGAAGCGCATCGAGTGCTTCGACATCTCCCACATCCAGGGCACCGACAAGGTCGCCAGCATGGTGGTGTGGGAAGACGGCCGGATGAAGAAGCAGGACTATCGCAAGTTCATCATCCGCACGGTGATCGGCAACGACGATTTCGCCAGCATGCGGGAGGTGGTGACGCGCCGTTATTCGCGCCTGCAGGAAGAAGGTACGCCCATGCCGGGACTGGTGCTGATCGATGGCGGACTTGGGGCAATTGCATGCCGCGGCGGATGCGCTGGAGGCGATCGGGATCATCAACCAGCCGCTGGCGTCCATCGCCAAGCGCGAGGAGATCATCTACGTCTCGGGCAGGAAGACGAGCCCATCGTGCTCGACCGCTTCTCGCCGATTCTGCACCTGGTCCAGTCCATCCGGGACGAGGCGCATCGTTTCGCGGTGACGTTCCACCGCACGCGCCGCAATGCGTCGCGGCTGACGTCGGAGCTGGAGGAGATCCCCGGCGTGGGCGAAGAGAACCGTGACAAAACTGCTAAAGCATTTCGGCAGTTCGGCGCTCGTGCGAGCCGCATCGGAAAATGAACTAGCCGCCCAAGTCGGGAGAGCCGCGGCGAGAAGAGTAGTAGCGTTTTACGCTGCGCCGCCGAAGTAATTCGAGGTTTTTTGCCGCAGCATCAGAAAAACCTGTGGGCCACGAATGCACACGAATGCACACGAATACGAAAAACGTCGAATTATGACGGACACGGGTCGCACCTAACTACCGGAATGCTTTAGCCTGGACCCCAGGTAGACGTCCTCTTCGACAGCCCTCGGGATTTTGCAAAGCCAGCATTCCGGTAGTCTCGGCGTTTTCCGTATTCGTGTGTATTCGTGTGCATTCGTGGCCCAAAGGTTTTTCACTTCTGATGCTGCGGCAAATGTTCGAACTCCCGGTACACATCCCTTTTCGACAGCCCTCGCGACTTCGCGACGGCCTTAATCGCGTCCATCCGGCTCAACCCGGAGCGCATTTGAGCCTCGACGGCGACCTCGATGGGCCGCTCATCCACCTCGGGACGCGTCGCTTTCGCTACCAGAATGGTAATTTCGCCTTTGACCGAGTCTCGCGCCGCCAGCGTTTCCCTCACTTCAGACGCGGTCCCGTGCAAGAATTCCTCATACATCTTGGTGAGTTCGCGAGCCACCACTACGTCGCGTTCCCCTAATACCGCGCGGATGTCCGCCAGCGCTTCCACCACGCGATGCGGAGCTTCATAGAAAATCAGGGTAGCGTGCTCATTCTTCAGCGCTTCGAGCGCGTGGACACGCTGGCCGGGTTTGGGGGGCAGAAAGCCGCCGAAATGGAAGGCGTCGGTCGGTAAGCCGGACGCGGATAAGGCAGCCAGCAGCGCCGAGGGTCCGGGCACGGGCTGCACGACGATTCCGGCTCCGACGGCAGAATGCACCAGCCGGTAGCCTGGATCGGAGATGAGAGGTACGCCGGCGTCGGACACCAGCGCGCCCGACTCGCCCGCGAGCAATCGGGAGCAAAGTTCCTTGGAACGCTCCATCTCATTGTGCTCGTGATAGCTGATCTGCGGCGTCTGGATATTATAGTGATCCAGCAGTTTACGCGTTTGCCGCGTATCCTCGCACGCAACCCAGTTCACTTCGCCCAAGATCCGGACGGCGCGATACGTGATGTCTTCCAGGTTTCCAATCGGCGTTGCAACAACGTACAAGATGCCGCTCATAACAGCGAGTATAAGGGAAGCGTCCGGCGGCCGTCATCGGGAGCCGTCGGATGCAAGGGGGAAGCTGCTAACCAAAACCTCAGCCGCGGCGTCCAAACAAGGAATTCATTGCGAACTCGACATTCAAGCGTTACGTTATAAGGGAATGACGGTATATATTCTTGTGCTTGTTTCTTTTACCGGAGCCGGAAGAACCTAAATGGATATTCAGCGGGGCAGTGAAGTACGCCGGAACCGGATACTGAAGCGGATCGTGCTCGGTGTAATCGCGCTCGCCGCGCTCGGCGGGGGCGGGTACGCTGTCATGCGTCTGCAGCCGGCGGTGCCGACGGTCGAACGAGGCTCCATTTATCCGGATACGGTGAAACGCGGCCCGATGTTACGAGAGGTCCACGGGTTGGGTACGCTTGTGGCCGAGGATGTCCTCTGGGTTCCGGCAATTGCCGACGGCCGGGTAGTGAAAATTAACGTTTATCCGGGAACGATGGTGCACCCCGATACCGTTCTCATGGAACTCGACAATCCGGAATTGAGGCAACAAACGCTGGACGCCGAGTTCGCGGTAAAAGCGGCCGAAGCGGGATATACCGATCTTGCGGTCCAGCTCAAAACGCAGCTTTTCGACAAGAAGTCGGCCGCCGCGTTGGTTACTTCGGACTATAAGGAGGCTGCGCTCCATGCGGACCGCGACCTGAAACTGGAAAAAGAAGGCCTCATCCCGAAACTGGACGCTGAAATCTCTACCAATAAGGCCGACCAGCTCAAGATCCGTAATGATTTAGAAGATCAGCGCTTGAAGATTATCGACGAATCGTCACAGGCGCAGCTTGCCGCACAGAACGTGAAGATCGAACAGGCGAAGGCGCTCTACGACCTCAAGAAGGGCCAATTGGATCAGCTCAAGGTGCGGGCCGGCGCGACGGGTGTGATGGCCCAGTTGGGACCGGGCGCACCTGCGGGTTCCACGACCGCCGCTGCAGCCTTGGAAGTCGGACAGAAGGTGACGGCCGGAACGATCCTTGCCAAGATCGCGCAGCCGCAGAAGCTAAAAGCCGAGCTGAAGATCAACGAAACGGAGGCTAAGGACATTACCTTGGGCCAGCCGGCCAGCATCGATACGCGCAATGGCATTATCCAGGGCAAAGTCAGCCGGATCGACCCCACCGCTGTCAACGGCAACGTGACGGTAGACGTGAAGCTGATGGGCGAATTGCCGCCCGGAGCGCGGCCTGATTTGAGCGTCGACGGCACGGTGGAACTGGAGCGTCTGAGCAACGTGGTCTTCATGGGCCGTCCTACCAACGGTCAGCCGAACGGCACCATCAGTATTTTCAAAATGTCACCGGACGGCCAGTATGCCTCGCGCGTCCAGGTCAAACTGGGCCGGGCTTCGGTTAACACGATCGAAGTCCTGAGCGGCCTGCAACCGGGCGATCAGGTCATCCTGTCGGACATGACGGCGCAGGATGGGCACGACCGCATCCGGTTGAACTAAAGAGATGTACGGACCGAAGTCTGTATAACGAACGAGTAACGAGGGAGCACTGTGGAAAGCTTGATTCATCTGAAGAGCGTCAGCAAGGTGTTCGTCACCGACGAGTTGGAAACGCACGCATTGGAGGACATCCAACTGGACATCCAGAAGGGTGAGTATGTGGCGATCTCCGGACCCTCCGGGTGCGGCAAGTCCACGCTACTCGCGATTCTCGGACTGCTCGATACGCCCACTCATGGCGACTATGTTCTGAACGGCAAAGCGGCCAGTGGCTTGAACATCGCCGAGCGCGCCCGGATTCGCAACCGCGAGATCGGGTTCATTTTCCAGGCGTTCAATCTGATCGGCGATCTTACGGTGTATGAAAATGTCGAACTGCCTTTGACCTATCGAGGCATGAGTTCGGCGGATCGCAAAAAGGCGGTGCAGGGAGCGCTGGAGCGTGTAGGGATGTCGAACCGGACCAAGCACTACCCCTCGCAGCTATCGGGCGGCCAGCAGCAGCGCGTCGCCGTAGCTCGTGCCCTCGCCGGCAGTCCCTCGGTCCTGCTGGCGGATGAGCCGACCGGGAACCTGGATTCCCACAACGGAAAACAGGTGATGGACCTGTTGAGCGAACTCCACAAAAATGGCGCCACCATCTGCATGGTGACTCACGATCCGACGTACGCCAATCTGGCCGATCGCACCGTCCACATGTTCGACGGCAAAATTGTGACGGACCGGGTGGAGCATGCGTAGTCCCGCGCCCAAGATCGCGTAATGAACTCTCATCGCAAATGGCTGGCGATCTTCGGGATCGCAGGGTTGTGTTGTGCCCAATCGCCGGAAGTTTCCATCGTCGAACCGCCGCCGCGCAAGATCGTGGGTCCGATTCTGCGGCCTTTTCATGTGGAGAAGCGGTTTGTCCCGCCGGCCAGGCTGACGAATTCGCCGCGCCTCGAAGCCCTGGTGCATGGCGGCAACCTTTATCTGACCGCTCAAGATGTTATCGCGCTGGTTCTCGAGAACAATCTCGATATCGCGGTGCAGCGCTACAGCCCGTTTCTCTCCAAAGAAGTGTTGCGGCGAACGCAAGGCGGCGGCTACCTGCGGCAGGTGGATACGCCCGTTCTCCCCGGACCCGTTAGCGTGAGCCTTGCCGGCGTGAGCGTCAATGCCAATGGACTCGCCGGGGGAGCCGGCGTCGGCTCGGGCGGCGGCATCGTCAGCCAGATCGGCCCGATCCCGCCGAACCTCGATCCGAGTCTCTATGTCAGCGGCTCATTCGGCCACCTGACGACCCCGGAGACGAATACCGTCCTGAATGAGACGACTGCCTTGACCAACGATTACCGGCAGTTCGTAGCACAGTACTCCCAACAGTTCATTACCGGAACGAGCGCGCAGTTTACTTTCCTCGAGTACCGCAGCCTGCTGAATAGTCCTACGCCGCTGCTGAATCCGGCGATCACGGGATATCTCGATCTGCAGGTCAGCCAGAACCTGCTGCAGGGCTTGAGCGCGAGTGTCAACAACCGCGATATCCGGGTGGCCAAGAATAACGTGAAGGTGAGTAACCTGCAGGTGAAGCGGCAGGTGGTTACCACCGTCTCGGCGGTGCTGAACCTTTATTGGGACCTGGTCAGCTTCAACGAGGATGTGCGGATCAAGGAACAGGCTCTGGCGACCGCGGAGAAACTGCTCGACGACAACAAGAAGGCCGCGGAGATCGGCACGCTCTCGCCCATTGAAGTGACGCGAGCCGCCGCGGAAGCGTCGGCCAGCAAGGAAGATCTGCTGATTTCCCAGACCAACGTGCAACAGCAGGAGATGGTCCTCAAGAACGCCATCAGCCGCAGCGGAGCCACCAACGCCTGGCTGGACGAGGTGCACATCATTCCGCTCGACCGAACGGAAGTGCCGGCGACGGAAGACCTCAAACCGACTCCCGAATTGGTGCAGGACGCGCTGGCCAGCCGCATAGAGATTGAGCAGGACAAGATTAATATCGACAGCCAGAAGATTTTACTGAATGGCGATAAGAACGGTCTGTTGCCGACGTTGCAGGCCTTTGCCGAACTTACCAATCACGGTCTCGCCGGTCCTGTGAATCCCATCTACAATGGCGCGTCCGGCGTGCCCGACCCGTATTTTACCGGCGGCGCGGGCACCGTAGTGAGCCAGGTATTTCGACGCAACTTTCCGGATTACTCCGCCGGCTTTTCGCTCACCATTCCGTTTCGCAATCGCGCGGCGCAGGCCGACTACGTCACCGACCAACTGCAGTTGCGGCAGGCGGAACTGCAACTCCAGCGCGCGGTCAACCAGGTTCGCCTGGACGTGAAGAATGCAGTCATCGGGCTGCAGCAGGCGCGCACCCGCTACCAGACGGCTGTCGACACGCGCGTGCTCGCGGAACAGAGTTTGAAGGCCGAACAGAGCCGTTTTCTCTACGGCGTCTCGACCGTCGCTCTGGTCATCCAGGCGCAAAAGGATCTGGCGCAGTACCAGAGCGCGGAGGTGCAGGCGATGGCCAATTATACGCATGCGAAGATTGCGTTTGACCTCGCCGTCGGCAGAACTCTCGACGTCAACCACATCTCATTCGAGGAAGCAGTATCAGGTCATGTCGCGAGGCAGTCGATGGTACCGGACTCCATTCTGAAAGGGCCGGCGCGATGAGGTACCTTCCTTCGTGTGTGACAGACTTTCGTCTGATCCTCCGGCTGTTCCTGATCGCAGCCCTCCTCCTGCAACCCAGCCACGCGCAAGACTCGCCAATCTCAGTTGAAAAGCCCATCGGCACAATTTTCATCCGCCCTTACAGGACTCCCGTGGCGCCTCCCGTGCGCCTCAACAACTCCTCCCGGTTGCGGGATCTCATCCGCGCCGGCAAGTTGTACCTGACCGTGCAGGATGCGCTTGCGCTGGCCATCGAGAACAATCTCGATCTCGAGATCGACCGCTATGGGCCGCTTCTGGCGGAGTCGGCGTATGAGCGAACTCAGGCCGGAGGTCCAGTACGCGGCGTGCCGAGCGCGAGCGCGCAGGTGTCGAGTGTCGATAGCGGCATCGGAGTCAACGGCAGCACGGCGAGTGCCGGGTTGCTCAGCAATAGCGGCGGGGGAGGAGGAGGCGGTGGCGGCGCAGCATCCATCCAGCAGATCGGGCAAGTCACACCGAATCTTGACCCGGTGCTGCAGAACACGTCGACGTTTTCGCATCTCACGCAGCCCCAGGCCAACACTGTAGTGAGTCAGACGACGGCTCTCGTCGATTCCGAACATACCTACAACACGGTGCTGCAGGAGGGTCTGCTGAGCGGAGGCCTGGTACAGTTTCGCGACTATGAACAGTATCTGAAGGAGAACGCGCCGAGCGATGTGCTCAATCCCGTTCAGGCTCCCCATATGGATCTTTTCATCCGGCACAACTTCCTGCAGGGGTTCGGCATTGCGCTGAATAACCGGAGCATTCGCATCGCGAAGAAGAATATAGGCGCTGCGCGAGAAACGTTTCGCTCCCAGCTGATCGATTTGGTTGCGAGCGTATTGAATCTTTATTGGGACCTGGTGAGCGGATATGACGAGGTCAAGGCCCGCCGGCATGCTCTGGACCTCGCTGAGAAGTTCCTGAGCGACACCAGGAAAGAGATCGGCTTCGGTGTCCAGGCCCGCTATGAATTGCCGCGCGCGGAAGCTGAAGTCGCCAGCCGGCGCATGGATCTGCGTATCGCGGAAGCAGCGGTGGAGCAGGAAGCCGAGTCGTTGAGACAGGCGTTGAGCCGCAAGGAAGAGCCGTTGCTCGAAGCCGCGCAAATCATTCCTACCGATCATATTCAGGTTCCTGACAACGACGATCTGCCGCCGCTGAGGGAACTGGTCAAGCTGGCAATGACGCAGCGGCCTGACGTAGCGGTCGCCAGAGTAAAAGACGAAGTCGCTCAGATCAACGCCCTTGGAACCACGAATCCATTGCTGCCGACCCTGCAGGGATCCGCGCAGACGTACGATCGCGGCGCGGCAGGCACTCCGCAAGCGTCGAGCGGGGTGGCGCCGGCGCCGCAACTCGTCGGAGGTTACGGAACCGCTTTGGGGCAGGTCTTCCGTCGCGACTTCCCGAACAATCAGGCCAGCATTTATCTTTCGATTCCGTTCAACAACCGGCAGGCACAGGGCGACTACGGAGTCGATCAATTACAACTGCGCCAATCCGACGTGAGCGGACAACGTGACAACAATCAGATCGTGGTCGATATCTCGAAGCAGATGAGCGCCCTCCGCCAGACGCGAGCGCGCTACTCCGAGGCAAGCAACACGCGGAACCTGCAGGAGCAACTGCTGGAGGCGGATCAGAAACGCTTCGCGTCCGGCAGCGCGACGCTGAACGAACTCGTTACGGACCAGCGGAATCTCGCCGAAGCGCAGTTAACTGAAATTGCGGCCATGGGGTTATATGCTCATGCGCGGGTGGCCCTCGATCAGGTCTTAGGTGAAACTTTGGAGAAAAATAACGTTTCGTTCGAGGACGCGTTGGCGGCAAAAGTGAAATAGCGGTTCACCGTCCGGCATCCAGGTGATCCCAATTCAGGATGGTGTTGAAGGCCAGGAAGAAAGTGCCCTGCGTCTGCCACCGCCAGAAGGGGCGCAGAGCAAACATGACGATGTGCCCTTCCCCCAGTTTCACGTCGGTTACCAAGGCGCGATTCGATAAGGCTTCGCCTCCGGCCAAAGTTCCGGAGAGCAGCATATCATCGGCCTTCGATGGAAACTGCATGATCACGCGAGGCCGCTCGACCGGCGCCATACTGGGCCCGGCGAAGACGCTGCGATTCTCTGGAGCGGGCGTTGCGCGGGGCTGGGGAGCGGAGGGCGGTGTAAATTGAGAGACCGGTCCGGGGCCTCCGAATACCGGCGCCGGTACAGCAGCCTGGTTTCCGTCGAGCGTCGAGATATGCACGGGCACGGAGTTGGGCGCCACGTTCTGGCTCGCGCTGAATGATCCCGCCTGCATCCCGCCCGGCGCGGCGCCGCCAACCGCCAGGACCGGGTCCTGATTGAAATAAACCGGCAGATCTTTTTCAGTGTAGCCGTACGCAATGGGGCTTTTGAGATCGGCGAAGGTTCCGCGCAGAACCGAGCCGCGCGCGAATAATTGCGACGGATGCTCCACTCGAACGCCTGAGCCCAGGTCGAACTCGGCCATCAATGCCGCCGTCGATCCCTCGGTAATTAACGTGCCTCCTTCCTGCACGAACCTGCTCAACTCCATAAGTCCCTCCATGCCCATTCCACCGCGTACATCATCGGTTTCGTCGAGAACTCCCAGGTTCGGAGTCAACTCCGATTTCTTATACGGAATGGGATCGCTACCACTCTTCGGAATGCCGGCGATGATCTCCTGTGGAGTGCCGCCGGTATGCGGGAAGATAATGACGTCGAACTTGGTGCGCAGATTCCATTCGTGCAGCTTCTGATCGGCAAAATAAGTGTATGGAATGCCGTATCGATCGAGCGCGGCGCGCACCCAACCCTCGTCCTGGGTGCGAGACCAGGAATGCACCAAGCCGATACGCGGAGTCTTCAACTCGTGGCTCTTGACGGGCGGCTGAACAGCTACGGCTGTGGCCGTCAGTCCGAGTTCCTTCGCCACCGGTTCGATCTTGGCACGGTCGGCTTCCGGGATGATGAAGGCCCCCGCATGCCATTTCCGGCCGCCCTCTTCGAAGTCCTCCTCAGCCACCAGCATCTTCATGTCCTTATTGCGAAAGCGGAAAGCCATGAGCGCGTTATCGGTGGTGTGCTCGACCAGGAGCGTGGCGCCCCAGCCATCGATGCCTCCGGCAGGCTTGGCGTCGGAAGTGATCAAGGTCATGCCGTGGTCAAGAATCGCCTTGTCTCTTACCGGCGTCACCTTCACATTGCGTAGATACTGCATGGTCCAGCCGGTGTCGTCATAGGGACGGGGATTCGCCGCGGGATAATTTTGCACGCTCAGATACATATCCGCGAGGGTTCGGTAAGGCTGATCGGCGCGAATGATGTAATCGCCCGGAGCGATCTCGAGTTTGCCCGAAGTGAACGCGGCATTCGCGCGATGAATCTCCAACCCCTGACGGCGGAGATGGTTGACCATTTCCGCGGCATCCACTTTGCGCCGCTGATCGGCCGGAATCAACCAGGCGAAGACCGGGCCCCTTCTGCCCTTATTGACCGCTCGCCGGCTTTTCATCCAATAATTCTCGAGATACATTTCATGATCGATAGCAACTCTGTGCAGCGCGATCAACAAGGCCGATTCCTGGATGTTGGTATTGTTGCGCGGTCCCCACTTGATGGTCCCGAGCGGCGGGTTGGGCCGGTACCATTCGCGGCTGGTGAGCGCCGGCCCGAGTTGCAGCTTCTCGTTGATGTCGGGGCCATAACTCTGCACCTCGTAAAACCGGCCGAAGAGGTTGTGAGTGGTGGCGATCCAGAGCAGGTAGTTGGGTACCCAGCCGTCGTAAAAACCATACGTCCACACACCCGGGACACTGCGTTTCGTCATCTCCATCACTTCTGATTGCGCGAGCATCCACCACTCATCGATCTGCAGAGGATCGAGCGAGTCGTTGTAGGGACCGGTGCCGGTGGAGATATAGAGATAAGATTGGGCCTCATGCAGATCGTGGCCAATGGTAGGATGCCACTCGAGGATTGCCGCGGTCAGATTCCTGGTCAGGTCGAGGAGTTGCCCCATGCCGTCGCGGTTGTTGTCGTGTTGAACGTACTTGCCCCAGTACATGAGCGGAGGGCGCGGCTTGCCCGTCTTTTTGCCGTAATAATAAGTGTCGACAGCCTTCTCACGGCCGTCGACCTCAACCACCGGTGTGATAAATGTAATTACGTTCTTGCGAATCGCCTGAATGAACGGCGTCTCCTCGACGATGAGCCGGAAGGCCAACTCGATCAGCATCTCGGGTCCACCGGTTTCCGGCGAATGGACCCCGCTCATTGCCCAATAAATCGGTTTAGCGGTATGGATGAGCTTGCGGGCCTGCTCCTCATCGATCTTCCGGGGATCTCCAAGTTGGGCCAGCATGTCTTTGTATTTGTCGAGCTGCTTCATCGTGGTCTCGTCGCCGATGGCCAGGATCACCATGTCGCGCCCTTCTTCGGTCTGGCCGATCTTCCAGAAGCGCGCTCGTGGAGACGCCTTCGCAAGAGCTTCGTAATACCGATGAATGTCTTTGGCGTAGGTCAGTTCGCCGGGCGTCCCCGGAATGCGCCCGAAGAACTTTAACGGCGAGGGAACCACTTCCGACGCGGGCATGTGGTCGACAAGGTCGGTGCTTATTCTCGGGTCCTGCAGGTACTGTTTGATAAGCCGGCCGTATTCTTCGTCCAGCCTCTCCGGCTTTTGCGCCCCAGCCAGAACCCAGAGAGAGAGGAGAGAGATTGCGAGCAGCCGCTGTGTCATAAAGTTCTATGGTAAGCAAATTGCCCGGCGGTTTGGAAAAGTGCCGGGAATCTGCGCCTATGATGGAGCGATGACCGATGCTTTCCTCGCCGATTCAATTTCTGTATTAACGCGCACTCCTATGGTTCTCGACGCACTGCTGCGCGAGTTGCCGGAGGCATGGACCGCTGCCACCGAGGGTGCTCGGACCTGGAGTCCGTATGATGTAATCGGCCACTTGATTCACGGCGAAAAGGCCGACTGGATGCCGCGGGTCGTCATCATTCTGGAGCACGGTCCGGACCGGCCGTTTGATCCTTTTGATCGCGAAGCGCAGTTCCGGGCGAGCGTGGGGAAATCACTGGCGACATTGCTGGACGAATTTGGAGCGCTGCGTAGCGAGAATCTGATGCGGCTGCGGGCTCTGAACCTGCAGTCCGCGCAACTCGATTTAGAGGGGACGCATCCAGAGCTGGGTGTGGTCACGTTGCGCCAACTCCTCGCGACCTGGACGGCGCACGATCTGGCTCACATTCTGCAAGTGGCCCGCGTGATGGCGAAACGGTATCAGCGCGAAGTGGGACCCTGGGCTGCGTATCTGTCCGTCATGAAGTAAGGTCCTCGCTCATTTTTCAGCCACCGTGGCGTTATCCAAAACAGCTGTCCCGCGTGATATATTCAACGCCAAATGGACCGTTTGCTTCTCTCGCTCCTCTGCGTCCTGACGCTGCCTTTTTCGCTTCACGCACAAACCTCCGCCGGCCGCGTCACCGGCATCATTCGGGATGCAAGCGGTGCAGTTATTCCCCACGCTATCGTAACCGCCAAAAATAGCGAGACCGGCATTGTTTCAGGAGCGGCGAGCAACGCGGAAGGGCTGTATGTCCTCTACCCCTTGCCGCCCGGAACCTACGCCATCTCCGTGGAGGCTACGGGTTTCCGCACCGAGAGGATCGAAGGCGTCATCGTCGATCTAGAGGCCGTGCTTAGCCGTGATGTGAACCTGCAGGTGATGGCCGCGCAGCGCGAGACCGTAGTGGTGACTGCCAGCTCGCCCGTGGTATCCGACTCCCCGTCCGTCCAGAGCACGATGACTACCGAGCAGATTCAAACGCTCCCGCTAAACTCGCGCGACTTCAATCAATTAGTGCTGCTCTCCGCCGGCGCAGTAGAGACAGCCTATGCGGGCTATGATTTCGGCTCCGTCGCGGTCAATGGGAACCGCGCCTATGGTAACGACTATACGATTGATGGGACGCCCAACACCAACCCGTTCGTGCGCAACTCGGCAACGGGCATCTCGGTCGACACCATACGCGAGTTCAAGGTGACCTCCGGCGTAGCTGCCGCCGAATACGGACAGGCGGGCACCCAGGTATCCATCGTGACCCGCAGCGGCAGCAACGCGTTTCACGGAAGCGCCTTTGAATATCACCGCGGAACTTTATGGCAAGCCAGCAACCCCTTCGATCCAGGAGTGATTCTGCCGTTCCGGAACGATCAGTTTGGCGGTTCGCTGGGCGGTCCGGTGATTCGCAATCGCGCATTTTTCTTTTTCAACTATGAAGGGAGCCGGGAGAATCAGGGCAACCCGATCGTGGTTACGTCTCCCCTGACGGCATTCTGGAACGGAGATTTCACGTCGTTGCTCGCGCGGAACATCACCATTCGCGATCCCTTGGCCACGGGACGCCCTCCCTTTGCCGGGAACCTGCTGCCCACATCGCGTATCAGTCAGGTCGCGCTGGCTCTCCATCCCTACTGGGGAACGCCGAACCGTCCCGGCCTCTCGGGCAATCTGGTGAGCAATTCGAGCTTAACCAACAGCGCGGACCAGTTCACCCTCCGTATCGACCACTCCCTGCCACACAACGAAAATCTGTCTTTCCGGCTGACGCAATCGAGTTCAAATGGCTTCAGTCCGAGTTTCACCGGCAATGGCAGCGGCACCGGTAATCCCAACAAAAACTACAATGTGAGCCTGGGTTGGACTGCGGTGATCAGCGCGTCTCTGGTGAACGAACTCCGTCTCGGATTTCTCGATCTGCACTATCAGAATGTCTACATTTCGAACGGGCTCCCTACCACAGCGTCCATTGGGATGGAGGGTTTTTCGCCGATCAATTCGAGCGTGCAGCCCATCCCCAAGATTACCTTCGCCGGCAACGATGCTTTCACCGCGCTGAACTACGGTCCCAGCAGCAGTTTCGGCGAGGCGGCCACCAACCAGGCGGTCAAGACGGGCAGCCTGAGCGACACTCTGACCTACGTGCGCGGCAGCCATACCATCAAGACCGGCGTGGAGTACCGTCATCAGGTGCTGCCGACGTTTCTGCAGCCTGGGTCGAGCGGTCTGGTGACCTTCAACGGAACCACCGGCGTGACGTCGTCCGGCTATTCTTTCGCGGATTTCCTGCTCGGATTGCCGGCCAGCAGTCAGAACGTTCCTCCAATGGGATCGATTACGCTCCGCGACAATCAATATGCGGCCTACGTGCAAGACGATTGGCGTATCCTGCCTCGGCTCACGCTGAGCATCGGGTTACGTTATGAACTGCTGTTCAATCCCGAGGAGGACAAGAACCGCCTGGCGATGTTCGATCCGGCATTAGGAGCTATTGTGGTGGCCTCGAACAACGGTGTTCTGCCGGTTGCGGAGTATTCTCCGGTGATCGTCGGCGACCTTACCAACCCTAACGGAACCTGGAAATTTCCACTTCTAAGCGACAAGCAGGCCGGCTATCCCGCGCGTTCGCTTCTAAATACCCAGTACGGCAACTGGGGGCCTCGATTCGGCTTCGCCTACCATCTGCCGGGCAGCCGTCAATTTGTGCTGCGCGGCGGGTTTGGAATCTTCTACAACACCTACCCCATCCAGAATCTCCAGCAGGTAATCGCCATTAATCCCCCATTCGCCGGCACCTTCAATTTCACGCAAGCGATCACCAATGGTGTGCCGGCGATAACGCTGCAAGCTCCGTTTGCGGGTAGCGCGGCCGCCAGTGTGTCGCCGGGGGGCCTGGTGCGCAATTGGGATCTTCCCAGCAATCAGCAGTGGAACCTCACGCTGGAGCGTGATCTGGGCTGGGGCACTACGCTGAGTCTTGGCTACGTGGGCAATAAAGGGACGCATCTGTTCCGCGCCGTAAATGCGAACGGCGTTTACATCGATCCGGTCACGGGAGCGCAGGTGCGGGACTTCCAGAGCACTTTCGGCACGGTCGCCATCAGCGAACGGACTACTGACGCGACATCCATCTACAATGCCATGCAAACCGTTCTCCGCCGCCGCTTAAGCCGCGGTCTTTTGTTCGAATTCAACTGGACGTGGGCCAAAGGCATCGACGATGTCGGGACGGCCTTGAACGTCAGCGCTCTCGATGTGGAAAATCTGGGACGCGACCGCGCGGACAGCGACTACGTCCGGCGCCACACGGTTCACATGAACCTGACGTGGGAAATGCCGGTTGGCCGCGGGAAGACATTTCTGTCGAACGCTCCGCGCTGGCTTGATCTGGCCGCCGGCGGATGGCGGATCTCGGGTATCTGGAGCCGCTACAGTGGAATGCGATTTACTCCGACGATCAATAACACAGGTCTGGCGAACACGCGGCCCGAGTATGTGTATGGAGTTCAGGCGAATCTGCCCGCGGATCAAAGGACGGTTGCCCGCTGGTTCAATCCGGCCGCATTCGCGACTCCGCTCGCAAACTGCGGTCCCGCCGGCAATGAGGCATGCTTCGGCAACGCCGGAAGAAATATTCTTGTGGGGCCGGGCATTGACAATGTGGACGGCAGCTTGTCGAAAAGCTTTCCGATCCGCAGCGAACGGCGCCGGCTCACATTACGTTTTGAGTTGTTCAATGCTTTCAATCACCCGAATTACGCGCTACCCGACCCGAATCTTTCGGACGTGAATACCGTGGGGTCGATCACCAGCCTGGTAAAGAATATGCGTGAAGCGCAGTTCGCCGCCCGCTTCGATTTTTAGTATGCCGGGTGATCCGGCTTTTAGTAAGCGCCCTTTGATAAAAGAACTGCGCGGACCGTGCGGGCGAGAATATAAAAATCGAGCCACAAAGACCAGTTGCGGATGTAGAAAGTGTCGAGGGACTCCTGGACCTTCAGATCGCCGTCACTGCGTGCTGAGACCTGCCACAGCCCGGTCAACCCCGGAGTGACTTTAGCGCGGAATTCGCGAAATCGCTGGTCGAAATGGTCTAGATGGTAGCGCGGAAATGGACGCGGACCGACCAGCGTCATCTCACCCCGGATGATATTCAGAAGCTGCGGAAGTTCGTCCAGACTGGTGCGCCGCAAGAGTGTTCCGACGACCGGAAGAATGCGGGGATCCTGTCTCAATTTGAGATGCGATTCCCACTCTTGGCGCGCCGCTGGATGCAATCTTAGGTGCTCTCGAAGCAGTTCGTCCGCACCAGGATACATGGTCCTGAGCTTCCAGACCCGAATTGTCCTGCGCCCCTCGCCTTCGCGAGTCTGAGAGTAGAACGGAGAAGCGCCGGGACTCACGATTTTTATCCAGAGGGCTGCGATTGCCAGCAGCGGCAGCGCACAGATTCCGAGGATCAGCGTCATCGTCAAATCGATACCTCGCTTCATCCAACGGTTTGCGGGGACCAGCAGGTTCTGGTGTACTTCGAGGCCCAGCACGCCCCCCAAATCCCTCCCGGTAACCCAGAGCGAGGCTAATCCGAACAGATTGGGAATCAGAATCATGTGCCTGAAGCTCTGCGCCAGGTTTTCCGTCAGGCCGACCAGTTGCTTACGCTCCAAGCCGGGCATCGCCACCAGCACGTGTCGAATGCGGGTTGAATGGGCGAGATGGGAAGCGAGTGCCAGCGGGCCGAGTACCGGCACACCATGACAATCGCCCGGGGCGGGGAGTTCATGGGCGAGGCAGCCAACTACTTTCAGTCCAATCTCAGGATGAGTGCGCAAATTATCGACGATCGTCTGCGCCGTCTTACCCGCGCCTAATACGAGTACCGGCACTCCCCACCAGGAGCAGGCCGAGAACTGGTCACGAACCAGAGCGCGCGTCCAGGGGACCAAAACCGCCATTAAGAGGGAGGAACTGATCAGCAGCCCTCGTGAGTAGGTATCCGCGTCCTTCGAGAAGAAGCTAACGGAAGCGAGGATTAAGCCGACGAACGCAGTACTCTGGACCGCCCGGCGAAGTTCCTTAACCGGGCCGAGACCGGCGGCCGAATAGAGTCCCTGTATGGCATAGACGATCAGGTAAAGGAGCAGCGATAGCCAGAACTCGAACAGATTGTCCTGCGAGACTTTGGGATTGAAGTGGGCCCAGATCAGGTATCCCGCCCAGCGCGAGACCGCCAGAGTCAGGATGTCGGTGGCCAGCAGACAACACGATGTCGCACAGGGATGTGTGGCAACGTCGGCTAACAACTGTCCCGGAATGCGAACTTCGACGGTTCTTAAGCGTTCTTCTAGAGCGGGTCCCATACGTCATCCATCGGGCACACCTCTGGCGCTCGAGCCAGTACGGCGCGTCAGTCAAACCCTCAATTATCAAGTGCGTTCAGGAGTCGATTTTTCTCAGCTAACATCGATCCCGATTTGACGAGGCAGGAAAGCGTAGGGCAAAGCCCGCGTCTCGTGCCTTTAGCTACTCCTGGTTCTCAAACTGCTCGGATAGCTTCCGGGAGTATTCTTCCGAGCCGTAAAGCTCGAAGGGGAAATTATTGCAGCCGACCACTGTAAACGGACTCAGGCGCTGATAGCAAGCATAAAGATGGTCCGCATAACGGTGATAATTCTTCAGAAATAAAGGTGACAACAACTCAGCCGGAGGCAGCTCTTCAAAAGCGCTTCGCAAACCGATCGCGCGGGAAAAAATAGTTCGCTGGTCGCTAACTCCCCAACCGTTGAGCTTTTCCGTAACTGCTTGCGGCGGTGCGTCCACCAGCATGGCGGCAAAACTCTGTATGCGAATGCCGAGAGTTTTCAGCAATTCGATCTTTTCCACGATTTCCTGACACTGATCCATCCAGCGAAAAATATCTTTCCCCAGGAAATACAGCATCCGGACCTCATTGTAGCGGCCCAACAGGATACGCCGGCTAAGCTCGTCCATGGCCACATCGGTGGGCATCAAGCCATGAAGCATCAGGGCCGCGCGCGAACCCTCGAGAAGTTTCTCCGGACCTTCCCGACCGGCAAACGGATGGAGAATCAATGGTGGCAGGTTCCATACACCGTCGAGACTCGGTTTGAAGAGCGAAGCTGGCATCGTCTGCACTTGCCTTTCTATCGTCAGCCTGGGGTCTAAGCTTTAGGCCGCGGCCGCAATTTTCTTGTGCGGGCCTTTCTTAAGAATACCGAACAGATAAACGGGCTCCGTCTTCACAACGCTTCAATTCCTCTTCTTTAACGTGACTTCGGCTTCCACCGGTTGTCCGTTGCGCAGCACCTTCACCATAACTTTATCGCCTGGCTTGTGCGCTCGCAAAGCGTAGGTGAAGTCATACAGGTTCTGGATCGGCTTCCCATCGAACTCGGTCATGATATCCCCGCCCTTGAATCCCGCCTCCGCAGCCGGCGACCCCTCCGTCACGTCCGCAAATTTGACACCTTTTTCTTGCTCGCCGAAATCCGGTACGCTGCCGAACCATGGGCCATAGCCTCCCGAACCGGAACCGGACACTGGCGTCGATCCCCCATGCGGATTCTCAGGCTCCTTGACGCGGTGAAACTCCGGACGAACCGGGTCGTCGATAATCTGTTGCGCGACATCGGCGATCAGATGCAGCAGTTTTACCGCATCCGGCGCGTCGATCTTGTCCGCGGTATCGCTCGGTTTGTGATAGTCGGCGTGCAGCCCCGAGAAAAAGAACAGCACCGGGACCTGTCCGGAGGTGAAGGAATAGTGATCGCTGGACCCGTAGCCGGTCTCCGAGTAATCCGGCTTCAGCGACGGATAATTGCCTGCCACGGACTCCAGGTCCTTTCGCAAGGTGCTGCCGGTACCCGTTCCGCCGATGAAAACGCGCCCGTCGCGGATGCGCCCGATCATATCCATATTGATCATGGCGACTGCCTTGTCGAGCGGCAGTTCGGGGTGATGCACGTAAAACGCGGAGCCCAGCAGACCTAATTCCTCGCCGGCGAACGTTATGAAGACGACACCGCGCCGCATCTTGGGGCGCCCCGCAAAATAGCGGGCCAGTTCAATCACGCCCGACGTACCGGAAGCGTTGTCGTCCGCGCCGGGATGAACCGTGCCTGTGAGCTTCGGCGCAAGCGAAAACTGCCCGCCCAGGCCCAGATGGTCGTAATGCGCCCCGATCACAATGTATTCGTCCGTCTCGCCCGGCAGGTAGCCGACCACATTGTGCGCCGTCTTGGTCACCCTTTCGACGTCGATCGTTTCGTGTACCTCGATTCCGCCGGGAAAACTGAAAGACTGCGGCTGCAGATTTTTGTCGATCGAAGCTTCGATGTCAGCGAGATTCTTTCCCGCCTGCTTGAACCACGGCTCGGTATCCTGCTCTTTGATCTGGACGAAGGGAAGCCCGGCGTCTGAAGGGCCTTCGGTGTCTCCGAACGGTTCCAGGGCATCATTCTCTCCCGGATGAGCGGCCATATCGTTGATCAGAATCACGCCCAGGGCGCCATGGGCTTTCGCGTTGCTGGCCTTGCTGAAAAACTGCGCGTGCTCGGTGTAAACTTTGCCGGCGAACACGCTCTTGTCGTCAAACTCCTGCGGTTCGTGGCGCAGTATCAGGACAAACTTCCCCTTTGCTTCGATGCCTGCATAGTCGTCGTAGTTGTACTCAGGAGCCGTGATGCCATAACCGGCGAAGACGACTGCTCCATCCCATTTCCCTTTGGCGGAGAAATTAAACGGGATGAAGTCCTGCTGCACTTTCAGGCTGCTCGTTTTGCCGTTCGCAATCGACGAGAAATTGCAGCCTTTGCCCAGCCGTGCACTGGTAGTGACAGGAAATGGCTGCAGATAATTGTCGCCTTCGAGCGACCGCAAATGGTCCTCTTTGAACTGATGGGCGATATAATGAGCCGCCTTCTCGATTTCCGGGCTGCCGGTAGCTCTGCCTTTGAGTTCAGGCGAGGCCAGGTACCGAATATGGGCCAGATAACGGTCGGGGTCGAGCGGCTCGGGTCCGGTGGTTGCGGCCGTAAGCAGAGCGCTGAGCGTGAGGCCGCACAGCCAGGACAACGAATTGATGTTCCTCATTTCAAGCCGCCGAAAGGCGCTGCCGCCGGGGCTCCGATGGAGGGCAAGGTTACCGAACAGCCGCAGTCTTCGCCGGCGTTCTTCGCCGTCTTCTGGTACTCGATCTCGTCGTCAATTACCTGCTTCATAGCCCCCCAATCTACCGCGCCTGCCATCCGCCGGCCGTTCACGAAAAACATCGGCGTCTGGTTAATTTGCAAATTCTTGGCTTCCTCCACCTCGTGCGCGACCTCCGCCGCGGTCTCTTTCGTCTCGATGCACCGTGTCAACTGGAGGGAGTCGATATTTTCTTTACCCTTCGCCCAGGCAAGCACCTTGGACTTCAGTGTCTCCTGCGTGATCTCTTCCTGGTGGCCGTAGATCCAGTCGTAGTAATCCCAGAAGGCGCCGGCATTCTGATTGAAAATACAGCGTCCGATCTCGGCCGCCGCCCGCGCCCAAGGATGCACTGCATCGAGCGGAAAATCGAGATGATAGAGGCGAACCTGTTTCGAATAAGTGGTCAGCAGGTTCGCCCGCAGGAGCTTGGCTTCGTCGCGGCAATAGGGACATTCGAAGTCGCTGAATTCGACGATCACCACGGGCGCGCCCGGAGTTCCGTAATTAGGAGAAAGCGCGGTGATGCCTTTCAGCTTGTCGAGATCGGTCTTAAAAGGATTCTCGGCGGTCTGGTAAATCGTCCCGGCGAGAATATTGCGCCCGTCCTTCGATACATAGTAGACCAGGTCCTGCGACGCTTTGCCCTTTGACGCGTGGATGTCGACTTCGAAGAAACCGTCCATCGGCGCAGGCTTCGGGTCGGCGACCTCAACCGTGATGGAGTGGTCCCATGCGTAGAGATGGCGGACGTAGTTTTCGAGCGTAGTCTTATCGAGCGCGGAGACGGCGGGCGGCTTCTCTTCGCGTTGTTTTTCGGTTTTGATTTGGCGAAGAGTCCAATAGCACAGACGGCCAAAACGATTAACACGACAAGCTTTTTCATGTTTCACTCGATTTACATGACAGGACCGATGCGCCACGGCACAAATTCCTTGTGTCCCATCAATTCCGCGCAGGTTTGCTTCGCCCGAAGCCACTCGCAGAACCCAATCGAATATCTCGTGTCCCACTTGTTCCACGCTCTTCGGTGCCGTCCGCGATCAGTCCCGCGTTGATATCCATGTTGTCGCGCATGCGATTGAAGGTGCTGCTGTTGCTGGCAATCTTGATCACCGGCACGGACGGGAAGCCGATCGCGCTGCCGCGTCCGGTGGTAAAGACGATCAGGTTGCAGCCGCCCGATGCCAAGCCAGTCAACGACGGGGGATCGTAGCCGGGAGTATTCATAAAGACGAAGCCCGGAGAATTAATCCGCTCGGCAAAATCAACGGCATCCATCAGGGGGGATGTCCCCGCCTTGGCGACCGCGCCCAAGCGATTTTTCGATGATATTGGTCAAGCCGCCTTCTTTATTGCCTGGCGAAGGATTGTCGTCGAAGCTGCCGCCGAACTGGCGCAAATATTTCTTATAGCCTTCGATGAAGCTCAGCAGCCGGAGCGCTACGTCTTTGTTCCGCGCCCGCTGGACGAGCAGATGCTCTGCGCCGAAAATCTCTGTGGTCTCCGCCAGCACGGACGTCGCGCCGATCGCAGCCAGCATGTCGGAACAGACGCCCAGCGCAGGGTTGGCCGTAATCCCAGAGAAGGAATCCGAGCCTCCACAGTTCAATCCCAAAGTAATCTTGGACGCCGGAATCGCGACGCGCGTTTCTGCCGCGGCTTGTTCCAGCAGCTTACGGATTTCCTTGCGAGCAGCCTCCACTGTGCCCCGGGTTCCGCCGCTGCCTTGCACCGTGAGACCTACCAGGCGATCGGAACGGGGAGGCGCACCATCCGCGCGCGGGCCCAGATAATGGTCGATCTGGTTGACCTCGCAGCCCAGACCGATGATCAGGGCCGAAGAAACGTTGGGATGGTCGAGAACTCCGGCCAGGGTCCGCTGCAACTGGATTTTGTCGGGTCCCTGCGTCATGCCGCAGCCTTCCCCGTGTGGAAACGCCACCACTCCATCCACACTTGGCGGCAGAATTTCGTTTTCGAAGCTTCGCGCAATCTGTTCCGTGGTATGCGCCGCGCAATTACTGGCTGCCACCACTGCAATGTAATTCCGCGTGCCCGCGCGTCCATCCGCGCGTTGAAAACCCTGGAATGTGGGGATGTCCTTCGGTGGCGCGGGGATCGCCACCTCGTGCTCTGGAAACTCGTATTGAGTCTCCAGTTCCTGAAACGACAGATTGTGCACATGTACGTGCTGGCCCGGTTGGATTTCCCGTAATGCCCTGCCGATCCTCTGGCCGTACCGGTGCAGCATCTCGCCGGGCAACTTGTGTGAAACGGCCACCTTGTGTCCCGGCGGAACGTAATCCACGACCCGAATCGACCGTCCAGCGATGGACAGCTCAGTTCCCGGCGACAACGGGACGCGCGCGATCGCCACGTCATCGGAGGGATGCAGTTGGATAGCCGAGTTTTGCGCCGTAGGCAGTTTGGCGATGTCAAGAAGTTGCATTTGATTTTTTCGAGTGTTGGCTAACGCATCAAAACAGGTTCGGCGATATTGGCGAAATGAACGTGCAGCTTACCGTTTACGGGATGCACCCAAAGGCCGCCGCCGTCGGGGGGGACCGGGATGTCAGCCGGGCCATCCACCACGACGAAGGAGTCGTTCTCGACATCCGGCAACAACTTGCCGATATGCATATGGGTGTGGCATTGAGTGCGGCTCGCATCGGCGTTCAACGCGATTCCCCAGTCGTCTCCCCACAGTTCGTGGGCTTTGGCAATCGCCGCGGTGAAGTAAGCGGTGCGGTCCGCTAGAGGCATATCTGCTAACGTGTGGGGTCCGGGATAATGTTTGCGCGGCAGAATCAGCAGGCGATTGGGCTTGGTCGGGTTGGTGTCCTTCAGGAAGAAGAACGGCGCGTCTCCAGATTGCTGCTCGGCTGCCCGGCACAAACCGCACTGGCGCGCCTGCATGGATTCCGCATTGGTCAAATCGCAGACGCATCCGCGCACATCAGCGTGGGCCAAGGCTGTGCACAGACCCAGAAAAATTCCTAAAAGGCGGGGGAAACGCACAACTTCTATTATAGGGTCCGCGGAGGAAGTTCGTTTACGTGTAGAGCAGGCCTCCGGCCTGCCGCCCTCGTGTGAGTCCGTGCCTTCTCTCATGTCAACCTTTCCGGCGCACTATGATAGAGGAGGATGCCCTCGGGCTTGATTCTCGCCCTGTTACTATTCCTTGCGGTGGACCTCCACCAGGCGGTGCGGTCAGGCGACGCTCCCGCTACGCAGGCGATTCTCGCGACCGGCTTCAATCCCAATACCCGCGATGAATTCGGCGCGACCGCTTTACATGACGCGGTTTGGACCGGGCATATCGAACTCGTCCGCATGCTGCTCGATCATGGCGCGGACCCGAACATCCCTCACGGCGAGTCCGGTTCTACCCCATTGCATTACGCCGCGATCAAAGGTCAGGTTGCAATTGCCGCCCTGCTGCTCGATCATGGCGCGAGGATTCAGGCCACCGATCGTTCGGGCAGTACTTCCCTGCATCTGGCCGCGGCTCGCGGTTACGTCGAGGTTGTAAAGTTGCTGATTGCCCACAAGGCGCAGATCGACGCCAAAGATCACAGCGGATCCACACCGCTCGATGCGGCCGCCTGGAAGGGCTATCGAGATGCGGCCGCAGTCCTGATCGCGGCCGGCGCGAATGTCAATGCCGCCAACGATGAGAACGGTTCGACACCGCTCAATGACGCTGCCACCCATGGCTTTCCGGACGTGGTCGACTTACTTCTTTCTTCCGGCGCGAATCCGGAGATGCGCGATAAGACCGGCGCGACGCCGCTCGAGAACGCCGCCCGGTTCCTGCATTCCGATTGCGTCAAACTGTTGCTCGCCAAGTCTCCGCCTTCCCAAGCGCAGCTTCCCGATTCGCCCGAGACCAGCCTGCTGGAAGAAGCTGTACTGAAGGGCCAGACCGATGTAGTGGAGATGCTGCTCTCTCGTGGCGCGAATGTCAACGTGCGGTGCAAATCGGGATCGACGCCGCTCCATGATGCCGCGCTGAAGGGCCAGCAGTCCATCGCGGTTTTGCTCCTCGATGCCGGCGCGAAGATAAACGCAAGGAACAGTTACGGCGCGACCCCGCTGCACGACGCGGCGCTCGCCGGAAATCAGGAGATGGTGCTGCTGCTGCTCTCCCGTGGGGCGGAAATCAATGCGCGGGAAACCGACTCGGGATCTACGCCCCTCTACGGCGCGGCCTCCATGGGCAGGGAAGCGGTGGTCCGGTTGCTGGTCGATAAGGGAGCGGACGTCAACCTTGGGACCAATGCCGGCTCAAGCCCTCTGCATACCGCTCTCGAGAACGGCTTCCTTCCGGTCGCACAGATCCTGAAAGCGGCGGGCGGAAAAGATATCGCGCCGCCTCTCGCGCAAGATCACAACTGATCCAGCCTTTAGCTGCTTCACCCTGGCCACCTGTCGTTACGCAAAGAGAATACTGACCGACGTCTCTTCGTGGATCGACTGCACGGCGCGGGCCAGCAGCGGAGCCACCGGCAGGGCCCGAATTTTACGGCACTTGCGGGCCTCTTCATTCAACGGAATGGAGTCCGAGAAGATGACTTCCTCGATGGGCGATGCGATGATCCGCTGCACCGCGGGTCCGGAGAGGACGGCATGGGTTGCACAAGCCGAGACGCTGGCAGCGCCATACTGCAATAACGCTTCCGCGCCTTTGACTAGCGTGCCGGCCGTATCGATGATATCGTCGACGATCAAACAATTCTCACCCTGGACGTCGCCGATGACGTTCATCACCTCCGCCACGTTCGCTTCTTCACGCCGCTTATCGATAATGGCCAGCGGAGCATTCAGGCGCTTGGCCACTGACCGGGCCCGCTCTACGCCGCCGGCATCCGGCGAAACCACCGTCAGGTTAGGCGAATCTACGCGCTTGAAATAGTCAATCATCACCGGACGAAAGAAGAGGTGATCCACGGGGATATCAAAGAAACCCTGGATCTGTGCGGCGTGTAGATCGAGGGCCATGATGCGATGGGCTCCCGCGCGCTCCAAAAGGCTCGCAACCAGCTTTGCCGATACTGGAACGCGCGGTTTGTCCTTTCTATCCTGCCGCCCGTAGCCGTAATAGGGCAGCACCGCGGTGACGCGCTCAGCGGACGCGCGCTTGAGTGCGTCGATAAACAAAAGCAATTCGAGAAGATTGCGCTCCACTGGTGTGCAAGTCGGCTGAACCACAAACACGTCCGCCCCTCGTACGTTTTCGAGGATCTGCAGATTGATCTCACCGTCGGAGAAAGACTTCAACTTCACCGCGCCAAGCTCCAGGCCGAGGCACTGGCACATGTCCTCCGCCAGCTTGGGATTGGCGGAACCGGTGAAGATTTTAATACGGTCTGAATTCATCGCTCGTACCGGCTTCGGGGCGGCCATCAGTTCACCTTTTCCATCAGTTTCTACGCGGCGGGGACGACTCCCTGTGGACGGCGCACAACAAGAGTGCGTATCCGTAACTACCTCATTTGGTTCGTCTGAGCCTTCTTGTTGAATTACTTACATGAAGCATTCAAGCGCTAAGAAATGGTTACAGACACTTCTTCTCTCGCCGGAGCAGTATCGCCACGCCACAACATCGGACTGGAAGTAACCAGCTTATTTTGTAATGGATTTGTTGTCAACCGGGCAAAGTCAGGTTGTATGCTAAGCCCCGCCGAATCAATACAATAATTTCAAGGCCATCTGCACGATGCGGGGCTGATTGTTCTGCGTGCTCACCACGCCGAAACCTGCCGCACCCAGAGCCGTTCCCGGCGGCGCAAACTGCGGCGTGTTCGTCAAGTTGAAACATTCCGCGCGGAACTGCAGTTTCAGCCGCTCGTGAATGGCGAACGTTTTGTTCAAAGTGAAGTCGAGTTCTTTCAGGCCATCGCTCCGCAACCCTCCAAGAGTCCGCGCCACGTTACCGAAGGTGTACTGCGGCGCAAGCGTAAACTGCGCCGTGTTGAACCATTCCTGGGGTGTCGGATTGCTTAAAGCAGCGCTCACGCCAGTCCAGTTCGGCCGCTGATTGCCACCCTGCGCATCCGTCGTGCTGGTAGACTCCGAAATACCCAGCGGACTGCCGCTATAGAGGCTCACGATCAGACCCGTTTCCCAGCCTCCCAGAATTCGGCCCACCACCCCCTGCTGACTCTTCAGGAACGGCAGTTCATACACGGCATTGCCCACGAATCGATGTGTCTGATCGAGCGCCGACGGCGCGTATTCTCCGCGAAGGTAGTTGTAATCCTGAATGACCCCGGCGGAAATATTATCCCCGCTAAACGCGCCGATCCCGATGTCCATATTCTTCGAATAGGTGTAGGAACCGAGGACCGTGAGGCCATGCGCATACCGCTTCTCGAACTTGGCTTCGAGCGCATGGTAACTGGAATTCGCCAGATTAGCGTTATCGCTTGTCACCTGGCCGAATTGCGGATACTTCAGCAGTAACTGGGCGTAGGCAACCGTTGGTGACGACAGGGTGCCGCTGGTGATCTGCGGATAAAACGGATTCGGCACCAGCGTCCGCAGTTGGCTGCCGAGCGCCAGATCTGCATCGGGAAGTTCGTTGAGTTGAACGCCGAACGGCATCTTAAGACCGCGGCTGCCCGTATAGCCGACCTCCAGCATCATGTTCTTACGAAGCTCCCGCTGGATCGAGAAGTGCCACGAAGCACTGTATGGAGTGGCATTGTTGCGGTCATAAAAATCCACCGCCTGGCCGAGCAGTGTAGCGGACCCGAGCTTATTACCCGTGGGCTGCACCAGCCCATTGGGGAAGGGATTGCTCAGACTGACAATCGGAGTCGCTCCATCAAGGCTCGTCACAATATTTGTAGTCGTGAAGAATCCCGCGGAGCCGAACCCAGTCGAGCCGGTGCCGACGCCCCAGTTATCCGCGAAGAAGATTCCTCCTCCGCCGCGGACCACGGTCTTGTCGTCCACCCGGTAGGCAAAGCCGAAGCGCGGAGCAAAGTTATTCAAATCGGGGCTCGATTGATAACGCGACACGCCGCCCACTCCCACGAAGCTCAGCGCCCCATGCAGATTCAGGCCCGGCGCCGTAATCGGCGGCACTGCCGAATAGTTGAAGTTTGTGAACTGGTTGAAACGGTCGGTCCTCGGACTCTCATATTCCCAGCGGATTCCCATGTTCAGCGTCAAGCGTGACGTCACCTTGTAGTTGTCCTGCAGGAACAGCGCATAGTATTTCGTCGTCATGGCGAGCGACGGTGCGGGAGCTGCGGAACCGCCCGGAATTCCCAGGAGAAAGCTGGCCAAAGCAGCTCCGGCGGTCGAACTTGCGGCGGTTGCGTTTGGTCCCTGCGTGAACGTCGGAGCGAAGCTGAAGACTGGTGAGTTGGCGCCGTCCTGCAGCGTATTCAATTGGATGACGCGGAACTCCGCACCCGCTTTCAGCTCATGTTTGCTCAGGTTCTTGGTCGTGGTGCCTTCGAGCGCGCTGACGCTGTTGTTTGCGCGGATGTAATCGGTGGCCCCTAGCAAACCTCCCGTGATGATGTTGCTGACCGAACTGGAGACGCTGTAACCGGTAATGGTGATATCCGGAAATGCGTGAGGAAACAACTGGCTATTCAGCGATTCGGGAAGACCGAGGGTCCCCAGATCGAAACCGTTGCTGTAAGGAGGCCGCTGATTCGAGAGCCGCGTAAACGAATAGCGGACCGTCGCCAGCCACGTCGGGGAGATCGTCTGGGTATCTTCCACCACCGAATTCCGCCGTCCAAACGTCTGGGGTCCGGCGGAGGGCGATGCAATGTTGGTCGCGCCATAAGCTCCGGCGCGGATGTCGGGCGTATCGTCCGCCGAATAGCGCGCGAAAAACCGGTTGCTCTCCGAGAAATACTCGTCGACTTTGTAGCTGACCGTGTCCTTGCTGATCCGGTTTGCGTCGTTCCGGACGTAGTTATTGACACCCGTGTAGAGCGCGCCCGGTTGATTGGGCGCGGGCAGGTACTTAGCGATCGCCAGGGCCACCGGATTGATACGTGACGCAGGAATGATGTTGCCGGGAAACGCCATGCGCGTCAACGTCCCATTGACGTTGGTCGTCGTCGCCGGATCGTAGATGGTGATCAATTGTCCCGCGGCGTTGCGATCGTTGGAGAAGTTTCCGGAGAGCAGCGTCGGCGTCGGTTCCGTGCCGACAAAGGTTAGCCCTTGAATAAAGCGGACGCTCTCCTCGCTCACAAAGAAAAACGTCTTGTTCCGGCCGTTATAAACCTTGGGAATGAATACCGGGCCTCCGATCGTACCTCCGAACTGGTTGTACTTGAAGGGCGCTCGCGCATTACCGGCGTTGTTCGAGAAGAAATCGTTAGCATTCAGAAGTGTATTACGGAAGAATTCGTAGAGTGAGCCATGGAATTCATTGGTGCCCGACCGCGTGACTACGTTGAACACGCCGCCCGCGGACTTCCCGTATTCAGCCGAAAAGTTGTTGGTTTCCACTTTGAATTCCTGCACCAGGTCCGGCGTCGTATTGATGACCGGCTGGTTCTGCGCGGGCGCGGAATTCGGCGCGCCGTCCAACAGGAACTCGTTATTCGCGGCACGCTGACCATTGATCGCAAACGACACCGTGCTGATCTGGTCGATAGGCAGGTTATTCACGCCGATCGACGGACGCACGCCCGGTACCAGCATTGCGAGTGCATAAGGATTTCTTCCCAGCAGCGGCAGTTCGGTAATCTGTTTCGACCCGACCACTTGCCCAAGCGCTGAGGTTTCGCTGTCGAGAAGCACCGCCGACGAACTCACTTCCATGCTTTGGGCGACTGCCCCGACTTGCAACTTTAGATCCAGGCGCGCGACCTGGTCGACCCGCAACTCGAGGCCTGTCTCCTTGACCGGCGAAAAGCCGGCCTTGTTTACGGTGATTTCGTAAACGCCGGGTAGCAGATTCGGAATGTTAAAGTAACCGTCCGTATTCGAACGAGTAGACACGACGACGTTAGTGCCCGTCGACTTCGCGGCAACTTCCGCCGCGGGCACCACCGCGCCGGTCGCGTCGGTGATCCTTCCGGTAATCGAAGCCGTTTGAGCAAACGCCGCGGACGCAAAAAGCACCAGAGCAGAAATCGTTTGACGAAGCATGGTCAAAACCCCCGGGAAAGTATATCTCATGGGAGGGGTAAGCGTGTGAAGAGCCACCGCGCCGAGCGCAACTACTAAGGTTCGATATCACGTTGCGTTCAGCATCCCACGTATGCCGGGCCCTTTGACTCTCCGGATGCCGGCGGCAAGATCCGGGGTCAGCAAGCCAGAATCAGCGGCCTCATACGCGAGGGCGTCACGGCCGCGAGTCTGCCGTCGATCGTGCCGGGCGCAAGTTGACGCGTTTCCAAATGGATTCGATAGCGGGTGACAGCGGCCCTGTTTGAAGGCAAGCGATTGAGCATAGCTGAATTGCTTGGTCGAGGTCAGGCAGATTCAAAATGTGTTTCGCGGAAGACTTACGAGCGCGGTCCTGTCTGTTACGTTTCATGAATTGGGTCCTCCACGTCCCCTTATTGAAGTACGGTGGAGGGCTTATGGCGTTAAACTTGAAAGGGTAATGAATGCAATGTTTCTCAGTGCCAACGAAGAGTCGCTCATCAAAGTTGTGCGGATGCTGTCGGCGGAGGAGGCTGGGAAAGTGCTGATTTGGGCGCAGCAACTTGCGGACCTTGGGGGCGGCCGGTGTGTTGATTGGTCGGATTCCTGGTCGGATGACGATCTTCGGGAAGCTACAATCGCATCTCTCGAAAGGTTTGAGCAGCAGGAGCGGGAAGGGCATTGACGCCAGGTGACGTCGTAGTCGGCGCATTTCCAGGCGCAGACACGACGAAGGTCCGGCCAGCCGTAGTGCTTTCGACTGAACTATACCACCGCCATCGACCTGACGTCATTGTAGGCCTGATCACAACCCAGGCCCCGATAGAGATCGGTCCGACAGACTGCGAAATACGCGACTGGCGACAGGCGGGACTTCATCATCCGTCATACTTCAGGTTGTTCCCCGTGGCGTTGTTGCAGCGGGATTGGGCGGCTTTCCGAACCGGATTGGAGTTCGGTTCGCGCGTGCTTCAAAGCGGGGTTCGGCAGCGACTGAAGTATTGGGGGGTCACTTTCGTCTGGCCACCTGGACTTTATAAACGCCTCTGATGAGACGTGCCCGCCTAAAATCTGAACCCGGGTTTGACCATACGAAAACCAAGGCCCCTGATGCCGGCGCACGTTTAACACTGGAGTTGAAAGATCTGAATTCGAGATCCTTCAGCGCCAGAAGAAAAGGACCGACATTATGGCAACGCCGGCTCAAAGTGCCCTCGGGTGAAGACCCCGCGGAGCTTAGACGACTTCATGGCCGAGTATCAGCCAGCCACCGTCACCAAGCAGGTCCCTGTCGACACGATGGCGCAAACCACCGGCTATCGCTCCGGGCTAACCGCCCCCAGGGCGAAGCTCTCCTCCCAGAAACTCCGCTGCGAAGAATCATGCAGACCTCGAGTTCGCGCGCTTTCAGCGTTAGAATTCAAATATACGGGCAGACGCGATTCTATATCGATCCGGCGACGGTTCGAGAATCGCTTTGGGCCAGACTGCCTCCCGTCGCTATTTGCGGGTTATTTATGTTCCTGATCCGGAGCCAGACAGCGTCTTCGTGATCACAGCTTGAACCAGCTTAAATTACCACCGGGATGGGATGACGAGAAAGTGCGAAGGGTACTTGCGCATTACGAGTACCAGACCGAAGAGGACGCCCTGTTGGAGGACGAAGCGGGAATTGAGCCGTCCGAGACAGTCATGAACGTTCCGCACGATCTCGTCCCGAAGGTCCGGGAGCTTATCGCAAAGCATCAAAGCTAAAAAGTCACTGCAAATTGGCGTGATGGGCGGGTTACGTCGAACTCTGGCCGCTTTGCCGCCCGCCGCACCCGATGCATCCATGTCGCCAGACTCAATCGACGCGCAACGCCGACATCGGATCGAGCCGCGAAGCTCGCCGTGCGGGAACATATCCCGCCCCAATACCAACCATCAATAACACCAGAATGGTAGCGCTAAACGCGATAGGGTCCGTCGGCTCCAGTTGGAAGAGCAGGGAAGCGGTGATCCGCGCCAGCACTAACGCACCCACCGCTCCGATGACGACGCCGCTCAGCACCATTGTCAAAGTCCGGCGCATCACATCGCGCTTCACCTGTGCCGACGACGCGCCCAGCGCCATCCGGATTCCAATCTCCGGAACCCGTTGCGTGACGGTATAAGAAACTACACCGTAGATTCCGATCGAAGCCAGCAGCAATGCCGCGAAGGCAAACGCGCTGAGCAGCGTCACCATGAACCGCCGCGGCGAAACCGCTCGCTCGACCAGTTCCCCTAACGTCTGATATTCGGTGGTCGGAAGGTTGGGTTCGACACTGCGCAGAGCCGTTCGAATTGCGGGAGCCAGCGATTCCATCGCGACCTTCGTCCTGATCACCAGTTCCACCGAGCCGCTCGGTTGTTGAGTGAGCGGAAAATACATCTCGAGTCCACCTTCCTCCTCCAACGCCTGATGCCGCACATTTCCGACCACCCCCACCACGCGAGGTCCCGTGTCGCTGAACATCAATTGGCCGATCGCCTTCTGTCCCGGCCACAGACGACGCGCCATCTTTTCGTTGACGATCACGACTTTGTCGCTCTCGGCGGTGTCGCGTTCATTGAAGTCGCGACCGGCGAGCAACGGAATCTTCATCGTTCGGATATACCGCCAATCAATGAGCCGGGGATGAGCGTTCGGCATCTGCCCCTTCGGATAAGTGACGCCGCGAGCCGCTGCACCCCAACTGCGGTCCCGGCTGAGCGGAAGCGCATCGGTAATGCCCGCCGATTCCACGCCGGGAACCGCCTCGGCAGCCCGCACCAGCCGGTCGTAAAACGCGAAACGTTGCGGAGCGCTCTTATACTTCTCGCCGCTATCGATGCGCCACGCCGCCGCCCGCTCCGGCCGGAAACCCAGATCCACATCCAAAACCCGCAGGAAGCTATGGATCAGCAGGCCTGCGCCAACCAGCAAGATGCAGGCGAAAGCCACTTCCGAGACCACCAGCAGACTGCGCGTCCACGCACTTCGTCTCCCCTCGCTGAGTCCGCGGCCGGTATCTTTGAGCGATTCAGATTCGTGCGCGCTCGAGATTTGCACCGCCGGAACCAGTCCGAATAGAAATCCAACAGCTACCGTCGCCGCCAGCGTGAACATCAGCGCGGACGCATCCATGTGAACCGTCCGCAGCAACGGAATGCTCACGCCCCGAATGCTGCCGAGCGCCCGTATCCCGCCATACGCGATCCCCAGTCCAACCACTGCGCCGGCGCACGAAAGAATCAGGCTCTCCACGAGCATCTGCCGCACCAGTCGTCCGCGACTCGCGCCAAGTGCCGAACGGATGGCCATCTCTTTCCGGCGAGAAGCAGCGCGTGCCAGCAGCAAGTTCGATAAGTTAGCACACGCCACCAGCAGCACGGCGCCGACCGCACACATAAGAACCAACAGTCCGCGCCGGAAGCGGCTCGTCAGATACTCCTGCAGCGGCGTCAGTTTGGCGCCGAAGGTCCACCGGTCGGGATGAGCCTTGCGGATCTGATCGTTGATCAGGTCGAACTCCGCCTGCGCCCGCTGCACGGTCACGCCGGGCTTCAGCCGTCCGATCACTGCGAGAGTGTTGCCGTATCGATCCGTCTCGCGCGTGATGGGAAATGGCACTATCATGTCGACGCGAGAGCCGGGCGTGAACACGGAACTGAAATCAAAGCCGGCAGGCAGGACCCCCACAACCGTCCGCGCCTTGTCGTTCAGCGTAATCGACTTCCCGACAATCCGTGGATCGGAGCCGAAGCGCCGCTCCCAAAGGCCGTGAGTGAGGATCACCGCTTGCGCTCCATTGAAAGTGCACTCCTCAGGCAGGAAGTTCCGGCCGAGCGTCAGTCGAACGCCAAGGAAGTCCAGAAAATTCTGCGCGACTCCCGCGCCGATGAGGTGCTCCGGGTCCCCCACGCCGACCATCGTGTACGTGCCGTAGTCGAAAAATGCGAAGTAGGCCGACAGGCCTTCGAAAGACTGGTTAAATTGGCTCCAATCCTGATAATTGGCAACCCGTGTGGTCTGCGAAGAGAGACCGCCGTCGCCGCCGCCGTCATTCGCGATCCAAACCAGACGGTCCGAATCCCGGAACTGCATGGGCCGGAAGAGCAGCGTATTCACCACGCTGAAGATCGCGGTATTGGAGCCAACCCCTAACCCGATAATCAGGACAGCGGCTAAAGTGAAGCCGGAGTCGTGGCGAAGCCTGCGTAGCGTGTACCGTACATCTTGGATCAGCGTGTCCCAGGGCATCTGTTACCTATACCGCGTTTTCGGTCGATGGTTACCGGTAAGACGAGCGAGCGGTCCCTCCGGTTGGCAACCGAATGTGCCATGCTGACAAGTATGCGTTTCGTGATTCTCGGCACGGTCCTCTCAGTGGGCATTCTTGCCCAGACGCCCGCCCGCATCCAGACAGGCCCGGCCGTAGGCTCCCCGATCCCAAAATTCTCCGCGTCGGACCAGAACGGGCGCACGCAGACGCTCGAAAGCGTCGCCGGTCCTAAAGGCACAATTCTGGTGTTCTACCGGTCGGCTGACTGGTGACCTTACTGCAAAGTCCAACTCGTGGAGTTGGAGCACGATTTGCCGCGCATCAAGGCGCAGGGCTTCGGCCTCGCGGCCATCAGCTACGATTCGGTCGCCATCCTGAAGAATTTTGCGGACCGCAAGGGAATCACCTTTCCTTTGCTCTCCGACCCTGAATCGAAAATCATCCAGAGCTTCGGGATATTGAATCAATCCGCGCCCAAGAATACGCCCTTCTCAGGCATTCCCTATCCGGGGACCTACCTGGTCCGTCCGAATGGCGTCGTGATGTCCAAATTCTTCGTAGACGATTTCAAGGAGCGCGACACCGCGGCCGAGATTCTGGTGAAGCAGTTTGGCATTAAGACGGAGGAGGCGCACTCCGTGGCGGAAACCAAATATTTCCAGCTCGCGACCTCAGCCAGTAATGAGCTGGTGCATCAAGGCCAGCACATCTCGCTGGTAGTGGATCTCGATCTGAAGCCGAAGATGCACGTCTACGCTCCGGGCGTGCAGGGCGGTTATATTCCCCTCGATTGGAAGATGGCCGATAGCGCAGGCTACAGGGCCTCGCAGGCCGAATATCCCAAGGCGCAACTGCTGCGCCTCGAGGCCATCAAGGAAACTGTCCCAGTATTCCTCGGACATCTGCGCCTAGTGCGCGATATCGTAATCGGAAGCGATGCCCAGGTGAAGCCCCTTCTGAGCGGCGCCAGTGAACTGACCGTCGAAGGCTCGCTGCGCTATCAGGTGTGCGACGACAAAGAATGCTATTTGCCCGCGACCCAGGCGCTCAAATGGGTCCTGAAATTTGAGCCGCTGGACCGCCAGCGTGTCCCGGCCGAACTACAGCGAAAAGTCGAACCGCATCCCTGACACCGGGCGTCCGTCTCACCCGCGCCGTTCCGGAGCTTCGCCCGCGTCGCCAAAGACTTCTTCGCGAATGATGCGTTCTGTCGCTTCGTTAAGGTAATCGTCAAGCGCGTCTTTAATCTCCTGGTATTCCGGCCAAAGGGTTCTGTCGAGGAAGGACCGGGGAGCGCGCACCATCACGGTGGTGTACCGCTGACGCTTATAGCGATACGGCTCTAACCCATACCGGCGGCACAGTGCTGAAAACAAGCGGCGCTGCCACCGGTCGGGCAGGGAAAACTGCATTTCCACCGCTCGTTCGGTCTGCTGGAGACCGGCCAGGGCCTTCTTGACCCGCTCGATAGCCGCCGCGGCCGCATTCCGTTCTCCCGGCGTAGTGGCGCCCTCAAACAGGGCCGAGATCTTGCGTAATTTATCCCGAAGGTCTTGTTCGGTGAGCACAGAATTCCCATCGTACTGCATGCCGCCTGGTCCTCATACATTGTGCATGTGCCACTATAGTCTTAGTGCCTAAAGTAACCTTCCTCCCAGCGGGAGAGACGTTTGAATTCGAATCCGGAAAGCTCCCTTACAAAGGGCATGGACTACCCGAATCGCTGCTCGATGTCGCTATGAATTTCGGCTTCCACCTGGAGCATGCTTGCGGTGGGAACTGTGCCTGCACGACTTGCCACGTGGTCATCAAACAGGGTGAACAAAACCTCTCCGAAATGGAAGACGATGAGCTCGATCGCGTAGAGCAGGCCGCGGATTTCCAGGTGAACTCCCGCCTCGGTTGCCAGGCGGTAGTCAAAGGTGACGTAGTCGCCGAAATTCCGGCTTGGAATCGCAACTACATCAGCGAAGGCGGCGGCTCCATCCTGGGTGACGCTATCCCGGCGCCCAAGACCGCCCGCGGTTCGGGACACTAAAGCAGTTTTTGAGTCAACATCAGTCATCAGTGAGAGCTGCGTACCCCTACGACTGATAACTGAAGGCTATATATACTTGCCCACGCCCCGCCGCTATACTCTTTGCTTAGCGGGATGGTCACTTCAGTCGAGCAGCCGGAGTCACCCTCACTCGACGGGCGGCTTAAAACGGATGACGGGCAGCTGACGACGGCTCAGAATCTGCTCACCTCGCGAAAGAACCGCAGCCTTCTGATGATGGCGGTTCTCGCAGGCATGGCGGCAGCAGCGGTCATTGTCCTCTTGCTGGCGCTTCGTCCTGCTGCCGGATCCATACCTGCCCATCCGAATCTGCCGGTTCCAACCGGAAGGCCCTCTCCTTTCGGGGCCATCCCCTCTGTCTCGCCGCCTGATGTCAAATTGACCCCGTGGCAAATCGCAAAAGCCGGAAAATCGGCAGTGTTGAGAGTGACCGGCTATGATGCGAACGATCAGCCGCTGTCGAGCGCCAATGGGTACGTCTACTCGCCGAATGGCATCATCGTCACCACCTACAGCGCGATTCGCGGCGCTAGTTCCGTGGAGATCGACAGCGCGACAGGAGAAGAATTAACGGTGATCGCCTTGATGGGCTACAGTCCCGCGCGCGACCTTGCCGCGCTGGCTGTACTCGAAGGCAACCTCGCGTCACTCGAAAGCGGCGCGAGTGAGACCCTCCAGGAGGGCGAGCCCATCGTCGCTATCGGATCAGACCGGGTAGTGTCTCAAGGCACCGTCGGCCCGCGCCGCGCGCTAGGAGGAGTCGATCTGATTCAGATCAATGCGCAAGCCGCTACCGGCTCGCCGGTCGTGAATCAGCACGGCAAAGTGGTAGGCTTGATCGTCAGCCGCGCACTCGGCGGTGTCTTCGCGATCCCCAGCCATTACATCTCCGACCTGCTCGCCGAACACCGCACCATTTCCTTCGCTCAAATGCTGAACGAAACGGGACAGGTCTCCCCCCTTTTTACAGCCCATCCCGATCCGTGATTCCCGCGATGGATAATAGGTTATGGGCGCAGTGGAGCGGTTTTATCAGCTTGCCGTGCTGGGACTGGTCGCATCAGGCTATGCGGGTGTGGCTCTTACCGGCTACCTGGATACTCCAACCCTCGCCTTCATGGGGCTTGCGCTTCTCGCCCGTGCGTTGCAGATTTTCGGCGTGATCCGGTTGGTACTCCCCGCCCGTCTCGTCGAGATGTGCGCACTCGCCTGCATAGTCTATTATCCGATCGATTATCTCTATTTATCGCGTGACTTCCTGCTCGCCACCGTTCACATGATCATCTTCCTGGCGGTGCTGAAAATTCTTTCGGCCCGGACCCAACGGGATCATTTCTACGCGCTGTCAATCGCTTTTCTGGAACTCCTCGCCTCGGCGATCCTCTCCACCGGCATGAGTTTTTTTCTGGTGCTGGCCGTTTTCCTTTGCTGCCTCATCGCGGCATTGACCAGCGGCGAGATCCGGCGCGCCGCTACCAAGCCGCAGCTGGTGGCGCAGACCCTCCGGATCCGGATTGCGCCGCGACTGACGATCCTTTCCATCTCCGTCACCGCCGGTATCCTTCTGATCACTGCGGGCATGTTCTTCCTCCTGCCGAGAACCGCCAGCGCCGCGTTGCGAGGACTGGCGCGACACAACTATCATCTCTCCGGTTTTTCCAACGAAGTGCGGCTCGGCGAGGTCGGCGAACTCCAACTCGATTCCCGCACCATCATGCGCATCAAGCCTTACGAAGGGGTGCGGCTGCCACCCGGTCTGAAATGGCGCGGTCTCACCCTCAGCCGTTTCGACGGACGCACCTGGACCGCATCGTTTCATCCCGACCTGTTGCGCACCAAGCGCGGTGTCGTGCAGGTCGCCAGAGATGAGGAACGCACCCGCAATGGGGCTGTGCTTTATCGCGTGGATCTGAGCCCCGTGGATTCGGATGTCCTGTTCATTGCGGGCGTCCCGGAATTCCTGAACGTCGGCGTGCCGCAACTTTACCAGACGGAAGGAGGCGCTTACCGGTTGGGTTTCATCCCGTCCGATGCCGTGCGCTATGAGGTGTCGAGCGCCCTGTCGACAGCCTTTGCGCCCGGCGGCAGGCTGACTCCGCAGGAGCGCGAGCAGTACCTGCAACTCCCGAGGCTCGACCCCCGCATTCCTGCGCTAGGCCGGAAACTGATGGGGGAAGGCAGCGATTTCGAGCGTTCCCGGTCGCTCGAGCATCATCTTCGCCGCGATTACTCTTACACTCTGAAACTGCCGGCCGTCGAATCGAAGGATCCGCTCGCCGACTTTCTCTTCCAACGCAAGCAGGGCCATTGCGAATATTTCGCTTCTTCCATGGCAGTGATGCTGCGGACTCAGGGCATACCTTCCCGCGTTGTGAACGGTTTTGCCGGCGACACCTACAATCCCGTATCCGACCTCTATATGGTGCGCGCCTCCGACGCTCATAGTTGGGTAGAAGCCTATGTGGATGGCCGCGGCTGGAAGACCTTCGATCCCACTCCATCCGCGCCGCTGCCCTCTTCGCCGACGCTGCTGACCACCATCGGCTACTACCTTGACGCAGCCGACACCTTCTGGCAGGAGTGGGTTCTGAACTACGACCTTGCGCGTCAGTTTCTTTTGGGCGCCAGCATCGAATTGGGTCTGCGCGACTTAACGTGGCTATGGCATCCCGGGCGGGCGCACCTGCCCCATTTCGACCGCGCGCTTGTGACCACCTGGCTGCCGCCTGCAATTCTCCTGGCAGGCGTCATAGGCCTGCTGGCCGCGTTTGGACGGTCATGGCTGGAGCGTATGAGATCGGTCTGGCAGGTGCGGCGGATCCGGCCCGATCGCGCCAGGCCGGCAGACGCCGCCATCCTTTATGAACACATGCTCCGCATCATGAAGAGGCGCGGATACCAGAAACCGGCCTGGTTTACGCCATGCGAGTTCGCCGCCACGATCAAGCAAGGCGCTCCGGACGGTGTCGTCGTGGAGTTCACCGAATGCTATAACGCGCTGCGCTATGGAGGCGATGCCGCAGCCGCCGAGCGCATGAAGCAAATCCTGCAAGACCTTGTGTGACGGACTTTAGTCTGTCAGTCTTACCGAATACAGATTTCAGTCCGTGCTTTTCGCCGTCCCGCAAACCATGCTCGTTCGCGGTCTGCCGGGAACCAGGCGAGCGCGCGCCGGCCGACGCTCCGGTCGATAACATCTCTTTCGGAGGCGTGGCCGCGTTCGCTCAAATCCGGTGGAAGGCCTTGAGGATGTCTCGCGTAGGATAATGCAGCGCGATGGGCCGGCCATGCGGACAGGACATCGGATATTCCGTCGCTGCGAGGGAAGTGATCAGCCAGTTCATCTTATTCTGATCGAGCCGCGTGTTGATTTTGATTGCGGCACGGCAGGCCAGTGAAGCGGCAATTCCCCGCCGCAGATCGTCGATCGAAACCTTGCGCAACTCCTGCTCGGCGATCTCCAGAATTTCGTAGATCACGCGCTCTAGGTCCCCGACGCCGATCGCAGCCGGTGCGGCTTTCACTGCGATCGTTCGCTGGCCAAACGGCTCGGTCTCGAACCCGGTGGCGTTCAGCTCGTCGGCGATCCGCGCGTATTCGATCTGTTGCGCCTGGGTCAATTGCAGAATCATGGGCATCAGCAGTCGCTGCTGTTCGACGCGGCCGGCCGCGCGCTGCTTTAACACTTTCTCGAACAGGATGCGCTCGTGCGCGACGTGCTGATCGATGATCCAGAGACCGTCGCGGCCTGCTGCAATGATAAAGCTGTCGTGAATCTGGCCGAGCGGACGAAGATCGCTGAGATCGGTGAGCGAGGACGACGACGGCGACGCTGTGGCTCCATCGGGAAAAGCACCATGCGTATCCGGCACGCGCAGCCGTAAACCCGTTGCAGACGAGGACGTGCCAACCGGTTCCGGCGGCAGCACATCGCTGAAATCGAATCGCGGCGCAGGGCCGGCCTCCGGACGCAGCGTGAACGTCGGCGCGGCTCCGTCCTCCTGCATCATTTGAGAAAACTCCGAATACGGCAGCGTGGCGGCCGGCTGCGGACTCGGCGGAAAACTTGGCGCAGGCCGCGTCTCCATCAACCGTCTCGCGGATCGCGTCACGCACGAAATCATGCACGATCGAACCATGGCGGAATCGCACCTCGGTCTTCGACGGATGGACATTCACGTCCACTTCCGCCGGATCGCAATGCAGGAACAACAGCGCGAACGGATAACAGGCCGGCGGGATCAGGTTGTGATACGCCGAGCCGATCGCGTGCATCAGCAGCCGGTCGCGAATCAGCCGGCCATTGACGAAAATATAGATCGAGTTGCGATTGTTCTTCTGCACCTGCGGGCGCGAAACAAAGCCGTTCAGCGTATAAACGCGCACTGGCTCGTCCGCTTCCGCCACCTCGCGAGACCGCTCTCCTAGATCGATGAGATCGTCCAGCGCCTGGCTGCCGAACACCTGAAACACGCGCTCGCGCAACGTCTCCACGGGCGTGACATGCAGCAACGTCGCCGCGCCGTTCAGCAGTTCGAACGTCTTGTCCGGATGCGCCAGGCTGTAATGCGTGACCAGCGACGCGATGTGGGCCAGTTCGGTCTGTTCCGACCGCAGAAATTTCTTGCGCGCCGGAACGTTGAAGAACAGATCGCGCACGGTGATCACCGTGCCCGGAGTCGCGGCGATCTCGTCGCAGCGCAGAATCTTGCCGCCCGCGACTTCCACGCGCGTCCCGGTGGTCTCGTCCGCCGAACGCGTCTCGAGCAGCAGCCGCGAGACCGACCCGATCGACGGCAGCGCCTCGCCGCGAAAGCCGAGCGTCGCGATCTCGTCGAGATCCTTGACGTCGTGCAGCTTGCTGGTGGCGTGGCGTTCGAAGGCCAGCAGCGCATCGTCGCGCAGCATGCCGCAGCCGTTGTCGCGAATGCGGATGAGGCGCCGGCCCGCGTTCTCCACCTCGATGCGAAAGTCGTTGCCGCCCGCGTCGAGCGAGTTTTCCAGCAGTTCTTTCACAGCCGACGCCGGACGCTCGACCACTTCGCCCGCGGCGATTTTATTGGCGACAACGTCAGGAAGAATGCGAATACGGCCCATGAGCAGCGACTTCCTACTGTATCGTGATTCCGCGTTCTTCCAGCAACTCGCCGGTCTTGCGCAAGAGGTTCAGCAGATTCCGCCGGTAGGTGATTTCGTTCTGCACCATCGCCGAATCCGCATTCACCAGCGCGTTCTGAGCTTGCAAGACGAAGAAGATGGTGGCGGTTCCTAATTCGTACTTCTTCTCTTCGGCGTCCAGATACTTTTGCGAGAAATCTTTGGCGACTTTGGCCAGCCGGACGCTATTCTTCGCCGCTTCGGTCTGGCTGATGGCATTCAGCACATCCAGCCGGACTTGCTGTTCGGTGCGCCGCGCAGTCAACGCGTCCGATTTCTTACTTACGATCGGTGTCGGCATAATTAGCTGACGCAGACCGGTTGCGGATCGGCAGGTTGAGCGTCAAGCCGAACGTGTAAATCGGATAGCCGAATCCGAAAACTTGCGAGAGCGCATCGCCGAAACCGCCCGGGAGGGAAGCAATGCTGCCGTAGGGCGTCGTGTAGTTGTAAATCCCTCCCAGTCCTTGCAGGGTATAGTTGCCGGTAAGTTCCAGATCGGGTCGCAGTTGATTGGCAGCCTGCTCGATCTGAAGGTCATCCACGTCGAGGGCCACCCGGTAAGCCTCCAGATCCGGCCTCAGCCGCAGCGCTTTCTCGATCGCAATGTCCCGGTTAATCGCCGCCTGGGTTTCCGGCGGCTCGACCGACTCGGTCAGATGAATCGGCAAGATTCCGAACTTCCGGATCGAGGTCGGCGGCGATCTTTTGGCGCAGCGCGTACTCCACCTGCTGCAGCGAAAATCGAGCCTGCGAAACCGCGATCTCGGCGGTTGCCTGCTGTTGCTGGGGATTGTAAATATCGAGCGGCGACATTGCGCCCAAATCGAGTTCCTGTTGCGCGCGCTTCAGCGCCTCCTGCGCCAGTTTTAGCGCCTCTTCCTGCACTCGTAGATTGGCGTGGGCCAGTTCGACATCCCAATACGCATTCTCCGCGTCCTGTATATTCTGCAGAATTCTATCGCGCAGCTGATAGTGGGTCTGGCGGAGATTGCCGCGCGCAATGATGATCGGCAGGCGATTCACATAACTGCCGCGATTGCGCAGCAACGGCTGCGAAAAGCTTACCGAAAGAGCTGCGTTCAACGAAGGATTGAACGTCACGGAACCGCTGCTGGTATTGAGTTTCGTCGCCGTGAAAGAAGCGCTGTATAACGTTCCTTCGGGGAGCAGTTGGCTCCAGGTAAAATTGGCCGGCTGCCGCAGCGTATCGAGCGCGATGGTGGAGAGTGCGGTCGAACCCGGACCGGCCCCGCTGACCTGTCCGACGTCGAGCAAACTGCTGACCGGCGACTTGGATCGCGAAGAACTCCACGAAGCCGAGGCTTTGGGATCGAACACCGAGAACGACCGTAGAATGGCGTCCTCCGCAGTAACCAGGGTAAGCCGCTCGATCGCAATATCGAGGTTGTTTGACATGACCAGCGACAGATAATCCCGCAGGGACAACTCCAGCATCTTGCCGTCTCTGCCTTGCACCACGAAATCCTGCAGGCGAACCGGCGGCGCCAGTTCGACGTAAGTCGCGGGCCGGGCGAAACTCTCGCGGAAATAGCTCGGCTTGGGAAACGAATTCACCTGCGCCAAAGCGGTCGCCCCGCCAAACGTGAGAAAGAAGGCAGCCGCAACCCAGACTTCAGTCTGTGATATTCGCCGCGCCGCGCGCCGGCGAGCCGCCGTTGCTATTCCGAAATCGATTCTGTGCGAAGAAACCATGGGGGTCGATATCTACTCGTAGCGGATCGCCTCAATGGGATCCAGTTTTGCCGCCTGCACGGCGGGATAGCTGCCAAACAGCAGCCCAATGAAAACCGAAACGCCGAACGCAATCGCAATCGACGAGGCCGTGACCACGGTCGACCATCCAGCGGCCGTGGCGATAATCCGCGACAACGTGAATCCGCACGCGATGCCGATCAAGCCGCCGGCAATCGAGATGAGCACGGCTTCAGTCAAAAACTGACGAACAATGTCGGACTGGCGTGCCCCGATCGCGCGCCGGATGCCGATCTCGCGCGTCCGCTCGAGCACCGTCGCGAGCATGATGTTCATGATCCCGATGCCGCCCACCAGCAGCGAAATGCCCGCTATACAGATCATCACCACGCTAAAAATGAATTGCGTTCTCCGCCGTTCTTCGAGCAGACCCGCCGGCACGATGACGGTGAAGTCTCCCGCATCCTTGTGCGTCGCATTCAAGAATTGCGCGGACAACATTGGAGGTCTCTACTGAATCCGTGTTGGGCGAAACCTTGATATAGATTCCGTCGATCTCGTCTTTGAGATAACTGTTGCTATCCTCAAAACGGCGCATCACGGTATTCAGCGGAGCGATGATCGTGTTGTTCCGGTTCAGCGCCTGCACGTTTTCCGAATCGGCATCCGCGCCGGCCTGCGGCGTCAGCACGCCAATCACCTGCAGCCAGACTTCATTCACCTTCACGTATTTCCCTATCGCGTCGTCGTAACCGAGAAGATTCACTTTCGCAGTCTCACCCAGCACGCAAACCGGAGCGGAGCGAAGGTTGTCTTCATCGTTGAAGAAACGCCCCGCGACCAGTTTTAGACTGTTGATGTCGACGAAGTTAGGCAGCACGCCGATCAGAGTCGGCAGCTCCAGAGCCGTTTTCGGGAGGACACGCGTAGGCTTAAACCTTTTGCGCGGCGTGATCGCTTCGATGCCTGCCGTATTTTCCGTGATCGCCCGATAGTCGCGGAACGTCAGCCCCGGCGATTTCGCGCGAACCTGTTGCAGAGTATTCCGGTCCATGGCTTCGTGCGCTTCGATGATGATGTTGTTGACGCCCAGTTGGTCGATGAAGGACATCATCTCTTTCTGCGCGCCCGCGGTGATCGACAGCATCGCCACCACCGCGCCCACGCCGAAGATCATGCCGAGCATGGTGAGCAGGCTGCGGAGCTTGTGCGCGAACAGGCTCGCCAGGCCCATCTGCACTTCAGGAAGAATGCCGGAGAAATCCATCTATTTCGAACCTCCGGCGGCGGGGCATGCTGACGGCGCCGCTCTTCTTCGAATTCGATCCGGATTCGTTCTTCGCAAACGGATCGCCTAAGGAAACGATTTCGCCGGCTTTCAAATTATCGGCGATCACCGTGACCGATTCACTGCGGCGGGCAATCTTCACAAAGCGCGGTTCGAACCGTCCGTTCTCCTGGACATAAACAAACTGGCGGCCATCCTTTTCGAGGACCGCCTGGTTGGGAACCGAAATCGCATTGGGAATCTTTTCGACGAAAATCTCGACATCCGCCAGCAAACCCGGGCGCAGCAGCACGCTCAATTGCGAATCTTCCTCCGGAGGCGGTGGAAGTTTGGCTCGCGCGCGCTCGTCGTCACTCCCGAAAACATTGCTGGCATTCACATAGGCTGAGAGATCGTCGTCTTTCGCGCGGGACTTTTTAGCCGCACCGCCCGCGGAGGGTGGCGCAGGCAAAGTAAATTCGGGTGTCGTGATCGGCGGATGCCCGGCATTGCGAGCGGCTGTTTCGAGAGTCATTCGGATCTGTTCGGGACTGGCTCCCAGGCCCGTCATCAATTGCTTCATGTCGATGGCGAACACTACGTCGAATTTCTTAGCCGGATCGCCGCTGAAGACGGCGGAACTGGCCATGCCGCTCATGGTCTTGATCGTGCCGCGGAATCTCTTTTCCGGAACGGAGTCCAGCGTAATACTGACCTCCTGGCTTTCATGCAAATTGGCGCGATCCAGTTCGCCCACTCGCGCCAGGATTTCGAGTTCAGAAAGATCTAAAATGTCTGCGACCGGAATGCCGGGACGAAGCGTATCGCCTTCGTGGATATCGGGAAGCTGCATGCCGGGGAAATAGAAATCGGTCGCGCGATTCTGCCGCACCGCGACAAGCCCCGCCATGGGGGCGAGCATTTTCGATTGGGCGATTCTCTGCTTCTCCCGCACCACATCGATCAGGCTCCGCCGCCGCTGCTCGCGCATGGAGTCGATTTGCGCCTCGGCCTGTTCCTGCCTCGATTTGATATCACTCTGCAGTTGCACCAGCCGCCGTTTGGCCTCGTCGAGCGCGAGCAGGTTTTTCTTGCGGTCGATTTCCGATAACAAAGGATTTGTCTTGACGTCCAGTTCGGCCCGGCGAACGGCGTAGCGCGCTTTCAAGAAATCCACCTGATCCTGGTTGTTGCGGATAGCAAGATCCGCCTCGGCCTGTTTGATGGTCTCTTCAGTCTGCTGCACTTCGAGTTCGGTTTCGTCAAGCTGGGCGCGGCGTTCTGAATCATCAAACTCGACCACCAGATCTTTTTCGTGCGCAAAACTTCCCATGGGAGCGATCCGCGTGACCTGGACCGTGGAAAAAAGATTGGGAGCTACCAACGTAATGGACCGTGCGGCGCGCAATTCACCGCGCGTATAGGCCTTGATCACCACGTCGCCAAACTTAGCCTTGGCCGTCGGCAGCAGTTGAGCATGTTTGGGCAGCGAGTTATAGAGCGCGTAGCCGCCGTAAGCCAGTCCCAAAAGAATGGCCAGCCCAAGCAGGCGGATGACGAGTTTCTTCATCGGCAGTGGCCTCCTTTGAGACTAGCGGCCTGTGGCAGAAGTCTCTCCAACGGCCAGGAGCAGGCGAAAACGCCTACTCCACAAAGAAGAATCAATGGCTTGCAAGCCTTGTGGAGTAGGCCTTTGGCCTGCGTTGACTTCTGCCACAGGCTGCTAGCGTTGTGGGGGATGTTGCAGCCGGCAGATCGAAGCCTGCCACATATGGACGCGCTCACAGTTTTTTCCTCGTCCGTTTCGCGGCATCGGCAGGAGACTCGAGCGTTACCAGTTCGCCTTCCTTTAACCCCCCAGTGACCACGATATCCTCGTCGCTGCGCCGTCCCACCTGAATGTTCCGCGTGCTGAAGCTCTGGCCCTGCTGGATGTAGACCGCCGGTTTGCCATTGAGCAGAAAACTCGCTCTCGTGGGAATCAACAACACGGACGGCTGCCGCTCCACCACAATCTGCGCCGACGCGCTCATCCCGGGACGCAGCCTCGGATCCAGATTTTTCAGCGTCGCCCGTGCCGGAAACAGTTTCTCCGGCGGATAGGTCCGAAAGACCAGCGAAGCGATCGGGCTGATCCAATCCAGAGTCGCGCGAAATTCCTTCTCTGGAATCGCATCCACGATGATCAACATCGGTTGGCCAAGCTTGAGCTTGCCGCGATCCACTTCTTCCAGCATCAGTTCGATGCGCATCTCACTCAGGTCCGGAATCTCGGCGATGGCCGCGCCCGTCCAGGCTCTGTCCCCTTCCTTGAACGGCGGTGGTGATTGACCGAAAGATCCGCCTGCCCTGAAATTGGGCAGAATATTGAAGATGCCGTCGCTCGGAGCATGCACCTTCATCAGCGTCATGTATTGCTGCGCCGTCTGCATGTCGCGCACGGTCTTGTCCTTCTTTTGCGCCAGGCGCTCATCGTCGGCCTCATGGGCCACTTCGCGTGCACCGAGAGTTTTCTGCACCCGCACCAGATCGCCCTTGGACACATCGACATCGATGCGGTCCTTAGCGCCTTCGATCTCGGAAAGAATCTCAGCCTTGCTCGCCTCCAACTTGGCCCGCTCCACGTTGTATTGCGATTGCAGCAGGTTGATCCGGTCGGACTCGTCATCCATCTTTTGCGACGCCTTCAACTGCACGATTTCGCTGTCGACTCCCCGCACGCCCGTCGTCTTGTCCAGGTAATTCTGCTCCTGCTGCACTGCGTCGAACTCGATGACGACCTCGCCTTTTTTTACCGGCCTGCCCGATTCGGCCAGCTTGACAATCCGGGGGTCGGGGACCTGCGGCGCCACGATGGTCTTCGATCGCGTGCTGCGGATTTCGCCGCGCGCCTTGATGCTCACCACAAAATCGCCTTTTCGAACCCGCGCCACCGCGACGTCGACAGGAGTGGTTCCGGTGTAATGCCAGGTAGCCCACGCAGCCCCCGTGAAAGCTCCCAGGCCGGCGATCCAAGCCGCGGCCTTCTTGCGTCCCGACCATGGCGGGCGTCCGATGCGTTGTTTGAGTTTCAGGTCTTTGGATGCCATTGAATGCTAGGGTTTCCCGTCCTGCTCTGGCACCGCAAGTTGCGATGTCGCCGGTTGTGACAGCGCGACGACGTCACCATTCGAGAGTCCCGACCGGATCCCCGCGTGAGTATTGTTGCGCAGACCCACGGCAACCCCCCGGCGTACCCAGCCGGCGGGCGTCTGCAAATACACGAACGGCGCATGGTCCGCGTTGTCGAAAAATAATGCGTTCAAGGGCGCAATCACCGCTTTTTCTTCCGAGTCCAGCACGAGATCCGCACTGCCGGAAATATCAGGAATTACGTTCTCGTCAATGGCGTCGATCTTGACCCGCACATCAATGTCGCCCTTGAAATTCGGCCGGCGGTAGCTGGTCTTGGAGAGCGCGTTGATTCCAACCACGCGTCCGGGAAATTCGAGCGCCGGGTATGCGTCCAGATGGACTTTGGCTTTCATCCCGATCCGGATTCGCTCGCCGTCCACCTGATTGACCGATGCGTTGAGCAGCATCGAGCGGGGGTCGATCACCTGCATGAAAGCTCGCCCCGAATAAAGCTGATCGCCCTGTTGTGCCGGACCCATGTCGCCGCCGCGATAGATGGTCTGCAACACTACCACTCCGTCCATGGGAGCGCGCACCACCATCAGATCCACATTGTGCTGCGCTCGTTCGAGTTCCATCTTGCCCTGGTCGCGATCAATCTGCGCCGCGTTCAACTGCGCAGTCTGCGAATTCTCCAGCAGCTTGACTTCTTTCAACAGTTGCTCGTAGCGCGCCTTGGCTTCCTCCATGTTGAGCTTCAGTCCCTCAGCCTCGTTTGCCGATCGCACCGGCGCAGTTTTCACGTCCAGTTGCGCCTTCTCATAATCGGATTTGGCCGCGAAAATGATATGGTCGTGCGCCTTGCGGATACTCTGCAGGTCCGACCGCATTTTTTCGATATTGTCGTCGAGTTGCTTCACCGTATCCTGGTAATCGTCCAGCCGCAGAAGTTGAATCTGCCGGTCGAACTCGGCAATCACATCCCCCCGCTTGACGTGCGTCCCTGGTTCTGCCAGTTTTAGAATCGTCAGATTGAAGTCGCTGTCACCGGCGCCGCGCAAACTCGCGGTCGACACCAGGCTGTTATAAACCGAGCCGGCCGTTGAGGGGGGAGTATAAGGCGTGGAGGGCGGCGGCGGCTCCCCTTTGCGGTCGCTGAAACGGTTACCGGCTCCCGCGAGCGCCGAACCGGTAGGCGGCGTGAAAGTCGGGACGCTCGACGGCGTTGTCGTCGTGGCCACATTCCCTAGGGTTGTGCCGGCCCCGCGAATGCCGCGCAGCTGCGGAGCTTGCACCAGTTGAAAACGTTCCGCGCCAATCGTGCCGGTCAGCCGGATTGTCTCCTCGATCTTGCCCAGTGACACCGTCTGGACGCGCACCGCTTCCATCTTGTCTCTCGATGCCGTTGAAGCGAAAGCAGTAAGCCTGGTCGTCAGGCGAAAATAGATCGCTCCTCCAGCGGCCAGCAGGATCAGTAGTGACGCGTAGATATATTTTTGGCCCCCGGACGGCGCAGACCGATCCTCTGGTGAGGCACTGCTCATATGTGCTTAAACCCACGAATGCAAAAAACCTCTCGGGCTACACCCATTTCCCGTGAGGTTTTTGTTAAAGTTTCTTGATCCTGTAGTTTGACGGCCAAATAGGACCGGTGTCAAGAGTTCCGTTGGATAAACGATCATTTCCGCTGTCTGTAGCTCGCGAGTGCGTCCCTCAAACCCGATCGAAGTGATCCGCGAGAGGATAGATTTCGCGATTGAACTCCCGCATCCCGTCCACCAGCCCCGCATACGGCTTATAGCGAATCGTCACGATCCCTTTGTTCGAATCCCGGTTGGACGGATCGGTCGACAGATCTTCGGGATCGTTATCCATATATTTGAACCAATCCCAACCCACGCAGACCTTCGACTCCATCATTCCGAGCAGGAAATTCTGGTAGAAAAGCGCCCTGTCCCGCTGAGTAGGCACCAGCCAGCCGGCGCCGGTCGTATTTTTGTAACCGGAGTCCTCGCCCTTGGCATAGAACTCGGTCACCATCATGGGCTTGCCGCGCCATAGTTCGAACAGGTCCGGCCCAGGGCTCCAGACTCGATAAATATTCATCGCGACGACATCCAAGTGCTTTCCCGCCGCCCGAAGGATTCCCGGACTGGTCACCGCACCGGCGTTCAATCGCGAACCGAGGCACAAATGGTTGGGATCGTGCTTCCGGATCGCCTTCGTGGTGATCTCGAAATACCGGTCGAAGACATGCTCACGGAACGCGTCATTGAGTTGTGGAGTCGGCTTTTGACCGGCCAGCCACTTGTTCGCGTACTCCGCTGTGGGAGCCAGCGCCGGATTCGCCGCATCGAGCTTCAGGGCCCGATCCAGCAGATCCGCGGGAGCCGGCATTTCGTTATCGGAGAAGTGGCCGAGCAGCCACGGATCCTCTTTCGTGGCGCTCAGCTGCCGCGCATATTCGTCACAAAAACTTTCAAACTCCGGATGGAATACCGGAATGCAATCGCCCGCATAGCCCGTGTGTCCTGACTGTTGAAAAGTCAGCTTCTTCTGCTTTCCGAAGGCAGACATGAAATTCCAGATCTGCGTGTAGACCAGGCGGTCCGGTGTGGCGCGCAGCAGATCCACGGAAGACCATGCTCCGGCGCCGTTGAAGCCATTTTCACGCAGCAACTTCACGGTCGCTTCGGCCCACCTCCCGGGCGTGCCGAACTGCTCTTTGAGCGCCGCGCGATTGACCGCGGAACTGCCCGGTCCCACGGTCGCCACTCCCGCTTTCAGATAGAGAAAACCTTCCGGATCCGCGAGCCACCACCGGCCTTTGTTCTCCACGGCGCGGAAGAAACCCGCGGCGTCCACGCGCCGGTCCAGCCTGCCGCCATATTGGCTCACCCGGACTTTCTTGACTCCCGGCTGAAATCCACTGACATGCTGGATATCGCGCGCCGGCATGATCTTCCACTCATCGGTGGGTTTGCGTTTGACCTTTACCGGAATCAGGCCATCGTCCGCGGCTCGCACAGCAGCCAGCGCGGACGCAGAGAGAAGCAGAGTTCGTCTCGTCATGCTCAAGTCAGCATGTTATCAGGGACGTGTATCATAATCTGCATGTTCAGCTCCGCAGATTACACAACGCGCGTGGCGGAAATCCTCGCGCTCGACGGCGCCGGCGAGCGGCTGATGCCGTTGCACCACGGAACCTGTTCTTCGCCGGAGGCATACAAAATGCTCAAAGCCTCGCATCCGCGCGAACTGTTTTCGGCTTCTCGTTTCCCTGACGCCGCCATGGCCGGCCTCTGGCTCTACTTCTCGTGTCTCGATGAATCGCATACCATCGCGCAGAATTTGGACACTCCGGACGGCAGCTTCTGGCACGGCATCATGCATCGGCAGGAACCCGACGCCGGCAATTCCGCCTACTGGTTCGGACGCGTCGGCAAGCATCCCATCTTCCCCGCCTTGCGCGATGCGGCCCACTCCCTCGGCTACGCATCCGGACCCTCTTGGGACCCTTCCGCATTCATCGATGCCTGCGAAGATGCGCGCCGGCATCCCGGCTCGGAGCGCGAAATGCTGCTGCGTCGCGTCCAACTCGCGGAGTGGCAGTTGCTGTTCGATCACTGCGCCCGCCCGACCGCTTTGTAACCAGTCTCCGCCACTCGCGCGAAACTGGAGGAGAGCAACCTCGATGTCATTTCAACCCGGCAGGCATTTCCTGCAAATTCCTGGTCCGACCAATGTGCCGGACCGTATCTTACGCGCGATCGATCGTCCGACGATCGACCATCGCGGACCTGAGTTCGCCGAACTCGCAAAAATCTGTCTGGAGGGCATGAAAACCATCTACCAGACCGTAAACCCGGTGATGATCTATCCTGCCTCCGGCACCGGCGCCTGGGAAGCGGCGCTGATGAATACCCTCAGCCCCGGCGACAAAGTGCTGGCCTTCGACACCGGCCAGTTCGCCACGTTGTGGGCCAGGGCCGCGCGCAATCTCGGCCTTGACGTGGATCTCGTCGAGAGCGATTGGAGAGTCGGAGTGGAAGTCGCAAGTCTCGCCGCCCGGCTCGAGAACGATCGCGATCATCAGATCAAAGCCGTCATGGTCGTCCACAGCGAAACTTCCAGCGGAGTCGCCAACGACATACCGGCAGTTCGCCGCACCCTCGACGACGCTCATCACCCAGCCCTGCTGATGGTCGATACCGTATCATCCCTCGCAGCCATGGATTATCGTCACGACGAATGGGGAGTGGATGTTGCCATCGGAGGCTCGCAGAAGGGCATGATGTTGCCTCCCGGCCTCGCCTTCAATGCTGTCAGCGCCAAAGCACTGGAGGCCGGCAAGACTGCCAGGATGCCTAGAAGTTTCTGGCGGTGGGACGATATGCTGGAACAAAACGCCAAAGGTTTTTTCCCCTACACGCCGGCCACTAATTTGTTATTCGGCCTGCAGGAAGCGCAAAAAATGTTGGCGGAAGAAGGCCTCGAAAACGTGTTCTGCCGCCATAAACGCTTCGCGGAAGCGACGCGTCGCGCCGTTCGGACCTGGGGTCTTGAAATGGTCCCGCTCGATCCCGCGAAATGCAGCAGCGCGCTCACTGCCGTAATGGTTCCGGACGGCTTTAATGAAGCCGCGATTCGCTCGGTCATGCTGCAGAAGTTCAACCTGTCTCTCGGCGCGGGACTCGGCAAACTCGCCGGCCGCGTTTTCCGCATCGGTCATCTCGGCAGCCTGAATGACCTCACCCTCGCCGGTGCCCTTTCCGGAGTCGAGATGGGACTCGCCCTCGCCGGAGTTCCGCATCGCAAAGGCGGCGTGCAAGCGGCACTCGAATATTTAACCGAGCAGGCAAGATGAATCTGGTCGCGATCCAAACCGGCAGCACAGCGGCTTTGCGTCGCGACCTCGAAACGCAGCTCGAAGGCGAAGTTCGCTTCGATGCCATCTCTCGCGCCCTCTATTCCACCGACGCCAGCATCTATCAAATTCAGCCGGCCGGCGTAGTCATCCCGAAGCACCGCCAGGATATCCTGCGCACGCTCGATATCTGCCGGCGTCATCGCGTGCCCCTTACCATGCGCGGAGGAGGCACATCCCAAGCCGGCCAGGCGATCGGCGAAGGCATTCAGATCGATGTCTCGAAATATTGCAACCGCATTCTGGAAGTGAATGCGGAACAACTTTGGGTGCGCGTCGAGCCCGGCATCGTGCTCGATGAGCTGAACGCGCACCTCGCCCCACTCGGACTTCGCTTCGCGCCGGACATCTCCACCGCCAGCCGCGCCACCGTCGGCGGCATGATGGCCAATAACTCCAGCGGCGCGCGCAGCGTACTCTACGGCAAAACGATCGACCACGTCCTGGAGCAGACGGTCGCGCTGTCGGACGGCAGCATCGTGCATTTTCGGGAGATCCCGCGCGACGAGGTTCCCACCGGGGAAACGCTCGAAGCCGCCTGTTATCGCACCGTACTCGGCCTCGCGCAGCAGCATGCCGCCGAGATCGACCGCCGTTATCCCAAAATCCTGCGCCGCGTCGCCGGCTACAATCTCGACGAATTTGCCGATCCGGCCAAATCCGTCAATCTGGCGAAGATGATCGTCGGCTCCGAAGGCACGCTGGGCATCATTCTCGAAGCCAAACTCCGCCTCGTGCCGTTACCCAAGGCCAAGGCCGTAATGGTGATCGCCGTTCTCCGATCTGCTGGAATCGCTAGCCGCCACTCCCGTCATTCTTCGACATCAACCTTCCGCGGTCGAGGTCATGGACAAATCCATCCTCGACTACACGCGGCAGAACCTGAACCTCGATCGCATCCGCAGAACCTTTATCGAAGGCGATCCGGCCGCGACCCTGTGCGTCGAGTTCTACGCCGACCGTAAGGAGGAACTGCCGCCGCGTCTCCAGGCTCTCGAACAGGATCTGCGTGCGCGCAGCCTCGGCTATTCCTATCGCGTCCGAAACCGATCCCGCCGCGCAGGCGCAAGATCTGGAGCCTGCGCGAAGCTTCGCTCGGCCTCTCCATGGCGATGAAGGCGGACGCTAAATCGATCTCCTTCGTGGAGGACACCGCGGTCGCGCCCGAGAAGCTGCGCGACTATATCGAACGTTTTCTCGAAATTCTCCATCGTCACGGCACCACCGCCGGGATCTACGCGCATGCATCAGTCGGCTGCCTGCACGTGCGCCCCGTCATCAACTTGAAGACCGGAGCAGGGCATCCTGGCGTTCGCGGCCATTGCGCAGGACGTGGCGGACCTCGTGCTCGAGTTCGGCGGCGCAATTTCCGGCGAGCATGGCGACGGCCTGGTGCGCAGCGCATTTCTGGAGCAGATGTTCGGTTCCCAATTGTATGACGCCTTCCGCGAAATCAAGCGCACCTTCGATCCGCTCGGCATTTTCAATCCCGGCAAGATCGTCGATCCGCCGCCGATCACTGCGAACCTGCGTTTCGGCGCGGGCTACCAAACGCCCAATCCGGCGACCTGGTTCGACTACTGAAGTACGGAGGGATGGGCGGCGCGGTCGAGATGTGCAGCGGAGTCGGCGCATGCCGCAAGAAACTGGCCGGCACGATGTGTCCGTCCTACATGGCGACGCGCGATGAGGCGCACACCACGCGAGGCCGCGCGAATGTCCTGCGCCTTGCCATGGCTGGACGCCTGGGCGAATCCGGCTTAGGCGACGAAGGCACTTTCGAGGTCCTCGACCTGTGCCTCGAATGCCGCGCCTGCAAAGCCGAATGTCCCGTCGGAGTCGACATGGCGCGCTTCAAAAGCGAATTCCTGGCCGACTACTGGAGCCGCTACGGCACGCCCCTCCGGGCGCGGGCGCTGGGCAATATTGCACCGCATCTCGCGGCTGGGGCAGCCGGTTCGCCCCGCTGGCCAATTGGCTGAACGATACCGCGCTGATCCGCTGGCTAAACGAACAACTCCTGGACATAGACCATCGCAGAACCCTCCCCGCGTACAGACGTCAAACCTTCCAGCGTTGGCTGATCAGCCGACCCTCGGAATCGTGGAGTAGGCCTTCGGACTGCCGGCCACTCTCGCTCTTCAACGACACCTTCACCAATCACTACGACCCGGAGATCGGCATAGCAGCCCTGGAAGTCCTGGAAAAAGGCGGCTGTCGCGTGAACGTAGTGCGTCCAGGCTGCTGTGGACGCCCGCTCATCTCCCAAGGTCTTCTGAAAGAAGCCCGGGACCATGCGGAAAAAGTGGTCGAAGGCCTGTACCCGATCGCCGCGAGAGGAGAGAAAATTCTCTTCTGCGAACCAAGCTGTCTCTCGGCAATCAAAGAAGACGCTCCCTCCTTGTTGCGTGGAGCCGCACAGAAGCAAGCTGAAACGGTAGCTGCCAATTGCATCCTTTTCGATGAATTTGCTGCGACCTTGGATATCCCCATGAAGTCCCGGCCAGGACGCATTCTCCTCCATGGCCATTGCCATCAGAAATCCATGGGGATGCTGCCCGCGACGTTGGCCCTCCTGGCACGCATTCCCTCTGCCTCCGTGGTCGACCTGGACGCGGGATGTTGTGGCATGGCCGGCTCCTTCGGCTACGACAAAAATCACTACGACGTCTCGCTCGCCATCGCGAACCGAAAACTCGTTCCAGCCGCAAAGTCGATGGGGGGCGAAGACATTTTAGTTGCCCCTGGCACCTCCTGCCGCCACCAAATCAGCGATTTCGCCGGTAAGACGGCCGTTCATCCCGCCATACTCATCCGTAGCCTGCTAACTTGCTAAGCTGGCTGATGTCTCATCATGAGCACGACTCGCCGTAATTTCCTGCGCTCCGCCGCAATCGGAGCCGCGTCCGCCGCTCTACCCAACTCTTGGGGCGCCGACACCGGTAAGCCAAACGTCATCTGGATCATGGCCGACGATCTCGGCTACGGCGACTTGAGCTGTCTCAATCCGGAATCCAAAATCCAGACGCCCAATCTCGATCGCATGGCCAGGGAAGGCATAACCTTCACCGACGCCCACGCGCCCTCCGCCGTGTGCACTCCCACGCGTTACGGAGTCATGACCGGCCGCTACTGCTTCCGCAGCCCGCTGAAGAATGGCGTATTAGGCGGGGACTCCTCGCACCTCATCAATGAACACCGGCTGACCGTTGCCGAGTTGATGAAACAGAACGGCTATCAGACGGCAGGTTTCGGTAAGTGGCACCTGGGTCTTGACTGGGTGACGAAGGATGGCAAAGAAGCTGAACCCGACATGAGCAACGTCGACTTCACCAAACCCTTCGCCCACGGGCCTACTACGCTCGGTTTCGATTACTACTTCGGCATCTCCGCGTCGCTCGACATGCCGCCTTATACTTACCTCGAAAACGATCGCGCCACGGTAATTCCCAACGCCGTCACGGAAGGCAAGCCCTTCCCCGTGAACTGGCGCAAAGGCCCCATCGCGCCGGGCTTCAAACACCAGGAAGTGCTCAGCCGCATCACCGAAAAGACAGTCGGTTGGATCGATAACTGGACCAAAGCAAAGTCGGGCAAACCTTACTTCCTCTATGTCCCGTTTACCGCGCCTCACACTCCCGTGGTGCCCCGCGATAAGTTCAAAGACATCACCGGCGTGGGCAGTTATGGGGCCTTCGTCGCCGAAGTAGACTGGTCCGCGCAGCAGATTCTCGATGCCGTGAAACGTTCCGGAGCGGAACAAAACACGCTGGTAATCATGTGCAGCGACAATGGTCCCGAAAAACAAATGGAGGAGCGCAAGCTCGAATTTCACCATTTCAGCGCTTATCATTTCCGAGGCCATAAGCGCGACATTTGGGATGGCGGCCATCGCATCCCCTTTCTCGCTCGCTGGCCCGCGCGCATCAAGCCCGGAACCAGGACGGACGAGTTGATTTGTCTGACGGACCTGATGGCGACTTGCGCCGGGATCGTCGGCGCCAAATTGCCCTACAATGCCGGCGAAGATAGTTACAATATCCTGCCCGCGCTGATCGGCGAGAAGCGCAACAAACCGATCCGCGAAGCCGTAATTCATCATTCCTCCTGGGGCTCCTTCGGAGTTCGCCAGGGAGAGTGGAAACTCCTGCTGGTTCGGGGAGTAGGCGATGGGCCGCCATCGAAAGATATGTCATTGCCGCCGGCCCAGCTGTATAACATAGTGGAAGATTTCGCGGAGACCAACAACCTCTACGAGAAGCATCCCGAGATCGTCAAACGCCTGACCGCCCTGTTAGACAAATATCTTGCCGAAGGCCGCAGCACCCCGGGGCCAAAAGTAGAACCGCTGCCGGAAGAAAAACAGGGTGCCCGAGGACCCAAAAACCGTGGAGGAGTCGAAGAATTCGGCTAGAGTGAACCGTACCGTAGACCCATCGTTGTTTGTGGTCTGCCCGTCTGCGAAGCAGCCGTTCCTAAGAGGACAAAATGAGTGAATACAAATTAAATCGAAGATCTTTCCTAAATCAAACCGCGGCGGTAGCCGCTCCTTTCTTCGTACGCAACCTCCTCTCCGCCCCGCCCAGCAACACCGTGCGCCTGGGCAGCTTCGGAGGAGCAGGCATGGCATTCGTCACTCTGGACATGCTCTGCACCCATCCCAGCGTTAAACTAACCTGCGTAGCGGACGTGGACTCTTCGCGTCTCGACAAGCTCAAGTCCAAATACCCCGACGCCAAAATCTACCAGGATTGGCGAGAAATGCTACAAAAAGAGCACCGTAATCTGGACGCTGTCTGCGTCGGGACTCCGGACCACATGCACGCGCCGATTGCCATGACCTCCATGGCCTATAAGCTGCCGGTCTACGATCAGAAGCCCATGGCCCACGACCTGTTCGAAGTCCGCCGGTTGACTGAGTCCGCGCGCAAGAAGAGACTGGTCACCCAGATGGGCATTCAAGTTCACTCGAAGAGCGAGTACAAAACAGCCACTCAGGTCATCCAGATGGGTGCTATCGGCAAAGTCAAGGAAGTGCATTCCTGGTCAAATAAAAAATGGGGCGACATGGATCCGCTCCCCGATCGCGCAGATCCCATACCCGAGACACTCAATTGGGACCTCTGGCTCGGGACCGCCGGTAAGCGCCCCTACCTCAATGACCTCTATACTCCCGTTAACTGGCGCAAACGCACCGATTTCGGCACCGCAACTTTCGGAGACATGGGATGCCATATCTACGACCCTGTTTTCAGTTCTCTGCAACTGACCGCCCCGCTATCGGTTCGTTCCGAAGGGCCGCCGCCATCGGGCGGCAACTGGTCGATTAACGAGATTGTCCACTACGTGTTCCCGGGGACGCCATTCACAGAGGGGAAGACCGTCAAAGTCACCTGGTACGACGGCGACGCCAAACCTCCCCAAGAGATTCAATCGTTACTAGGAGCAAGAAAGCTCCCCGAGCAAGGTTCCATCTTTATCGGAACCAAGGGCGTAATGCTCCTGGAACACATCGCCAAGCCCGTGCTGCTGCCGGAGAAAGATTTTACAGGGTTCGTGATGCCGCAAATCGAAAGCGTCAGCCACTATCATGAATTCGTTGACGCGGTGATGGGCAAAGGGAAGACATCCGCAAGCTTCGACTACTCGGGACCTCTGACGGAAGCGGTGCTTCTGGGACCGCTCTCGACGCGCTTCCCCAACACTACCCTGGAATGGGACGCAAAGAAACTCCGCTTCGATCACGCCGAAGCGAACCAATATGTCCGGCGAACTTACCGGAAGGGCTGGGAAGTGAAGGGGCTGAGTTAGCCTCAATCTGCTCCAAAAACAAACACGAATCCCGCCCAACAGATTGCCGCGTACAACCAGAACGTTCCTGCCGCGCCGAGCGCCTGGTTCAATAGCGAAAAAGTGTAAGTCAGGACGAAGCACGCAATTTGGCGGCAGGCGTGAATGGGTCCCGGACTCTATCGGCGGTTCAGACAGCAGGCGAATCAGCGTGCTATCCGTCCGGGATCACCGGGTGGTCTAGCGGTGTGCGGGCGTAGAGGCGGATCGTTGTTCATTCCCGGGCGCAAATCCATCCGTTGTTACCAACCTGCTGCTGGTGTCAACTACAATTGTTGGCTATGTCAGGACAACTGATTCCGCTTCAGCAATGGTCCAGCTTCTTTTCGATCACCTCGGCGGCATCCGCAACTTTGCTCGGCCTGCTGCTCGTTGTGATCACGATTGCGCCGGGGCTGGGGCGTAAACCCGCATCCAAGAGCAGGATTTACCTCACGCCTGCGATCATTTATCTCACCAGCGTCCTCGTCATGAGCGCACTGCTAACCATTCCTAATCGAACGCAACTTTCATCCGTCATTTGCATTTGCATCATGGGAATTTTCGGCCTCATTTACATCGGCTCGCTCATCGTCCTGCGGAGCGAGTTCTACGAAAAACGTTCCGACCGCTACCGCTATGCTGTCGTGCCGTTCCTCGCGTACTTGTTATTGAACGCCGCAATCCGAAACTCGTGGTCCATAGCGATTTCGATCCTATCGTCGCAGAATTGAGAACCGCTGCTCAGGCGATCTCGGGATTCAGCAAATTCAACCTTGCCAGGATGTCGTGAAGGCGCGGGTCCGATCGAAGACAATCCATTCGGGGTTGCACGCTGGCGAGCAGAAGGAGGGGCTGGCGATAACGGTAGGCTTCTTCCAGACAAGCGAACGCTCGGTCAGTTTCGCCCAGTAAACCATAGACCACGGCCATCTGTGTCGGAGCCCCCTTATCGCTGCCCGGCAACTCTTCCAGATCTCGCAAAACGCGCCTCGCCGTTTCCCGTCTCTCCGCCCACCGGCCTCAAGTGGGTACACGCCAACGCAGCCGCCCTCAACATTGATCCAAGGCGCGTCATCGTAGCCGGAGAGAGCGGCGGCGGCAACCTGATCTTCGCAGTAGGCATGAAGCTGAAGCAGGATGGGGAACTCGGCCTGATCCAGGGCCTTTACTCCCTGGTCCCCTACATCGCTGGTGAGTGGCCACAGCCGCAGTACCCGTCTTCCATCGAGAATTAGGGCATCGTGCTCAACTTCGGGGACAACCGCGCCACCATGGCCTACGGCATTGAGGCCTTTAGAGCCCGCAATCCTCTCGCCTGGCCAAGCTTCGCGACCCGCGAGGATGTCGAGGGTCTGCCGCCGACCGTCATCAGCGTAAACGAGTGTGATCCGTTGCGCAATGAGGGCATCGCCTTCTATCGGCTTCTGATGAATAGCGGCGTTTCGGCGCGTGCCGCCAAATGATGGGCGCCTGCCACGGCATCGAGCTCTTGCCGCTCATCTGTCCGGATATCGCTTACTCCACCGCCAGCGACACCGCCAACTTCGCGATCGGGCAATAAGCTACCTACAAAGTCAGGTACTGATGGATGAAGGCGATGGCCATGCTGCCCTCGCCCACTCCGCTCGATACTCGTTTGATGGAGTTGTGGCGCACGTCACCAGCCGCGAACACGCCCGGCAGGCTGGTCTCCAGGGGGAACGCGTGGCGATCGAGTTTCCAGGTGGTGAGGTCGCGCCCGGTGCAAATATAGCCGCGTGGATCCCGCTCCAAATCGCCTGGTAGCCAGGACGTGCTGGCATCGGCGCCGATCATCACAAACAAGGCATTGGCTTCATAGCTGAGAACCTTCTCCGTCTCATGCGGCGCTTGCACGCGAACCTCGATACGTTCCAGGTGATTTTCACCGTTAACCGAAACCACCTGGGTAAAGGGGAGCACCTGGATGTTAGCCTTCGAAGCAATCTGATCAATCAGATACTGCGACATGCTGAGTGTCAGTCCTTCGCCCCGCACCAATACCTTCACTTCAGCCGCGTAGTTCGACAAAAACACGGCGGCTTGCCCCGCTGAGTTGCCGCCTCCTACGATGAAGACGTTCTTGCCGACTACATTGGCCGTCTCGTGGCGGGCCGCTCCATAAAATATGCCGCGTCCCAACAGGCGGTCTTCGCCCTCCGCTTGCAGCAGACGCCAGTCGACGCCGGTGGCCAAAACCACAGCCCGGGCTGAAACCGACTGGCCTCCGTCGAGCTCGCAGAGATAGCCTCGGCTGCAGGGAGTAAGCTTTTCAGCCAAACGCGTCAGCGCAACTTCCGCGCCGAATTGGGTCGCCTGCCTGAATCCGCGCCAGGTCAGGTCCTCCCCTGAAATGCCCTCAGGAAATCCCAGATAATTTTCGATACGGGAGGATGTTCCTGCTTGCCCGCCTGCGGCACAGCGCTCGACAATCAGCACCTTTAACCCTTCAGAACTTCCATAAACGCCGGCGGCCATACCGGCCGGTCCAGCTCCAACAATCACCACGTCATAGCTGTCGCGATTAGGCTTGGTCTGCAGTTGCAAGGCGTCCGCAACCTGCCTCGTCGTCGGCGGTTCTATGAAAAGTTGCCCGTCAACACTTACGGCCGGGCAATCACGGTCGTCGGAGACGCCGGTAGGTACCCGTTCCGGATAGTCATCACGATCAACCCACTCGTAAAGAATACGGTTCGCTGAAAGAAATTCCCGGATCTCATGGCAGTCCTCATCCCTGTTGCGACCGAAGATGATCACCCGCGATGTTGGTAAAGATAAGGAACGTTGCTGGATCAACAAAAGCCGTTCACCCAGCGTCTCCAGAATGAGGGTGCGAGCCTCTTTTGAGCCCCGAACCAAGTGATAAAACTGCTGCTTGTCCAGGCGCGCGAAGCGGCACGAGGTCTGGGCTCGCACTGAGCCGAAGGTCGGAGTGCCCATCAGAAGAGGAACTTCACCCAGGAAATCGCCCTGCTTGAATTCGTACTCCGCAAAGTCGGTCTGCTTTCCGTGAACATCTAAAACTATCCGCAGACGGCCTTCGAGCAGCACATAAAAACAGGCTGGCGCGCCCTCTCGAAAGAGCCATTCCCCCGGCTTGAGCCGCACATCGGCGATCGTGTGCGCCAATCGAGCGCATTCGCCCTCGTCAAGACACGCAAAGATTTTAGCTTGTCGCAACTCTTCTGAAGTGAACATGAACGCGCCCTCTAATGACTATAGATCAGCGCATAAAAGTGCTGTCAAAGATCACAGCAGAAAGGCCATTGAAGACCACTTCTCTGCGCACTGGTTCGACACGCGAACTGCATGTTTGCATCGACCTGCAATCAAGGCAGGCCAAGTCTGACGGGGCCGCGAACGGCGTCCAGGTCTACGCGCTCGCCGCGTTGGAGAATGACAAGGGTGCCGCGACTCACCATTGACTTGGCCGTGGCTCGCGTTCGATTCATCCAAATCCGCCAGCTCTCCGGACTTCCGGCACGCTCGGCCATCCGCCGCGCTGCCTCTGAAGGGCAGATCGTCTTGCCGCTACCGCGCTCCGCCAACATTTCGAGGATTGCCAACTCAATTTTTCGATCGTACTCCGCAGACATGGTGCCAACCTGACTTTCTACTCCATGCAAGCTCGGGTGCAGCAACGATTGTTGGATCGCAAAGGGCGGCGGCCATTTCGGGCACGGCTGTCGCTGCACTCAACGATCTACCACGCTCGCCCCACTTGATAAGGACAGTCAGACCAACGCGCTGTCCGGAGTAGGGCAAGCGGTTTCGCCCGAGTCTCAAAGTACTCCAACCAATCCTGCGGGAAGCCGATGCCGTTCAAGCCGATCCCCGAAAAGGCCGTCGAGTCCGTACCGCCGGAGTTCGCGGAAGCCGCCGGAGCCGCCGTCTCCGAGAGTCGGTAAACCCCCGCGCCGTTTCAGTGGCTCGAGTTTCAAGCTCCAGCCAGCACAAATCCGGAGGCACGCTGCTCGGCCCGACGTCCGTGCTGGAGATCAGGCACCATGCGATTCAGCGGCGGCCGGAACGGCGGCGACCGCTGGAGAAAATTCTGGTAACCGTGGGCGTCGGCTCGCCTCCGGCGGGCTGGCGCGAACTCATCGAAGCCAGAAATGCCGGAACATCACTCACAAGCCCGATCGGCCGCGGCAACGCTGGCAGTTCGCGATACTGCAACTTAGCGCCAAGCAAGGTCTCAATGTTGCGCACCTCGGAGCGTTCGAGCGGAACCGCGAAGGTCCATGAGGCGCCTCGGGCGCCGGCGCGGCCCGTGCGGCCGATGCGATGAATGAAGCTTTCCGGCTCCTGTGGCAAATCGTAATTCACGACATGACGCGATGTCATCCACGTGAATGCCCCGGGCGGCCACGTCGGTGGCAACAAGTATGCGGTAGACGCCGTCTTTGAAACCCTGCAGCGCTTGATTACGCTGGCTCTGCGAGCGGTCGCCGTGGATGCATGCCACTTTGTATTTCCCGCGCTCCAGAAATTTACAGAGCCTGTCGGCCCCTTCTTTGGTGCTCACGAAAACCAGGAAAGAACCCTTCTCCTGCTTCAGCAGATGAACAAGAAGATCAAATTTGGAACCTTGCTGGACTTCGTAGCAGAAGAGATCTATCTGGCTGGCCGTTTTCGTGCAGGTTTCAACTGCGATTCGCACCGGCTCGTGCACGTAACTGTCGACGAGGTAAGCCACGGATCGCTCGATGGTCGCCGAGAACAGCATCGTCTGGCGCTTGGCCGGAAGCTCCTGCAGGATGATTCGCAAAGAGGGCAGGAAACCCATATCGAGCATACGATCGGCCTCGTCGAGAACGACGGTGCGGGCAGCGGAAAGATCGATCACGCGCCGCTCCAGATAGTCGCAGAGGCGGCCGGGGGTAGCAATTACCACTTCGGCGCCGGCCTTGATATCGCGCAACTGGTTGGCCTCGCTCAATCCGCCCACAACAACTGCAGTGCGGATGCGCATGCCCTCGGCGAGTTGCCTGAATGCTGCATCGATCTGGATGGCAAGTTCGCGTGTGGGGCTGAGGATGAGGACTTTGATCGCTTTGCTGCGGGGAACGGCGGCGAGAGCCTCAATGACAGGAATTGCGAACGCCAGAGTCTTGCCGGTGCCGGTTTGCGCCGTAGCGACCACATCGCGGCCTTCCATGAGTGGCGGAATGGCCTGCGCCTGGACGGGTGTTGGAGTGACGAATTCGTTTTTAGCGAGGTTGTTCCGCAATGCGGAGCAAAGACTTGAGTTCCGTGAAATGCTTCATTGATTATCTTCAGATCTTCCTGGCTGGGTGTCGAGCATTTTGCGGCGCGGGCGATTTAGGGCGGCGCAGCAAGCGTAAGGCGCGTGTTGCCTGCCAGGCAGACATCTTCGGCAACCGTTCAGAAGTTCTAAAATAGGCTCACCAGCAAGTTCGGCGCGTCAACCCTTGGCCGTTGCAACGTTCCCGCGAACAATTCCGACTGCCGGAGATGTGGCCCGGCAACCAGGAAACCTGAACGTTGACACCTTTAGAATAGCAGTGTTAAGACAAACTGCGTCAGCCTGGTTGTGTACCGATTTAGCATTGCATCCATCAACTGTCCGGTGCGGTGAATGGCGGAAGGCTCCAGCCGCACTTCAGGGCATGCTCGACCGACGCACGAACGAAGACGTCAGCGCGCTACCGAGTTGGACGTTACAGGCTCGGCCGCTAATCGATTGAGCCATTGAGACTGCTCGGAGGTCTCCGGAACCTGCAAGCGGCGCGCTTTACTCACCGCGTCCACCGCCTGGCGAACTCCCATCCCCGCTACTATCAGCGCGCCGGCGGCCATAAGTCCCGCGCGTCCCACGCTCTGGCGGCAATGCACTCCCACGTTCCTCCCCGCCTCTAGCGCCGACGTAACTTCGGCGAGGAGCCTCATTGCATCGGTTGTTGACGGCGGTACGCCACGGTCCGGGATCGGAAAAGAGAGGAATTGAAGCCCGGTGGATTCGGTTAGAAGGCGCTCGTCTTTGAGGCCAAGTTGCTCCGCTTCGTCCGTTTCGAGCAATGAAAGAATAGAATCCAGGCCGCCGTCGCGCCAACCGTCCACTTCAGCGTCAAGCCAGTCGCCACCTCGAGGACGGCCCGATATCGCCAGTCTCCCTTTCCAAGGTCCGGGAATCCAAAATAGATCTGGCCTCATAGTTCTTTCTCAATTACCTCTCGCGGAAGTAGGTCGATGTTCTCTCCGCGTTCAGAGAGTACATTGGCTCGATGGTGTCCGTCAAGTACGGTTCCATCGCTTCGGACCTTTAGGGAGCCTGGCTCACCGGGGCGAGGGACGCCTTCAAATCATCCGTTGATAGCCGTCGGAAGTATTCGAGCTTGCCTCGGTTCATCGTGCTCGCCGAGTGCAAAAATCTGAGCTTAGGGTTTTCCATTTCGCGACGATCACGTGGTTGGGTGGATCAAAAAAATCACGCGACAGAAAAGATTAGCACGATTTGGCACGATGAAAGGCGAGCAAATCACGTAAGTTGTTGAAAATAAATTGGTGGAGGCGGCGGGAATTGCATCTTTTCGTAGCTACTGAAAACACGTAACTTATTGATTCATCTATTCTATGGATTCTACGTATTCGATAATTTCCACCTACCTTTGCACAATTTTGCACGATGGAACTTCTCCCGGGACTCCAACTATTTGCCTAAGATGCGTGATATACGAATCGTCTCGTCGCCGCCCTCTAGGAGAAGCGTACCGGTGTGGGAGAGTGCGCAGATAAATGGCATCCGCTGGATTGTGAGAGCCAAGTCGCCCACCCTTCCAGCGCTGTCCCGCTGTAGTTTTGGAACCCAGCTCGCCAAAACTTGACCGCTGCGGAAGTCCCAGAGCACTTGGTGTTTCACGTGTCGCCAGTAGTCTCCCTCTGTGAAGGGCTTCCACATTGTGAACCAGTCGTTTCCGACCGCGACGGTACCCGACGCAGCAATCGCAAGCGGGTAACCATCGTGGACGACGGGATTCCGTGTGAGGGGCGCACCGTTAGACAGATCGCGACATTCAACGGGGGCGTTCCTATTGCCGCCGCCCAAAGATTCAAAACAGAGTACGTGACCTTGGTCGGCGGCCAGACCACGCGCCCAGTACGGCCACTTCTTCGCCAGTTTCCAGGACGGCCATTTGATAAGTTCGGTGTCCCACCGGGTTCCACCCAGGTACCGTCGCAGGAATATGTCTCCCGCCTGTGGCGAGGCGGTAGCCGGATCACCTCCCGACAGGTCCAAGGAATCTCGCAGTTTGCAGTTGCCGTCAAACACCTCATAGCGTGCAATTTCGTTTTCGAGATGGCCGGGTCGATACAGCGTAACGACAAATAGGTCGCCGGTGATGAACCCGCCCAAATCGATCCAATGTGAAGGACTGGGCGACGATATCGAGCATGAGGAGCGGGCCCGCCGGTTCTCTATGCGGACGGTGGCACCGTCCTCGATCGCCACCATGCCCGCATCAGCGGAAAGAAAAAACTTAGACTCCTGCGGTCGGTACTCGAAATCAAATTGCTCGGCTTCACCCGTCTTCCAGTTGACCGGGAGCACAAGCGGATGATGTTCCTGCTGAATATCAAACTGCCCGTCACGATGCCCAGCCACCAAGTCAACCGCGATCCAGCGGTCGTCTTCGGAAATCTTAAGTTGAGAGATCGAATGGGAGTGGGGCGGGGCACCAGCCACCTCGTGGATGACGGCGGCCAAGTTACCTTCCCGGACGAGCTGCAATCGCTGCCTGCCGTCTCCGGCATTAGCGACGAGTGAAAGAGTAGCCAACCCTAGTACGACGCGAAACGTGGCCGAGTTAAGCTTCACGTGGCCTGTTCGTTTCACGTTAGCACGATTGATTGTATTTCGGATCGCTAAGTTGTTGAAAATAAATTGGTGGAGGCGGCGGGAATTGAACCCGCGTCCGAGAAAGCCCGCCATGGCAAGACTACGTGCGTAGTCGTTTCGGTGATTTTCGATCCCAGCCTAAGAACCGACTAAGAAGCACTGGGACTTAGTCCGATTGATCTCGACCCTCGGCTACGAACAGAAGCCTGAAGCCTATCCCATAAAATGACGCTCACTCACCGGCGCATGGGCTCACCGGCTGGAGCGCACCGCTTAACTAATTAAGCAGCGTATGCAAACTGCGTGTTATTGGCAGTTGTGTTTTTCCGATCGTTTTACGGGAGCTCGGAACCCGGCACGCCTCACCACAACGATTCAATCCCGTCGAATCCGGTGCGCCCCCTTTCCCTGAATTAAGTATAGCGCGGTCACTCAACATACAAAACTCCAGTTCGCGTACTGACCACAGAACTCCGCCATTTGCGACAATAGGACTAAGTTCCGCACGATGGCAGACGGTAATTCCGATTCCCCGCGGCTGCGTGAAGCTTTTCGTGCGCTCCGCTACTACAACTTTCGTCTCTTCTTCGCCGGCCAACTGATTTCGCTGGTCGGCACCTGGATGCAGACCGTCGCCCAGTCGTGGCTCGTTTACCGTCTCACAGGCTCCTCCGCCCTCATGGGTATGGTCGGCTTCTCCAGCCAGATCCCGGTCTTCCTCTTCTCTCCGCTCGGCGGGGTCGCCGCCGACCGCTATAACCGCCATCGCATGATCATCGTCACGCAAAGCGCGTCCATGGCCCTCGCCCTCATTCTGGCGGCTCTCACCCTCACCGGACATATCCAGATCTGGCACCTCTTCGTGCTCTCCGCCATGTTAGGCGTGGTCAACGCCTTCGATATTCCCGCCCGCCAGGCGTTCCTCCAGGAAATGGTCGGCCGCGCCGACCTCATCAACGCCATCGCGCTCAACTCCTCCATGTTCAACTCCGCCCGCATCATAGGACCCGCCATCGCCGGCATTCTGGTGGCCTGGATCGGCGAAGGCTGGTGCTTCTTCGCCAACGGCGTGAGCTACATCGCCGTCATCGCCGGACTCCTTTTGATGCACGTCACCCCTCGCACCATCCACAATTCCAAAGACACCGCCTGGCAGCACGTGCTCGAAGGCGCACGTTTCGTCATCTCCGCCCGGCCGATGCGCGCCCTATTGCTGCTGATCGCCGTAGTCAGTGTTTCCGGCCAGCAATATTCCATCCTGATGCCGATTTTCGCCGACCGGATCTTCCACTCCGGTGCACATGGCTTAGGCGTCCTGCTCGGAATCAACGGCGGCGGAGCACTCTGCGGCGCGCTGGTCATGGCCGCCAAACGTGGACTCCAGGGACTCACTCGCTGGGTCGCAGCGGGCGCCCTCGTCTTCAGCGTCGCAATCATCGCCTTCGGGTATGCTCCTAACTTTTGGATCGCCGCCACGCTGCTGTTCATCGTCGGATTCTCGACCATGATTCAATTCGGTTCAACCAACACCTTGATCCAGATGATGTCCCCCGACCGTTTTCGCGGCCGCGCCATCTCGGCCTATTCCATGATGTATATGGGCATGATGCCGATCGGCTCAATGGCCGCCGGGATCATCGCCGAGCATGTCGGCGCCCGCGAGACAGTATCCGCGGGGGGAGTGATCTGTCTGATTGGTTCCGTCATATATGCCTCGCGGCTCTCGGAAATTCGTGCCGAAGCGCGCAAGATGGTCCAGAGCGCATCCGCGGTCACGCCCGGCCAGATTGCCGCCGAAGGAGCGATTCGTTCGTGATTTCTCTGTAGTTGCGGATCTAGGGCCGGTCTCGTCTCACGCGCGCCTCGCCCCAATCTGAATTCAGCCTGTCAGCCATTACCTCCCCTCACAATCGCGCTATCGTGGGACACGTGAACCGACGCCAATTTATAGCTGCTACCGGAACAGGCGTCTCCCTGCTCCCACAATCACCCGCACGCGCATCGGCCGCCCAGCCCACCCAAATCCTTCCCGGCATTTGGAAATTTTCCTTCGGCACTCCCGAGAAAATAACCCCAGTATCGACTCGCCACTATCCCCCTTCGACCCCAGCCCTCGATCGCTTGCCGCCGGTCGCAGCTTGCCCCGTCACTGTCACCGGATCAGCCTCCTTGCGCGGCTGTCTCGTCGCTATCCCGCTCGCCCCCAACGAAGCCCCTTACGGTCTCGGACTCCAACTCCAATCCTTTTTGCAGCGCGGAACCAAGAAGCGCCTCCGCGTCAATGCCGATCCCAAGATGGACACCGGCGACTCCCATGCCCCCGTGCCTTTCTATGTCTCGACGCGCGGCTATGGCGTCTTCGTCGATACCGCCCGCTATGTCACCTTCTACGGCGGCGGCAAGAAGCCCGTCACAACCGCCGCCTCCACTCCCCAGCCCAACGAAAAATCACTCATCGCCGCAGACGCCCTCCCCGCCGCATATCGCCGCGCCAATCTCGGTGAACATACCCAAGTCCTGATTGAAGTTCCCGAAGCCCAGGGCGTCGACGTCTATGTCTTCGCCGGACCCGCCATGCGCCAGGCCGTCCAACGCTACAATCTTTTCTCCGGAGGAGGACCCTTACCTCCTCGCTGGGGACTCGGCATGTGGTATCGCGTCAAAGCCGACTATAAGCAAGATGAGGTGCTTCGCCTCGCCTCCGAATTCCGCGCCAACCGCATCCCCTGTGACGTCCTCGGCCTCGAGCCCGGCTGGCAAACCCACGCCTACTCCTGCTCCTTCGTCTGGGGGGATCATTTCCCTGATCCCGCCGCCCTCGTCGCCGACCTCGCCCACAACAACTACCACCTCAATCTGTGGGAACACGCCTACACCCATCCCTCTTCTCCCATTCATCAAGCCCTCGCTGGCCATTCCGGTGACTATGAAGTCTGGGGTGGACTCGTCCCCGACTTCATCGACCCGCAAGCACGCCAGGTCTTCGCCGATTTCCATGAAAAAACCCACGTCGCGCTCGGGGTCTCCGGCTACAAACTCGATGAATGCGACAACTCCGACTTCACCGGGAATTGGTCCTTCCCCGAGATCGCCAGCTTCCCCTCCGGAGCCGACGGCGAGCAGATGCACAGCCTGTTCGGCGAGCGCTACCAGGATGCGATCCAAGCCGTCTTCGAGAAACGCAAGCAGCGTACCTACGGCCTCGTACGCTCGTCCGGAGCCTTGGCCGCTCCCTATCCCTATGTCCTCTACAGCGACCTCTACGATCACAAAGAATTTGTTCGCGGCGTCGCCAATGCCGGCTTCTCGGGCCTTCTCTGGACCCCGGAATTACGCGATGGCGCGAGCAGCGAGGACCTGATCCGCAGGCTCCAATCCGTCGCGCTCTCTCCCATGGCCCTGATCAATGCCTGGTACATCAAAAATCCGCCCTGGAAGCAGGTCAACCGCGCGGCGAACAATGCCGGTCAATTCTCGCCGGGATGGGAAGAGGTAGAGGCCACATGCCGCTCCGTCATGGAGCTTCGCATGCGCCTGATCCCTTACATCCACGCGGCCTTCGTCCGCTACCATCGCGACGGTTTGCCTCCGTTCCGCGCCCTGGTTATGGACTTCCCCGCCGATCCCAAGACTTGGGTTGTCGACAACCAGTACCTGATCGGAGAATCCCTCATGGCCGCTCCCGCCTTTGCCGGCGAACCGTCCCGCGATATCTATCTGCCCGAGGGCGATTGGTTCGACTATTGGACCGGCAAACGCTACTCCGGAAAGCGGCAAATTCGACAGGACGTCCCGCTGCATCAGATTCCTCTTTTCGTCAAATCAGGTAGCTTATTGCCCCTCGCCGAGCCGTCTTTGCACACCGGCGATCCCGCCTCGTTTCGCTTGACCGTGCATGTATATGGCGAAACAACGGCTCCCGCAACGCTCTACGAAGACGATGGCAGCTGGGCCCCCGCACTGACTGCCGTGCAACTCGTCTGGGATTCAAGTCGCAAAACCGGTTCCCTCCAACGCTCC